>NZ_LMFC01000001.1 GCF_001426705.1 Cellulomonas sp. Root485 | reverse complement strand
GATGCGCGTCTGTTCCTTGAGAACTCAACAGTGTGCCAAATAGTCGATGCCATATGGCTCGCTATCTGATGATGCTTCGGCCCGTTCGGGTGGGGGTGTCGGTGGGTGGTGGGTCTTGGTTGAGATAGGTGTCGTGTCTTYCACCTCCGTGGGGGTGCGGCATCAAAATTCAGCCGAATCTGAACGGTCCTTATCGGGACCATTTCGTGTGTCGGTTGCTTCACTGCTTCGGTGGTGGGGTGCCATGTAGACATTTACGGAGAGTTTGATTCTGGCTCAGGACGAACGCTGGCGGCGTGCTTAACACATGCAAGTCGAACGGTGATGGCCAGCTTGCTGGTCTGATCAGTGGCGAACGGGTGAGTAACACGTGAGCAACCTACCCCAGACTCTGGAATAACCATGGGAAACGATGGCTAATACCGGATACGAGACGCACACGCATGTGTGGTGTCTGGAAAGATTTATCGGTCTGGGATGGGCTCGCGGCCTATCAGCTTGTTGGTGGGGTAGTGGCCTACCAAGGCGACGACGGGTAGCCGGCCTGAGAGGGCGACCGGCCACACTGGGACTGAGATACGGCCCAGACTCCTACGGGAGGCAGCAGTGGGGAATATTGCACAATGGGCGCAAGCCTGATGCAGCGACGCCGCGTGAGGGATGACGGCCTTCGGGTTGTAAACCTCTTTCAGCAGGGAAGAAGCGCAAGTGACGGTACCTGCAGAAGAAGCGCCGGCTAACTACGTGCCAGCAGCCGCGGTAATACGTAGGGCGCAAGCGTTGTCCGGAATTATTGGGCGTAAAGAGCTCGTAGGCGGTTTGTCGCGTCTGCTGTGAAAACCTAAGGCTCAACCTTGGGCTTGCAGTGGGTACGGGCAGACTAGAGTGCGGTAGGGGTGACTGGAATTCCTGGTGTAGCGGTGGAATGCGCAGATATCAGGAGGAACACCGATGGCGAAGGCAGGTCACTGGGCCGCAACTGACGCTGAGGAGCGAAAGCATGGGGAGCGAACAGGATTAGATACCCTGGTAGTCCATGCCGTAAACGTTGGGCACTAGGTGTGGGGCTCATTCCACGAGTTCCGTGCCGCAGCAAACGCATTAAGTGCCCCGCCTGGGGAGTACGGCCGCAAGGCTAAAACTCAAAGAAATTGACGGGGGCCCGCACAAGCGGCGGAGCATGCGGATTAATTCGATGCAACGCGAAGAACCTTACCAAGGCTTGACATACACCGGAAACTTCCAGAGATGGTTGCCCCGCAAGGTCGGTGTACAGGTGGTGCATGGTTGTCGTCAGCTCGTGTCGTGAGATGTTGGGTTAAGTCCCGCAACGAGCGCAACCCTCGTCCCATGTTGCCAGCGGGTTATGCCGGGGACTCATGGGAGACTGCCGGGGTCAACTCGGAGGAAGGTGGGGATGACGTCAAATCATCATGCCCCTTATGTCTTGGGCTTCACGCATGCTACAATGGCCGGTACAAAGGGCTGCGATACCGCGAGGTGGAGCGAATCCCAAAAAGCCGGTCTCAGTTCGGATTGGGGTCTGCAACTCGACCCCATGAAGTCGGAGTCGCTAGTAATCGCAGATCAGCAACGCTGCGGTGAATACGTTCCCGGGCCTTGTACACACCGCCCGTCAAGTCACGAAAGTCGGTAACACCCGAAGCCGGTGGCCCAACCCTTGTGGAGGGAGCTGTCGAAGGTGGGACTGGCGATTGGGACTAAGTCGTAACAAGGTAGCCGTACCGGAAGGTGCGGCTGGATCACCTCCTTTCTAAGGAGCATCTGGCAGCCGCATCACCTGTCATGGGTGGTGCAGGGTGTCCAGGCCCGTTGTCCCTGCCGTGGAACATCGACTGTTGGCCGGCTTACGAGCTGGTGGCGACCTAGTACGCCAGGCCCTTCGGGGTTCTGGGTGGGAACGGTTGGCTGCTGGGGAGGGGYCGGCTGGGCACGCTGTTGGGTCCTGAGGGAACAGCCGGAAGGTTGTTTCATCAGGGTCGCTGCGCACGCGGTCCGCACCTGAGGGTGYGGGGTGGGTGCGGGTGGCTGCGGGCTGGTACCGCTCAGACGAACCACCCACCGCACGGAACCCGGGAACGGGTCTGGTGTGGTGGGTAGGCGCTGGGGTGAGGGTGCTTGTTCCGGTCGTAGCTTGAGAACTGCACAGTGGACGCGAGCATCTTTTTTGAATGAGGGTGTCCAGGCCCGTTGTCCCTGCCGAACGAGTGGGGGACGGTGCTCGAGGGTGGAACATCGACTGTTGGCCGGCTTACGAGCTGGTGGCGACCTAGTACGCCAGGCCCTTCGGGGTTCTGGGTGGGAACGGTTGGCTGCTGGGGAGGGGYCGGCTGGGCACGCTGTTGGGTCCTGAGGGAACAGCCGGAAGGTTGTTTCATCAGGGTCGCTGCGCACGCGGTCCGCACCTGAGGGTGYGGGGTGGGTGCGGGTGGCTGCGGGCTGGTACCGCTCAGACGAACCACCCACGCACTGGTGCGCAAGCGCTGGGGTGTGGGTAGGCGCTGGGGTGAGGGTGCTTGTTCCGGTCGTAGCTTGAGAACTGCACAGTGGACGCGAGCATCTTTTTTGAATGAATCTTTGTGGTCAAGTTTATAAGGGCACAGGGTGGATGCCTTGGCAGAACGGGTCTGGTGTGGTGGGTAGGCGCTGGGGTGAGGGTGCTTGTTCCGGTCGTAGCTTGAGAACTGCACAGTGGACGCGAGCATCTTTTTTGAATGATTTTTGTGGTCAAGTTTATAAGGGCACAGGGTGGATGCCTTGGCACTAGGAGCCGAAGAAGGACGTTGTAGCCTGCGATAAGCCTCGGGGAGTTGGCAAACGAACCGTGATCCGAGGATGTCCGAATGGGGAAACCCCGCACGAGTCATGTCGTGTGACCCGNTTTGTGGTCAAGTTTATAAGGGCACAGGGTGGATGCCTTGGCACTAGGAGCCGAAGAAGGACGTTGTAGCCTGCGATAAGCCTCGGGGAGTTGGCAAACGAACCGTGATCCGAGGATGTCCGAATGGGGAAACCCCGCACGAGTCATGTCGTGTGACCCGCACCTGAATATATAGGGTGTGTGGAGGGAACGGCGGGAAGTGAAACATCTCAGTACCGCCAGGAAGAGATATTCCGTGAGTAGTGGCGAGCGAAAGCGGATCAGGCCAAACCGTGTACGTGTTCAAGCCGGCAGGCGTTGCGTGCACGGGGTTGTGGGACCTTTCCGTTGGATCTGCCGATCCGACAGGGAGTCAGAAAGTCGCGTCATAGTCGAAGGGCATTGAAAGGCCCGGCACAGAGGGTGTGACCCCCGTAGACGAAATGGCGTGGCCTCCCGAAGGGGATCCCAAGTAGCTCCGGGCCCGAGAAACCTGGAGTGAATCTGCACAGACCACTGTGTAAGCCTAAATACTACCTAGTGACCGATAGCGGACAAGTACCGTGAGGGAAAGGTGAAAAGTACCCCGGGAGGGGAGTGAAATAGTACCTGAAACCGTGTGCCTACAATCCGTTGGAGCCTCCCTAGCAGGGGTGACAGCGTGCCTTTTGAAGAATGAGCCTGCGAGTTAGTGGTACGTGGCGAGGTTAACCCGTGTGGGGAAGCCGTAGCGAAAGCGAGTCCGAATAGGGCGATTCAGTCGCGTGCTCTAGACCCGAAGCGGAGTGATCTAGCCATGGGCAGGTTGAAGCGCGGGTAAGACCGCGTGGAGGACCGAACCCACCAGGGTTGAAAACCTGGGGGATGACCTGTGGTTAGGGGTGAAAGGCCAATCAAACTCCGTGATAGCTGGTTCTCCCCGAAATGCATTTAGGTGCAGCGTCACGTGTTTCTTGCCGGAGGTAGAGCTACTGGATAGCCGATGGGCCCCACCAGGTTACTGACGTTAGCCAAACTCCGAATGCCGGTAAGCCAGAGCGTGGCAGTGAGACTGCGGGGGATAAGCTCCGTAGTCGAGAGGGAAACAGCCCAGACCACCAGCTAAGGCCCCTAAGCGTATGCTAAGTGGGAAAGGATGTGGAGTTGCACAGACAACCAGGAGGTTGGCTTAGAAGCAGCCACCCTTGAAAGAGTGCGTAATAGCTCACTGGTCAAGTGATTCCGCGCCGACAATGTAGCGGGGCTCAAGTATACCGCCGAAGCTGTGGCATTCACATATCAGCTCAGCGCACCTTCGGGTGTGTTCAGGCGTGTGGATGGGTAGGGGAGCGTCGTGTGGCGAGTGAAGTCGCGGGGGAACCCAGCGGTGGACGCCACACGAGTGAGAATGCAGGCATGAGTAGCGAATGACGGGTGAGAAACCCGTCCGCCGAATGATCAAGGGTTCCAGGGCCAGGCTAATCCGCCCTGGGTAAGTCGGGACCTAAGGCGAGGCCGACAGGCGTAGTCGATGGACAACGGGTTGATATTCCCGTACCGGCGAAGAACCGCCCATACCGAGCCCGGTGATGCTAAACGCCCGAGCTGGTGCATCGTCCCTTCGGGGACACCGCACCAGGGAGCGCGTGACCCGAACCGGTAGTAGGTAAGCGTATTAACAGGGGTGACGCAGGAAGGTAGCCAAGCGTGGCGATGGTAGTCCACGTCCAAGGTCGTAGGGCGAGGTGTAGGCAAATCCGCACCTCATACAGCCTGAGAGCTGACGGTGACCGCGAATGCGGGAATCTGGTGATCCTATGCTGCCAAGAAAAGCCTCGACGCGAGGTTCTAGCCGCCCGTACCCCAAACCGACTCAGGTGATCAGGTAGAGAATACCAAGGCGATCGAGAGAATCGTGGTTAAGGAACTCGGCAAAATGCCCCCGTAACTTCGGGAGAAGGGGGGCCTGAAGCGTGAACCGACTTGCTCGGGGAGCGTGAAGGGCCGCAGAGACCAGGGAGAAGCGACTGTTTACTAAAAACACAGGTCCGTGCGAAGTCGCAAGACGATGTATACGGACTGACGCCTGCCCGGTGCTGGAAGGTTAAGAGGACGGGTCAGCCGCAAGGCGAAGCTCAGAATTTAAGCCCCAGTAAACGGCGGTGGTAACTATAACCATCCTAAGGTAGCGAAATTCCTTGTCGGGTAAGTTCCGACCTGCACGAATGGCGTAACGACTTCTCCGCTGTCTCAACCGCGAACTCGGCGAAATTGCACTACGAGTAAAGATGCTCGTTACGCGCAGCAGGACGGAAAGACCCCGGGACCTTTACTATAGTTTGGTATTGGTGTTCGGTGCGGCTTGTGTAGGATAGGTGGGAGACTGTGAAGCCGGCACGCCAGTGTCGGTGGAGTCAACGTTGAAATACCACTCTGGTCGCTCTGGATATCTAACCTCGGTCCGTGATCCGGATCAGGGACAGTGCCTGATGGGTAGTTTAACTGGGGCGGTTGCCTCCTAAAATGTAACGGAGGCGCTCAAAGGTTCCCTCAGCCTGGTTGGCAATCAGGTGGCGAGTGCAAGTGCACAAGGGAGCTTGACTGTGAGACTGACAGGTCGAGCAGGGACGAAAGTCGGAACTAGTGATCCGGCGGTGGCTTGTGGAAGCGCCGTCGCTCAACGGATAAAAGGTACCCCGGGGATAACAGGCTGATCTTGCCCAAGAGTCCATATCGACGGCATGGTTTGGCACCTCGATGTCGGCTCGTCGCATCCTGGGGCTGGAGTAGGTCCCAAGGGTTGGGCTGTTCGCCCATTAAAGCGGTACGCGAGCTGGGTTTAGAACGTCGTGAGACAGTTCGGTCCCTATCCGCTGCGCGCGCAGGAAACTTGAGAAGGGCTGTCCCTAGTACGAGAGGACCGGGACGGACGAACCTCTGGTGTGCCAGTTGTTCCGCCAGGAGCACGGCTGGTTAGCTACGTTCGGAAGGGATAACCGCTGAAAGCATCTAAGCGGGAAGCCTGCTTCAAGATGAGGTTTCCATGCCCCCTTGAGGGGTGAGAGGCTCCCAGCTAGACCACTGGGTAGATAGGCCGGATGTGGAAGAGGGGACTAACGACCCTCGCAGCTGACCGGTACTAATAAGCCGACAACTTCACCACACCATTCAATGCGTGTACGCGTCCACTGTGCGGTTCCCGAGTAACGAACGGGAACCCGTTTGACAACTCGATAGCGTTACGGCGGTCATAGCGAAGGGGAAACGCCCGGTCCCATTCCGAACCCGGAAGCTAAGCCCTTCAGCGCCGATGGTACTGCACTCGCCAGGGTGTGGGAGAGTAGGACGCCGCCGGACATCATTCAGGAAGAGCCACCCCTACGGGGGTGGCTCTTTCTGTTTCCCAGAATAGTCGAGCCACCTTCGCGGGTGGCTCTTTCTGTTTTCCTCGGGGCGGTAGAGCTGCCTTGGCGGGGGGCGAAACGCACGGTCCCATTCCGACCCCGGAAGCTAAGCCCTTCAGCGCCGATGGTACTGCACTCGCCAGGGTGTGGGAGAGTAGGACGCCGCCGGACATCATTCAGGAAGAGCCACCCCTACGGGGGTGGCTCTTTCTGTTTCCCCAACGATTTTCTGCGCGCAACGTCGGGCGTATTGATCACCAAGAATCACCGCAGTGTCGTCCCCGTTCCGCGTCGTCGGTGCGGCCCGCTGGTTGCCGTCCGGCACCCGGAGCCGGGGATGAGACGATGGGGCGGTCGATCGCGACGAGGAGAGCACACAGATGAACAGCGAGAATCGTGCCGGGAGCACACCCGACGGCAGTGGCCGGTCGGGCGGGGCGGACCGTGGTCGACCCGACCGCAACAACAGCTCGGCGCGTGGCTCGCACGGTGGTGGCGGAGCGCCCCGCGGCGGCTCGTCCGGGGGCAGCGGGCGACCGCGTTCCGACGGTTCGTCGCAGGGCGGTAGCCGTGCGTCGGGCTCGTCGTACAGCTCCGGTGGCGATCGGGGATACCGGCCCTCGTCCGGTGGTCGCCCGTCCGGTGACGACCGCGGCTTCCGCCCGTCGTCTGCAGGTCGCGCTGGGGACTCGCGCGGCGGAGACCGGTCCGGGTCCGGCAGCGAACGCCCGCCCTCCGGCAGTCGCTCCGGTGGCGACCGGCCCGGCTACGGACGCAGCGAGCGTCCGTCGTACGGCGATCGCGGCGGTGCGGGTGACCGCGGCCGCGCTGGAGAGCGTCCGTCGTACGGTGATCGGCAGGGCGGGGACCGGGGCAACAGCTACGGCGCCGGCCGGTCGAGCGAGCGTCCGTCGTACGGCGACCGCAGCGGTGGCCGGGACCAGGGCCGCGGCGGCGAGCGCTCTTCGTACGGCGACCGGGGCGGCAACGACCGCTCCTCCTCCGGGAGCCGTCCYTCGGGTGACCGTCCCTCGTACGGCTCGCGTCCTTCGGGTGACCGTCCCTCGTACGGCTCGCGTCCTKCSGGTGACCGTCCTTCTTACGGCAGCCGGCCCGCTGGTGACCGCCCCGCGTACGGCGACCGCTCGGCCTCCGGTGACCGCGGACGGGGAGACCGTCCCTCGTACGGGAGTCGCCCGGGTGGCGACCGCTCCGGCGGTGGCGAGCGCTCGCCCTACGGCAACCGCGGCGCCGGGGATCGTCCGTCGTACGGTGACCGATCTGGTGGCGGTGACCGGGGCCGAGGTGGAGACCGCCCGTCGACCGGTGGCCGCCCGAGCGGTGCCCGGCCCTCGTACGGGGACCGTCCTTCTGGTGGTGACCGCCCGTCGTACGGCAACCGGCCCTCGGGTGGCGACCGCCCCTCCTACGGTGACCGCGCGAGCGGCGCGGACCGAGGACGTGGTGGAGACCGTCCGTCGTACGGTGACCGGTCCGGTGGTGACCGGTCCGGCTACGGCAACCGTCCGTCAGGCAGCGACGGTCCGGCACGAGGTCGTTCCGGTGGAGCAGCTGACAGCCGTGGCGATCGACCGTCGTACGGTGACCGGTCCGGTGGTCGTCCGTCGGGTGACCGTCCGGCCTACGGCGACCGCTCGCGGGAGGCGCGGTCCGGGTACGGAGACCGGCCGTCCGGCGGCGACAGGTCGTCGTCCGGGAACCGGCCGCCCAGTGGCGGTCGGCCTTCCGGAGATCGGCCCTCTTACGGTGACCGGCCAGGTCCGGAGCGCTCCGGCTACGGAGATCGCCCGTCGTACGGCGGCGACCGTGACCGTGGTTCCGCTCGTCCGTCGTACGGCGACCGTCCCTCCGGCGGCGGCGACCGCAGCCGTGGAACCGAGCGACCGTCGTACGGCGACCGTGCCGGGAGCGGGCGCCCGAGTGACGGCGACCGTCGCTCGGTCGGTGACCGACCGAGCCAGGGGAGCCGTCCGTCCGCTGAGCGCGGCTCGACGGAGCGGCGCTCGTCGAGCGACCGGCCGTCGTCGAGCGGGCAGCGTCCCTCGTCGGCAGATCGTGGACCGCGGAGCTCGGGCGAGCGGACGAGCTCATCGCGGCCGGCAGCCGGTGGCAACCGCGCCGACCGCCCGGCGACCGGCGACCGTCGGCCCCCGTCCGGAGGGTCGGGTCGGGACGACCGTGCCGGCTCGAGCCGGAGCCACGGCGCCGGCACGGACGGTCGCGAGACCGACGACCGTCGGCTGACGCGACCCACGGACGAGCGCTTCGTCGCCCCCGAGATCCCGGACGAGGTCGTGTTCAGCGATCTCGACCGCTCGGTCCGTGGGCGTCTGCGCACCCTGAGCAAGGACAACGCGGAGGGCGTCGGCCGCCACCTGGTGATGGTGGGCCGGCTGCTCGACGTGGCACCCGAGCTCGCGTACGAGCACGCCCAGGCTGCTGTCCGGCGCGCCGGCCGCGTCGACGTCGTGCGCGAGGCGGCAGGTCTGGCCGCGTACCGCACGGGTCGGTACGCCGAGGCGTTGCGCGAGCTGCGCACCGTGCGGCGGCTCAACGGCTCGTCGGAGCACCTGGCGATCATGGCCGACTGCGAACGTGGCCTCGGCCGACCCGAGCGTGCGCTCGCGCTGGCTCAGGAGCCGGAGGCCGAGACGCTCGACGCCGAGGCGAAGATCGAGCTCGCGATGGTGGTCAGTGGTGCACGGCTGGACCTCGGCCAGGCCGAGGCCGCTGTCGCGGCCCTGTCGACCCCCGCAGTGCGTGCGGGAACCGGGCTCGTCTCGATCCGGGTGGCTCAGGCGCGCGCCGCTGCCCTGGAGGCGGCCGGACGGTCCGCCGAGGCCCTCGCCGAGCTGGCGCCGTACACGCAGGACCAGCTCGACGAGGCAGCGGGTGACGTCGAGGTGGAGGACGAGGTGGTCTCGTTCGACCTGAGCGAGTTCGACGCCGACGGCGAGTACGACGAGGAGGAGCCTGAGGCGGTCGACGCTGTCGATGCGGCGGACGACTCTGACGGCGACGGCTCGGACGAGGACGATGAGTCCGACGACGACGTCGACACTGCTGACGCCTCCGAGGCCGCGGATGTTGTGGCCGAGGCGGTAGTCGACAGCGACGACACCGACGACCCGGATGACGCGGGCGACATCGATGACGCGGGCGACAGCGACGACGCGGATGATGCGAGCGGTGCGGTTGACGTGGACGGCGCAGACGAGGCGCCCGAGGCGGACGGTGCTGCGCCGGTTGTCGACGTCGTGGACGACGTCACTCCGGACGGGGTACCCAACCCGGGTGAGTCGGACGTGCAGGGGTCGGACGAGGCGGAGGGCGGTCGGTGACGGGCGGTCTGGTCGGCTCGCTGACGCCGCTCGCAGACCGGTTCGACCTCGCGCTCGTCGACCTCGACGGGGTGGCCTACCGCGGCCACGAGCCGATCGACGGCGCGGCCGAGGGGCTGACGTCGGCGCGTGCGCGCGGCATGCGGCTGGTGTTCGTCACCAACAACGCGTCGCGTGAGCCGGAGTCGGTGGCGGACCAGCTCACGGAGCTGGGCATCGCGGCGGAGCCGTCGGAGGTCATGACGGCCGCGCAGGCGGCGGCGCAGCTGTTGCTGACGCGGCTGCCGCGCGGGTCGAAGGTGCTGGTCGTCGGCGGTGCGGGGCTGGTCACGGCGGTGCGGAAGGCCGGGTACGTGGTCGTCGAGTCCGCGGACGACGACCCGGCGGCGGTCGCGCAGGGGTTCGCCCCGGAGGTGGGCTGGCCGCAGCTGGCGGAGGCGGCGTACGCCGTCGGACGCGGGGCGTGGCACGTGGCCTCGAACCTCGACCTCAGCCTGCCGACGGCGCGGGGGTTCGCCCCCGGGAACGGTTCGCTCGTCGGCGCCGTGCGAGCGGCGACGGGCGTGGTGCCGGACAGTGCGGGCAAGCCGGCGCCGACCATGTACGACATGGCTGTCGAGCGGGTCGGGGCACGCGAGACGCTCGTCGTCGGTGACCGGCTGGACACCGACCTGGCCGGTGCGCGGGCGGGCGGCTACATCGGGTTGCACGTGCTGACGGGTGTGAGCTCCGCGCGCGACGACGTGCTCGCCGTGCCGGGGGAGCGTCCGCACCTGATCGGCGCGGACCTGCGCTCGCTGCTGGTCGCGCACCCGGAGCCGCAGCAGGGGGCCGAGGGGTGGTGGACGGTCCGCGGCGCGTCGGCCCGGGTGGTCGACGGCAGGCTCGAGCTCGGTCGCGGGACTACGTCGTCGGTCGAGGACGAGGTCGACGTCGTGCGTGCTGCGTGCGCGGCGGCGTGGGCGGCGGTCGACGACGGGGTCGAGCTCGACCCGACGTCGGTCCCCGAGCTCGCGACGGCGCTCGACCACGACTGACGTGGGCGCCCGGCCTGTGTGTGGCGACAGGTCGTTGTGGGCTGCGCCAGGTAGCGTGGGCGCGTCCCGTGGCGCCTCGGTGCCCATCGAGTCCGGCGGTCAGCGTTCCGCGGACCGTGCGGGCACACGACCACGTCGGGAGGCGGCGCAGTGAGCGAGACGGACATCACCTCGACGTCGGACGACGCCGTCGACCAGGCGCTGTCGGCACTGGCCGGCCTCGAGGACCAGCCTCTGCGCGACCACGTCGCGGTGTTCGACGCGGTGCACGGTGCGCTCCAGGACCGGCTCGCGGACACGGAGGGCTGACCGGCGGTGACCACACGCCTCGACACGGAGCTGGTGCGTCGCGGTCTGGCACGGTCGCGCCGGCACGCCGGTGAGCTGATCGCGGCCGGACGGGTGACCGTCGACGGCTCGGCGGCGGCGCGCAGTGCCCTGCAGGTCACGGACGAGCGGCAGGTGTCCGTCGAGGCCGACGACGCCGACCCGGAGTACGCCTCGCGCGCCGGGCACAAGCTGGCGGGTGCGCTCGACGCGCTCGGGGCGGACGGGCCGGCCGTCGCCGGGAGGCAGTGCCTCGACGCGGGCGCGAGCACCGGAGGCTTCACCGACGTGCTGCTGCGCCGGGGTGCCACCCGGGTGGTCGCCGTCGACGTCGGGCACGACCAGCTGGTCGACCCGCTGCGCCGGGACCCGCGGGTCGAGGTGCGCGACGGCGTCAACGTCCGGACGCTGGGCGAGGGCGACGTCACGCCCGCGCCGGAGCTCGTCGTGGCTGACCTCTCCTTCATCTCGCTGACCCTCGTGCTCCCCGCGCTCGTCGCGGTGGCACGCCCGGACGCCGACCTCCTGGTGATGGTGAAGCCCCAGTTCGAGGTCGGGCGCGAGCGGCTCGGGTCGGGCGGTGTCGTCCGGCTCCCCGGACTGTGGGTCGACGCCGTCATCGGTGTGGCCCGCGTGGCGGCAGAGCTCGGTCTCGCGGTGCGCGGTGTGGTCCGCAGCCCGCTGCCCGGACCGAGCGGGAACGTCGAGTTCTTCCTGTGGCTCGCACGGTCGGACGACGACGAGCCGGTGCAGGTACCCGTCGACACGATCACGGACGCCGTGCTGGCGGACGGAGAGGTGGCCCCGTGACCAGGCGCGCACTGGTGGTCACCCACGGCGGTCGCGAGGAGGCCGTGTCGGCCACGCACGACGCCGTCCGTGAGCTGGAGCGAGCCGGTGTCGAGGCCGTCCTGGCGGCGGAGGACGCCGTCGCGGCGGACCTGCCGACGTTCGAGCTCGCCATCGTGCTCGGCGGTGACGGGACGATCCTGCGGGCCGCCGAGCTCACGCGGGGGACCTCCGTGCCGCTGCTGGGCGTCAACCTCGGGCACGTCGGGTTCCTGGCCGAGAGCGAGCGCGATGACATCGGCGAGGCCGTTCGTCGGCTGACCGCGGGCGAGTTCGACGTCGAGGAGCGCGGCACCCTCGACGTGCGGGTCCTCCGACCGGACGGGAGCACCGGCACCGGGTGGGCGCTCAACGAGGCGGCGCTGGAGAAGGTCGACCGCTCGCGCATGCTCGAGGTGCTCCTGGAGGTCGACGGCCACCCGCTGTCGTCGTTCGGCTGCGACGGTGTCGTCGCGGCCACCGCCACGGGCTCGACCGCGCACGCGTTCTCCGCCGGCGGCCCCGTGGTCTGGCCGGACGTGGACGGCATGATCCTCGTCCCCATCTCCGCGCACGCCCTGTTCGCGCGGCCGCTCGTCGTCGGCCCCCGCAGCAGGCTGGCCATCGAGGTGCTCGAACGGTCGCCGGCAGCGGGCCTGGTGACGCTCGACGGACGCCGACGGCTCGAGGTGCCCCTGGGTTCCCGGGTGGAGGTCACCCGCAGCGACATCCCGGTGCGCCTCGCACGGCTGACGCCGGCCCCGTTCACGACCCGCCTGGTGAACAAGTTCGGGCTGCCGGTCGACGGGTGGCGCGGCCGGCCGAGCGCGCCCCGACCGTCCGCACGACCCACGCCTCCGGAGGTGACGGCGTGATCGAGGAGATCCGCATCGACAACCTCGGCGTCATCGGCCGTGCGCACGTCGAGCTGGGGCCGGGCCTGACCGTCCTGACCGGCGAGACGGGCGCCGGCAAGACGATGGTGCTGACGGCGCTCAACCTGCTGCTCGGCGGCAAGGCGGACCCGGCGACGGTGCGCGTCGGGTCGACGTCGGCGGCGGTCGAGGGACGCGTCGTGCTGGGTGCGGGTGGCGCGGCGCTCGAGCGTGCCACGGAGGCGGGTGCCGAGCTGGACGACGACGGCAGCCTCGTGCTCCTGCGGACGGTCGGCGCCGGCTCCGACGGCACCGCCGGCCGGTCGCGTGCCTACGTCGGTGGGCGGTCGGTCCCGCAGGGGTTGCTCGCGGAGCTCGCCGACGAGCTGGTCACCGTGCACGGCCAGGCCGACCAGGCACGCCTGCGGTCGCCCGCCGTCCAGCGGGAAGCGCTCGACGAGTTCGTCGGATCGGCGCACCGGGAGGTGCTCGCGCAGTACCGCGCCGCCTGGGCCGAGCGCGCACGCGTGGACGCGGAGCTCACGGAGCTCGTCGACCAGGCACGCGACCGGACGCGTGAGGCCGAGCTCCTGCGGCTGGGGCTGGCCGAGGTGGAGCGGGTCGACCCGCAGCCCGCCGAGGACGTCACGCTCGCCGAGGAGGTCGACCGGCTCTCCCACGCGGAGGACCTGCGTACGGCGGCGGCGGGGGCGCACGCGGCGCTCGTCGGCGAGGACGGGGCCGACGAGGGCTCCGCGGCGGTCGGCACGATCGAGCTGGCGCGCCGGCTGCTCGAGCACGAGGGCACCCACGACCCCGCGCTCGCCGCACTGGCCACCCGCATCGCCGAGGCCGGGTACCTGCTCGCGGACGTCTCGACCGACCTGGCCGCCTATCTGGAGGACCTGCAGGCGGACCCGCTGCGCCTCGACGCCGCGCAGCGTCGTCGCGCCGAGCTGGGCACCCTGACGCGCAGCTACGGCAGCACGGTGGCCGAGGTGCTGGCCTGGGCGGACACCGCGGGCCGTCGCCTGCTCGACCTCGACGGCGGCGACGAGCGGATCGCCGAGCTGCGCGATGCCCGCGCTCGGCTCGACGGCGAGCTGGGCACGCTGGCAGACGCGGTGACAGCAGGTCGGCGTGGCGGCGCCGAGCGGTTGTCCGCCGTGGTCTCCGAGGAGCTGTCGGGCCTGGCGATGGGCGGTGCCGAGCTGCAGGTGCGCGTCGACCTCGCGGACGACCCCGGGCCGCACGGCGCCGACCGGGTCGAGATGCTCCTGGTCCCGCACGCCGGGGCGCCCGCACGACCGCTGGGCAAGGGTGCGTCCGGTGGTGAGCTGTCCCGCGTGATGCTCGCCATCGAGGTCGCGCTCGCCACCGCGCCCGGCGCCACGCGGCCGGGCACCTTCGTGTTCGACGAGGTCGACGCGGGTGTCGGTGGCCGGGCCGCGATCGAGGTCGGTCGGCGCCTGTCGGCGCTCGCGCAGGGCAGCCAGGTGCTCGTCGTGACCCATCTGGCGCAGGTCGCCGCGTTTGCCGACCATCACCTGGTGGTCACCAAGTCGACCGCCGACGGCGTCGACGTGGTCACCGAGTCGGACGTGCGTTTGGTCACGCGGGACGAGCGTGTGCGCGAGCTCGCCCGCATGCTGTCCGGTCAGGAGGACTCCGACGCCGCGCGGACGCATGCCGCAGAACTGCTCGAGCTCTCGTCCGTGGGACGATGAGCGGCGATGAGAGCCTCCCTGCGCAAGCGCACCGCCATGCCCGAAGCCGGCGTCGTCGCCGGTCCGGCACGTGTCGACCCTCGGACCAAGGCGCTGACCAAGCGACTGCGACCCGGTGATATCGCGGTCATCGACCACCTCGACCTCGACCGGGTCTCCGCCGAGGCGCTCGTGGCGTGCCAGCCGTCCGTCGTGCTCAACGCGGCGCGCTCGACGTCGGGCCGCTATCCCAACCTCGGTCCGGAGATCCTCATCGAGGCGGGCATCCCGCTGATCGACGACCTCGGTGCGGACGTCATGGCGATCACCGAGGGGCATCGGCTCCGGATCGTCGACGCTGCGGTGTACGAGGGCGACACGCTGGTCGCCGAGGGTGTGCTGCAGACCGAGGCGAGCGTGGCCGCGGCGATGGAGGAGGCTCGCGCCGGTCTGTCCGTGCAGCTCGAGTCGTTCGCGGCGAACACCATGGACTATCTGCGCCGCGAGCGGGACCTGCTCCTCGACGGGATCGGGGTGCCGGACATCTCGACCGAGATCGACGGTCGGCACGTCCTGATCGTCGTGCGCGGCTACCACTACAAGGAAGACCTCGTCACGCTGCGCCCGTACATCCGCGAGTACCGGCCCGTGCTCATCGGTGTCGACGGGGGAGCGGACGCGATCCTGGACGCCGGGTGGAAGCCCGACCTCATCGTCGGCGACATGGACTCCGTGTCCGACCGCGCCCTGATGTGCGGCGCCGAGGTGGTCGTGCACGCCTACCGCGACGGCCGCGCACCCGGTCTCGCCCGTGTCGAGCAGCTCGACGTCAAGCACGTCGTGTTCCCCGCCACGGGCACGAGCGAGGACGTCGCCATGCTCCTCGCCGACGACAAGGGTGCCGAGCTCATCGTCGCCGTCGGCACGCACGCCACGCTGGTCGAGTTCCTCGACAAGGGACGCTCCGGCATGGCGAGCACGTTCCTCACCCGTCTGCGGGTCGGCAGCAAGCTGGTCGACGCGAAGGGTGTGTCACGGCTCTACCGGAACCGGATCTCGAACCTCCAGCTCACGCTCCTGGTCCTCGCCGGACTGCTCGCCCTCGGCGTGGCGCTGGCCTCGACGGCCGCGGGGCAGACCCTGATCGGCCTCTCCGGCGCCCGCATCGACGACATCACGTCGTGGGTGAGCGGTCTGTTCGGATGACCGCCGCCCGCACCCTGCACCTGGTCCCGGCCCTCGCCGGTGACGTAATCGACGGAGACCTCGCACTGTGATCGACTTCCGGTACCACATCGTCTCGCTCATCTCGGTCTTCCTCGCGCTCGCCGTCGGCATCGCGCTGGGCGCCGGCCCGCTCAAGGAGACCATCGGGGACACGCTCACCGGTCAGGTCGAGCAGCTGCGCGGGGAGAAGGACGCCCTGCGCGCCGAGCTCGACACGACGACGGGCGCCCTGCAGGACGCCGAGACCTACATCGACGCTGCGGGACCGCAGCTGCTCGACGGTGCGCTCACCGACCGCCGCGTGGCCGTCATCGCGCTCGGCGAGGTCGACGAGGCGATCCGGACCGCCGTCGACGAGCGGCTCGCGGAGTCCGGCGCGAGCGTCACCGCGCACGTGACCCTGACGGAGACCTGGGCCGACCCCGATGCGCGGACCTTCCGCCAGGCGCTGGTCGGTCAGCTGCTCACGTACCTCGACCCGGTCCCGGCCGACGACGCCGGCGTGGAGGGCGAGCTCGCCTCCGCCCTGGTGCAGGCTCTCGTCACGTCGGACCCGAGCAACCCGGACGTGCTCTCCGACGACGCCTCCGTGCTGCTGGAGCTCCTGTCGTCGAGCGAGAGCGACAGTCCGCTGGTGACGGTGGCGGACCAGGTCACCGTGCCTGCCGACGCGATCGTCGTGCTGGGTGTGCCGCTCGAGGAGCCGGCCGAGGGTGCGACGCCCACCGCGGTGCCCGAGGAGTCCGTCGCGGCGCAGCTCGCCGTGCTGAGCGCCGCGCAGGAGCTGTCGGAGGGTGCCGTGCTCGCCGACGGACCCCGCGGCGAGGGCAGCCTCACCGACGCCGTGCTCGCCGACCAGGACCTGGCCGCGACCCTGACGACCGTCTCGGGCACCGAGGTCGTCACCGGCCAGGTCAACCTGCCGCTCGCGCTGGCGGGCCGGATCGCGGGGACCAACGGGCACTACGGCTTCGGCGAGGACGAGACTCCGCTGCCTGCCGCCGTGGAGCTTCCTCCGGTCGACCGCACGCCGCGGGTGCCCGAGGGCACGGGCGACGCCGCCGGGACCGAGGGATGACGGTCGGCGTGCCGCGCCGCATCCTCACCGGCGTCGTCGCGAGCGCGGTGACCGCGGTCGTGCGCGGCACGTTCGACGCGCAGGCGCCGGGCGGCCAGGCGCGCTGGACCCGCACGAACCACCGGGGTGAACCGATCAGCCTGCTCGAGGGTCCGGCCGTCGCCGCCGGCCTGCTCGCGGGCGGCCTGGTCGGCGCGCCCTCGATGCGCGGAGCCGTCGCGCTGACCGTCGCGACCGCGTCGGGCGCGGCGTTCGGCCTCGTCGACGACCTCGGGGAGGACACCACCGCGCGACGCAAGGGCCTGCGCGGACACCTCGGTGCCCTCGCACGCGGTGAGCTCACGACGGGCGGTCTGAAGGTGCTCGGCATCGGCGCGGGAGCGCTCGTCGCGGCCGCCGTGGCGACGCCCCTGCAGCGACCCGACGGCACGCGTCGGTCGACGGTCGGCTGGCTGGCCGACGTCGCCGCGTCCGGCGCCCTCGTTGCATCGAGCGCCAACCTGCTGAACCTGCTCGACCTGCGGCCGGGACGAGCCCTCAAGGTGGCGACGCTCGTCGCGGCCCCGCTGGGTCTCGGTCCGGGTGACGGTGCCGGGGCGGGTGCGGCGGTGCTCGGCGTGGTGGGTGCCGCGGTGGACCAGGACCTCGCCGAGGCCGACATGCTCGGTGACGGTGGCGCCAACGCGCTGGGCGCGACCCTGGGCACCGCACTCGTGCTGAGCGCACCCCGACCCGTCCGGCTCGTCGCGCTCGCCGTCGTCGTGGCGCTGACCGCCGCCAGCGAGAAGGTCAGCTTCACGCGTGTGATCGAGAGCACCCCGGTGCTGCGGGAGATCGACGGCTGGGGTCGACGGCCCGTCGACCCGCCCGCGGGCCGGTCCGCGTGAGCCCCTCGGCGCGGCGGCTGGTCGCCGGGCTCGGCGGTGCCGCGGTCATGATCGCGGCCGTGACGGTCCTGAGCCGCGTCCTCGGGTTCGCGCGGTACCTCGTGCAGGCGCTCGCGTTCAGCGACGGGAGCATCGGTGGGGTCTACAACGCCGCGAACACGCTGCCCAACGTCCTCTTCGAGGTCGCCGCGGGAGGAGCGCTCGCCGGTGCGCTGATCCCGGTGCTGGCGCTCCCCGTGTCCCGCGCGCTGCGCAAGGACGTCGACGCCATCACGTCGGCGACGTTCGGGTGGACGCTGCTCGTGCTGGTGCCGCTCGGTGCCGCCCTCGCGGCTGCCAGCGGGCTGATCGCGTCGGTGTGGCCGAAGCTCGACGCCGCCGAGCAGGATCTCCTGCAGTTCTTCATCGCGGTCTTCGCGATCCAGGTCCCGATGTACGGCATCGCCGTGCTGCTGTACGCCGTGCTCCAGGCGCACAAGAAGTTCTTCTGGCCGGCGTTCGCGCCGGTGCTCTCGTCAGTGGTCGTGATCGCGACCTACCTGGTCTACGCGGCGCTCGCCGACGGTGAGGTCGACGACCCCACTGCCGTCGCCGACGGGGCCCTCGCCGTGCTGGGCTGGGGGACCACCCTCGGCGTCGCTGCGATGTGCTTCCCGATGTTCGTGCCGGTCCACCGCCTCGGCGTGCGGATCCGGCCGACCCTGCGGTTCCCGCCCGGCGTGGGGCGACGGCTCGCGGTGCTGGCGTTCGCCGGCGTCGGCTCGCTCGTGGCGCAGCAGCTCTCCGTGCTCGTGGCGCTGCTGGTGGCCAACGAACGCGGCAGCGTCGGCACGTGGTCCGTCTACCTGTGGTCGCAGCAGGTGTACCTCCTGCCGTACGCGGTGCTCGTCGTGCCGCTGGCCACGTCGACGTTCCCCCGGCTCGCGCAGCGGGCGGCGTCCGGGGAGCACGACGCGTTCGCACGCATGGCGTCCGGAACCCTGCGCGCCGTGCTCACCGCTGCGGCGCTGGGGGCCGCGGTGCTGGTGGCCGTCGCGCCCGCCGTGACCGACGTCTTCGTCTCGATCGCGGACGGTGGGTCGGCCATGCAGGCGATGACCACCGCGATCACGTGGATGTCCCCCGGCCTGCTCGGGTTCGCGCTCATGTTCCACGCGTCGCGGGCGCTCTACGCCCTCGAGCGCGGCCGGTCGGCGATCACCGCGAACGTCGTCGGCTGGGGCACGGTCGTGGTCGCGACGCCGCTGCTCGCCGCCGCCCTCGCGCCGGCCGGCGACGATCCGGCGGCGACCCTCCTCGCGCTCGCCCAGGCCAGCTCCCTGGGCATGCTCGTCGGCGGCACCGTCGCGGTCGTGCTGCTGCGGCGCGCTGCCGGGCGACCTGCGACCGCCGGGGTCGTCCGTGCGGCGCTCGTGCTCGTCGCGGGTGCCGCGGTCGGCGCGCTCGCGGGCAGGTGGGTGGTGGACGCGGTCGCCGAGGTCGGCGGTCACGGCCCGGTCACCGCGATCGGCGCCGCCGCGGGCGGTGCGGTGATCGCGGCGCTCGTCGTCGTGGGCGCCGTCCTCGCGGGAGACCGCGGCACGCTCCGGGACTTCCGCACGATCGAGTCGCAACCCCGACCACCCGTGTCGGTGCCGCTCACCGACCCCGCGAACCCGGGTGCGCCGCTGTCCTGACGGCCGACGTGTCCGGACTCACCCCGTCCGGCTCTCCGGCAACGGGCGTTCGTCAGGTAGGTTGGAATCCCGTGACAGAGCGCGCGCATCGACTCTCCGGGCGGTCGGAATCCACGACCCGGCACATCTTCGTCACCGGGGGTGTCGCCTCCTCCCTCGGCAAGGGTCTGACGGCGAGCAGCCTCGGCCGACTCCTTCGCTCCCGTGGCCTCCGCGTCACGATGCAGAAGCTCGACCCGTACCTGAACGTGGACCCGGGCACCATGAACCCGTTCCAGCACGGCGAGGTCTTCGTCACCGAGGACGGCGCCGAGACCGACCTGGACGTCGGTCACTACGAGCGCTTCCTCGACGTGAACCTCGTGGGCTCGGCGAACGTGACCACGGGCCAGGTCTACTCGCAGGTCATCGCGAAGGAGCGTCGCGGCGAGTACCTCGGGGACACCGTGCAGGTCATCCCGCACATCACCGACGAGATCAAGACCCGCATGCGTCAGCAGGCGGAGGAGGACATCGACGTCATCATCACGGAGATCGGCGGCACGGTCGGCGACATCGAGTCGCTGCCGTTCCTCGAGGCCGCCCGTCAGGTGCGTCACGACCTCGGCCGCGACAACGTCTTCTTCCTGCACGTCTCGCTCGTGCCGTACATCGGCCCGTCGGGCGAGCTGAAGACGAAGCCGACGCAGCACTCCGTCGCTGCCCTGCGCAGCATCGGCATCCAGCCGGACGCGATCGTCCTGCGGGCCGACCGTGAGGTGCCCGAGGCCACGAAGCGCAAGATCGCGCTGATGTGCGACGTCGACGTCGAGGGCGTGGTCACCGCCAAGGACGCGCCGAGCATCTACGACATCCCGCGCGTGCTGCACTCCGAGGGCCTCGACGCCTACGTCGTCCAGCGGCTCAGCCTCCCGTTCCGGGACGTCGTCTGGAAGGGCTGGGACGACCTGCTGCACCGCGTGCACCAGCCGGCCCACCGCGTCGAGGTGGCGCTCGTCGGCAAGTACATCGACCTGCCCGACGCCTATCTGTCGGTGACCGAGGCCCTGCGCGCCGGCGGCTTCCACCACGACACCAAGGTCGTCATCCGCTGGGTGACGTCCGACGACTGCCAGACGCCCGAGGGTGCCCGGCTCGCGCTCGAGGGTGTCGACGCCGTGCTGGTGCCCGGCGGCTTCGGGGTGCGGGGCATCGAGGGCAAGCTCGGTGCTCTGCGCTGGTCCCGCGAGAACCTGATCCCGACGCTGGGGATCTGCCTGGGTCTGCAGTGCATGGTCATCGAGTACTCGCGCACGATGCTGGGCCTCGACGGTGCGTCGTCGTCCGAGTTCGACGCCGACCCCGCCCACCCGGTCATCGCGACGATGGCCGAGCAGCTGGCGATCGTCGGCGGCGACGGTGACCTCGGCGGCACCATGCGCCTGGGCGCCTACGAGGCGGTGCTGACGCCCGGCTCCGTGGTCGCGGAGGCGTACGGCGCCACGCGCGTCTCCGAGCGCCACCGGCACCGCTACGAGGTGAACAACGCGTACCGGGACAAGCTCGAGGAGGCCGGCCTGGTCATCTCCGGCGTCTCGCCCGACACCTCGCTCGTCGAGTTCGTCGAGCTGCCGCGCGACGTGCACCCGTACTACGTGTCCACGCAGGCGCACCCGGAGTTCAAGTCGCGGCCCACCCGTGCGCACCCGCTGTTCGCCGGGCTGATCGAGGCCGCTCTGGCCCAGCGCGGCGACGAGTCCTGATGGTCGCTGACCTCGAGGCACCGCGTCCGGTCGTGTCGCACGAGGTGATCCACGCGGGGAAGATCTTCGACCTCGTCGGGGACGTGGTGGACCTGGGGGACACGCAGGTGCTGCGCGAGTACGTCGCCCACCCGGGTGCGGTGGCCGTGATCGCGCTGGACGACGAGGATCGCGTGCTGCTGCTCTCGCAGTACCGGCACCCGGTGCGCTCCGAGCTCTGGGAGCCGCCCGCCGGTCTGCGGGACGTCCCGGACGAGGAGCTCGTCGTGGCCGCGGCCCGGGAGCTCGCTGAGGAGGCCGACCTGGTCGCCGGGTCGTGGTGGAGGCTGGTCGACTTCTTCACCACTCCAGGCGGCTCGGACGAGCGGATCCGGGTGTTCCTGGCGCGCGACCTGCGCCCTGTGGCGGACGCCGACCTGTTCACGCGCACGGACGAGGAGGCGACCATGGTGCCGGTGTGGGTGCCCCTCGACGACGCCGTGGACGCGGCGCTGTCCGGCCGCCTGCACAGCCCCACGGCCGTCACCGGTGTCCTGGCCGCAGCGGCGGCCCGGTCGCGCGGCTGGTCGACTCTGGAGCCCGTCACCGTCTGACCGTGCCGCCCTCTCCCGGAGAGGGCGGCACCGTCGTCAGCGGCTGGTCGAGCGCCGGTACTGGTAGTTCGCCAGCGGGACGAACACGATGATGAAGATCGCGGACCAGATCAGCGTGTAGAGCACCGGGTTCTGCAGGGGCCACGCGTCCGGGGTGGGAACCCCGTCGGGGATGTTGCCGAACAGCTCGCGGGAGGCCTGGGTCACGGCCGAGACCGGGTTCCACTCGGCGAACGTCTGCAGGGGAGCCGGCAGCGTCTCCAGCGGTACGAAGGTGTTGGCCACGAACGTGAGCGGGAAGATGACGATGAACGTGGCGTTGTTGAACACCTCGACGCTGGGCACGAGCATGCCGAGCCACGCCATGATCCACGAGACCGCGTACGCGAAGATCAGGAGCAGCAGGTAGCCGAGGGCTGCCTCGGCGGGCGAGCTGTGGATGGCCCACCCGACCAGCAAGCCGGTCAACGACATGACGATGAGCACCAGGACGTTGTTGGCGACGTCGGAGATCGTACGGCCGGTGAGCACCGCCGACGGTGCCATCGGCAACGAGCGGAACCGGTCGATGATGCCCTTCTTGACGTCCTCCGCCAGCCCGGCGCCGGTGATCGTGGCCCCGAAGATGACGGTCTGCGCGAAGATCCCGGCCATGAGGAACTCCCGGTAGGCGTCGGGGTCCGCCCCGCCGGGCACCGCGATCGCGCCGCCGAACACGTACGCGAAGAGCAGGACGAACATGATCGGCGAGAGCGTGGTGAAGACCAGGAGGTCCGGGACACGCTTGATCTTGATGATGTTGCGCTTGGCGACGACGTAGGAGTCCGAGAAGACGGTGGGCGCGGCCATCAGGCACCTCCGGTGGGGGACTCGTCGGTGGCCGCGTGCCGGCCGGGATGGGGCGGTGTCGTCACCGGAGCGTCCGGTGGTGGGGTGTCCTCCTCGCTCGCGTGCCCCGTCAGGGACAGGAACACGTCGTCGAGCGTGGGCCGGCGCAGCCCGACGTCGTCGATCCCGATCCCCGCGTCGTCCAGGACGCGCAGCGCCTCGGTGAGCACCTGCGCGCCTCCGGTGATGGGCATGAGCAGGGTGCGGCGGCCCTCGTCGAGCCCGGCCTTGCCGACCCCGAGCGGTTCGAGGAGGTCGCGGGCGGCGTGCAGTGTCGCGGGGTCCCGGACGGTGAGCTCGAGGCGCTCCCCGCCCACCTGCATCTTGAGCTGGTCGGCCGTGCCCTGCGCGATGATCTTGCCGTGGTCGATGACCACGATGTCGTCGGCGAGCAGGTCCGCCTCCTCCAGGTACTGCGTGGTCAGCAGCAGGGTGGTCCCCCCGGCGACGAGGTTCTGGATCACCTCCCACATCTCCGTGCGCCCGCGCGGGTCCAGGCCCGTGGTCGGCTCGTCGAGGAAGATGATCGGCGGGTCCGCCACGAGCGCCCCCGCGAGGTCGAGCCGGCGCCGCATCCCGCCCGAGTACGTCTTGGACGGCCGGTCGGCGGCGTCCTCGAGCCGGAACGACGCGAGCAGCTCGCGCGCCCGCTCCCGGGACCGCTTGACCCCGAGGTGGTACAGGCGGCCGATCATGTCGAGGTTCTCGAAGCCGGTGAGGTACTCGTCGACGGCGGCGTACTGCCCGGACAGGCCGATGCGCCGGCGCACGTCCCGCGGCTTGGCCAGGACGTCCACGCCGGCGACGGTCGCGGAGCCCTCGTCGGGCTGCAGCAGGGTGGTCAGGATGCGGACGATGGTGGTCTTGCCGGCGCCGTTGGGTCCGAGCAGGCCCAGCACGGAGCCGGTCGGAACGGCGAGATCGACCCCGTCGAGGGCCGTGACGGTCTTGTACCTCTTGACGAGTCCCGTTGCGGTGATCGCGTCTGCCATGGGTCGAGGCTAGGAGAGACCCCTGACACCCGAACAGGGAAAACCCGACAGAACGGCTACACGCTCTCGCGCGTGCGCAGGCTCCCGACGAAGAACGTGACCGCCGTCGCGAGCAGCGCCGCGCCGAGCATGTGCAGGTTGACCAGGCCGATCGGCAGGCCGGTGAAGAGCTGGACGTAGCCGATGGCGCCCTGCGCGAGCGTCACCCCCAGGAGCACGAGCCCGGTGGTCCATGGCCGGCCCGAGACGCCGCGACGGTGCAGGAGGACCAGCACGACGACCAGCACGGCGACGAACGCCCAGACCGAGGCGGCGTGCAGCTTCGACATCGCCCAGGGGTCGACGTCGAACCGGTAGCCCACCTCGTCGTCGCCCGAGTGCGGTCCGGCACCCGTGACGACGACGCCGAGGACCAGGACCACCGCGGTGAGCGCGGTCAGGACCCGGACGAGGACCTGGGTGGTCCGGTCGACCAGCGGCACGGCGGGGCCGTCCCCCTCGCGCGTGCGGACGACCAACCAGGCGGAGAACGCGACGAGCGCCATCGAGATGAGCAGGTGGCCGCCCACGATCGCGGGGTGCAGGTCCACCAGCACCGTGATGCCGCCGATGACCGCCTGGAGCAGCACGCCCACCACGGGGACCAGGCCGAGCCGGCGGTACGACCAGGGACGGCGACGGTCGAGGACCACCAGCACCGCCACGACCGTCGCGACGGCCACGAGCAGCCCGCTGACGGTGCGGTTGCCGAACTCGATGAAGGGGTGGATCGACGTCGCGTCGTGGAACCGGGGTGTGAACTCGCCCGGCTCGCACTGCGGCCACGTGGAGCACCCCAGGCCGGAGCCGGTGAGCCGCACGGCGCCACCCGTGACGATGATGAGGATCTGCCCGACGAGGTTGGCGACGACGGCCGTCCAGGTCCACCGGTCGCGGAACCGGTCCAGGGGCGACACGTCGGTCTCGAGGGCGGGGGACGAGCTCACGACGACCAGCCTACGGTCCGGCCCGTGCCGTCCGGACCTGCCGGCGGGCGAGGCTCGTCACAGCGGGATGTCGAGGCTCCCGGTCGCCGCGACGACGGTGAGCGCCAGCCCGAGGACCACCGCGAACGCGCTCGGCACGAACACGTGGGGGAGCCACGCGACGTGCCGGCGCAGGCGGCGGATCTCGTCGCTCGTCATCTCCCGCGGCGGCTCGTCGAGCGCTGTCGCCGGATCGTCCCGCCCGGCCGCGGTCCAGGCGGAGTCGATGCGGGGCGCGGAGACCGGTACGGCGCCGAGCCGGAGGTCGCTCGAGGTGGCGGACCACGCCTCGATCTGCCGCATCCGCGGGTAGTACCGCACCTGGTGACGCTTCGTCATCGCCTCGATCAGCCAGAACGCCGCACCCGTCGCGGCGGCGAGCGCGAACAGCGCGTAGTGCTGCTGCTGGAAGCCCAGGCCGATGCCCGCCAGGCTCAGCGTCACCGACCAGCTCTTGACGGTGAGCAGCCGTCCGTCGAACTCGGCGACGGTGCGCACGAGCGCGGCGTACTCGGCGGCCAGCGCCGCCTGGAACGAGGCGTCCTGCGCAGCGTCCATCGGCCCACGGTAGCGGTCAGTGCCAGCGGAACAGGCGGCTCGCACCCCACCCGAGCGCGGCGGTCCAGCCGACCAGGACCACGACCGACCACCCGGGCAGGACGCCGTGCATCAGGGTCTCGCGCATCGCCTCGCCGAGCGCCCCGGACGGCAGCAGCAGGGCGACGTGCGCCATCGGCCCGGGCAGCTGGCTCGCCGGGATGACGACGCCGCCCGCGACCGCCAGGACGAGCAGCAGCAGGTTCGCGACGGCGAGCACCGCCTCCGCGCGCAGGGTCCCGGCGACGAGCAGCGCGAGCGAGGTGAACGCGGCGGTGCCGAGGACGACCGCCACGACGGCCAGCGGGATCCCCACCGGGTCCGGCCGCCACCCGAGCAGCAGGGCGGTCAGGCCGATGACGGCGACCTGCACGACCTCCACGACGAGGACGCCGAGCACCTTGCCCGCGAGCAGGCCGCCGCGGCCCAGCGGTGTGGTCGAGAGCAGTCGCAGGACGCCGTTGCGGCGGTCGAAGGACGACGCGATGGCCTGCGACGTGAACGACGTGGTCATCACCGCCAGCGCGAGGATGCCCGGCGTGAGGAAGTCGATCCGGCTGGCGCCGCCGGTGTCGAGCTCGATCCCGGTGACCTTGGTCAGCCCGGCGAGGACCAGCACCGGCACGATGATCGTGACGAGGAGCTGCTCGCCGTTGCGCAGGATGGCACGCGCCTCGAAGGAGGTCTGGGCCAGGACGCGCTGCCGGGTGGGGGCCGCGGTGCTCATCGCAGGTTCCGTCCGGTCAGGTCGAGGAAGACGTCCTCGAGGGTGCGTCGCCCGACGGTCAGCCGGGTGGCCAGCGCGCCCTGCGCGGCGAGCCAGGCGGTGAGCGCGGCGACCGCGTCGGGGTCGACCGCGCCGGTGACGGTGTAGGAGCCGTCGCGCGGCTCGGTGACGACGAAGCCCGCGCCGAGCGCGTCGTGCAGGTCGAGACCGGGGGCAGTCTCGAGACGCAGGGTCCGGTCCTCGGCCGAGGAGACGAGCGACGGCACGGAGCCCTGGGCGATGACGCGGCCGTGGTCCACGACGACGACCTGGTCGGCGAGGTCCTCGGCCTCGTCCATCAGGTGCGTGGTGAGCACGACGGCGACGCCCTCGTCGCGCAGCTCGCGCACCAGGTCCCAGACCGCGTGCCGGGACTGCGGGTCCATCCCGGCGCTGGGCTCGTCGAGGAACACGACCTCGGGCCGGCCGACGATCGCGGCGGCGAGGGCGAGCCGCTGCCGTTGCCCGCCGGAGAGCCGCCGGACGGTGGTGCGCGCGAACGACCCGAGCCCGAGGCGCTCGGTGAGCTCGCCGAGGTCGCGCGGGTCGGCGTACATCCGGGCGACGTGCGCGAGCATCTCGTGTGCCTTGACGCCCGTCGGCAGGCCGCCGTCCTGGAGCATCACGCCGACGCGCGGACGCAGGTCGCGAGCCTGCGTCACGGGGTCGAGGCCCAGCACGCGCACGGTGCCGCCGTCCGGTTCCCGCAGGCCCTCGCAGCACTCGACCGTCGTCGTCTTGCCCGCACCGTTGGGTCCGAGGACCGCGGTCACCTGGCCGGGGTGGGCGACGAGGTCGAGCCCGTCGACGACGGCGCGGCCGCCGTAGCGCTTGACGAGCCCGGAGATCTCGAGCGCGGGGGAGTCGGGCACGAGAGGGAAGTCTAGGGCGCCCGGCATGCCGCTCCGGTGTGAGGGACGCGACCCTCGGCGAAGGGTCGCCTTGCTTGCGGGGATGGATATTGGCAACAAGGATGTTGCCAATATCGCGGCCCTCGCTGTGTGCACTCGTGCGCGGCCGCAGACCGGACGAGACCCGACGGAGGTGTGCATGAACGCGACGCTGCCTGCGATCGACCGCACCCTGTCGGACACCACCACGGCGGACTCCGACGCGGGGACCCGCCAGCGCGTGCTGCAGATCGTCGCCGCCGACGGCCCGGTGTCCGCCGCCGAGCTCGCCGCGCAGCTCGACCTCGCACCCGCCGGGATCCGTCGGCACCTCGGGGTCCTCGAGGCCACCGACCAGATCACCGTGCACGACATCCCCGTGGGTCCCAGCGGGCCGAAGGGTCGTGGACGTCCCGCGCGCCGGTACGTCGTGAGCAGCCGTGGCCAGGCCGCGCTGTCGCACCGCTACTCCGAGCTGGCCAGCCAGGCGCTGCGCTTCCTCGCCGAGACCGCCGGGCCGCAGGCCGTCCAGGGTTTCGCGGAGCAGCGCGTCCGTGACCTGGAGCAGCGGCACGCCGGCGCGGTCGCCGCGGCCGGCGACGACGTCGCCGAGCGCGTGCGCGTCCTGGCCGACGGGCTCACCGCCGATGGGTACGCCGCCTCCGCGCGGCCGGTCCCGGGCGGCATGGCCATGCAGCTGTGCCAGGGCCACTGCCCGGTGCAGGACGTCGCGCACGAGTTCCCCGCGCTGTGCGAGGCCGAGGCGCGGGCGTTCTCGCGACTCCTCGGCGTGCACGTGCAGCGCCTCGCGACGCTGGCCGGTGGCGGCCACGTCTGCACCACGAGCATCCCGCTGACCACCCCGACGACCAGCTCGACCCCCCACGCCCCTGCCCACCACCCCGTGCTCTCCGTGGAAGGACATTCAGCATGAGTGCACAGACCGACAGCACTGCGGCCACGACACCCCCGCAGATGACCCAGGACGAGGCCATCGCCTCCATCGGGAACTACAACTACGGCTGGCACGACGCCGACACCGCGGGCGCGGTTGCCACGCGTGGCTTGTCCGAGGCCAAGGTCCGCGAGATCTCCGCGCTCAAGAACGAGCCCGAGTGGATGCTCAAGACGCGCCTGAAGTCGCTGCGCCTGTTCGACAAGAAGCCCATGCCCTGGTGGGGCTCGGACCTGTCGGGCATCGACTTCGACAACATCAAGTACTTCGTGCGCTCGACGGAGAAGCAGGCCACCAGCTGGGAGGACCTGCCGGACGACATCAAGAACACGTACGACCGCCTGGGCATCCCGGAGGCCGAGAAGCAGCGTCTCGTCGCCGGTGTCGCCGCGCAGTACGAGTCCGAGGTTGTCTACCACCAGATCCAGGAGTCGCTCGAGGAGCAGGGCGTCATCTTCCTCGACACCGACACCGCGCTGCGTGAGCACCCGGAGATCTTCGAGCAGTACTTCGGCTCGGTCATCCCGCCCGGGGACAACAAGTTCGCGTCGCTCAACACGGCCGTCTGGTCGGGCGGCTCGTTCGTCTACGTCCCGCCGGGCGTGCACGTCGAGATCCCGCTGCAGGCCTACTTCCGGATCAACACCGAGAACATGGGCCAGTTCGAGCGGACGCTGATCATCGCCGACGAGGGCTCGTACGTGCACTACGTCGAGGGTTGTACAGCTCCGGTGTACTCGAGCGACTCGCTGCACTCCGCGGTGGTCGAGATCATCGTCAAGAAGAATGCCCGCGTCCGGTACACGACCATCCAGAACTGGTCGAACAACGTGTACAACCTCGTCACCAAGCGGGCGACCGCGGCCGAGGGCGCCACCATGGAGTGGGTCGACGGCAACATCGGCTCCAAGGTGACCATGAAGTACCCGGCCATCTACCTGCTCGGCGAGCACGCGCGCGGCGAGACGCTGTCCATCGCCTTCGCCGGTGCGGGCCAGCACCAGGACGCCGGCGCGAAGATGGTGCACGCGGCGCCGCACACCTCCAGCTCGATCGTCTCCAAGTCGGTCGCGCGCGGCGGTGGCCGCACGTCCTACCGCGGTCTGGTGCAGGTGCTCGAGGGCGCCCACCACTCCGCGTCGAACGTGCTGTGCGACGCCCTCCTGGTCGACCAGATCTCCCGCTCCGACACGTACCCGTACGTGGACGTCCGCGAGGACGACGTGTCGATGGGCCACGAGGCGACCGTGTCGCGCGTGAGCGAGGACCAGTTGTTCTACCTGATGTCCCGAGGCATGGCCGAGACCGAGGCCATGGCGATGATCGTGCGCGGGTTCGTCGAGCCCATCGCGCGGGAGCTGCCCATGGAGTACGCCCTCGAGCTGAACCGCCTCATCGAGCTGCAGATGGAAGGGGCCGTCGGCTGATGACGACCACCACTGGGCCCACCACGGGTTCTCTCCTGTCGACCGACCACAGCAAGGCCACGGCCGACGGGAGCCACTCGCACGGGGTCGGACCTCTGCCCGAGGCCTCCCGCGCATCGCGCCCCACGTCCTTCGACGTCGCCGACTTCCCGGTGCCGCACGGCCGCGAGGAGGAGTGGCGCTTCGCGCCGGTCGCCCGGCTCGCGCCGCTCTTCGCCGCAGGCACCGAGGGCGTCCTGGACGGCCACGGCGTGCTGACGACGGTCGTCGAGGCGCCCGAGGTGCAGGTCGAGATCGTCGAGCGCGACGACGTGCGGCTCGGGAAGGCCGGCAAGCCCGGCGACCGGACCGCGGCCGTCGCGTGGGCCTCGTTCCCGCGGGCCACGATCGTCACGATCCCGAAGGAGGCCGTCGCCTCCGAGGTGACGTCCATCCGCATCGAGGGCGTCGAGGGTGCCGGTACGCACGAGGCGGCGCTCGAGCCGAGCGCGACGCACCTGCTGGTGCACGCCGAGGCGCTGTCGCAGGCCGTCGTCGTCATCGACCACATCGGCCACGCCGCGCTCACCGAGACGGTCGAGATCGTCGCCGACGAGGGTGCGCACCTGACGGTCGTCACGGTGCACGACTGGGCCGAGGGCTCGGTGCACGCCTCCTCGCACCGGCTGCGCATCGGCCGCGACGCGACCGTCAAGCACATCGCGGTGACGCTCGGCGGCGACGTCGTGCGGATCACGCCCGACGCCGAGTTCGTCGGCGAGGGTGCGTCCGTGAAGATGCTCGGGCTGTACTTCGCCGACGCGGGCCAGCACCAGGAGCAGCGCCTCTTCGTCGACCACGCGGTGCCCAACTGCATCTCGCGCGTCACGTACAAGGGCGCGCTGCAGGGCGAGGGTGCGCACACGGTGTGGGTCGGTGACGTGCTCATCCGCGCGGCCGCCGAGGGCACCGACACGTACGAGCTCAACCGCAACCTGGTCCTGTCCGACGGCGCGCGCGCCGACTCGGTGCCGAACCTCGAGATCGAGACCGGTCTCATCGAGGGTGCGGGCCACGCGAGCGCGACCGGCCGGTTCGACGACGAGCAGCTCTTCTACCTGCGCGCCCGCGGCATCCCGGAGTCCGACGCACGTCGGCTCGTGGTGCGCGGCTTCTTCGCCGAGCTCATCCACGAGATCGGCGTGCCCGACATCGAGGAGCGGCTCATCGGCGCGATCGAGCGCGAGCTCGAGAAGTCGATGAGCGTGCTCGACTCGCTCTCGGAAGGCGGCCACGTCGAGGGTTCCGAGGTGTCTCTCACGACGGAGCGTGCATGAGCGCCCAGCTGGCCTGCTACGACGAGGACGTGCCCGTCGAGGGCACGTTCCGCGTCGAGCTGGAGGCCGAGCACGGCACGGTCGAGGTCGCGCTGGTGCGCGACTCCGCCGGTGAGCTGCACGCCATCAGCGACATCTGCTCGCACGGCGCCGTCTCGCTGTCGGACGGCGAGGTGGAGGACTGCACGATCGAGTGCTGGCTCCACGGCTCCCGGTTCGACCTGCGCACCGGCAAGCCCACCGGGCCGCCCGCCGTCCAGCCCGTCCCCGTCTACCCCGTGACCGTCGACGGCCAGCGCGTGCTGGTCGACGTCGACGCCCCGCTCTGAACTGACTCTCTGAACTGCCCTGGAAGGAACAGCATGTCCACCCTGGAGATCCGCGACCTGCACGTCAGCGTCGAGACGAAGGAGGGCGCCAAGCCCATCCTGCGCGGCGTCGACCTGACCGTCGCCAGCGGCGAGACCCACGCCATCATGGGCCCGAACGGCTCCGGCAAGTCGACGCTGGCCTACTCGCTGGCCGGCCACCCGAAGTACCAGATCACCTCGGGCTCCGTGACGCTCGACGGCCAGGACGTCCTCGCCCTGACCGTCGACGAGCGCGCCCGTGCGGGTCTCTTCCTCGCCATGCAGTACCCGGTCGAGGTCCCCGGCGTCAGCGTGTCGAACTTCCTGCGCACCGCCAAGACGGCCATCGACGGTTCCGCGCCGCCGCTGCGCTCGTGGGTCAAGGATGTCCGCACCGCCATGGACAACCTGCGCATGGACCCGACGTTCGCCGAGCGCTCGGTCAACGAGGGCTTCTCCGGCGGCGAGAAGAAGCGCCACGAGATCCTCCAGATGGAGCTCCTCAAGCCGCGCTTCGCGATCCTCGACGAGACGGACTCCGGCCTCGACGTCGACGCGCTGCGCGTCGTGTCCGAGGGCGTGAACCGCGTCAAGGCCGGCGGCGACGTGGGCGTCCTGCTCATCACGCACTACACGCGCATCCTGCGGTACATCACGCCGGACTTCGTGCACGTCTTCGTCGACGGCAAGATCGCCGAGGAGGGCGGGCCGGAGCTGGCCGACCGCCTCGAGAACGAGGGCTACGACCGCTTCCTGACGAGCACGACGGTTCTCTGAGAGGCCTCTCGTGACCAGCACCCTCGACACCCCGGCACGGACGCTCGACGCGACCGAGCTCGCGGCCGTGCGCGCGGACTTCCCGCTGCTCGCACGGACCCTGCGCGGCGGGCGGCCGCTGGTGTACCTCGACTCGGGGGCCACCTCGCAGAAGCCCGAGGTCGTCCTCGACGCCGAGCAGGACTTCTACGCGCAGCGCAACGCCGCCGTGCACCGAGGCGCGCACCAGCTCGCCGAGGAGGCCACCGAGGCGTTCGAGGACGCCCGGGACCGGGTCGCGTCGTTCGTCGGGGTGTCACCGGGGTCGCTGGTGTGGACGTCGAACGCGACGGCCGGGATCAACCTGGTCGCGTACGCGATGTCGAACGCGTCGCTCGGGCGCGGGGGAGCGGCCGCTCGGCAGTTCGCCCTCGGCCCCGGTGACGAGATCGTCGTGACCGAGGCGGAGCACCACGCGAACCTCGTGCCGTGGCAGGAGCTCGCGATCCGCACGGGGGCGTCCTTGCGGTGGCTCGGCGTGGACGACGACGGGCGCATCCGCGTCGACGAGCTGGACACGGTCGTCACGGACCGCACCAAGGTGCTCGCGTTCACGCACGCGTCCAACGTGACCGGCGCCATCACGCCGGTGTCCGCATTCGTCGAGCGGGCCCGCGCAGTGGGTGCTCTGACGGTGCTGGACGCCTGCCAGTCGGTCCCGCACCTCCCGGTGGACCTGACTGCCCTGGGCGTCGACTTCGCAGCGTTCTCGGGGCACAAGATGCTCGGCCCCACGGGCGTCGGGGCGCTGTACGGGCGGCGCGAGCTGCTCGAGGCCATGCCTCCGGTGACCACCGGCGGGTCGATGGTCGAGGTCGTCACCATGGAGTCGACGACCTACGCGCCGCCGCCGCAGCGGTTCGAGGCCGGCACGCAGATGGTGTCGCAGGCCGTCGGGATGGGCGCCGCGGCGTCGTACCTCCACGAGCTCGGCATGGACGCGGTCGCCGCGCACGAGGCGCACCTCGCCGGGCTGCTGCTCGACGCGGTCGCGTCGGTGCCCGGGGTCCGGGTGATCGGCCCGACCGACACCCGTGACCGCCTCGCGACCGTCTCGTTCGTCGTCGACGGCGTGCACGCGCACGACGTGGGCCAGGTGCTCGACGACGCCGGCGTGGCCGTGCGGGTGGGCCACCACTGCGCGCAGCCGCTGCACCGCCGGTTCGGCGTAGCGTCGACCACGCGCGCCAGCGCCGCGGTCTACACGACCGACGAGGAGATCGAGGTCTTCCGGGAAGCACTGACGGGGGTCCGGGCGTTCTTCGGTCTGGAGGTGTCATGAGCACGGGATCGATGGAGCAGCTGTACCAGCAGGTCATCCTCGACCACGCGAAGTTCCCGCACGGCAAGGGACTGGGCGTGGCCGGTGACCTGCACCTGCACACCGGGGAGTCGCACCAGGTGAACCCCACGTGCGGCGACGAGGTGACCCTCCAGGTCGATCTCGACGAGACAGGTGTCGTCCGTGACGTGCGCTGGGACGGGCAGGGCTGCAGCATCTCGCAGGCCTCCGTCTCGGTCCTGCACGACCTGGTGGTCGGCAACGACCTCGCCACCGTCGACGAGATCGGCGGCACGTTCCGCGCGCTCATGCAGACGCGCGGCGCGGGCCTCGACGACGACGCCGAGGAGACCCTCGGCGACGCGACCGCCTTCACGGGCGTCGCCAAGTACCCCGCGCGGATCAAGTGCGCCCTGCTCGGCTGGGCGGCGCTGACCGACGCACTCATCAAGACCGGCGCACGGGAGAGCTCATGAGCACGGACACACCCGCACCGACCACGGTGGCCGACGTCGAGGAAGCCCTCCGCGACGTCATCGACCCCGAGCTCGGCATCAACGTCGTCGACCTCGGCCTGATCTACGGCGTCGTCATCGACCAGACGAACACCGCGATCATCGACATGACTCTGACGTCCGCGGCCTGCCCGCTGACCGACGTCATCGAGGACCAGTCGGCGTCCGCCCTTGACGGCATCGTCGACGGCTTCCGCATCAACTGGGTGTGGATGCCGCCGTGGGGCCCGGAGAAGATCACGCCCGACGGCCGCGAGCAGATGCGCGCCCTCGGCTTCAACATCTGAGGCAACCCGTCCCGAAGGCCCTGGTCAGCACGCTGACCAGGGCCTTCGCCTGCGCCGGACGGCGGTGCTCCAACGGACAGGGGCGGCGCGCGACTGTCCGGGCCGACTCTCACTACAGTGCTGCCCAGTCTCGAGGCACCACGAAGGACGGCCATGCCCTCAGCCAGCTCGCTGTTCGCGCATGCGGACGACGGGGTCTTCTACGTCGGCCGCGAACGCTTCGGACCGACGTCCGTCACGGTCACGCCGACGCACATCACGGCGGTGACAGAGGACGGGACTCGTCACGACTACGCGCTGTCGGGCGTCTTCCAGGCGAGCGTCACCTCGACGTTCGACCACAGGCGACTCGTCGTGCGTCGGTGGAGCAGCGTCCTGCTGGTCACCACAGACCTCTTCGGTGGTCCGACCACCCTGTACACCTATCGCGGACGCTTCCTCACCTACCTGCTCGGCCTCGGCCCCTCGGACGTCGGCGGGACGCTCGGGGAGCTGGCACCGGAGAAGCCGCCGCGCTGGTGGGTCCGGGCCGTGTCACAGACCTTCGAGCAGTACGGCTATGCCCAACGGCTCAGGATCCTGGCCCTGGAGTCGACTGGCGTCATCGCGGACATCGAGTCCTGCCGCAGCTGGTCGGGCGCAGTGGCGTCGCGCAGAGCGGCGAAGGCAGCGCGAGCCCGGATCCGGGCGGCCCGGTAGTCGAGGTCGGGCGGCGGCCCTACGGCGTCGGGTCGTCGGTCGGGGAGGGGGCCGGTCGATCGACCTGGATCGTCCCGGGACCGCCGCGCTGTGGTGCCTCTCGGAGGAACCCGATCGCCAGGACGACCATCACGTAGACCACGGCGGGGATCCAGATGCCCATCGGCCGGGGACCGTCGGTCAGGGCCGTCCAGCCCTGCCAGTGCGCCACGCCCATGAAGCCGGCGATGAACAGCCCGTACCCGACGGCGAGCCAGACCTTCGCGCGTCGGCTGAAGTGCACGGGTCCGCCCCATCGTCGTGTGGTCGAGATCGGGGCGTGACTCTACCGGCGGTCGCCTGCTGCGTGACGACGCGCGATCAGAGCTGGTCGGTGGCGAACGTGTCGCAGGCCTCGAGGGTGCCCTGTTCGTAGCCGGTGGTGAACCAGCGCTCACGCTGCTCGCTGGAGCCGTGCGTCCACGAGTCCTGGTTCACGCTGCCGCCGGACTGCTCCTGGATGTTGTCGTCCCCGACAGCGGCCGCTGCGGCGAGCGCGTTCTGGAGCTGCTCCTGGGTGATCGGCTCGAGGTAGGTCACCCCGGTGTCCGGGTCCACGGTGCTCGCGGCCGCCCCGGCCCACATGCCGGCGTAGCAGTCGGCCTGCAGCTCCACCCGCACCGAGTCGGAGTCCGCGCCTGTGCCCTGGCGGTTCGCCTGGTCCATGACGCCGGTGATGTTCTGGATGTGGTGGCCGTACTCGTGGGCGATGACGTACTGCTCGGCCAGCGGGCCGTCCTCGGCGCCGAGCTGGGCGAGCTGGTCGAAGAACGAGACGTCGACGTAGATCGTGGCGTCGGGCGGGCAGTAGAACGGACCTGTGGAGCTCGACGCGTTGCCGCAGCCGGTGGCCACGGCGTCCGTGAACGTCACGGCGTCCGGCTGGCTGAACTGACCGCCGGCAGCCGACAGGGTCGCGCTCCAGTACGTGTCGAGCGAGTCGAGGGTCGCGCTGTAGAGGCAGTTGCGGTCCGTGTTCGCCTGCTCCGCGGTGCACGCGCCGACGGTCTCGCTGGTCTGGCCTCCGGGGTCCTGGACCGCCCCGGTGCTGCCGGAGAGGTCGACACCGGTGAACAGGTAGATCGCGAGGACGAGCAGTCCGACGGCACCGCCGCCGGCCGCGACCTTGCCGCCGCCGCCCTTGCGGACGCGGCCACCGCCGAAGCTGCCACCCTCCTGGAATGTCACCGGGGAACCGTAGCGGCGCGGCGGCGTGCGCGCGCGTCGAACGTCAGTTTTCGCCCAGTCCCCGGGCCGCGAGGGCGTCGCCGGTGGCCCGGGCGTGCGCGACCATCCGCACGGCGGCAGGCACGAGGATCGCGCGCGGCTCGCGGTCGAGCCCCCGGGCGCGGGCGGCGTCACGGGTCTCCAGCGACATCCGCGCCAGGACCGGGATGGTGCGCAGGAACAGGCCGACCGACAGCGCGACGACATCGGGGGACAGGCCGACGTGCCGCAGCGGTCGGGCCAGCCGGGCGAGGGCGTCGAGCAGGGTGTCCGCGCGCGTGGTAGCCGTGACGACGGCGCCGAGCAGGACGAGCGCGACGAGGTCGACGGAGACCTCCAGGGCGGTCGCCCACCCGCGCGCCCACCACTGGTAGGCGCCGATCAGAGCGGCGGTGACGAGTGCGGGGACCAGACCGCGGGTGGTGCGGTGCCACGGGATGCGGGCCACGAGCTGGGCCAGCAGGGCGATGCCGAGGAACGCCAGCGCGGACGCCGGGCCGCGGACGGCGACCACGGCGATCGCGAACATGGCCAGGAACGCGAGCTTGAGGCCGGCGGGCGCGCGGTGTATGACGGTCGTGCCGGGGTGGTACAGGCCGAGCGGACCTGCCCATGGCGGCCGGATCGGGCCGCTCACGCGCGCACCTGCATCAGCGCGCGGTAGTGGGCGACAGCCTGCGCGGAGTCGCCGTCGAACACGAGGGAGCCGTCGTCGACGACGAGCACGCGGTCGGCCTGCAGGGCGGCGTCGAGGTCGTGCGTCACGACGACGACCTGCTGGTCCAGGTCCGCGAGGAGCGCGTCGACCACGCCTCGCCACCGCAGATCGAGGAGAGTCGTCGGCTCGTCGCACACGAGGATCGCCGGCTCGGTCGCGAGCACCGACGCCAACGCGAGCAGCTGCCGCTGGCCCCCGGACAGGGCGTGCACGGGAACCTCCGCCCGGTCGGCCAGACCGAACCGGTCCAGCGCTGCCCGGGCGGCGACGTCCCGCTCCGCCGGGGTCATCGGCAGGCGGCGCAGGGACAGCGCGACGTCCTCGACCGGCGTCGGCATGACGAGCTGGGCGTCGGGGTCGGTGAACATGAACCCGACCGTGCGGCGGACCGCGGCCCCGTCCCGCGCGGTGTCCAGACCGTTCACACGGACGGTCCCGGACGACGGCAGGACGAGGCCGTTGAGCAGCCGGGCGAGGGTCGACTTGCCCGACCCGTTGGCGCCGACGATCGCGACCCGGTGCTCGACGAGCTCGAGGGTCACCGGCCCGAGCAGCCGGACGACGCGGTCCGCGCCACCGGCCGGGTCGGGGCTGTAGGCCGTGACGAGGACGTCGTCGAGCGCGATCATCGAGGTCAGCGGCGCGAGCGCAGCATGTCGGGGAACGCCTTGAAGACGGCGACGGCGACGGCGGCGGCGGCGAGGTTCTTCAGGACGTCCCCGGTCCAGTACACGACGTCGATGGCGAAGGCCTCAGGCAGGGTGATGCCGAGACGCACCATGAGCCCGACGATGCCGGCCGGGTGGATCGTCAGGAAGCTGGCGCCCAGGCCGGCCACGACCAGGAGCGGGTACCGCCAGGCCGACGGGGCGCGCCCGACGCCGTCGCCGTACCGGGCGGTGAGCCGGTCGGCGAGGGACGACGACCGCAGCCGCTCGGCGGTGCGCAGCGCCCACCCGGCCAGGACCCCCGCGAGCGCGGCGGCGAAGGGGAACGCGAGGAGGTACCCGACGGACGGTCCGGCGAGGACCGCGACCCCGCCGACGCCGCCAGAGAAGATGGGCAGCCCGGCCAGCCCGAGCACCACGTAGAGCAGCGCGGCTAGCCCGCCGCGGCGCCAGCCGAGGACCAGGCCGGCCAGGATCACCGCGAACGTCTGGAGAGTGATCGGCACGCCCGACGGGGTCGGGATGCCGGGCAGGATCGCGCACACCGCGATGAAGGCGGCGAACGTCGAGATGAGCGCGACGTCCGTGGTGACGGACGAGCGGGCGATCGGTGCGGGAAGTGCGACGGCGGGTGCGGCGGCGGTCTCGTTGTCAGGTGCGCTGGTCATGGCTACCCCTTGATCGTCGTGGCGAGTGCGCGGGAGTTACCGCTGGGCGGAGGGTGCATCGTCGGACCCGCTCGACCGAACGCCACGCTAGCCGGAAGTAGACTTGCTGGCGTTTGTGCCCGCGGCCAATGCCAGCGCGGCGAACTCGGAGGAAACCGTCAAGTGATCACTGCCCAGGCTGTCGAGCTGCGCATCGGCGCACGCGTGCTGCTCGAGGAGTCGTCGTTCCGCATCGCGGGCGGCGACCGGATCGGTCTGGTCGGTCGCAACGGCGCCGGCAAGACCACTCTCACCAAGACCCTGGCGGGGGAGACGCAGCCCACGGGCGGTCAGATCGTCCGCTCGGGCGATGTCGGCTACCTGCCGCAGGACCCTCGCACGGGTGACCTGGAGCAGCTCGCCATGGACCGGGTGCTGTCGGCCCGCGGCCTCGACGAGGTCGTGCGTGCCATGCGCGCCACCGAGACGGCGATGGCCAGCGAGGACGACGCCGTCCGCGAGAAGGCGATGGACCGCTACTCCCGGCTCGACTCCCGGTTCAACGCGGCCGGCGGGTACGCCGCCGAGAGCGAGGCGCACCGCATCGCGTCGAACCTCGGCCTCGACGAGCGCGTGCTCGGGCAGACCATCGGGACCCTCTCGGGTGGTCAGCGCCGCCGGGTCGAGCTCGCCCGCATCCTGTTCTCCGGTGTGGAGACGCTCCTCCTCGACGAGCCGACGAACCACCTCGACGCCGACTCGATCCTGTGGCTGCGCGACTACCTGAAGACGTACTCGGGCGGGCTCATCGTGATCTCCCACGACGCCGACCTGCTGCGTGCGGTCGTGAACAAGGTGTTCCACCTGGACGCCAACCGCTCGCAGCTCGACCAGTACGCCCTCGGCTGGGACGCGTACCTGCAGCAGCGCGAGACCGACGAGAAGCGCCGCCGCCGCGAGCGGGCCAACGCCGAGAAGAAGGCCTCCGCCCTGATGGCGCAGGCCGACAAGATGCGTGCCAAGGCCACCAAGACGGTCGCCGCGCAGAACATGGCGCGTCGCGCCGAGCGTCTGCTGTCCGGGCTCGAGGACGTCCGCGCGTCCGACAAGGTCGCGCGACTGCGGTTCCCCGAGCCCGCCGCCTGCGGCAAGACCCCGCTGACCGCCGCCGGGCTGTCCAAGACCTACGGGTCGCAGGAGGTCTTCACGGACGTCGACCTGGCGATCGACCGGGGGAGCAAGGTCGTGGTGCTCGGCCTCAACGGCGCCGGCAAGACCACCCTGCTGCGCATCCTGGGCGGCGTCGAGAAGTCCGACACGGGCGAGGTCCGCCCGGGGCACGGTCTCAAGCTCGGGTACTACGCGCAGGAGCACGAGACCCTCGACCTGGAGCGGACGGTCGTCGAGAACCTCAAGTCCTCCGCGCCCGACCTCACCGAGACCCAGGTGCGCTCCGTCCTGGGGTCGTTCCTCTTCTCGGGGGACGACGCCGACAAGCCCGCGCGCGTGCTGTCCGGGGGCGAGAAGACGCGCCTCGCGCTCGCGTCGCTCGTCGTGTCCAGCGCCAACGTGCTGCTGCTCGACGAGCCGACGAACAACCTCGACCCGGCGTCGCGCGAGGAGATCCTCGCGGCCCTGCGCGGCTACGCGGGCGCGGTGGTCCTCGTGTCGCACGACGAGGGTGCCGTGGCGGCGCTCGACCCGGAGCGGGTGCTGCTGCTGCCCGACGGCGACGAGGACCTGTGGAGCCCGGCGTACCTGGACCTCATCGCCCTGGCCTAACGGCTGTCCTGCTCGCCCAGCTGGGCGTCGATGAGCGCGTCCTCCGCGTCCTCGTCGCGACCCCCGCGGCGTCGCGGGACGTCGGGGGCCGACGGGCGGGGTCGTGGCGTGTCCCGGGTCGGCCACAGCTCGACGCCGTCCACCGTCACGGGTGGTGCCGCAGGCGCGGGCACGTCGGCCTCTCCAGCGGTGCGCCCGTCCTGCAGCTCCCGGCGGGCGGCCAGGCTGAACGCGACGAGGCCGCCGAGGGCGAAGGTCCACCACTGGAACGCGTACGACAGGTGCGACCCGGGGTCCGTGCTCGGCAGGGCGAGGGTGCCGGGGACCGGTTCGACCGACGGGTCCTCCGCGGTCATCGCGACGTACGCCTCGTAGGTGTCGCCCTCGACACCGCCGGCGGCCAGGACCTGCTCGGCGGAGATCGCCTGGACCTGCCCCGCGGGGGCGTCGCGGTTCGACGCCGGCTCGTCGTGGCGCAGGCGCGCGGTGAGCGTGATCGTGCCCTCCGGCGCGGCCGGCGGGGTGACATCGACGCTTCCGTCGGACCCCGGCGGGACCCAGCCCCGGTCGACGACGAGCACGCTGCCTGCCTGCGTCGGGTCGGCGGCTTCCCCGGCGGACGCGTCCTCGACCACGAACGGCACCAGCACGTGGTACGCGGGGGTGCCGTTGACGGGCCGGTTGCGCAGGAGGACCGTGCCGTCGCTCGCGTAGTGCCCGACGACGGTCACACGCTGCCACAGGTCGTCGTCCGTCAGCGGCGCGTCCGAGGTCGGCAGGACCGTGTCCAACGGCACCGGTTCGGCGGACCAGTTGGTCTCCACCACGGCGATCGCGCCGTCGCGCCACACGTGCCGACCCCACTGCCAGAACCCCAGGAACGTGCAGACGACCGCGAGGGCGACGCCGACGAGGACCAGACCCGTGGCGCGGCGAGCCGCGGGGCTCATGACCGGGGCGCGGACTCGAGATCCGCCGCGGGGACCACGCTCTGCAGGAACCCGCGCACGTCGAGGAACTGGCTCAGGTGCTCCCGGTGCTCGTCGCACGCCAGCCAGACCTTGCGCCGGTCCGGGGTGTGCAGCTTCGGGTTGTTCCAGAGCAGACCGTACGTGGCTTCGGCCCGGCAGCCGCGGCTGCTGCAGATGAGCTCGTCGACGGCATCGGGGACAGGGCCGAACAGGCTCACGTGCGACCGTCCGGCTCGTCGGTCGGGCGATCTGACGACGACAGCCCGCGGGGCGCGCCCGTGCCGGGACCGATCTCGCGCGCCGTCATGAACGACCCGTCCGAGTCGCGGCGCTCGCGGCCCGCGTTGGCGAACAGCACCGCGGAGTACGGGAGCACGACCGCTGCGATGATGAGCACCAGGGACGCCCACATCGGGATCCGGCCCCAGGACAGCACCGCACCGGCGAAGCAGATGATGCGGATGCCCATCTGGATCAGGTAGCGCTTCTGGCGACGGGCCAGGTCGTCGGTGAGCGGCTCGGGTGCGCTGGTGATGCTGTGGACCTCCTCCGAGGGGAGGTCCGGACGCCGACGGATGGTGCTCACCACGTGATTCTAGTCCGGCTCGGCTGTGGTGGCGCTGAGGGCCGGTGTTGTCCGGGTCCCACAACGCGGCGCGACGAACATGGGCGCGGACCCTGCCGCTACGCACCGGAAACGTCGGATAGCGTCGTGTCCCGTGCCTGAGACTTCCGACAACACAGTGAGCCCACGCAGCGTCCTGGTGACGGGTGCCAACCGCGGCATCGGGCGTGCCATCGCCGAGCGGTTCGTGGCCAACGGCGACAAGGTCGCGACGATCTACCGCTCCGGCGACCTGCCGGACGGGGTCCTCGGCGTGGTCGGCGACGTGCGCGACACGGCCAGCGTCGACGCGGCGTTCGCGCAGATCGAGGCCGAGCACGGCCCGGTCGAGGTGCTCGTCGCCAACGCGGGCGTCACGCGCGACCAGCTGCTCATGCGGATGACCGACGAGGAGTTCTCCGAGGTCCTCGACGTCAACCTCACCGGCGCCTTCCGCTGCGCCCGCCGCGCCAGCAAGGGCATGATCCGGCTGCGCCGCGGACGCATCATCTTCATCTCCTCGGTCGTTGGCCTGTACGGGTCGGCCGGCCAGGTCAACTACGCGGCCTCCAAGTCGGCGCTCGTCGGCATGGCCCGCTCGATCACCCGCGAGCTCGGCGGACGCGCGATCACCGCGAACGTCGTCGCACCCGGGTTCATCGACACCGACATGACGCGCGCGCTGCCCGAGGACAAGCAGAAGGCGTACCGCGAGTCCATCCCGCTCGGCCGGTTCGCTCTGCCCGACGAGGTGGCCGGCGTCGTGGAGTTCGTCGCGTCGGACGCGGCGGGCTACATCTCGGGGGCGGTCATCCCCGTCGACGGCGGCCTCGGCATGGGCCACTGACACTGACTTCGTACGGCGACACACAGAACGGAACACTCATGGGTCTGCTCGACGGCAAGAAGCTCCTCGTCACCGGCGTCCTCACGGACGGCTCCATCGCCTTCCACGTGGCACGGCTCGCGCAGCAGGAGGGCGCCGAGGTGCTCCTCACCTCGTTCGGCCGCCAGTTCCGGCTGACGCAGGCGATCTCGCGTCGTCTCCCGAAGGAGGCGACCGTCCTCCAGCTCGACGTCACCGACGGCGACGACCTGGCGGCGCTCGCGGACCGGGTGCGCGAGGCGGGCTTCGACTCGCTCGACGGTGTCGTGCACTCCATCGGCTTCGCGCCGCAGTCCGTCATGGGCGGCAACTTCCTGGCCGGCGAGTGGGACGACGTCGCGACCGCGCTGCAGGTCAGCGCGTACTCGCTGAAGTCGCTCGCGGTCGCCACGCAGCCGCTGCTGAGCTCCGGCGGCGCGATCGTCGGCCTCACGTTCGACGCCCGCTACGCGTGGCCGGTCTACGACTGGATGGGTGTCGCGAAGGCGGCCTTCGAGTCGACCTCGCGCTACCTGGCCCGCGACCTCGGCCCGCACGGCATCCGCGTGAACCTGGTCTCCGCCGGGCCGATCCGCACCACGGCCGCCAAGTCGATCCCCGGCTTCGAGGCCATGGAGGGCGGCTGGCCGGAGCGTGCCCCGCTGGGCTGGGACGCGTTCGACCCGGAGCCGACGGCCCGTGCGGTCGCGGCGCTGCTGTCCGACTGGTTCCCGGCGACCACCGGCGAGATCGTGCACGTCGACGGCGGCTACCACGCGATGGGGCTGTGACGCCCGCGCCTGGGCGGAGCCCGCAGGGTAGTGGGACGCTGAGCCGGTGACGTCCGAGACCGGCCCCCGGCGACTCCTGCTGCTGCGCCATGCGAAGGCGGAGCACCCGGAGTCGCTCCCGGACATCCAGCGCCCGCTGTCGCTCGTCGGTCGCAAGCAGTCCGCGAAGGTCGGCGCCGCCGTGGCCGCGGACGACCTCCTACCCGACCTCGTGCTCTGCTCGAGCAGCGTGCGCACCCGGCAGACGTGGGACCTCGTCCGCTCGGGTCTCGGGACCGAACCCGACGTCCGGTATCTCGACGACCTGTACTACGCGGGGTCGAGCGCCCTGGTCGAGCTGGTGCGGGCGGTGCCCGCCGACGTGCGGACGGTGCTCGTCGTGGGCCACGAGCCGACGATGTCGCAGGCGGCGGTCCTGCTGGCCGGACCGGACTCCGACCCGGCAACGCTCGACCGGGTCCGGGTCGGCGTGCCGACCGCCAGCTGGACGCTGCTGGAGGTGGGTGCCTGGGACACGCTCGCCGCCGGGACGGCCGGCCTGCGCAGGCTCGCCGTCCCTCAGTAGAGGCGGCGCAGGACCTCGGTCCGGCCGACGTCGCCGGCGAGGTCCGTGCTGGCCGTGACCAGGTCGATCCCGCCGACGAGCGGTCGCTCGACCAGACGACGGACCTCGGGGTCGGTCACGGTCTGCGTGAGCCGGAGGGCGATCGCCGCCCCGTCGACCACGTCGAACGGGCGGCCGTGGAACCTCGACGTGCGCTCGGGCGCCGGTGCGGTCAGACCGAGGGCGTTGTGCCGTCGGACGAGCTCGACGAGCACGTCCCCGAGCCTGCGCTGCCGCTCCGCCGACTCCGACGCCGCGAGGACGGCGGCCAGCGCCGACCGCAACGGCCCGGTCGACGCGAGCCGCGCGAGCGCGGTGCCGAGCCACTTGTCGTAGGGCGCGTACCGGCGCTCCTGGAGGAACGCGAGCTGGACGCCGGTGCGGCACACGCGGGCGGTGACGAGGCGCGACCCCAGGTCGTCGCCGGCCATCCCGGCGCGTGGGGCCAGGTGCTCGTCCTGACCGATCGCCGTCCACGCCGCAGCCTGCTGGTAGAGCCAGACATCGTGCGGGTAGTAGCGCAACCGCTCCCGGACCGCCTCGAGCCCGAGGTCGTCGTGGAGGACGGCTCCCGCCGTGAGCGACAGCAGGCGCTGCTGCGGGACGACCAGCCAGTCGGCGGCGGTCATCGGACCGCGCGGGTCGACCGGGCCGAGGAGCCGGCGCAGGAGGTCGTCGATCGTGAGGATCTCGACGCGGTGCTCCACCGGGCCGGTCGCGGTGCCGTCGCCGAGACCACGGGTGCCGTCCGACGCCGCCGGGGCCGCCCGGCTGGTCCAGCCTCCGATCTGCGTGGGGAGGCGGTGGCGCAGCTCCTCGTGCAGGTCGGTGGCCTGCTCGGCATGGTCTGCGGGGGACAGCAGCACCTGCAGCCGCGGACCCCAGTCGTGGTCGGTCGACGTCGCGTCGTCGAGTCCCAGCACGTCCGAGCCGGGGCCGACGAGCGCCGCGGTGTGCGCGAGCCCGCGCTCGGCCAGGACCGGGCGGACGACGTCGTAGAGCATCCGCGCCAGCTCGAGGCCGGGCACGAACGCGGTCACGGCAAGAAGACCGGCAGGTCGAGGACCGCGTCGAGACGGTCGCGCACCACCGCGTCGGCGGCCTCGCACAGCAGCGGCTTGGCGTTGAACGCGATCCCGAACCCGGCGGCGACGACCATGTCGATGTCGTTGGCACCGTCGCCGATGGCGATCGTGCGCTCCATCGGGATGCCGACGGACTCGGCGTACTCGCGCAGCACCGCCGCCTTGGCTGCGCGGTCGATCACCGGGCCGCGGACCTTGCCCGTGAGGTGACCGTCGACGACCTCGAGCGCGTTCGCGCGGGTCAGCGTGATGCCGAAGGACGCGGCCAGCGGACGGACGATCTCGATGAACCCACCCGAGACGAGCCCGACGGGCCATCCGCGGGCGCCCATCTCCGCGACCAGCTCACGGGCCCCCGGCGACGGCTCCACCGCGGCGAGCACGTCGGCCAGCACGGACTCCGGCAGGCCGGCGAGCGTCGCGACGCGCTCGTGCAACGAGGCAGCGAAGTCGATCTCGCCGCGCATCGCCCGCTCGGTGATCTCGGTGACCAGGACCTCGGCGCCGGCGTGCGCGGCGAGCAGCTCGACGACCTCACCGGTGATGAACGTCGAGTCGACGTCCATGACGACGAGGTGGGGCTCGTAGGTGCTCACGGGACGTGAGGGTAGTGCCGCAGGACCGGCGCGCGTCGCGGCCGTTCACTCCGGGATGACGGTCCCCTTCGGGACGACCGTGATGCCGGACTCCGTGACGGTGAAGCCACGGGCGCGGTCGTGGTCGTGGTCGAGGCCGATCCGGACGCGTTCCGGGACGACGACGTTCTTGTCGATGATCGCCCGGTGGACCTGGGCGTACCGGCCGATGTGGACGTCGTCGAACAGCACCGAGTCCGTGACCTGCGCCCACGAGTGCAGCCGGACGCCCGGGGAGAGCACCGACCCGGACACGGTCGCTCCGGAGACCAGCACACCCGGGGAGACGACGGAGTCGACCGCGTGGCCGAGCCTGCCCGCGCCCGCGTGGATGAACTTGGCGGGGGCGAGGCTCGTGTACCCGCTGTAGAGCGGCCACTCGTCGTTGTAGAGGTTGAACACCGGCTCGATCGAGATCAGGTCGATGTTCGCCTCGTAGAACGCGTCGATCGTCCCGACGTCGCGCCAGTAGTCGCGGTCGCGCGGGGTGGAGCCGGGCACGTCGTTGCGCAGGAAGTCGTAGACGCCGGCGGTGCCGCGCTCGACGAAGTACGGAGCGATGTCCCCACCCATGTCATGGCGCGAACCGACGTTCTCCGCATCCGCGGTCACGGCGGCGACGAGGGCGTCCGCATTGGCGACGTAGTTGCCCATCGACGCGAGGATCTCGCCGGGGGAGTCGGCCAGGCCCACCGGGTCGGTCGGCTTCTCGAGGAACGCCTTGATGCGCGTGGGGTCCGTCGGGTCGACCTCGATGACGCCGAACTGGTCGGCCTCCTCGATCGGCTGGCGGATCGCGGCGACGGTGAACTCGGCGCCCGAGGCGATGTGGGCGTCGACCATCTGGGAGAAGTCCATGCGGTACACGTGGTCGGCGCCGACCACGACCACGATGTCGGGGCGCTCGTCCTCGATGATGTTCAGGCACTGGTAGATCGCGTCGGCGCTGCCCAGGTACCAGTGCTTGCCCACGCGCTGCTGCGCCGGCACGGCCGCCACGTAGTTGCCCAGCAGCGGCGACATGCGCCACGTCTTGGACACGTGCCGGTCGAGGCTGTGCGACTTGTACTGGGTCAGCACGATGACGTGCAGGTACCGCGAGTTGATGACGTTCGACAGGGCGAAGTCGATCAGCCGGTACAGGCCCCCGAAGGGCACCGCCGGCTTGGCACGGTCGGCGGTGAGGGGCATCAGACGTTTGCCCTCCCCACCTGCGAGGACGATAGCGAGGACGCGCGGCGCTGCCATGGGCACGACCCTAGGCCCCCGACGCGGTCCCAGCGAGGCGTGCGGCCGCTCAGGCGCTAGCGTGTCGGCGGGAGAACCGGTCGTCCGTGCCGGTCGGCGAGGGGATGGTTGAAGTGCGTGTCGACCTGCTGACCAGGGAGTACCCGCCGCACGTCTACGGCGGGGCGGGCGTCCACGTCGCGGGGCTGACCCGCGTGCTGGAGCGCAGCATCGACGTGCGCGTGCACTGCTTCGACGGGCCGCGGGACGCGCCGGGGGTGCTCGGGTACTCGGTGCCCACCGAGCTCGCGGGAGCGAACGCCGCGCTGCAGACGTTCGGGGTCGACCTGGAGATGGCCGACGCGGTGGGCGCGGTCGGGGCCGACGGGATCGCGTCGGACCTGGTGCACTCGCACACGTGGTACGCCAACCTCGGCGGCCACCTGGCGGGCCTGCTGCACGGGCTGCCGCACGTGGTCAGCGCCCACAGCCTCGAGCCCCTGCGCCCGTGGAAGGCCGAGCAGCTGGGCGGCGGCTACGCGCTGTCCAGCTGGGCCGAGAAGACCGCGTACGAGGGTGCCGCCGCGGTCATCGCGGTCAGCGGCGGGATGCGCGAGGACATCCTGCGGGCCTACCCGAAGGTCGACCCGGCGCTGGTCAAGGTGGTGCACAACGGCATCGACCTCGACCAGTGGCAGCGCCCGACCAGCGACGAGGCCGTGGCCGCCGCGGGGGCCACCGTGCGCCGGCTCGGCATCGACCCGTCCCGCCCGAGCGTCGTGTTCGTCGGCCGCATCACCCGGCAGAAGGGTCTGCCCTACTTCCTGCGGGCGGTCGAGCTGCTGCCGCCCGACGTCCAGGTGGTGCTCTGCGCCGGGGCGCCGGACACGCCGCAGATCATGGCCGAGGTCACGGGGCTGGTCGAGCAGCTGCGCGCCAAGCGGTCCGGCGTGGTCTGGATCGAGCAGATGCTCCCGCGCGACGAGCTCATCGCGGTCCTCATGCACGGCACGGTCTTCGCGTGCCCCTCGGTCTACGAGCCCCTCGGCATCGTCAACCTCGAGGCCATGGCGGTCGGGCTCCCGGTCGTGGGGACCGCCACCGGCGGCATCCCGGAGGTGATCGACGACGGCGTGACCGGTCGGCTCGTGCCGATCGACCAGCTGCAGGACGGCACCGGCACCCCGGTCGACCCCGAGGCGTTCGTCCACGACCTGGCCGATGCGCTCACCGACGTGGTCGGGAACACCGCCCGGACCGCGCAGTGGGGCCTGGCCTCGCGCCGGCGGGTCGAGGACCACTTCACGTGGGAGGCGATCGCCGAGCGGACGATCGAGGTCTACCGGGCGGCACTCGCCGGACGCTAGGCGGTCAGCCGTGACGCCGCCGCGGCCATCGCGCGGCGGGCCATCCGGTCGACCTCGCGCAGCGCGGTGGACCGTTGGTCGGCCTGCCACAGGTTGACCGCGGCGCCATCGTCCTGCGTGGCCAGTGCGACGATCGCCCGCAGCCGCGCCGCGCTGGCCAGCACGCGTACGCGGCGCCCGTCGAGCCAGTCCGGCAGGCGCCACGCGGGCAGCTCGAGCTCACGCAGGGCGGCGACCGCCTCGGCCGCGTCGGGGCGCCAGCGCGCGATGTCCAGCTTCACGAGCGCCTCCGTCGCCTGCAGCAGCCCGTGGCGCAGCTCCCGCTCGGCGTCCTGCAGGGACCCCGTCTGGGCGTGCACGGCGTGCCGCCAGTCGGGTACGTCCGACAGCTCCCAGGTCACCAGGTGACCCGGCTCCAGCGCGGACCCGAACCGCTGCACCACCGGCACCGCCACGAGACACGCCTGCGGCGTCCGCACCAGGACCGCCTCGCCGGCGTCGGTCGCGGCCGAGCTGACCGACGCGGGCGTCGCCCCCGGGTCGCCCGGCACGGGCAGGACCGTCGCGACGTCGCGGGGCGACCCGTCGCAGGCGTCGAGCAGGGTGCTGAGCGGCTCGTCGGACACGTCGTCGCGCGGCGGCTCGTCCGCCGCCGGCCGGCGCTGCACCGAGTGCGGCTCGTCGTCGGACTGCACGGCGCCGACCAGGACCGAGCGGTCGGTCGTGTCGTCGGCCAGCCACAGGGCGAGCAGCACCGAGCGCGGCAGCTCGAGGGTCAGGTCCACCGGACCACGGTAGGACGTGACCCAGCCCACCGGCGACCGGCCCGCCCGCCTCGGGATCGCCGGTTAGGGTCATGCCCATGACCGACGTGCTCGACCTGCAGGCCGTGACGATCCGCCGGGGAACGACGACGATCCTGGACGAGGTGACGTGGACGGTCCGGGACGGCGAGCGGTGGGTGGTGCTCGGCCGCAACGGTGCCGGCAAGACCACCCTGCTGCAGGTCGCGTCCGGCCGGATGCACCCCACGACCGGCACGGCCGACCTGCTGGGCTCGCGCCTGGGGCGCGTCGACGTCTTCGAGCTGCGCCCGCGCATCGGCCTGTCGAGCGCGTCGCTGGCGGACCGGATCCCGGCGGGGGAGACGGTGCGGGACGTCGTGCTCACGGCTGCCTACGGCGTCACCGGTCGCTGGCGGGAGGCGTACGAGTCGCTCGACGAGTCACGTGCGACCGACCTGCTGGCTGCGTTCGGCGTGGCCCACCTGTCCGACCGGTACTTCGGCACCCTCAGCGAGGGTGAGCGCAAGCGCGTCCAGATCGCCCGGTCGCTCATGACGGACCCGGAGCTGTTGCTGCTCGACGAGCCCGCCGCCGGACTGGACCTCGGCGGTCGCGAGGAGCTCGTCGCGGCGCTCGCGGAGCTCGCCGGTGACCACAAGTCACCGGTGCTGGTGCTGGTCACGCACCACGTCGAGGAGATCCCGCCCGGCTTCACGCACATCCTGCTGCTGCGCCAAGGGAAGGCGTTCGCGGCGGGTCCGATCGACGAGGTGCTCACGGCCGAGACCCTGTCGGGGGCGTTCGACCTGCCGCTGACGGTGGACCACACCGACGGCCGCTGGTCTGCTCGGGCGGCGTCCGCCCAGGGCTGAGCGTTTGCCCACAGATTCGCAAAGAAAGCGTCTAGGATCGGTTGACCGCAGGGTCCGCCGTCGGAGCCTGCTCGATCGAGGGAGTGGCCCGATGGGCTGGCTGTGGTGGATCGGTGCGGCGCTCGTCCTGGGCATCCTCGAGATGCTCTCCCTCGACCTCGTGCTCGCGATGTTCGCCGGTGGAGCCATCGCCGGCGCAATCGCCTACCTGTTCGGCGCGTCGGTGCCGGTGCAGTTCATCGTCGCCGCGCTGACCTCGGTGCTGCTGCTCTTCACGCTGCGCCCGTGGCTCCTGCGGCACCTGCGCGCGCGGATGCCGCTGGTGGAGACCAACGCCGCGGCGCTGGTCGGCCGCGAGGCCGTGGTGGTCTCGACGGTCACCGGCGAGGGTGGTCGCGTCAAGCTCGCCGGTGAGGTGTGGAGCGCCCGGGTGGACGCCGTCCAGACGATCCCGCCCGGCACGGAGGTCCGCGTGACGCGGATCGAGGGCGCCACGGCGGTCGTCGCACCGGTGCCCGGGCTCTGACCCCACCGTCTCGTACGTCGCGCGGGCACCTCGCCCGCGCTCGACTCCTGGAGGATCCATGGACGACCCGAACGGTGGGCAGATCGCCCTCTTCATCGTGCTGGGACTGGTGCTGCTGTTCGTCGTCATCGCGCTCGTCCGGGCGGTCAAGATCGTCCCGCAGGCCGTCGCGATCATCGTCGAACGCCTCGGGCGCTACTCCCGCACGCTGGACGCCGGCCTGCACCTGCTGATCCCGTTCGTCGACCGCGTGCGCGCCGGCGTCGACCTGCGCGAGCAGGTGGTGTCGTTCCCGCCGCAGCCGGTGATCACGTCCGACAACCTCGTGGTGAGCATCGACACGGTGATCTACTTCCAGGTGACGGAGCCGAAGTCGGCGGTCTACGAGATCGCCAACTACATCCAGGGCATCGAGCAGCTCACGGTGACCACCCTGCGCAACGTCGTCGGGTCGATGGACCTCGAGCAGACGCTGACCAGCCGTGACCAGATCAACGGTCAGCTCCGTGGCGTGCTCGACGAGGCGACCGGGCGCTGGGGCGTGCGCGTGAACCGCGTCGAGCTCAAGTCGATCGATCCGCCGGACAGCATCAAGGGCTCGATGGAGCAGCAGATGCGCGCCGAGCGTGACCGTCGTGCGGCCATCCTCACGGCCGAGGGCTTCAAGCAGTCGCAGATCCTCACGGCGGAGGGCGAGAAGCAGGCGGCGATCCTGCGGGCCGAGGGTGGCGCCCAGGCGGCGATCCTGACGGCCGAGGGTGAGGCGCGCGCGATCCTGCAGGTCTTCGACGCGGTGCACCGCGGTGACGCCGACCCGAAGCTGCTGGCGTACCAGTACCTGCAGACGCTGCCGAAGATCGCGGCGAGCCCGTCGAACAAGATGTGGTTCCTGCCGTCCGAGCTGACCAGCGCGCTGGGCGTGTTCGCCAAGGGGTTCGGCGGACCGGTCACCGACGACGGCAGCGTGCCGGACTCCGGCCGAGCCGCCGGCACGTCACCGCTGGGTGACGACCTGCCGCCCACGACGCTGACGGACCCGGCGGAGGCGCTGGCCGAGGCGCGGCGCGAGTCGGCGGCGGCGACCGCGGACGCGACGAGCTCCGGCACGCTCAGCGGGCTGCCGTTCGACCCGTCCGTGGAGCTGGGCCAGCGGCCCGGTGGGGGAGCGGTGCCGGCGCGGTCGCCGGAGCCGCCGCCGGAGGACGCCCCGCCCGCCTGACCGAAGGGCCGGACCCCGACGAGGGATCCGGCCCTTCACCATGTTCGCTCACAGCGAACATGGTGGACGGAGTGAGTGCTCACTCAGTTACATTCGGCGGATGGAGACCATCGCCGGTCCGGCTCGCGGCCGGGCCACCCCGCTGCCGCCCGACGAACGTCGCGCGGCGATCCTGCTCGCGGTCCGCCCGGTCCTGCTCGAGCGCGGCGCCGCCGTCACCTCCCGCGAGCTGGCCGAGGCCGCCGGTGTCGCGGAGGGCACGCTCTTCCGGGTGTTCACCGACAAGGTGACGCTCGTCCGGGAGGCGGTGCTCGCAGCCGTCGACCCCGCGGACTCGGTGCCCGAGCTCGCGGCCATCGACCGGGAGCTCCCGCTGCGCGAGCGCGTGGCCGCCGTCCTGGCGCAGGGCCTCGCGCGCGTCGGCGAGTCGATGCGCTGGATGGGGCTGCTGCACGAGATCAGCCGGCTCGAGCCCGGGCCGACCGCCGAGCACCGCGAGGCAGCCATGCGGATGTGGGGGACACGTCAGCAGGCCGGCACCGCGGCCGTGAACGCCACCATCACCTGGCTGCTGGAGCCCGACGCCGACCGGCTGCGGCTGCCCCTCGACGAGGTGATCGACCTCCTCACCACGGTGCTCATGGGCGCCACCATGCGGTCCGTCGACGCTCGGCGCCGCGGCCTCGAGACCTCGCCGCCCGATCCCGAGCGGCTGGCCGACCTCGTCCTGCACGGCGTCCTGAACGAAAGGAGCGGGCCGTGCTGATCACCCTGCTCAAGGAGCACCTCAAGCCCTATCAGGGCGCCGTCGTCGCCGTGATCGTGCTGCAGCTGGTGCAGACGATCGCGACGCTGTTCCTGCCCAGCCTGAACGCGCGGATCATCGACGACGGCGTGGCGAAGGGCGACACCGCGGAGATCATGCGGCTCGGCGGCATCATGCTCGGCGTCAGCCTCGTGCAGGTGCTCGCCGCCGTGGTGGCCGTCTACTTCGGCGCGAAGACGGCGATGGCGTTCGGGCGCGACGTGCGCAAGCGGCTGTTCGGGCACGTGCAGACGTTCTCCGCGCAGGAGGTCGCCACCTTCGGTGCGCCGACGCTGATCACGCGCACGACGAACGACGTGCAGCAGGTGCAGATGGTGGTGCTGCTGACGTTCACCATGATGATCATGGCGCCGATCCTGCTGGTCGGCGGCGTCATCATGGCGATGCGCGAGGACGTCGGGCTCTCCGCCGTGCTGCTGGTCTCCGTGCCGGTGCTCGCCATCGTCGTCGGCCTGATCGTGACGCGGATGATCCCGTACTTCCGGTCCATGCAGAAGCGGATCGACGCCATCAACCGGGTGCTGCGCGAGCAGATCGCCGGCGTGCGCGTGGTCCGCGCGTTCGTGCGCGAGCGCCGCGAGTCCGAGCGGTTCGCCGCCACCAACACCGACCTGTACGACACCTCGCTGCGGGTGGGCAAGCTCATGGCGCTGATGTTCCCCATGGTCATGCTCGTGCTGAACGCGACGACGGTGGCCGTGCTGTGGTTCGGTGCCCAGCGCATCGACGCGGGCGCCCTGATGATCGGTCAGCTCACCGCGTTCCTCTCCTACATCGCCTACATCCTCATGGCGGTCATGATGTCGACGATGATGTTCGTCATGGTCCCGAGGGCCGTCGTGTCCTCCGAGCGCATCGGTGAGGTGCTGGACACCCGGACCTCCGTCGTCCCGCCCGACCAGCCCGCCCAGCTGCGGACCGGAGCGGACTCGCGACCAGGCCTGCTGGAGCTGCGCGGGGTGGAGTTCCGCTACCCGGGCGCGGAGCGGGCGGTCCTGCACGGCGTCGACCTGGTGGCCGAGCCGGGGAGGACGACCGCGATCATCGGCTCGACGGGTGCGGGCAAGACGACCCTGCTCAACCTCGTCCCGCGGCTGTTCGACGTGACGGGCGGCGAGGTCCTCATCGACGGCGTCGACGTGCGACACCTCAGCCCGGACCAGCTGTGGGGCCAGATCGGGCTCGTCCCGCAGAAGCCCTACCTGTTCGCCGGCACCGTGCGGTCCAACCTCGAGTACGGGCGGACGGGTGCGACCGACGAGGAGCTCTGGCACGCGCTCGAGGTGGCCCAGGCACGGGACTTCGTCGAGGCGCTCGACGAGGGTCTGGACGCGCCGATCGCGCAGGGTGGCACCAACGTGTCCGGCGGCCAGCGCCAACGTCTGGCCATCGCGAGGGCGCTGGTCAGGCGGCCGAACATCTACCTCTTCGACGACTCGTTCTCGGCTCTCGACTACGCGACCGACTCGCGGCTGCGCGCGGCGCTGGCCCCGGAGACACGGGAGGCGACCGTGCTGGTCATCGCGCAACGCGTGGCCACCATCCGGCACGCCGACAGCATCGTCGTGATGGAGGACGGCCTGGTGGTCGGCGTCGGGACGCACGCCGAGCTGCTGGCGTCCTCGGAGACCTACCAGGAGATCGTGTACTCGCAGGTCAGCGTGGAGGAGGCAGCATGAGCACCGAGACCCGGCGGCTTCCTCCGGCGGCGGCCCGTCGTGGCCCCGGCCCGATGATGAACATGGGCATGCCCGGCGAGAAGTCGATGAACTTCCGCGGGTCCGCCAAGCGGTTCCTGCGCGAGATGCGTTCGGAGAGGGCGCCGATGGCCCTCATCGTCGTGCTCGCGATCGCGTCGGTCGTGCTCGCCGTGATCGGGCCGAAGCTCCTGGGCGACGCGACGAACATCATCTTCGACGGCGTCATCGGCACCCAGCTGGGCGAGGCGTTCCCGGCCGGCACCACCACGGACCAGGCCGTCACGGCGCTGCGGGCCGCCGGGCAGGACACGTTCGCGGACGTCGTCGCCGGCAGCGGTGCGGTCCCCGGGGTGGGGATCGACTTCGACCAGCTCTGGCAGCTGCTGATGATCGTGCTGGCGATCTACGTGGGGTCGTTCCTGTTCGGCTGGCTGCAGGGGCGGCTCACCGCCGTCGTCGTGCAGCGGACCGTCTACGCGATGCGGCAGGACGTCGAGGCGAAGCTGTCGCGGCTGCCGCTGAAGTACATCGACTCCCAGCCGCGCGGCGAGCTGCTCAGCCGCGTCACCAACGACATCGACAACGTCGCGCAGACCCTCCAGCAGACGCTCTCGCAGCTCATCACCTCCGTGCTCACGGTGGTCGGCGTGCTGGTGATGATGTTCGTCATCTCGCCGCTGCTCGCGGTGATCGCGCTGGTCACCGTCCCGCTGTCCATCGCCATCGCCGGGGCCATCGCCAAGCGCTCGCGGCCGCAGTTCATGGAGCAGTGGGCGTGGACCGGCAAGCTCAACGCCCACATCGAGGAGATGTACACCGGCCACTCGCTGGTGACCGTCTTCGGTCGTCAGGCCGAGGCGGCCGAGGTGTTCGCGGAGCGCAACGAGAAGCTCTACGACTCCAGCTTCCGGGCGCAGTTCATCTCCGGGATCATCCAGCCGGCGCTCGGCTTCGTCGCCAACCTCAACTACGTCATCGTCGCGGTCGTCGGTGGGCTGCGCGTGGCGTCCGGGACGATGACGCTGGGCGACGTGCAGGCGTTCATCCAGTACAGCCGGCAGTTCACGCAGCCGATCACGCAGATCGCGTCGATGGCCAACCTGCTGCAGTCCGGCGTCGCGTCGGTGGAGCGCGTGTTCGAGCTCCTCGACGCCGACGAGCAGTCGCCCGACCCGGTCGACGCGACCCCGCCGGTCCAGCCCACGCGCGGACGCGTGGCGTTCGAGCACGTGGCCTTCAGCTACTCGCCCGACAAGCCGCTGATCCAGGACCTGTCGCTCGTGGCGGAGCCGGGCCAGACGATCGCGATCGTCGGGCCCACGGGTGCCGGCAAGACGACGCTGGTGAACCTGCTCATGCGGTTCTACGAGGTCGACGGCGGCCGGATCACCCTCGACGGCATCGACACCCGCGACCTCACGCGGGACGCGCTGCGCTCCCAGATGGGGATGGTGCTGCAGGACACCTGGCTGTTCGGCGGCACGCTGGCGGAGAACATCGCCTACGGCGCGACCGGCGCGACGCAGGAGGAGATCGTCGCCGCCGCGGAGGCCACGCACGTCGACCGGTTCGTGCGCACCCTGCCCGACGGCTACGACACCGTGGTCGACGACGAGGGCGCCAACGTCTCGGCGGGGGAGAAGCAGCTGCTCACCATCGCCCGCGCGTTCCTGGCCGACCCGGCCATCCTCATCCTCGACGAGGCGACGTCGTCGGTGGACACCCGCACCGAGGTCCTGGTCCAGCACGCCATGAACGCGCTGCGCCACGGCCGGACGTCGTTCGTCATCGCCCACCGGCTGTCCACCATCCGTGACGCCGACACGATCCTGGTCATGGAGGACGGCGCGATCGTGGAGCAGGGGTCGCACGACGAGCTGCTCGCCGCGGGCGGCGCGTACGCGCGGCTGTACGCCAGCCAGTTCGCCGCGGCGGTCGCGCCGGTGGACTGACCCGGCAGATCGGCGCCGTACTGTCGGCCCATGTCCAGCCCCACGACCACCGGGTTCCCCCGCGACCGGATGACGGTCGCGTTCTACGGGAGCTTCGTGGTGTGGGGCTGGCTGCTGTACAGCTTCAACCCGAGCGTGCCGCTGCTCGCGGACGAGCTCGGCATCAGCGACGCGCAGGCCGGGCTGCACGGCACCGCCATGGCCGCCGGAGGCATCCTCGCGGCGTTCCTGACGCCGCGGATCGTGCGCAGTCACGGCCGGCGGAGCGCGATCCTGGTCGCCTGCGGGCTCATCGCCGTCGGGGCGTCCGGCCTGGTCATGGCCCCGTCGCTGGCGTGGAGCCTGCCCGCGATGGTGGTACTGGCGCTCGGGGGCAACATCGCGATCAGCGCCGCACAGGCCGGGGTCGCCCTGCGGCACGGGAGCAAGGCGTCGGCGGCGCTCACCGAGGGCAACGGGATCGGTTCGTCGGTCGGGCTCGTCGGGCCGCTGACCGTCGGCGTCTGCGTGGCCATCGGCTGGGGCTGGCGGCCGGCCGTGGCGGTGACCGTCGTGCTCGCCCTCGTCTCCGCGATCATCGTGTCGCGCATCCCGGTCGGCGGTGCGATGACGCCTCCGCACGTCCCCGACGCGACCGCCGCCCGCGTGGTCCCCGCGCGCACCACGGTGCCGGGCTGGTGCTTCCTCGCGACGATGGTCGCCGCCATCGCGATGGAGTTCGCCACGACCTACTGGGCGACCGGCCTCGTGCTCGAGCGCACCGGTGCAGGCCCCGGCATCGCGGCGGCGACGACCGCGGGCCTGGTGGCCGGGATGTCGGTGATCCGGTTCGTCGTCGGACCCCTGTCGCTGCGGGTCGCGCCGGTGATGCTGCTGGCCGTCGCGTTCGTCGTCGCCATCGGCGGCTGGGCGATCCTGTGGACCGCGACCACCCCGCCGGTCGCCATCGCCGGCCTCTTCGTCGCCGGGCTCGGGTACGGCGCGCAGTACCCGCTGTCGGTCGCGCTCCTGCTGGCCACGGCACCGGGCCGCGCGGACGCGACCCAGGCGCGCGCGACGCTCGCGGGCGGGCTGGCCATCGGCGTCGCACCGTTCGCGCTCGGCGCGCTGTCCGACGCCGTCGGGACGCACCGGGCGTTCCTCGTCGTCCCCGTCGTGGCTCTGCTCGGCGCGACGGCCGCGGTGCTCGGGGGACGGGCGGCGCGCCGGAGCGCGATCCCCGCCGTCGAGCTGGAGACCGGCGTGGCGGCCGACCGATAACGATATCGACCGTGGCAGGCTGGTCCGATGCCCACTCCGCAGCACCGACGCGCCGACGCCGTCGTCACGGTCCTCGATGCCCACGGACGTCCCCTCGCGGACACCGAGGTCGTCGTCGAACAGGAACGGCACGCGTTCCTGTTCGGCAACATCGGCTTCGACTTCGTCGCGCTCGCCAACGGCGAGGGCGCGGCCGCCGAGCCGCCCGCGTTCGGCGGGGCGCCGGTCGGGTCCGCCGCCGCGCTCGCCGACCTCTGGCTCGACGTGTTCAACGCCGCCACCCTCCCGTTCTACTGGGGCCGCTTCGAACCTGTGCGCGGCCGACCCGACACGGCCCGGCTGCTCACGGCAGCGCGTTGGTTCGCGGACCGCGGCGTCGCGGTCAAGGGTCACCCGCTCGCCTGGCACACCGTGGCCGCGCCCTGGTTGCTCGACCTGACCACCGACGAGATCGCGGACGTCCAGGACGCACGCATCCGTCGCGAGGTCGCCGACTTCGCCGGCGTGATCGACACCTGGGACGTGATCAACGAGGTCGTGATCATGCCGGTGTTCGACAAGGAGCCCAACGGACTGACCCGCCTGGCGTGGGACCGCGGGCGCATCCCGACCGTCCGGCTGGCGTTCGACGCCGCCCGCCAGACCAACCCGACGGCCACCCTGCTGCTCAACGACTTCGACATGTCGACCGCGTTCGAGTGCCTGATCGAGGGTGTCCTGGCGGCGGGCATCCAGGTCGACGCGATCGGGCTGCAGAGCCACATGCACCAGGGCTACTGGGGCGAGGAGAAGACGCTGGCCACCCTCGACCGGTTCGCGCGCTTCGGGCTGCCGCTGCACCTGACCGAGACGACCCTGCTGTCCGGCGAGCTCATGCCCGCGCACATCGAGGACCTCAACGACCACCAGGTCACGTCGTGGCCGTCCACCCCCGAGGGTGAGGCGCGGCAGGCCGACGAGATCGAGCGGCACTACCGGACCCTCGTCGGGCACCCGGCCGTGCAGGCGGCGACGTACTGGGGGATCTCCGACGACGGTGCATGGCTCGGCGCTCCCGCCGGGCTCGTCCGCGCCGACGGGACACCCAAGCCCGCATACGACGTGCTGCGCCGGCTGGTCAAGGACGAGTGGTGGCTGGCGCCGACGACCTCCCGCACCTCGTCGACGGGCCAGGTGCCCGTGAGCGGGTTCCTCGGGACCTACACCGTCGACGGGACACCGTTCGAGCTCGCGCACGACGGGGAGGTCGTCGTCCGGCTGGAAGGATGAGGCGGTGCCCGTCGCCTCCCCCCAGCCCGTCACCGACCCCGCCGACGAGCGGCTCGCCGACTACGTCTCGCTGACCGACGTCGCGTTGCGCTCCCGGCAGGAGCCCGCCAAGGGTCTCTACATCGCCGAGAGCTCGACCGTCCTGGGCCGTGCGCTCGCGGCCGGCCACCGACCGCGGTCCGTGCTGCTGTCGCCGCGCTGGCTCCCGGACCTCGAACGCCTGCTGGCCGGGCTGCCCGCCGACGACACGGTGGTCCCCGTGTACGTCGCCGAGGAGCCCGTGCTCGAGGCGATCACCGGTTTCCACGTGCACCGCGGGGCGCTCGCCGCGATGCACCGACCGGTGCTCGCGCCTGTGGCCGCCCTGCTCGCCGGCGCTCGCCGCGTCGCCGTGCTGGAGGACATCGTCGACCACACCAACGTCGGGGCCGCCTTCCGGTCCGCGGCCGCGCTCGGGGTCGACGCCGTGCTGGTGACCCCGCGGTGCGCCGACCCGCTCTACCGGCGGTCGGTCCGGGTGTCGATGGGGACCGTGTTCCAGGTGCCGTGGACCCGCATCGACCCGTGGCCCGACGGCATCTCCGTGCTGCGCGAGGCGGGCTTCGTCACCGCCGCGCTGGCCCTGTCCGACGACTCCATCACGCTCGACGAGCTCGTCGCCGACCCGCCCGAACGGCTCGCGCTGGTGCTCGGCGCCGAAGGGCACGGGCTCAAGCCGATGACCGTCGCGGAGTCCGACCTGGTGGTGCGCATCCCGATGGCCGGCGGGGTGGACTCGCTCAACGTGGCCGCGGCCGCGGCCGTCGCGTTCTGGGCCACGCGGCTCCCCGCGGTGTGAGGACGGCCGCCGCACGACCTCCGGTGGTTCGCGGCCATCGGCACCCCGCTCCGTGGCACCATCGGCTGCCATGCGACTGAGGCGACGCCGGGACGGCGACGACATGGAGCGGCTCCGGGCGGCGTACACGGTCGCGGACGATGCTGGAGACCGCGTCGAGGCAGAACGCCTCGCCTGGCTGATCGTCGCCGCGGACCCCGGAGCGCGGGGGTTCTGGTTCGACCTCGGCCTGTTCGCGAAGCGGCGCCGCGACTGGGTGGAGTCGGCGCGGCTGAACGCCCGAGCCCTGGACGGCGCCCCGCCCGACCGGGACGGCAACCCGGCCGCGTGGAACCTGGGGATCGCCGCGACGGCGCTCGGCGACTGGGCGTCCGCCCGCCGCGCGTGGGACCGGTACGGCGTGGACGTCCCCGAGGGCGACGGTCCCCTGACGATGCGGCTCGGCATGGTGCCGGTCCGACTGAACCCCACCGACACCGACCTGGGCGCGGAGCCGTTCGAGATCGACGGTGTCGTGCACGAGACCGAGGTCGTCTGGACCGAGCGGCTGTCACCGGGGCATGCGCGGATCGTCAACGTGCCGCTGCCGGAGTCCGGACACCGTTACGGCGACGTCGTGCTCATCGACGGGTCCCCGCTCGGCGAGAGGTTCAACGGCACGTCGTGGGTTCCTGTGTTCAACGAGCTCGCGCTGCTCGAACGTTCGCCCCTGCTCACCTGGACGGTGCAGGTGGAGGCGCACGAGCAGGCGGACGCGCAGGCGCTCTCCGCGCTCGCGGACGGCCGAGGTCTGGCGGCGGAGGACTGGACGTCGAGCTTCCAGATCCTGTGCAAGGCGTGCAGCGAGGGGCGTCCCGGCGCGCACGACCACGGACAGCCGGAGGGCTCGTGGCGGAGCGCCCGCAGGTTCGGTGTCGCCGGGCGCGAGGAGCACGTGCGTGCCCTTCTCGACGACTGGGCGTCGTCGGGGCCGGGTCGGCAGGTCGGTGAGCTCGGCGCGTTCGGCGACGGCCCAGGGAGCGAGTAGGGACCCCCGCCGGCGTCGCTCGACCCGGGACGACCCGTCCGCGGGCGTGACTCAGTCCTCCGTCGGTTCCTCGCGGGGCAGCGTGTAGCGCAGGAAGCCGAGGGTGCGCGACCAGGTCTCCTTGCGGGCGTGCGCGGTGAGCACCGGGTCGCCGCCGTTGCGGAACGTGACCCCGGGACCCGGGCTCAGGCTGGTCGAGACGCCGCCCGGCGGTCCCGCTATCAGGTGGCCGACGGAGTCGAGCACGACGTTCGCCCACGGGTACGCGTGATCGGCCAGGCGGTCGGCGGCGACCTGGTTGTAGCCGGGGGAGTCCCACATCTGGTCGTCACTGCCGGCCACCAGCAGGACGCCGCCGCGGATCCGCTCCACGGGGATGCTCACGAGGTCCAGGGCGGCCGGATCCGTCGGCAGGGCGGCGAACGCGTCGCGCAGGGCCACCGGTTCGTGGTTCTCGATGGCCCGCACCAGCTCGGGGGTGACCTCGTAGGGCAGGAACGGCAGCGGCTCGCCGTCGATGGTCCAGGCCGGTCCGGACGACTGCAGGATGGCGTCCAGCCGGCCCGCCTCGTAGTCGATCCCCGGGGTGACCACGCCGCTGCCGACGATGCTGACCACCGACCCGACCCGCTCGTCGCGGCTGCCCACCAGGAGTGCCGCCTCACCGCCACGGGACCCGCCGAGCAGCCCGATCGAGCCCGGCGCGAACCCCTGCGCCTCGAGCAGGTCGAGTGCTCGCGTGAAGTACTCGAGCGGGACGTCCACGAGGACGGACGGCACGCCGGGTGCGCCGAAGTACGCGAGGGCGAGCGCCGCGAAGCCCTCCTCGGCGAGCGCGACGGCGTCACGCTCGTGCATCCCGCCCTCGGAGCCGCCGATCACCACGACCGCGGAGTCGGCGCCCGATGCGGGCCGCACGAGAACCCCCGCGATCCCGTGCCTGTGGCAGACGGACCGGTCGCGGATGACGCGGTTCGTCGTCCGGCTCATGACGGGCACCTTAGCGACGGTCGCCCACGGCGGTGCCGGGTCGACCGGTCAGGAGAGCGCGAGCCCGTCGACCAGGGCGACGCCCGGGGCCCGGGCCAGGAGTGCTCCGGGCAGCGCGAGCTTCGAGCGGCGTACCCCGCTGCCGATGATGACGGTCGGCCCGGCGTCGGGGTCGTCGACCGCGACGCGGCCGTCCACCAGCACGCGGTAGCGGGTGGGCAGGCCGAGCGGGGTGATGCCGCCGTACTCCATCCCTGACTCCTCGACCGCGCGGTCCATGGGCAGGAACGACGCCTTGCGGACGTCGAGCAGCCGCTTGACCGTGGCGTTCACGTCGGCTCGGGTGGTGGCCCGCACCACGGCCGCGGCCACGCGCTCCTCACCCTCGCGGCGACCCGCGACGAGCACGCAGTTGGCGGACGCAGCGGGCGGCAGCCCGAACGCCTCGGTGAGTGCGGCCGTGTCCGCCAGGTCGGGGTCGATCTCCGTCACCAGGACGGCCTCCGCCACCGTGGGGTCCTGCGCGGCCCAGGCCTCGATCGCGGCGAGCGTGGGGACGGCGAGCAGGTCGGGACGGTCGAGGGCGCGCACCCAGGTCAGCGTGCCGAGCGTCACTGCTGGTAGGTCCCGACGAGGACCGCCCGGGCGAGCGTGTGGAACAGCACCGCGGTGTTCGCGGCGCCCGGCGTCGTGTCCGGCCCGAGGCCGAGGGAGGGCACGTCGAGGGCGTGCACGACGAAGAAGTACCGGTGCACCTGGTCGCCGGGCGGGGGAGCGGCGCCCACGTACCGGGCCTCGCCGTCGTCCCCGCGCAGTGCGAACGCCCCGGCGGGCAGCTCGGCGCCTGCGGGGAGCGAGGTGGTGGTCACCGGGACGTCGACCACCGTCCAGTGCCACCAGCCGGCGGGACCGGGGGCGTCCGGGTCGAAGCAGCTCACCAGGAACGACTTCGTGGCGTCGGGGAAGCCCTCCCACGACAGCTGGGGCGAGACGTTGCTGCCCGCGTCGGTGTTGGTGTGGACGTCCGGGAGGCGCTCGCCGGGCGTGAAGTCCTCGCTGGTCAGGGCGAAGCCGGGCACCGACGGGAGCAGGGAGTAGGGGTCGGGTGCGACGGGACGGGTGAGGTTCACGGCCATGGCGACATCATGGCGCGGGGATCAGGGGCGCGCGCGGGGTCGGCTCGGGAACGCGACGTCCCACGATCGCCTGCGCGGGCAGGACCCGGTCGAGACCCACGAGCGCGAGACCCAGGACGAAGAAGCCGACGCCGTAGATCAGCACGTTGAGCAGCAGGCCGCCGTAGCCCAGCTCGGAGACGTCGATGAACCCGTACGGGTAGTCGCTCCCCGGGCTCAGCAGCCCGCGGACCGTGGTGAACGCGCAGTACGCCACCGGGTAGAGCAGCCAGTACGCGGCGTTGCGGATGCGCAGGCTGCGGTGCGGGACCATCAGCGCGAAGTGCACGAACGCCATGATCGGGGTCAGGCGGTGCACGATCTGGTCCCGGGTCAGGCCGAGCGCGACGATCTCCTCGCCGGGAGGTGCCGGGTCCAGGATGAGGTACGAGACCAGCCCGGTGATGAGGATGAAGAGCGTCACCGCGCCGAAGAGCCACGGTGCGGGTTCCGTGCGTCGGGCGAGGACAGCGATGCCGCCCCAGAGCATCACGACAGCCAGCAGCAGGTTCGACTGGTTGGTGAAGTAGACGTAGTCCTCGAGGTCGAACGTCAGACCGGTGCTCGGTGCCCAGAACAGCGCGAGCAGGCCGATCCCGGCCAGTGCGAGGCGGTAGATCCCGACGACGACTCCCATGGCGTGCCTCTCTGCTGACGCCGGCCACGCTGCCGGGCGACGAGAACATAGCCGAGACCTGCGACGTCGCGGGCGCTGGCACGCCGACCGTCCCCCGACCGGGCGACGCCGGAGTGACAGTGAATTGACAGTGCGACGAGTGTCAGCGTGTACTGAGATACTTCGAACAGATGTTCGATGAGGTCTCCGGGAGCACCCTCTCATCGGCTGATCGGGAGGAGGATCGCATGGCCGTCGGCACCCTGTCGCGCGAGGACCGTGCCGTGCTCGCCCGGGCAGCTCTCGCCCGCGCGGAGCAGCGCACAGGGGCGCGCAGCGTGCTTCCGCCGGAGGGCCGTGAGGTCCCGCCGGAGGCGAGCGATGCGCCAGCGCTGGTGGTGCTGCCGCACCTGCCCGAGGTCCCCGCCGAGCAGCCGACCACCGGGATCATCACCAGCGAGCGCCCCCCGATGGCGGTCCCGCCGCCGCTGGCCCCGATCCTGCCCGAGGGGCTGCGTCGTGGTGGCACCACGGTGGTCACGGGGTCGACGTCGCTGGTGCTGGCCGTGCTCGCGCACGCGTGCGCCGGCGGGGCGTGGGCCGCCGTGGTCGGCCAGCCCACCATCGGCCTGCTCGCAGCGGCCCAGGCCGGCGTCTCTCTCGACAGGCTGGCCGTGGTCCCGCGCCCCGGTCTCGAGGCGCCGACCGTGGTGGCGGCGCTGCTCGACGGCGTCGACGTGGTGGTCGTCGGACCGGAGGCCGCGCTGACGGACACCGACCGCCGCAAGCTGTCCGCGCGCGCCCGGGACCGCGGGTCGGTGCTCCTGTCGACGGTCGACTGGCCCGGCGCCGGGGTGGTGCTCACGGTCGAGTCAGGCCGGTGGACGGGGATCGACGCGGGCGAGGGACGGCTGCGCACGCACGAGATCCGGCTGCTCCGCACCGGCCGCGGGAGCGCCGCCGTGCCTCGCACGCTGGACCTGACCCTGCCGATCGGCTCTGTGCCTGTGCCCGTACCTGCGCAGCCCGCCCAGGCCCCGGCGGCCGGTCTGAGGCTCGTCGGATGAGCACCCGCACGACCGTCCTGTGGGTCCCGGACTGGCCGGTGGTGGCCGCCGCGACGTCCGAGGAGGTGCCGCCGCACGTGCCCACCGCGGTGCACGACGGCCGGCAGCTCACCGCGGTGTCCGCCCTCGCGCGGGCGGAAGGTGTGCGCCGGGGGATGCGACGTCGTCAGGCTCAGGGGGTCTGCCCGGAGCTGGTGCTGCTGCCCGCCGACGACGCCCGGGACGTGCGGCTGTTCGAGCCGGTCGCCGCGGCGGCCGAGACGGTGGTGGCGGGCATCGAGGTGGTCCGCGCCGGGATGCTGCTGCTGCCCGCGGGCGGCGCCAGCCGGTACCACGGCTCCGAGGACGCCCTGGCGGAGAAGCTCATCGACGCGGTCGCGGCCGGCTCGGGCCACGAGTGCGCGGTCGGCACCGCGGACGGGCTGCTGGCCGCGGTGCTGGCCGCCCGGACCGGTGCGGTGGTACCCGCGGGGGCGTCGGCCGCGTACCTGGCGCCGCGCGCGATGAGCGAGCTGGTGCACGCGGCGGTCACCGACGAGGCCGCGTCCGCGGTGGCCCAGCTGGTCGACCTGCTGCACCGCCTGGGACTGCGGCAGCTCGGCCACCTCGCCGCACTGCCTCCCACGGACGTGCACGCCCGCTTCGGACGGCTCGGCGCCTGGGCGCAGCTGCTCGCGCGCGGGGACGACGAGCGCCCGCCGGCCCGACGTCGACCGGAGGCGGACCTCGAGGTGGCCACCGACCTCGACCCCCCGCTCGACCGGGTCGACTCGGCGACGTTCGCCGGCCGCCGGCTGGCCGAGGAGCTGCACGCGCTGCTCGTCGCGCACTCGGTGACCTGCGGCCGGCTGCAGATCTCCGCACGCACCGACGAGGGCACCGACCTGGTGCGGACCTGGCGCACCGACCTCGGCGGCTGGGGCGGGCTGACCCCGGCGCGGATCACCGACCGGATCCGCTGGCAGCTGGAGGGGTGGCTGGCCGCCGGCGCGGTCGAGACCGCCCGGGCACGCGCGGCCGACGACCCCGCCGCCCGCGCGCGCTCGCGGGCGGCTCGCGACGCGGTCGCGTCGGGCCGGGACCCCTGGGCGCACGACGACCTGCCGACCGACCCCTGGCCCGACGCGGACTCCCGGGCGGTCACCCTGGTCCACCTCGCGGTCACCGCCCTCGACGTCGCCTCCGCCGGGGCGGAGCAGGGGCGCCTGTGGGGCGGGCCGTCGGGCGGTGACCTGCGGGCACACCGGGCGCTGGACCGGGTGCAGGGGATCGTCGGTGGGTCGGGGCTCCTCGTCGCCACCCTGCAGGGCGGTCGCGACGTGCGTGACCAGGTGCACCTGCAACCGTGGGGTGAGCAGACCGAGCCGGCACGGCCCGTGGACCGGCCCTGGCCGGGTCGGCTGCCCGACCCCGCACCCGCGACGGTGCTGGACCCGCCCGAGCGGGTCGACGTGCGGGACGCGTCGGGGACGCCCGTGGTCCTCGACGTGCGCAGCGGGATGCGCGGGGAGCCCGCGTGGGTGCGATGGCTGCCGCGCGGGTCGGACGACGCACCCCGCGCCGTCGCCGGGTGGGCCGGGCCGTGGCTGCTCAGCGAGCGCTGGTGGGTGGCGGCCGACGACCGCCCCGGCCTGCGTGCGCACCTGCAGGTGACGTTCGACGACGGCCGTGCGGTGCTCCTGGCGTGCGCGGCGGGCGGCTGGACGTGCGAGGCGACGTATGACTGAGCGATCCGCGCACTTCCCCCCGCGGTACGCCGAGCTGCACGCGCACTCCGCCTTCAGCTTCCTCGACGGCGCCAGCCAGCCCGAGGAGCTCGCCGCGGAGGCGTCCCGGCTGGGGCTGCGTGCGCTCGCGCTCACCGACCACGACGGGCTCTACGGCGTGGTGCGGTTCGCGCAGGCGGCCAAGGCGGTCGGGCTGCCGACCGTGTTCGGGGCGGAGCTGCACCTGCCCGCACCGGACGGCCGCCGACACCACCGGGAGAAGGCGCGCGTCAGCCCGGGGCCGCCCGTGCTGGACCTGCCGACGGGTGTCCCGGACCCGCGGGCGTCGCACCTGCTCGTGCTCGCCCGCGGGCCGGACGGCTACCGGGCACTGTCACGCGCGATCGCGGAGGCACACCTGCGCACGGGCCAGAAGGGCGCCGCGGACTACCGGCTGGAGGAGCTGGCGGCGACCGCGGCGGGGCAGTGGCTGGTGCTCACCGGCTGCCGCAAGGGATCCGTGCGACGGGCGCTCGCGGGCGGGGACCCGTCCGGGGTCGCGGGCGTGAGCGCGAACGGGATCGAGGCGGCACGGACCGAGCTCGACCGGCTCGTCGCACTGTTCGGCCGCGACAACGTGGCCGTCGAGGTCACCGCGGCGGGCGACCCCTACGACACCGACCGCGCCGACGCCCTCGCGCACCTCGCGGCCGACGCCGGGCTCCCGCTCGTCGCCACCGGCAACGTGCACTACGCCACCCCGCGCGACGCCGACCTGGCCGCCGCGCTCGCGGCCGTCCGGGCCCGGTCGTCGCTGGAGGACCTGGACGGCTGGCTGCCCGGCGGGCCGATGGCACACCTGCGGTCGGCCACCGAGATGCTCGCGCTGCACCGCCGGCACCCCTCGGCCGTGGTGACCGCGGCGGACCTGGCCGACGAGTGCGCGTTCGACCTGTCCCTCGTCGCACCCCGGCTCCCGCCCTACCCGGTGCCGTCCGGGCACACGGAGGCCACGTGGCTGCGCGAGCTGGTCCGGCAGGGGGCGCTCGCGCTGTACGGGCCGCCGGAGTCGGAGAAGGTGCCCGGCGCGTACGCGCAGCTGGCGCACGAGCTCGACGTCATCGAGGACCTCGGGTTCCCGGGGTACTTCCTGGTGGTCTACGACCTGGTCGACTTCTGCCGGCGCAACGGGATCATGGCGCAGGGCCGCGGCTCGGCCGCCAACTCCGCCGTCTGCTACGCCTTGCGGGTCACCGCCGTGGACGCGGTGCGGCACGGTCTGCTGTTCGAGCGGTTCCTGGCGCCCGAGCGCGACGGGCCGCCGGACATCGACGTGGACATCGAGTCGGCACGCCGCGAGGAGGTCATCCAGTACGTCTACGAGAAGCACGGCCGGACGCACGCCGCGCAGGTGGCCAACGTCATCTCCTACCGGCCGCGGTCGGCGGTCCGGGACGCCGCCCGGGCGCTCGGGTACGACGCGGGGCAGCAGGACGCGTGGGCGCAGTCGATCGAGCGGTGGGGGAGCCTGCGGCCGAACACCCCGCCACCACCGCCCGAGAAGCCGTCCTCCGGTCGTCGCCCGCGGCCGCACGTCGGGCACACCGACCCGGCACCCGCCACCGCGAGGGACGAGCGTCGCCACCACCAGGCGTCCATGTGGGGCAACACCTGGGAGCCGCCGTCGGTGCTGCGTGCCCCGAAGGGCGTCGACACACCCGGCCTGGTGACCGCGGACGGTCACGACGTCGTCCCGACGGTCCTGCCGCCGTCGGCCAGCGACCTCGACGAGATCCCCGAGCACGTCATCGACCTGGCGGACCGGTTCCTGCGCCTGCCGCGGCACCTCGGCATCCACTCGGGCGGGATGGTCATGTGCGACCGGCCGGTCATCGAGGTGTGCCCGGTGGAGTGGGCGCGGATGCCGGGTCGCACCGTGCTCCAGTGGGACAAGGAGGACTGCGCGGACGCGGGGCTGGTCAAGTTCGACCTGCTGGGCCTGGGCATGCTCACCGCGCTGCGGATCGGTTTCGGGTTCGTGCACGAGCACGAGGGCGAGGAGCTGGACCTGCACGGGCTGCCCGCCGAGGACGTGCAGGTGTACGACCTGCTCAGCGCCGCGGACACCGTCGGGGTTTTCCAGGTGGAGTCGCGTGCGCAGATGGGCACCCTGCCGCGCCTGCAGCCGCGGACGTTCTACGACATCGTCATCGAGGTCGCGCTCATCCGTCCCGGTCCCATCCAGGGCGGTTCGGTGCACCCGTACATCGAGCGCGCGCACGGCCGCCAGCCCGTCACGTACCTGCACCCGCTGCTGGAGAAGTCGCTGGCCAAGACCAAGGGCGTGCCCCTGTTCCAGGAGCAGCTCATGCAGATGGCCATCGACGTCGCCGACTTCACGCCGGCGGAGGCCGACCAGCTGCGCCGGGCGATGGGTTCGAAGCGGTCGACCGAGCGGATGGAGGCGATGCGCGGGCGGCTGATGTCCGGCATGGCGGGGCACGGGATCGACGAGAGCACCGGGCAGGAGATCTTCGACAAGCTCAGGGCGTTCGCCGACTTCGGCTTCCCCGAGTCGCACGCGTACTCGTTCGCGTTCCTGGTCTACGCCAGCGCGTGGCTGAAGGTGTACCACCCGGCCGCGTTCTACGCGGGGCTGCTCGCGGCGCAGCCGATGGGCTTCTACTCTCCGCAGAGCCTGGCCGCGGACGCCCGCCGGCACGGCCTGGAGGTGCTGCGCCCGGACGTGCAGGCGTCCGACGTGCAGGCGTGCGTGGAGCGCCTGGGACCGGCACCGGCGGGCGGTGAGCCGCAGCTGGTGCCGACGCCGAGCGGCACCGGTCCGGCCGTCCCCGCCGGGGTGCGCACGGGGGACGGGAAGCGTTCCCTCGCCGTCCGGCTGGGGCTCTCGTCGGTCCGGTCCGTGGGGGAGGACGTCGCGCAGCGGGTGGTCGACGAGCGGCGCGCGCACGGCCCGTTCACCGACCTGCGGCAGCTGGTGCGGCGGGTGCAGCTGTCGACGACGCAGCTCGAGGCGCTCGCGACCGCCGGGGCTCTCGACAGCCTGGGCGTGACGCGGCGGGAGGCGCTGTGGGCTGCCGGCGCGCTCGCGCAGGAAGGGCCGGACACGCTGCCCGGGGTGTCCGTCGGGGTCACCGCACCCATGCTCCCCGGCCTGGACGACGTCGAGGTCGCGACCGCGGACGTGTGGGCCACCGGTGTCTCGGTCGACTCCTACCCGACACAGTTCGTCCGCGACGGGCTCGACGCCGCCGGTGTCCTGCGGGTCGAGCAGGCGTTCCGGCACGAGATCGGTCGGCGCGTTGCCGTCGCCGGGGTCGTCACGCACCGGCAGCGGCCCGGCACCGCGGGGGGGACCACGTTCCTGTCCCTGGAGGACGAGACCGGGCTCCTCAACGTCATCTGCTCGGCAGGGCTGTGGCAGAAGTTCCGCAAGGTCGCCCGCACGTCCCGCGCCCTGGTGGTGCGCGGTCGGCTGGAGCGGGCGGACGGTGCGACCAACCTGGTCGCGGAGCACCTGACGCCGATGTCGCTGAAGGTCAGGTCGGCGTCGCGGGACTTCCGGTGAGGCTCAGGGCTGCTTGACGACCTGGTCGTCGTCGATCTCCTCGACGTCCTCGACCGGTTCGACGTCGTCGTCGGCCTCGTCCTCCTCCATCGGCGGGTCCATCGTGCGCAGCCGGGAGAAGACCGCCCAGCACACCGCCACCAGCGGCACGGAGATCACGGCGCCGAGGATGCCCGCGGTCAGCGTTCCGGCGGTGACGGCCAACGCGATGACGACCGGGTGGATGGACACCTGCTTGCCCATCACGATCGGCTGCAGGATGTGTCCCTCGAACTGCCCGATCAGCGCGATGCCGATACCCACGATCGCCGCCGACAGCAGGCCGTTCGCGGCGAGCGCCACGATCATGGCGATGACCATCGCGAGCGGCGCACCGATCAGCGGGATGAACGCACCGATGAACACCAGCACGGCGAGCGGGGCGGACAGCGGGACGCGCAGGACGCTCAGCAGGATGAACGCCAGCATCCCGTCCGTGACGGCGATGATCACCGTGCCGCGCGTGTACCCGGAGAACGTGTACCACCCGGCGCCGCCCGCCGTCTTCCAGCTGTCGCGCACGCGCGACGGGAGCTGGTTGAGGAACCAGGTCCACATCTCTCGTCCGCGGGCGAGGAAGAACACCGTGCAGAAGATCGCCAGCGCCAGGGCGGTGAACACCTCGACCACCGAACCTGCTCCCGCAGCGGCCTGACCGGCAAGGTCGCCCGCGTGGTCCTGCACCCACTTCTGACCGTTGCTGATCCACTCGGCGATCTGCTCGTTGGTGATGCTGAACGGCAGCGAGCCGTCCGTCAGGAAGTCGGTGATCTGGCCGATGCCGTCGCTGAACTGCTCGGTGAGGTCCGCCCACTGGTTGGCGATCGAGTAGCCGACGTAGGTCAGCAGGCCGAGGAAGAAGACGATGCCCCCGAGGAGGGCGAACGCGGTGGCCAGCCCGCGCGGGACCCAACGCGCCAGGAACTCGACCGCGGGACGCAGGACGGCGGTGAACACGAACGCGAGAAACACGGCCACGAACAGCAGCTGCACGCGCGACGTGGCGTAGAAGATCAGGCCGACCATCGCGATGACGACGAGCAACCGCCACGACACACCGGCCGCGCCGCGCAACCAGCGGGGTGCGGTGTGCTCCGTGCCGTAGACGCTCGGGTTGCGCCGGGCACCTGCGACCTTCCGCGCCGTCGGGCTGGCCGGGGACCGGCCCGTCGAGCTGCTCGCGTCGGTCATCGGGCTCCCTGCATCACGGCTGACGGCATCCTGGACACGGTGCCTGCGGCCAGTCTGCCCCGAGCGGCCGATGCATGCTCGCCCGCCGCGCCGTGCTATCTTTTCTGCCGCACCTGAGGGCGCCTCCGGGTGCCCTGCGGTCCACCTGTCCGGGTGGCGGAATGGCAGACGCGCTAGCTTGAGGTGCTAGTGCCCGAAAGGGCGTGGGGGTTCAAGTCCCCCTCCGGACACTCGTTGAGACAGCGACGACTGGCCCCTGATCTGCGGATACGCGATCGGGGGTTTTGTCGTTCCCGGTGGTTAGCGGTCCGGGCGCCCCGGGTCGAGCGGCGGTGTGTCGCGTTCGCCGGCACGCCGTGGCTGACGCGGCCACGGTGGGGTGATGGGTGACCTCGGCGACATCGACCAGCACCTGGGTCGAGACGAGCCCGCACCATCGGTCGTGGTGCTCACGGTGCCTCACCCACGCGATCAAGCAGGGCTGCATCGGTCGAGAGCACCGGGTGATAACCCCCGACGTGTGGATGCCCCCAGAAGCCTCGCCGAGACGGGAGGGGCGGCTCCCGACCAGCAGGAACGCAGGCGGAGCCCATCGTGGCGGGCTCGTGCGGCCACGCCACCGGACGGCTCCGCGGCGATCGGCGACCAGGTGAACATCGGCAGCGTCCGTTGTGCCCGGAATGTCCCCGGCCCGACCATCGAGTGACGTCGGCGACGTCCGACGGCGCACCCGGTGCCGTCCGTCCCGCCGACGACAGGGGGCACCACATGAGGACCGGCCTGAAGGCTGCCATGACGGCTGGACTGAGCGGGGGGCTGCTCGGTGTCACGCTCGTCGCTGCACCGGCGCACGCCGCGGCGGGTGACCCTGGGCTGGTGAGCCTCGGTGTCGACGAGTGCGCGCAGGACATCAACGGCCTCGAGGTGGTGGTCACCGACACGCACGTCTACCGGCAGGGGCGGCTTCTTCCGCTCCCCGGCGGCCTCGACTCGGCGGTGCGGATCAACGATCGCGGCGACATCGCCGGGACGGACGACGGCGTCGCGGCGCTGTGGCGGGAACGCCAGCTCGTGCGGATCGGTGTGGCCGACCCGTCGGACACCTACTCGTACGTGACCGGCCTGAACGAGCGCGGCGACGTCGTCGGGACGTCCGGCACGTTCGGCGGGCAGTCACACGCCTTCGTCTGGACCGGGGGCGCGATGCGGGTCCTGCCGGGGCTCGGTGGGGACACGGGTGCCTCGGACATCAACGACCGCGGCCAGGTCTCGGGGTACGCGTGGGACGGCAGCGGGGCGCAGCGCGCGGTCGTGTGGGCACCAGACGGCACGCTCACCGAGCTCGGCACCCTGGGCGGCCACAGCCTGGCGACAGCGCTCAACAACCGTGGGGACGTCGTCGGGTACAGCTACACGGCCACCGCGGGAGGTTCGATGCGCGCCGTGCGCTGGCCGCAGGGTGCGGCACCCGTGCCGGTCGAGGCGCCGGGCTCGGTCCTGGGGATCGCGTCCGACATCAACGAGCGAGGCCGGGTGGTCGGGAACCTGGCCATCGCGACCGGGCCACAGCAGGGGTTCGTCCACGATGCCACCGGTCCTGTGCGACCGGTGGCGCCACTCGTCCCGGGCGAGACGACCGTGCTCACTGCGGTCAACGACTACGGGACGGCCGTCGGCTGTGAGTTCTCGGGCGAGGCGTCGACCGCGGTCCTGCGGTACGGGCCCCGCTAGGTCGACGATGTTCGCCGCTGGCCGGACCTGCGTTGCTCCAGCCCCGCCAGCAGGGCAGCATGCGCTGCGTGAAGCGGACCTGGCGGCTGGCGGCGAGCGTGCTCCTCGTCACTCTCACCGGCTGCGCCCCGGTGGCGACGGCACTCCCGCCCCCTGCTCCGACGGTCACGGCGACCCCGACGATCCCCGCGGCGAGCACACCGACCCCGACACCGCTGCCCGACGGGTACGACGTCGTCGCCGTGCTCGGTCAGTCGAACGCGCTCGGCTGGGGCACCGGCCCCGACGAGCCGTCGGCCGAGGTGCCCGACCCGCGGATCTGGCAGTGGCCAGGTTCGGGTCCGGACGTGGACACCGTCGTGCCGGCGGTGGACCCGCTGGTCGGGCCGTTCACGGCGTCCGGGGTCGGACCGGCGCTGTCGTTCGCGCGCGCGTACGGGGCCGAGCACGACAGGGAGGTGGTCATCGTGCAGGCGGCCGTGGGCGGGACGGGCTTCGCGCCGGCGCAGGGGATGACGTGGGACCCCGAGCTGCACGGGTCGGTGCGCAACCTGTACGACGAGGCCGTCGGCCAGGTGCGTGACGCGCTGGCCGAGGGTGACGGCAACCGGCTGGTCGCGGTGCTCTGGGTGCAGGGCGAGAGCGACGTCGGCCGGATCTCGCCGGAGGGGTACGCCGCCGAGCTCGACGGGCTGGTCGCGCGGCTGCGCGCCGACGTGGGCCCGGCGCCGTTCGTGATCGGGCAGATGGTGCCGGAGTGGATCGCGGCCGATCCCACGCGTGGAGGGATCGACTCCGTGCACCGGCAGACGGCCGGGCGCCTGCCGGACACGGTGTTCGTGCCCGGGCCGAGCGGCATGACGAACGGGCCCGGAGACGAGATCCACTACGACGCCCTGGGGCAGCGGGAGCAGGGCCGTCGGATGTACGCCGCCTGGCGCACCCTGGTGGGCCGCGACGACGGGAGCAGCTCGTGGCCGAGCGCTCGTATGTGGTGACCGGGGGCAGCCGAGGCGTCGGTCGGGCGATCGTCGATCGGCTCGCGCGGCGCGGTCACGTGGTCGTCCTGGACGTCGTCGACGCCCTCGACCGGACAGACCCGCACATCACCCTGGTCTCCGGGGACGCGCGCGATCCGCGCGTGGCGCGACAGGCGGCCGAGCGCGCGGAGGCCGAGGCTCCGCTCGTCGGGTGGGTCAACAACGCGGCGGTCTTCGAGGACGCCACGCTCGATGCTGCGACGAGCGACGACGTCCTGGCGATGATCACGGCCAACCTCTCGCTCGCGGTCACGGGCTGTCACACGGCCGTGAACCACTTCCTGGCCCGCTCCCGCCCTGGCGCGATCGTGAACGTGTCCTCCCACCAGGCCGTCCGGCCGGTCCGTGGGGCGCTGCCGTACGCGACCGCCAAAGCGGCCGTCGAGGGCCTGACGCGGGCGGTCGCCGTCGACCACGGACCGGCCGGGATCCGCACCAACGCCGTGGCCCTCGGGTCGGTGAGCACCGCGCGGTACGAGGCGTACCGCGAGCAGCACCCCCAGGTCGACGCGCAGATGGCGGCCCTGCACCCGCTCGGCCGGGTCGGCACCGCGCAGGAGGTGGCCGCCGCGGTCGCCTACCTCCTCTCCGACGACGCGAGCTTCGTCAACGGAGTCGTCCTGCCCGTCGACGGCGGGCGGGCAGCCCAGGGATCGGACCCGGAGGCCGTCTAGCTGTCGGCGCCCGGAACGTTGTCGGTGACGTCGTCGTAGGTCTGGCTGCCGGGCAGCTCGCTGGGCGCGTAGACGAGGTGCACGACGCCGGTCGGGAAGATCTCGGAGCGCAGGAGCCGCAGGGGGTAGATGGGCTCGCCGTCGTCGAACAGCCGCTCTCCGTGACGGGCGGCCACGGGGTGCACGAGCAGGCTGAGCTGGTCGACGAGCTGGGCGGCGAGCAGCTGCCGGACGACCGAGAGGGACCCGGCGATGAGGATCTTGCCGACCGTCGGGTCGGCCTTGAGCGCGGCGACGGCCTCGACGAGGTCGCCCTGGACGGCCTCGGCGTTCCGCCAGCCGAGGTCCTGGCTGCCGCGCGTGGCGACGACCTTGCGCATGTCACCGAGCTGCACGGCGAAGGTGGCGTCCGCCCCGCCGGCGCTCTCGCGCTCGGGCCACGCGCCCGCGAAGCTGTCGTACGTCACGCGTCCGAGCAGGAGGACGTCGACGTCCTCGTAGTCCGCGCCGACCGCGGCGCCCATGTTCTCGTCGAAGTACGGGAAGTGCCACGCCGGGTCGATCTCGGCCACGCCGTCGAGCGAGATGAACAGGGTGGAGACGATCGTCGCCATCGGGGTCCTCCATGGTCGTGGCCGCGCACGGTGCTGCGCGGCTGCTCGACACGATCAGACCGCACACCACCCACATCCGGCCACCCCACCTCACCCGGCTCAGCCGACGGGCACCGCCGCGAGGAACCGGCGGATGTCCCCGGCGAGCTCGTCGGGGCGTTCCATCGCCGGGAAGTGCCCACCGCGGGGGTGCTGCGCCCAGAACGCCAGGTGGCCGTCGCGGTCGAGGATGCGCCGCATCAGGGGCTCCTCGCCGAACGCGACCATGCCCTGGGGGCGGTCGTGCGTGCGGCCCCAGGCCATCGACGCGTGCGCGGCCTCGTAGAGCAGGTTGGCGCCGCCGTCGCCGCCCCGCCCGAACCAGGCGACGCTCACGAGCGTGAGGAGGTCATCGAGGTCGACGGCGTCCTCGGGGAGCTCACGCTCCGGGTCCGTCCACTCGCGCAGCTTCTCGACGATCCACGTCAGCTGCATCACGGGGGAGTCGGTCAGGCCGTACGCGACGCTCAGGGGCCTGGTCGTCTGCAGCTGCAGGTACCCGAAGTCCTCCGCGCGGGCGGCCTTGAGGCTCTCGTGCCGTGACTTCTCCTCGTCGGTCAGGTGGTCGGTGGGCGGGGTGTACGCGGTCGCAATGGCACCTGGATCCGTGGTGACCAGGGAGGCGATGACCCGGTCGCCGGCGTCGAGGCACAGCTGCTCGCTGATCCCGGCACCGACGTCGCCGCCGACCACCGCGTACCGCTCGTAGCCGAGGGTCTGCATGATCCGGTCGAACGCGCCGGCGGTCCGGACGAGATCCCAGCCGTGGCCCGTCAGCGGGGTCGAGAACCCGAAGCCGGGGATCGACGGCACCACGACGTGGAACGCGGGGCCGTCCGTGGGGTCGGCCAGGGCGGGGGCGAGCGCGGCGAACTCGACGAACGACGCGGGGTACCCGTGGCACAGCAGCAGGGGTGTGGCGTGCTCGTGGCTGGACCGCACGTGCAGCCCGTGGACCGGCTGGCCGTCGACGTCGGCGAGGAACTGCGGCATGCGGTTGAGCCGCTGCTCCTGGGCGCGCCAGTCGAAGCCGGTGCGCCAGTGCTCGGCGAGCCGCCGCGCGTAGGACACCGGCGTGCCGCGTTCCCAGCCGGGCGTCAGGTCGGCGGGCCAGCGGGTCCGGGCGAGCCGGTCGGTCAGGTCGTCGAGCTCCGCGGGCGGGACCGCGATCTCGTACGGTCGGATGTCCATGGCGCAGGTCCTCTCCGTCGGTGTGTGGTCCGAGCCAACCGGAGTTCCGCCGGGGTGTCTTGAACCGGGACGACACCGCCTCAGACGGGCTCGTCGCGCCCCTGCGACTGCCCCGGCGTGTACCCCGTCAGCCGCTTGAGCTCGCGCGTCAGGTGGGACTGGTCCGCGTAGCCGAGGTGGTGAGCGACGTCGGCGATCGCCTCGCCGCGCTGCAGGCGTGCCACTGCCTCGCGCGCCCGGGCGATCCGGCGGACCTGCCGCGGGCTCATCCCGGTGGCGTGCGTGAAGTGCCGCTCGACCGAGCGGGGTGACAGCGGCACGGGGCCACCGTCGAGCGCGGCCTCCACGACGTCGTCGCGCGCGAGCAGCCCGACGTGGGCGAAGGACTCGACGAGGGCGTCGACCAGCCCGTCGTCCGTCCCGGGGAACGGCCACGTCGATCCCCCCAGCAGGAACAGCTCGGGGGAGGGCATCGTGAGCTGTTCGGTGCGGTCGCGCATCGCGTCGACGGGGACGTGCGTGAAGTAGGCGCCGGGGGCGAACCGGATGCCCACGTTGCGGTTGCCCGTCCTGTACGGCACCGGCGTGGGCTGCGTCGACGGGCCGCTGAGCAGCACGCGGTGGCGGTGAGCGGCGACCGTGAAGATCAGGTCCCAGCGCGCGTCGGCCGAGGCGAGGTAGGTCCCGTCGCTGGTGTCCTGCGTGTGCCACACGACGTCGACGAAGACCGACGACGACGCTCGCTCCTCGTAGAGGAAGCTCATGCCCGACGAGCGTAGACCGGCGGCACGGGCTCGGAACCGGGACGACACCTGCGCCGGAGCGTCCGGCGGGTCTACGGTCGGTATCGCACCAGATCGGACATGTCTCTGCAGACGAAGGAGCTCTCCATGTCGGACGACCAACCCACCGACGTCGTCGCCGCCCTCTCGGACGGCGCGTACACCCTCTTCGTGGCCGACTTCGCGGACACGGACACAGCCCTGGCCGCCTACGAGGCGCTCAAGTCGATCGAGGACGGCAGGACCCTCGAGATCGACGGCGTGATCGTCGTCTCGCGGGCCCTGGACGGCACCCTGGAGATCCAGAAGGCGACCGACCACAGCACCCGGCACGGTCTGAAGTGGGGAGTCGTCGGAGGCGTCGCGCTGGGCCTGATCTTCCCGCCGTCGATCATCGGGAGCGCCGCGGTCCTGGGTGCGGTCGGTGCCGCGACGGGCAAGGCCCGCGAGCTCAGCCACCGCAAGGGGCTGGCCGAGGAGCTCCAGGACGCGATCGTCCCCGGGCACTCCGGGCTCCTCGCCCTGGTCTCCGACCCGGGGGCGGTCGAGATCCGCAAGGCGCTGGCGAAGGCCGACGCGATCGTCGAGAAGGCGATCGACAAGGTCGAGGCCGACGAGATCAAGGCCGCAGCGGAGGCAGCAAGGTCCGAGGCCGGCTGAGCCTAGGCAGCGGTCCCGAAGTCCGACCTCGGCGCCCGGCGCCGGTCGCCGAGCACGACGTGGCGGTCGGCGACCCGGGCGTCGAGTGCGACCCGGGCGCCGGCGGCGACCACCACCCCCGCGCCGAGGCGGGCGTTCGCGCCGATCCGGGCACCGGCGCCGATCCGTGAGCCGGAGCCGAGGTGCACGTTCTGGCCCACCAGCACGTCGGCGCCGATCGTCACACCGGACTCGATCCAGCAGCCGGGGCCGACGTGGGTGCCAGCGCCGAGCACAGACCCGGACTCGACGTACGCGGACTCGTGCACCGCAGCACCGTCGGCCACCGTCGCGGTGACCTCGACGAGCCCGCCGCCGTTGGGGTGGCGCCGGTACACACGGACCTCGCCGTCGACGCCCTCGATCGGGACGGCGCGGCCTCGTACGTCGTTGTCTGTCACGTCACGCTCCTGATCTGCTCATCTCCGGTCCTGCCATCATCCGAGGCGGTCGGACGCCCAACCAGTGACCTAAGGCCCAGGTGGCGTCCGTGCGCGGACCGGGTGACGATCGAGCCGTGCCCAAGACGACACGATCCGGCGCCGCGAAGCAGAGCGAGCTGCCCAGCACGCTGCAGCGTTCCGACGAGCTGGCGCAGCGGACGTTCGCGCACGCGTACGACGCGGCGATCGACCAGTACGACGGCGACGAGGAACGCGCGCACCGCGTCGCCTTCGCCGCCCTGAAGCACAGCCACGAGAAGGTCGGCGACAGCTGGCGCCCGAAGGCGGAGTACGGGCCGTCGGACCAGCATGCGCAGGAGGGGTACGGCTCGGACGCGCCGACGGCCGGCGGGGTCGACGCGAACGCGAGCAAGGCGCACCTGTACGACGTCGCGACGGAGCTCGGCATCGCGGGGCGCTCGCGGATGCGCAAGGACGAGCTGGTGGAGGCGATCGAGAAGGAGAACGACCGCCGCAGCCGGCAGGCGCTGCGGTGACGGAGCGGCTGGTCGAGGTCGCCGTCGGCGTTCGGCTGTGCGTCGACGTCTCCGGTGCCGGCGAGCTTCTCGTGCTGGTGCACGGCGCGGGCTGCTCGCTGGTCGCCTGGCCGGACGGCCTGGTCGACCTGCTCGGGCGACACCACCGGGTGCTGCGCTACGACGCACGCGACCAGGGCCGCTCGACGACGTGGCCGGTGGGGGAGCCCGGCTACGGGATGGGCGACGCGGTGGGCGACGTGCTCGCGCTGCTGGATGACGAGGGGGTCGACCGTGCGCACGTCCTGGGGGTGTCGGGCGGCGGGGTCGTCGGGCAGCGCCTGGCGCTCGACCACCCGGCGCGGGTGGCGTCCTTGACGCTGGTGAGCAGCACGCCGGGCGGGCCGGGCCTGCCGGGGATGTCCGACTCCCTGCGAGCGTTCTTCGACGGCGACGCGGACGAGCCCGACTGGGACGACCACGACGCCGTCGTCGCCTACCTGACCGACCTCGAGCGACCGTTCCAGCGCGGCGGGTTCGACGAGACGCTCCAGCGGACGATCGCGCAGCGCACGGTGGACCGGTCGGTCGACCTGCGGGCCGCCCTGACGAACCCTTTCCTCGTCGACCCCGGTCCGTCGTGCCGCGACCGGCTCGGCGAGATCGCCGTTCCCACGCTCGTGGTGCACGGCGACGACGACCCGCTGTTCCCGCTGGCCCACGGCGAGGCGCTGGCACGGGAGATCCCCGGCGCGGACCTTCTCGTCCTCCCCGATGCCGGTCACGGGGTGCCGCCGCAGCGTGCCTGGCCCGTACTGGTCGACCGGCTGGAGGCACTGACGTCCGCGACCGGCGGGATCACCTCGAGGTGAATCGGCCGCCCTGCGGTGTCCCACGGGGTGCCCGGGCCGGCGTCGGCCGTGCTCGACCGGTCCGCGGGGTGGGCGGGGTCGAGCTGGCGAGGAGGCGTTCGACGCGCTCGCCGACCGACCTCCACGCCTCGTCACCGACGCCGGGGTGTGCGCCGCGGTCGGTCGAGCCCAGCGCGGCAGCGAGGCGCTCGAGGGTGGCGTGCACGGTCCGGGCGGACTGGTCGGCCGTCAGGGACCACGACCGGCCCTCGGCGACAAGGTCGGCGGCGCTGATCCGTCCCATGTCCCGGAGGCCGGCGACGTCCATCGCGAACGGAACTCGCGTGCCCGTGTGATGAGTGTGGAAGGCGACGTCGTACGCGGGTGCCAGCGCGTGCGTCCCGTCGGGGTGGTGCAGGACGGAGATGTTCTTGGCATGCGCGTCGACGTTCCCGACGGCCAGGTTGAACGTGGTGAGGGCGAGCAGCGCTCGCGGGTCGATCCCCAGGACGAGCAGCCGCGACGCGATCTCGCGCAGCGAGGGCAGGGCGCGCCCACGCTGGAACTTGCGATCGGGGTCCCGGGTGTCGAGGCCGAGCAGCTGCGCGGTGTCCTCCTGGTGGACCCGGACGCTGGAGCCGTCGGTGCCAGGGATCCGGTCGTAGCGGCGGACCACGATCGCGCGCCTGCCCGCGAACGTGCGCAGCTCGGACTCGACGGTGCCGAGCCCGCAGCGTCGCGCCAGCTCGAGGGCGGCATGCTCGGTGTCCACCAGGTCGTGGGCCTCGCTGCCTTCCGGTCGTGCGAGCTTGACGATGTGCGTCGACGGGCGGTCGTCGGAGGGCCGCACCCATCCGGTCGCCGTCCGGGCCAGCGCGATCTTCGCCTCGAGTCCGGTGATCGACGTGATCTGCTCGGCAGCACCGTCGCGGCTGGCTTCGTCGAGGAGGCCACCGATCTCGTCGTCTGTGAGGTCGGGCGCTGCGGTCGCCATCGCGACGGGCGGTGCGCCGGCCTCCACCAGCACGAGCGCGCCCGTCGTGTCGCGGCCGTACGCGCGCAGGAACGCGACGGGGTCGTCGGGGTCGACGTGGGCGAGGTCGGCGAGCCTCGACCTCGCGCGGCCCTCGGGGAGCAGCCCGTCCAGCCAGACCCGGACGCGAGGCGGTGCGGGCTCCTTCGTCGACAGGGGGAGCAGGCCGGAGACCACGCCGGAACGCAGACCCCAGCGGGCCAGGGCATCGGTGGTGTAGCGGAGCGTGGGTCGCGCGGGCACGTCGCCGTGCAGCCGGGCGACGTGCGTGCCGTACAGCCACACGTCCAGGTCTCGGGTCACGGTGCACTGACCTCCAGATGGGCGTCCAGCAGGCGCAGCAGGGCGAACAGTCGTGTGGTGTAGAGGGTCGGGACCCCGGTCTCGAGCTGGTAGACGTAGCGCCGATCGATGCCGAGCTCGTCCGCGACGGCCTCCTGCGAGAGGTCGGCGCGTTCCCTCAGCTCGCGCAGCACCGCGCCGAGGTCGGCCGGGCTGTGCACCCGGGCCCAGATGTTCTCGCTCATGATCGCTCCTGTGAGGATATCTACGCATACCGTCGATGAGAGAATAACAGCCCATCAACGGTATGCGAATATATTCTCACATCTCGGGGTGGAGCGGCGGCACGAGGCGCAGCGGGTCGGCGTCGAGGTCGAGCACCTGCGACCGGGCCGGGGGCGTGTCCACGCTCTCGAACCGGACCGTGGCCTCCCGACCTCGGACGTGCACCACCCAGCCGCGGCCGAGGGTGTCGTGCTCGATGTCGAGGCCCGGCCGCGCGTTCTCCTCGGTCAGCAGCCCGAACGCCACGGGACCGTCGGCGGCGGGGTCGTCCAGGACGATGGGGTCGGCCTCGTCGTCCCACGGCAGCGTGAGCTGCGCGTGGGCTGACAGGTTGTGGAACGAGACGCCCAGCAGCCGGACGGAGTCGCTGATGCCCGCGGCGCGCGCGGCCTGGTGCGCGGCGGCTCGCAGCTCGGCCGGCTCCGCGGTCGGCTGCGCGAGGGTCACCGACCGGGTCAGCGTCGTGAAGTCGGCGAACCGCACCTTGGCGACGACCGTCCGCGCGCCACCCCCGTGGGCCGTCAGGCGGCGCAGGGCCTCGTCCGTCACGCGGTCGACGGCGGCGGCGATGAGGTCGGTCCCGAAGATGTCCTGCGCGAACGTCCGCTCCGCGCCCACCGACTTGCGCTCACCGCTGGGTGCCACGGGACGCGGGTCGATGCCGCGGGCCAGCCGGAACAGGTTGACGCCCGACGACTCGCCCACGGTCATGGTGAGGATGTCGAGGGGCTGGCGCCGCAGGTCCGCGACCGTCCGCACGTCGAGCCGCTCCAGGGCAGCCGCCGTCGCCGGACCGATCCCGGGCACCGCACGCACCGGCAGGGGCAGGAGGAAGTCGTCCTCGTCGGCGGGCGCGACCACGAGCAGCCCGTCCGGCTTGCCCGCGTCGGACGCCAGCTTCGCGACGAGCTTGGTGCGGCCGATGCCGATGGACACCGCGAGCCCGGTGAGCTCGCGGATCCGTGCCCGGACGTCGGTCGCTGCACCGGCCGGGTCGTCGGCGAACGGACCGGCCTCCAGATCGACGAAGGCCTCGTCGATGCTCAGCGGCTCGACCAGCTCGGACAGGGTCCCGAGCGTCGCCATGATGAGCCGTGAGTACGCGGAGTACGCCTCGAAACGAGGGAACAGGACGGCTGCTGCGGGACTGAGCCGGCGGGCGCGGCTCATCGACATCGCGGAACGCGCCCCCGCCCGGCGGGCCTCGTAGGACGCCGTGGACACCACACCGCGCGGGCCGGTCCCGCCGACGAGCACCGGTCGACCGCGCAGGGAGGGCTTGTCGCGCTGCTCGACGGCGGCGAAGAAGGAGTCCGCGTCGGCGTGCAGGACGGTCGCACGGGTGCGCAGCCGGGAGGCGTCGGCGAGCTGCGCGGGGTCCACGCCCCCTACTGTGCCTCGGCGAGCGCCTCTCTCAGGCGAGGGCGAGGCCGCCACGGTGGCGCAGCTCGTGCAGGGCGTCGAGCAGGATGCGGTTGAACGCGACGGGCGCGTGAGCGTTCACATCGTGGCCGGCGTTGGGGACGACCGTGAGCCGTGTCCCCGGACGAGCCTCGAGATACCGCCGCTCGTCCAGGCGCAGCGGGTCGCGGCGACCGTTGACCAGCCACACCGGTACGGCGGTGCGACGCAGGTCCGCGAGCGGCGAGTACCCCGCGAGCGCCGTGAGCATGTCGGTGACCACGTGCCAGTCCGGGCCGCCCAGGCGCAGGGCGCGCGCGAGCACCCCGGAGGCGCGTCGGTAGGCGGTCAGCGGCTTGCCCTTGATCTCCGTCGAGCAGCCCGCCAGCACCACGCCGGCGATCTTGTGCTCGTGCTGCCGTGCGTACGCGAGGCTCGTGTAGCCGCCGAGGGAGAGCCCGACCAGGAGCGGAGGCTCGGGGCAGGACCCGACGGCGTCGTCGATGGCCGCCAGGGCGCCGTCGAGGCTGAAGCGTTCGTGCGAGCGGCGACCGTGGCCCGGAAGGTCGATGGCCACCGTGTGGTGCCCCGAGCGCTCGAGCGCGTCCACCTGTCGACGCCAGATCACGGACGAGGTCCGGGTGCCGTGCACGAGCACTATCGGGCGACGGTGGATGACGGGCTCCTCAGCGGGCGGGTGGCGGTGACGCGGTCCGTGGCGAGGGTACGCACCCGACCTGGGAGTTCCGTGTGAGGTCGTGCGGACCGGGTGTGAAGGGTTCGGTCAGACGTCCGGCGCGCACTCGCCGGTGCCGAGCGCGGCGAGCCCCGCGAGGTCACCGGTGCCGAAGTCGGTGCGCGAGACGCCCGTGCGGGGGTACATGAGCTGTGTCGGCTCGTCGACGTGGTCGAGCCCGACCAGGTGGGCGACCTCGTGGGTGACGACGCCGAGGGCGGTCGCACGGGTCGCCGGCACGGCGCCGAGCGCACCGACGTCCTCGCTGTCGAGCGTGACGGACCCGGTGACGTAGACCGTGCGGCCGGCGCGGGTGATCGACGCGGATCCGGCGATCCCCGCGACGTCGCCCGCCAGCTCGGGAGACTCCGCCGCCGTCGACCAGGCGACGAGCACGGGTGCCCACCGGCGTCCGTACAGGTCAGGCTGGTAGGCCTCGCGGTCCGTGCTGGGTACCTCCTGCGTGGGGCCGTCCTCGACGAACTGGAGTCCTGTCGCGGCGGACACGCGGGCGATCGCGACCTGGATGAGCTCCGCACCGCCGGCGGGCGCGCCGTCCGGACGGACGACGTAGTGGATCGGGCGGCACGGGCTGTACGCGACGGGTCCGTTCCCGTCGGGCTGCACGGCGCTGAAGGCGTACCCCCCGGAGTCGGGCTGACCGAGCGGCGGTGCGCCGAGCGGGGCGGCCGCCTCCTCGAGGCCTGCCGGCGGGCCGAACGCCGACGACGACGTCCACCAGTAGCCTCCGAGGGCGACGAGCCCGGCCAGCGCGAGCGTCACCAGGACCACGGCGGGCCGGGGCCCGCGACGGACGCGCACCGGCGGGCCGTGGAAGCGCACCACGTCCTCCTCCGCCGCGGCGCGGGGGCGCGGAAGGAGCAGAGGGTGCGGGTGGTGACCGCGCGCGTCGACCCAGGGGTTGAGGCCCTGCGGGTCCCCAGCGCTCACTCCGTCACCTCCCGTCCGACGTCGGTCGCCGCAGGATCGCATATCGGGGCCGCGATACTGGCACGAATGAGCCAGAGCCAGGGCGGTGCCGTGCCGGACGTGGAGGTCCCCGCGATCCTGCGCGACGGCGTGGGCCGCACGCCCGGCGGTGCCGAGTGGATCGACCGACTGCCCTCCGTGGTCGCCCGGGCGGTCGCACGGTGGGGACTGCGTCTCGCTCCACCGTTCACCGACGGGGCGGCGTCGTGGTGCGCGCCGGCCACCCGGGCGGACGGCCGGTCGGTGGTCCTCAAGCTGTCCTTCCCGCACGACGAGGCGCGCCACGAGGCGGCGGCTCTGCGCGCGTGGCACGGGCACGGGGTCCCGCAGCTGCTCGGTGCGCACGAGGACGACTGGGCGCTGCTGCTCGAGCGGGTCGAGCCCGGCACTCCGCTGTCCCGCGCGACGGGGAGCGCGCGCGAGCGACTGACCGCGGCCGCCGACGTCGCCTTGTCGCTGTGGTCCGTCGGGGGTGCGGTCGAGGTGCCGGCGATGGCCGACGTCTGCGCCGGCTGGGCGGACCTGCTGGAGGAGCGCGGGTCGCGGCACGGGGTCGGCGTCGCCGCTGCGGCTGAGCTGCTGCGGACGCTCCCTGGATCGGCGGACGTGCTGGTGCACGGCGACCTCAACCCGGGCAACATCCTGGCGGCAGGTGAGCACCGCTGGCTCGCGATCGACCCCAAGCCGATGCGCGGCGACCCGGCCTACGACCTGTGGCCACTGTTCGAGCAGGTCGACGACCCGTTCGAGCACCCCGACCCGGCCGTCGTCCTCCGCGACCGGGTCACCCTGCTCGCGGGGCTGCTCGATCTCGACCCCGACCGCGTCGCCGCCTGGGCGTTCGCGCGCTGCACCGAGTCCGCCCTGTGGGTCTGGGACCAGCTCGGCGACGAGCCCGGCGCGCGCGCGATCCTCGGTCAGGCCGAGGTCTGGGCGCGGGTGTCCGGCTGACCAGACCGACTCAGAGCGACGCTGTCCCGGGGGCGTGCACGTGCTCGAACACGAGGCTGGTCTGGGTGTGGGCGACCTCCGGGCGGGTGCTCAGGTGCTCCAGCACGAACGCCCGCAGCTCGGGGGAGTCACGCACCGCCACGTGCACCAGCACGTCGTCCACCCCCGCCAGCAGGTACACGTCCCGCACCTCGGGCCGCTGCGCGAGCCGGTGCGCCACCTCGGTGAGCCGGGCGCGGGCGGACGGCTGGAGCCGGACCGCGATCATCGCCTGCAGCCCGCGGCCGACCGCCTCCGGGTCCACCTGGGCGTGGAACCCGCGCAGCACGCCGGACTCGCGCAGGGCCCGCACGCGTGCGTGGCACGTCGACGGGGCGATCCCCGCGAGCGCGGCGAGCTCCTTGTTGGAGATCCGACCGTCCCGCTCGAGCTCGCTGAGCAGGCGCCGGTCGACGTCGTCGAGCTCCACGGCTCCGAACGCGGTTCGGCGCGGACCGGCAGAGGGGCCAGTTGACGAATCCATGACGGGCATGATGCGAATCTAGCGAATCATCGCTCGTCGTCATCCGTTCGCAACACAGGAAGTTCAGAATGAGGGGAACTGCCGAAGCCCAGCCCGGACGGAGACCACCATGAAGGTCGGCATCCCCAGCGAGGTCAAGAACCACGAGTACCGCGTCGCGCTGACGCCCGCGGGGGTGCACCAGCTGGTCGGGTCCGGGCACACCGTGCTCATCCAGGCCGGAGCCGGGGAGGGCTCGGCCATCACCGACGAGCAGTTCGCCACCGCCGGGGCGACGATCCTCGCCGACGCCGCCGAGGTCTGGGGGAGCGCCGACCTCGTCTGCAAGGTCAAGGAACCCGTGCCCTCCGAGTACGGCCTGCTGCGCGACGACCTCGTCCTGTTCACCTACCTGCACCTCGCCGCGGACCGCCCGGCCACGGACGCGCTGCTCGCGGCCGGGACCACGTCCATCGCGTACGAGACGGTGCAGCTCCCCGACGGGTCGCTGCCCCTGCTCGCACCGATGAGCGAGGTCGCCGGGCGGCTCTCCACCCAGGTCGGCGCGTACCACCTGATGAAGAACGAGGGCGGCGGCGGGGTCCTGCTCGGTGGCGTGCCCGGCGTCGACGCCGCGAAGGTCGTCGTGCTCGGCGGCGGGGTCGTCGGCCGGCACGCCGCCGAGATCGCCGTCGGCATGCGCGCCGACGTCGCGGTGCTCGACCTGTCGATGCCGCGTCTGCGGGACACGGACTCCGCGTTCGGCGGACGCGTCCGCACCATCGCGTCCAGCGCCTACGCGATCGAGCGCGAGCTCCTCGACGCCGACCTCGTCATCGGCGCCGTGCTGGTCCCCGGGGCCCGCGCGCCGCACCTGGTCACCAACGAGCTCGTCTCGCGCATGCGACCCGGCTCCGTCCTCGTCGACGTCGCGGTCGACCAGGGCGGCTGCTTCGAGGACACCCACGCCACCACCCACGACGACCCGACCTTCCTCGTGCACGGGTCCGTCTTCTACTGCGTCGCCAACATGCCCGGAGCCGTCCCCGTCACGTCCACCCGAGCGCTGACCAACGTCACGCTGCCGTACCTGAGCGCGCTCGCCGACCTCGGCTGGACGGCCGCGGTGGCCGCGGACCCCGCCCTCGGCGCCGGGCTGACGACCAACGACGGCGAGCTGTACAACGCCGCCGTCGCCCGTGCGCACGGCTACCCGACCCACACCGCCGCGGCGCGCGCCCTCGCCTAGCCTCGTCCCATGGCGACGGCGCTGGTGATCGGTGGCAGCGGGCAGATCGGCCGGGCCGTGGTGCCCGCTCTGCTCGAGGACGGCTGGGACGTGCGCGTCCTGGCCCGGCACGCGGCGGACGTCGGCGGCGCGCAGCTCGTGCTGGGGGACCGCCATGACGCCGACGCGCTGGAGCGGGCGCTGTCCGGTGGTGTGGACGTCCTGGTCGACGTCGTCGCGTACGACGACCGGCAGGCCGCCCCGCTGGTCGAGCGGGCCGACCGGATCGGGTCGGCGGTCGTCGTCTCCAGCGCGGCCGTCTACGTCGACGACGCGGGCGACGGGTTCGAGTCCGAGGAGTTCGGGAGCTTCCCCGTCCCCGTCACGGAGGCCCAGCCGACCGTCGGACCCGGTCGGGACTCCTACGCGACCGGCAAGGTGGCGCTCGAGCAGGCGTGGTCGGGGTCGCCCGTGCCCACCACGGTCCTGCGTCCGGGCGCCATCCACGGCCCGGGGTGCATCCAGCCGCGCGAGTGGACGTTCGTGAAGCGCGTGCTCGACGGTCGCGACGTGCGCGTGCTCGCCTACGACGGGCGCAGCAGGTTCCACACGACCGCGACCTCCGTCCTGGGCGAGCTGGTCCGGCTCTCGGCGCGGCAGCCGGGCGACCGGGTGCTGAACGCCGCCGACCCGGAGGCGCTCACCGTCGCCGAGATCGCCGTCGCCGTCGACGCGGCGATGGGGGTCACGTCGCGCCTGGTCACCGTCGCGGGCGACCCGGTGGACGGCGTCGGGCTGACTCCCTGGGCGGTACCGCGACCCATCGTGCTCGACATGCGGCGTGCGGCGGACGAGCTCGGGTACGTCGCTCCTGGCGGCTACGCGGACACCGTCGGCGCATGCGTCGCGTGGCTGGTGGAGGCGGCGTCGACCCGCGACTGGCGCGAGGCCTTCCCCGGGTTCGTCCGCATGGAGGCGATGGGCGACTTCTTCGCGTACGCCGCCGAGGACGCGTTCCTCGCCCGCACGTCGTGAGGGGCGGACGTCGGACCTGTCGGCGATGATGTCCGCCATGCAGACGACCGATCTCCCCGCCGACAACCCCTTCGGCGTCCCGTCCACCCTGCCCTACGGCCTCCCGGACTTCACCCGGATCCGTGAGGAGCACTACCGCCCGGCCCTGCTCGCGGGGATGGCGCAGCAGCGCGCGGAGGTCGAGGCGATCGCCTCCGACCCCGCCCCGCCGACCGTCGAGAACACGCTCGAGGCGCTCGAACGCTCGGGGCGCCTGCTGGGTCGTGCGGTGGAGAGCTTCTACAACCAGTCCAGCGCCGACTCGACGCCCGGGCTGGAGGCGATCGAGCAGGAGCTGGCACCGCAGTTCTCCGCGCACCTGGACGCGATCTACCTCGACGCCCGGCTGTTCGCCCGGGTCGCCGCGCTGCAGGCCGACGTCGACTCCGGCGCGCTGGAGCTCGAGCCGGACACCGCGTGGCTGCTGCACCGCACCCACACCAAGTTCGTGCGGTCCGGCGTCGGGCTCGACGAGGCGTCGCAGGACCGCCTGCGCGCCCTGAACGCCGAGATCATGAGCCTCGAGGCCGAGTTCGGGCGCCTGCTGCTGGCGGCCACCAACGCGGCCGGGGTCCTGGTCACCGACGAGGACGAGCTGGACGGCCTGCCCGAGGGCGCTCGCGACGCCGCGGCGCTGGCGGCGCGATCCCGTGGCCACGAGCAGGGCTGGTTCCTCGAGCTCGCGCTGCCCACGCAGCAGGCGCCGCTGGCCACGCTGCGCAACCGGAACCTGCGGGAGCGGGTGTTCCGCGCGTCCGCGGGGCGCGGCGCCTCGGGCTCGCACGACACGCGGCCGACGCTCCTGAGCCTGGCCCGCACGCGGGCCGAACGTGCGCAGCTGCTCGGGTACGCGCACCACGCGGAGTACGTCGCGGCCGACGCGACGGCGAAGACCGCGCAGGCCGTCTCGGACATCCTGGAGCGGCTCGCCCCGGTGGCCGTCGCCAACGCCCGCGCCGAGGGTGCCGACCTGGCCGAGGCCCTCGGGCACGACCACTCCGGCGTCCGGCTGGAGCCGTGGGACTGGCAGTTCTACGCCGAGCAGGTCAAGAAGGAGCGGCGCTCGCTGGACGACGCGATCCTGCGCCCCTACCTGGAGCTGGAGCGGGTGCTGGCCGACGGGGTGTTCCGCGCGGCGACCGAGCTCTACGGGCTCACGTTCGCGGAGCGCCACGACCTCGTGGGCTACCACCCGGACGTGCGGGTGTTCGAGGTGTTCGACGCGGACGGCAGCCAGCTCGGCCTGTTCCTCGGCGACTACTGGACGCGCGAGTCCAAGCGCGGCGGTGCGTGGATGAACAACCTCGTGGACCAGTCGACGCTGCTCGACGAGCGTCCCGTCGTGGTCAACAACCTCAACATCCCGAAGCCGCCCGACGGAGAGCCCACGCTGCTGACGTGGGACGAGGTCATCACGCTGTTTCATGAGTTTGGTCATGCAGTCCACGGGCTGCTCTCCGCGGTGAGGTGGCCGTCACAGTCCGGCACCGCCGTCCCGCGGGACTTCGTCGAGTACCCGTCGCAGGTGAACGAGATGTGGGCCTGGGACCCGTCGATCCTGCGCTCGTTCGCGCTGCACCACGAGACGGGCGAGCCCATGCCGTCGGAGTGGGTGGACACGCTGCTGGCGGCCCGTCAGGACGGTGAGGGGTTCGCGACCACCGAGTACCTCGCGGCCGCGCTGCTCGACCAGGCCTGGTACCGGCTGTCGCCCGACGAGGTTCCGACGGACGTCGACGAGGTCGAGGCGTTCGAGGCGGCCGCCCTCCGGCGCGCCGGCGTCGACTACGCCCCGGTCCCGCCGCGCTACCGCACCACCTACTTCAACCACATCTTCGCCAGCGGCTACTCGGCCGGCTACTACTCGTACATCTGGTCGGAGGTCCTCGATGCCGACACGGTCGAGTGGTTCCGGGAGAACGGCGGCCTGGACCGCACCAACGGCGACACCTTCCGGGCGCGGCTGCTGTCGCGCGGCGGGTCGCTCGACCCGATGCAGGCGTTCCGCGACCTGCGCGGACGCGACCCGCTGATCGACCCGCTGCTGGCCCGCCGGGGCCTTGCGGGGGCGGCCACCCGCTGACGGCAGGGGCCGCCCGGAGGCCGGTACGGTGGACGGCATGCCCGTCACCCACCCGGCCTCCGGCGCGCCCGCTTCGCTCTCCGCCCAGGACGAGGTCGTGCAGATCTGTCGCGACCTCATCCGCATCGACACGTCGAACTACGGCGACGACTCCGGGCCGGGGGAGCGGGCGGCGGCCGAGCACGTCATGGGCCTGCTCGCCGACGTGGGGCTCGATCCCGAGCTGTTCGAGAGCGCCCCCGGCCGGGCCAGCGTCGTGGTGCGGCTCGAGGGTGAGGACTCGACGCGTCCCGCGCTGGTGCTGCACGGCCACCTGGACGTCGTGCCGGCGCGGGCGGAGGACTGGTCCGTCGACCCGTTCGGCGCGGAGGAGGTCGACGGCCTGGTCTGGGGCCGCGGTGCCGTGGACATGAAGGACATGGACGCGATGATCCTGTCCGTCGTGCGCCAGATGGCCCGCGAGGGTCGCAAGCCTGCGCGGGACGTCGTCGTCGCGATGTTCGCGGACGAGGAGGCCGGCGGCAGCATGGGTGCGCGGTGGGCGGTCGACCACCGCCCGGAGCTGTTCGAGGGCGCCACCGAGGCGATCAGCGAGGTCGGCGGGTTCTCGGTCGACGTCGACGGCCACCGCGCCTACCTGCTGCAGACCGCGGAGAAGGGCCTGTCGTGGATGCGGCTCGTCGCCGACGGCCGCGCGGGGCACGGCAGCCAGGTCAACGCCGACAACGCCGTGACGCACCTCGCGGAGGCGGTGGCGCGGCTCGGCCGGCACGCCTGGCCCCTGCAGCTCACGCCCACCGTCCGAGCCCTGCTCGACGGGGTTGCCCAGCTCACCGGGCTGCCGTTCGACCCCGAGGACCCTGACGGTGTCGACCGGCTCGTGGCTGCGCTCGGTCCCGCGTCGAAGTTCGTCGGCGCCACGCTGCGCCACACCACCAACCCCACCCAGCTGACCGCGGGCTACAAGGCGAACGTGATCCCCGGCTCGGCGGAGGCGACGGTCGACGGTCGCTACCTGCCCGGCCTCGAGGACGAGTTCGTGCGGTCCGTCGCCGAGCTGGCCGGCGAGCACGTCCGCATCGAGCGGATCCATCACGACACCGCGCTCGAGGTGCCGTTCAGCGGTGACCTCGTCGACCGCATGGTCGAGGCTCTGCTGGCCGAGGACCCCGACGCCACCGTGCTCCCGTACACGCTGTCGGGCGGCACGGACAACAAGTCGCTCTCGCGGCTCGGCATCCGCGGCTACGGCTTCGCACCGCTGCGGCTGCCCGCCGACCTCGACTTCGCCGGCATGTTCCACGGCGTCGACGAGCGCGTGCCGTCGGACGCCCTGCGCTTCGGGACCCGGGTCCTGGACCGGCTCCTGCGGACCTGCTGACTCAGCCGGCACGCACGTCGAGGACGACGCAGCAGCGGTCGGGGTGCGGGTCGAGCCGCACGTCGAGCCCGGCGAGAGTGCTCGATGTCCCGTCGCCCATCTCCTTGACACCACCGGCGATCGTTTCTAGCGTACACAGAACTGTTCAATAGAAACGAGGCCGTGGTGACCGTCACCCTGACCCGACCCGAGGTAGGCGTCGACGCCGCGACACAGGCCGCGCGAGCGTTCCTGGAGGCCCTCGGTGTCCCCTGCGACACCCCCGGCACCGAGCGCAGCCCGCGACGCATGGCCGAGGCGTACGCCGCCATGCTCACGCCCCGGCCGTTCGAGATGACGACGTTCCCGAACGAGGAGGACTACGACGAGCTGGTCGTGGTCCGCTCGATCCCGGTCCAGTCGCTGTGCGAGCACCACCTGCTGCCCTTCGTCGGCGTCGCCCACGTGGGCTACCTGCCGGCGGGCCGGATCCTGGGCCTCTCGAAGTTCGCGCGCGTGGTCGAGATGTTCGCCCGCCGCCCCCAGGTGCAGGAACGCCTCACTCGTCAGGTGGCGGACTGGATCGACGCCGAGCTGGCGCCGAAGGGTGTCGGTGTCGTGGTCGAGGCCGAGCACCTGTGCATGAGCATGCGCGGGGTGCGCGCGGGTGGGGCGGTGACGACGACGTCGGCGCTGTCCGGAGTCCTGCGTGACTCGCCGGCCACCCGCGCCGAGTTCCTCGCCGCGGTGCGTTCCTAGGAGGTCGGCATGGCTGGGACCGTCGTCGTCGGAGCCGGGCTCGCCGCGGCGCACGTCGTCGCGACGCTGCGCGAGCTGGGGTACGCCGAGCCGGTGACCCTCGTCGGGGAGGAGATCGACCGGCCCTACGAACGGCCACCGCTGTCCAAGGCGTACCTGCAGGGGACGACGCCGCGCGAGGAGGTGTTCGTGCACCCGGACGGCTGGTACGCCGACCACGGGATCGGGACGCGGTTCGGCACCGCCGCGACGCGGGTCGACCGGGGTGCGCGCACCGTGGCGCTCGCCGACGGGACCGCGCTCGCCTACGACCACCTGGTGATCGCCACCGGGTCGAGCCCGCGCACCCTGGACGTCCCCGGAGCGGGACTCGGCGGCGTGCACACGCTGCGCCGGCTCGGCGACAGCGACGTCCTGCGCGACGAGCTGGCCGCGCGCTCACGCCTCGTCGTCGCGGGCGGCGGGTGGATCGGCCTCGAGGTCGCGGCCGCCGCCCGGCTGGCGGGGCTCCAGGTCACGGTCCTGGAGTACGCCGCCCAGCCGCTGCTGCGGGTGCTCGGCCCTGAGCTCGGCGCGTTCTTCGCCGACCTGCACCGTCAGCACGGCGTCGACGTCCGCACCGGCGTCGGGGTCGAGGGGTTCGAGGGTTCGGCCGGTCGCGTGACCGGGGTCCGGGTGGGTGGCGAGGTCGTGCCGGCGGACCTGGTGCTGGTCGGCGTCGGCGCAGCACCGAACATCGGTCTCGCCGCGGCATCCGGTCTCGCGGCGGACCCCGCCCGCGGAGTCACGGTCGACGAGCGCCTGCGGACCGCCGATCCGGCGGTGCTCGCGGCGGGGGACGTGGCGTACGCGTACAACACCGCACTCGGGCACAGCCTGCGCGTCGAGCACTGGGACAACGCGATCCGCCAGGGCGCCCTCGCGGCGCGGTCGATCCTGGGCCAGGACGCGGTCCACGACTGGCAGCCGTACTTCTACACCGACCAGTACGACCTCGGCATGGAGTACGTCGGGCACGCCGACGCGGACGACGCGGTCGTGCTCCGGGGTGACCTGCGCACGCGGGAGGTCATCGCGTTCTGGCTGCGCGACGGACGGGTCCGGGCCGCGATGAACGTCAACGTCTGGGACGTCAACGACCAGCTGCGCGCGCTCGTCGGGCGGGAGATCGATCCCCGTCGCCTCGCGCGGCAGGACGTGGCCCTCGACGAGCTCTAGCCCGACGTCTCCGCCAGGGTGCTGCGCACGCGGATGATCTTGCGCCGCAGCCAGACCTTGCGCTCGCCACCCGCGAACAGGAGCGTCCTCGACAGCTCCCAGCGGCCCAGCTCGGCCTGTTCGGTCAGCATCCGGCGTGCGTCGTTGCGGGACGTCGCCGCCGGGATCCGCAGCACCCGGTACTCGTACTGACCGCCTTGCGCGACCCAGTCGGGCCGCTTCGTCCGTGTCTGACCGATTGCCATTCGCCACCCCGTCCCGTGACGGCGCTCGCGCCGCGACGATAGAGAGTCAGAGCCTGGTGCCGGAGAACCTTACGCGCTGCCATTGTGCCCCGTAGACGACTACGGTCGTCGCATGACCGTCGACCCGCGTGCCGCGCTGGACCGCCTGATCGCAGCCCTCGAGGCCCACTACACCGCCGTCGCCGCGCCGCACGGCGAGGACGACCCCGCAGTGGACGACGCGTACGACATCCTGGCCGACGCCTTCGAGGTCTACGACGACGCCCTGGGCACCGTCCACGGCGAGGCCACGCCGTTCTACCTCGCCGAGGAGGACGACGGTGACGACGACGAGGATGACGAGGACGAGGACGACGAGGACTACGACGACGCGGACGTCGACGACCTCGCCGACGAGGCGAGCCGGTAGCTAGTCCTTCCTCCGCGGTACCGGGTGCGGCGTCGTGCCCTGGGCGAGTCCGTCGGTGAGCTGCTCGATCCGGCGCGCACGGGTCTCCGGGCGGACCGCCGTCTGGATGCGGGCCAGGAACGCGAAACGGTTGCGGCCGTCCAGCGCGGCGAAGACGTCAGTGAGGTTGCGGGTGGCCAAGGCGGCGGCGAGGTCGTCGGGCACCACTGCCGTGGCTGGGCTGTCGTAGGCCGCGTCCCAGCGGCCGTCCGCCTGCGCCCTCTCCACCTCGGCCAGGCCGGCCGGCCGCATCCGGCCCTCGGCGGTGAGCCGCTCGATGCGCACGCGGTTGATCTTCGACCAGACGCTCTTCGCGCGGCGCGGAGTGAACCGCTGCACGTACCACTCGTCGTCGAGCCGCCGGGCGATGCCGTCGATCCAGCCGAAGCAGAGCGCCACGTCCACGGCCGTCGTCCAGTCGATCGAGGTGACGCCGGTGCCCTTCTTGGCCATCCGGATCCAGACGTGCGAGGCGGTCGGGGCGTTCTGGCCGAGCCAGGCCTCGAACGCGGTGCCGTCCGCGAAGAACACCGCGTCCGTGTGGTCCATCGACATGGCGGCAGCCTAGAGCTCTGGATGAACGGGCTGTGGTGAGCTCGCGGACGTCGATGGATGGCTCGGCGTCGTCCCGTCGAGGACGAGCTAGAAGCGCTCGGGGTAGCCGAGCGTCGGGGCGCTGACCTCGTCGAGAGCCCGGCGCAGCTCGTCGGGCAGCACGAGGTCCTGCGCCGCGATCGAGGCCCGCAGCTGGGTCGCCGTGCGGGCACCCACGATCGCCGACGCGATCCCACGCCCCTGCACCCATGCGAGCGCGACCTCGAGCGGGGTCCGCTCCAGCCCGGTCGCCGCGGTGGCCACCGCCTCGACGATCGTCGCCGACGCCCGGGCCAGGTACGGCTCGACGAAGCCCGCCAGGTGCGGCGACGCGGCCCGGGAGTCGGCCGGGATGGTCCGGCGGTACTTGCCGGTCAGGACCCCGCGCCCCAGCGGCGACCACGCGAGCACGCCGACCCCGAGCGCGACGGCCGCGGGGACGACCTCGCGCTCGATCCCGCGCTGGAGCAGCGAGTACTCGGCCTCGACCGCGGTGAGGCCGACCTCGCCCTCGAGCAGGCTCGCCGCGCGGGCCACCTGCCAGCCGGCGTGGTTGGCCAGCCCCACGTAGCGGGCGCGCCCGCTGGTGACGGCCAGCCGCAGCGCGGACACCGTCTCGTCGAGCGGGGTGCGCGGGTCCGGCGTCTGGACGAGCCAGAGGTCGACGTGGTCGGTCCGTAGGCGCCGCAGCGAGCCGTCCAGCGACGCCAGGAGGCCGCCGCGCGAGGCGTCGACCACCCCGCCGTTGCTGGTGCGCCGGACGCCTGCCTTGGTGCACAGGACGACGTCGTCGCGCGGGACGACGTCGCCGAGCAGCTCGCCGAGGAGCTCCTCGGCGCCACCGTCGGCGTAGGAGGCGGACGTGTCCACCAGCGTCCCGCCGGCGTCCGTGAAGTCCCTCAGCTGCTCGGTCGCGTCGTGCTCGTCGGTGTCGCGGCTCCAGGTCATCGTGCCGAGCCCGAGCCGGGAGACCCGCAGACCCGTGCGGCCCAGGTGGCGCTGTTCCATGAGGCGCAACACTAATCGGCGCGGCCACGTCCTCTGCGGCAACGCACCCCGGCTATCGTGTCCGCTCGTGACAGAGGCGATGGGACTGGGTGAAGCGATCCTCTTGGGGCTCGTGCAGGGTCTGACCGAGTTCCTCCCGGTGTCGTCGAGCGCGCACCTGCGGATCATCGGCGACCTGTTCGGCTCCGACCCGGGCGCCGCGTTCACGGCGATCACCCAGCTCGGCACCGAGACCGCGGTGATCCTCTACTTCCGGCGGGACATCGCGCGCATCGCCACCGCCTGGTGGCGGTCGGTCCGAGGTGACCACGGCACGGACTGGCGCGCTCGCCTGGGGATGCCGCTGGGGCGGTCCGACCACGACACGCTCATGGCGTGGTTCATCGCGCTCGGCTCGCTCCCGATCGTCATCCTCGGGCTGGCGTTCCAGGACGCCATCGAGCAGACGTTCCGCAACCTGTGGCTCGTCGCGCTGACGCTCGCGGGCTTCGCGCTCGTGCTCGGCTGGGCGGACAGCCGGGGAGCCAAGCAGCGGGAGCTCACCGAGCTGACCGGCCGGCACGCGATCCAGTTCGGGTTCTGGCAGGCGCTCGCCCTGGTCCCCGGCGTCTCGCGGTCCGGCGGCACCATCACCGGCGGGCTCCTCATGGGCTACACGCGGGAGGCCGCCGCGCGGTACTCGTTCCTGCTGGCCATCCCCGCCGTGTTCGGGTCGGGGCTGTTCCAGCTGGCCAAGAGCGTCGACGACTTCGGCAAGGGCGGCACCCCGGGCTTCGGCGCGACGCTGGTGGCGACGCTGGTCGCGTTCGTCGTCGGCTACCTCGTCATCATCGTGTTCCTGAAGATCGTCTCGACGTTCAGCTACAAGCCGTTCGTGTACTACCGGCTCGGCCTGGCCGCGCTCGTCGTGATCCTGCTGCTCACCGGCGTCCTGGACGCGAACAGCGCACCCGTCACGACATAGCTCAGAGCCAGCCGGACCGACGGAACAGCCGGTACAGCGAGTAGCACACGGCACCCATCGCGGCGATCGCCAGCGGGTACCCGTACGTCCAGGTCAGCTCGGGCATGTGCTCGAAGTTCATGCCGTAGATGCTGGCGACCAGCGTGGGCGCGGCGGCGATGGCCGCCCACGACGAGATCTTGCGGACGTCCTCGTTCTGCCGCACCGAGACCTGCGACAGGTGCACCGAGAGCATGTCGCTGAGCAGGTCGTCGTACCCGTCCAGGTGCTTGTCCAGGCGGTCGACCCACGCCTCGGCCCGGCGCAGCCACGGCTGCGAGCGCTTGCGGCCGGGTCCCTCCTCGGCCTCCGCCATCAGCTCGGGCAGGACGGACGTGACCGGGCTGAGCGCCCGGCGCGCCTCGGCGATCTCGCGCTTGAGGTCGTAGATCTCCTCGAGCGGGTTGCGGTGCCGAGCCGTCGAGAACACGAGCCGTTCGGCGTCGGCGACGGCGTCCCCGAGGCCGATCTCGACGTCGGAGGCCTCCGCGACGAGCGTGAGCACGACGACGGCGAGGACCTGGTGGACGCCCTGGTCGGGGACCGGGAACCCGCCCGTCAGCTTGGCGACGGCGTGGTCGAGCACGTGCGCGTCGCCCAGCTCCGCCATGAGGACCACGTCCTTGCCGACGACGCTGGTCAGGGCACCGGTGTGCACGTCGTGCGTGGCCTCGTCGTAGGACAGGGTCGGCGTCGTCAGGATGAGCTCGCCGTCGGGGGAGCGGTCGAGGCGGGCACGCTGCGCGTGGTTCGGGTCGTGCGGGTGGGCGCCGGGGATGCGGTGCTCGAGGAGCGTGATCGCGCGGTCGCTGATGCCGTGCCGGCGCGCAGCGTCGGCCAGGTCGTCCATCGAGTCCACGACCACCCAGCGGGCCCCGCGGGACCGGGCCCCGTCCTGCGCGAGCTCCCACCCGTCGGACGTCTCCACGCAGACACGCTCGTGGTGGTCGTCGGTCGTTGTCTGGTGCGTCACCTGGGCATTGTGGACCTCGCGACGCGGTTAGGCTTCCGGCGTGCTCACCTGGCCGCCCCCGTACATCCCGCAGCTCCCCGGACAGGGCCTCCCGGTCCAGGTGAGGGACTCCTCGACGGACCAGCTGGTCCTTGCCGCGGCGGGGCCGGACGCGACGCTCTACGTCTGCGGGATCACGCCGTACGACGCCACGCACCTCGGCCACGCCGCGACCTACGTCGCGTTCGACATCCTCGGTCGAGCGTGGCGCGACGCCGGCCTGCGGGTCCGGTACGCGTCGAACGTCACGGACGTCGACGACCCGCTGCTGGAGCGTGCCGCGTCCCTCGGCATCGACTGGCGTGACCTCGCGGCCGAGCAGACCCAGCTGTACGCCGAGGACATGACCGCGCTGGCCGTGATCCCGCCCGACGTCTACTCCGGCGTGGTCGAGGTCATCCCCGCGGTCGTGGAGGCCGTCGAGGTGCTCCTCGCCGCCGGCGCCGCGTACCGCGTCCCGTCGCCCGATGCGCTCGCCGACGACGGCCTGGGAGACGTCTACGCCGACCTCACCGCCGACATCGACTTCGGTGCGGTCGCCGGCCTCGACGACGACACGATGCGCTGCCTGTCCGCGGAGCGCGGGGGGGACCCCGGGCGCGCGGGCAAGCGGGCACCGCTCGACCCGCTGCTGTGGCGCCGGGAGCGGGCCGGCGAGCCCGCCTGGGACGGCGGGTCGCTCGGACGCGGGCGTCCGGGCTGGCACATCGAGTGCGCGGTGATCGCGCGCGACGCGCTCGGGCTGCCCTTCGACGTCGAGGGCGGCGGGTCGGACCTGCAGTTCCCGCACCACGAGATGAGCACGTCGCACGCCCGGCTGCTCGACCAGGGTCGCGGCGCGCGGGTCCACCTGCACACCGGCATGGTCGGGCTCGACGGCCACAAGATGAGCAAGTCGCTCGGCAACCTCGTGCTCGTCTCCCGCCTGCGCGAGCAGGGCGTGGACCCGATGGCCGTCCGCCTTGCCATCCTCGCGCACCGCTACCGCGACGACTGGGACTGGACCGACGGGGGCCTGCACGCCGCGCAGGAGCGTCTGGAGCACTGGCGTGCGGCGGTCTCCGGCAACGGGGGCCCGGACGCCGACTCCACCCTGGCAGCCGTGCGCGCGGCGCTCGCCGACGACCTGGACACGCCCGCCGCTCTGGCCGCGATCGATGCCTGGGCGGACCTGTCCCTGGCCGGCACGGCCGACCCCGTGGAGGGTGCCCCCGGCGTCATCGGTCGCACCCTCGACGCCCTCCTGGGCATCCGCCTCTAGCGGGTCAGCCGCCGGTGCCCTTGTCGCGGCGGCGCAGGTAGCGCTCGAACTCCTGGGCGATGGCCTCGCCGCTCGCCTCCGGCAGGTCGGCCGTGTCCTTGGCCTCCTCGAGCTGGTGCACGTACTCGCCGATCTCGGCGTCCTCCGCGGCCAGCTCGTCGACACCGTGCTGCCAGGCGGCCGAGTCGTCGGGGAGCTCGCCCAGCGGGACCGGTTCGCCGAGGAGCTGCTCGATGCGGTGCAGGATCGCGAGCGTGGCCTTCGGCGAGGGCGGGTGCGCGACATAGTGCGGGACCGCCGCCCACAGGGACATCGCCCGCATCCCGCGCGCCGCAGCCTCGTGCTGGAGCACGCCGACGATGCCGGTCGGCCCCTCGTAGGTGTTCGGCTCGAGCCGGAGGTCGTCCCGGATACCCGCGTCCTCGCTCGTCGTGTTCACCGGGATGGGTCGCGTGTGGGGCACGTCCGCCAGCAGTGCGCCGACGGTCACGACCGTGTCCACGCCGAGGCCGGCGGCGATGTCCAGCAGCTCGGTGCAGTACCGGCGCCACCGCATCGAGGGCTCGATGCCGTGCACCAGGACCACGCGCCGCCCGCTCACCGGGGCGGTCGCGACGGCCACCGCGGTCGTCGGCCAGGTGATCTCCCGGCGCCCGTCGGGACCGGGACCGACCACCGGCCGGTTGACCTGGAAGTCGTGGTACTCCTCGGGGTCCAGCTCGTCCACCTGCTCGGCGTCCCAGACCTCGTGCAGGTGCTCGAGGGCCTGCGTGGCGGCCGAGCCCGCGTCGTTCCACCCCTCGAACGCCGCGAGCAGCACGGTCTCGCGGGCGGGGAGGTCGGCCGAGGAGGTCTCGCTCATCGGCCCAGCGTAAGGCGCCGGATCGTGGCGGCCGCGGACGGGCCGCCCGCGCGCGTCGGGAGTCACGGCCGGGGGAGCGTCACCGGCGTGTCCGCGCCGGCTCGTACGATGGACCGATGCCCAGCGCCTTCACCGACCTCGTCGCGCCGTCCGCCGTCCTGTGGGACATGGACGGCACCCTGATCGACACCGAGCCCTACTGGATGGGCGCCGAGACGGAGCTGGTCGAGGCCCACGGCGGTGTCTGGACCCGGCAGGACGGGCTGGCGATGGTGGGCAACCCGATGTCGGTGTGCGCCGCGACCCTGCGGTCGCGCGGGGTCGACCTGCCGGACGAGGAGATCGCCGACTTCCTGAACGGCCGCGTCGCGGAGGGAGTCGCCGCGGGGATCCCGTGGCAGCAGGGTGCGCAGGAGATCCTCGCCGCGCTCCACGAGGCCGGGGTGCCGATGGCGCTGGTCACGTCCTCGTTCCGGCGGCTCGCCGAGCCGTTCGCGGACGCCGTCGGCCTGTTCGACGTCGTCGTCAGCGGCGACGACGTGACCCGGCCGAAGCCCGACCCGGAGCCGTACGTCACGGCGGCGCGGCTGCTCGGTGTCGACGTCACCGACTGCGTGGCCGTCGAGGACTCGCACTCGGGGATCGCGTCCGCCGTCGCGTCGGGCGCCCACGTCGTGGCGGTCGAGGTGATGCAGGCGCTCGCGCCGCGGCCCGGCCTGAGCCGCGTGGCGTCGCTCGCGGACCTCTCCCTGACGGACGTCGCACGCATCGCAGGCGGTGCGGTGCTGGACCTGCGCCGCGCCAGCTGACGCGTCCGGGCCTCAGGCGGCGGGCACGACCCCGATCGATCGCTCGACGGCACCCTCGGGGATCTCGGGCGGTGTTCCGCCGAACGCCGGGCACAGGGCCTTGAACGAGCACCAGTCGCACAGCTTCGAGGTGCGCGGTCGCCAGTCGCCGGACCGGGCCGCGTCCTCGATACCGCCCCAGATGGAGCGCACCCGCGCCTCGACGGTCGCCATCTCCGCCTCGGTCGGCTCGTGGGTGAGGATGACGCCGTCGCCCAGGTACTCGAGCTGGAGGCGCTTCGGGAGCACGCCCCGGGTGCGCCAGATCACGTACGCGTAGAAGCGCATCTGGAACAGCGCCGAGCTCTCGTACCCGGCCCGGGGTGAGCGGCCGGTCTTGTAGTCGACCACGCGCACCCACCCGTTGGGCGCGACGTCGACCCGGTCGATGATGCCGCGGAGCTGCGGGCCACCCTCGTCGAGCTCGGTGGAGACGAGCAGCTCACGCTCCCGGGGCTCGATGCGTGTCGGGTCCTCGAGCGTGAAGTACGTGCCGAGCAGCGCTTCTGCGCTGGTCAGCCACTCGGCGAGCTCCGTCGGTCCGGCGAACAGCTCGCCGATCGCGGGGGAGCGCTCGAGCAGCGTGGCCCACTGGTCGGGCAGCAGCGCGTGCGCCGCCGCCAGGGTCCGCTCGGACGCCGGCAGGTCGAAGAGGTGCTCCAGGACGGCGTGCACCAGCGTGCCGCGCGCGGCGGCCGAGCTGGGCGGCTCGGGGAGCCGGTCGATCACGCGGAAGCGGAACAGCTGCGGGCACTGCAGGAAGTCGTTCGCCCGCGACGGGGAGAGCCCGGGGCGCGACGGGGGACGAGCCTTCGCGGCCGCCTCGACCGCGACCTCGACCGCCTCTTCCACCGCGTCGTCGGCGAGGGTGGCCGACGGGAGGTCGGGGGTGTCCTGGTCGAGGTGCTGCACTGTCACGTGTCGAGCGTAGGCGGGGGCGCCCACACGACCGACCAGCGACCCACCTACTCTGGACCGGTGAGCGCCTCCCGACCCCCGGCACGACGATCCTCCGGCTGGGTGATCGGCCGCGCGGTCGGCGCCCCGATCATCCTGGCCCCCAGCTGGCTCATCGCCGCGGTGGTGCTCACCCTGATCTTCGCCCCGACGATCCGCGCCCGGGCGGACCTCGGTGCGCTGGTGTACGTCGTCGCGCTGGGCTTCGTGGTCCTGCTGTTCGCCTCCGTGCTGGTGCACGAGCTCGCGCACGGCCTCATGGCCCGCGCGCGAGGGCAGCAGCCGCGCGAGTTCGTGCTCACGCTGTGGGGCGGGCACACCGCGTTCGGGGGCGCGACGCCGACGCCCGCCAGCAGCGCGCTCATCGCGGTGGTCGGCCCGATCGCCAACCTCCTGCTCGCGGCCGTGTTCCTCGCGGTCGCACAGGGCGTCGAGACGAACAGCCTCGTCGGGCTGCTGGTCTGGTCCGGGTGCCTGACCAACGCGTTCGTCGGCCTGTTCAACCTGGTGCCCGGCCTGCCGCTCGACGGCGGGTTCCTGCTCGAGGCGGCCGTGTGGGCGGTCACCAAGAACCGTCACACGGGGACCGTGGCCGCCGGGTGGGTGGGGCGCGTCGTCGCCGTCGCCGTGTTCGCGTGGGCGCTCGTGCTGCCGCTGGTGCAGGGCAGGCAGCCGGAGATCTACGACGTCGTCTGGGCCGCGCTCATCGGGGCGTTCCTCTGGTCGGGCGCCTCGGCGGCGGTCCGCGGCGGCCGCACCCAGAAGGCCGTCGGCCTCCTGACGGTGGCCTCCGTCGGTCGCCGGGCGACGGGGGTCGGGCACACCGAGTCCCTCGCACACGCCGGGGCGCTGGCAGCCGCGGCGGGTGCCGAGGAGGTCGTCATCCTGTCGCCCGACGGCCGGCCCGCCGCGTACGTCGACCGTGCCGCGGCGGCCTCGGTGCCCGCCGACGCGGCAGGCACCACGCCGGTGACCGCCGTCGCCGTCCCCCTGCCCGGCGGTGCGGTCGTCGACGGGCTGCTCACGGGGCAGCAGCTGGTGGCCGCCGTCGGCCGCGCCACCGAGCACTCCCCGGTCGTGGTGGCTGTCGTGGACGGTCGCGTGGTCGGCCTGATCCGCGCGATGGACGTCGTGGCCGCCATCCGCTCCTAGACTCGGGCACCGTGAACCCCGACCAGACGTCCACCGGGGCCGCGCAGCGCCGCGGCCTCTTCCGTGCGGGCGACCGCGTGCAGCTCACCGACCCGCGCGGCCGGCTGCACACGATCACGCTCGCCGAGGGCGCGTCGTTCCACACGCACCGCGGCTACCTCAACCACGACCAGCTCCTCGGCGCGCCCGAGGGGTCCGTCGTGCGGAACACGGCCGGCATCGAGTACCTCGCGGTGCGCCCGCTGCTCGCCGACTACGTGCTGTCCATGCCGCGCGGTGCCGCCGTCGTCTACCCCAAGGACTCCGGCCAGATCGTCGCGATGGCGGACATCTACCCCGGCGCCCGCGTCATCGAGGCCGGCGTCGGGTCCGGCGCGCTGACCATGTCGCTGCTGCGCGCGGTCGGCGACGGCGGCTCGCTGCACTCCATCGAGCGGCGTGAGGACTTCGCCGCGATCGCCCGCGGCAACGTCGAGGGGTTCTTCGGCGGACCGCACCCGGCGTGGCAGCTGTCCGTCGGCGACCTCTCGGACGTCCTGCCGACCGTGGCGGAGCCGGGCAGCGTGGACCGGGTCGTGCTCGACATGCTCGCACCGTGGGAGAACCTCGACGCCGTCGCCGAGGCGCTCGCACCCGGCGGCGTCTTCATCTCCTACGTCGCGACGACGACTCAGCTGTCCCGGCTGGCCGAGGACATCCGCACCGACGGCCGCTACACCGAGCCCGAGGCGTGGGAGTCGATGGTGCGCGGCTGGCACCTCGAGGGTCTCGCCGTGCGGCCGCAGCACCGGATGATCGGGCACACCGGTTTCCTGCTCACCACGCGCCGCCTCGCGGACGGTGTCGAGGCGCCGCAGCGTCGTCGCCGGCCCGCCAAGGGCGCGTACCCCGTGGCCCCCGACGGTGCTCCCGCGGTGGACGACTCCGAGCTCTGGTCGCCCGAGGCCATGGGAGAGCGGCTCGTCTCCGACAAGAAGCTGCGCCGGGCGCGCCGCGACGTCGGCCAGGCGCCGACGCCTCCGACGCCGTCCGCCTGAGGTCGATGTCCGCTGGTCGAGAACGGCTGCGCGCGTCGGACGCCGTGTGTTGACACTGGTGGTTAGGGTCGTCGGACCAGCAGGCACAGAGCCGTGCACGGTGGGGACGGAGTGACGACCACGCGCGACGCGGAACGGAGGCCGACGAGATGACCGATTCGGCAGCCCCTGGACGGGACCTGCACCGAGAGCTCACAGTGCTCGCGGCCAAGAACGAGCGGCTCAGCGACGCGCTCGTGGCGGCGCGGGAGCAGATCATCGACCTCAAGCGTCAGGTCGACGACCTGGCCAAGCCCCCGGGCACCTACGCGACGTTCCTCGGCTCCCGCGCCGACGGCACGGTCGACATCGTGTCGTCGGGACGCAAGATGCACGTCGGCGCCAGCCCGTCGCTCGACGTCTCGCGCCTCCAGCCGGGCCAGGAGGTCATGCTCAACGAGGCCCTGACCGTGGTCGAGGCCGGCGGGTACGAGGAGGTCGGCGAGCTCGTCACCGTCAAGGAGCTGCTGGGCACCGACCGTGCGCTGGTGGTCGGCCGCGGGGACGAGGAGCGCGTCGTGCGCTTCGCCGGTCAGGTCCGGGACGCGCACGTGCGGATCGGTGACGCGCTGACCATCGACTCGCGCAGCGGCTTCGTGTTCGAGGTCATCCCGCGCGCCGAGGTCGAGGAGCTGGTGCTCGAAGAGGTGCCGGACATCGACTATGCGGACATCGGCGGGCTCGGACCGCAGATCGAGGCCATCCGCGACGCCGTCGAGCTGCCGTTCCTGCACCCCGAGCTGTTCCGGGAGCACGGGCTCAAGCCGCCGAAGGGCGTGCTGCTGTACGGCCCGCCCGGCTGCGGCAAGACGCTCATCGCGAAGGCCGTCGCCCACTCGCTGGCTGCGACCGCCGCGGCCGCCAAGGGCGAGTCCACTGCCGACACCAAGAGCTTCTTCCTCAACGTCAAGGGTCCCGAGCTGCTCAACAAGTACGTCGGCGAGACCGAGCGGCACATCCGGCTGATCTTCGCGCGGGCCCGCGAGAAGGCGTCGCAGGGTCACCCGGTGGTGGTGTTCTTCGACGAGATGGAGTCGCTGTTCCGGACCCGCGGCACAGGGGTCTCCAGCGACGTCGAGACGACCATCGTTCCGCAGCTGCTCAGTGAGATCGACGGCGTCGAGCGGCTCGAGAACGTCATCGTGATCGGTGCCTCGAACCGCGAGGACATGATCGACCCGGCTATCCTGCGGCCCGGCCGGCTCGACGTGAAGATCAAGATCGAGCGCCCGGACGCCGAGGGTGCGCGGGAGATCTTCGGCAAGTACCTGGTGCCGACGCTCCCGATCCACGCCGACGACATCGCCGAGCACGGCGGCTCCGCCACGGCGGCCGTCGAGGCGATGATCACCCGGGTCGTCGAGCGGATGTACACCGAGAGCGACGAGAACCGGTTCCTCGAGGTCACGTACGCCAGCGGTGACAAGGAGGTCCTGTACTTCAAGGACTTCAACTCCGGCGCGATGATCCAGAACGTCGTCGACCGTGCGAAGAAGTCGGCGATCAAGGACTTCCTCCAGAGCGGTCAGCGCGGGATCCGCGTCGACCACCTGCTCACCGCGTGCGTCGACGAGTTCCGCGAGAACGAGGACCTGCCGAACACGACCAACCCGGACGACTGGGCGCGCATCTCCGGCAAGAAGGGTGAGCGCATCGTGTTCATCCGGACGATCGTGCAGGGCAAGAAGGGCGCGGAGGGTTCGCGCACCATCGAGAACGTCACGAGCACCGGCCAGTACCTCTGACGGTCGCGCGTCACGGCGCACGGTCGCACCGCCCTAGGGTGGTCGTGTGACCGTGCGCCGTGTGATGGGGATCGAGACCGAGTACGGGATCCTCCAGCCCGGACGCCCGCTGGCCAACCCGATGCTGCTGTCCAGCCACGTCGTCGCCGTGCACGCCGCGGCCCGCGAGGGTGCGCGGACGAAGGCCCGCTGGGACTACGACGACGAGGACCCGCTGCACGACGCCCGCGGCTTCCACCTGCAGAGGGCGTCGGCGCACCCGTCACTGCTCACGGACGACCCGGAGAAGCCGGCACCGTCCGGCGACGGACCGCAGGCGCTGCCGCGTGCGACGACCGAGGAGTACGAGGACCCGGGCGCCGCGAACGTGATCCTCACCAACGGCGCTCGCCTGTACGTCGACCACGCGCACCCGGAGTACTCCTCACCGGAGGTGACCAACCCGCTCGACGCCGTCCGCTGGGACCGCGCCGGCGAGCGCGTGATGCTCGCGTCGGTGCGGGCGCTCGCGTCGACGGCCGCGCTGCCGGACGTCGCGCTCTACAAGAACAACGTGGACGGCAAGGGCGCCACCTACGGCATGCACGAGAACTACCTCGTGGACCGGGCGGTCCCCTTCCACGACCTGGCCGCGCGGCTGATCCCGTTCTTCGTCACGCGCCAGGTGTTCACCGGTGCGGGCCGGGTCGGGCTGGGCCAGCGCGGGGAGGAGCCGGGCTTCCAGCTGTCGCAGCGCGCCGACTACATGGAGGCGGAGATCGGCCTGGAGACGACGCTGCGTCGCCCGATCATCAACACGCGCGACGAGCCGCACGCCGACCCGGACCGGTGGCGTCGCCTGCACGTGATCATCGGCGACGCGACGATGCTCGAGGTCGCCACCTACCTGCGGCTGGGCACGACGTCACTGGTCCTCTGGCTCATCGAGCGCGCGGTCGCCGACAGCGGCTCCGGGGGAGCGCTGGCGGCGATCGACCGGCTGACGCTGCGCGACCCCGTGCACGCCGTCCACGTGGTCAGCCACGACGTGACCCTCACCGCACGGCTGGAGCTCGCGGACGGGCGGCGGCTGACCGCTCTGGAGGTGCAGCGCGAGTACCTCGACGCGGTCCTCGCGGCCCTGGCGCACACCGGCGACGAGCCCGACCCGCAGACCGCGGACGTGCTGGCCCGCTGGGCCTCGGTGCTCGACCGGCTGGGGTCGGACCCGGCGTCGTGCGCGCGCGAGGTCGAGTGGCTGGCCAAGCTCCGCCTGCTCGAGGGCATGCGTCGCCGCGACCGGCTGGCGTGGGACCACCCGCGTCTGGCGGCGATGGACCTGCAGTGGTCCGACGTGCGACCTGAGCGCGGCCTCTACCACCGCCTGGTCCAGGCCGGGGCGGTCGAGCTCCTGGTCGATGCCGAGGACGTCGCCGACGCGGTTCTGCACCCGCCCCGGGACACCCGGGCCTACTTCCGCGGCGAGGCGGTGGCGCGGTACGGCGGCGAGATCTCGGCGGCCAGCTGGGACTCGGTGGTGTTCGACGTGCCGGGTGCGGCGACGCTCCAGCGGGTGCCCATGCGCGACCCGCTCCGGGGGACGCACGCGCACGTGGGCGAGCTGCTGGACCGCAGCCCCGACGCGACCGCGCTGCTGGACGCGCTCGGGGCCTGAACGACGACGGGTCCTCGTCCGCACCGTGGGCGTGGGGACCGGGAGCGTCGGAAGATGGGCCTAGGGTGGACGACAGCACATCGGCTCGGCACTTCGGGAGGTCACCATGGCTGGTCAGGAACACGTACGTCCGCGCCGCGAGGATGCGGAGCCGGACGACGGACCGGACACCCCCGCCCCCGTCGCCCCGGCTGCTCAGTCGCGGGACGCCGAGGTGGACGCGCTGCTCGACGAGATCGACGACGTCCTGGAGTCCAACGCCGAGCAGTTCGTGCGCGGCTTCGTCCAGAAGGGCGGTCAGTGACCGCACATGAGCTCATCCGACACGTCCGCTTCCGGGCGGCTGCCGCACGCGTTCACCACTCCGGGGTCGTCGTCGTTCCTGGAGTTCCTGTCCAGCCATGCCCCGCAGCTGCTGCCGGGTAACCGGCCCCCCTCGGACGTGCACGCACCGCACGGCACCACGATCCTCGCGCTCGCGTTCGCGGGCGGGATCGTCATGGCGGGGGACCGCCGCGCGACCATGGGCTCGATGATCGCGAGCCGGGAGATCGAGAAGGTCTTCCCCGCCGACGAGTACTCGGCGGTCGGCATCGCCGGCACCGCAGGCCTCGCCGTGGAGCTGGTCCGGCTGTTCCAGCTCGAGCTCGAGCACTACGAGAAGATCGAGGGCAGCCTGCTCTCGCTGGACGGCAAGGCCAACCGGCTCGCGACGATGATCCGTGGCAACCTCGGCATGGCGATGCAGGGGCTGGCCGTGGTGCCGCTGTTCGGCGGCTTCGACCTGGACCGCCGTGTCGGCCGGATCTTCTCCTACGACGTCACGGGCGGCCGCTACGAGGAGCACGACCACCACGCGGTCGGCTCGGGGTCGGTGTTCGCGCGCGGCTCGCTGAAGAAGCTGTGGCGGCCGGGGCTCGACGCCGACGCCGCGGTGAAGGTGGCCGTGGAGGCGCTCGTCGACGCCTCGGACGACGACTCGGCGACGGGCGGGCCCGACCACACGCGGGGGATCTGGCCCGTCGTCGCCACGGTGACGGAGTCCGGGTACCTGCGCGTGAGCGACGCCGACCTCGGGGCTGTCGCCGAGCAGGTCGAGCAGGAACGCAGACGGGCGCACGAGAGCCGTGGGGGTGCGCGATGAGCATGCCGTTCTACGTGTCACCCGAGCAGCTGATGAAGGACCGGGCGGACTACGCGCGCAAGGGCATCGCGCGCGGGCGGTCCGTCGTGGTCCTGCAGTACGACGACGGGATCGCGTTCGCCACCGAGAACGCGTCGCGTGCGCTGCACAAGATCTCCGAGATCTACGACCGGATCGGCTTCGCGGCGGTCGGCAAGTACAACGAGTTCGAGAACCTGCGGGTGGCCGGTGTGCGCTACGCCGACCTGCGCGGCTACTCCTACGACCGGGAGGACGTCACCGCCCGGGGTCTGGCCAACGCGTACGCGCAGACGCTCGGCACGTCGTTCACGACGGAGTCCAAGCCGCTCGAGGTCGAGATCGTCGTGGCCGAGGTCGGCCGCGCGGCAGCGGGTGACCAGATCTACCGGCTGGCCTACGACGGCTCGGTCACGGACGAGCACGGCTACGTCGTCATGGGTGGGCAGGCGGACCGGCTGGGCGTCCTCCTGGCCGAGCAGTGGCGGGCAGGGCTGACCCTCCCGGAGGTGCTCGCGCTCGCCGTGCGCACCCTCGGGGCGGCGGAGGACGGGGGCGAGCCGCGGGCGATCCCGGCTCCCCAGCTGGAGGTCGCGGTGCTGGATCGCACACGTCCCCGCAGGACGTTCCGGCGGCTCGCCGGTGCCCTGCTGGAGGACCTGCTGGGCGCAGACTGACGGGGACCGTACGAGGCGACGGAGGGAGCACGGCGATGGACAGGCGGATCTTCGGCCTGGAGACGGAGTACGGCGTCACGTGCGCCGCCCAGGACGGTCGTGGGCTCTCGGCCGACGAGGTCGCGCGGTACCTGTTCCGCAAGGTCGTCGCGTGGGGACGCTCCTCCAACGTGTTCCTGCGCAACGGCTCGCGCCTGTACCTCGACGTCGGCTCCCACCCCGAGTACGCGACCGCCGAGTGCGACGACGTGCGGCAGCTGGTCACGCACGACCGGGCGGGCGAGCGCATCCTCGAGGGGCTCGTCGCGGACGCGCAGCAGCGGCTCGAGCACGAGGGGCTGCCGGGCACGATCCACCTGTTCAAGAACAACACCGACTCCGCGGGCAACTCCTACGGCTGCCACGAGAACTACCTGGTGCGCCGGCAGGGCGACTTCTCGCGGCTCTCGGACGTGCTGGTGCCGTTCCTCATCACCCGGCAGATCCTCACCGGTGCGGGCAAGGTGCTCACGACACCGCGCGGGGCGGTCTACTGCCTGTCGCAGCGTGCGGACCACATCTGGGAGGCGGTCTCCAGCGCGACCACCCGCTCGCGGCCCATCATCAACACGCGCGACGAGCCGCACGCCGACGCCGAGCACTACCGCCGGCTGCACGTGATCGTCGGTGACTCGTCGATGTCCGAGTCGACGACGATGCTCAAGGTCGGCACGACGGACCTCCTGCTGCGGATGATCGAGGCCGGCGTCCCGATGCGGGAGATGGCCCTGGAGAACCCGATCCGCGCGATCCGGGAGATCAGCCACGACCTGACCGGCATGCACCCGGTGACGATGGCGAACGGCCGGACGGTCACGGCGATCGACCTGCAGGAGGAGTACCTCACGCGGGTGAGCGACTTCCTGGCCTCGGAGGGCGGGCCGAGCCCGGAGAACAAGCAGGTGCTCGACCTGTGGGAGCGCGGGCTGCGGGCGATGCGGACCGGGGACCTGTCCCTGGTGGACCGGGAGCTGGACTGGGTCATCAAGTACCGGCTGATCGAGCGGTACCGCGCCAAGCACGGCCTGGAGATGTCCGACGTGCGGGTGCAGCGCCTGGACCTGGCGTACCACGACATCTCGCGCACCGAGGGCCTCTACAACCTGATGGCCGCCAAGGGGCTGGTGGAGCGGGTGACGACGGACCTGGAGGTCTTCGAGGCCACCGCGGTGCCGCCGCAGACGACGCGCGCCAAGCTCCGCGGTGACTTCGTGCGTGCCGCGCAGGATGCCCGACGCGACTACACGGTCGACTGGGTGCACCTCAAGCTCAACGACCAGGCGCAGCGCACCGTCCTGTGCAAGGACCCGTTCCGCAGCGTCGACGAGCGGGTGGACCGGCTCATCGAGTCCATGTAGCCCCGGCCTGACAGCGCCGGGCCGTACAGTGTGGCGGTCTGGCGACCGCCAGGACGGTGGACTGTGGGTCCGCCAGGACTGTGGGCTCGTGTCCGCCAGGACTGTGGGCTCGTGTCGGCCAGGACCGTGGCGCTGGAACACGCCCGGACCCAGGAGCTGGAAGGAACGACGTGCGACGACTGCAGGGCAGAGCCCTGGTCGCCGGTGTGGCGATCGCGTTGCTGACCCTCGTCGGCTGCAGCGCGCCGGCGGCGGAGCCGGCCGCGGTGACGGTGACGGGGGAACCCGGCGCAGCGCCGACGATCACGTACCTGACCCCCTTGCAGGTGGACAAGACCCGGACGGAGCAGATCTGGCCGGGCACGGGCGCCGAGCTGGTCGAGGGCGCGCCGGTGCTCATCGACTTCTGGCTGGAGGACGCGACGGACGCGACCCTGGTCAAGGAGAGCTACACCACCAACCCGACGGCGATGCTCCTGACCGAGGAGGACCTCGGCAAGGACCTCTACGAGACGCTGCGCGGCCAGCAGGTCGGTGCCCGGATGCTCCAGATCAGCCCCGGCAGCGGCGAGGGTGCGACGGACTACCCGACGGTGACGGTGGTCGACGTGCTGCCCACGCGCGCGGACGGCGAGCCGAAACCTCCTCGTGCCGACCTCCCCGCGGTGACGCTGGACGCGTCCGGCGCGCCGACGATCACACCGACCGGGACGGAACCGCCGACGACGCTCGGCGCACAGCCGCTGATCCGTGGCAGCGGCGAGCAGGTGGCCGCGAGCGACGTCGTGACCGTGCAGTACACCGGTTTCGCGTGGACCACGGGCGAGGCGTTCGACTCGACCTGGACGCACGGGCTGCCGGTGTCGTTCTCGCTGCAGGACGTGCAGGCGTGGGCCGAGGGGCTGGTCGACCAGCCGGTCGGCAGCCAGGTGATGCTCGTCGTGCCGCCCACCTACGCCCTCGGTGTCACCGAGAGCGAGGAGCTGGCGGGGCAGACCGTCGTCTTCGTGGTGGACATCCTGGCCACCGGGCACCCCGAGCAGGCGGCGGGCTAGCGGGAGGGCAGGACCGCCTCGATCGTCGCGACGTCGTCGGCGTCGCCCTCGACCCGGACGTCGGCGGCGGCGCCCCGGCCGAGGAGGTAGAGGACGAGCTCGCCGACGGCGCCGCGGACGACGACGGTGCCGTAGTCCGCCTTGGGTGCGCGCAGGTGGTGCCGGACGCCGTCGTCGCGGACGAGGACGACCCCCACCGGGGCGCCGCGCAGCCGGCCCGCGGCGGCGCGCGGCAGGTGCGACCACAGCGCGTCGACGAGTCCCGCGTCGAGCTCGCGCGCCGGGACGGACCCCGCTCCGCGCCGGACGTCCTCGGTGTGGACGAAGAACTCGATGACGTTCGCGGACTCCCCGACCCAGGAGGCCGGGTGCCAGCGCGCGGGCGTGTCGGCGACCCGGGCCACCAGGTCCCGGTAGGCGCCCTCGGTGGAGGCCTGGTCGGCGAGCGTCGCGATGGCGGCCTCGGCACGGGATGCGAGGGCCGGGACGGCGATCCCCGCACTGACGATCGGTGAGCGCTCCCGGAGCACGACGTGCGCCGCGAGGTGCCGTGCCTGCCAGCCCTCGCAGAGCGTGGGTGCGTCAGGCGTGACGTCCAGGAGGGCCTGCGCCAGCTGCGCGCGCTCGATCTCGTGCCAGGTCATGACCGCAGGATCGCACGCGCCGCCGTGGCCCGTGGCCCGAGCGCTCGGCGGGTAAGCGCTCGCACCCTCATGAGAGAATGAGGAGAACCCCACCAGCGTCACGGAAGGTCCTGTCGTGCCCACGCGAGACGAGCCGTCCCGGTCGATGGCGCTCACCGGCTCCGTGCCGCGACGCGCCGTCCAGCTGCTCGGTCGAGGGCTGCGAGCGCACCCCCGCACCTACGTCCTGGCCATCGGGACGTCCGCGCTCTTCGGTGCCCTCACGGTCGGGGTCAGCCGCGTGCTCGGTGCCGTGACGGACCAGGTCGTCGTGCCGGCGCTGGCCGGCTCGAGCGAGGCACGGGACCGGATCTGGCTCGCGGGCGGCGCGATCGCGCTGGTCGCGGTGTCCCTCGCCCTGACGGTCGCGGCCCGCCGGATGTACGCGGGACGGGGGTTCGCCCTGATCCAGGAGGACCACCGGACCGGCGTCACCCGCCAGTACCTGCGGCTGCCGATGTCGTGGCACCGCGAGCACCCGACGGGCCAGCTGCTCTCGAACGCCAGCGCGGACGTCGAGGCGGCGACGTCGATCTTCAACCCCTTGCCGTTCGCCATCGGGGTCGTCGTGATGATGGTCGTCGCGACCGTCGAGCTGGTGCGGACCGACATCTGGCTGGCGCTCGCCGCGCTGATCGTCCTGCCGCTCGCGGTGGTCGCGAACGTCGTGTTCCAGAACCGGATGTCACCGGCGGCGATCCGCGCCCAGCAGCTGCGGGCCGAGGTGGCCGACATCGCGCACGAGAGCTTCGAGGCCGCCGTGCTCGTCACGTCGCTGGGCACGGAGGCGCGCGAGGAGGCCAGGTTCGCCGAGCGGGCCACCGAGCTGCGCCACGCGAACGTCCGCGTCGGTGTGGTGCGGGCGCTGTTCGACCCGGTCATCGACCTGCTGCCGAGCCTCGGGACCCTGCTCGTGCTCGTGGTGGGGACCGTGCAGATCAGCGAGGGCCACATCGGGACCGGGGACGTCGTCGCGGCGGCCTACCTGCTGACCCTGCTCGCCGTGCCCGTGCGTGCGTTCGGCTGGGTGCTGGGGGAGCTGCCGCGGGCGCTCGTCGGGTACGACCGGATCGCCCGGGTGATCGACTCGCACGGGGCGCTCAGCGTGGGCAGCACGCCGTGGGAGCCCGTCGGCGGTGCCCGGGTGGAGCTGCGTGAGGTGAGCCGCTCCGTCGCGCTGCCCGGTGGTGGGGAGCTCGAGCTGCTGCACGACGTCGACCTCGACGTGCCGGCCGGCCGCACCATCGCGGTCGTCGGCCCGACCGGTGCGGGCAAGACGACGCTCGTCTCCCTGGTCAGCCGCCTGTACGACCCGTCCCGGGGCTCGGTCCGGGTCGACGGGCTCGACCTGCGCGACGTGCCACCGGCCGACCTCGCGCGGCACGTCGCGCTGGTGGCCCAGTCGACGTTCGTGTTCGAGGACACCGTGCGCTCGAACGTCACGCTCGCCGACGACGGTGAACCGGGGTCGCCGGACGACGACGCGGTCTGGGACGCGTTGCGCCTCGCCCGCGTCGACGACGTCGTGCGGGCCCTGCCCGGCGGACTCGACGCACCCCTGGGCGAGCGTGGCGCGAACCTGTCGGGCGGTCAGCGCCAGCGCCTCGCGCTCGCCCGCGCGCTGGTCCGCCGGCCTGCCGTCCTCGTGCTCGACGACGCGACCTCCGCGGTCGACCCGCGCATCGAGCAGGCGATCCTGCGGGGGCTGCGCAGCGAGGCTGCAGGGAGCGGTCCGACGGTGCTGCTCGTCGCCTACCGGATGTCGTCCGTCCTGCTGGCCGACGAGGTCGTGCACATCGACGGCGGTCGGGTCGTCGACCGCGGCACCCACGACGAGCTCCTCGCCCGCGACGACGGCTACCGCGCCCTGGCGACCGCGTACGAGCAGGAGACCGCGCGCCGCGCCGCCGAGGCCGCGGACGAGGAGGCCCTCGAGGTCGTGGAGGACCTGGCATGACCGAGCCGAACGGCAGCCACCGGTTCGCCCCCGCCAGCACCCTCGGGGTGCTCGCGACGTTGCGCCGCGGCGTGCAGGTCTCCCCGCAGCTGCTGGTCGGCTGGCAGGTCACGGTGCTGCTCGCGGTGATCGCGTCGATCGGGCGGGTGCTCGTGCCGATCGCGGTGCAGCAGACCGTCGACACGGGCATCCTCGCGGAGGGGGGTCCGGACGTGTCGCGGGTCATGGCGCTCGCCGGCCTGGCCGCCGTCGGGCTCCTGATCGCGGCGGTGTGCTCGGCCTACGTCAACGTGCGGCTGTTCCGGTCGAGCGAGAGCGGGCTGCTGGCGCTGCGCACCCGGGCGTTCCGGCACGTGCACGACCTGTCGGTGCTGACGCAGAACACCGAGCGGCGGGGGTCGCTGGTCTCGCGCGTGACGTCCGACGTCGACACGATCTCGCTGTTCGTGCAGTGGGGCGGGATCATGCTGCTCGTCTCCGTGCTGCAGATCGCGGTGGCGACGGTGCTGATGGCGGTCTACTCCTGGCAGCTGACCCTGATCGTGTGGGCGGGGTTCGTGCCGCTCTTCGTGCTGCTCCAGCCGTTGCAGAAGCGCGTCAACGCCCGGTACACGGCGGTGCGTGAGCGCGTCGGCGGGATGCTCGGCGCCATCTCCGAGGCCGTCGTCGGCGCCGAGACCATCCGGGCGTACGGGGTCGCCGAGCGCACGCAGCGCCGGATCGACGCCGCGGTCGCCGCCACCCGTGCGGCGATGGTGCGGGCGCAGAACCTGGTCGCCCTCGTGTTCTCCAGCGGCGTGCTCGTCGCCAACCTCGTCCTGGCGCTGGTCGTCGTCGCCGGGACCTACCTCGGGATAGCCGGGGAGATGTCGGTTGGCCGCCTGCTGGCCTTCCTGTTCCTCGTCCAGCTCTTCACCGGCCCGGTGCAGATGGCCACCGAGATCCTCAACGAGCTGCAGAACGCCGTCGCCGGGTGGCGCCGCGTGCTCGGGGTCCTGGAGACGCCGGTCGAGGTGGTCGACCCGGGCGCGGACGGCGTGCCCAGCCCCCGCGGCCCTGCCCACGTCGAGCTGCGCGCGGTGGACTTCTCCTACCCGGACGGTCCGCCGGTGCTGCGGGAGGTCGACGTCGCGATCCCCGCCGGGACGTCCGTCGCGGTCGTCGGCGCGACGGGATCGGGCAAGACGACGATCGCCAAGCTCGTCGCCCGGTTCATGGACCCCACCGGGGGTTCCGTCCTGCTCGACGGGGTGGACCTGCGGGACATCGCCGTCGCGGACCTGCGGCGTCGCGTCGTGCTGGTCCCGCAGGAGGGCTTCCTGTTCGACGGCACCCTCGCGCAGAACGTCGCCTACGGTCTGCGCCACGAGGACGGGACGACCACTGCGCAGGACGACGACGTGCGGATCCGCGCCGCCATCGAGGCGCTCGGCCTGGACGGCTGGGTGGACGAGCTGGCCGACGGCCTCGACACTCCCGTCGGCCAGCGGGGCGAGTCCCTGTCTGCGGGGGAGCGGCAGCTGGTCGCGCTCGCCCGTGCCTACCTGGCGGAGGCGGACCTGCTGCTGCTCGACGAGGCGACCTCGGCGGTGGACCCGGCCACCGAGGTCCGGATCGCGCGCGCGCTGGACTCGCTCACGCGCGGCCGCAGCACCCTGACGATCGCGCACCGGCTGTCCACGGCGGAGGCGGCCGACACGGTGGTGGTGGTCGATGCGGGCCGTGTGGTCGAGGTCGGGCACCACGACGACCTGGTGGCGCGCGACGGTCACTACGCCGCGATGCACGCCGCCTGGGTGTCGCAGACCCGCTGACGGCTGGTGGGACGGGTCCGTCCGGCACGCGGCTGCGTGGCAGGATCGGTGCGTGTCTTCGAGCCCCTCCGCACCGACCCTCGATCCCGCCGTCGCCGCGCGCCTCAAGCACGACGACCACGGTCTGGTGGCAGCGATCGTGCAGCAGCACGACTCGCGCGAGGTCCTCATGCTCGGCTGGATGGACGACGAGGCGCTGCGCCGGACGCTGACCAGCGGCCGCGTCGTGTTCTGGAGCCGCTCGCGCCAGGAGTACTGGCGCAAGGGCGACACGTCCGGTCACGCCCAGTACGTGAAGTCCGTGAGCATCGACTGCGACGGCGACGCGCTGCTCGTCGAGGTCGACCAGGTCGGTGCCGCCTGCCACACCGGCGCGCACACCTGCTTCGACGCCGGCGGCCCGCTGTCCGCGGTCGTCGGCACCCGCCCCGAGAACGGAGAGCTGTCGTGACCGCGCCCGCTGTGCCCGCTGTTCCCACGGACGTCGCTGCGGCGGAGGTTCCCTGGGGTGGCACGTGGCCGTCGCTCGAGGTGTTCCGGGGCCTGGCGCGCGACCGCCGGGTCATCCCCGTCGCGCGCCGGCTCCTCGCCGACGACGTCACGCCCGTCGGCCTCTACCGCACGCTCGCGGCGGGGCGACCCGGGACGTTCATCCTCGAGTCGGCCGAGGCCGCAGGGAGCTGGGACCGGTACTCCTTCGTCGGCGTCCGCTCGCGCGCCACCCTGACCGTCCGGGACGGGTCGGCCGTCTGGGTCGGTGACGTCCCCGTCGGCGTCCCCACGGACGGTGACGCGCTCGACGTCCTCGAGCGCACGCTCGACGCGCTCCGCACCCCCGCGATCGCCGGTCTGCCACCCCTGACCAGCGGGCTCGTGGGTGCCCTGGGCTGGGACATCGTCCGGCACTGGGAGCCGACGCTGCCCGCGAACGCGCCCGACGAGCTGGGCGTGCCCGAGCTGACGCTGCTGCTGGCCACGGACCTGGCGGTCGTCGACCACCACGACGGGTCGGTCTGGCTCATCGCGAACGCGATCAACTTCGACGACACCGACGAACGGGTGGACGACGCGCACGCCGACGCCGTCGCGCGGATCGACGCGATGGAGGCCGCGCTGCTGCGACCGACCGAGTCCGCGGTCGCGGTCCTGGCGGACGTCGCGGAGCCCGAGCTGGCGTTCCGGTCCACCCGGCAGGACTTCGAGGACGCGGTGCGGACCGGTCAGGAGGCCATCCGTGACGGCGACGTGTTCCAGGTGGTCATCTCGCAGCGCCTGGACCTCGACTGCCCGGCGGAACCGATCGACGTCTACCGGGTGCTGCGCACCATCAACCCGAGCCCGTACATGTACTACCTGCAGCTGCAGGACGCCGACGGTCGCGACTTCGCCGTCGTCGGGTCGAGCCCGGAGACCCTCGTGAAGGTGACCGCGGGACGCGTCGTGACGTTCCCCATCGCCGGCTCGCGCCCCCGCGGCGCCACCCCCGACGAGGACCGCCGGCTGCAGGACGAGGTGCTCGCCGACCCCAAGGAGCGGGCCGAGCACATCATGCTGGTCGACCTGTCCCGCAACGACCTGGTCAAGGTGTGCGAGCCGGCCAGCGTCGAGGTCGTCGAGTTCATGGCGGTCAAGAGGTACTCCCACATCATGCACATCTGCTCGACGGTCGTCGGGCGCCTGCGCGAGGGCGCGACCGCCCTCCAGACGCTCGTCGCGACGTTCCCCGCCGGGACGCTCTCGGGGGCGCCCAAGCCGCGTGCGATCGCGCTCATCGACGAGATCGAGCCCGCCCGCCGCGGCATCTACGGCGGCACGGTCGGCTACTTCGACTTCGCCGGTGACATGGACATGGCCATCGCCATCCGCACGGCGCTGATCCGCGACGGGCGGGCGAGCGTGCAGGCCGGCGGCGGCATCGTCGCGGACTCCGTGCCCGCGCTGGAGTACGAGGAGTCGCGCAACAAGGCGGCCGCGGCCGTGCGTGCCGTGCAGATCGCGTCCCGGCTGCGCCGAGCGGGCGCGTGACCGTCCCGCAGGGCGCCGGCCGCCGCCGGTCCGGCCGAGGACGGGCGGCGGGTGCCCTGCTCGTCCTGGCGGGCCTGACCGCGGTCGTCGCGGTGCCCACGTGGTTCACGACGACGGGCACGACCGCGCTGCAGGGCACGGTGACGGTCGAGGTCAGCGGCTCTCAGGCGGCTCCGGCCGTCCTGGCGGCCGCGGTCGCGATCCTCGCGGCCGCCGCCGCGGTGGGACTGGTCGGGCGAGCGGGCCGCTGGGTCGTGGCCGCCGTCGTGGTCGCGTGCGGCGTGCTCGTCGTGGCCACCACGCTCGGGGCGACGACGGACCCGGTCGCGGCGGTCACGCCGGTGGTCGCCGCCGAGACGGGCGTCGGAACGCTGGCGGGCCCGGTCACGACGACCGTCTGGCCGTGGCTCGCCGTCGGCACCGGGATCCTCGACGCCCTGGCCGGCATCTGGTTCGTGCGCGCCTCACGTGCGTGGTCGGGGCCGTCCCAGCGGCACGAGGTCGCGCCGGGGAGCAGGGCTGCGGAGGCCGCAGCGGTGATTGACGAGAAGCCCGACGAACGGTCCGACTGGGACGCGCTCAGCCGTGGTGACGACCCGTCCTGACGTGCGGCGGCGCATGCCGGGCCGCACCGGGACGGTCGGATAGGGTGAGCGCAGAACCGAGCACGAAGGGCACCACACTGATGGCTGACAACACCCTCGCGCACCGCGCGCAGAACGCCACGACGACCGAGACGATGCACCTGCCGCCGACGGCCGCCCCGACCAACCACGGGAAGACGCTCGCCGCCTGGGTCACCACGTACTCGGTGGTCATCGCGTTCACCATCGCCGGCCTCGGCGTCCTGTTCGCGATGGTCTGGCTGTTCTGGCTCGGCATGGCGCTCGTCGCGGCCGGCCTGATCGCCGGCAAGGCGCTGCAGGCGTCCGGTCACGGTCAGGGCGGCGACAAGACGCGTGCCCGTCAGGCACGTACCGGCGGGCACTGACCCGCACCCAGCTCCACCGCCGCCCGGACAGGGTGAGCGCACGCGACCGAGGAGGACCGATGTCGACCCCCAACGAGCCGCAGAACCCGTACGGGAGCGGAGACCCACAGCCGCCGCAGGACCCCGGCGGGGCCCCGCAGTACCCCGCCGCACCACCGCCGTACTCCCAGGGACCAGCCGCGCCGCCTCCGTACCCGGGCGCCGGTGCGCCGCAGTACCCTTCCGCGGCCCCCTACGGCTCTGCTCCGAGCGGCTACGGGCAGCCTGGTGGTGGCTACGGCGCCGTCTACCCGAAGAACAGCCTCGCGGTCTGGTCGCTGGTGCTCGGCATCGTGTCGTTCGTGCTCTCGTGCGGCTTCCTCACCGGCATCCCGGCGGTGATCGTCGGCAACAACGCCAAGAAGGCGGTCGCGCGCGGCGAGGCGAACAACGGTGGCATGGCGACGGCCGGCGTCATCCTCGGCTGGATCGCGATCGCGCTCTCGGTGCTCGGCATCATCCTCTTCGCCGTGCTGTTCGCGAACGCCGACTTCCGGGACGCGTTCAACGAGGGCTACAACTCGGGCTACTGACGTGCCGACCGTCGACGACGGTCCGCAGGTACTGCCGACCGGCCCGCTGCCGTCCGACGCACCCGCGTCGGACGCGGCGGGCCGTCGTGCGTCCCTGGTGGCACCGCTCGTCACCGCGGGGGTGGTCGCGGCCGCGACGGTGCTGCTCGCCGTGCGGGACCCGCACGTGACGGGGAGCTACGGAGGCTGCCCGCTGTTCGCGCTGACGGGCATCCTGTGCCCGGCGTGCGGCGGGCTGCGGGCGACCCACGACCTGGCGCACGCCGACCTGGCCGGAGCCTGGTCGATGAACCCGCTGTGGGTGCTCGCCGTGCCGCTCGTGGTCGCGCTGTGGGGGCGCTGGGTCGCCCGCGCGGCGCGAGGTCGCCGCGTGGGGCCCGCACCCACCTGGGCGGCGTGGCTGCTCCTGGTGGTGGTGGTCGGGTTCGGGGTGGCGCGCAACCTCCCTGTGCTGGCTCCGTGGCTGGCTCCGTGAGGAGGCGTGTCCCAGCAACTGACCTGTGGTCGGGGTCACTCCGGGACCGTTCTACGATGGCTCACTGGACCGCCGCCACGACCGACGGCGAGCAGCAGGTCCGGAACCGACCGGGGGAGAAGGTGAGTTCTCGATGACCGTGCTGGACGACATCGTCGCGGGAGTCAGGCAGGACCTCGCCGTCCGGGAGCAGGCCACGCCGCTCGCGACGGTGAAGGAGCGGGCCCGCCGCCGAGAGTCCGCGATCGAGTGCGTGGGTCGCCTGCGCGCCGAGGACGCGGTCCGGGTGATCGCCGAGGTGAAGCGCTCGAGCCCCAGCAAGGGAGCGCTCGCCACCATCAAGGACCCCGCGGCCCTCGCGGCCGAGTACGAGAAGGGTGGCGCCGCGGTCATCTCGGTGCTCACCGAGGAGCGCCGGTTCCACGGCTCGCTGGCGGACCTCGACGCCGTCCGCGCCCGGGTGGACATCCCGGTCCTGCGCAAGGACTTCGTCGTCACGCCGTACCAGGTGTGGGAGGCCCGCGCGCACGGCGCCGACCTCGTGCTCCTCATCGTGGCTGCCCTGGAGCAGACCGTGCTCGAGTCCCTCGTCGAGCGCGTGCACTCCCTGGGCATGACCGCCCTGGTCGAGGTGCACGACGTCGAGGAGGTCTCCCGGGCCGCCGACGCGGGTGCCCGCGTGATCGGCGTCAACGCCCGTGACCTGCGCTCGCTCGAGGTGGACCGCACCACGTTCGCCCGGGTGGCGCCGGCCATCCCGTCGCACATCGTCAAGATCGCCGAGTCCGGGGTCCGCGGGCCGCACGACGTCATGGACTACGCCCGCGCCGGTGCGGACGCCGTGCTCGTCGGCGAGGCGCTGGTCACGGACGACGCCCCGCGCGAGTCGGTCGCCGACCTCGTCGCAGCGGGTGCCCATCCGTCTCTGCGGGCGGTGCGCCAGTGACCGGTCGGCCGACCGTCGAGGCCCTGTCGGAGAAGCTGCTCGAGGCCACCGCGAGTGGCCCGCTGTCCACCCACGCCGGACCGTACTTCGGCGAGTTCGGCGGCCGGTTCGTGCCCGAGGCGCTGATCGCGGCGCTGGACGAGCTGGACACGGCGTACCACAAGGCGTTGGCGGACCCGGCGTTCGGGCGTGAGCTCGCGCGGTTGCACCGCACCTACACCGGCCGGCCCAGCCCGCTGACCGAGGTGCCGCGCTTCGCGCAGCACGTCGCGCCGGGCGTGCGGGTGTTCCTCAAGCGCGAGGACCTCAACCACACGGGCTCGCACAAGATCAACAACGTGCTCGGGCAGGCCCTGCTGGTCAAGCGCATGGGCAAGACGCGCGTGATCGCGGAGACGGGCGCGGGTCAGCACGGCGTGGCGACCGCGACGGCTGCCGCACTGCTCGACCTCGAGTGCGTCGTCTACATGGGCGAGGAGGACACGCGCCGGCAGGCGCTCAACGTCGCGCGCATGCGGCTGCTCGGCGCCGAGGTGATCCCCGTGACCATCGGGACGAGGACGCTCAAGGACGCGATCAACGAGGCGCTGCGCGACTGGGTGGCCAACGTCGACACGACGCACTACCTGCTCGGCACCGTCACGGGGCCGCACCCGTTCCCCGAGATGGTGCGCGACTTCCACAAGATCATCGGCGAGGAGGCCAAGGCGCAGCTCCTCGAGGAGATCGGGCGGCTGCCCGACGCGGTCGCCGCGTGCGTGGGCGGCGGGTCGAACGCGATGGGCATCTTCAACGCGTTCCTCGACGACCCGGGCGTGCGCCTCTTCGGCTTCGAGGCGGGCGGCGCGGGGATCTCCTCGGGCCGGCACGCCGCACGGTTCTCGGGCGGGGAGCCCGGGGTGCTGCACGGCGCCAAGTCGTACCTGCTGCAGGACGAGGACGGGCAGACGCTGCCCAGCCACTCGGTGTCGGCCGGTCTGGACTACCCGAGCGTCGGGCCCGAGCACGCCTGGCTGCACGACATCGGGCGTGCGGAGTACCGGCCGGTGACCGACGACGAGGCCATGGAGGCGTTCCGTATCCTGTGCCGGACCGAGGGGATCATCCCGGCGATCGAGTCCGCGCACGCCCTGGCGGGCGCCATCCAGCTGGGCGACGAGCTGGCGGGCTGGACCGGCGACGACGGCCACGAGCCGGTGCTGCTGATCAACCTCTCGGGACGCGGGGACAAGGACGTGGCCACCGCTGCGGCATGGTTCGACCTCATCGAGGACGAGCCCGTCGTGCTGGCTGATCAGGGAGAACAGCTGTGAGCGGCGCGGTTGCGGTCCGGTCCCAGGTGGCGGAGCACCTCGACGCCCTCGGGCGCCCGGCGCTGATCGGCTACCTGCCGGTGGGCTACCCGACGGTCGACGGGTCCGTGGCGGCTGTCCGCACGATGATCGACGCCGGCGCCGACGTCGTGGAGCTCGGCGTGCCGTACAGCGACCCCGTCATGGACGGTCCCACCGTCCAGCGCGCGGTCGACGCGGCGCTGGCCGGGGGGACCAAGGTGGGCGACACCATCCGCGCGGTCGAGCAGGTCGCCGGACGCGGTGCGCCCATCCTCGTGATGACGTACTGGAACCTGGTGCTGCGCTACGGGGTCGACGCGTTCGCGCGGGACCTCGCGGCAGCCGGCGGCGCCGGGCTCATCACTCCCGACCTCATCCCCGACGAGGCAGGCGACTGGATCGCCGCCTCGGACGCGCACGGCCTGGACCGCGTGTTCCTGGTCGCGCCCAGCTCGACGCCCGAGCGGCTGGCCTCCACGGCGGCCGCCTCCCGCGGGTTCGTCTACGCGGCCTCCACCATGGGCGTGACGGGCGAGCGCGCGACGGTCGGCTCGAAGGCGGAAGAGCTCGTCGCCCACACCCGCGCGGCCGGTGCCGAGCGCGTGTGTGTCGGGCTCGGCGTCTCCCGGCCCGAGCAGGCCGCCGAGATCGCCCGGTACGCCGACGGCGTGATCGTCGGCTCGGCGCTCGTGCGCACGCTGCTGGACGCGGCCGACGACGCGGCCGGGCGAGGAGCGTTGGCCCGCCTGACGGCTGACCTCGCCGAGGGCGTCCGGTCAGCGACGAGGAGCGCGCCGTGAGCGCCGTGCTGCCGCTCGCGATCCCGAGCCCGTCGACCGGCGTCTGGCACCTCGGCCCGTTCCCGCTGCGCGCGTACGCGTTCGCGATCCTGCTCGGCATCGTCGTGGCGCTGTGGATGACGCGGCGCCGGTGGATCGAGCGCGGGGGCGAGCCGGACACCACCCTGGAGATCGCGTTCTGGGCCGTGCCGTTCGGCATCGTCGGCGGCCGGATCTACCATGTGATCACCTCGCCCGACGCGTACTTCGGCGTCGGCGGGGACCCCGTCCGCGCCCTGTACATCTGGGAGGGCGGCCTCGGCATCTGGGGAGCGGTCGCGCTCGGGGGAGTCGGTGCCTGGATCGGCTGCCGCAGGCAGGGCGTCAGGCTCGCCCCGTGGGCCGACGCGCTGGCCCCCGGCCTGCTCGTGGCCCAGGCGATCGGCCGACTCGGCAACTGGTTCAACCAGGAGCTGTACGGCGGCCCGACGACACTGCCCTGGGGGCTGCGCATCGACGCCGCCCACATGCCCGTCGGCGACCCCGCGGGCACGCTGTACCACCCGACGTTCCTCTACGAGATGGTCTGGAACCTGGCCGGTGCGGCCCTGCTGATCTGGCTCGACCGCAAGCTCCAGCTCGGCTACGGGCGCGTGTTCCTGCTCTACGTCGTGATCTACACCAGCGGCCGGCTCTGGATCGAGATGCTCCGCATCGACCCGGCGCACGAGTTCCTGGGTCTGCGGATCAACGTCTGGACGTCGATCATCGTCGGCCTCGGGGCGCTGGTAGCGTTCGTGGTGGTCGGGCGCCGGCACCCAGGACGTGACACGACCCTCCTGCTGGCACCCCCCACCGTGCAGGACGACGAGGAGATCGCGACCGATCCCGCCCGCTGACCCGCGGGCGAGCGGTCACCCTGCTCCGCACCCGATGCGGGCGGTCCATCCACCGCGCTGTATCGTCACCATGACTGGGCCGACGACGTCCCCGTTCCCCCCTTGTTCGTGCAATTCCCCGACCTCGTCGGGGACCGTGAGGACGGTGCAGATGTCGACGTCGCCCGCGAGCCTTGGCGCAGTACGCGCGCCGCTGCCGCAGGGTCTCTACGACCCCGCTGCCGAGCACGACGCGTGCGGATTCGCCTTCGTCGCCACGCTGCGCGGCACACCCGGTCGGGACATCGTCGACGCGGGCCTGACCGCGCTGCTCAACCTTGACCACCGCGGTGCCGTGGGCGCCGAGGAGGACAGCGGAGACGGCGCCGGCATCCTCACGCAGATCCCCGACGCGTTCCTGCGCGACGTGGTCGACGCCGAGCTCCCGCCGGCCGGCTTCTACGCGATCGGCATGGCGTTCCTGCCCGTCGACGAGACGGAGCAGCGCGTCGCCGTCGCGGCCCTGGAGTCCATCGCGGCCGAGGAGAAGCTCGACGTCCTGGCGTGGCGCGAGGTCGTGGTGACGGCGGACCTCGTCGGACCGACGGCGCGGGCCTCCATGCCCGTGTTCCGCCAGCTCGTCGTCGCGGACCCGTCCCGGGAGCTGTCCGGCATCGACCTGGACCGCCGCGCCTACCGCCTGCGCAAGCGCGCGGAGCGGGAGCACGGCCTGTACTTCGCGTCGTTGTCGGCCCGCACGATCGCGTACAAGGGCATGCTGACCACCGGGCAGCTCGAGCCGTTCTTCGCGGACCTGTCGGACCCGCGGTACGCCTCCGAGATCGCGCTGGTGCACTCGCGCTTCTCGACGAACACGTTCCCCTCGTGGCCGCTCGCGCAGCCGTTCCGGATGATCGCCCACAACGGCGAGATCAACACCGTCCGTGGCAACCGCAACTGGATGGCGGCCCGCGAGGGCACGCTGGCGAGCGACGAGCTGGGTGACCTGGCGCCGCTGCTGCCGGTCTGTACGCCCGGCGGCTCGGACTCGGGCAGCTTCGACGAGGTGCTCGAGCTGCTGCACCTGGCGGGGCGGACCCTGCCGCACGCGGTCATGATGATGATCCCGGAGGCGTGGGAGAACCACGCCCAGATGGAGCCGTCGCGCCGCGCGTTCTACGAGTACCACTCGACCCTTATGGAGCCGTGGGACGGGCCGGCGGCGATCACGTTCACGGACGGCACCCTGATCGGCTCGGTGCAGGACCGCAACGGGCTGCGCCCCGGCCGGTACTGGGTGACCGAGGACGGGCTGGTCGTGTGCGCGTCGGAGGCCGGGGTGCTCGACATCGACCCCGCGACGATCGTGGCGAAGGGCCGTCTCGAGCCCGGCCGCATGTTCCTCGTGGACACCGGCAAGGGCCGGATCATCGACGACCAGGAGATCAAGTCCTCCCTGGCCGCGCAGCGTCCGTACGCGGACTGGGTGCGGGACAACTCCGTGTACCTCCAGCAGCTGCCCGAGCGCGAGCACGTGGCCCACTCGGCCGCGTCGGTGCGTCGCCGGCAGCGTGCCTTCGGGTACACCGAGGAGGAGCTGAAGATCCTGCTCAGCCCCATGGCCGCCGCGGGCGCGGAGCCGCTGGGTGCGATGGGCTCGGACACGCCGGTCGCGGTGCTCTCGACCCGGCCGCGGATGCTCTTCGACTACTTCACGCAGATGTTCGCCCAGGTGACCAACCCGCCGCTGGACGCCATCCGGGAGGAGCTGGTGACCGCGATCGGCGGCGCCATCGGCCCGGAGCCCAACCTCCTGGAGGACGGCCCGGGGCACGCCCGCAAGCTGATCCTGCCGTTCCCCGTGATCGACAACGACCAGCTGGCGAAGATCGTGCACGTCGCCAAGTCGCCGTCGCTCGGCTACCGGTCGACCATCATCCGCGGGCTCTACAAGGTCAGCGGTGGGGGAGAGGCCCTCGAGGCGCGTCTCGAGGAGATCTTCGCCGAGGTCGACGCGGCCGTCGCCGACGGTGTGAGCTTCCTGGTCCTGTCGGACCGGAACTCGGACGCGGACCTGGCGCCCATCCCGTCGCTGCTGCTGCTCAGCGCGGTGCACCACCACACGCTGCGCCGGCACACGCGCACGCAGATCTCGCTCGTCGTCGAGGCCGGTGACGTGCGCGAGGTGCACCACGTCGCGCTGCTGATCGGCTACGGCGCGGCGGCCGTCAACCCGTACCTCGCGATGGAGACCGTCGAGGACCTCGCGCGGGCCGGCTACCTCACGGGCGTCGGTCCGGAGAAGGCCGTCGCCAACCTGATCAAGGCGCTCGGCAAGGGCGTGCTCAAGGTGATGTCGAAGATGGGCATCTCCACGATCGCGTCCTATCGCGGTGCGCAGGTGTTCGAGGCCATCGGGCTGTCGCAGCCGCTGGTGGACAAGTACTTCACGGGCACCACGAGCCGCCTCGGCGGCATCGGCCTGGACGTCATCGCGGCCGAGGTCGCGGCGCGGCACGCGGACGCCTACCCCGCCAGCGGCAACCGGCAGGCGCACCTGCGGCTCGCGGTCGGTGGCGAGTACCAGTGGCGCCGGGACGGCGAGGACCACCTGTTCGACCCGGAGACGGTGTTCCGGCTCCAGCACTCCACGCGGACGCGGCAGTTCGACGTCTTCCAGCAGTACACCAACCGGGTGGACGAGCAGTCGTCGCGCCTGATGACCCTGCGCGGTCTGCTGGCCTTCAAGGAGGGCGAGCGCACCCCCGTCCCGCTGGACGAGGTCGAGCCGGTCAGCGAGATCGTCAAGCGCTTCAACACGGGGGCGATGTCGTACGGCTCGATCTCCATGGAGGCGCACGAGACGCTCGCGATCGCCATGAACAGCATCGGTGGCAAGTCGAACACCGGTGAGGGCGGCGAGGACCCGGAGCGCCTGCACGACCCGGCGCGCCGGTCGGCCATCAAGCAGATCGCCTCCGGCCGGTTCGGCGTCACCAGCGAGTACCTGACCAACGCGGACGACATCCAGATCAAGCTCGCCCAGGGCGCCAAGCCCGGCGAGGGCGGTCAGCTGCCCGGCAACAAGGTGTACCCGTGGATCGGCCGGACCCGGCACTCGACGCCCGGGGTGGGCCTCATCTCGCCGCCGCCGCACCACGACATCTACTCGATCGAGGACCTGGCGCAGCTGATCCACGACGCCAAGAACGCGAACCCGCGCGCCCGGATCCACACCAAGCTCGTCAGCGAGTTCGGTGTCGGCACGATCGCGGCGGGCGTGGCCAAGGCGCACTCGGACGTCGTGCTCATCTCGGGTCACGACGGCGGCACCGGCGCGAGCCCGCTGACGTCGCTCAAGCACGCGGGCACCCCGTGGGAGATCGGTCTCGCGGAGACGCAGCAGACCCTGGTGCTCAACAACCTGCGCGACCGCGTGGTCGTCCAGGTGGACGGCCAGCTCAAGACCGGCCGCGACGTGGTGATCGGTGCGCTGCTCGGCGCCGAGGAGTTCGGCTTCGCCACCGCGCCGCTCGTCGTCTCCGGCTGCGTCATGATGCGCGTCTGCCACCTCGACACCTGCCCGGTGGGTGTCGCCACGCAGAACCCGGAGCTGCGCGCGCGGTTCACCGGCAAGCCCGAGTTCGTCGTGACCTTCATGGAGTTCATCGCCGAGGAGGTCCGGGCGCTGCTTGCGCAGCTGGGCTTCCGCACGCTGCTGGAGGCCGTCGGCCACGTCGAGCTCCTGGACACGCGTGCGGCGATCGACCACTGGAAGGCCTCGGGTCTGGACCTGGCGCCGGTGCTCGCCGTCCCGTCGCCCGTCGCCGGCACGGAGCTGCACCACACCAAGGACCAGGACCACGGTCTGGACCGTGCGCTCGACAACCGCCTGATCGCGCTCGCCGGCGACGCCCTCGAGCGCAGCGAGCCGGTCCGGATCGACCTGCCGGTCCGCAACGTCAACCGGACGGTCGGCACGATGCTCGGCCACGAGGTGACCAAGCGCTTCGGCGGGGCCGGGCTGCCGGACGACACCATCGACGTCACGCTCACCGGGTCGGCCGGCCAGTCGTTCGGCGCGTTCCTGCCGCGGGGCATCACGCTGCGGCTGTTCGGCGACGCCAACGACTACGTCGGCAAGGGGCTGTCCGGCGGGCGCATCGTGGTGCGTCCCGACCGCAACGCCGCCCTGTCGAGCGAGCACAACGTGGTGGCCGGCAACGTCATCGGCTACGGCGCGACCACCGGGCAGGTCTTCCTGCGCGGCCTGGTCGGCGAGCGGTTCGGCGTCCGGAACTCCGGCGCCACGCTGGTCGTCGAGGGCGTGGGTGACCACGGGTGCGAGTACATGACCGGTGGGACCGTCCTGGTGCTCGGCCGGACCGGCCGCAACTTCGGCGCGGGCATGTCCGGAGGCACGGCCTACGTGCTGGACCTGGTGCCCGCCCTGGTGAACGTCGACGCCGTGCGCACGAACGAGCTCGCGCTCGACCCGCTCGACGACGAGGACGCCGTGGTGGTGCAGACGCTCCTGCGCGCGCACCTCGACGAGACCGGCTCGCCGGTCGCCGCCCAGCTGCTCGAGGACTTCCCCTCGACCCGGGCGCGGTTCACGCGCCTGCTGCCCACCGAGTACGCCCGCGTCCGCCGCGCTCTCGCGCAGGCCGAGGCCGACGGCCTCGACCCCGCCGCGCCCGGCGTGTGGGACCAGATCCTGGAGGTGGCCCGTGGCTGACCCCCGCGGCTTCCTGAAGGTGCGGGACCGTGAGCTCCCGCCCAACCGCCCCGTCGAGGTCCGCCTGCGCGACTGGAAGGACGTCCACGAGCACCTGCAGGACGGCCAGCCGTACCTCAAGGAGCAGGCGGGCCGCTGCATGGACTGCGGCATCCCGTTCTGCCACAACGGCTGCCCGCTCGGGAACCTCATCCCCGAGTGGAACGACCTGGTGTGGCGCGGGCAGTGGTCGGACGCCATCGACCGCCTGCACGCGACCAACAACTTCCCGGAGTTCACGGGTCGCATCTGCCCGGCACCGTGCGAGTCGAGCTGCGTGCTGGGCATCAACCAGCCGCCCGTGACCATCAAGAACGTCGAGGTCTCGATCATCGACGAGGCGTTCGAGCGCGGGTACGTCACGCCGCAGGTGCCGCAGCGCCTCACCGGCCACACGGTCGCCGTCGTCGGCTCGGGCCCGGCGGGCCTGGCTGCCGCGCAGCAGCTGACGCGGGCGGGGCACACCGTCGCGGTGTACGAGCGCGACGACGCCATCGGCGGTCTGCTGCGCTACGGCGTGCCGGACTTCAAGCTCGAGAAGGTCCACATCGACCGCCGTCTGGCGCAGATGGATGCCGAGGGCACCCGGTTCCGGCCCGGCGTCGAGGTGGGTCGGGACGTCACGTGGCCGCAGCTCCAGGCGCGCTACGACGCGATCGTGATCGCCACCGGTGCGACCGTGCCGCGCGAGCTGAAGGTGCCGGGCAAGGAGCTGGGCGGCGTGCACGTCGCCATGGAGTTCCTGCACCAGGCCAACGCGGTCGCCGCGGGCAAGCCGGTCGCGGACCAGATCACCGCCGAGGGCAAGCACGTCATCATCATCGGTGGCGGCGACACCGGCTCGGACTGCCTCGGCACCGCGCTGCGGCAGGGTGCGGCGTCGGTGACGACGCTCGCCATCGGCAAGCGCCCGCCGCTGGAGCGTCCCGAGCACCAGCCGTGGCCCACCGACCCGATCCTGTTCGAGGTGTCGTCCTCGCACGCCGAGGGCGGCGACCGCGACTACCTCGCGTCCACCGTCGAGTTCGTCGGCGACGAGTCCGGCACCGTGCGGGCGCTCACGCTGGCGAGGACCGAGTACCTGTCCGACGGTCGCCGCGTGCCCACGCCGGGCACGGAGCGCGAGATCCCGGCGGACCTGGTCCTGGTCGCGATGGGCTTCACCGGCCCCGAGGTCGACCCGCTCACCGAGCAGATCGGCATCGAGCTGACCTCGCGCGGGCTCGTCGCACGCTCCGACGACTACGCGACGACCGTCCCCGGCGTGTTCGTCGCGGGGGACGCGGGCCGTGGCCAGTCACTCATCGTGTGGGCGATCGCCGAGGGCCGCGCAGCAGCGGCCGCCGTCGACACCTACCTGTCCGGCAGCACCGAGCTGCCCGCCCCGGTCACCGCCAGCACCGTGGCGCTGCGCCCCTGAACCCACCCTCGACCGAGTCGCGTACCGGGCCGGCCACAGGGTCGGATCGGGACTTTCGGTCCGTCCCCGTGAAAACACGAAAGGCATAGGCTCGCTGTCATGCGTAGAGCAAAGATCGTTTGTACCATCGGCCCCGCCACAGAGTCTGCCGAGCAGATCCAGGCCCTCGTCGACGCCGGGATGGACGTGGCGCGGCTCAACCGCAGCCACGGCGACACCGAGGTCCACAAGCGCGTGTACGACAACGTCCGAGCCGCTGCCAAGGCTTCCGGGCGCTCCGTCGCCGTGCTCGTCGACCTGCAGGGTCCCAAGATCCGCCTCGGCCGGTTCACCGCGGGCAAGCACGACCTCGCCGTCGGTGACACCTTCACCATCACGACCGAGGACGTCGAGGGCACCAAGGAGCTCGTCTCCACGACCCACAAGGGCCTCACGGACGACGCTCGGGTCGGCGACCCGATCCTCATCGACGACGGCAAGGTCCTGGTCCGCGTGACCGCCGTCGAGGGCCCCCGCGTGGTCACCCGCGTCGAGGTTCCCGGCACCGTCTCCAACAACAAGGGCCTCAACCTGCCGGGCGTGGCCGTCTCTGTGCCCGCGATGAGCGACAAGGACGCGGACGACCTGCGCTGGGCCCTCAACGTCGGCGCCGACATCATCGCCCTGTCGTTCGTGCGCTCCGCCGCCGACTACGACGATGTGCGCCGGATCATGGAGGAGGAGAACCGGGTCGTCCCGGTCATCGCCAAGATCGAGAAGCCGCAGGCCGTCGAGAACCTCGCCGAGATCATCGCCGCGTTCGACGGCATCATGGTGGCCCGCGGGGACCTGGGCGTCGAGCTGCCGCTCGAGCAGGTGCCGCTGGTGCAGAAGCGTGCGGTCGAGCTGGCCCGTCGCAACGCCAAGCCGGTCATCGTGGCCACGCAGGTGCTCGAGTCCATGACGAACAACCCGCGGCCCACCCGCGCCGAGACCTCGGACTGCGCCAACGCGGTGCTCGACGGTGCCGACGCGGTCATGCTCTCGGGCGAGACGAGCGTGGGCGACTACCCGATCGAGACCGTGCGCACGATGGCGCGGATCATCGAGGCGACCGAGGAGCTGGGCCGCGAGCGGATCGCGCCCCTGGGCTCGACGCCGCACACGCGCGGTGGGGCGATCACCCGTGCCGCCGCGGAGATCGGCGAGACGCTCGACGTCAAGTACCTGGTGACGTTCACGCAGTCGGGCGACTCGGCGCGGCGCATGTCGCGTCTGCGCTCGGCGATCCCGCTGCTCGCGTTCACGCCCGTCGACGACGTGCGCAACGTGCTGTCGCTCAGCTGGGGCGTCCAGACGTACAACGTGCCCTCGGTCGAGAACACCGACGCGATGGTGAGCCAGGTGGACTCGACGCTGCGGGCCAACGGTCTGGCGGAGGTCGGCGACTACGTCGTCGTCGTCGCCGGTGCGCCGGTGGGCGTGGTCGGCTCGACCAACTCGATCGTCGTGCACAAGATCGGTGACGAGGAGAACGCGACCGGTCGCGTCGCCTGACGCCCCTCGTTCGTCGTACGACCCGTTCGGCCCCGCGCCCTGCACGCGGGGCCGAACCTCGTCCGGGGAGGTTCTCAGACCTGGACGGGGAACGTCACGAGCACGGCCACGGTGCTGAGCAGGACGACGCCGCCGATCGCGATCATCGCGGTGCGCTTGCGGGGGGAGCCCAGCTTGGAGCCGATGCCGGAGAAGAAGAGGACCGACGCGCACAGGACGGTGGCCAGCACGTAGTGGTCCTTGCGCTCGATGGCGACCCGGGCCAGGGCTGCGGAGCGTTCGGACGCCTTGTCGAGCCGGACCGACTCGGTCGTCGAGGCCAGCACGTACTCGTCCATCGCGAACGGGCTGGGCGGCGCGTCGGGGTCGGTGAGCGGGTCCTCGGCCAGCCAGGCGTGCACCGCGGGCTGGAACTCGGCTCGGAACCTCTCGAAGAGGAACCCGGAGTACTGGTCCGGGTCGGGCACGTACGGCTCCGGCAGGACGGCGTCGCCCTCGGCGTGCAGGGCCGCGAGCCAGTCCGTGAACAGCAGCACGTCGATGGTGGTCTGCTGGCCCGCGAGGGTCGCGGCCTGGTTGGACTCGGCGCGCTCACGGGAGGCGGCGCTGTAGGCGATGGCCTGGACGCCGCCCCACTGGCTGCTCTGGAACGCCGACCAGGCGGTCAGCACCGTCGCGACGGCGAGCAGGATCGTCGCGATCAGGTCGAGATGGCGATACCAGCCGGACTCTGTGACCTGCGCAGGCTCAGCGGTCTCGCCCACTGCCCACCCCCTCGGTTTCCGGCAGCGTAGCGCCTGGTCCGTAGCGGTGAACGGGCTGGTGGTGGTACCTCTGGGGTCCGGTCGTCCGGGCTCGGAGGACGTGGCGCAGATGGGGAGCGGTGCCCGATGACCCAGAAGTCCGGCGGAGCGGCGGGGCTCGTCCTGTTCACGCTCGCCACCGCGCAGTTCCTCATGACGCTCGACAGCTCGGTGATGAACGTGTCCATCGCGCAGGTGGCCGCGGACGTCGGCACGACCGTGACGGGCATCCAGACGGCGATCACGCTCTACACGCTCGTGATGGCGAGCATGATGATCACCGGCGGGAAGATCGGCAGCCTGATCGGCCGCAGGCGGGCGTTCGCGATCGGGTGCGTGATCTACGCGTGCGGCTCGTTCGTCACGTCGATCGCGCAGAGCCTCACGGTGCTGATCATCGGCTGGTCGGTGCTCGAAGGGCTCGGGGCGGCGCTGATCATGCCGGCGATCGTCGCGCTGGTGGCGTCGAACTTCGCGTCGAAGGACCGCCCGAGGGCCTACGGCCTGGTCGCCTCGGCGGGCGCCATCGCGGTGGCGGCCGGACCGCTGATCGGCGGGTTCGTCACCACCTACTGGACCTGGCGCTACGTGTTCGCCGGCGAGGTCGTGCTGGTCATCGGCATCCTCGCGCTCACCCGCAAGCTGGCCGACGCCGAGCCGGAGGCGCGGTTCCGCCTCGACTACCTCGGCTCCGTCCTGTCGGCCCTCGGCCTCGGGCTGGCGGTCTTCGGGGTGCTGCGCTCGGGGGAGTGGGGGTGGGTCCTCACGCGTGAGGGAGGTCCGTCCTGGCTCGGCCTGTCACCGACCATCTGGTTGGTGCTGGCCGGCATCGTCGTCCTGCGGCTGTTCTTCTCGTGGGAGAACCGGATGGTCGCTGCTGGTCGTGAGCCGCTCGTGCGCCCTGCGATGCTGCGCAACGCCCGGCTCGCGGGCGGCCTGACGATGTTCTTCTTCCAGTTCATGATCCAGGCCGGGCTGTTCTTCGTCGTGCCGCTCTTCCTGTCGATCGCGCTGGGCCTGACCGCTCTGCAGACCGGCGTCCGGCTGCTGCCGCTGTCCGTGTCCCTGCTGGTCGCCGCCGTCGGGATCCCGCGGTTCTTCCCGACCGCCTCCCCGCGGGAGGTGGTCCGCTGGGGCCTGGTGAGCATGCTGCTGGGCATCGTCGCGCTCATGGGTGCGCTCGAGGTGGGGGCGGGCGCGGAGATCGTCGCCGTGCCGCTGCTGCTGGCCGGGTTCGGCGTGGGGGCGCTGTCGTCGCAGCTCGGGGCGGTGACCGTCTCGGCCGTGGCGGACAAGGACGCGGGCGACGTCGGTGGGGTGCAGAACACGATGACCAACCTGGGGGCGTCGCTGGGCACCGCGGTCGCCGGGTCGATCCTCATCGCGACGCTGACGTCGACCCTGCTCGTCGGTCTCGGCTCCAACCCCGGGGTGAGCGCCGAGGTCGCGCAGACCGCGAGCGTCCAGCTGGCGTCGGGCGTGCCCTTCGTCTCCGACGCGCAGCTGGAGACGGCGCTCGACGAAGCCGGGCTCCCTCCTGACGAGGTCGAGGCGGTGGTCGCGGAGAACGAGTCCGCCCGGATCGACGCCCTGCGCGCGAGCCTCGCGGTGCTCGCCGTGATCGCGGCCCTCGCGCTCTACTTCTCCCGCCTTCTGCCCACCGCGCCGGTGGGGTCGGAGCCGGTCGGCTCGGCCGGGCCGCCGGACGAGGCGTCCTCAGAGGTGGAGCCGGTAGAACCGGAACATCTCGTGGTCGACGGGGAGGACCTCGACGCGCGAGAACCCGGCTGACTCGGCGTAGCCGGCGAGGACGGACGGGCGCATCACGGTCCCCGTCCCGACGCCTCCCGGGGTCGACAGACCGTCCGGCAGGCAGCACACGATGGAGTACCCGTACAGCAGCCGCTCCACGGGGTCGGCGGGTGCGGCGAACGACTCGGCGGTCCGCTCGTCCATGACCAGCACGTAGCCGTCGTCGCGCGCGATCGCCCGCATCGCCGCCAGCACGCCCACGGGGTCCGGCATGTCGTGGACGCACTCGTAGGCCATGACGACGTCGAACGCGCCGGCACGGCTCTCGTGCAGCCGGGCGGCGTCGACGGCCGAGAACGTGACGCGGCCGTCGAGCCCACGGCCGGCGGCGTGCCCGTTCGCGGCCGCCACGGACGGCTCGTCGACGTCGAAGCCCTCGAACGTCGACGTCGGGAACGCGGCTGCCAGGCCGATCGACGACCATCCCTCGCCGGTGCCGATGTCCGCGACGCGTGCGGCACCGGCCAGGAGGGTGTGCAGCTCGGGGATGGTGGGGATGATCTGACGGGGCAGCTCGTCCAGGAAGAGCGGGCGGTTGAGCGCGGCCTGGGCGGTGCGGGCGTCGTCCCCGAACTGTGACCAGCTGACGCCGCCGCCCGCACGGGAGGCCGCCGCGAGGTCGTCGATCCGACGGCACGCCGCGATCACGAACCCCGCCACGGGTGCCACGTGCAGCGGGCTGTCGGGATCGGTCAGGACCGGGACGGCCCCGGGTGCGACGCGGTACCCACGCTGGGTCGCGCCGAGAGCAGGGTCGTCCTCCACGAGCAACCAGCCGCCCACGGCCTGCTGCTCCAGCCACTCACGCACGTAGCGCTCCTGGGTGCCGGTCCGGGCTGCCAGGTCGACGGACGTGAGCGGCCCGTCGTCGACGAGCGCCTGGTACCAGCCGAGGCTGCGGCCGAGATGGATCGCCACCAGGTCCATCCCGCCGAGGGTGGCGGCCAGGAGCCTGTCGGCGAAGACCGCAGGTTCGGCGTCGGCTGCTGGGGTCTCGAAGAGGTCGGTGCTCATGGTTCCTCCCGGCGGTGCGCGAATCTCCCGAGTCTGGCCCAGTGCGCGGGGCTGCGTCAGCCCAGGACGTCCCGCAGCGCGGCGAGGACGACCGGCCACGCCGCCGAGGCGGGATCGATCAGCTCGAAGTGCCCGGTGTCCGGGACCTCGACCAGCGACACCCCGGTCCGGGCGCAGTAGCTCCGCGCCACCTCGACGGGCACGACATCGTCGAGGGGACCGTGCACGACGACGGTGGTGGCGGCCGGGGTGCCGAGCACAGCGGGGTCGGTCGCGGCGAACCGGTCGGGCACGGTCGTCGGGCTGCCGCCGAGCAGCTCGCGGACCACCCCGTCGCTCAGGCCGAGCCGGTCCACCGCAGCCAGGTCGGCGGCCGGCGCCAGGGCCACCACCCCACGGACCAGCGGCGGACGTTCCGTGCGACCGGGCGCACCGGCGGGGAGCTGGTCCCGCACGGCGGCCCACAGGGCCAGGTGGCCGCCGGCGGAGTGCCCGACGTAGGCGACGGAGCCGAGGTCGACACGGTCGGCGAGCGCGACCTGCACGGCGTCGATCGCCGCGCCGACGTCGGCGAAGGTCGACGGCCAGCCCCCGCCACCGCCGACCCGGCGATACTCGACGTTCGCGACGGCGACACCCTCGGTGGTCAGCGCGTCGACGACGGCGCCCAGATGGGTCCGGTCGTACGCGACGCGCCAGAAGCCGCCGTGCAGCAGCACGACGAGCGGCGGTCGGGTCGTTCCCGGTGGGAACGTGACGTCGACGACCTGGTCGGGGTGGTTGCCGTACCGGAGGGTCTCCACACCCGGACAGTACGCAGCGTGCACGGCATAGTGGCGGGATGGACGACAAGGACACCCTGCTGCGGTACCTGCGGGCCCAGCGGACGAGCCTCGTAGGCAAGCTCGACGGTCTCGGCGAGTACGACATCCGACGGCCGATGACCCCGACGGGTACCAACCTGCTCGGGCTGGTCAAGCACGTGGCCAGCGTCCAGCTGGGCTACCTCGGCGCGGTGTTCGGGCGTCCGAGCGGGCGGGACCTCCCGTGGGAGGCCGACGACGCCGACGTCAACGCGGACATGTGGGCGACCGCCGACGAGACCCGCGAGGAGATCCTGGAGCTCCACGAGTTCTCGGCGGCCCACGGCGACGCGACGATCGAGGCCCTGCCGCTGGACGCGCCGGGACAGGTGCCCTGGTGGCCCCAGGACCGACGGGACGTGACGCTGCACCAGATCCTGGTGCACCTGTGCGTCGAGACGGCCCGCCACGCGGGCCACGCCGACATCGTGCGCGAGCTCGTCGACGGCGCCGTCGGCAGCCGGCAGGACGACCCGAACATCCCCACGATCGACTGGCCGGCCTACCGCGAGCAGCTCGAGGCTGCCGCGCGGCAGGCCGCGGCCGGGTCTACGCGTCCGTGAAGTCGCAGCTGATGACGAACCGGATCGGCTTGTCGAACGTATAGGTGCGGTCTCCCTCGTTCGCGTCGCCCAGGTCGCTCACGAAGTACGTCTTCCCGGTCTTGATCACCACGAACGCGACCGGCGACGGCTTGGTGTAGGTGCGCACACCGTGGCCGACGGCCGCCTTGGTGCAGTCGTAGACCCCGCCGTACTCCCACGTGGTCGGGTCGGCCTGCGGGTCGGTCCGGCACGCTGCGGCCGGTCCGGCCGAGGCGAGCAGTGCGGCGCCGGCGAGCGCGGCAGCCGTGAGCGACATGCGGAGACGTGCCATGAGTTCCCCCTGATGGACGGCGGACACCGCGCGTGTCGCGGTGTCCGGTTTGTCCACGTTAGAGGCGAGGGTGCCGAGGGGAGAAGGCTGGACCTGCAGGTTCACCCAGCCACGGCGGGACGCGCACGGCCGGGGGTGAGCAGGATGGCGACGCTGAGCACGAGGACCCAGGCGGGGAACACGAGCTGCGCCCACTTGTTCTGGCCGGCGACGAGGAGCAGCACGAGTGCGACCGCGTAGCCGCTGAACGGCACCCAGCGGGGCACCGCTGCCGTGCGCAGCGCGACCGTGCTCACCGACAGCGTGAACACCGCGGCCATCCGCATCGCGTACACGGAGATCAGGGCCTCCGTCGTGCCGCGCCCGAACGTCCAGACACCGCCGTCGAGGTCGGGTCCGGACACCATCGCGACGAGGCTCGTCGCGGTCACCGCGCCCTGGAACAGCATCGCGAGGAAGAGCAGACCGCTGCCCAGGAACACGGTCGAGAAGAGACGGTCCTCGACCTCGCCCAGCTGGTCGCGGACCACCCCGATGAACCAGAGGAACGCGATCCCGGCGAACGGCACGAGATTGAGGGCGAGACGCACGAGGGCGCGCCGGCCGGGGTCGAGCTCGATCTGGCCGACGGTCTCGCCCGCGACCGCGAGCCGCATCAGCACGAGCGCGGCGATGAGGAGCACCGCGAAGACGATCCCGGCGACCGCGGCGGACCGCCGGCTGCGCCAGCGTCGCGCTGTGAGGGCCGGCTCAGGGGAGGTCACCCGCCCATCCTGGCAGGGCGCGGTCAGGCGTAGGGGTCGGTGATCTCCCGGAGCCGGAGCAGAGTCTCACGCAGCGCCGCCATGCGCCGGGATCCGAGGTGCTGCTCCCACTCGGACTCCATCGCAGCGACGACTCCTGCCGCAGTCTCCTGCGCCGCGGCGCCGCGCTCCGTGATCCGTACCAGGCGGGCGCGCCCGTCGGCCGGGTCGGGAACGCGCCGGACGTAGCCGGTGCGCTCGAGCTGGTCGACCAGGAAGCCGGCGGTCTGCTTGGTCACCTGGGCCTGCTCGGCGAGGTCGGTGAGCCGGGTGCCGTCGGGGCCGATGCGCTGGAAGACGCGGGCCTGCGCGAGAGTGATGTCGCTGTACCCGACCGAGGCGAGCGTCGTGAGCACCCGAGACTCCATCGCTCTGTAGGGGAGGAAGAGCAGCAGCCCGACGTTGGGCGACGCATCCACGACGACTCCTTGACGTTAGTCAGTGTCACTGTCTAATCTAGACAGAGTATCGTACTAATGGGGTGCGGGATGGATCGGGACGCGACGTGGCGGGTCATCGACGCCGAGCGTGCCGCCCTCGCCTCGATGCTCACCTCGCTCAGCGACGACGAGTGGCAGACGCCATCGCTCTGCGCGGGGTGGACCGTACGCGACGTGGCCGCTCACGTGATCTCGTCGCCGCAGGCCACCGCGCGAGATGTCGTCCGGTCGATGCTGGCGGCTCGCGGTGACGTCGACCGCGCCCTGTTCCTGGAGGCCACCCGGTCATCGACCCGTCCGACGGACCAGATCGTGGACGACTACCGGCGGTTCGCCGGGTCCCGCAGGCACCCGGTCGGCACCACGTACGTCGACCCGCTGATCGACGTCCTGGTGCACACCCAGGACATCGCAGTCCCGCTCGGGCGCCGCCACGCGATGCCCGCCGATGCCGCCGCGGTCGCCGCGACGCTCGTGTGGCGGCGGCCGTTCCCGTTCCATGCCCGTCGGCGCCTCGCGGGGTACCGGCTCGTCGCCACCGACACGCGGTGGTCGGCGGGCCGAGGGCGCCCGGTGGAGGGTCCGGTCGAGGCGCTCCTCCTGCTCCTCACCGGGAGGACCGCCGCTGTCAGGAAGATCCCCGGGACCTCGGTCCTGCAGCTCGCCGCCGGCAAGGGAGTCAGGTCGTGAACGCGTTCGCACAGGTCGTCGCGGTGCTGGTCTCGCTCGTCCTCGTCGTCATGTGGGTCCTCGAGGTCTTCTTCCACGACCGCGAGGCCCTGTACCCCATCTTCCTCATCGAGCGGGAGGACGTGCCCGCCGTCCGCATGTGGGCGGTCAACGTCGGGTTCTACAACCTGTGCTTCGGTCTCGCGGGACTGCTCGGTGTCCTGCTCCTGCACGTCGGGGACCCAGCGGTGGGCCGCGCGCTGGTGCTCGTCGTCTGCGCGAGCCATGTGCTCCTCGGCGCGGTCCTCTATGTCTCCGAGCGCAGGCTGTGGATGAGTGCCTTGGGCGAGAGCGTGCCGGCGCTCGTCGTGGTGGTCGCCACTCTCGCCTGACCGAGTGCGTGCCGGTGGGTGCGTCCTACCGGGGCGCCCCGCCGCGGACGAACGCGTCCCGCGGGTGCTGCACGCTGGCGAGCGAGACGATGTCCCGCCCGAAGACCGCCGCGGCCAACCACACGGCCAGCACGCGGACCTTGCGCTCCCACGTGGGGACCGCCAGGACGTGGTAGCCGCGGTGCATGACCCACGCGGGGAAGCCACGGATGACGAGCCGCCGGTACTGGAAGACGCCCTGGCCCAGGCCGAGGGTGGCCACGACGCCCAGGCTCTGGTGCGCGTAGTCCTTCGGGGTCTTGCCCCGCAGCACGGCGGCGACGTTCGCCGCGAGGTGCCTGCCCTGGCGCACGGCGTGCTGGGCGTTCGGGACGGTGCGGGCACCGGGGGTGCCGACGGCGATGTCCGGGACGGCGGCGTCGTCCCCGGCGGCCCATGCGTCGGGCACCGCGGCCTGCGCCGTGCCGATGCGCAGGTCCGCGCGCACGCGCAGAAAGCCTCGGTCGTCGACCGGGAGGTCCGTGTGCTGGGCGACCACCGGGTTCGCGGCGTTGCCGGCCGCCCAGACGATGAGCTCGGAGTCGAACTCCTGGCCCGTGGAGAGCACGACGTGGCCGCCCACGGCCGAGACGAGCTGCGTGTTGAGGTGCACGTGGGCGCCACGTTCCTCGAGCGCGCGCACCACCCACCGTCCCGGCTCGTCGGTGACCTCGGGCAGGATCCGTCCCGCGGCCTCGACGAGGTGGAAGCTCAGGTCCGCGAGCGAGAGCTCGGGGTAGGAGCGCAGCAGTGACGTGGCCAGCGACAGCAGCTCGCCGAAGCCTTCGACGCCGGAGAAGCCACCCCCCACGAACGTCACGGTCAGGAGCCGCTGCCGCTCGGGTCCGGGCGGCAGGACGGAGGCGCGGTCGAACGACGTGAGGAGCGTGTCGCGGATGGCGACGGCCTCCTCGACGTGCTTCATGCCGATGGCATGCTCGGCGATCCCCGGGATGGGGAACGTCCGGGTGACCGCCCCGGCGGTGATCACGATGACGTCGTAGCCGAGCTCGACGTCGCCGCCGTCGGCGGGCCGGACCTGCAGGGCACGGCGCGCGTGCTCGACCCGGGTCACCTCGCCCGCGACCACCGTGCTGCGACGCAGGTGCTTGCGCAGGGAGACCGCGGCATGACGGGCCTCGACCGACCCGGCCATCACCTCGGGCAGGAACGGCTGGTACGTCATGTACGGACGCGGGTCGATGACGGTGATGTCCGCCTCGTCCGGGCGCAGCGTCTTCTCCAGGTTCCACGCGGCGTAGAAGCCGGCGTAGCCACCGCCGACGATCACGATCTTCTTCTTCATGTGTGTCACACCTTCTCGACCGCGCAGGGCGCCGGAACGTGACAGTCTCAGGCGAACTGCCGCATCTTGCTGGGGCTGACGACGATGTAGACGTGCTCGATCCCGCGCTCGGAGCCGTCCAGCACGACGACCGCCTGCGGCTCGCCGGTCTCCGAGGTGACCAGGAGAGCGGCGCCCCCGTTGGCCTCCACGATCCGCAGGGTCGAGTCCTGCCAGTACTTGCGCAGGATGTTGTCCAGGAACGTGACGGTCCGCGCCGCGCCGACCAGCTCGACGCGCGACGCGTGCACCTCACCGCCGCCGTCGGGCCGCACGACGACGTCGTCGACGAGCAGGCGTTCCAGCCCGTCGAGGTCCCCGGCCCGGGCCGCCGCGACGAACGACTCCAGCAGCCGGCGCTGCTGCGCCGGGGACGCGGGGGCCGAGCGCTCGGAGTCGAGGTGCTCCCGCGCCCGTCGCGCCACCTGCCGGGCATTGACCTCCGAGGTGTCCAGGACGTCGGCGATCTCCCGGTAGGAGTACCCGAACGCCTCCCGCAGCACGTAGGCGGCACGTTCCGTCGGACCCAGCTTCTCCAGCAGGAGGAGCACCGCCAGCTCGAGCGCCTCCGCCTTCTCGGCCCCCAGCGCGGGGTCCGCGCTGGTGTCCACGGGCTCGGGCAGCCACGGGCCGATGTACGTCTCGCGCCGCGCGTGCGCCGAGGTGGTCGCGTTGATGGCGAGCCGGGTCGTCGTGGTGGTGAGGAACGCCGCGGGGTTGCGCACCACGCGGCGGTCCGTGCTCTGCCAGCGCAGCCACGCGTCCTGCACCACGTCCTCGGCCTCCGCGACGCTGCCCAGCATCCGGTAGGCGAGTCCGAACAGCCGCGGACGCACGTCCTCGAACGCGGCCAGGTCCGACTCCGGGACGTTGGCGTTGGACCCTGCCGCCGGCGCGCCCGGGTTGTCGGTGGTCTCGCTGGTCACCGTCACAAGATAGGGGTCACCGGGCGGACCAGTCCTGGAGGCGGGTGCTCCCCAGCGTCGCCTCGCCCAGCGGGACCAGGGTGTCCTCCTCCAGCACGGCACCGAAGTACGTCGCCGCAGGGTCCGTCACGACCGCGCGCGCGTCGTCGCGGGCGGCCAGGAAGCGGCGGCCGAGGTCGTCGAGCCGGAACCGCTCCGGACCGGCGATGTCGACCCGGCCGTTGGTCGGAGGGCCCACGGCGACATCCCGGAGCGCCGCGGCGACGTCGTCCGCGGCCATCGGCTGGATCAGCACGTGCGCCAGGCGCACGGTGGAGCCGTCGGTGGCGGAGTCGACGATGCCGGCGACGAACTCGAAGAACTGGGTCGCGTGCACGAGCGAGAACGGGATCGGGGAGCTCTCGATGAGCCGCTCCTGTGCGATCTTCGCGCGGAAGTAGCCGCTGTCGGGCAGGCGCTGGGTGCCGACCACCGACAGCGCCACGTGGTGCCGGACGCCCGCGACCGCCTCGGCGGCCAGCAGGTTGCGGGTCGAGGTCGTGAAGAACTCCAGGACCGCCGCCGCCTCGAAGGACGGGGAGTTCGACACGTCGACCACGACGTCGGCGCCGGTGATCGCCTCGGCCAGCCCGTCGCCGGTCAGGGTGTTGACGCCGGTGCCGGGCGACGCGGCCACAGCCCGGTGGCCGGCGGCCGCGAGGAGTGCGACCAGCTTCGAGCCGATGAGCCCTGTGCCTCCGATGACGACGATCTTCATGGGTGAACCTCCGGTGTCGGTGACCGGCGATGCGCTGGTCACCACGTTCGACCGGGCAGGGCGCCCAGACGTGACACCGGCCCGCGCGCACGTCAGGCGCGGGCGCCCAGGGTGTGCCGGACGTGCTGCACGAACGTGAGGTCACCGGCGCCGTCGCGCATCGCCTCCAGGGTGTCGACGACCTCGGCGCGCAGTGCCGGCCGGTCCGCCTCGGGCACGGCCTCCCACATCGCTCGCTGACCGTGCGACCAGGAGAACCGCAGGAAGTGCTCCGGGTCGTCGAACCGCGCCTCGACCTGACCCCCGACCGTCCGGACGTCGGCCAGACCAGCCCCACGGAACAGGTCCTCCATCCCGGAGTCGGAAGCGAAGGGACCGCGTCGCCCGCTGGTGCGGGCGTCGAGCATCGCCGCAGGGAGGAACGGGTCGAAGAGGGCGTCGACGCTGCGCCACCGCTCGTCCTGGCTGCCGAACGTGGTCACGCCCAGCCGTCCGCCGCTGACGAGGAGGTCGGCCCACGCGCCCAGTGCTGCGGCGGGGTCCGGCAGGAAGAACAGCACCAGGCACGACGCGACCACGTCGAAGGACGCCGGTGGCAGGGCGGGTGCGCGGGCGTCACCGACCCGCACCTCGACCTGCGGCAGGTCCGACAGGTCCTGGCTCGTCAGCTCGACCATCCGCGGGGCGAGATCGATCCCCAGCGCGTAGCCGTCGGGGCCGGACGCCTGAGCGAGGGGCCGCAGCGCAGCGCCCCGTCCGCAGCCGACATCGAGCACCCGTTCGCCGGGCCGGACCGCCAGCTCGGCGACGAGACCCGCGGCGATCGGCTCGAACCACGGCACCCCCACGCGGTCGTACGTGTCCGCAGCCCGGTCGAACACGCCGGCGATACCGTCCGGGGATCCCATGCCGTCACCCTGCCAGCACCGAGGCTGCCGGGACAGGGTGCAGCGGCGTGTCCGGGCCGCGTCCCGGCGTGCGCCGACGGATCCTGGGGCGATGAGCGCACACACCCACGACGTCGTGCCCGCGTCACCGCAGGTACGTCGGCACGCTCGGCGGGTGTTCACCGCGATCCTCGTCCCCGCACTGCTCGTGACCCTGGTGGGCGCGTGGGTGCTGTGGCCGACCGGGGAGCGGCCCGTGCTGGAGACGTCTCCGCCGGGCATGACGTTCCCGACGGTGACCGTGGTGGAGGTCTTCCCGAACGCTTCCGACCCGCTGCGCCAGGTCCGCGCGGCGACGGCGGACGGGACCAGCGCCTGGGTCCAGGTCCCGCCGGAGTACCTGCCCGAGATCCACCCGGGCGACCGGATCATCGCCGCCGACCTCGGAAGCATGGGGACGCCGGAGTCGGGCCTCGTCTTCACGGACTTCGTGCGCGGCCCGCCGCTCGGTCTGCTCGCCGCGGTGTTCGCGGTGCTGGTCGTCGCGGTGGCCCGGTGGCGTGGGTTCGCGGCGCTGGTCGGGCTCGGCATCTCGATGGGTGTCATCGGGGCGTTCATGCTGCCGGCGCTGCTCGAGGGCAAGCCGGCCCTGCCGGTGGCGCTGGTGACGTCGTCGGCCATCATGTTCGTCGTCCTGTACCTCGCGCACGGCTTCACGTTCCGGACGTCGACGGCGCTCGTCGGCACGCTCCTCGGCCTGCTCGCGACCGGGTTCCTCGCGACGTGGGCGAGCGGTGCGGCGCACCTGACCGGCCTGTCGGGGGAGTACGCGCTCGACCTGCTGTCGTACGCCCCGCAGGCGCGGATGAGCGCGATCCTGCTGTGCGGCATGGTCATCGCCGGGCTCGGGGTGCTCAACGACGTGACGATCACGCAGGCGTCCGCGGTGTGGGAGCTGCACGGCAGCTCGCCGGGGGCGGGCTGGCGCGAGCTGTTCGGCCGCGGCATGCGGATCGGCCGCGACCACATCGCGTCGACCGTCTACACGATCGTCTTCGCCTACGTCGGCGCGACCCTGCCCCTGGTCCTGCTGGTCAGCATCTCCGACCGCTCGATGCTCGACGCGCTGACCAGCGGGGAGCTGGCCGAGGAGGTGGCCCGGACGCTCGTCGGGTCGATCGGCCTGGTGCTGGCGATCCCGCTCACGACGGCGATCGCTGCCTGGGTCGTGCGGTCCGGACGGCCCGCGGCGGTGGCCGAGCCGGAGCCCGCTCTAGTGGACGTGGCTGTGCGCTGAGGCGCGGCGGAGCTCCGCCGGCGCCTGCGCAAGGGCCACGCCGGCCGCGATGGCGGTGGTGAACGGGATGGCGAGGATGAGGCCGATGGCACCGGCCAGGGTGCGGACGATCTCCTGGGCGAACTGCCCGCTGGTCAGGGTCTGGCCCAGCGGCAGCTCATAGATCTGCAGCAGCAGGAGGACCGGCAGGGAGGCGCCGGCGTAGGCGAAGGCGATGGTGTAGATCGTGGATGCGATGTGGTCCCGGCCGATCCGCATGCCGCCCGTGAACAGGCCACGCCAGGTCGCGCGCGGGTCGACGGCGCGCAGCTCCCACACCGCCGAGGCCTGGGTGATGGTGACGTCGTTCAGCACGCCGAGACCGGCGAGCACCACGCCGCAGAGGAAGACGCCGCGCAACGCCGCCGCCCCGTTGTCGCCGAGGAGCGCCGCCAGCCGGTAGTCCTCCTCGGTCGTCGCGCCGGTCAGGTGCGCCGCGTCCGCACCGAGAGCGCCGAGCGCTCCGACGAGCAGCAGCCCGGTGAGGGTGCCCAGGAGCGCCGTGCTGGTGCGCAGGGAGAACCCGTGCGCGAGGTACAGCACGACGGCCATGATCACCGCCGACCCGCACAGCGCCAGCACGACGGCGTCCTCCCCGGCGATGAGCCCCGGCAGGACGTACTGCCACAGCACCACGAACGCGAGCACCAGCCCCACGATCGCGCGCACTCCCCGCCACCCGGCGACGAGCGCGGTGATCAGCACGAAGGCCAGCGCGAGGGTGGCCAGGGGGACACCGCGGGCGAAGTCGGACCACGCCCACGCCTCGGGCGCTCCGTCGGCCGCCGGGTAGTGCTGGACGACGATCCGGGTCCCCGCAGGGACGTCCGCAGCGGTGAGCGTCGCCGTCGCCCACACCTCGATGTCGGAACCGGACTGCGCGCCGGACGTGACGGTCGCGAGGACCTGGAGGCACGGCACCTGGTCGGGCTGCGAGCCGTCCGGCAGACGGTCCTCGACCGTCGACTCGCACTGCTCGGTCCTCGTCCCGGTGACGGTCGCGGTGACGTGCTCGACGCCGACGTCGACGAGCCCGGCGCGCTGCCCGGTCCCGCCGTCGTCGTGCGGCCACGTCAGGATCATGCCGACGACCGCGGCCAGCAGGAGCGGTCCGAGCACCAGGCCGAGCACGAGCGCGGCGCGGGACGCGCTGGGGGAGCGGCGGCGGCGGGTCGGCGGTGGGGCGGTCGGCTCGTCCGGTGCGATCACGGGGTCGATTGTGCATGAGCGAGGCGCCGAGCCCGAGGGCTGCGGCGCCTTGCCGTGCGGGTCCTAGCGGGGGTCGACGTTCTGCTCGTCGATCCCGTCGGCCTTGATCTTCTCGGCATCGGTCAGCTCGGCCTCGGCCTCGGCCCGGACATCTCGGACCACCGGGGTGTCGTCGTCGCCGACGTCGTGGACGATCCTGTCGTCGCTGTGCATCTCGACCTCCTCGTCGTTCGGCCTTCGTGCGAGAGGCGAGCGTAGGACCGGTTCGGCGTCCGCGCGCGCCGAGCGACGGACGTCCAGGTCAGGTGCCCAGGAGCCACCGCAGCGTGCGGGCGTTGCGCACGGCGTTCCCGCCTCCGTCGTTGTTGAAGTAGGCGAGGACGTCGTGGCCACCGTCCGACCACTCGCGCATCCGGTCGGCCCACCAGCGCAGGTCGTCGTCGGAGTAGGAGCCGCCGTAGAGGTGCTCGTGGTCCGGGCCGTGCAGCCGCACGTAGACGGTGGGTGCGGTCGCCCGCAGCACGCACGGGAGGTGGGCGCCGCTCATCACGACGTTGGCGGCGCCGTGCCGCTCCAGGATCGCGAACACCTCGTCGTCCTGCCATGACGGGTGCCGCAGCTCGACGGCGACGCGGACCCAGTCGGGCAACGCACCCAGGAACCAGTCCAGCCGTGCGTCGTCGCGCTCCTGGTCCGGCCGGAGCTGGACGAGCAGCGCCTCGCGCCGGTCGCCGAGCTGGTGCCACGAGCGCGCGATGCGGTCCGACCAGCCCTCGGGCGCGTACAGGCGCTTGGCGTGGGTGAGGCCGCGAGAGGCCTTCACCGACATGCCGAACCCGTCGGGGAGCCGTCGCCGCCAGCCGGCGAACGTCGAGTCCCGGGGCCAGCGGTAGAAGCTCGCGTTGAGCTCGACCGTGTCGAACTCGTGGACGTAGCGGCCCAGGCGCTCCCACGACGGAGCCCGGGTGGGTACAGGACGTGCTCCCAGTGGTCGTAGGACCAGCCCGACGTACCGATGCGGATGCTCACCTTCGGATGAAACCTCCCCACTCAGCGCGCGGACCGGACGAATCACCCCTAGATTCACTCGTCGCCGTACCCGGCGCATCATCACCGTGAGGAGCCTCATCATGACCCCCGCAGGCATCATCTCCGCGATCATCATCGGCGCCATCATCGGCGTCCTCGGCCGCCTGGTCGTCCGCGGCAAGCAGAACATCTCGATCCTCGTCACGATCATCGTCGGCATCGTCGCCGCGCTCCTGGGCACCTGGCTCGCGGGCCTCGTCGGTGTCCAGACGACGGACGGCATCGACTGGATCGAGCTGCTCTTCCAGGTGGTCCTCGCTGCGATCGGCGTGGCGATCGTCGCGGGCTCGGGTCGTCGTCGCTGACCTGACACCGTCCGACGAGAGCGGTCCACCGGCGGGGTGGGCCGCTCTCGCCGTCCCGGGATGCGAGTCCGGCTCGCTCGACCGACCATGAAGCAGCCGAAGAAGTCCGGCGTGATGACGGACGTACTCGCAGGAGCAGACGTGTCCTTCCCCGCGCAGCAGCAGCAGCCACCCGGCCTGACCGAGCCGATGAGCCCGACCCCGGACCACGGGGAGACCAGCTACGAGGGCCACGGGCTCCTGACCGGCCGGCGAGCGCTGATCACCGGCGGTGACTCAGGTATCGGGCGGGCGGTCGCCATCGCGTACGCCCGGGAGGGTGCCGACGTCGCGATCGTCTATCTCCCGCAGGAGCAGGTGGACGCCGACGAGACCGTGCGGTGGGTCGAGCAGGCCGGCCGACGGTGCGTGCAGGTCCCGACCGACCTGACGGACGAGCAGGCGGCGCGGGCGGCTGTGAAGAAGGCGGTCACCGAGCTGGGTGGGCTCGACGTCCTGGTGAACAACGCCGGGTTCCAGATGGCGCGCCGGGAGTCCATCGCGGACATCACCTCGAGCGACCTGGACCGGACCTTCAAGACGAACCTGTACGCGCTGTTCTGGGTCACGCAGACGGCCCTGGAGCACATGGGCGAGGGCGGCGTCATCCTCAACAACTCCTCGATCCAGGCGTACCAGCCGTCCGAGACGCTCCTCGACTACGCGTCGACGAAGGCGGCCATCAACAACGTGACGGTCAACCTGGCCGCCGAGCTGGGCTCGCGCGGGATCCGCGTGAACGCGGTGGCACCCGGCCCGATCTGGACGCCGCTGCAGCCGGCCACCCAGTTCTCGGAGAAGGTCGAGAAGTTCGGCACGGACACCCCGCTCGGACGCGCGGGCCAGCCGGCCGAGGTCGCACCCGCGTTCGTGTTCCTCGCCGCCGACTCGACCGCGTCGTACGTGTCCGGGACGGTCCTCGGGGTCACCGGCGGGAAGCCGGTCTTCTAGCCCTGGTTCACGACGGGGTGTCCCTCGGACGCCTGCACGACCACGAAGCCCGCGCCCGTGAGGCCGAGCTGGTAGGCCTCGCCGGACCCGCGCCCGATCGCGGCGCCGAGCTTGGCGGTCTTGCGGACCGTCGACTTCAGCGAGGTCGACCAGAGCACCGCCGCCTGCATGTCGACGAAGGTCGGGACGTCGACCTGCAGGACCACCGGGGTCCCGTACGCGGTCACGGCCAGCGCGCCGGTACCGGTGAAGGTGGTGTTGAACAGCCCGCCGGACAGCATCGAGGCGCCCTCGACCCGGTTGATGTCCCAGGTCAGGGTGCTCTCGAACGCGAGGATGGCCGACCCGCTGACGGTCACGCTCTCGCCCTCGAGGTGGACGATGAAGATCTCGTCGGCGTCCTGGGCCAGGAAGACGTCACCGCTGCCCGACACCTTCATCAGGGACATGCCCTCGCCGGTGAAGGCCTTCTTGAACATCTTGGCGACGCCGCCGCTGCCCTGGTAGTTGAAGTCGACCTCGCCCTGGTAGGCGACCATCGACCCCTGCTTGGCGTAGAAGAACCCGCCGGTACCGGCGAGATCGACCTTGAGCATCCGCCCGTTCTGGAGCACGAAGCTGCCGGGCTCGGTGGACAGTTCCGCATTCTGCAAGAGTGAGCTGCGCATCGACGCATGCTATCGGCCGGGCCACACTGGTCGGGTGGTCGACAGCCCGGTCCCACCGCCCGCCAGCTGCCCGATCGGGTGGCAGCCGCAGGCGCTCGCGCCCGTCTTCTGGGGCGTCCGCTCGCTCGGGCCGGCCGACGGTGCACCCGTCGACCTGCGGATCTTCTTCCCGAGCCTGGACGGCGCCGTCGAGTCCGCGCCGCTGCTCGAGGGGTGCGGGCGGTACCCGGTGGTGCTCTTCGCGCACGGCCACTGCGCCCAGGACACCGACCACTACCGGCGCTGGTTCCTCATCCCGGCCATGCTCGCGCGCAGCGGCTACGTGGTGGTCGTCCCGCGCCTGGCCGGCAACGAGGGCGGGCAGAACCCGTCGGTGCCCGAGCACCCCGACGAGGCCACGCTGGACGCGGTGCTCGACTGGGTGCGCACCGGGTGGGAGCACCGGGACGTGCTGCTCCCGCCCCCGGCGACGGGGGTCGTCGGGCACAGCTTCGGCGCGATGCTGGGCGCCCGGTTCGCGCTCGGGCGCGAGATCGGCGCGTACGCAGGGCTGAGCGGCGGATGGCAGGACTGGTTCGGCGGGTCACCCTTCCCGTTACCGCTCCTGGACCTGCCGACCCTGCTGGTCTGGGGCCTGGGCTTCGACCTGTTCAGCCAGCTGACCGAGGCGCAGTGGCAGGGGATGCACCGGCCGCGGCACCGGGTGGTGTTCGACGAGGGCGAGCACTGGGACTACCTGAGCGAGCAGATCGACGTCCCGTGCCGGCCGGGAGCGGGCGTGTGCACGGAGATCGCCGGTGCGACCGCGGACCTGGTGACGATGTTCTTCGCCCGGTACCTGCCGCCCGAGCTGGCCACCAACCTCGCGGTCGAGGTGCCCTCGTCGCTGGTGCCGCCCGAGCTGGACCTCACCCCCGAGCAGGAGTTCTTCGCCGGCGGGTTCCTCGGGGGCTTCCACCGCCTGGGCGGTCAGCCGCAGTGCGGGGTGACGGTGTCGTCCGACAGCGAGCGGCTGCTCGCCAACCGCCGCACCCACGAGACGCACTCCCTGGACCACCCGTGCGTGTGGGTGTCGAGGATCGCGGCGCGCAACCGGTGGCCCGTCGGCGCGCGACCGGCCGGGTACCACTGGTGCGACGTGTGCTTCCCGAGCCGCGCGGACGGCTGACTCGCGCCGCTCAGCGGGGGCGCAGGACGCAGGAGTCGTTGCCCTCGCACGCTCGTCATGGCTCCGTTCGGCGGCTACCGGGTCGACGCCTGCCCGGTGAGCCCGCGGGAGTGCAGGACGTGACGCTCCAGCGGCGCGAAGACGACGAGCTCGATGACGATGCCCACCAGGAAGATGAGACCGATCGACGCGATGACCAGCGACATGTCGCTGGTGACCCGCCCGAGGTCGAGGATCTGGCCCAGCCCGGTGCCGAGCCCCGTCTGGACGATGAGCTCGGCGGCCATGAGCGAGCGCCACGCGAACGCCCAGCCCTGCTTGAGCCCGCCGAGGAACCCGGGCAGCGCGGCGGGCAGCAGCACGAACCGGATCCGCGTCCACCCCGTGGCACCGAGCACCTGGCCGACGCGCAGGTACAGCGGCGGCACCTGGTCGGTCCCGGCGAGCAGCCCGTTGACGATCGACGGCACCGCGCCGAGCAGGATGACCGCGTACATCGTGGCGTCGGTGAGCTGGAACCAGATGATCGCGGCCGGCACCCAGGCGACCGACGGCAGCGACTGCAGGCCGGTGATGATGGGGCCGAACGCGCGGCGCAGCAGAGGGGAGGCGGCGAGCGCGATCCCGATCGCGACGCCGACGACGACCGACATCGAGAAGCCGACCGCCGCGCGCTGCACGCTGAGGGAGACCGCGCGCCACGCCGAGCCGTCCTGGATGGTCCCGAGGAGGGTCTGCCACGTGTCCGCCGGGCTGGGCAGCGCGTACGGCGGCTTGAGCTCGAGCAGGTAGGCGACCTGCCACACGACGAGCAGGGCGCCGAGAGCGGCGAGCACGGGCCAGACCGCCCGCCACGCCGACTGCCAGGCGGAGCCGCGGGGTGCGGCGACCGGTGTCTCGAGCGCGTCCAGCCCCGCGGCGAGGTCGTCGTCCGTGGTCCTGCGCGTGGGTGGCGCTGTCGTGTCAGTGGCCATGGCGGGCGATCTCCTGTCGCAGGTCCTCGGTGATCTCGGCGCTGAGCCGGGACACCGCGGGGTCTTCGATGCGGCGTGGCTGGGGGATGTCCACCGCCCACTCGCGGGCGACGCGTCCGGGCCGCGACGACAGCAGGACGACGCGCTGCCCGAGCCGCACCGCCTCGCGGACGTTGTGCGTGACGAAGATGACGGCGCGGCCGGTCTCCGTCCAGATGCGCGTGAGCTCCTCGTGCAGGACGTCACGCGTGATGGCGTCGAGAGCCGCGAACGGCTCGTCCATGAGCAGGAGGTCACCCTCCTGGGCCAGCGCCCGGGCCAGGGCGACGCGCTGCCGCATACCGCCCGACAGCTCGTGGACCCGCTTGGGTCCGGCACCCTCCAGCCGGACGAGCGCGAGCAGGCGCTGGGCCTCGTCGCGCCGCTCCGCGCGGGCGACCCCCCGCAGCCGCAGCGCGAGCTCGACGTTCCCCGCAGCCGTGAGCCACGGGTACAGCGCGGGCTCCTGGAACATGAGCGCCGGCCGGCCGCCCGGCACCTCGACGGTGCCGGCGACGGGCTTGTCCAGCCCCGCGACCAGGGACAGCAGCGTCGACTTGCCGCAGCCCGACGCCCCGAGCAGGCAGACGAACTCGCCGGGCGCCACGGTCAGGTCGATGCGGTCGAGCACCGGGGGTCGCGAGGCCTCACCGAAGTGGTGCGTCACCCCGGTCAGGCGCGCCGCGACGGCGGCCGGGGCCGTGGAGCCCTGGCCGCCGACCGCCGTCACGGTGGTGGTCACTTGCCCGACGCCCCGAGGCCGCCGTCGGAGACCGGCTCCTGGTCGTTCTCGGCGAGCACCTCGTTGAGCAGGGTCAGGTCGTAGATGCCCTGCAGGTCGGTCTCCTTGGAGGTCCCGGCGGCCACGGCGTGGTCGGCGGACGTCTGGAGGCTGGACGCGATCGGGTCGAGCGTGATCCGCAGGTTGCCCCACGCCCGGTCCAGCACCTCGGCGGACAGCGGCTTGCCGCTGAGCTTCTCGATCACGGTGTTCGACAGGGTCTTGGCCTCGTCGGGGTTCGCCGCGATCCACTCGGACGTCGCGTACTCGGCCTCGAGCAGCTTCTTGACCGTGCCGGGGTACTTGGACAGGTACTCCGTGGCCACGATCAGGTGCGTGGTGACGAAGTCCCCGTCGGGCCACAGCTCCTTCTCGTCGAGCAGCACGTGCGCGCCCGCGTCGACCACGAGCCGCGACGCCCACGGCTCCGGCAGCCACGCACCGTCCAGCTGTCCGGCCTTGAACAGGTCGAGGGTCTGGGAGTTCTCCTGCGGCGTGATGGTCACGTCACTGGCGCCGCCGGTGAGCGACGTCTCCAGCCCTTCGTCCGCGAGCCAGGCGCGCAGCGCGACGTCCTGCGTGTTGCCCAGCTGCGGGGTCGCCAGCGTGGTGCCGACGAGGTCCTCGGGGGAGTCGATGCCCTCGCGGACGACCAGCTGCGCACCACCGGAGGTCGCACCGGAGACGATGCGGACCGCCTCGCCGTTCGACTGCGCGAACGCGTTGATGGCCGGGTTGGGGCCGATGAACGTCGCGTCGATCGCGCCGCCGAAGAGCGCCTCGACCGCGGCCGGGCCCGCGTTGAAGATCGAGGTGGTGAGCGTGGTGTCGCCCAGCGCCTCCTGGTAGGTGCCGTCGTCGACACCGACGAGGGCGACGGCGTGCGTCAGGTTGGCGAAGTAGCCGAGACGGAGCTCCGGGGCCTCCGCGAGCTCGGCCGGTGCGGCCGACGCGTCGGCGCTGGAGTCGGCAGCCGGCTCCTCGGCCGCGGATGAGGAGCACGCGGCGAGGGAGGCGAGGAGGCCGGCGGCGACGAGGGCGGCGGTCAGACGGGCGGGACGGGCGGTCATGTCAGGTCCTTGGGGGTCGCGGGTCGAGTGGGCGGGCGGTCGTCAGGGACGACATCGCCGCGCAGGCTCGGTGCGCGCGGGCTGAGCAACGTGGGGCCGGCTGGGCGCCATGAGGGTGAGTCCTCCGCGGGGGACGGGGGTGGAGGGCACGCGCGTCGCACCGAGTCGTCGTGGGGATCGACGAGGGCCGGGCGTCGGACGCGCGGCCGGGGGACAGTGCCGCGTTCAGACGTTCCGCGGACAGCAGGGGCGCGCGGAAGCCGTGAGGACGTGACAACACGTCGAGGCGGCGCGGCGGGTCTGCATGAGATGAGGATGGCCGTCGGAGAGCGTCTGCGACAGGACCGTCTCTAAATGTGGACAACGCAGGTCGGAATACGAGACTAAACCCGACGTGCCCACGCACTGCGCGGCGCCTACGGTCGGATGCACCGACCACGAGGAGGACCCGTGCGACTCGTCCTGCTGGCGGACACGCACCTCCCGCGCCGCGCCCGCGACCTACCTGCGGAGGTGTGGGCGGCGGTCGACGCCGCGGAGGTCGTCGTCCACGCGGGCGACTGGGTCTCGGAGGCCCTTCTCGACGTGCTGGCCGAGCGGTCCCGCCGCCTCGTCGCGTGCTACGGCAACAACGACGGACCGCGTCTGCGCGCACGCCTGCCCCTGGTGGACCGGGTCGAGCTGGACGGTCTGCGGCTGGGCGTCGTGCACGAGACGGGACCCGCCACCGGCCGGGAGCGCAGGTGCGACGCCGAGCACCCCGACCTGGACGTGCTCGTGTTCGGGCACAGCCACATCCCGTGGGACACGGTCACGCCGCACGGGCTGCGGCTGCTCAACCCGGGTTCGCCCACGGACCGACGCCGCCAGCCCTTCGCGACCTACATGACGGCGACCGTGGCCGATGGACGGCTGGACGACGTCACGGTGCACCGCCTGACCCGCACCTGACCCGACCTCCGGTTGCGCATCAGGCGGGCCGTGCGAACGTGGTGCCGAGGCTTGCTCCAGAACCGGGCGGGTGCACGCACCAGGACGGATCTCGACGATGAAGCTTCCCGCACCACGGGGACCCCTCGGGGCGTCCCTGACCGACCTGCTCGTGCATCCGCCGCGCGACACGGACGACGTCGACGACGCGGTGCTCAGCCGGTGGCGCGACGCCGCGACGGTCGCCGACCCGGTGACGGACGACGACGTCCAGCTGACGCTCTGGACGCTCTACGCGCTGCACTACCGCGGGTTCGAGGGCGTGGACGACGCGTGGGAGTGGGATCCCGACCTGCTCCGGCTGCGGCGCGTGCTGGAGAACGCGTTCGAGGCGGCGCTCCGCCACCAGGTACCCGCCCCGACAGCGACGGCCGCCGAGCGTGAAGCCGTCGCGGCAGCGCTCTTCGCGATGACCGCGCCCGCACCGGGACCGAGTGTCGCCCGCTACGTCAGCAGGTCGGCGGACGCGACGCAGGCGGAGGAGTTCCTCATCCACCGGTCGCTCTACACCCTCATGGAGGCCGACCCCCATACGTGGGCGGTCCCGCGGCTGTCCGGGGCGCCCAAGGCGGCGCTGGTCGAGGTGCAGGCCGACGAGTACGGCGGTGGCCGGCCGGACCGCATGCACAGCGCGCTGTTCGCCCGCACGATGCGCGGGGCAGGGCTCGTCGACGAGTACGGGTACTACGTGGACCGGCTGCCGGCCGTCACGATCGCCGCGCTCAACCTCATGTCGCTGTTCGGGCTGCACCGCCGGTGGCGGGGAGCGATCGCGGGCCACCTCGCGGCCTTCGAGATGACGTCGTCGCTGCCGAACCGGCTGTACGGGGACGGGTTCCGGCGGCTCGGGCACGACGCGGGGACCACCGACTACTTCGACGAGCACGTGGAGGCCGATGCCGTGCACGAGCAGATCGCGGGTCGGGACCTGGCCGGACGGCTCGCGGAGCAGGAGCCCGAGCTCGTCGGCGACATCCTCTTCGGCGCCGCGGCCTGCCTGTACCTCGACGAGCTCGTCGGCCGGCACCTGCTGGACGCCTGGTCGGCCGGCACGTCCTCGCTGCGTGCGGCATGACCGGCCACGCGCCCCAGCCGGCGACGATCGAGGCGTGCCCGAACGGCCCGCTCCTCGTGCGCGGGGACGTGGAGCTGGTCGACAGCGACGGCAACCCCATCGAGCGGCGCCGACGGACCGTCGCGCTGTGCCGGTGCGGCACGTCGGCCATCGCGCCGTTCTGCGACGGGAGCCACAAGGCGATCGGATTCGTCACCCCCTCATGAGAACTGCGTCCGTGCAGACAGCGGCCTTCGTGCCGGGCGACGTCGTCCGCGTCCTCGCGCTCGTCAGCGTCGTCGTCGGCACCTGGTGGTCCGGCCCCGTCGCGACAGCCCTCTTCCTGCTCGTGCTGGGCGGGGCGATGGTGCCCCGCGTGATCAGCGCCTCGACGGCGCTCGACGTCGCGTACTGCAGCACGATCCTGTTCGCCGCCTGGGCTGCCCAGCTCGACTGGTACGTGGCGGTGAGCTGGCTGGACGTCGTCGTGCACGCGGTCGCGACGGGCCTGATCGCCGTGCTGGGCGTGGAGGCACTGCAGTTCTGGGGGGTCGTCGGACGCGACCGCCCGCGGTCGGAGCTCGCCCTCCTCGTGGTCGGGCTCGGTGCGGTGCTGGCGGTTCTCTGGGAGCTCGGGGAGTGGGCCGGGAACGCGTGGCTCGACCGGAGGATCCAGGTGGGGTACCCGGACACGATGGGTGACCTCGCCGCGGGACTCGCCGGCAGCGTCGTCGCTGCAGCCGTCGTGGGCCGGCGCGCGTGAACGGCGTCGAGCCGCTCACCGTCTCGGTGGTCATCCCTGCCCGTGACGACGCGGTCGCGCTCGCGGAGTGCCTCGCGCGGCTCCGTCACCAGACGGTCGCACCGTCCGAGGTGCTGGTCGTCGACAACGGCTCGACGGACGACACCGCGGCGGTCGCTGCGGCGTGGGGAGCGCGGGTGGTCCCAGAGGCACGCATCGGCATCCCCGCCGCGGCAGCCACCGGGTACGACAACGCTCGCAGCGACGTGATCGCTCGGCTCGACGCCGACTCCCGACCGGACGCGCGGTGGGTGGAGCGCATCGTCGCCTCGATGCAGGCAGACCCGCGGCTCGACGCCGTGACCGGCTCGGGTCAGTTCTTCGACCTCCCGGTGGTCCTGCGGGCCGGGGTCTCGGGCGCCTACCTGGGCACCTACTACGTCCTGGCACACCTCGCCCTGGGCCACACCGCGCTGTGGGGGTCGTCGATGGCGATGCGCCGGGACGCGTGGCTCGCGGTCCGCACCCTCGTGAGCCGGGACGACGCGGAGGTGCACGACGACCTCGACCTCGCGTTCGCCCTCGGACCCGGGCGTCGGATCCGGTTCGACCCGTTGCTGCGGGTGGGGGTGTCCGCGCGGTCGTTGCGTGGGCACTCCCAGCGGGTGCGCCGGCTCGATCGGGCGTGGCGGACCCTGCGCCTCAACTGGCGGGTTGCGCCGCCCTGGGACCGGTGGCGGGTACGTCTGGCGCGATGAGCGACAACCGGTAGAAGACGCTGTGCGGGTCGAGGACGTAGTCGCCGAAGGGCGGGCACGCGACGAACCCGGCCCGCTCGTACAGGCGGCGGGCGGGGGCGAAGTAGTCCTGGGTGCCCGTCTCCAGGTGCACCGTGCGGAGGCCGCGGGCCGCCGCGGTGGCGAGCACGTGCGCGAGCAGGGCGGTGCCGACCCCATGCCCGCGTGCCGCGCTCGTGGTCCGCATCGACTTGAGCTCGCCGTCCGCCGGTCCGAGCTCCTTGAGCGCCGCGCACCCGAGCAGCGCGCCCCCGGCGTCGCGGGCGGTCCAGAACGTGATGCCGGGCGCCGCGAGCGCCGACGGGTCGAGGGCGTGCACGGACTCGGCGGGGGAGGTCGCGTACATGTCGGCAAGGTGCTCGCCGAGCAGTGCCAGCACGTCGGGCGCGGTCGGGTCGTCGATGGTGATCGTCAGGGACACGTGCTCATCGTTCCATCACCTGACGGGACGCCGCGTCCCATCATCTGGACTATTGCCTCGGGGTATTGACTCGTCCGCGATCTAACTCTACTTTCCCGACCTGTTAGGTCATGAATTCCAGCGACAAGCCCCGGCTCGTTGGATGGCAACCCTCCTGCGTGTGGGGTGCCCCGGGTGACGACCTGGTCCTGCACGAGCACCCGCTCGTGCCCGACAACGACGCAGCGCCCGCCCGGCGGGCACGAAGGGAAGCACGATGAGCACGGACGGACAGCCCGCTTCGGTTCCCGGCGGCCTCCCTCGCCTGTCCTCGTGCTGTCCCGGCGCCGGTTCCGGCGCGCTCAGCACCTGTTGCTGCTGACGCCCCTCTCCGCCTGACCGGCCCCTGACGAGCCACCGACCCGACGGCGCTGCCGTCTCGGACGCTCGCTCCCGCACGCACCGACCGCCGCGCCGCCGCGCGCGGCGCGCCTCCGCGCCTCATGAACGGACTCCCCATGGCACGCCCCACGTCTTCTCCCCGCCCCCTGCACCTCGGCGTCGACCTCAGCGACGCCGGCGCCCACCCCGCCGCGTGGCGGACGCACGGCTCCCAGGCGCAGCGCCTCTTCGACGCCGAGCGCCTCCAGCACCTGGTCGACACCGCCCAGCGCGGCACCCTCGACCTCGTCGTGATCGACGACTCGTTCTCGTTGCAGCCCACCCGGTCCACCACCCTGCGGGGCCGTCTCGACGCCGCCCTGGTCGCGGCGCGGCTGGCGCCGCGGTCCCGCGGAATCGGCCTGGTGCCGACCGTCGCGACGACGCACACCGAGCCGTTCCACGTCTCGAAGGCGATCGCGACGATCGACCACGTCAGCGGCGGGCGTGCCGGGTGGCAGCTGGGCTGGTCGGCGGACGAGCAGGACGCGAACCACTTCGGTCGCGGGGCAGCACTGTCCGAGGCGGCTGCCGTGGCCGAGGCCGAGGAGGCCGTCGAGGTCGTGTCGGCGCTCTGGGACAGCTGGGAGGACGACGCCGAGATCCGCGACCAGGCGACGCACCGGTACGTCGACCGCGCCAAGCTCCACTACGTCGAGCACGACGGGGTGCACTTCGCCGTGAAGGGTCCGTCCATCACCCCGCGGCCTCCGCAGGGGCAGCCGCCGATCGTGGTGCGGGTCGGCTCCGACGAGTCGTTCGGTCTCGCTGCCCGGCACGCCGACGTGGTCCGGATCAGCGCGACCAGCCGCGAGGAGGCGCTCGACCTGCGGCTCCGGCTGCGTGCCGCTGCCGCGGCGGCCGGCCGCGAGCCCGGTGACCTGCGCGTCCTCGTGGACGCGTTCGTCGTGACGGGCCCGGACCAGGCCAGCGCCCGTGCTCGCCTCGACCTGCTCACCGAGCTCGAGGGTGTCCGCTGGGACACCGACTCGCTCACGCACGTCGGCACGGCGCGCGAGCTGGCCGACACGCTCCTGGCCTGGTGGGAGATCGGCGCCGTGGACGGGTTCGTCGTGCGGCCCTCCTCGCTGCACACCGACCTCGACGCGCTCGTCGACGGGGTCGTCCCGATGCTGCGCACCGCGCGGGCGTTCCGCGAGCACTACAACGGCCCCACGCTGCGCGACCAGCTGGGCCTCGTCCACCCGGCCAACCGCTACGCCGCGATCGCCTGAGCCGCGCGATGACTCTCCCCCGCAAGGTCCCCCGCAAGCAGGTCCACCTCGGCGCGCACTTCCCCGGCGTCAACAACACGACCGTCTGGAGCGACCCCCGCTCCGGCAGCCAGATCGACTTCGCGTCGTTCGAGCACCTCGCCCGTCGCGCCGAGGCAGCCCGGTTCGACTTCTTCTTCCTCGCCGAGGGCCTGCGCCTGCGCGAGCACAAGGGACAGATCCACGACCTCGACGTCGTGGGCCGGCCCGACACCCTGCCCGTGCTCGCGGCGCTGGCCGCGGTCACCGACCGGATCGGCCTCGCCGGCACGATCAACACCACCTTCAACGAGCCGTGGGAGCTGGCTCGCCAGTTCGCGACGCTCGACATCCTGTCCGGCGGCCGCGCCGCGTGGAACCTGGTGACCAGCTCGGACGCGTTCACGGGGGAGAACTTCCGCCGCGGCGGGTTCCTGCCCTACGAGCAGCGCTACGAGCGGGCCGCGGAGCTGGTCTCGGTCGCCCGGGCGCTCTGGGACTCCTGGGACGACGACGCGGTGGTCGCCCACGCGAGCACCGGGCAGTTCGTGCGGCCGGGGTCGGTGCGCGACGTCCGCCACGAGGGTCCGCACTTCCAGGTGCGCGGCGAGTTCACCACGCCGCGCGGACCGCAGGGTCACCCCGTGCTGTTCCAGGCAGGCGATTCCGCCGACGGCCGGGACTTCGCCGCCGCCACCGCGGACGTGGTCTTCTCGGCGCACTCGACGTTCGAGGCGGGTCAGGCGTTCTTCGCCGACGTGAAGGGCCGCCTCGCCGCACACCGCCGGACCCCGGACCAGCTCCTGATCCTCCCCGCGACCACGGTCGTGCTCGGCGCGACTGCGCAGGAGGCGGCCGAGCGCTCCCGCGAGATCCGGCTCCAGCAGGTTCCGGGTCCCACCGCGATCGCGTTCCTCGAGCAGGTCTGGGGCCGGGACCTCACGGACCACGATCCCGAGGGGCCGCTGCCGCGGATCGAGCCCGATGTCGAGAACCTCGACATCACCCGCGGTCGGGTTCGGCACGTCAAGGACCCGCGCACCATCGCCGCCGCATGGCGCGAGCAGGCCGACGCGAACGGGTGGTCGATCCGGCAGCTCGTCATCGAGGTGACCTCCCGCGGCGGGTTCGTGGGCACCGCCACCCAGGTCGCCGACGCCATCGACCGGCACGTCCAGGAGGACGCGTCCGACGGCTTCATCCTCGTCCCGCACCTGACCCCCACGGGTCTGGACGACGTGTTCGACCAGGTCGTCCCGCTGCTCCAGGAGCGCGGCTCGTTCCGGACCGAGTACTCGGGTCCGACCCTGCGCGACCACCTCGGCCTGAACCGCCCGGCGCCCCGCGCCACCCGTTCGCAGGCCGACCGCGCCCTCGTCGGCTGACCAGCCCCACCCACCCCTGAACGAAGGAACCCCCTGTCATGCTCCGCTCGACCCGTGCCCGTTCCGTCCTCCTGACCACGCTCGTCGTCCCCGGCCTCCTGCTCACCGCGTGCAGCTCCGGTTCGCCCGCCGCCGGCTCGTCCGCCTCGGCGACTGCGGACGCAGAGACGGCGACCCCCGGTGGCACGTTGCGGTTCGCGCTCGGCGCCTCGCCCAGCGGGGTGGACCCGCAGCAGGTCGGCTCGAACGTCAGCATCTACATCGCCCGCCAGCTGGCGGACTCGCTGACCGACCAGGACCCCGAGACCGGCGAGATCGTCCCGTGGCTCGCGCAGAGCTGGGACGTCAGCGACGACCTGACGCAGTTCACCTTCCACCTGCGCGACGACGTGACGTTCTCGGACGGCACGCCGCTGACCGCGACCACGGTCAAGGCGAACTTCGACGCCCTGGTCGGCCCCCTCGCCGCGACGGCACCGCTGGCCGGGTCCTACCTCTCGGGCTACCAGGGGACGACCGTCGACGACGAGCACACCGTCACCGTTGCCTTCGCGACGCCCAACGCGCAGTTCCTGCAGGCGACCTCGACCGTGTCGCTGGCGATCCTGTCCGACGCGACCGCCACGACGGACCCGGCGGCGCGTCTCCAGGGCGAGATCGTCGGCTCGGGACCGTTCGAGCTGGAGGAGTACACGCAGGACCAGGGCGCGACGATCGTGCGCCGCGACGGGTACGCATGGCCGTCGGAGGTCTCCGAGAACCCCGGTGAGGCGTACCTCGACCAGATCGACTTCTCGATCGTGCCCGAGTCGGGGGTGCGGTCCGGCGGGCTGGCCTCCGACCAGTTCGACGCCGTGGGCGACGTGCTGCCGCAGGACGTGCCGCAGGTCGAGGGGTCGGGCGGTGCGGTGCTGACGCGCACCAACCCGGGCGTCGCGTTCGTGCTCCAGCCGAACGTGAGCGCCGGTCCGCTGGCCGACCCCGACGTGCGGGCGGCCGTGCAGGTGGCGATCAACCGCCAGGAGCTCGTCGACACGGTGCTGAGCGAGGCGTTCAAGCCCGCGACGAGCGTCCTGGCCAGCACGACGCCGGGCTACGTGGACCTGTCCGACGAGCTCGCGTTCGACCAGGACGGGGCCGCGGACGCGCTCGACGACGCCGGCTGGACGCTCGGTGCGGACGGGATCCGGGAGAAGGGCGGCGAGAAGCTGTCGTTCGACGTCGTCTACGCGCCGCTGTTCACGGGCAGCCAGGCCGTGCTCGAGCTCACGCAGCAGCAGCTCAAGGCCGTCGGCGTCGACCTCCAGGTGCGCCAGCAGACGCCCGCCGAGCAGCAGGCGGCTCTCACGGCCGGCGACTACGACACGTACTACTACAACGTCACGCGGGCCGACGGCGACATCCTGCGCACCCAGTTCTCGTCGAAGTTCCGCAACATCAACAAGCGGCCGGCGGACACCGTCCTGGACCCCCTGCTCGACGCCCAGCTGGCGCAGGGTGACGCGGCGAAGCGCGACGACGACCTGGCCACCGCGCAGCGCACGATCCTCGAGGACGGCTACGCGATCCCGCTGTTCGAGCTCGCGCAGTCCATCGGCGTCGGCGCGGACGTGCACGGCCTCGCGTTCGACGCGTCGTCCCGGCTGCTGTTCCACGACGCCTGGATCGGTGCCGACCAGTGACGGCCTACGTCCTGCGCCGGCTCGGCGCCGCGGTCCTGGTGCTCTGGGCGGCGTTCACGGTCTCGTTCGCGGTGCTGTACCTGCTGCCCAGCGACCCGGTGAGCATCATGCTCGACGCGGCCAACCCCGGCGGCACCGTCGACCCGGCGCAGGTGGCCGAGCTGAGCGCCCGCTACGGGTTCGACCGCCCGCCGCTCGAGCAGTACCTGGTGCTGCTCGGGCGGGCGGTCACCGGTGACCTGGGGGTGTCGGTGACCTCCGGGGCTCCCGTGTCGCAGCTGCTCGCCGACGCGTTCCCGCAGACGCTCGCTCTGACCAGCTTCGCTCTGGGGATCGCGCTGCTGCTCGGGGGCACGATCGCGGCGGTCTCGTCCTGGTCGCGGTCCACCCGCCTGCGCGGTGCGCTGCTCGCGCTGCCTCCGCTGGGCGTCTCGATGCCGACGTTCTGGATCGGTCTGCTGCTCCTGCAGCTGTTCTCGTTCCGGCTCCCGCTGTTCCCGGCGGTCGGCAACCAGGGCTTCGGCAGCCTGGTGCTGCCGGCGGTCACGCTCGCCATCCCGCTGTCCGCCGTCATCGCGCAGGTCCTGGCCCGGTCCATGCGGACCGCGTGGGACGCGCCGTACGTGGAGACGGCGCTGGCCAAGGGCGCCAGCCGGGGTCGGGTGCAGTGGCGGCACGTCACCCGCAACGCGGCCCTGCCGGCGCTGACGCTGCTCGGGATCGCCGTCGGCAACCTGCTGGCCGGTGCCGTGGTGGTCGAGACGGTGTTCTCGCGCGCCGGGTTCGGCGGGCTGGTGGAGAAGGCCGTCCGCACGCAGGACATCCCCGTCGTGCAGGGCGTCGTGGTCGTGGGCGCGCTCGTGTTCGTCGTCGTCAACCTCGTCGTCGACCTCGCCTATCCGGCGCTCGACCCGCGCATCGCCCGTACCCCGGCCACGGCCTGACCAGGGAAGGAACCGTCATGACACTCGTCTCGCAGGCTCCGGCCGCCGTCACGGCACCCAGCGTGGTGGTCGCACGACCGGTCCCGGGCCGCCGCCGACGCCACCCCTTCGCGACCCCCGGCGTACTCGCGTCGGTCGCCGTCGTCCTCGTCATTCTCGGCTGGGCGCTCGTGCCGGGCCTGTTCACCGCGGCGGACCCGCTCGTGGGCGTGCCGGCCGAGAAGCTGAGCGCACCGAGCGCGGAGCACTGGTTCGGCACCGACAACCTGGGCCGCGACCTGTACGCCCGCACCGTGCACGGCACCGGCCTCTCGCTGCAGGCCGCACTGCTCGCGCTCGGTCTGGGGCTCGCCGTGGGTGCGCTGGTCGGGCTCGTCGCCGGCTACCTCGGCGGAGCGGTCGACGCCGTGCTCATGCGGACCACCGACGTGCTCCTGGCGATCCCCGGCCTCCTGCTCTCGCTCGCGGTCGTCACCGCGCTCGGGTTCGGCACGCTCAAGGTCGCGATCGCCGTCGGGGTCGCGGAGGTCGCGACGTTCGCCCGCGTCATGCGCTCCGAGGTCCTGCGGGTGCGGACGACGACCTACGTCGAGGCGGCAGTCCTCGCCGGGGCGCGCCGGTCGGCGGTGCTCGCGCGGCACGTGCTGCCCAACGCGGCAGCCCCGATCCTCGTGCTCGCCACCGTGCAGCTCGGGGTGATCGTGCTGGCCGTGTCGTCGCTGAGCTTCCTCGGTTTCGGTGCCGTGCCGCCCACCCCCGAGTGGGGCTCGCTCGTGGCCGAGGGGCGCAACTACCTCTCCGTGGCCTGGTGGTTCACCACCCTGCCCGGTCTCGTCATCGCCGCCCTGGTGCTGGCCGCCAACCGGCTCGGTCGCCTCCTCGAAGGGAGGGCGCACCGATGAGCGCCCAGACAGCCCCCGTCCTGCAGGTGCGCGACCTCGTCGTCGAGTACGAGGGTCGGGGTGAGAGCGTCCAGGCCGTGCGCGGCGTGAGCTTCGACGTGCACGCCGGCGAGGTCGTCGCGCTCGTCGGCGAGTCCGGCTCCGGCAAGTCCACGACCGCGCACGCGGTGGTCGGTCTGCTGCCCGGTGGCGGTCGGGTCGTCGGCGGCAGCGTCCGGCTGCACGGCGGCGAGCTGGTCGGTCTGACCGACAAGGCGTGGCAGCAGGTGCGCGGCGCGCGGATCGGGCTGGTGCCGCAGGACCCGGGCATCGCGCTCAACCCCGTGACCCGGATCGGCGACCAGGTGGCGGAGGTGCTGCGCATCCACGGCCGCGTGCGCCGGGCTGCCGCTGCGCAGCAGGCGGTCGAGATCCTGCGGTCCGTCGGGCTGAGCGACCCCGAGGCGCGCGCCCGCCAGTACCCGCACGAGCTGTCAGGCGGCATGCGGCAGCGCGTGCTCATCGGCATCGCGCTCGCCCTGGAGCCGGCTCTGGTGATCGCCGACGAGCCCACCAGCGCGCTCGACGTCACCGTGCAGCGCCGGGTCCTCGACCTGCTCGACGACCTCACGTCGCGCACCGGCTCGGCGGTCCTGTTCATCACGCACGACCTCGCCGTGGCGGCCGACCGCGCCGACCGGGTCGTCGTGATGAAGGACGGCGAGATCGTCGAGGAAGGACTCACGGCGCAGGTGCTCGGCGCACCCCGCCACCCGTACACGCGGTCCCTGCTGGCGGCCGCTCCGCAGCTCGCGGTGCGCGAGCGGGTTCCTCCGCCGGCGCCGACCGTGGGGGAGTCGCCCCTGCTCGACGTCCTGTCGGTCAGCAAGACGTTCCGCCTGCCCGGCCACGCCGGCCGCACCGTCCAGGCCGTCGACGACGTGAGCTTCTCGGTGGCGCGTGGGGGAGCGTTCGGCCTGGTGGGCGAGTCCGGCTCGGGCAAGTCGACCGTCGCGCGGCTGGTGCTGCAGCTGACGACGCCGGACTCCGGCGCGGTGCTGCTCGACGGCGCTCCCGTCACCGACCCGGCCGGTCGGGCACTGCTCCGGCGCCGGTCGCAGCTGGTGCACCAGAACCCGTTCGCGTCGCTGGACCCCCGGTTCACGGTCGCGAAGATCATCGACGAGCCCCTGCGGTCGCACCGCGTGGGCTCCCGTTCCCAGCGGCGAGACCGCGTGGTCGAGCTGCTCGAGCAGGTCGCCCTCGGTGCCGCCTTCGCCACGCGGCGTCCGGGTGAGCTGTCGGGCGGTCAGCGGCAGCGGGTGGCGATCGCGCGCGCTCTCGCGCTCGAGCCGGACCTCCTGGTGCTCGACGAGCCGACGAGCGCACTGGACGTGTCGGTCCAGGCCCAGATCCTCGCGCTGCTCGATCGGCTGCGCCGCGACCGTGGCCTGACGTACCTGTTCATCTCGCACGACCTCGCCGTCGTGCGGCAGGTGGCCGACCGGGTCGGGGTGCTGCACGACGGCCGGCTGGTGGAGGTCGGGCCGACCGCCGACGTCTTCGACCAGCCGCAGGACCCGTACACCGCCGAGCTGGTCGGGGCGATCCCCGGCCACCGCGCCGACCCAGCCGATCGACCGCTCGAGAGGAGCACCCGATGACCACGCTCGCCATCGACCCGACCGCCGACCTGCTGCGCTGGCGCAGCGACCGCGAGGAGGCCCTGCGCCAGCCGCACGGCTGGCTCAGCCTCGTCGGCCTGTACGCGCTGACCGCGACGCCGCGGTCGATCCCGGGGTTCCCGGGTCAGTGGTCGACCGACGGCGCCGATGCGCTGGTGGAGACCGACGCGGCGGACGCGGTGACGGACCCGCAGTCGCGTGAGCTGCTTGTGGGGAGCTGGCGCCGGACGGTCGGGGAGGGCCTGTCGACGCTGGTGGCGGCGTACGTGCCGGCTGACCGCGACGACGAGGACCGCCTGGTCGTCGAGCTGGTCCGGCGCACCGGCCGGCTGTACCTGCGGGTGCGCGACCCGCGTGCCGCGGCGCGCACGGGCTTCGACGGCGTCCCGACGCACCCGTACGACCCGTCCTGGGTCGTCGACGTGCCCGTGCGCTGGTACGACGAGCCCGTCGTGGCGACGGTCGGAGCGGCGCAGCACGGCCTCGTGCACCACGTCCGTCTCGTCGGGGAGATCGACGTCGAGCGCGACGGGGTGCGGCACACCCTGCGGCTGTCGAATGGTCACCAGCCGGGGCAGGTCACCGTCCTGTTCAGCGACGAGGCGCAGGACCTGGCCCCGTGGCGCGTGGTCACCGTCGACGTGGCCGACCGCACCGCCGGCACGCTGCGGATCGACCTCAACCGCACCCTCAACCTGCCGTACGCGTTCAGCGACTTCGGGACGTGCCCGGCGCCCGTCGAGGGCAACCACCTGCCGTTCGCGGTGACCGCCGGCGAGCGCGACCCCCGCGGGAGCGCGTCGTGACCGCGACGACCACCACCCTGACGATCCGCTGGACGGACCTCGCCGACCCGCTCGTGCGCCCGCTGCTGGACGAGCTGGCGTACGAGTACGCCTCCCGGTACGAGGGCATCCTGGCCGTCGAGCAGATCCGGGACGAGCTGGAGCACTACCCGGCGGCCGAGTTCGCGGAGCCCGACGGCGCGCTGGTCCTGCTGCTCGAGGACGGTGAGCCGGTGGCCGGCGGCGCGTTTCGCCGTCGCGTCGAGCCCGAGCTGGGTGACGCCGACCGTCGCCCGCGCAGCGAGGGGCGCGACGATGCCGGTCTCCCGACCGTTCCCACCGCGGAGCTCAAGCGGATCTGGACCCATCACGCGCACCGCCGCCGTGGCCTGGCCGCACGCGTCGTCGCCGAGCTGGAGCAGCGCGCGTCGGAGCTCGGCTACCCGCGGCTGTACCTGACCACCGGGCCGCGGCAGCCGGAGGCCGTCGGCCTGTACCTGCGCGCCGGCTACACGCCGCTGTTCGACCCCGCCGCCGAGGCGACCGGGCCGCTCCCGTTCGAGAAGTGGCTGGAGGTGGACTCGTGAGCATCGTGCAGGACGAGTCCCGCGTCCTGGCGCCGCCGCCGGCGCAGACCGACGCGGCGACGCTCGCCGGCCTGCGCGTCGTCCCGAGCAGGCACCCGGGTCGCTGGCTGGCCACCGCTGTCGTCGCGGTGCTGCTCGCGATGGTCGTCAGCTCTCTGGTGACCAACGACCGGTGGCAGTGGTCGGTGGTCACGCAGTACCTGACGTGGCCGTCGGTGCTCACGGGACTGTGGGGGACGCTGCGCCTGACGTTCGCCGCCGCGGTCATCGGGTTCGGGCTCGGTACCGTGCTCGCCCTCATGCGGCTGTCGCGTTCACCCCTGCTGCGCAGCGTCGCCTGGGGCTACACGTGGGTGTTCCGGTCGGTGCCGCTGATCCTGCAGCTGCTGCTCTGGTACAACCTCGCCTACCTCTACCCGGAGATCTCGTTCGGCATCCCGTTCGGCCCGGCGTTCACCGAGGTGGACACCCTGTCGATCGTCGGGAAGTTCGGCGCCGCGGTGCTCGGCCTCGGGCTCTCGCAGGCGGCGTACTCGGCCGAGATCGTGCGCGCCGGGATCCTCGGCGTCGACCAGGGCCAGCACGAGGCCGCCGCCGCGCTCGGCATCCCGCGCTCCCGCCAGCAGCTGCGCATCGTGCTCCCGCAGGCCATGCGGACCATCGTGCCGACCTCCATCAACGAGATCATCGGCCTGGTCAAGGGCACGTCGGTGGTCTACGTGCTGGCGTACGGCGAGCTGTTCTACACGGTCGGCGTGATCTACGGCCGCAACCTCAAGGTCGTCCCGCTGCTCATGGTCGCGGCGATCTGGTACCTGATCATCACCACGGTGCTGACCGTCGGGCAGTACTACCTGGAGCGGCACTACGCGAAGGGCGCCCTGCGCACGCTGCCCCCGACGCCCGTGCAGCGCCTGCGCTGGTCGGTGCTCGCCGCCGCGAGCAAGGTGTCCGGGCGCCCGCTGCCGGCGAGCGTCCCGCCCAGCTACGCGGTGCGCTCGACGCTCGGTGCCGGCCACCTGTTCCGGACGGGGGGCGACCGATGAGCGCGGGCCTGGTCGAGGTGCACGGCGTGCACAAGTCGTACGGCACGCTCGAGGTGCTCGCCGGCATCGACCTCGTCGTCCAGCCGGGAGAGGTCACGGTCGTCATCGGACCGTCGGGCTCCGGCAAGTCGACCCTGCTGCGCGTCATCAACCACCTCGAGCGCGTGGACCGCGGGTTCGTGGCGGTCGGCGGCGAGGTCGTCGGCTACGAGCGCCGTGGCGACACGCTGCGCGAGCTGCGCGAGAAGGACGTGCTGCGGCAGCGCACCCGCATCGGCTTCGTGTTCCAGAGCTTCAACCTGTTCCCGCACCTGACCGTGCTGGAGAACCTCGTCGAGGCGCCGGTCCACGCCCAGGGCCGCCCGCGGCGCGAGGTCGAGGCGGAGGCGCGCGTGCTGCTGGAGCGCGTCGGGCTGTCCGACAAGGCCGACGCCCGGCCGCGACAGCTGTCCGGCGGCCAGCAGCAGCGCGTCGCCATCGCCCGCGCTCTCGCCACCCAGCCCGAGGTGCTCCTGTTCGACGAGCCGACCTCCGCGCTCGACCCGGAGCTCGTGGGCGAGGTCCTCGACGTCATCAAGGACCTCGCACACAGCGGCACGACGCTCGTCGTCGTCACGCACGAGATCGGCTTCGCCCGCGAGCTGGCCGACACGGTCGTGTTCATGGACGGCGGCCGGATCGTCGAGCAGGGCCCTCCCGCGCAGGTGCTCGACCACCCCCAGCACGCGCGCACCCGCGCGTTCCTCGACAAGGTCCTCTGACCATTCCACCCCGAAGAGAGAAGATGATGTCCGCTCCATCGCACCGTTCCACTCGCTCGTCCCGCACCCGGCTGCTCGCCGCGCTCGTCCTGATCCCCCTGCTCGCGGGTCTCGCGGCCTGCTCCTCGAGCGCCGAGGCCGAGCCCGGTGGCGGTGACCTCCAGGAGGCTGCGCAGGCAGCCGGGCTCACCGTCAACACCACAGCGGACCAGGACCGCGTCCACACGACCGAGTCGGCCGAGGCCATCGCGCTGCTGCCCCCGGAGGTCAAGGAGAAGGGCACGCTCACGGTCGCCGTGAGCGCGTACGTGGCGCCCCTGGCGTTCCTGGCCGACGACGAGAAGACGCCCATCGGCAACGAGACCGACATCGCCCAGCTGGTGGCCGACGCGCTCGGTCTGGAGCTGAAGCACGAGGTCAAGGCGTGGGCCGACTGGCCGCTCGCCGTGCAGTCCGGAGCCGTGGACGCGGTCATCTCGAACGTGACGGTCACCGAGGAGCGCAAGGAGCTCTACGACTTCTCCTCGTACCGCAACGACCAGCTGGGCTGGCTCGTGCGCGCCGACAACGACGACCTGACGGAGATCTCCGAGCCGAAGGACATCGCCGGCCTGACCGTCGCGGTGGGCTCGGGCACCAACCAGGAGAAGATCCTGCTCGCCTGGGACGAGGAGAACCAGGCGGCCGGGCTCGAGGCGGCGAAGGTCGAGTACTTCGAGAACGACGGCGACACGATCCTCGCGCTGCAGTCGGGCCGCATCGACGTCTCGTTCGGCCCGAACGCGACCGCCGCCTACAAGGCCGCGGTGTCCCCGGAGGACTTCAAGGTGATCGGCACGCTCAACGGCGGCTGGCCCGCGACCGCGCAGATCGCCGTCGGCACCCTCAAGGGCAACGGGCTGGCACCGGCGATCACCGCGGCGCTCAACCACGCGTTCGAGGACGGCACCTACGCCGAGGTGCTGGAGCGGTGGGGCCTGCAGGACGAGGCGATCGCGACGTCCGAGACCAACCCGCCCGGTCTGCCGAAGACAGACTGACCCCACAGACGAGGCGGCTTGGGGAGTCGCCTCACACGGCCGGCTGGGTGGACGGGGGTCGCCCAGCCGGCCGACCCACAGGCGGAGGAGGAGCAGATGAGCGAGCACGTGGACCACGTCGTCGTCGGTGGCGGGGTCATGGGGGCCGCGACCGCGTGGCAGCTGGCCCGGCGCGGGCGGCAGGTCGTCCTGCTGGAACGGTTCGGCCGCGGGCACACGCAGGGTGCCTCGCACGGTGCATCCCGGATCTACCGGAACACCTACGCGCGGGCGGAGTACCTCGACCTGGTGCAGGAGGCGTTCGACCTGTGGCGGGTGCTCGAGGACGAGACGCCCGAGGCCGGGGAGCTGCTGACGATCACCGGCGGGGTGAGCCAGGGCTCGCTGGCGTCACGGGAGGTGGCGGACGCGTTCGTCGAACGGGGCATCCCGCACGAGTGGCTGTCCGCCGCCGACGCGCACGCGCGCTGGCCGGGCCTCGCGTTCGAGGGTGACGTCCTGCACGAGACGAGCACCGCGGGACGACTGCACGCCGACCGCGCGGTCGAGGCGTTCCTCCAGGCCGCCACCGCGGCCGGTGCGCGGGTGCTGCACGAGACACCCGTGCGCGCGGTCGAGCAGACCGGTGACGGCGTGCGGGTGGTCACGGACACCGGCACCTGGCACGGGACGAACGCCGTCGTGGCGGTCGGTGCCTGGACGTCCCGCCTGCTGCCCGGGTTCCCCGAGCTGGCCGACCGGCTGGTGGTGACGCAGGAGCAGCCTGCGCACTTCGCGCTGCGCCCGGACGCACCCCCCGTCGACCTGTGGCCGTCCTTCACCCACGACCCGCCCGCCCCGCACCCGTGGCCCAGCGGCACGTACGGCCTGGCGACCCCCGGCGAGGGGATCAAGGTGGGCTTCCACGCCGTCGGCCCCCGCACCGACCCCGACCGGAGGTCCTTCACGCCGGAGCCGCACCAGCTGCGGCAGCTGCGCGACTACGTGGCGCAGTGGGTGCCGGGTGCCGACCCCGACCACCTCGTTCCGATCTCCTGCACGTACACCACGACGCCGGACCACGACTTCGTCCTCGACCGCCGCGGACGCGTCGTCGTCGCGGCCGGGTTCTCGGGGCACGGCTTCAAGTTCGCGCCGGCCCTCGGACGCGTGCTCGCCGACCTCGCGTCCGATCCCGCCTGCTCGGCGCACGCGGCCTTCGCGGCCGCCCGGTTCGCGGCCCTGCCGGCCTCACCCTGACCCTCACCCCGGAGCCTCCATGACCACGAACGTGCCCCTGTCCATCCTCGAGCTGGCGACCGTCGGAGTCGGCCAGACCGGCGCCGACGCCCTGCGCGCGACCCTCGACCTCGCCGTCGCGGCCGACCGGCTCGGGTACCGCCGGCTGTGGTTCGCGGAGCACCACCTCGCGCCCGGCGTGGCATCGGCGTCGCCCGCGGTGCTCGCGGCCCTGACGGCCGAGCGCACCCGGCGCCTGCGGGTGGGGTCGGGGGCCGTGCTGCTGGGGACGACGAGCCCCCTGATCGCCGCCGAGCAGTTCGGCACGATCGCCGCGCTGCACCCGGGACGGGTCGACCTCGGTCTCGGTCGCGCGTTCACGCCGCCGCCCGAGGGGTTCGTCGCCCCACCGCCCACACAGGCGCGCGACGTCGACGGCCTGCACGTGCCGGGCACACCGCCGATCGACTTCACGGACTCGTCCCTGCGGGCGCGCCTCCTCGCGCAGAAGGAGGTCATCGGCGCCAGCCGCACCGGCCAGGACTTCCGCGCCGAGCTCGAGCTGGTCCTCGGCCTGCTCGCCGACGACTACGTCGACAGCGCCGGGCACGCCTACGTGAGCCCGGCCGTCGCGGGGGCGGCGTTCGACCTGTGGGTGCTGGCGTCCAGCGGCGGCGAGAGCGCTCGCGTCGCCGGTGCCCTCGGTCTGCCGCTCGCGGCGAACTACCACGTCAGCCCGTCGACCGTGCTCGGCACGGTCGACGCCTACCGCGCGGCGTTCCGGCCGGGGGTGCTGGCCGAGCCGTACGTCGTCGTCTCCGCCGACGTGCTGGCCGCCGAGACGTCCGAGCAGGCGCGGCACCTCGCGGACCCGTTCGCCGAGTGGGTGCTCTCGATCCGCCGCGGCGCGCAGGGGGCGATCGCCTACCCGGAGCCCGGCACGACGATGCCGTGGGAGCAGCGCAGCGCCGCCGACCAGGACGTGCTGCGCGACCGGGTCGACTCCCGGATCGTCGGCACCCCGGACGAGGTCACGTCCCGCCTCGCCACCCTGCAGCGCGTGACCGGGGCCGACGAGCTGCTCATCACCACCGAGACCCACGACCCCCGCGACCGCGTGCGCTCGTTCGAGCTGCTCGCCTCCGCCTGGGGCCTGCACGCCGACGTGTCCGACGCCGCAGCTGCCGACGCGTCTGCCGACGCCCACGACCTGGTGCCCTCGGGCGCCTGACCCCCCACCACGAGAAGGAGCCCCACCGTGCCCGTCGACTTCCTCGGCATCGCCACCACCAGCAACGGCTCGGAGACGCAGGTCCCCACCACCGCGCCGTTCGACCTGCGCTACCTGGAGCGGATCGTCCGCGCCCACGAGGACAACGGCTGGACCCGTGTGCTGTTCGCGTACGGCTCCAGCGGCCCGGAGCCGTCGGTCCTGGCCGCGCACGCCGCCGCGCGGCTCGACTCGATCGAGCTGCTGCTCGCGCACCGCCCGAACGTCTCGTACCCGACGTTCGCCGCCAAGTCGTTCGCGACGCTCGACCAGCTCTCCGGCGGGCGCCTCTCGGTGCACTTCATCACCGGCGGCAACGACCACGAGCAGCAGCGCGAGGGCGACACGCTCACGAAGGACCAGCGGTACGCCCGCACCCAGGAGTACATCCAGATCGTCAAGAAGGCCTGGACCAGCACCGAGCCGTTCGACCACGACGGCGAGTACTACCAGTTCCGGGACTTCGTGCTCGACGCCAAGGCGCTCGACGGCCGCTCGCCGACGATCTCCTTCGGCGGGTCGTCCGACGCCGCGTACCGGGTCGGTGCTGCCGAGGCGGACATCTACGCCGTGTGGGGCGAGCCGCTGGACCGGACCGCCGAGCAGATCGCGCGGATCCGTCGGGAGGCCGCCGCCGCGGGACGGACCACACCGCCGCGCATCCACGCCGCCTTCCGGCCGATCATCGCGCCGACGGAGGAGCTGGCCTGGGAGAAGGCGCACCGGATCCTCGGCGCGATCGAGGCCCGCAAGGCGGCCGCCGGTGGAGTCCTGAGCCGGCGCCACTCGATCGACAAGCCCGAGAACGCCGGCTCGCAGCGGCTCCTCGAGATCGCCGCGCAGGGGGACCGGTTCGACTCCGTGCTCTGGACGGCGACCGCGAAGGCCACCGGCGGCGCCGGCAACTCGAACGCGCTGGTCGGGACGCCCGAGCAGGTCGCGGAGGCGCTGCTGGCGTACTACGACCTCGGCGTGACCGTGATCTCGGCGCGTGGGTACGACCTGCTCGACGACGCCATCGACTTCGGCCGCTACGTGATCCCGCTGGTCCGCGACGAGGTCGCTGCCCGCGACGCCGCGCGCACCGCGGCCTGAGGGGGACGACATGCGTTTCCAGGTACTCGACATCGTCTTCAACCCGCCGCACCCCGTCACCGGGGAGGCGGTCCCGCCGGCCGACCGGCTGGCCCGGGTGGTCGAGACCGCCGTGCTCGCCGAGCAGCTCGGCATCGACGCCTTCGCGGTGGGGGAGCGGCATGCCGGTGAGGTGCTGTCGTCGTCGCCCACCGTGCTGCTGGGCGCCCTCGCCGCGAGCACGTCACGCATCCTGCTCAGCACCGGGGTGACCGTGCTGTCCCTGCTGGACCCGATCCGGGTCGCCGAGGACTACGCCACGATCGACCAGCTCAGCCGCGGGCGGCTCGAGATCGTCATCGGCAAGGGCAACGAGGCGCTGCAGTACCCGCTGCTGGGGCTCGACCTCGACAAGCAGTACGAGTACCTCGAGGAGAACTACGAGCTGCTCAGCCTGCTGCTCAGCCGCGAGGACGTCGAGTGGGTCGGCCGGCACCGCCCGGACCTGCACGGTGCGACGACGCTCCCGCGGCCGTTCTCGGGTCCGTTCCGGATCTGGCACGGCTCCGCGACCTCGCAGTTCGCCGTCGACCTGGCGGCCAAGCACGGCGACCCCATCGTCAGCGCGAACGCCCTGCAACCCCGCGAGAACTACCAGGTGCTCATCGACCGGTACCGCGAGCAGTACGCCGCGCACGGCCACGACCCGGCGTACGCGTTCGTCGGCTCCGGCTCCGGCGGGCTGTTCCTCGCGGACACCACCGAGCAGGCCGTCGCGCAGTACCGCCCGTTCTACGAGGGGGCGGTCGCGCGGCAGGACCTGCGCAAGCACGATCCCGCCGCGGTGGGCAAGGTGACCAGCTTTCGGACCATCGAGGAGGCCGTCGAGCGTGGTCCGGCGCTCGTCGGGTCGCCCGAGCGGGTCGCGGAGAAGATCCTCGACTACCACGCCAGCTACGGGCACGACCTGCAGTCGGTCTCGATCAACCACGTCCTTGAGCCCACCCACCAGGACGACGTGCTGCGGCGGTTCGCCGAGGAGGTCGTCCCGCTGGTCAAGGCCGAGGTGAAGACGGACCTGTGGGGTCCGGCGGACGCCCGGCGCCCGGCCGGGTTCACCGCGGTCGACTGAGACGCACAGAGAAGCCCCCCGCTGCGGCGGGGGGCTTCTCTGCGTCGCGAGGCAGGCTGTTCTCAGATCGCCGTGTGCGACCCGATCCGGTGGTAGCTGCGGTCGTGGTACACCAGCGGCGTCGTGTCGTCGGACGTGCCGTGCTCGAGCGCGCGCAGCGAGACCAGGTAGCTGTCGCCCACCGGCGTGCGCTGGAGCACCCGCCCGCGGACCCAGGACACCGCTCCTTCGATCACGGGTTCGCCGCTGCCCAGGTCGTACCAGCCGCCGGCCGCGAACCGGTCGATGCCGCTCGTCGCGAAGCGTGCCGACACGTCGTCCTGGTCCGCCGACAGGAAGCTCACCGTGAGGGTGCGCGCACGGGACAGGGCGTCCCACGACGACGACGTGGACGCCAGCGAGAACGCGAGCAGCGGGGGAGCGGCGGACACGGAGATGACCGAGGTCGCCGTGAACCCGATCCGGCGCTCGCCGTCGCGCAGCGCGACGACCGCGACCCCCGCGGGGTGCTGACGGAAGACCTCCTTGTACTGCTGCGGCGACAGCTGCGGCTCGTCCTGGTCTCGGAGCAGGCGGTCCAAGGCGTGCAACGTCTCGGCGGTCATGCGCGGACCTCCGCGAGCTCGGCGGGGCTGGCCGCGGCGACCTGGGCCTCCAGGGCTCTGCCTCCCTCGGACCACCACCGCTCGATCACCGGGTCGAGGTCGGTGAGCTGTGACTCCACGACCGTCAGCGCCCGGGTGGGCACGACGGCGCCGAGCTCGACGAGCAGGGGCCGCAGGTGCACCTCGCCGACGAGCGCGTGCGCGGGGTTGCCCGAGACGACGACGGGTACCGCGACCACGCCGCTGAGCCCGCCGGGGCCGTACAGGTCCAGGAACGCCTTGAGCAGGCCGGTGTACGAGGCCTTGTAGACGGGGGTCGCGACGACGAGCACCGTGGCCTCGGCGACCGTGCGCAGCGCGACGTCGGCGGTCGGGTGCGTGTCTGCCAGGATCTCGGCGGCGAACTGGGCGAGCTCGACGGTCTCGACCGGCTGCTCGGAGCCGAGGAGCCGCGCGCTCGCCTGCGCGACGTGCACCGCGGCGGCGGTGGTGCGGGAGCCCGCCCGGGGGTTGCCCGACAGCACCACCACACGTGCTCCGGGGTGCTGCGACGACGTCTGATGGGTCATGGCGGGTCCTCGATCTCGGCTCTCATGAACCCGCCGCACGGTCCGCGCGGGTTCGATGCACCGGGTATAACAACAATCCCGACTTGACCAGAGGGTTTAGTCAACTTTCTTGCATGGCGGACGAACGCGGCGCCGTCAGCTGTCGTGCACCACCGCGGCGCTCCCGCCACCGCGCCGGACCGGTTCCGCGACCGCGAGCAGGGTGCCGTCGTCGAGGAACTCGATCGCGGTCGCCGCCCCGATCTCCGGGTTGTCCACGAAGGTGTGCCCGAGCGCCTGCAGCGCCGTCCGGTCGAAGCCCGGTTCGGCCTGCACCGCGGCGGTGTTGCGCTGCGTCGCACGGGGCGCCGCGACGGCCGCCGGCAGGTCCATGCCGAGGTCCAGACGGTTCACCAGGACCTGCAGGACGGTCGTGATGATGGTCGACCCTCCCGGGGAGCCCAGCGCCAGGAACGGGCTGCCGTCGGCCAGGACGATCGTCGGTGACATCGAGCTGCGCGGCCGCTTGCCCGGACCCGGCAGGTTCGGGTCGTTGCCGCCCTGGGTGTCGGTGAAGTTGAAGTCGGTCAGCTCGTTGTTGAGCAGGAAGCCGCGGCCGGGCACGACGATCCCGTTGCCGCCCAGGGACTCGATGGTGAGCGTGTACGCCACCACGTTGCCCCACTGGTCCGCGGTCGTCAGGTGCGTCGTGGACTGGCCGTCCGTGCCCTCGGTGCCGACGGCCGCCGTCTCGCACGTCGCGTAGTCGCCGTCGGGGACACCCGGGGCGACCGGCTTGGTCAGCGCGGTCGTCGGGCTGATGAGGCAGGCGCGCTCCGCGGCGAACCCGTCGGACAGGAGCTGTTCGAGCGGCACGTCCACGAAGGCGGGGTCACCGACATAGCGGTTGCGGTCGGCGAACGCCAGGGCGCTCGCCTCCAGGTAGTGGTGGAGCGTCTGCGTCGGGTCGGTGAGGTCGGAGGCCTCCAGGATGTTGAGCGCCTCGCCGACGGTCGAGCCGCCGGACGACGGCGGCGCCATACCGTAGACGTCGAGCCCGCGGTACGACACGAGCGTCGGGGCGCGCAGCGGAGCCTGGTAGGACGCGAGGTCACTGAGCTCCAGGAGGCCCGGGCGTGCGACGAGCGTGCTCTGCCTGCGGACGGGCGGGTCCTGGACCGTCTGGACGATCTCCTGGGCGAGCCGCCCGGTGTAGAGCGCGTCGACACCCTTGCGGGCCAGCAGGTCATAGGTCTGTGCCAGGTCGCGGTTCCGGAACACCGACCCGACGGCGGGGGGAGCGCCGCGGCGCAGGAACAGGTCCGACGACGACCGGAACGCGGAGAACCGCGCGACGTTGGCGGTCGTCTGGTCCACGAACGTCTGGTCGACCACGAAGCCGCGGCGCGCCACGTCCGTGGCCCCCCGCAGAGCGGTGCGCAGGTCGATGGACCCCCACTGGTCCAGCGCGGTCGCCCACGTCCGCGGGGTCCCGGGCACGCCGACGGACAGGCCCGACGTCACGGCGTCGGCGAACGGGATCGGCACGCCGTTCTCGACGAACGCGTCGCTCTGCATGGCCATCGGCGCGGTCTCGCGACCGTCGATCGTGTGGACCTGCCCGGTCGCCGCCTCGTAGAAGACGAAGAAGCCGCCGCCGCCGATGCCCGACGAGAACGGCTCGGTGACACCGAGCGTCGCCGCGGCCGCGACGGCGGCGTCCACCGCGTTGCCGCCCCGGCGCAGCACGTCGAGGCCGACGCGGGTCGCGTCGGCGTCGACGGTGGTGACAGCGCCGCCGGAGCCGGTGGCCACCGGCACCTTCTCGCCCGGTCGCGGTGGGTGCGCCGAGGCGGGCGCGACGCCCACCCCCAGCGCGAGGGCGACAGCGGCGACGAGCGCCACCAACGAGCCGGTCGGCCTGGACGATCGCATGAGAGATCTCCTCGGGCGAGGGAGCGGGTGAATCCCGGTCTACCACTCGCCGGAGCCCGGCGCCCCCGGGGTCACGCGCCGGCGTGCACTCCCGCCCCCACGAGCGCGCCACGGCCGGCGGTCACGGGCAGCCCTGCCGCCGCCCACGCGTGGAAGCCACCGACGACGTCGGTCGCGCGGTGCAGCCCGAGGTCCGCGAGCGCGGCGGCCGCCAGGCTGGACGTGTAGCCCTCGGAGCAGAGCACGATCACCTGCAGGTCGTGGCCGGTCGCTGCCGGGATGCGGTGGGCGCTGGCCGGGTCGAGCCGCCACTCGAGGACGTTCCGCTCGATCACGACCGCCTGCGGCACCTCGCCCTCGGCCGCTCGCTGGGCCGCGGGACGGATGTCGACGAGCAGCGCGCCCGCCGAGAGCGCGTTCCACGCGTCCGTCGGGTCGAGCCGCCGCAGCCCCGCGCGGGCGTCGGCGAGGACGTCGTCGATGGTCCGGCGGCGGGTCACTTGTCCGACTCCGGCTCGTCGGTGTCGACCGTGCGCGACGGGACGAGGGTGCCGTCCGGGGTCGTCGCCCAGTACGTCATCCGGGTCAGCGGCGGGGAGTAGGCGTGGATGCTGACCGCCGGCTCGGTCCCGGTGTTCAGGACGTCGTGGCGGTCGCCCGGGTCGACGGTCTGGGTCCGGTCGGCGGGGAGCTGCTGCGGCACCAGGGAGCCGTCGTCGGTGGGCCGGACCTCCGTCAGGGTGCCGGTGACGATCGTGAACGCGGCCGCGGAGGCTCCGTGGTCGTGCAGCTCGGTGCCCTGCGACGGCAGCCAGCTGAGCAGCCACACGTCGACCCCGGGCGGCCCGTCCAGCCGGGTCCACCAGCGGCCGCTCTCCTGGAACCGGACCAGCGGCTGCCAGAGGTCCGGCTGCGCGGCGAGCGATCGTGTCAGCGCGCGGAGCTCGTCGACACCGAGGGTGATCGTGGGACGGGGGGACAGGTCGATGCTCATGGTGGTGCCTCTCGGGGGTGCGTCTGCGGGCCGACCCGGACGCGACGAAGGCGTGGGGGGTCGGACGGGCCTGCTCCCGGCACGTGCCGGGTGGGGCGTCAGTGCTGCTGACAGCAGGCCGGACAGGAACGCAGCGCGAGGGCGCCACGACGGGACGGCAGCGCGGTGACAGCGGTCATCGGTTGCTCCTCCCAGGTCGGCTCGATCACGGCGGGGACAGGTGAGCACGCCTCCGGCGGGCCGGTCAAGACTTCGCGCAGGACTCTCGCATGGTGGACGACGTCAGATGCGGCCGCGCACCGGGGTCCGGTCGGCCGGATCGGCGTCGTCGGGCATCGCCATCTCCGCTCGCACACCGAGCAGCCGGACCTCCCGGTCCTCGACCTTGTCCAGCAGGGCCAGCACCGCGTCCACGATCGTCGCCGGGTCCCGGGTGGCCTCGGGGAGCTTGCGGCTCGTGCTCGTCGTCACGAACGGCGCGTAGCGCACCTTGATCGCGACACGGACGACCGGCCGGCCGTCCTTCGCGGTGTCCTCGACCACCTCGTACGCCATCGCCCGGACCGCGTCCCGTACCTGCTCCGGCGTCGTGAGGTTCTGCTGGAAGGTGGTCTCGCGGCTGTGACCTCGCGGCACCCACGGGGCGTCGTCGACGGTCGTCGGCCCGAGCCCTCGTCCGAGCTCGTGGTACCAGACGCCCATCTTCGGCCCGAACTCGGCGACGAGGGCGTCGGGGGGTGCGTCGGCCAGCTCCTGCACGGTGGTGACGCCGAGCGCCGTCAGGCGTTTCGACACCTTCGTCCCCACGCCCCACAGGTCGATCGTCGGGCGGTGGCCCATCACGTCGAACCAGTTCTCGGCGGTGAGCCGGAAGACGCCCGCCGGCTTGCCGAACTCGGTGGCGATCTTCGCGCGGACCTTGTTGTCCCCGATGCCCACCGAGCAGTGCAGCCGGGTCTCGCGCAGGACGGCTTCCTGCGCGTGCCGGGCCAGCGCCTCCGGGTCGTCGGTCGAGGCGCCGAGGAACGCCTCGTCCCAGCCGAGCACCTCCACGACGGCACCGAGCGAGCGCAGCGTCGCCATCACGCGCTCGGACACCGCCTCGTACTCGGGGGCGTCCACGGGGAGGAACACCGCGTCGGGCAGCTTGCGGGCGGCGATCCGCAGCGGCATCCCGGAGCGGACCCCGAACACCCGTGCCTCGTAGGACGCGGTCGAGACCACGCCCCGTTCGGTCGGGTCGCCGCGTCCGCCGACCACGACGGGCCTGCCGGCGAGCTCCGGGCGACGCAGCACCTCGACGGCCGCGACGAACTGGTCGAGGTCGACGTGCAGCACCCAGGCAGTGTGCGAGCCCATGGTCCGAGTCTGCCCGACGGGTCCTACGTCAGCCGTGCGACCAGCGCCGCGGTGTCCTGCCGGTGCCGGGCCGTGTCGACGTCGTACTCCAGGCACCACAGCAGCTGGTAGACCTCCGCGCGCCTCGCCCACCCGTCCCGCTCAGGCACACCCTCGCGGTAGACCGACCAGAACACCGGGTCGGTCATGCCGTCCCAGAAGGCCATCCGCGCGACGTCCGCCTCGGCGGACCCGGCCCACGCCTTGTCCCAGTCGAGGATGCCCGCCAGCACCCAGCCGCTTTTGTCCCGCCGGAAGAGCAGGTTCGCGTGGTGGAGGTCGTCGTGCGTGAGGGTCGGCCGGTCCGGTGCGCGGAAGAGGTCGGCATGGTCGTGCAGGACGTCGTGGGCCTGCTGCCGCCGGGCGCCCTCGGGGATCCGAAGGTCGACCCGCGTGTGCAGCGCGTCCAGCAGGCCGCGTGGCGCGGGGTCGTCCAGGGCGCCGAACGACGGGATCGTGACGGACTGCAGCGCCAGCACGGCACCGGCGATGTCCGCGTACGCGCGTGCCAGCTCGGCCGGTCGCAGCTGCGGTCGCACCGTGCGCCACTCGCTGCCCTGGACCTCCTCCTGGAGCAGGTACTGGACGGCGGGCACCTCGGCGTCGACACCCGCGGCGACCACCGTCCCGGCCGGCACCCCCGCCCGCCGCGCGAGCTCCTGTGCTGCGGCGGACCGTGCGAGGTCGAGGCCGGGGCGGGTGTCGGCGGCGGCGACCTTGAGCACCAGCCGCGTGGTTCCTGCACGGACGAGAAGGACGGCGTGCGTGGCGCTCGAGCCCAGCAGGTCGAGCCGGGCCACCCCGACGTGCCGGTCGGCGAGCGCGCGGGCGACCGCGAGCCACGGGTCCCGTGCTGGCACGCGTCGGCCCCCCCGCCCCTCGTCGGTCAGCTTCCTCGTCCGCATCCTCGACCCGCGACGGAGGTCCGCGACGCCGGCGCCCATCACCTCTCGTGGGCGGAGGCGAGGGCCTTCTCGACGGCCGGCAGGAAGTCGTCGAGGTCGTCCGGCGTGCGGGAGGTGACCAGGGTGAACGGGCCGCCGTCGTCGATCGAGACGGACTGGTCGACCCAGGTGGCCCCGGCGTTGCGCAGGTCCGTCCGGAGCGACGGGTACGACGTCACCGTCCTGCCCTCGACCACACCCGCCTCGGCCAGCGCCCACGGGCCGTGGCAGATCGCGGCGACGGGACGGCCGGACGAGGCGAACGAACGGACGGTGTCGACGGCGCCGCTCTCGAGGCGCAGCGCGTCGGCGTTCAGGGTGCCGCCGGGGATGAGGAGCAGGTCGAAGTCCGACCCCGCGTCGCCGAACGTCGCGTCGGGCTGCACCGTCCGGCCGGGGTCCTTGTCCCCGACGAGGGTCTGGATCACGTCCCTCGACGCGGCCGCGACCACGACCGTGGCCCCGCGCTCCCGCAGGTGCTCGACGGGCACGACGAGCTCGTCCTGCTCGACGCCGTAGTTGGTCACGATCGCCAGGACGCGATAGCCGCTCAGCGTCGTCTCGCTCATGTGGGGGTGTCCTTCCGGGGCGGTGCCGCACGGTCGGACGGTGCGCGTCGCAGGACTCCGCGGCGCGCGGTGCGTCGATCGTCGGACGGCTCGTCGGTCAGCGCGGCTGCCTCACGCCCGACGTCCCGACGCTACGCCGCCGCCCTTCCCGACGCGCGTCGTGCGGCCACCACCCGTGCCCTGTGCGGGGTGTTCGCCGCGCGCGAACACCCCGGCAGAACCGCTGGCACTCTCGCTACGAGAGTGCTAATTCTTGTCCTGTAGCCAGTCCGGCCACGGGGGCCGGACAGCACCCGAGGCCCGGACGGTCCGGCGCCTCGCCGCGAAGGAGGTGACGGTCATGGCTACGCGATTCGACCCGTTCCAGGAGTTCGACCGCCTGTTCGCCCAGGTCGCGTCCGCCGAGCGCGCGTCGGCGACCATGCCGATGGACCTGTACCGCTCCGGGGACCACTACGTGCTGCACGTGGATCTCCCGGGCGCCGACCCGGGCACCATCGACGTGAACGTCGAGGACCGCACGCTCACCATCCGGGCGCAGCGCACGCCGCACACCGAGCAGGACGTCCAGTGGCTCGCGAAGGAACGGCCGGTCGGCACGTACGCGCGACAGCTCACGGTGGGCCGCGGCCTCGCCCTCGACGCGATCACGGCCACGTACACCGACGGTGTCCTGACGCTGAGCATCCCGGTCGCCGAGGAAGCCAAGCCGCGGCGCATCGAGGTGCAGCACGCCGGCGACACCAACCAGATCACGGCCGAGGCGAGCGCCGACGCCTGACGGACCACGGTGGGGGCGCGCCCGGTGCGAGAGCACCGCACGGACCCTCGGGACGCCCTGTGCGGGCGAGCCGACCCCGCGCCCCCGCCAGTCCTGCCCGGCCGTCAGGCCGAGGACACGTGGAGCCAGTCGGCGGAGCGGGTACCCGGCAGGTACGGCGACGATCTCCGCTTCGCCACGATCCCGTCGAACCCGTTCGCCGCGGCGGCGGCGAGGACCGCCGCACCCGGCCCGTCGAACGGGGGAGGCACCCGCCACGCCCGCCCGGACAGCCCCAGCGCGTCCAGCAGTGCCCGCCGGTCGTCGTAGCGGCGCTCCACGGTCGAGCGTCCGTCCAGGTGCAGCACGTCGTGGACGAGGTAGGTCACGGGGTGCGTCCGGGCGAGCCGTCGTGCCGCGTTCCCGCTGACGCCCTCGCGCTCTGCCAGCCGCTCACGATCGGGTGCACCCGTGGCGTCGAGCGCGACGAGCTCGCCGTCGAGCGCCACCACCGTGGACCCGAGCTGCTCGCCCATCCCGGCGACCTCGGGGAAGGAACCGGTGAGGTCGTCGTCGCCGGACCCCAGCCGCACGCGCCCACCGTCGACGAGGGCGATCGCGCGCACCCCGCCCCAGGCCATCTCGTACGCCCACGACCCGTCGTCCGGCGGCAGCGCGCCCGGCTGCGCGAGCATCGGGAGGAGGTGCGTCGGCAGCGGGGTCCAGCCGGGGTCCGTCGGCGGGTCCATCCGGTGGACCATCCAGCTCCGGCCGTCGTCGGGGTTGCCCTTCGACCGCGTCGCGAACAGCACGTACCTGCCCTGGACGCGCTCGCCGTGCAGCACGACCTGGACCTCACGGTCCGTCCACTTCAGCTCCTCGTAGGTACCGCGGTCCCACACGCTGACCCGGCCGCCGCCGTACTCGCCTGCCCCGATCTCGCCCTCGAACGTGGCGTACTCGAGCGGGTGGTCCTCCGTGTGGACCGCCAGGTGGTTGGTCCTCGGGTCGGGCGGCAGACCCTTCGGCACCGCCCAGGACACCAGGACGCCGTCGCGCTCGAGCCGGAAGTCCCAGTGCAGTGCGCGGGCGTGGTGCTCCTGGACGACGAACGTCCGGCCCCCGGCCGTCGAGGCGTCGGGGTCCGTGTCGGGCACCGGTTCGGGCGTCCGCGCGGGGTCGCGCTTCGCCCGGTACGCGGCGAGACGCTCGCGATCTGGCACGTCCCGAGTGTCCCGCCGACGCGGAGGCGCCGCGCGTCGGACCGGCCGGGTTGCCGATCGGGAGCCCGTGGCTACGGTCGAGCCATGGCGACCGTCACCCGCGACCTCAGCTGCCCTCCGTCGGCCGTGCTCTCCGTGCTGGCCGACGGCTGGACCTACGCCACGTGGGTCGTCGGCACGTCACGCATCCGGGCCGTCGACCCGGCGTGGCCCGCCGTCGGCACACGGATCGCGCACTCGGTCGGGATCTGGCCGGCGCTGCTCGACGACGAGTCGGTGGCGCGCGGATGGGATCCCGAGCGCGGCATCGACCTTCAGGCGCGCGGGTGGCCCGCCGGTGAGGCCCGCGTCCGGATCGTGGTGCGCCCCCGGCCCGGCGGCGGCTGCACGGTCACGATGTCGGAGGACGCCGTGCGCGGACCGGGAACGCTGGTTCCCCGGCCCCTGCGCACGGCGCTGCTCGTCCCGCGCAACACCGAGGCGTTGCGACGGCTCGCCTACCTGGCCGAAGGGCGCTCGGCGTAGGTCACCGCGCGGGGCTGCCTCCCGTCCGGAGCGTTCCCGTGAGCCGGATGTCGGCCGAGGACGAGCCGACGAACACAGGGATGTCGCCGCGGGGCGTGCGCCAGCGGTCGCGGTCGACGTCCCAGTAGGACACGGACTCGGGGCTGAGCGCGACGGTGACCTGCCGGCGCTCGCCCGGCTGCAGCGTCACGGTCGCCCAGCCGGCCAGCACCTTCGGGGCGCTCTGCACCTGCCGGGTGGGCAGGTTGCCGACGTAGACCTGGACCGTCTCGGTGCCGGCGACCGCCCCGGTGTTCCGGACGGCGACCTTGACCTGGAGGCCGCCGTTCGCGGCCGGTGCCGTGCGCAGGTTGCGGTAGTCGTACGTCGTGTACGACAGCCCGTGCCCGAACGGGTACTGGGGTGCGATGCCGAACTCCTCGTACCCGCGGTAGCCCACGTAGATGCCCTCGCTGAACTGCTGGTCCAGCCCGACGCCGGGGTACTGCTCCGGAGTGCTCACCGGGGTGCTGTCCTCGTCGACGGGCAGGGTGATCGGCAGCCGGCCGGACGGGTTGACGTCACCGAACAGGATTCCCGCCAGGGCGTTGCCCTGCTCCTGACCGCCGAACCACGAGTGCAGGATCGCCGGGACGCCCGCCTCCCAGTCGGAGGTCTGCACCGCACCCCCGGCGACGAGCACGACGACCGTGCGGGGGTTGGCTGCTGCGACCTGCCGGATGAGCTCGGCCTGACCGTTGGGCAGGTCGAGGTCGGGCTTGTCCCCGCCCTCGCTGGAGTAGTCGCGGACCAGGACGACCGCGGCCTGCGACGAGCGCGCGAGGCCGGCGGCGGCCAGCGCCTGCGGTGCGACGATGCCGTCCGGCGTGGTCCAGCCGAGCTGGAACACGGCGCCGGCGTCGGTGCCGCCGGGGCCGTCGTTGACGTACTCGACGAGCAGCTCGTGCTCGACGCCCGCGACGAGGTCGACGTCGACGGTCGTCGTGGACACCTCACCGGTCGGCTCGGCGATGAGCACCGCGACGCCGTCCAGGGTGACCGTCGCGCTCCCCGTCGTGGTGACGGCGAGGCCGTAGGTCCCGTCGACCGGTGCGGTGAGCGTGCCCGTCCACCGGATCGATCCCGCCATGTCCCGCGTCTGCAGCGGGAAGTGCGGGGACTGGGCGTTGAACCCCTGGAACAGGAAGAACCCCGCGTTGATGGCGGCGTAGGGGTCGGTGCGGTCCGCGATCGGCCCGGTGAAGTCCGGCTCGGTGAAGTACTCGGCCCGCAGACCGTTCTCCGATCCCGTCGACAGGAAGTCCGACGGGATCGGGTCCGGTCCCGGGATGAGCGACGCGGACGTCACGGGGTCGGCGCCGGCGACGTGCCGGACGAGGACCCCCGCCCCCGCACGGGCCTGGATGCCCTCCAGCGGGCTCACCGTGTAGGTGGGCTTGACCAGCGAGCTGCCCCCTCCGGCCACGACCGTGTCGGCGTCCGCGCCGATGACGGCGATCGACCCGACGCTCGGCTGCAGGGGGAGGGCCGCGGAGTCGTTCTTGAGCAGCACGGCCGACCGCTCGGCGACCTGCCGCGCGAACGCGCCGTGCTCGGCCTCGGGCAGCGCCGACACGACCGGCGGGTTGTCGAAGAGCCCCAGCGCGAACATGGGTCGCAGGATCCGCAGGACGGCGTCGTCGATCCGGGAGACCGGCACCTGGCCGGCGCGGACGGCGTCGAGCAGCGGTCCGCAGAAGTAGCACGTGCCCGGACCTGTCTGCGGGGTGGTGTTGCCCGGCATCTCCTGGTCGAGGCCGCCGAGGATCGCCTGCGTGGTGCTGTGGGTGGCGCCGTAGTCGCTCATCACCCAGCCCTCGAAGTCGAGCTGCGCCTTGAGGATGCGGTTGAGCAGCTCGTCGCTCTCGCACGCGTACACGCCGTTGACCTTGTTGAACGCGCACATGGCCGAGCCGGGTCGGCCCTGCTCGACACCGATCGCGAACGGGCGTGTGTAGATCTCCTGCAGCGCCCGCTCGTCGACCACGGCGTTCCCGCCGCTGAGGCGGTTGGTCTCCTGCGTGTACACGTTGTAGTGCTTGATGTCCGCGACGACGGGGTGCGACTGGATGCCACGGATCTCGGCGGCTCCGATCGTCCCGGACAGCAGCGGGTCCTCGCCGAGCGCCTCGAACGCGCGACCCGCCTGCGCCACGCGGGCGATGTCGACCGCGGGGGAGAGCAGGACGTTGTGGCCCGTGCGGAAGGCCTCGTCGCCGGCGACCTGGCCGTACTGCTCGGCGAGCGCGGCGTCCCACGTGGCCGCCAGGGCGAGGGGCGCCGGCAGCTGGGTGGCTTCCTGGTCGTTCACGTCGGGGTTCGCGATCCGCACCCCCGCGGGGCCGTCCGCCATCGTGAGTGCGGGGATGCCCAGGCGCGCGATCGGCCCGTTGTAGAAGCCGTAGAAGTTGTTCAGCTCGCCGTGGAGCATGTCCACCTTCTCGTCGAGGGTCATCTGCCGCAGCAGCGCCCGCGCGCGTCGGGTGTCCGGACCGGACTCGTCCCACCACCACTGCGACGGCAGCGACTGCACCTCCTGGAGGCGTTGCGTGACGGCGGCTTCGCCGTCGGGATCGTCCGGCGCACCCGACGCGGCGCCGGCGGGGACGGCGAGCGCGAGAGCGCAGAGCGCGACGAGCGCGGACGCGCGCGCGGAACGAGACCGCGCGAGGTGACGACGAGAAGACATGAGACACCCCCTAGCAGTGCAGAGGTGCCTGCGAGCGTCGTTGCCGTTCGGCGGTCCTCTGCCGAGCGGCCCAGTCTTCACCCGCTCGGACACACCGCAACCCCGACGGGTCACTGGGCGGACACCGGTCCCACGTGGTGTCCGTCGCTCGCGGGTCAGTCCTCGGTCGAGGGGGACGGCTCCGGTTCCTCGGTGGGCGCCGCAGGCTCCTTGGCGTCGGCGACGGCCTGCTGGAAGGCCGCGATCGTGGCGGCATCCACCGTGCCGGTGACCGGGACACCGAGATCGGTCTGTGCGGCGCCGACTGCGGCCGTCAGCGCGTCCGTCCACTGCCCGTCGACCGGGGCGTCCCAGTAGCCGGCGAGCTTGAGGGTCTGCTGGAGCGCGGCGGTCGACGCCAGGCTGGCCTGAGCGGCGGCGCTGCCCGCGGCTTCCAGCTGAGCCCGGAGCGCCGCCTCGGTGGCCTTGTCCATCGTCCCGGTCTGGGGGAGGCCGGCGGCGTCCTGCAGGGCCTCGACGGCCGCCACCGTCTGCGGGCCGTAGATGCCGTCGATCGCGCCGGTGTAGTACCCAGCGTCCGTCAGCTGCTGCTGGATCGCGACGGTGTAGGCGCTCACGGCGGCCGCCGCCTGCGCCTGGTCCTCGTCCGTGATGCACCCGGACTGGACGAACAGCCGGATCCAGGCCATCTCGAGGGCGACGACGGCGGAGTTGAACTGCTCGGCCGCCTGGGCCAGCGGGGTGTCGTCGCTGAGCCCGCCCCGGGTGGCGTCGAGGTCCTCCTGCGCCTGCTGCACGCGGGTCACGTCGACTGTCGGAGCTGCGGGTTCCTCGGACTCCTCGACCGGCGCCGGCTCGGGCGGCTCCTGGCCTGCCGCGGTCGCCTCCGCCGCGGCCAGCGTCGCCTGGGCGTCGGCGAGGTCCTGCTGGGCGTCGGCGAGCGACTCCCGGGTGCTGACCACGGCCTCGGCGGCGTCCGTGGTCTCCTCGCCGGGCTCGGTGAGGTCCTCGCCGGCGGTGCGGACGTCGCCGACGGTGACCGCGGTGTCGTGCAGGACGTCGCCGTAGCGGTCGAGGGCCGTGATGTAGGTGGACCCGGCCGTGCAGAACTGCGCCTCCGCATCGGTGGCCGCGGTCTGCGCCTCGGTGAGCGCCTCCTCCTTCGCCGCCACGTCGGCCCGCGCGAGATCGACCGGTGAGCGTTCGGGGTCCGGGGTGGTGCAGGCGGACACGGTGGCGAACAGTCCGGCGGCCGCGACGACCGCCGTCGCGAGGTGCCACGGTCGGCGGTGCGGTCGGGCCGTGCCCATCGTTCCGTCCACGTTCTCGTCCTCTCGCGCTGCGGCGGCGGCCCGGCGAGGTGGTTCGCCGAGCCGCCAGGGTCGGGCGTGCGCCTCAGGCCAGAGCCGCGGCCTTGAGCTTGGCGAACTCGGCCTGGTCGATCGCGCCGGAGTCGAGCAGCGACTTGGCCTGGGCGATCTGGTCGGCCGGCGACGACGACGACGAGGACGCGCTCCGGATCCGGTCGTCGAAGGCGGACTGCGCGGCCTGCATCTGGGCTGCCTGGCGGGCGCCCATGCCCTTCCCGCGCACGATCAGGTACAGCAGGATCCCGAGGAACGGCAGCAGGATCAGGAACACGACCCACAGGGCCTTGACGCCCCCGCCCGTCTCGTCGTCACGGAAGAGGTCGCCGAAGATGGCGATCAGCAGCCAGAACCAGATGATGAACAGGAAGAACTCGAGCATGAAGAGCAGGATGTCGCCGCTCCCGAACGTCGTCGTCAAGCCCATGACGGTCTCCTTCGTCGTGACGTGACCGTCGGGCCCGAGCCCGGGGTGGTCGTGAGACCTCCGGTCGAGGCCCCCTGCGATCGTGGGGCGACGGGGGAGGTCTCGGGATCACCCCCGGCACGGATCACCCGGGTGAGCGTGTCCTGGTGTGTCCGGTGTGTCCGGGCGGGCGTCGTGGGGTCTAGGGTGCGATCAAGCGGCCCTGGGGAGAGTTCGTGACGCACGACATCGGCTCTGAACAGGCACGTCGGCTCCGGCCGGCGTCGGAGCGGGGCGTGGTCCGGGCGAAGCTGGTACCACCGCGACTGCCGCGTGGTTCGGTCCGCCGTCCGGCATTGCTGGACACCCTGCGCGCCGGGAGAGGCCGCAGCCTGACGCTGGTCTCCGCGCCGGCCGGGTTCGGCAAGACCACGTTGCTGGCCGAATGGGCGCTGACCGACCGCCTCGGCCGGTTCGCGTGGGTGTCACTCGACGCCGGGGACTGCGAGCCGCAGCGGTTCTGGAGCCATGTCGCGGCGGCGCTGTCCGGCGTGGAGCCCCGCGTCACCGGCGCCACGGTGGCCGCGATGCGGGCACGGCCCCGCCGGATCGGTGACGTCGCGATGCCGCGGCTGTTCGACGCGCTGGCCGGTGGCGACGACGACCTGGTGCTCGTCCTCGACGACTACCACCGCGCGGAGACCCCCGAGATCAGTGCGCTGCTCGCGGAGTTCCTGAGGTACCGGCCCGAGCGGGTCCAGCTGGTGGTCTCGACCCGGTCGGACCCGGCGCTGGGCGTCGCGCGGCTTCGCGCCGGCGGGGACCTGGTCGAGGTCCGGGCGGACGCGCTGCGGTTCGACGAGGCCGAGGTGGCGAGCTTCTTCGACGGCATCGGCCTGGCGGGACTGACGCCGACGGAGGGACATCAGCTGGCGGAACGCACGGGTGGCTGGCCGGCCCCGCTGCGCCTGGCGTCGCTGCTCATGCCGGAGCATGGGAGGGCCACGTTCATCGAGCAGTTCTCCGGGGCGAGCCGGCACGTCGTCGACTACCTGGCACAGGACGTCCTCGACCTGCTCGACCCGGCGACCCGCGACTTCCTGCTCCAGGTCTCGGTCCTCGGCCGGTTCACCGGGCCGCTGTGCGACGCGGTCACGGGGACGACGGGCTCCGGCGCGCTCCTGGCCGACCTGGAGCGGGCGAACCTGTTCATCTCGGTGGACAGCGCGGGGGAGTGGTACCAGCCGCACCAGCTGTTCACCCAGGCCCTGCGGGTCGAGCTGACGAGGACGCGGCCCGGGCTGGTGCCGGTGCTGCACGCGCGGGCCGCCGCGTGGCTCGAGGACGCCGGTGACATCGAGGCCGCGACGGACCACGCGATCGCGGCGCACGACGTGCACCTGGCGTCACGCCTGGTGGCGGCGCAGGTCCAGCCGATGTCGGCAACCGGACGCGGCGCGAACATCCGGCGCTGGCTCGCGGCGCTCGCGTGGCCCGAGGCCCTGCGGGACCCCGAGCTCGCGTTCGTCAGGGCGGTGGCAGCGAGCCTGGCGAACCACCTCGACGACGCGGCGGACTGGCTCGACGTGGCGCGCACCGGCGATCTCGGCGCGGTGGACGCGGGCGGTCTCCCGCTCGGGTTCCGGGTCGACTTCCTGGACAGCGCCATGGGCGTCAACGACGTAGGCCGCGCTCTGGACGCGGCGCGCCGAGCCGTCGAGGGCGCCCCGAACCCGAGCTGGCACGGCATCGCGCTGGCCTGTCTCGGGCAGGCACAGCGTCTGGCGGGGGCCGGTGACGCGGCGGCCTCGACGCTGCGGGTCGCGGTGGGGGAGATCAGCGACGCCAACCCGATCATGCTCGCGTTCGCCGTCGGGAACCTCGGCCTCGCGGAGTCGTCGACCGGAGCGGAGTCCCATGCGGACCCGCTGCTCGACCGCCTGGCCGACGTCCTGCGTGCGGTCGGCGCCGACCGGTCGGTCCCCGCGGCCGTCCTGCTCCTCGCGCAGGGGGAGCGGTCGCGCCGGGTGGGCGACCCGCAGGGCGCCTTGAGCGCCGTGCGCTGCGCGATCGACATCCTCGAGGACATGCCCCGCAGCGCGTGGCTGGCCGACGCCCTGCTCCTGCTCGCGGCGACCGAGCGCCTCGTGGGCCACGCCGCCGGCGCGTCGGACGCGGTGGACCGGGCGCAGGAGATCCTCGACCGGCTGCCCGACCCGGGCGCGCTGGTAGCACGCGCGGCCGCCCTGCGCGCCGTGCTGTCCGCGCCCACGCGGCACGCAGGCGAGTTCGGCGAGGAGCTGTCGGCGCGGGAGATCGTCGTCCTGCGTCTCGCCGCGGACGGGCTCCAGCAGCGCGAGATCGCCGACCAGCTCTACATCTCCTACAACACGGTGAAGTCCCACCTGAAGTCCGCCTACCGCAAGCTGGGCGTCGCGTCGCGGGACGCGGCGATCGAGCGGCTGCAGGAGCTGGACGCCGCGCTCCCGCACGACCGACCACCCGGGTGAGAAGCCGGGCGGGTGGTCCCTCCGCGCTCCGGGGTGACCACGATGTCGGGATGATCCTCTGCACGATCGTCGTCGCCGGTGAGCTGGACTCCCGATTCGGCGACGCCGTCGAGGGCATGACGCTCACGGTGGCAGAGGGCAGGACCGAGCTCGTCGGCACCCTCACCGACCAGGCCCACGTCCAGGGGGTCCTGCACCAGCTCTTCGACCTCGGGCTCGAGGTCGTGTCGTTCACGACCTCGGACCCGAGCGAGGAACAGCCCGGCACCCGCTGAGCAAGAGCTACGGCGGGTCAGGGTGTCGTCCGCACCACCGTCAGGTCCGGACCGGGGAACACCAGCGACTCGTGCCCGTCGTCGAACCGCACGACGTACGGACCGTCCGCCCCTCGGGCCTCGACCACCGTGCCACCACGATCCGCCGTCCCGACCGTCCGGCCGTGGATGACGACCTTGTCACCGACCTCTGCGTGCATCGTCGCTCACCTCGACATCCAGGCTAGCCCCGTGCGGGCGGACCGGACCGTCAGCTCCCGTGGACCCGGCGCATCTCCTGCGCGAGGGCGGGGTTGGTGCGCTCGAGGTGGGCGATCACGTTCTGGGCGACGTCGGGCTGCTTGTTCTGGCTCAGCTTGGCCCGGGCGTCGAACCGCGTGACGCGCAGGCGCAGGCCCACCGTTCCCTTCGCGATCCGGCGGGTGCCCTCCTCGTCCTCGTCGAGGCGGCGAGCGCCGGGTCGGCCGTGCTCGAGGTGGTCGGTGAGGCGCGCGAGCACGGCGTAGTTCTCGTCGTCGGACAGGATCTCGGGCGTGCCGTAGAGGTGGGCGGTGACGTGGTTCCAGGTGGGCACGAGGTCGCCCGGCGCGTACCAGCTGGGGGAGACGTAGTCGTGCGGCCCCTGGACGATCACGAGGATCTCGTGCCGGCCGAGCTCGTGCAGCGTCTCGTCGGGACGGCCGAAGTGGCTCACCAGGGTGATCCCGGCGTCGTCGCCGTCCTCGACCAGGACCGGGTAGTGGGACGCGACGAGCCCGGTCGAGGCCGGCGAGACGAAGGTCGCCCACGGGTGCGCCCGGACGAGCCGCCGGACGTCGTCCGGGTCCGTCATGAGGAACCGGGGGGTGTGGCGCATGAGCGATCTCCTGTCGTCCTGGCCCGCACGGTGGTGCTGCCGACCGGCCGCGACCAGTATGGAGTCGTCTGTTCCGAGCGAGGAGAGGCCAGCACCATGAGCGTGTACCGAGTGATCGACGTCATCGGGACGAGCACCACGTCCTGGGAGGCGGCCGCGGCCGAGGCGATCAGCACGGCCGGGGGATCGCTGCACGACCTCCGGGTGGCCGAGGTGACCAAGCAGGACGTCGTCGTCGGGGAGACCGGAGAGCTGCTCTACCGCACCCGGATCCAGCTCTCGTTCAAGTACAAGCCCGAGTAGGAGCCGCTACACGTACTCCTGGCGCCGGAGCCAGCGCATCGCCGCCGCTCCCCAGATCGGGGGGAGGTAGAACGTGACGAGCCGGTAGGTGATGGCCGTCGACACGGCGATCGCGCTGGGCACCCCGATGGCCTGCAGGCCGACCGTGAAGCCCGCCTCGGTGACTCCCATGCCACCGGGGACGGGCATGAGGCCGGCGAACAGGCTCACCGCGGTGTTGATGAGGATCAGCTGCGAGAAGTGCGCGGTCTGCCCGAACGCCTGCAGGCACAGGGCGAGCACCCCGGCCTGGAGCAGCTGAGCCCCGAGGTTCCCTCCGAGCATCGCGGACACCTTCGCCGGCTTGCGCAGCACCCCGAGCGCGGACTGCGCCGAGCGCGCCTGCTCCGCGATCGCGGCGCGGATCCTCGGGATGCGTGCGGTGAGCCGGTTGCGCAGCCGGGGGACGGCCAGGGTCACGATCGCGGTGAGGACGAGCGCGGCGACCAGCACCGCGAGGAGGGACGGGCTCGACGAGCCGGAGGCGTCGCTGCTCGACCCGGTCTCGAGGCTCGAGGTGAAGCCCGGCAGGCCGCTCACCACGATGAGCAGGATGAGGGACGCCTGCACGACGAAGCCCGTGACGCTGTCGATGAGCCCGAACGAGAGGGCGGAGCCGGCGGGGATCCCGAACTTCTGGAAGAAGCGGACCTCGAGCGCCAGCCGGGCGGCGGACGACGGGAGCACGAGCGAGATGAACTGGATGGCGTACTGCAGCATCAGGACCGGGAAGTACCGCAGCCGGGCGAGGGCGGCACCCAAGGTCGCACCGGCGAGCGCCGTCTGGATGAACGGGGAGAGCAGCAGCGCGGCGACGAGCCACACCCAGTCCGCCGACCGCAGGGCCGCGGCGACGCTGGCGAGGTCGACACCGGCGAGCATCGTGACGACGACGTAGATGATGAGCGCGGACAGGAGCAGGGTGCCGACCGACCGCGGCGTCACCCGTCGCAGACGCTCCAGCGGTGGTTCCTCTACCCCGGCAGCCGCGACGGCCGCGCTGCGCAGCTCGTCGAGCGTCCAGCTCTGCGCGCGCACCTCGGCGCGGGTGCCGCGCCCGAGCGCGGCCGACTGCAGATAGGGCAGGAGATCGGCGAGACCCTCGGCACCCACGGCGTCGAGCGCCGCGGCGAGCGCCCGGTCGGGACCCACCGCGAGCGCGGTGCAGACGAGGAGCCGGGCCTGGTCGGTGCGGACGTCACCCTCGTCGGCCGCGCGGCCGGCCGCGTCGAAGTCGGCCAGCGCGGGGGTGCCGTCGAGCCGGACGACCACTCGGCTGCTGTCGATCCGTCCGTGCGCGATGCCGGCCCGGTTCAGCCCCACGACCGCTCGCCACATGCCGGCGAGCAGCCCGTCGTCGAGGGTCCCGGCATCCAGGTCGGCCAGCGACGAGCGCGGGCTGGTCGTCACCAGCAGGGCATCGCCCTGGTCCGCCACGCCGACCGCGACGACGTCGAGCGTCGCGACCCCCGCCTTCGACGCCAGCAGCGTGAAGAGGGCCTCGTGCTCGACCCGGGACCGTCGCGTGCCCCAGATCTGTGCGCGCTCGCCGCGGCGGGTCAGGGCCGTCCACAGCGACCCGACGAGCTGGCTGTCCCACGCGTCGCGCCCGTAGACCGTGACCCGCAGCGCGCTGTCCTGCTCCGTGCGGGCGACCAGCAGGTTCACGGCCGTCGGGTCCGGTGACGCCGACACCTCGGTGGTCGGCACGCCGAGGTCGGCGAGCGCGACCTGCACCTGCGCGTCAGTCAGGCGCCCCTGCGGCGACCCCAGGACGAGGTGGGTGATCGCCGCGGCCGCGATCCCGACGGCGATGCCGGCGCTCGCCCCGAGGAGGTTCGTCGCGTTCAGGCCGATCGCCGCCAGCGCGCCCAGGGCGATGACCACGCGGCTCGCGTAGCGCCACGGCCGGGCGAGGTGCGGCGACGCGGTCACGATGATCGCGGTGAGGACGGCGACCCGGCTCGCGACGTAGACGACCGGGGGGCCGGACGACACCAGGCCGTCGACGATGTCCGACGGATGGGTCCCGGCCAGAGCGCCGACCCCGATCGAGGCGCCGAAGGCGAGCGCTGAGGCGGTCGCCTGGTCGACCAGGAGCTTGCGCCGCCCCCGGCTCGCCGCGGCGAGCAGGACGACCCCGACCGCCCACAGCGTCATGACGGCGTAGACGACGCTCCACAGCCAGCCGAACAACGGCTGCAGCCAGGCAAGGAACGTGGCCAGCGCGTCGTCGGCACCGGTGGGCCCCGGCGCGGCCAGGGCGAGCACGCCGAGGGCCAGGATGGAGACGACGAGCAGGAGGATGTCGGTCGGTCGGCGGAGCCGGGGGGCGCCGGCCGCTGACGACCAGACGCGAACGAGCCCGTCCACCCTCCTGCGGGTCCGTTCCGCTCGGACAGCCATCGAGCCTCCTGGGCACAACGACGAGGTGGGAGCTGGCGCCTACGGGAGGTCAGCACCGTGCAGATCTGCGGTGAGCGTACCGCGGCCCTGACCAGCGGGTTCGTGATTCGGCGCCCAACCCGCCGGTGGTATGTCCGACTTCGGTCGCACGACGCCGGTGCCGGTCCTACCGTGGTGGGACCAGCCACTCGTCGACATCGACGACCGGGCTCACGACCTGCGGTCGCCGGGAACGGACCACCCATGTCGCGCACCTACGCCGTCGGGTACTTCGTCGGCAGCCTCTCGTCCACGTCCATCAACCGGGTCCTGTCCAAGGCACTCATCGCGCTCGCGCCCGACGACCTGGAGTTCATCGAGCTGCCCATCGGGAACCTCCCGCTGTACAGCCCCGACTACGACGCGGACTACCCGCCCGAGGCGCGCGCTCTCAAGGAGGCGATCGCCGGCGTGGACGCCGTCCTGTTCGTCTCGCCGGAGTACAACCGGTCGATCCCGGGTGCCCTGAAGAACGCCATCGACTGGGCGTCGCGGCCCTGGGGGCAGAACTCGTTCGACCACGTGCCGGCCGCTGTGATCGGTGCGTCCGTCGGCTCGATCGGCACCGCGGTGGGCCAGCAGAGCCTGCGCGCGGTCCTGAGCTTCTGCAACGCGCGCCAGATGACCTCGCCCGAGGCGTACATCCACTACTCGCCCGACGTGTTCGCCCCGGACGGCACGGTCCGGGACGAGGCGACGGCCGAGTTCCTGCGGGGGTACATGCACGAGTTCCACGACCACCTGGTCCGTGTCCTGACCGTCCTGCCGCGCGGCTGACGGGACGCTAGGCGGGTTCCAGCGCGAGCTCGACCACCTGGTACGGCTCATGTCCGGGCACGACGTTGTGCATGGTGATGACGGCCTCCCGCGGCCGCACGTGGATGTGCCAGCCCCAGTCCGGCCCCGACTCCGCCGGGTAGGAGCCCCGGAGCTGCAGCTCGTCACCGTCGGCGGTGCCGCCGGTGAAGGTCATCCACGTCGGGCCCGTGTGCCAGGAGTCCACCCACACGCCGGACGCGCCGTCGGCCTCCACCTCGCCGCCGAGCAGGAGGAGCCCGTCCTGCGGGGTGTCCCCGTCGAACCACGTGTAGGCGATCGAGACGAAGCGGACCGCGGTGACCGTGACCGTGGCGGTCGCGGTCGAGGGCTGGTACTCGTCGGTGGGCATGAGCCGGAGGCGGTTCGTGCCCTGCCAGCGGCCCAGCATCGGGGCGAGGTGGTCGACGACGCTCATACCTGACCCTACCGAGAGCACCGCGTCACGAGGCCGGCCCGTCGGGGTCGACGGCAGGCGGAGCGAACCGGTCGGCGAGCGCCTCGGACCCGTGCGCGAGGAGCGTCACGTCGGCGCCCACGAGCACGAACGCGGCGCCGGCGTCGACGTAGGTGCGTGCGAGGGCGGGGTCGAACGCGTTCACCCCGACGGGCGTGCCCGTCGCGCGCACGGCCTCGACCGTGCGCAGGACCGCGGCGACGACGTCCGGGTGGCCCTGCTGCCCGAGCACCCCCATCGAGGCGGCGAGGTCGGACGGCCCCACGAAGACGCCGTCCACGCCGTCGACGGCCGCGATGGCTCCCGCGGCGGCCACACCCTCGACCGTCTCGATCTGCACGAACAGCGACACGTGCTCGTCGGCGTGCTCCAGGTACCCGTCGACCCGGTTCCACCGCGCGGAGCGGGACAGCGCCGACCCGACGCCCCGACGGCCGCGGGGCGGGTAGCGCACGGCCTCGACAGCGGCCCTGGCTTCGTCCGCGGACGACACCATGGGGACGAGCAGGTTCTGCGCCCCGAGGTCCAGGACCTGCTTGATGGTGACCACGTCGCTGGCAGGTACCCGCACGACCGGGGTGGGCGGGTACGCGGCGACCGCCTGGAGCTGCGCGAGCACCGACTCCAGGCCGTTGGGCGAGTGCTCCATGTCGATCAGCAGCCAGTCGAGGCCGGAACCCGCGCAGATCTCCGCGACCAGCGGGCTGCCTGAGCAGACCCACATGCCGACCAGCGTCCGCGGGGAGGCCGCAAGGGCGTCGCGGAACGTCGGCGTCAGGTGAGCTGGCATGTGATCGTCCCCAGGTCGCGGTAGTCGGCCAGCACGGTGTCGCCCGGGTGCACCCACATCGGGCGGGTGAAGGAGCCCGCGAGCACGAGCTCGCCGGCCTCGAGCCGGTCGCCGTGCTGAGCCAGCTTGTTGGCCAGCCAGGCGACCCCGCGGGCCGGGTGGTCGAGCACGGCACCCGCCACGCCGGACTCCTCGACGGTCCCGTTCCGGCGCAGCACGGCGGCGACCCAGGGCAGGTCGACCTCGTCGGGCCGCACGTGCGCCCCGCCGACGACCATCGCCCCCATCGCCGCGTTGTCGCTGATCGTGTCGACGATCGTGCGGCCCTCGAGCGCGATGCGGGAGGACAGGATCTCCAGCGCGGGCACGACGTGCTCGGTGGCCGCGAGGACGTCCTCGAGCGACACGTCCGGGCCCTCGAGCGGCTCGGCCAGGCGGAATGCGAGCTCGACCTCGATGCGGACGTTCGAGAACCGGCCGTGCTCGATCACCGCACCGTCCTCATAGACCATGTCGGCGAAGATCGTGCCGTAGTCGGGCTCGTCGATGCCCGTCGCCACCTGCATCACCTTCGACGTCAGCCCGATCTTGTGGCCGACCAGCCGGCGACCGGCGGCCACCCCCCGGCGTCGCCACTCGCCCTGCACCGCGTACGCGTCCTCGACGGTCATGCCGGGATGGCGCGCGGTCAGGAGCGGCACCGTGGTCCGGTCCCGCTCGGCGGCGGCCAGCTCGTCGGCGATCGCGGCGAGGGTCTCGGCGGGGAGCGTCACAGCTGGTGCCCCAGCTTGTACTCGCCCTGCTTCCAGCTCGGCAGCTCGTCGGGGGCGTCCCCCTTGCGGGTGTAGGAGAACCCGTCGGCGCCGATGGTGACCTCCATCTCGCTGGTGTCCGTGCGCGCGACGACAGGCTTCGGGACGCCGTCCAGGTCGAGGACGAGCGACGCCTCGGTGTACCAGGAGGGGACCACCGGGTTGCCCCACCAGTCGCGGCGCTGGTTGTCGTGGACGTCCCACGTGACCACGGGGTTGTCGGGGTCGCCCGTGTAGTAGTCCTGCGTGTAGATCTCGATGCGGTGCCCGTCGGGGTCGCGCAGGTACAGGTAGAACGCGTTGGAGACGCCATGGCGGCCGGGGCCTCGCTCGATCCGGTCCGACATCCGCAGCGCGCCGAGCTTGTCGCAGATCGCGAGGATGTTGTGCTTCTCGTGGGTCGCGAAGGCGACGTGGTGCAGGCGGGGACCGTTGCCGCCGGTCATCGCGGTGTCGTGGACGGTGGGCTTGCGGCGCATCCACGCGGCGTAGGTGGTGCCGGCCTCGTCCTGGATGTCCTCGGTCACGCGGAACCCGAGGTCCTCCAGGTGGGCCACGGCTCGGGGCACGTCGGGGGTGACCTGGTTGAAGTGGTCGATGCGGACGAGCGTGCCCGGCGTGTAGAGGTCGTAGCGCCACGCGAGCCGCTCGACGTGCTGGACGTGGTGGAAGAACTCGTACGGGAACCCGAGCGGGTCCTCGACGCGGACCGAGTCGCCGAGGCCCCGGACGAAGCCGTCCACCCGCCGCTCGGTCCGGCACCCGAGCTCGCGGTAGAAGGCGACCGCCCTGTCGAGGTCCTCGGGGGCGCGGACCCGGAAGGACAGCGCGGCGACCGCCGCCACCGGCCCTGTCCGCAGGACGAGGTTGTGGTGGATGAACTCCTCGTGGCTGCGCAGGTAGACCGTGTCGGAGTCCTCCTCCGTCACGACGAGGCCGAGGACGTCGACGTAGAAGTTCCGCGACGCCGCGAGGTCCATCACCACGAGCTCCATCGACGCGGCGCGCAGGATGTCCGGTGGCGGGGACGTCGGCGTCGGGATGCGGTCGGCCGCCCGGATGGGGTCCTCGTCGGTCACGACGGGCTCGGGCCCGCCGGGGGTGATCGGGGTGGCGCTCACGTCAGTGTCCTTTGCCGAAGGTCGGGTGGTGCATGCCGCCGAGCGTGACGTGCACGGCCTGCTGGTGCGTGTAGAAGTCGATCGAGCGGTACCCGCCCTCGTGGCCGAGCCCGGAGGCCTTGACCCCGCCGAACGGCGTGCGCAGGTCGCGGACGTTGTTGCTGTTGAGCCAGACCATGCCCGCGTCGACGGCCTGGGCGAAGGTGTGCGCCCGTCGCAGGTCGTTGGTCCACACGTAGGCCGCCAGCCCGTACGCGACGCCGTTGGCCAGCGCGAGGGCCTCCTCGTCGGTGTCGAACGGGGTGATGGCGACGACCGGTCCGAAGATCTCCTCCTGGAAGATCCGGGCGTCCGGCGGGACGTCGGCGAACACGGTCGGTGCCACGTAGTTGCCGGTCGGGAAGCCGTCGGGCCGGCCGCCGCCGGCGACGAGGCGCCCCTCGGTCTTCCCGATCTCGATGTAGTGCATGACCTTCGCGTAGTGCTCCGGGTGCACGAGGGCGCCGACCTCCGTGCTCGGCTCGTGCGGCGGGCCGACCACCACGCGGGCCGCCTGCGCGGCGTAGCGCTCGACGAACTCGTCGTAGATCTCGCGCTGGACGAGGATCCGGCTGCCTGCCGTGCATCGTTCGCCGTTGAGCGAGAACACCCCGAAGATCGTCGCGTCGATCGCCTCGTCGAGGTCGGCGTCGGCGAACACGACGGCGGGGGACTTGCCCCCGAGCTCCATCGACAGCCCCTTCAGGTGCGGCGCCGCGTTGGCGAAGATGAGCTGCCCGGTCCGGCTCTCGCCCGTGAACGAGATCAGCGGGACGTCCGGGTGCTTGACCAGCGCGTCGCCCGCCTCCTCGCCCAGCCCGTGCACGAGGTTGAACACCCCCGGAGGGACGCCGGCCTCCTCGAAGATCCCGGCCCACAGGGATGCCGACAGCGGCGTGAACTCCGCGGGCTTGAGCACGACCGTGTTGCCCGTGGCCAGCGCGGGTCCGAGCTTCCAGGACTCGAGCATGAAGGGCGTGTTCCAGGGGGTGATGAGCCCGGCGACGCCGATCGGCTTGCGGTTCACGTAGTTGAGCTGCCGCCCGGGCACCTTGAAGGCGTCGTCGGTCTGCGCGACCACCAGGTCGGCGAAGAACCGGAAGTTCTCGGCGGCCCGGCGTGCCTGGCCGAGCGCCTGCGTGATCGGCAGCCCGGAGTCGAAGGACTCCAGCTCGGCGAGCCGGGCGTCACGTGACTCGACGATGTCGGCGACGCGGTGCAGGACCCGCGAGCGCTCGCGCGGCAGCATCCGCGGCCACGGACCGTCCTCGAACGCGACTCGCGCCGCCGCGACGGCCCGGTCCACGTCGGCCGCCTTCCCGGCGGCGGCGTGCAGGTACGTCTTGTTCGACACCGGGTCGAGGACCGCGAACGTCGCACCGTCCGCGGAGTCGACGTGCTCGCCCCCGACGTAGTGCTGGAGGCGGTCGGGAAGGTCGGCAGGCATGGGGCTCGCCTCTCAGAGAGTGGTCGTGACGTCGTCGGGGTGCTCGTGGCTGAGGTAGGCGGCGAGCGTGGCCGAGCGGTGCGAGCGGGCCGCGCGCTCGATGTCCGCCAGCGGGGCGCCGGTCTCGATGAGGTCGAGCAGCGACTCGTGCTCGCGCACCGACTCCTGGGCGCGGCCGGGCACGAAGCTGAACGTCGAGTCGCGCAGGTGACCGAGCCGGACCCACTCCGACTCGACGAGGGCGAGCAGGCGCGGGTTCGGGCAGGCGGCGAAGAGCACCGCGTGGAACTCGTGGTTCAGCGAGGTGAAGAGCCGCGGGTCGAAGTCGTCGAGAGACTCGACGAGGCGACGGTTCAGCTCGCGCGCCGGCCGGAGGTCGTCGGCGGTCAGGTGCCGGGCAGCGAGCGCGGTAGCCGCTCCTTCGAGGAGTGCGAGCGTCTCCATGGCGTGCCGGTACTGGGAGTCGTCGATCATCGACACCCGCGCACCGACGTTCCGCTCGAACGTCACCAGGCCCTCGGCCTCCAGGCGGCGGATCGCCTCGCGTACCGGCACGACGCTCATCCCGAGCTCGTTCGCGACCGACGCGAGGACCAGGCGGTGCCCGGGCGTGAGCTCCTCGGCCGCGATCCGCTCCTTGAGCGCGTGGTACGCGTGCTGCGACTTGCTCCGCGTCGCCGACTCGCTCACCGGTTCTCGCGCCATGCGTCGAACCTCGCTCTCCACTGCGCGTCCAGGGGGAAGAGGCCGTCGAGCGGGTGCCCGGCGGCGACCTGCTCCGCGATCCAGCCGTCCTCCTCCTCCTGGGCGAGGGCGGCGTCGACCACCTCCTCCACGAGCGCCGGCGGGATGACGACGACCCCGTCCCCGTCCCCGACGACGACGTCGCCGGGCTCGACGGTCGTCCCACCGCACGCGACCGCGACGTCGACGTCCCACGGCACGTGCAGGCGGCCGAGGACGGCGGGGTGCGCACCCGCCGACCAGACCGGGATGCCGACGGCGGCGACGGCGGCGTGGTCGCGGACCCCGCCGTCGGTGACGATCCCCGCGGCGCCGCGCGCGTGCGCGCGCAGGGCGAGGATGTCGCCGAACGTGCCCGACCCGGCCTCGCCGCGCGCCTCGATGACGATGACCTCGCCCTCGTCGACGGTGTCGAACGCGCGCTTCTGGGCGTTGTAGCCGCCGCCGTGACGGGCGAACAGGTCCTCGCGGCCCGGCACGAACCGCAGGGTGCGCGCCGTGCCGACCAGCTTGGCATCGGGGTGGGTCGGCCGGACACCGTCGACCGTCACCGTGTTCAGGCCGCGCTTGCGCAGCTGGGCACTGAGCCCGGCGACGGGGGCCCGCGCGAGCTTGTCGCGCAGCTCCGCGGTGAGGCGGAACCGTGCGGGTGCGGGTTCCACGCCCCACGCCTCAGCACGCTGGACGTCGTCGACGGCGGGCAACGACCCGAGCTCGCCGTCGAACGCGCGCTCGCCCTGCGTGACGGTCGTGACGAGCAGGCCCGACGTCGGCGCACCGGGTGCGTCCGGCGCGTCGACCTCGACCTCGACGACGTCCCCGGGGACGACGACCGACGACCCGGCGGGGGTGCCGGTGAGGATGACGTCGCCCGGCTCGAGCGTGAGGTGCTGGGAGAGGTCGGCGACCACCTGTGGGAGCGTGAAGAGCAGGCCCGCCGTGGTGTCCTCCTGGCGGAGCTCGCCGTTCACCCAGGTGCGCAGCCGCAGGGCGTCCGGGACGACCGCGCGGGCGTCGACGAGGTCGGGCCCGACGGGGGTGAACCCGTCGCCCCCCTTGGACCGGACGTTGGAACCCTTGTCGTTCGCGCGCAGGTCGTAGAGACCGAGGTCGTTCGCGGCCGTGACCCACGCGACGTGGTCCCAGGCGCGGTCGAGGGGGACGCGCCGTGCGGTGGTGCCGATGACGAGGGCGATCTCGCCCTCGAACGCGAGCAGCTCCGTGCCGGGCGGCCGTTCGACGGTGCCGCCGGAGGGCGCCACCGAGCTCGACGGCTTGAAGAAGTACGACGGGTGCGCGGGGCGGCGGCCGCGCTGGTCGGCACGCGAGGCATAGCTGAGGTGGATCGCCACGATCTTGCCGGGCCGTCCGGGCAGGCCGGCGAACCTCGGGTCCGTGCTGTCGTCGGTCATGTGCGTCCTCACGTGAGTGTCCGTCGGTCCCGGGGTCAGCCGCTCGCCTGGGAGATCTCCTCCCAGAACGGTGCGACGACGGTGCCGGAGACCCGCAGGTCGAGCAGCAGGAACGGGCGTTCGCCCTCCGGTCGGGCTCGCCACTGCGTCAGCACGTCGAGGTCGTCGACGGACCGGACGATCACGCCATGGGCACCGAGGGCGGTGGCCACTCCCGCGAAGTCGACGTCGGGGATGAGCATCGGCTCCTGCGCCAGCCCCTTGCGCCCGTAGAGGTGCATCTCCGCGCTGTACGCCCCGTCGTTCCACACGACCGCGATCCCACGTCCGGCTGCGACCCGCACCGCCGACTCGAGGTCGGACAGGGCCATCAGCCCGCCACCGTCGCCGGTCGTGAGGACCACCGTCGCCTCGGGGCGCGCGAGGGCCGCCCCCATCACGCTGGGGAAGCCGAGCCCGATCGCCTGGAACGCGGTGCCGACCATCACCATCCGGTCGGGCGACGACACCGGCCAGTACATGTTGGACCAGCCCAGGAAGTGCCCGCCGTCCGAGACGACGACACGGTCCTCGGGCAGCAGCTCCGCGAGGCGCGCGGCCGCGGAGCGCGGGTCGAGCCGCCCGTCCGCGGCGATCCCGTCGCCGGGCTCGTGCCGCCTGGCCGTCGTGAGGTCGACGGACTCGCGCCACCCGCTGGGCACGACGTCGGACAGCTCCTTGAGGATCGACTCGGCGACGACGCAGGCGTCGCCTCGGACGTACCCGCCCACGTGCGGGTGCGTCGCCGCCGGCGCGACGTCGACCTGGAACACCCGGCACCCTGGCGCGAACAGCTCGCCGAACCGCATCGTGAACTGGTTGAGGGACGCGCCGACGACGACCGCGACGTCGGCCGCCCGGACGAGCTCCATCGCGCCCTCGGTCCCGAACCCGCCCGCGACCCCCAGGTCGAACTCCGACCGCGGGAAGATCCCGCGACCTAGCGCCGTCGTGACGGTCAGCGCACCGGTGGCGTCGGCGACGGCGCCGAGGGCCTCGCCCGCGCCGGCCACCCAGGCGCCCCGCCCGGCGAGGAGCAGCGGCCGACGTGCCGTGGCGAGGGCGGCGGCGATCTCCCGCACGACGCCGTCGGCGAACGCCCCGCGCACGGCGAGCGGCGCGGGCAGCCGCGGTGCGGGTGTCTCGGGCACGGGCCCGGTGTCGAGGGTCGCGACGTCGTAGGGGATCGCCAGGACGGTGGGCACCCGGTAGGTCAGCGCGTGCTCGACGGCGATGACGGTGGTCGCGGCGGCATCCGCGCGACCCACGGTGTAGGTGCGGGCACCGACCGCCGAGGCCATCGCGATCTGGTCGACGTCCCAGGGTCGCGGCCCCGAGGTCGGCTCGTCGCCGACGACGAGGACGAGCGGCACGTGGGCCTGCACGGCCTCGGCGAGCGCCGTGAGGGTGTTGGTGAACCCCGCCCCGTAGGTCGTCGTGGCCGCGGCGAGCCGACCGGACGCCCGGTGGAAGGCGTCGGCGGCGACGACGGCGCCGGCCTCGTGCCGCACGGGTGTGAAGGTGGCGCCGGTCTGGCACGTCAGGGCGTCGAGGAAGTACGCGTTGCCGTTGCCCATGACCCCGAAGACGTGGTCGACGTGGGCGGCGAGCGTGATCGCGACGTGCGCGGAAACCGTCGGCATGGAGCGGGGCCTCTCGGACCGGGGTGACCGCGTCGTTGCGGCTCGGTAGGGATAATATACGATCTGCACCACCTCGACAGCGGCGTCAGGGGAGTCCATGCAGTTCCACCACCACGGCTACGTCTCCGGCGACCCGCGCGTCCAGCCCGCGGCAGGCGTCGGCATCGACCGCCCCGACGAGCTTCCCGACGAGGTCGACGTCCTCATCGTGGGCACCGGGCCGGCGGGGATGATCGCCGCCGCGCAGCTGTCCCAGTTCCCCGAGGTCACCACCCGGATCGTCGAGCGCCGTGCGGGGAGGCTCCCGATCGGGCAGGCGGACGGCATCCAGGCGCGCAGCGTCGAGACCTTCCAGGCGTTCGGGTTCGCCGGGCGGATCGCCGAGGAGGCCTACCGCATCACCGAGATGTGCTTCTGGCACCCGGACCCCACGGACCCGTCCCGCATCGTGCGGGGCGAACGGCCCGCCGACGACCCCGGCGGCATCAGCGAGTTCCCGCACCTGATCGTGAACCAGGCCCGCGTGCTCGACTACTTCGCCGAGTACATGGCGAACGCCCCGACCCGGATGGTGCCGGACTACGGCTACGAGTTCGAAGGTCTGGTGCGGTCCGACGACCATGTCGACGTCACCCTCGTGCGGGCAGGGCAGCAGAAGGTGGTGCGAGCCAAGTACGTCTTGGGAGCGGACGGTGCTCGGAGCAAGGTGCGCAGCGCGATCGGCTGCACCATGGAGGGCAACTCGGCGTTCCACGCCTGGGGCGTCATGGACGTCCTCGCGGTCACCGACTTCCCGGACATCCGCCTCAAGTGCGCGATCCAGTCCGGTGCGGGCGGCAGCATCCTGCTCATCCCACGCGAGGGCGGCCACCTGTTCCGGATGTACGTGGACCTCGGCGAGATCGACCCCGACGCCCACCACGAGGTCCGCAGCACCACGATCGAGCAGATCATCGCCAAGGCGAACGCGATCCTGCACCCGTACACGCTCGACGTGCGCGACGTCGCCTGGCACAGCGTGTACGAGGTGGGACACCGGCTCACCGACCGGTTCGACGACGTCCCGGCGGGGGAGTCGGGCACGCGGACGCCCCGCGTGTTCATCGCCGGGGACGCGTGCCACACCCACAGCGCCAAGGCCGGCCAGGGCATGAACGTGTCCATGCAGGACGGGTTCAACCTGGCGTGGAAGCTCGGGTACGTGCTGTCGGGTCGCAGCCCCGAGAGCCTGCTCGCCACGTACTCCGCCGAGCGGCAGGTGGTCGCGCAGAACCTCATCGACTTCGACAAGGAGTGGTCCACCCTCATGGCGAAGACGCCGGAGGAGCTGGGCGACCCCGGTCGGCTCGCCGAGTTCTACGTGCGGACCACCGAGTTCCTCTTCGGGTTCATGACGCAGTACCCGCCGTCGATGGTCGTCGCCGAACCGGTCCACCAGGCGCTCGCCACCGGCTTCCCCGTCGGGAAGCGGTTCAAGTCCGCGCCCGTCGTCCGCGTCGCCGACGCGAACCCCCTGCACCTGGGCCACCAGCACCGGGCCGACGGACGCTGGCGGCTGTACGCGTTCGCCGACTCCGACGCCTCCGCAGTCCGCACGTGGGCCGAGTGGATGGCGAGCTCACCCGAGGCCCCCGCGCGCGACGTCCTCGACATCAAGGTCGTCCACCAGCAGCGGCACGTCGACGTCGACATCGCGACCGTCCCGCCGCTCTTCCTGCCGCGCACCGGCCCGTTCGAGCTCATCGACTACGAGAACGTCTTCGCCACGGACCCGGTCGACGACATCTTCGACCTGCGCGGCGTCGACCGTGGCGGCTGCGTCGTCGTCGTCCGGCCCGACCATTACGTCGCGGCGGTCCTGCCGCTCGACGCGACGGACGAGCTCGCCGCGTTCTTCCGGCAGCACCTGCTCGTCTAGGCGGAGTTCCGCGGCACGAGCCGGGCCGCCACCTCGTCGTCGAACTCGGCGAAGAATCCCGCCACCCGGTCGGTGAGCTCGCTCATGCCGTCGCACGCGAACAGGATCGGCTGGTAGTGGCTGATGTCGTAGGCGAGCGTGGCCATCTGGTCGAAGTCCACCGGACGGATGTCGGCGCCGCGGAACTCCTCGATCTCGCCGTAGGAGGAGAGCAGACCGGCTCCGTAGGCACGCAGCTCGCCGTCCTCGTACATGACGCCGAACTCGATCGTGAACCAGAAGACGTCGGCCACGTACTGCAGTCCCTCGGCGGTCTCGCACCGGCGCGCAGCCTCCCCGGCACGGCGCTTGACCTCGGCGATCGCGGGGTTCGCCAGGAGATTGCAGTGCCCCACGACCTCATGGAGGATGTCCGGCTCCGGCGTGTACAGCGGCTGCGACGGGTGGCGCAGGTACTGGGTCGAGTGGAACACCCCGTCCGCGAGCGACCCGTAGAAGACGTCGAGGGGCACGAGCCCCGCGGCCGGGTGGAGCCGGAACCCGCTGATCGGGTCCAGGCCCGCGCTGACCTCGTCCAGCTGCGGCACGTGGTCGGTGGGCAGCGCGAGGGCTTCCTTGCCCTCCAGGTAGCCGCGGATCGCGAGGCGCTCGTGCTTCGGCGCGAGCTCGCGGCAGACCGTCTCCCAGATCGCGTTCTCGGAGTCGGTGTAGTCGACGCGCGGCACCGGGTCGCCGGGCTGCCAGGCGAGTGCCGGGGCGGCGATCTCGTTCCGGCGCCGGCGGTAGGCGTCGTCGTTGGCGCCCGGGTGGTCGTCCGCGAGGTGCACGGTGGCCTTGCCGTCCTCGTCCGCGGTGACGGGGGCGTACAGCTGACCCTCTTCGAACATGCGATCCGTTCTACGCCAGAAGCGCGGGCGACGCATCCCCCACACGGGTCAGGCGCCCCCGGTCGCCCCCTCCGTCGCCTGCTGCAGCTCTCCGGCCGTCGGCGGCTCCCACTTCTGGATCGTCTGGATGAGCCAGAACGCGACGAACAACCCGAGCTCCCACAGCTCCGCGATGATCACCGCGTACTCCGAGGTGAACACCAGCTTGGCGACGACGGCGATGACGATCCCGCCGACCACCATGAGCCAGAAGATCCACTGGTACGTGCCCGTGCCGTCGCCCGTGCTCCCGGACTCCCTGCGCCTCCTCGACCCCGCCGTGGGTGGGCGCAGCGAGCCGGTCGGTGCGGGCCAGGCGTAGCTCGCGACGGCGGTCGCCATGCTGGCGACGAGCAGCAGGGCGGCCGCGAGGTGGACGTTGTCGAAGGTCGTCCCCTCGACGGTGCGCCACACGAGCAGCACGAGGAACGCGACCGCGAGGACGGTGGAGATCCGGAAGAACCACCTGGTCACGGTGTTCTTGCGCAGCTCGCGGTACGGCCAGTGACCGGTCTTCGCCTCCAGGACGAGGAACGCGGCGGTGACCAGCAGGACGGCGGTGACGGTGACACGCAGGGAGGTGACGACGTCGGCCCGCTCCTGCTCCGTCTCGAGCTTCGCGAGCGAGTGCGCCAGCTGCGTCGGGACGAACGCGACGAACAGCGCGTAGAAGCCGGCGAGGTTCAGGGCGTAGTCCTCGAGGGCCTCACCCCGGTAGGCGACGAGGCACACCGCGATCCCGACCATGCAGCCGACGAAGACGTCCCGCATCGGGCCCAGGTAGTACGCGCTGATGGAGCCCTGGATGGAGTCGAGACCGAAGGCGAACGCTGCGCCGACGAGGCCGAGGAGCAGGAGCACGGGGAGCGCGACGAGCATGGTGCGCAGGTGGCGGTATGTCTCGTGCGCGAAGTACGGGTCACCCGAGGACCTGAGCTGGTGGTGGATCGCCATGTCGCGATGCTCCCGCTCCCCGGGTTGCCCGTCCAGACGAAGGCGTGCCGGCCTCGGACGTCGAGGAAGTTGCGCAACTTAAACGGTTTATCGATAAATGTTAGCGATAACATCGCCGCGTCGCGCTGGCAACGACGCCATCGCCGCACAGGACACGCCGTGCCGGCGAGCTCCCGGCACCGCGGACGTCCCCGGAGCAAGGAGATGCACATGCGTACACGCAAGAGATGGTTCGCCGCCGTCCTCGGCGTCCTGGCGCTCACGCTCGCCACGGTGACGACCGAGGCGGTCGTGACCCCTCGACCGGCCCAGGCGCTGGACAACGGTGTTGCACGGACGCCCCCGATGGGCTGGAACACCTGGAACACGTTCGGCTGCAACATCAACGAGACCCTCATCCGCCAGATGGCCGACACGATCGTGAGCACCGGCCTGCGGGACCTGGGCTACAAGTACGTCGTCGTCGACGACTGCTGGTTCAACCCCAACCGTGACGGGCAGGGCAACCTGCAGGGTGACCCGCAGCGGTTCCCGAGCGGCATGAGGGCGCTCGGCGACTACCTGCACGCCCGCGGGCTGCTGTTCGGCATCTACCAGGGACCGCTGGACCAGACCTGCGCGCAGTACTTCGACAGCTACCCCGGCTCCACCGGAAGCCTCAACCACGAGTACCAGGACGCCCGTCAGTTCGCCGCCTGGGGTGTGGACTACCTCAAGTACGACTGGTGCTCGCCCACCGGCAGCATCTCGGAGCAGGTCTCCCGGCTGAGCATCATGCGGGACGCGCTCAAGGCCACGGGTCGGCCCATCGTCTACAGCATCAACTCGAACAGCATCCACTCCAAGACGGGGCCGCAGCGCAACTGGAGCGACGTCGCGAACCTCTGGCGGACCACCGAGGACATCACGAACGCCTGGGACACCGGCCAGACCAACGGCTACCCGATGGGCATCCAGAACATCGTCAACGTCACCGTGCCGATGGCCGGCTACGCCGCACCCGGTGGGTTCAACGACCCGGACATGATGGAGGTCGGCCGGGGTGGCATGACCGACACGGAGATGCGCAGCCACTTCGCGCTGTGGGCCGTGATGGCCTCCCCGCTCATGATGGGCAACGACCTGCGCTCGGCCAGCTCGGGAACGCTGGACATCCTCAAGAACGCCAACCTCATCGCGATCAACCAGGACACCCTCGGGAAGCAGGCGGTCCAGGTGTCCAACGACGGTACGCGTCGGGTGCTCGCCAAGCCGCTGGCCAACGGTGACGTCGCCGTCGCCCTGTTCAACCAGGGCAGCTCCACCACGACGGTCTCCACCACCGCGGCGGCGATCGGCAAGGGCGGCAGCTCGTTCACGCTGAAGGACGCGTGGACCAACGCGACCTCGACCAGCACCGGGACCATCTCCGCGAGCGTCCCGGCGCACGGCACCGTGGTCTACCGGGTCAGCGGAGGCAGCATCGTCGACCCGCCGACCCCCACCACGTTCCGGCTGCGCAGCGCGTCCGCCGGACGGTGCGTCGACGTCGACCGCGGCACGAGCACCAACGGCACCGGCACGTTGATCTGGGACTGCCACACCAACGCCAACCAGCAGTTCACTCAGGACGGTCAGACGCTGAAGGTCCTCGGCAAGTGCCTCGACGTCCCGTTGACCGCGGTCAACGGCACGCGTGTGCAGATCTGGGACTGCAACGGCGGCACCAACCAGCAGTGGACGTTCAACAGCAACGGCACGGTGAGCAACGGCCGGTTCCCGTCGCTGTGCCTCGACGTCAACGGCGGCGCGTCCGCGAACGGCACGCCCGTGATCCTCTGGTCGTGCCACGGCGGCACCAACCAGCGGTGGAGCAAGTCGTGACGGCCCAGGTCCGAGGTGCGAGGACCAGGCTGCGGTCCGTCGTCGCCGTGCTTGCCGCGCTGGTCTGCGCCGTCACGCTGCTGCCCGCAGCGCCGGCACAGGCCGACAACCCGATCGTCCAGCACCTCTACACCGCCGACCCGGCGCCGCTGGTGGTCGACGGACGGGTGTACCTGTACACGGGGCACGACGAGGACGCCTCGACGTACTTCACGATGAAGGAGTGGCGCGTCTTCTCGTCCGCCGACATGGTGAACTGGACGGACCACGGCTCCCCGATGTCGCTCGCGACCTTCTCGTGGGCGGACCTGAACGCGTGGGCCGGGCAGGTCGTCGCCCGCAACGGGAAGTACTACTGGTACGTCCCCGTGCGGCAGCGGTCGACCGGGCAGATGGTCATCGGGGTGGGCGTCTCGGACAGCCCGACCGGCCCGTTCCGCGACGCCATCGGCCGCCCGCTGGTGGGTACCAACGAGATCGACCCGACCGTCATGATCGAAGACGACGGGCAGGCGTACCTGTACTGGGGCAACCCGAACCTCTGGTACGTGAAGCTCAACGCCGACATGATCTCGTACTCCGGCAGCGCGACGAAGATCCCGCTGACCACCGCCGGGTTCGGGACCCGCACCGGCAACGTCGCCAACCGTCCGACGCTCTACGAGGAAGGGCCCTGGGTCTACAAGCGTGGCGGGCTCTACTACAACGTGTTCGCGGCGAAGTGCTGCTCGGAGTTCCTCGGCTACTCCACGTCGCCCGGTCCCACCGGGCCGTGGACGTACCGGGGGACGATCATGCCGACGCAGGGCAGCAGCTTCACCAACCACGCCGGCGTCATCGACTTCAAGGGCGGGTCGTACTTCTTCTACCACAACGGGGCGCTGCCAGGAGGTGGCGGCTACACGCGCTCCGTCGCGGTCGAGAAGTTCAGCTACAACTCCGACGGCACCATCCCGACCATCAACATGACGTCCACCGGCGCACCTGGTGTGGGCACGCTCGACCCGTACGTCCGGCAGGAGGCCGAGACGATCGCCTGGGGCTCCGGCATCGAGACGGAGCCGGCCACCGAGGGCGGCATGAACATCGGCTTCATCGAGAACGGGGACTACGTCAAGGTCAAGGGCGTCGCGTTCGGCACCGGGGCATCCTCGTTCTCCGCACGGGTAGCCTCCGCAACCTCCGGGGGCAGGATCGAGGTGCGGCTCGACGGCACCAGCGGCCCGGTCGTCGGCACCTGCACCGTCGTAGGCACCGGCGGCTGGCAGGCCTGGACGACGACCACCTGTGCGGTGTCCGGGGCGACCGGCACGCACGACCTGTACCTGCGGTTCGCCGGCGGCACGGGCAACCTGTTCAACGTGAACTGGTGGCAGTTCAGTGGCGGGGGCAGCACCACCCCGACGGCGTACCGGATCACCAACCGCAACAGCGGGCAGGTCATCGACGTCCAGCAGGCCAGCCTCGACAACCTCGCGGTCATCGGTCAGTGGACGAACAGCGGCACCGCCTGGCAGCAGTGGCGCTTCCTCGACGCCGGCAACGGCACCGTGCGGCTGCAGAGCGTGCACAGCGGCAAGTGCATCGACGTCAGCGGCGCGTCCACCGCCGACGGCGCGGCCGTGATCCAGTACACCTGCCACACCAACCCGAACCAGGCGTTCACCTGGCGATCGACCGGCGACGGCTACTCCCAGCTGGTCAACCTCAACAGCAACAAGTGTCTGACGGTGGTCAACGGCTCGACCGCCGCCGGCGCTGCCCTGGAGCAGCGGACCTGCACCACGGCGACCAGCATGCAGTGGACCCGCTCGTAAGGCGGCTCCGCTGATCTGACGCTCGGGGGCGACGGTGCAGACCGTCGCCCCCGAGCTTCGTCATTCCGAGGTCAGCGTGTCAGAGGTACCACTGCTGGTTCGCGCCGCCGTGGCAGTCCCACAGGTTCACGCGCTGCCCGTCGTGCACGGGGGTGCCGCCGACGGCGTCGAGGCAGCGTCCGGACTGGGGGTTCTTCAGCGCGCGCGTCCCGGAGTCGTAGGTCCACTTCTGGGCCCCGGTGCCGTTGCACGTCCACAGCTGCACGACGGTTCCGTTGGCGGTCCCGCCGCCGCTGACGTCGAGGCACTTGCCGAGTGCGCGGACGGTGCCGTCGGACCCACGGGTCCACTGCTGGGCGGCGTTGCCGTTGCAGCCGACGACCTGGATCGGGTTGCCGTCGTTGGTCTGCGCCCAGGGCACGTCGAGGCACAGGGAGTTCGCGACGCGGATCGTGCCGGTACCCGTGGGGAGGGAGCCGCCGCCTCCGCCGCCTCCGCCGCCCGAACCAGAGCCGTTGTCGTAGACGCGGACGTAGTCCACCTTCATCTGCTGCGGGAACTGGGTCGAGCCGTCGGGGTAGCCGGGCCACTGGCCGCCGACGGCGACGTTGAGGATGAGGAAGAACGCCTTGTCGAACACCCACGGGTTACCGCCGACGCGGGCGGTCGTGACCTGGTGGTAGACGTTCCCGTCCACGGACCACGTGATCGAGCCGGGCTTCCAGTCCACGGCGAAGGTGTGGAACGCGTCGGCGAACGACCAGTTCTGCGGGTGCTGGTACGCGCCGGTGATGCCGCTGCCGCCCGAGTAGCCGGGGCCGTGCACCGTGCCGTAGATGCGGTGCGGTTCCTTGCCGACGTTCTCCATGATGTCGATCTCGCCGGACGACGGCCACGCGTTCTGCGGGAAGTCGCCGCCGAGCATCCAGAACGCCGGCCAGATGCCCTGGCCGCGCGGGATCTGGATGCGGGCCTCGACGCGGCCGTACTTCACCTCGACCTTGTCGTTGCTCTGCAGCCGCGCGGACGTGTACGACCCGTCGCCCTCGCGCCGGGCGGTGATGACGAGGTTGCCCTGCCCGTCGAGCGCGGAGTTGTTGCGGGACGTCGTGTAGTTCTGCAGCTCGGCGTTGCCCCACCCGCCGGCCCCGGTGTCGTAGTTCCAGACGGCGGAGTCGGGGGCGCTGCCGGCGGAGCCGTTGAACTCCTGCGACCAGATGACGTCGCCGATCGCGGCCTCGGCGGGGGTCGAGGTGGAGGCCACCAGGCCGGCGGCGACGAGGGCGGCGGCTCCGAGGGCCGCGGCGAGCGTGTGTGCTCGATGGGTGGCGGTGCGTGGGCGTGCGGGATGCATCGTTGCCTCCTGGAACCGTTCGGCGAGCGGACAGCTTCGGTCGGTGACACGTGTCACGACGCTGCGCACGTGTGCGGACGACCCTGTCCGTTTTGCGGCACAGTAACGGCGAGTGTTACTGACTGGCAAGTAACTGTTACTTGTCCGCCCGGTGACTGAGGCGCCGACGGGCGACCCCGGCGAGCAGATCGGCCACCTGGACGCGCGCGTCGTCCCGCGAGTCGACCTGCCGGAACGAGCGCAACGGTGCGGGCGACGGCGAGACGGCCTGGGCGAGGTACGCCGCCAGCCCGGCCACCCGGCCAGGGGTCAACGCGCTCTGCTCGTCGTGCACGACCGCGACCGACCGCGCCCGGGCGCTCCAGAACAGCAGCGTCTCGGCGAGGGCGGGCACCAGCGGCTCCAACGGCGGGGGGAAGGCAGGATCGCCGTCGACCAGCCGACCCATCACGCGCTCGACCCGCGCGCGCGTCAGCCCACGCAGCGCCGGCACGTCGGCGGGCATCGCCGCCACGAACCGGTCGATCGCGTCGCGGTCGACCCACCGGAGCCGCTTCGTGCGGGCGAGGTCGACGAACGCGGCGAGCAGCTCGGGGTGGCTCCGGAGCGCGTGCCCGGCGGCGGAGTGGTCGCGGCCCAGGCTCGTGCCCGCTCCGTACGACGGTTCCTCCGCGAACAGGTCGAGCACCCGGGCGGCGACGAACTCGGTCTTGTCGATGACGTGGACGTGGGCGCGGCCGCGCAGCGTCGCGAGGAACCACTCCAGCGCCGGACGCTGGTCGGCCCGCAGCAGCCGCCCGGCCTTGTACTCGGACGCGCCGCCGGGCGGCGACCGCAGCAGGGCGACCACGTCGGTGGCCTCCGACAGGGACAGGTCTGTGCTCGCATGGACGAGCACGGGGGAGAGGGGGTCGAGGAGGTTGCTGCCGGAGAACCCGGACTCGTCACACGCGATCTCGACCCACGACGAAGGGAGGGTCATGGGGCTGCTTCCGGCCGTCGGGGCGCGCACAGGTACCCGTCGTGGGGACGGGCGCGATCAGGTGGGCAGACCCGAGATCAGTGATCGGCAGCGGCCGGAGCGGACATGCGACCCATGCTCACCTGGCGTCGGCCGGCGCGCCAGCCGTTTCCGACGGTCCGGATCAGCGCATGCCCTCTGCGGCGAGCGCGTCCCTCAGCACCCCGACCAGGGCGTCGAGCTGGACGTCGGTCGACGAGGTGAGGTCCTCGTCCCCCGCACCGTCCAGCGCCCGGGCCGCGAGCCCCGACTTGCTGTCGATCAGCTCGGCGATCCGGGCGTCGATGGTCTGCGCGGCGATGATCCGCCACGCGGTGACCGGCTCGTCCTGGCCGATCCGGTGGATCCGGTCGATGGCCTGGGTCTGCTCCGCGTGGGTCCAGGACAGCTCGGCCAGCACCAGGTTGGACGCGACCTGGAGGTTCAGCCCCACGCCGGCGGCCGTCAGGGAGCACACGACGATCTGCACATCCGGGTCGTCGACGAAGGCGGCGACGTTCTTGTTGCGCGTCCTCGTCGTCTGGTCGCCGCGGATCGAGGCGTACCGGATGCCGCGGTCCGCGAAGGTCTGCTCGGCCTGGTCCATCACGTCGACGTGCTTGGCGAAGAACACGACCTTGCCGACGTTGCGGGCGAGCTGCGCCGCGTAGTCGGCGGCCAGCCCGGCCTTGGCCTGGCCGATCCGGCGGACCATCGTGAAGACGTTCTCACCGCCGGCCTTCGAGCTCGCGTCCTTCAGCTCCGCCGCCGCGACCCTGCGCACGAGCTCGTCGTCGATCTCGTCCTCGCCCGCGCCGCCGGACCGCACGTCCACGGCCGACCGGTAGCGGGCGACCATCTGGGCTGCGAGCGCGGCCTCGGCGGCGCGGATCGAGCGGCCTGCCGCGCCGTCGAGCTCGACCGGCAGGTCCGCCACCCGGCGCGCGGGGATGTCCGCGACCACGTCGACCTTGCGACGACGCACGATGCCCATGTCGATGACGGCGGACCGCGCTGCCGTGTAGAACCCCTGGTCGGCCGGGGTGAGACCGGAGTCCTCGAGCGCCGCCATGAGCGGTCCGAGCGGCTTCGCGTCGTCGATCCAGCCGAGGAACTGCCAGATGGCCCGGAAGTCCTCGATGTCGTTGATCAGCGGGGTGCCGGTCAGCGCCATCAGCAGCGGCCGGGCGACGCGCGCGCGGATCCGCTCGGAGAGCGCCAGGACGTGCTGCGAGCGCTGCGAGGACTTGTTCTTGATGAAGTGCGCCTCGTCGACGACCATGCCGCGGAAACCGAGGTCGCCGAGCCAGCCGACGTGCCGGTCCAGGAGTTCGTAGTTCACGATCACGACGTCCGCGAACCCGTCCATCCGGTCGCCGTCGCCGTGGACCACCGTGGGCCGGCGGAACGGCGTCCACAGCCCCACCTCGTGCGCCCAGTTCGTCTTGACCACGTTCGGCACCACGACCAGCAGCGGGTAGGCGTCGGCCGCCTGGGCGGCGAGCAGCGCCTGGGCGGTCTTGCCCAGCCCTGGCTCGTCGGCGAGCAGGAACGTGCGGTGACCTCGGGCCGTCGCGGTGACCACCTGGGCCTGGTGCGGCATCAGCTCGCGGCCGGCGGGAGTGGGCACGGGGCGGGGCTCGGGCAGCGTCATGCAGGCCGGCGCACCGGTGGCCGCGCGCTCGAAGGAGTTGAAGAGCGGGTCGAGGAGCTCCCAGCCGGCCAGCCGGCGGGCCTGCGTGGCGGTCCGCTGGGCCGCGGCCTCGAAGTCCGGGGCCAGGAACGGGTTCGCCAGCTGACGCGAGATGACCGACCTCGGCACCACCTTCGCGGCGGTGAGCGCCGGTGCCGGCTTCTCGACGGGCGCCGGCTCCTCGGGGGGCTCCAGCCCGCCCGCGCGCATGAGGGTCGCCTTGTAGGCGCGCGCCGCGTCCGTGACCCGGGCGTCCTCGGCGAGCAGCTGGAGCAGTGACGTGTCGCGGGCTGCGGTCCGGGCGAGCTGCGTCGCCACCCCGTCGAGCCGCTTGAGCTGCTTGGCGCGTCCCGACTCGCCCAGGGCTCCGTCGGCCATCACCCGGGCGCGCTCCTCGCGCACGAGCAGTGCCACGACCTGGAACTTCGTCCGGTCGGCCGGACGCATCGGCGGTCGCTGCACCGCGCGGTCGACCTGCCCGGCGACCTCGGCGAGCACCGGGATGATCCCCTGCTCGGCGGGACGCGCAGGCTGGCGCCGCTGGGCGCCTGGATCGGGGCGCGCGCCACCGGACCGGCGTTGGCGTGCTCGTGCCACATCTCCTCCTTCGCGCCGTCCGCACCGCGACCACGGCGCAGCGCGCCGTGCCACGGCCGGTCGGGCGTCGTCCTCGTGCCCGGTTGCAGGCGACCCGGACCGGGCGCCGCGTCACCGCCCGGCGTCCCCGCGTGCGCCGTCCGTGCTCGCGCCGATGGTGACACGCCGCGGGGCGTCTCGGTGCATCATCGCGGGCGACACGGGAGATCGTTGTCAGGTCGTCACCGACACGGCGGGGCGGCGCCGGCGGTTGCGACGTCCACCACAGCATCCACCAGAGCCGACCCGGAGGCCAGTGCCGCGTCGTTGTGACCTGCCCGGGGGACCACGACCTCGGTGACGGACCGGGACGCCGTCCGGGCCACCTCGGCGACCTCCCGGCTCAGGCGTGGCGGCACGGTCGCGTCGTCGGCACCGAGGACGACGGCGACCGGGACGGTCGTCCGCCGCACCGCGGCACGGACGTCGAACCGGTCGAGGAGCAGCGGGCCGACGGGCACATGGTACGCCGCGCGTGCTGCCTCGGCGAGCGTCGTGAAGGGCGAGCGGAGCACGAGCGCTGCGGGCGGGTGCTCGACGGCCAGCCCGGCCGCCACGGCCGCGCCGAGGCTCTCCCCGAGGTAGACCAGGGATGCCGCCGGGACACCGACGTCGAGCAGGTACGTCCGCGCGGCGCGCGCGTCGCGCAGGAGGCCGGCCTCCGACGGCGTCCCCGGGTTGCCTCCGTAGCCGCGGTACTCCAGGAGCAGGACCCCGAACCCGGCGTCGGCCAGTGCCGCGGCGAGCGGGACGCGGGTACCGCGATGGCCGCCGTTGCCCGGCGCGACCAGCACGGTCGCGGTGCAGCCCGCCGGCGCGGGCAGGTACCAGGCCGTGAGCCGCAGGCCGTCGGAGGTGCGCAGGGAGACCTCCTGCGCGCCCGGCAACGCCTCCGACACCCGGGGTGGGACGCTCCGGTCCGGCACGAACACGAGCGAGCGCTGGAACCCGAGGACCAGGCCGACGACGACCAGGACCCCGACGAGGACCGCGATCGCCCCCACCGGCAGCACCCGACGACCGCGCACCTGCTGGGCCATGGTCCGATCGTCGCACCCGCGGGACGCGGCTCCCAGCGATGCCCGATCGCCTCGGGAGCCTTCGCCCCGCCGGACCTGCGCCCGTCAGGGCAGTGGTGTCCCGGATCCGTGGACCCGCCTTCGTCCCGGAAGCAACGATCCTCTCGACGGCGACGCGTCAGGCGCCGCGAGGAGGTCGCAACGACGGGGTCTCGCGAGCTGTTGGCGGGCGAGAAGCTCGGCGCACCCCGTACCGTCGGGACGTGCGCACCCGGCCGCCGTGCCCGGTGCACCGGGAGGAGGCAGCCCGTGCTCGGTGCGTTCGGCTGGGGGTTGCTCGCGGCCAGCTCGCTCGTCGTGGGCGCCCTCGTGGCGCTGTTCCTGCGTATCCGGGTGCGGACCATCGGGCTGATCATGGCGTTCGGCGCCGGGGTCCTGATCAGCGCGGTCGCGTTCGACCTGGTGGAGGTCGCGGCCGCCACCTCGACGGGGAACGGCGCACTGATCGGTGGTCTGTTCGCGGGCTGCCTGGTCTTCTTCGGCGGCGACCTGCTCATCGGCCGGTTCGGCGGCGGCGACCGCAAGGACGTGAGCGGTGGGCAGCAGAGCGGGTCGGCCCTGGCGATCGTCCTCGGGACGGTCCTCGACGGCATCCCCGAGTCGATGGTCATCGGCCTGACGATCTTCCAGGGGGGCGAGGTCGGTGCCGCCTACCTCGTGGCCGTGTTCATCTCCAACCTGCCCGAGGCGATCGGCTCGACGACCGGCCTGGCGACGGCCGGGTGGAGACGCGGCCGGATCCTGTGGATGTGGGTGGCGATCGCGCTGGTGTCGGGTGCTGCCTCTGCGGCCGGCTACGGCCTCTTCCAGAACGCGTCCCCGGGGGTGCTCGCGTTCGTCCTGACCTTCGCGGCAGGCGCGATCCTCACGATGCTGGCGAACACGATGATGCCCGAGGCGTTCGACGAGGGCGGCAAGCTGGTCGGCATCGCGACGACGCTCGGCTTCGCGGTCGCGTTCGCGATCCACCTGCTCGACTAGCGACGTCGCTCTGCGGTAGGCCCAGCGGGTAGCGACAGGGAGTGACGGCGTGCCTACCGTGGAGGCGTGGACGAACGGGCGGCGCCGAGCGCAGGGCCCTCGGTCGACGTGCTCGTGGTGGGCGCCGGCCCGACGGGACTTGCGCTGGCTGCCTTCCTCACCGCCGAGGGGGCATCGGTCCGTCTGGTCGACCGGCTTCCCGACCGGGTGCACGAGTCACGAGCCCTGGCCATCCAGCCGCGCACGCTCGAGCTCCTCGCGGGACTCGGCGTGACCGCCGAGCTCGTCGCACGCGGCAACCGCGGCGTCCGTGTGGTGATGCACTTCCCGCGACGCACCGTCGCGGCGAACCTGTTCGAGCTGGGGCTCGACGACACCGCGTACCCGTACCTGTTGTTCCTCTCCCAGGCGGTCACCGAGGAGGTCCTCGGCGCCCACCTCGCCACCCGAGGGGTGCCGGTCGAGCGTCGGGTCGAGCTCGTCGACCTGCGGCAGGACGCCGACGGGGTCACCTGCGAGCTCGCCGGACCCGACGGCGCATCGTCACGGTGTCGAGCTCGGTTCGTCGTCGGGTGCGACGGGCAACGCAGCTCGGTGCGACAGCTCGCCGGTATCCGCTTCGGGGGCTCGGCCTATCCGCAGACGTTCGTCCTGGCCGACGTCGAGGCGGACGGGATCGCGCCGGGCTCCGCGCACGCGTTCGTCACGCCTCAGGGCTTGCTGTTCTTCTTCCCGCTCGGACGTCCGACGACCTGGCGGATGCTCGCCATGCGACGGCCGGACGAGACGGGCCTGCTCGACGAGGCGCCGACCCTGGCGGACGTGCAGATCCTCTGCGACACGTACGCCGGGGGCGACGTCTGGCTGCACAGCCCCGCGTGGACGACGAGGTTCCGGATCCACCACCGCCGCGCGGAGCACTACCGGGCGGGTCGGGTGTTCGTGGCCGGCGACGCGGCGCACGTCCACAGCCCGGCCGGGGCGCAAGGGATGAACACCGGGATCCAGGACGCCGCGAACCTGGCGTGGAAGCTGGCAGCGGCGTCCCGCGGGTCCGCGTCCGGCGTGCTGCTCGACTCCTACGAGGGCGAGCGGGCGCCGGTCGGGCGCGAGGTCCTGCGCTTCACGGATCGGGCCTTCCGCATCGCGACCTCGACCAGCGCGCCCCTCCGGTTCGCCCGGGGGAGGGTGGCGCCGATTCTTGTCCCGCTCGCGCTCCGTCTCGCCGTCGCCCGGTCGCGAGGGGTCCGCCTCGTCACCGAGCTCGACATCCGCTACCGCGACAGCGCACTGTCGGTCGACGCCCCGGAGGCTCCACGCCACGGGCCGCGCGCGGGCGATCGGGTCCCAGATGCTCGAGTGACGGTCGACGGTCGACCGACCTCCCTGCACCACGTCCTCGGATCGCCCGGGTTCCACCTCCTGCTGCTCGGCCCTCGAGGCGCATGGACGGACGAGACGGTCATGGCGCGGGCAAGCCGGTCGGGCGTCGCGGTCCATCGGCTGTCCGACGACGCGCGGGCAGGAGTCGTCCACGACGTCGACGGGACGGCCCGTCGTCTCTTCGGCGCCGACGGAGGTGTTGTGCACGTCCTCGTGCGTCCCGACGGCTACATCGCCCACCGCGGCGGCGCGAACCTCGCAGGAGCCGAGGCCTGGTTGACCGAGCACGTGATGCCGCTGGACTGACGGGACGAGGACATCCACCGGGCCGCCCGGCCTTCCGTGCGCCGGACAGGACGTTGGTCCCTGTCCTCGCGTCCACGAGGCATCGACACTTGTCGATATCGACGGTTGTCGATGCGATAGCGGGAGGTCGTGGCGGATGAGCACCATCGCAGTCTTCGAGCCGGCACTGTGCTGCAGCACCGGGGTGTGCGGCCCGGACGTCCCGCAGGAGCTGGTGACGTTCTCCGCCGACCTCGACTGGCTGCGGGACCAGGGTGTCGCGGTGACGCGGTTCAACCTGGCCAGCGAGCCAGGGGAGTTCGCCGGCACCCCTGCCGTGCTGGACTTCCTGCAGGTGTCCGGATCAGAGGGCCTTCCGCTCGTCCTGGTCGACGGGACCGTCGCCATGGCGGGCCGGTATCCCAGCCGTGCAGAGCTGGCGCGCTGGGCCACGGTCGGCGCGGCCACGCCGGCCCGCGCCGTGCTGCCGATGGCAGGGTCCACCGGTGGGTGCTGCGGCGGAGGTGGGTCGTGCTGACCGATCCGGCCCTGCCGCGCTTCCTGGTCGGCGCCCCCAGGTTCCTGTTCCTGACCGGCAAGGGCGGGGTGGGCAAGACCTCCATCGCCTGCGCCGCCGCGATCGCGCTCGCCCGCACGGGCAGGTCCGTCCTGCTGGTCAGCACCGACCCCGCGTCCAACGTGGGCCAGGTGTTCGGGCTGAGCATCGGCAACACCATCACACGCGTCCCCGCGGTGATCGGACTCTGGGCGCTGGAGATCAACCCGGAGCAGGCCACGGCCGCCTACCGAGAGCGGATCGTCGGCCCCGTCCGTGGCGTCCTGCCCGCCGCCGAGGTCGCGCTCATCGAGGAGCAGCTGGCCGGGGCGTGCACCACCGAGATCGCCTCGTTCAACGAGTTCACTGCACTGCTCACCCAGGACACGGCTGCGGAGTTCGATCACGTCGTGTTCGACACCGCGCCGACCGGGCACACCATCCGGCTCCTGCAGCTGCCGTCGTCCTGGACCGACTTCCTCGACGAGGGCAAGGGCGACGCCTCCTGCCTCGGACCCCTGGCCGGCCTCGACCGGCAGCGCACGGTCTACGCCGCGGCCGTCGCCGCCCTCGCCGACCCCGCCCGCACCCGCCTCGTCCTGGTGACCAGGGCTCACCAGGCGGCGGTCGCGGAGGTCCAGCGCACCCATGACGAGCTTGCCGCCCTCGGGCTACGTCACCAGCACCTGGTGGTCAACGCGGTCATGCCCTTTCCCGTCTCCGGGGACGCGCTCGCCACAGCCGTCCACGAGCGCGAGCAGGCGGTCCTCGCGGCCCTGCCCCCCGAGCTCGCCGCCCTGCCCCGCGACGTGCTCACCCTCAAGGGGGAGAACATGGTGGGCCTCGACGCGCTCGGCCGGCTCTTCACGCCGGACGACCCGTCGGCCATCCAGGTCCCCGAACCGCGGGGGCCCGTCCCGACGGGAGTCGACTCGCTGGGTGCGCTGATCGACGAGCTCGCCACCCAGGAGCACGGCCTGATCATGACGATGGGCAAGGGGGGCGTCGGCAAGACCACTGTCGCCGCCGCGATCGCCGTCGCGCTCGCCGACCGTGGACTCTCCGTCCATCTGACCACCACCGACCCCGCGGCCCACCTCGGGCAGACCCTTGCAGGGTCGGTGCCGAACCTCGAGGTCTCACGGATCGACCCTGCCGTCGAGACCGAGCGCTACCGCCAGTCGGTCCTGGCCCGCCGGGGCGCCTCCTTGGATCCCGCCGGACGCGCCAGCCTCGAGGAGGACCTACGGTCCCCGTGCACCGAGGAGATCGCTGTGTTCCAGGCCTTCTCGAAGGTCGTCAACGACGCCCGACGTCGATTCGTCGTGATCGACACCGCCCCGACCGGCCACACCCTGCTGCTCCTCGACGCCACCGGGTCCTACCACCGGGACATCGTGCGCCAGATGGGAACGACCGCTGCGACGTTCACCACCCCGATGATGCGCCTGCAGGACCCCGGCTACACCAAGGTCCTCATCGTCACCCTGCCCGAGGCCACGCCCGTCCTCGAGGCCGAGGAGCTCACCGATGACCTCCGCCGCGCGGGCATCCACCCCTGGGCCTGGGTGGTCAACAACACTGTCGCGGCAGCGTCGACCACCGATCCGCTGCTGCGGCGGCGCGCCGCCGCCGAGCTCGGTGAGATCGCCCGCGTCCGAGCCGAGGGCGCCGCACGGTGCGCCATCGTCCCGCTCCTGGCATCCGAGCCTGTCGGTGTCGGTGCTCTCCGTGCGCTCGGCATGCGTGACGCACCTGCTGAGGTCGCGGTCTGAGAACGCGCCGACAGGCGCGAGCAGGTGCGAGCCTGACCCCGGTCCGACCTCAGGCGAGCGAGAGGAACAGCTTCTCGAGCTTCTGCACGTCGAGGGAGGCGGGTTCGCCGTCCTGCTCGGGCTGGGTGAGGCACTGCCGCATGCCGGAGGCGATGATCGCGAAGCCTGCGCGGTCGAGTGCGCGGGACACGGCCGAGAGCTGCGTGACGATGTCCTCGCAGTCCCGACCCTCGTCGAGCATGCGCACGACGGCGGCGAGCTGGCCCTGGGCGCGCTTGAGCCGGTTGGACACCTTGGACATCTCGTCCTTGTCGAGCTCCATCGGGGACCTCTCTGGTTGCGGGGCGGTCAGCGGCAGGTGCACTGCTGGGTGCGGGGTACCTGGGCCATGACGGCGTCGACGTGCATGCCGCAGCCGGACCAGGTGACCTTGCCACAGCGGGAGCAACGGACGGGCGAGCACATGGGGTTCTCCTTCGTCGGGGGTGGGTCAGCGGCGGACGGCGCCGCCGGCGGACTGCCAGGCGCCGATGCCGCCGGACAGGCTCGTGGCGTCGAAGCCGAGCGTGCGCAGGTGCTTGGCGGCGCTGCGCGAGCGCATGCCCGAGGCGCACATGACCACGACAGGCGTGCCCTGCGTCAGGCGGCGGGGGGCCTTCTCGATCTCGCCGAGCGGGACGTGCACGGCCTGGGGCGCGTGACCGGTGTTCCACTCGGACCGTTCGCGCACGTCGAGCAGGGCTGCCCCGTCGCGGACGAGCTCGAGCGCTCGGACGGCGTCGATCGTGGGCCGCAGGGTGTTGCCGCTGTCTGTGCCACCGAAGAGTCGGCGCAGGGTGCTGCTGAGGGACATGGGCTTCTCCTTGGGGGTCAGGCGATGAGTTCGGGGCGGACGGCGGTGAGGGTCAGCCACCCGCCGGACAGGTTGCGGGCGTCGATGCCTGCGGCGAGCAGGACGCGGGTGGCGATGTGCGAGCGGACCCCGGAGGCGCAGTGCACGCTGACCGGGCGACCGGCCGCGGCGGCGTGCACCTCGTCGAGACGGCCGCGCAGCTCGGTGTGCGGGATGTGCAGCGCGCCCTTGAGGTGTCCCCGGTCGAACTCGCCCGGCGAGCGGACGTCGAGCACGAGGGTGTCGGCCAGGACGTCGTCGAGCTCACTCGCGTGCCACTGCGGCGTGGTGCCGTCGAGGACGTTCTGCGCGACGAAGCCCAGCATGTTCACGGGGTCCTTGGCCGAGCCGTAGGGCGGCGCGTAGGCCAGCTCCAGCTCGGCGAGGTCGTCCGCCGTCATCCCGGCGCGCAGAGCCGTGGCCAGCACGTCGATGCGCTTGTCGACACCGTCGCGACCGACGGCCTGGGCGCCGAGGAGCCGCCCGTCGGGGGCGAACGAGGCCACGAGGTGGATCTGTTCAGCGCCCGGGAAGTAGCCGGCGTGGTGGCCGGGGTGGATCCGGACCGCCTCGTGCGCGATACCCGCGCGAGCGAGCGTCAGCTGGCTCGCGCCGGTGACTGCCGCGGTGAGCCCGAACAGCCGAACGATCGCTGTGCCCAGGACGGCTGCCTGCGGGGTGGTGCGCCGTCCGAGCATCGAGTCGGCGGCTCGCCGCCCCTGGCGGTTGGCAGGGCCGGCGAGCGGCACGGGGCCGACCGCCCCGGTGACGGCGTGGACGACTTCGACGGCATCGCCGACCGCCCAGATGTGCGGGTCGGAGGTCCGCTGGTCCTCGTCGACGCGGATGGCACCGTGGCGACCGAGCTCGAGCCCGGCGTCGCGTGCCAGTTCGCTCGCCGGGCGCACCCCGACGTTGACGAGCACCAGGTCGGCGCTCAGCTGCGTGCCGTCGGACAGGACGACGCTCAGCGCGGAGTCGGAACCTGGGTGGAGGGCCTGTGCCGAGACGCCGAGGTACAGGCCGACGTCGTGTGCCGTCAGCTCGTCGGCCAGCAGCGGTGCCAGCTCGGCGTCCAGGGGTGGCAGGACGTGGTCGGCCAGCTCGACCACGTCGACCTCGAGGCCGCGGGCGACGAGGGCCTCGACCGCCTCCAGGCCGATGAACCCGGCGCCGACGACCACTGCGCGCGGGCGCTCGGCCCGCTCGGCGACGAGGCGACGGACGTGGTCGTCGACGGCGTCGAGGTCAGGGATGGTCCGCAGCGCGTGCACGGCCGGGTGGTCCAGCCCGTCGATCGGGGGTCGGACGGCGACCGCACCGGGGGAGAGCAGCAGGGCGTCGTACGCGAGGTCGTAGCGGTCGGCGCCGGCCGTGACGGAGACCGTCCGTGCGGCCCGGTCGATCGCGGTCACGCGGTGGCCGGTCCGCACGTCGAGCGCGAGCGCGGCACCGAGCGAGGACGGCGTGTGCAGGAGCAGGTCGTCACGCCGCTCGATCTCCCCGGACAGGTGGTACGGCAGCCCGCAGTTGGCGAACGAGACGTAGTCCGACTGCTCCAGCACGACGATCTCGGCCCGCTCGTCGAGGCGCCGCGCGCGAGCCGCCGCACTCATGCCGCCGGCGACACCGCCGACGATGACGATCCTGCGAGGGTCGCGGTCCGGGCGAAGGTCTCTGTGGTTCATGGATCCAATATACCCCAGGGGGTATCCCGGACGAGCATCCGCGGCGCGCACAGCGGTGTCGAGCAGGGCGGTCACCTGAGTGATCGGCGCATCGTGGGCAAGCACGAAGTCTCGCCCGAACAGCGGACCAGGCGTCGGGTGCCCCGGGGGAGCTCGACGTTCAGACCGGCTGGCCGGGGGCGGGCATCAGGTCGATGTCGAACCGTGATCCGCGGTCGCGTCCGGCACTGGTGGCCGTGACGGTGCCGCCGTGGGCGTGGACGATCGCGCGGACGATCGCCAGGCCGATTCCGGAACCGCCACTGGTGCGGTCCCGCGCCGTGTCGACTCGGTAGAAGCGCTCGAAGATGAGGCCGAGCTGATCAGGGTCGATGCCTTCGCCGGTGTCGGCGACCGTCAAGCGGACGAGACCAGCCTCGGTCAGGTGTGCGCTGAGGCGCACCGATCCGCCGCGGGGTGTGTGTCGCCGGGCGTTGTCGAGCAGGTTGCCCAGCACCTGGCTCATCCGATCGGCGTCGGCGGCGACGGTCGGCAGTCCTGGGTCCACGTCGAGCTCCAGCTCGACACCGGCGGAGTCGTAGCCGCTGCGGGCAGCGGCGAGCGCTGCGGACAGGAGCGCGTGCGGCGACGTCGGCGCGAGGACCAGGCTGCGAGCGCCCTGTTCCGCGCGTGTCACCGCCGCGAGGTCGGTGGCGAGGCGTGCCAGTCGCGCGCCCTGGTCTCGCAGCACGCTCACGGTCTGCGGTGTCAGGGTGGTCACCCCGTCCTCCAGTCCCTCCAGGTACGCGCCGATGACCGCGACCGGAGTGCGGACCTCGTGCGCCACGTCCGCGAGCAGCCTCTGTCTGAGGGCTTCGCTCTCCTCGAGCTGGCGAGCCATGTCGTTGAATGCGTCGGCGAGCTGGTCGAACTCGACGCCGAGCGACGGGCGGTCCACGCGCGAGTCGAGATGGCCGGCCGCGATACGGGTCGCGGCCGAGGTCAGGGTGCCGAGGGACGAGGCGATGCGCCTGGTCAGGAACACGCTCACGGCGAGCGACGCGGCCACTGACGTGACCAGGGCGATCGTCAGCGTCAGAGCGCTGGCCGACTGGAACGCCTCTTCGGCGTGCATGACGGCTGCCGGGCCGGCCCCCATGCCGACCTCGCCCATGTGCTGATGGAAGACGACAGGACCCACCGCCGCGGCGACGATCCACGCGGTGAACCCGCCGGCCAGGACGACCACGGTCATGGCCGCCAGGAGCCTGCCGGCCAGGCCCCATCCCGGTGACGTCATCCGCCGGTGCCGATGCGGTAGCCGACGCCCCGGATGGTGCGGACGTAGCGCTGCGCGTCGGCCGTGTCGCCGAGCTTCTGCCGCACGTGGAGCACGTGGACGTCCACCAGGTGCGGGTCACCTACCCAGTTGTCGCCCCACACGGCCTCGATCAGGACGCGTCGGCTGAAGACGAGCTGCGGGCTGGCGGCCAACGCCGCGAGCACGTCGAACTCCGTCCGCGTGAGCGGCACCGGGTAGCCGTCGAGGAGGACCTCTCGGCCCGGCAGGTCGATCGAGAGCGAACCGATGCGCAGTGGCTCACTCGCTGCCGTTGAGCCGTCAGCAGTGCGCCGCGGTCGGCGGAGCAGGGCGGAGATCCGCGCCAGCAGCTCGCGCGGGCTGAACGGCTTGGTCATGTAGTCGTCGGCGCCGACCGACAGACCGATCAAGGTGTCGACCTCCTCGCTGCGGGCGGTCAGCATGATCACGTAGCAGTCGGAGAACGAGCGCAGCTGCCGGCACACTTCCACGCCATCGATCCCGGGAAGTCCGAGGTCCAGCACCACGACGTCGGGGTCGATCGACCGCGCCGCCTCGAGACCTTCGAGTCCGTCGTGGGCCAGGTGGACCTCGAAACCGTCGCGTTCCAGGTAGTCGGCGATCAGGGTGGCGAGCGCCTCCTCGTCGTCGATGACGAGAGCACGCCGGCGTGACGGCAGCTGCGGGGCCATGTCGGCCATTGTGTCCGGTCGGCACCCTCAGGTGGCGGACCACCGACCGCTCGCGTCATGGCTTCATCGAACGCTCATCAAACCCGGCGACGGCAGGACAGCTTCGCTCGACCACGTCGGCTTCATCAAGGCTTCATCGCCGGCTGGGAAGTTCCGTATGGGCACCCGCGTTGTACCGAACGGATACCCCCATGGGGTATGCGAAACAGGTTGTCCGACGAGACGTGGGAGCGGGGTCATGAAGGTCGAGACGACAGTCCTGGAAGTGGGGGGCCTCCAGAGCTGCGAAGGCCGCTCCGTCCCGCAGCACGTCTGCGAGCCGATAGACGATCCGGCCGGCAGCCGGATGTCCGCTTCGAGCGCTGACCTCGCGGCGTCGAACCAGGATGCCGGGTCCGTGCACGCGCACCACGGTGGCGACGATGCGACCGAAACGATGTCGGCGCAGGACGCGATGGGGCACGGAGGTCACCACGGCGGCGGCTCGATGGCGGACATGGTCCGCGACATGCGCAACCGCTTCCTGGTCGCGCTGCTCCTGTCGGTCCCGATCGTCCTGTGGTCCCCGATCGGACGCGAGCTGCTCGGATTCTCGGCCGGCACCCCGTTCGGCCTGCGCGACGACGTGCTCAGCCTGCTGCTGTCGCTGCCGGTGATCTTCTACTCGGCGTGGATCTTCTTCGACGGCGCGTACCGGGCGCTGCGGGCCCGGACGCTGGACATGATGGTGCTGGTCGCGGTCGGTGTGGGCACCGGGTGGCTGTACAGCCTGTGGATCACCCTCACCGGCGGCGGTGAGGTCTTCTACGAGGCCGCCACGGTCCTGACGACCTTCGTCCTGCTCGGCCACTGGGTCGAGATGCGGGCCCGGGGCGGCGCGAACGACGCCGTCCGCACACTGCTCGAGCTCGCCCCCGACACGGCGGTCGTCCTGCGGGACGGAGCCGAGGTCGACGTCCCGACGGGTCAGGTCCTCGTCGGCGATCTGCTGCTGGTGCGGCCCGGAGCGAAGGTTCCCGTCGACGCGGTCGTCGAGGCGGGCGAGTCCGAGGTCGACGAGTCGATGGTCACCGGAGAGAGCCTGCCGGTGCCGAAGGCTCCCGGGTCGCAGGTCATCGGTGCGTCGATCAACACCACCGGGACGCTGCGGGTACAGGCCGCCAAGGTTGGTTCGGACACCGCCCTGGCCCAGATCGTCGCCCTGGTCCAGGAGGCACAGAACTCCAAGGCGCCAGGTCAGCGGCTCGCCGACCATGCGGCGTTCTGGCTCGTTCTCGTCGCTCTCGTCGGGGGCACCGTCACGTTCCTCGCCTGGACCCTGGCCGGGGCCAGCGTGCCGACCGCGATGCTGTTCGCCATCACCGTGGTCGTGATCACCTGCCCCGACGCCCTGGGCCTGGCCACACCGACCGCCATCATGGTCGGCACCGGCTTGGGCGCACGCCGCGGCGTCCTGTTCAAGAACGCCACCGCGCTGGAGACGTCGGCACGCATCGACACCGTGGTGATGGACAAGACCGGCACCCTCACCAGGGGCGAGCCGGAGGTGACGGATGTGGTCGTCGATCACCTGCCCGAGCTGGAGGTCCTCGCGCTGGCGGCCGCCGTGGAACGCGAGTCCGAGCACCCGCTGGCGCGTGCCGTCGTCGCGCACGCCACCACGCTCGGCGCTGCCGTGCTCGTCGCCCTCGACTTCCGCAACGTTCCTGGCCACGGTGCCGGCGCCACGGTGGACGGTCACCGAGTCCTGGTCGGCAACCAGCGGCTGATGGCCGCCGAGGGCGTCGCGCTCGGGGACCTGTCCGCCCGCCGCGACGAGTTCGCGCAGTCGGGCAGGACCGCGGTGCTCGTCGCGGTCGACGGTCGCCTGGCGGGCGTCATCGCCCTGGCTGACGCCGTGCGCGAGACCGCCACCGCAGCCGTCGCCTCCTTGCACGAGGCCGGTCTCGAGGTCGTCATGCTGACCGGCGACAACGAGGCGACCGCCCACCGCATCGCCGGCCAGCTCGGCATCGACACCGTCGTGGCGGAGGTGCTGCCGGGCGACAAGGCCGACCAGGTCGCCCGTCTGCAGGCCGATGGACGCACGGTCGCCATGGTGGGAGACGGCGTCAACGACGCCCCCGCCCTGGCCACGGCCGACCTCGGCATCGCGATCGGCGCCGGCACGGACGTCGCCATCGAGACCGCCGATGTCGTCCTGATGCGGTCCGACCCGCTCGACGTGGCGATCGCACAGCGGATCGGAAAGGGCACGTTGCGCAAGATGCGGCAGAACCTGGGCTGGGCGATCGGCTACAACGCGCTCGCACTCCCGATCGCGGCAGGCGTGCTCTACCCGTCGCTCGGCGTGTCGCTGAGCCCCGAGATCGCCGCCCTGACGATGTCCGGGTCCTCGGTGATCGTCGCCGCCAACGCCCTGCTGCTCAAGCGGCTGACCCTCCCCGCAGGTCAGCGAACCCACGAGCTCACGCCCACGACCGCGAGGGAATCACTCGGCGGGAGCGCAGGGCGGTGAACGCCGCGCCCTCCCGGGATCGGAGCGCCACCTTCATCAAACCTTGATGCGACGGCGACCGGCCATGCGGGTGTCACGGCGCAAGGTGGGCAGGGCCTGTGCACTCACCGACCGCAAGGAGACCAGACTGATGAACGAGATGCGTCGCCGCCTGACTGCCTCCGCCGCCGCGGTCGCCCTGGCGATCACCCTGGCCGCGTGCTCCAGCAGCAACGACGCAGGGCAGACGCCTGGCTCGGACCAAGGCACGCAGAGCACCGCGGCCACCCACAACGACGCCGACACCCAGTTCGCGCAGCTGATGGTCATCCACCACCAAGGCGCCATCGAGATGGCCGACGTCGCGATCGCCCGAGCCGCGAGCCCCGAGGTCAAGGCCCTCGCACAGCGCATCCAGGCCGCTCAAGGGCCTGAGATCGACCTCATGACCGGTTGGCTCAACGACTGGAACGAGGAGACGTCACACGACATGGGCATGGACCACATGGACATGGGCGGGATGGACATGGACGGCATGAGCCAGTCCGAGGTGATGGACGAGCTCGACGGCCTCGACGGCACCGAGTTCGACCGGTCCTTCCTCGAGCGCATGGTGGCGCACCACCGCGGCGCCATCGAGATGTCCGAGCAGGAGAAGGCCGAGGGCCTGAACCCCGACGCCCTGGCCCTGGCGGGCACGATCATCGACGCCCAGACGGCGGAGATCACGGAGATGCAGAACCTGCTCGCTGGCCTGTAGGGGTGGATCGTCATGATGTGGTGGGGACACGGCGGATGGGGCGCGAGCGCCTGGGTGACCATGGCCCTGACGATGCTCGTGCTCTGGGGACTGGTCGCGGCACTCGTCGTCTGGATCATGCGCAGCGTCTCCAGCGACAGGGCGACCCTGGGCGACGCTGGGCGAACGCCCCCGAGCCCGGACAGCGTTCTCGCGGACAGGTTCGCCCGCGGCGAGATCGACGAGAGCGAGTTCATCCGACGCAGAGACGCACTGCACGGCTCACGAGGTGAACCGCGAGAACCTTGAGATCCGTGAGACCTCTCCGGCCCGACCCGGGGGAGGGCTAGACGCCGTCGCCCGGGATCACGGGCGGACGCGCGCCCTCGTCGATGCCCGACCACCAAGGACGCCGGGATACCCTCGGCAGTCGTCTTCCGTGGCGCCGAACCGTTCCTCCGCCCGAAGGCTCCGAGGACCATCGCTGGCTGGGACCGGGAAGCAAGGTCGTACACCGAGTGCCGTCGGAGTGAAGCCAGCAGCCCACCACGCAGTAGTCCGGGAGGACGCCCATGCCCGCACGCCCCGACGCGCGGCCCCCTCTGAATGCGCTCGACGGCCGTGACGCTGCTCGCCGGCCCGCGGTGCCCGGCCTGACGGTGTGCTCGCTCTGCGTCGGTGAGACTCTCGGTGACGCCGACGGGCGACGTGGTGGACAGCTCGCGCGGCTGCGAGAGCTCGAGGCCGTCGGCGCGGCGCGCCTCACCCTGGCGGAGTGCCTCGACGAGTGCGATCGGGGTGACGTCATCGTCGCGCGGTCAGCCCGATCCGCACGGCGCCGATCAGCCCGGCCGGTGTGGCTCGAGCGTGTAGCCGGAGACGAGCTGACAGCGTCCCTGACCACCTGGCTCGCACGAGGCGGCCCGGGACAGGCGCCGCTGCCGGCGGCCCTCGAGGCGCACGTCATCGACCGGTCGGCGTCCGCTCGCCCCACCTCGACGGCCGAGCTCGCCTAGCTGGCGAGGCCTCCGGTGTCCGTCTCGCCGGACGGGAAGAGTTGCATCGCTCACTCGTCAGTGGGTCATGCCCTCCATCTGCGAACCGTCGTCCATGACGTGGGTGGGGTCCCATCCGAGGACGGTGGGGTCGAGCATCCCCGCGATCATCGCGATGTGGGCGACCACCAAGAAGATGCCGACGAAGGTGGCGTGGATCTTGCGGCGGTGCTGCTCTCCCCACGCGGCTCCGAGCACGCGCGTCTCCAGCAAGGCCATCCCGTACAGCGGCACGACACCGAGCAGGTAGAAGCCGACGGCGATGACGTCGGCGGGACCACGCCACCCCCCGGAGGTGGTCAGCGGGATGACGGCGTTCTCCATCAGGTAGACGAAGACCCCGAAGAAGTAGAACCCGACGAACATGCCCGTGTACCGGTTCAGGGCGAGCACCGTGCGGCCGGCCCTCTGCGGGCTGAACAGGATGACGAGCTCCGTGACCGCGATCGTCTCGGCGGCGATGACGGGGATGGCCATGAACAGCAGCAGGTTCCACGGCTGGTTCGCGGCGAGCAGACCCATGTAGTGCGTCGAGCCCATGTCCTCGCCCGCCGGCCACACCGGCAGCAGGAGAGCGACGACCCCGATGGCGACGCTGAGCGCCACGACGAGTGCGACCCGGATGGTGTAGGTCCGGGACGATCCGGAGAGGGCGGACGCGGCGGCTGCTGCGCGAGGTGCGGTGGTGACCATGAGATTCCCCGATCGTGACGCCGGGCCCTCCGGCGCGTTCCCGAACCATCCCAAGTCGGGGTTGTGTGCTCACTCAGGAACCATGAAGAGTCGATCAAGGTTGCTCGCCGTGGCTCATGGCGCAAGACGAACCGGGAACGGGGTCGCCGAGATCGGTGGTCCACGGCTCCTCTGGCAAGACGTGCGCGAGCACCGCGGGCGTGCCTCGCTCTGGGTGTCTACGGCTTCGTTGCGACACACCGCCAAGATCATGCGGTTCGTCCCGCGGTCGGCTCCCTGGGCGCGACCTGCGGCGCCGCGGCTCTCGGCGCCGTCATCTGCCCGTCATGTCGACCGAGGTCACGCCGTGCAAGGGTGAAAGCGTGGGACCACGGCCGCCGGGCACAGCGGAAGCAGAGCGGACAGCACCGGTGCTCGCCACGAGACGGGCTGTCGTCGCGGTCGGACTGTGGCTGACGGGTCTCGTCCTTCTCTGGGCCGTGGGGCGCGTGCTCGCGGACCGTGGAGCGGTCGTCACCTACGGGAGCGCTCCGCCGTTCATCGGCTACCTGCACGGTCGCGCGTCGGTCGGCACCGTCCTGGCCGTGGTCGTCGCCGGCGTGGTGGTCCTCTCGGGACCACGCTTCGCACGCACCGCACGCTGGCGACTCGTCCTCCTGGCCGGGTGGGGAGCGTCGACGCTGTTCGCCGTGCTCCTGGCCGCGACGGACGGTCTCAGCGCGATCGCCGCGCCTCTGACGGACGAGAACGACTACCTGGCGGTCGTGCCCGCCGTGGCCCAGGACCCGGGGGAGTTCCTGCGCAGCTTCACCGATCAGGCCCTGACCTACCCGGTGCACGTGCGCGGCCACCCACCTGGCGTGCCGTTGCTGCTCGGCGGGCTCGACCGCCTGGGACTGGGCGGCGCGGGGTGGATGGCGGCGCTCGTCGTGGTCGTGGGGACGAGCTCGGTGGTGGCGGTGGGTGTCACGGTGCGGGCTCTCGCGGGAACGCGCGGCGAGGAGACGGTGCGCCGGGCGCTGCCGGCCGTCGTGCTCGCACCGGCGGCGCTGTGGCTCGCGACATCGGCCGACGCGCTCTTCTCGGGCGTCCTGGCGTGGGGCGTCGCCCTGCTCGCCATCGCCTCCACCCGGGAGGGGCGGTCGTGGCCGTGGGCGATCGCCGCGGGGCTGGTCCTGGGTCTGTGCCCGTTCCTGTCCTACGGGCTGCTGCCGATGGGTGCGCTCGCGCTGGTCGTCGGGATCGTCACGAGGCGGTGGGCTCCCACCGTCGTGGCCGGCGTCGTGGTGCTGGCCTGCGCGGCCGCGTGGGGTGCGGCCGGGTTCTGGCTGCCGGACGGCATCGCCGTCACGCACCTGGCATCCACGCTCGGCCGAGCCGCTGACCGGCCCTACCTCTACTTTCTCGTCGCCGACCTCGTCCTGCTCGGCACCCTCGTGGGGCCGGCCGGTGTCGGAGGGCTCGTGGGCCTGCGTCACCTGCCGCGCGCCGTGCGGCTCCTCGTCGTCGTCGCGCTGGGCGCCGCGCTCCTCGGCGCCCTCTCCGGGGTGGAGCGCGGGGAGGTCGAGCGCATCTGGTTGCCGTTGGCGTGCTGGGTGCTGCCCGTCGCGGCGACGCTCGCAGACAGACGGGGGTGGCTGGTCGCGCAGGCGAGCGCGACGATCGCACTGCAGGTCGTGCTGGTATCGCCCTGGTGATGCGGACCGTCAGGTAGCCGTCATCGCATGACCGGGTCCGGCCGCCGACGGCCCGACCTAGGGTCGAAGTGTGGCGCGCACCCGGCTGAGCGACCTCCGGAGGCAGCCGCCGGACCAGGCGGACTTCCGGTCCCCGGTGCACGACCCGCGCGTCGTGGCCCGGGTCGGCGTCCTGCTGGCCGCGGCGATCGGCACGGCGTTCGTCACGGGGCTGCTGTCCCACCTGCACCAGCACCCGGCGGCCTGGGTACCGTTCTCGCCGTTGCCGGTCTGGGGATTCCGGCTGAGCCAGGGTCTGCACGTCGCTGCCGGTCTGGCCGCGCTGCCGCTGCTGCTGGCCAAGCTCTACGCCGCCTACCCGGCACTGTTCCAGCGCCCACGACTGCGCGGGCCGCTGCACCTGCTCGAGCGGGGTTCGGTGGCGGTCCTCGTCGCCACCGCGATCTTCCAGGTGGTCACCGGGCTCCTCAACATCTTCCAGTGGTACCCGTGGTCGTTCTCCTTCGTGCGTGTGCACTTCGCGGTCGCCTGGGTGCTCGTGGGGTCGATCGTCATCCACGTCGCGGTGAAGCTGCCGACGATCGCGGCTGCGCTCCGGCGCCCGGTCGGCCAGGAGGCCGACGGCGAGCACGACGGGCCCACGCGGCGCGGCTTCCTCGCGGGCATCGCGGTGACCGTCCTCGGGCTGACGGCACTGACCGTGGGGCAGACGGTGGCGCCGCTGTCCGGGCTGGCGGTCCTCTCGCCCCGCCAGTCCGGGGTCGGCGTCCAGGGTGTGCCCGTGAACCGAACCGCCCGGGGTGCGGACGTGCTGGACCGAGCGATCGACCCGGCGTGGCGGCTCTCGGTCCGTGGGCCTGGCGGGACCCTCCGGCTCTCGCGGGCCGACCTGGAGGCGATGCCTCAGGTGACGGTCGTGCTCCCGATCGCCTGCGTCGAGGGGTGGAGCACGACCGCGACGTGGCAGGGGGTCAGGGTCGCCGATCTGGTCTCCGCCGTGAGCGGTCGCGACGACGCCGACGTCCGGTTCGTGAGCCTGCAGGAGGCCGGCTCGTACAAGGAGTCCGTGCTGCCCGCTGCGTACGCCCGGCACCCCGACAGCGTCGTCGCGCTCCGGCTCGGCGGCGAGCCGCTGCACCCCGACCACGGATACCCGGCGCGGTTGATCGCCCCGAACCGGCCGGGCGTCCTGCAGACCAAGTGGCTCGACCGGATCGAGGTCGCACAGGCATGACCGAGACCTGGACGGCAGCGCGCCTGGCCCTGCTGGGTGCCGGGGTGGCGCTGGTCGGAGTCGGCGTCGTCGTCGGGCTCACGTCCGTGCCCCAGGGCCATTGGTCGTCCGTGCTGCTCTGGCTGGCCGGCGGGGTCGCGGTGCACGACGCCGTGCTGGCACCGGCTGCGGTGGTCCTCGGCGCGCTCGTCCTGCCGCGGGTGCCGGTGGGCTGGCGTCCGGCGCTGCGGGCCGGGGCCCTGGGCGCAGTCGTCCTCGCGATCGTCGCGGTCGTGATCGTCGTGGCCTCCGGCATGCGCCGTGACCCCTCCGTGGTCCCCGTGCCGCTGTCGACCTCCCTGGTCGTCGCCTCGGCGGTCCTGGTCCTCGCCGTCCTGGCGGGCGCGGCCGTCGGTACGGCGCGGGCCCGGCCGCGGGCACCCGAACCTGCGGACCCCGACCTCCTGCCGCGCGAGGACGCCGACTGACGGACCCCTCAGAGCGCTCGCAGCGCGACGACGGTCCGACCCTGCAGGCGCCACTGCTCCAGGACCGCGAACCCGCACCGCGGGGCCAGCCGGACGAGCGCGTGCACGCCGATCCGCGCCCACGGCATCGGACGACTGGTCCGACCGTCGGCACGGCGCAGGGTCAGTGGCGCGGTGTCGTCTGCGTCGTCGTCGACGTCGGTCTCCACCAGGACGAGGCCGCGGGCGCCGACGAGCGTGCGGCACCGGTCGAGCAGCGCCGCCGGGTCGCCGCCGATGCCGATGTTCCCGTCGGCGAGCAGGACCGTCCCCCACCGGCCCTCGGCGGGGACGTGGTGCTCGACGGCACGCCGCAGGACGGTGGCCCCCCGGCGGCGCGCGTGCTGGACGGCGCGGGACGAGATGTCGATGCCCAGGGCCGGGATGCCGCGTGCGTTCAGGGCGCCGACGAGCCGGCCCGGTCCGCACCCGACGTCCAGGACAGGGGCCTCGCAGCGCGCGAGCATCAGGTCGTCGATGGCGTCCGGCTCGTCCCTCCAGCGCGCCACGGCGAGCGTGACGATGCCACCCGAACCGAGCGCGACGACAGGCTCGCCGTCGAGCGCAGCCTCGTAGAGCGTCATGGGGTGTGGACGCATCAGCGTGGCGCCGGGTCGTCGGCGAGGCGACGCCACGCGGCAGCGAACCGCGTCGCGGGTGCACCCAGGGCGACCGCCCGCGCGTCGGCGGGCTCGTCGACGTCACGGAGCCGGGGGAGGAGCCGCACCCGGAGCCCGAGGTCCCGGAGCCGCCGGAGCTGGGCCGCGCCGGTCCGGGCCGTCGACATCGGGACGCCCTCGAACACGCGCTCGTCTGCCTCGCGCAGCCCGATGGCCCAGTAGCCTCCGTCGTCGGTCAGACCGAGCACGGCGTCGGCGTCGGCGAAGTCGACGCGCGCGAGGTGCCCACCGAGCTGGGGGGTGTCCATCCCGACCAGCAGCGCAGGGGAGTGCCCCGCGCGCTCCAGAACGCCACGGAAGGCGGCCGCCAGCCTGAGACCGAGTCCGCCCGTCGGCTGCGCCACGACGTCGAAGCCCGGCGGGAGCCACGGGCCGGGTTCCCCGTCCAGAGCGACGACCCGGTGGGTCGCCGAGGTCGAGGACATCGCGACGAGGGTGTCCTCGAGCGCGGCCTGGGCCAGGGTTGCGGCGTCGAGCGGGCTGAACGCGCTGTGCAGCCGGGTCTTGACGCGTCCGGCGACGGGCGCCTTGGCGAGCAGCACGACGGCCCGCGCGGGTTCGGCCGGGACGGTCATGACGCCAGCACCGCCGACATGTCGCGCACTGCGCGGACCACGCCCAACGGGGTCCCGGTCACCTTGGAGCGACCCGTCCGTGGCGCGTAGTCGACATCGACCTCGCTGATCCGCCAGCGGCGGTCGGCCGCGCGGACGACCATCTCCAGCGGGTACCCCGAGCGTCTGTCGTGCAGGTCGAGCCCCAGCAGAGCCGCCCGGCGACCCGCTCGCATCGGCCCGAGATCCTTGAGCCGCAGCCCGGTCCGGCGTTCGAGCCGGTGGACCAGGACGGTGTTCGCGACGCGCAGGTGCCACGGCCAGGCGGCTGCCGAGGTGGGCCGCCGCCGCCCCAGGACGAGGTCGGCCCCCTCGCGCAGCGGGTCGAGCACCCGGTCCAGCTGCCGCGGGTCGAGGCTGCCGTCGGCGTCCATGAACGCCACCACGTCCGCGGTCGCGGCGAGCAGACCGGCGTGACAGGCCGCTCCGAACCCGCGGCGTTCCTCCCGGACGACGTGAGCGCCGAGCGCGCGTGCGACGTTCGCGGTGTCGTCGGTCGACCCGTTGTCGACGACGATCGCGCGCAGACCCGGCGGCACCCGCGGGAGGACCCACAGGAGCGCGGCCGCCTCGTCGAGGCAGGGGAGCACCAGGTCCACCGTCGGGTCGCGACCAGTCACGCGTCCACGCTAGGTGGGGTCCACCGACGGGCGGGCTCGGCCAGGATGACCGTTCGATGACGGATCCGCTCCGGAGGGCGTCCACGGCCGGTTCGGGTCCGCCGCACGTCGGGACGCGGGCTAGCGTGACAACCATGCCCAGTGTGCTGGTGGTCGACGACGAGGAGCTCGTGGCGCGCAGCGTCGCCGCCTACCTGGAGGCGGACGGCGTGCAGGCCAGGGTCGCCGGCGACGCGCGCGAGGGCGAACGCCTCTGGCGGGAGACCCGACCCGATGCCGTCGTGCTCGACGTGCGGCTTCCCGGCACGTCGGGGCTCGACCTGCTGCGCCGCATGCGGTCCGACGCCGACCGCACCCCGGTGGTCCTGCTCTCCGGACTCGGCAGCGTGGACGACCGCATCATCGGGCTCGAGCTCGGTGCCGACGACTACCTGACCAAGCCCTTCAGCCCCCGCGAGCTCGTCCTGCGCGTGCACGCCTTGCTGCGGCGAGGAGACATCCATCCCGGTGACGGCTCGCGACCTGTCACCGTCGGCCCGCTGACGCTGGAACCGTCCACCCGGTCGGCGTCCCTGGCCGGGTCCGAGCAGGTGCTGGCCCCGCGTGAGTTCGACCTGCTGCTCTTCCTCGCGCAGCACGCCGGGTCGACGTTCGGCACTCGTGAGCTGCTGCGTCGGGTGTGGGGCTGGGACTTCGGGGACGACTCGACGGTCGTCGTGCACGTGCGCCGCCTACGTCGGAAGTTCGAGCCCGACCCGTCGGAGCCGATGCTGCTCACGACGGTGCGGGGGACGGGCTACCGGCTCGGCACCGCGGACGAGCTGACCGCGTCGCTGGCCGAGGCCTCGAGGTGAGCCGGGACCTCTGGTTCATCGCCGGCATGACCGCACTCTGCGCGGTCGGTGTCGGCGTCGTCGGCGCGCTCGTCGTCAACCGGGTCCGTCGTGCGTCCTTCGTCGCGGCGATGGTGGTGACGGCCCTGGTCCCGGTCGCCGTCGTCGCGCTCGCGATCTGGGTGAACGTCGGGGCGATGTTCCTCTCGGAGCACGACGCGGCGGTCGCTCGCCTGGTCCTGGGGCTCTCCTCACTGCCCGCGGTCGTGCTCGCGGTGCTGCTCGGGCGCTTCGTCCTGGCCGACGTCCGTGTCGTCGGTGCGCAGGCGCGCGGCCTCGCGACCGAGGCGGGTCTCCCGGCGGCGTCTCCCGTGACCGCCGAGCTCGCGGAGCTGTCGTCCGAGCTGGCGCGAACCCGGGTGCGGCTCGAGGCGTCGCGGGAGCGGGAACGCGCCCTGGAGTCCGCTCGCCGGCAGGTCGTGGCATTCGTCACCCACGACCTGCGGTCACCGTTGTCCGGCGTCGGCGCGACGATCGAGGGTCTGCAGGACGGGGTGATCACGGACACCACGACCGCCTACCTCGGTATCGGGGCCGCCGTGGAGCGGATGGGCCGCATGATCGACGACCTCACCGAGCTGTCGCGCCCCGACGGACCGGCGCCGTCCCGGCCGCCACAGACGGTGGAGCTGAGCGCAGTCCTGACCGACGTCCTCGCCCACTCGGCGCCTGCGGCCGTCGCCCAGGACGTCGACCTGATCGTCGACGTCCAGCCAGGGCTGGAGGTGGTGGGCCTCCCTGATGAGCTTGCCCGGGTGCTGGACAACCTCGTCGGCAATGCCGTGCGGAGCAGCGGGCGCGGCGGCACCGTGCGCGTCGCCGGCTACCGGCACGACGGCCAGGTCCGGGTCGCCGTCGAGGACACCTGCGGCGGGATCCCGGACGAGGAGCGCGCGCACGTGTTCGAGGAGGGATTCCAGGGCGGCGGCGCCCATGGCGAACGCCGGCGGGAGACCGGGTCGACCGGGTTGGGACTGGCGATCGTCGGGACCGTCGTCGCGGCACACGGCGGTCGGGTCGACGTCGAGGCCACCGACGCGGGATGCCTGTTCGAGGTCCGGCTCCCCGCACCGGGAGAGACGACCGAGGCGGTGCTCCAGGACTGAGCGCAGCTGGTCAGCAGGTCGCCAGACCGGAGCGCAGCCCGATCTGCGCCGACCAGCCCAGCACCTGCTCGGCCAGGTCCGACGACGCGGTGACGTGCCGGACGTCACCGATCCGGAACTCACCCGTGACGACCGGTGCAGGCCCGTCGAGAGCGTCCGCCAGCGCCTGCGCCAGTCCGCCCACCGTCGTCACGGCACCGGAGCCGACGTTCAGCGGGACGACGAGCCCGGGACCGGCGTCCGTCCTGGTGGCTGCGACCACAGCCTGGGCGACGTCGTCCACGTGCACGAAGTCCCGGCGCTGGGCGCCGTCCTCGAACACGCGCGGCGCCCGTCCCGCGGCGAGCGCGGACCGGAACAGGGAGGCCACCCCGGCGTACGGCGTGTCGCGGGGCATCCCCGGTCCGTAGACGTTGTGGAACCGCAGCGCGAACGCGCCACCGGAGGTCTCCCGTGCCCAGGCCCGAAGCAGGTGCTCGCCGTGCACCTTCGTCGCGGCGTAGACGTTGCGCGGGTCGAGAGGTGCGTCCTCGGTCACGACGGCGGGAGCCAGCACCGCGTCGCACCGCGGACAGCGGGGATCGAAGACACCCGCCTCGAGGTCCGCCGGCCGCCGGGGCCCGGGAGCGACGCGGCCGTGCTCGGGACAGTCGTACGCGCCCTCGCCGTACACCACCATCGAGCTGGCGAGCACGACGCGACCGACGCCGGCACGGCGTGCCGCGCGCAGGACGGTGGCCGTGCCCAGGTCGTTGGTGGAGACGTAGTCGACGATGTCGTCGAGGTCGACCCCGAGACCGACCTTCGCAGCCAGGTGCACGACCACGTCGGCGCCCCGGACCGCCGGGACCAGGGTGTCCTCGTCCCGCACGTCGCCCACCACCAGGCGCGCCCCCGGCGACGCCTCTCCCGCCCGGGGGGCCGGTCGCACCAGGTCGAGGACGGTCACGTCGTGGCCGTCCGCCACGAGCCGGTCGACGGTGGGTCGGCCGATGAAGCCGGCTCCGCCGGTGACGAGGATGCGCACCCGCCCAGCATGACCCGGGCTGCGAGGCCGGTGCATGACGGGAGCCTGACGGATCGCGTGGACCCCCGCTCGCGTCGAGACGGCCCGATACCGTCGATCGCATGGCAAGCAGCGCGTCGCCCGTCGGCATCATCGGTGGCTCCGGCCTCTACCGACTCCTCGACGACGCGGAGCAGGTGCCGGTGCGCACGCCGTTCGGCGAACCCAGCGACCCTCCGACGGTCGGCCGCCTCGGGAGCCGACAGGTCGTGTTCCTCCCACGCCACGGTGCGGACCACCGGTTCCCGCCGCACCGCGTGAACTACCGGGCCAACCTGTGGGCGTTGCGCGAGCTCGGGGTGCGGCGCGTCCTGGCCCCCTCCGCGGTGGGCGCTCTGCGTCCCGACCTCGCCCCGGGGACGCTGGTCGTCCCGGACCAGCTGATCGACCGCACCTGGGGGCGGCCGTCCACCTTCTACGACGACGTCGGGGTGGTCGTGCACGTCGGCCTCGCGGACCCCTACTGCCCCCAGGGCCGTCAGACCGCCACGGCGCTACCCGACCCGGCGATGCAGGTGGTCGACGGCGGCACGATGGTCGTCATCCAGGGCCCCCGCTTCTCGACGCGTGCCGAGTCACGGAGCAACGCCGCGGCCGGCGGCACGGTCGTGGGGATGACCGGCATGCCCGAGGCGGCGCTCGCCCGAGAGCTGGCCCTGTGCTACACCAGCCTCGCGGTCGTGACCGACGCCGACGCCGGGGTCGAGGCGTCCGGCGCTGTGTCGCACCAGGCAGTCCTCGCGGAGTTCGAGCGCAGCGTCGACCGGCTGCGGACACTTCTCAGCCGGCTCGTCGAGGCGCTGCCGCTGGACGACGAGTGCACCTGCCGGCACGCGCTCGACGGCCTGACGCTGCCCTTCGAGCTCCCCTGACCCCCTGAGGGCACCTCGATCGACGACCCTCGCGGCGATCAGGTCCAGGGTGACGTCCTCGGCGAACGCGTGCGCGCGCAGGAGGGCGAGGGGGTCGTCGGGATCGATGCCGAGCTGGGCGACGACCATGCCGGTCGCCTGATGCGCACGAGCCCTGTCGGACCAGCGGGAGAAGGAGGTCAGACCGTGCACCCGGCCAGTCCCTCGATGCTAGTTGGCCGGGCGGAGCCCGCCGTGAGAGTGACGGCAGTCCGGTCGCGTGCTCCGCGCCCGCGACATAACCTGCCTCCACGCACTTGCACCGGCCGATCCGGTCACTGATCGGCATGGCGTTCCTCGGGGTTCAGGGTGGAGCCTCGCCGCAGGGTCTCGCCCACGTGCCGAGCGTCGGAGGATCTTGTGACTACCTCAACGTTGATGACCGTCGGCCGGTTCAGCTACTCGCCGAGCGCACCGAGATGGTCCTGGTCGGACGAGATGTTCACGCTCCACGGGATGGAGCCCGGCGACGTGGTGCCCACGAGGCTCCTGTTCCTGAGCCACGTGCACCCGGAGGACCGCCCCACCGTCGAACAGCTGCTCGACTCCAGTCCCGGCACCGGCGTGGCCGGTGGCGAGTACCGGCTGGTGGACCTCAACGGCTGCACGCGCAACGTCATCATCGCTCTGACGCAGACCTCCGAGGCCGGCACGGTGTGGGGCTTCCTCGCCGACGACACCGCGCGGCTGCGACGAGCCGTCGCCGACGGGGTCAACGCCGAGCTGCAGCACGCGCTCGAGTCGCACGCCGTGATCGACCAGGCCAAGGGCGCGCTCATGCTCGTCTACGGCGTCGACGACCAGGCTGCCTTCCAGATGCTGCGGGCGGCGTCGCAGCAGCACAACATCCGACTTCGCACGCTGGCCCAGCGGTTCGTCGACGCGCTGCAGGCCGCCGGCGGGCTGGGCCAGCAGACGAGAGCAGCCATGGACGACCTCTTCATGGCACTCGTGACCGATGCACCGCTCCCGAGCACGCCCCGCGCTCGTCGGGACCCTCTGCAGCTGTCGTTCGACCACCGGGCGCCGATCCCGACCCTGAACGTGAGCGGACGGGTCGACCTGGCATCCATGGAGGAGTTCGGAGTGACGCTGAGCAGCCTCATCGCCGCCGGGCGCGGCCACGACGCCGTCATGGTGAGGCTCCGGGACGTCGACCGGATCGGCAGCGTCGCCAGGTCCGTGCTGGAAGCAGCCCGGCGACGCAGCAAGTCGCTCGGCGTCACGATGGGCTTCCGACTGGACCCGGAGGCAGAGCCGAGCTCGATCGAGCGGCCGGCCACCAAAGACCTGACAGGAGCTGCGCGGACCCGTCCCTGAGCCCCCTGGACGCGGGCCACGAGGTCCTTCTCGCAGCGCAGCCGACAGCGACTGCCCGGTGCCTCAGGTGCCCGGGACGGCGTCGGCGCCGCTGGACCGTCCCCTCACCGGGGACGCGGTCTCTGAGCCGGCGCACGTCATCACGTGGACCACGCCCTGGCCTGGGTCGCCGAGCGCGGCGACCGCGACGGGGACGGCTTCGTCGAGTACCAGCGCCTCCACGACGGCGGCTCTCGTCTGCCTCCGGACGGGACTCGCGCTAGGCCCGGCTCAGCGCACCCGCGTGCGGCCGACCACCCCCAGCTCACGAGGCACGCCGCCTTCTCAACGACGCGTTCAAACGACCGGGCGACCGCGGCCAGACCGTGCGAGCTTGCTGCACCGTTTCGGATGAGAATCCCGCTCGGCGGGACTTTGGTCCCTTCTGGAACCCGGACAAATGGCGGTAATTCTGGCCGCACAGGGAGAGTCCATCGGCGGCCCGCATGCCCGCTCGATCACCGATCCCGCGGGAGCGCGGGAAGCCGGGGAGTGCAACAGCGCCCTCGAAGGATGCGGGTTGGAAGGAATCTCATGTCAACGCAGCTGGTCCATGCCGGTCGAAGCCGGGGTCGGCTACCGGGCGGCTGGCGGGTGGCGTTCGCGTCGCTCACGTCCGCCCTCCTCATCGTGGCCGTGACCCTCACCCCAAGCGCAAGCGCGAGCGGTGCGGCGGGCGGCTCGACCGTCGTCCCCGCGGCGCTCCCGGCGAGCCCTACGGACTCCTCGACAGTCCCTCACTACTTCGGGCCGTGGCCGAACTGGGCGAACAGCCAGTTCACGCTCCCTGCTGCGACGGTCGAGATCACGGGCGACGGCACGGGCGCCACGGCGACCGCGACCGTGGACCCCGTCTCGGGCGGAGTCGCCACGATCGAGGTCACGGACCCCGGCAGTGGGTACACGACGGCACCCGTCGTCACGATCGTCGGCGGTGACGGCCTCGCGAAGGCCGACGCGACCATCTCGACCACAGGCTCGGTGACCAGCTACGTCGTGGACGACCCCGGCGCCGGTTACACCGGTTTCGCCGTGGCCGTCGACGGTGGCGCGACCGCGATCGCCTCGGGCAGCGTGGACGTCGTGACGATCGCGGACGGTGGTGCCGGTTACACGATGCCGACGGTCGAGTTCGACCTGCCGGCCATGCCCGACGGCACGCAGGCCAAGGGCCATGTGCCGATGATCGCCAACGGTGATGCCAGTGACGGGATGGATGCCAACGGGGTCATCACCGCCGTGGTCGTCGACGTGCCGGGCTCGGGTTACACGACCGCGCCTGGAGTCGCGATCCACAACGGCACGCTCTTCGACCCGATCTCCGGAGCGACTCCCGCGCAGGCCAGCGCGACGCTCTCCCTCACGGCGGTCACCCCGCTCGAGCTCGGCGCCGACTACGCCAGCGGCCCGGCGGTCACCGTGACCGACCCGGACGGCGCCGGATCCGGTGCGCTCGTGAGCGCGCGGACGTCGGTCGGCGCCGTCACGGGGATCAACGTGACCGACGTGGGCAGCGGCTACCTCACGGTCGGCATGCGCAAGTTCCAGGACGCGCTCCCGCTGCCGTGCGACCCTGCGGGCACGGGCTGCCCGTCCGACCCGGCGGCCAAGTTCCTGCCGGTCGCAGTCCCCGAGGCCAAGGCCTACGGCGCCCAGGAGGCCGACGAGTACGTCATCGGCCTCGTGCAGTACCGGTCGACCTTCAGCTCCGACCTGCCGCCCGCGCTCACACGCGGCTACGTGCAGCTCGAGACCGCCGCCAACGTCTCGGTCAGCCAGCACTTCCCGCTGGTCAACGAGCTGCTGGACGGCACCTCCGCACCGGCGGTCGATGCCGACGGCCAGCAGTACTTCGCCGTGACGAGTCCGCAGTACCTCGGTCCGATCATCGCGGCCACCAAGGACCGGCCGGTGCGGATCGTCTTCCGCAACCTGCTTCCTACAGGCTCGGACGGCGACCTGTTCCTGCCGACCGACAGCAGCCTGATGGGCTCGGGCATGGGCCCGATGACGATGGCCGACCCCGCCGACCAGGGCACGGTCGTCGACGCGGTGCGCAACCCGGACTGCTCGCAGTACCCCAAGCCCGAGGCCTGCTTCAGCGACAACCGCGCCACGCTCCACCTGCACGGTGGCACCACCCCGTGGATCAGCGACGGGACTCCGCACCAGTGGATCACTCCCGCCGGTGAGTCGACCGCGTGGCCGCAGGGCGTCAGTGTGAGCGAGGTTCCCGACATGGCCGAGGTCGGCTGCACCGCGGCCGACGACGGCTGCCAGACCTTCTACTACACCAACCAGCAGAGTGCGCGGCTGATGTTCTACCACGACCACGCGTGGGGCATCACTCGCCTCAACGTGTACGCCGGCGAGGCTGCGGGGTACATGATCAGCGACCCGACCGAGAAGGCTCTGGTCGACGCCGGGGTCATCCCCGGGGCCGGCGACACGGTCCCGCTCATCGTCCAGGACAAGACGTTCGTGCCCGCAGCCGAGCAGCTCGCGGCGCAGGACCCGACGTGGGACACCGACCGGTGGGGCACGAAGGGCAGCTTCTGGTACCACCACGTGTACATGCCTGCGCAGAACCCGGGTGACCCCTCGGGCATGAGTGCGTACGGCCGCTGGATGTACGGACCGTGGTTCTGGCCACCGGCCGAGGCCACGAAGTACGGCCCGATCGCGAACCCGTACTACGAGCCGACCTGCGACCTCGACGTGCCGTCGACGTGGCAGTACGACACGGACCCGTTCTGCGAGCCCGAGCTGATCCCCGGCACGCCGAACATCTCGGTGGGCATGGAGCAGTTCAACGACACGCCGCTGGTCAACGGCGTCGCCTACCCGACGGTCACGCTGGACCCGAAGACCTACCGGATGCGTGTCCTCAACGCGGCGAACGACCGGTTCTTCAACTTCCAGTGGTACGTGGCCGACCCGACCCAGGGTGACGGCACCACCGAGGTGGCGCTCGATCCGGCACTGCTCGCGGCTGCGCAGACCGACCCGGTGGTCTTCCCGACCCCGGTGGACGCGAACAACAGCGCCGCCGGTCCCGACTGGGTGCAGATCGCCAGCGAAGGCGGCTTCCTGCCGGCTCCCGCGGTGATCGACGGTCAGCAGCCGACCACGTGGATCACCGACCCGACGCGCTTCGACGTCGGGAACGTCGACAAGCACTCGCTGCTCCTCGCACCGGCCGAGCGTGCGGACGTCATCGTGGACTTCTCGAAGTTCGCGGGCAGCACGCTCATCCTGTACAACGACGCTCCTGCCGCCTTCCCGGCTCGGGTGCCGTCGTACGACTACTACACCGGCGCTCCTGACATGAGCCCGATCGGCGCCCCGGAGATCTTGCCGGGGTACGGGCCCAACACCCGCACGGTGATGCAGGTGAAGATCGCGGCGGTCGCTCCGGCTCCGGCATTCGACCTCGCCAGGCTGCAGGCGGCGTTCAAGCACAACGCCCAGGGCACCGGCGTGTTCGAGTCCGGCCAGCACCCGGTGATCGTCGGCCAGGCCGCCTACAACAGCGCGTACGGGTCGTCGTTCGCGGCGAGCAGCAACTGCAACGCCAAGGGCTCACCGCTGCAGAAGTGCGACGGCCTCGTCCGCATCAACGACACGACGGCGTTCGGGTTCAACACGCTGCGCGGCCAGGCGACGAAGTCGTCGGTCACGCTCCAGCCCAAGGCCATCCACGACGAGATGAACGCGACCACGTTCGACGAGTTCGGCCGCATGCAGGCCAACCTCGGCGTCGAGGCGCAGCCGCCGACACCCGGGGCGCAGAACGTCACGCTCTACCCGTTCGTCAACCCGGCGACCGAGATCATCGACGGCACCGGGCTCCCGAGCGCGGACGTGAAGGTGACGCCCGTGTCCTCGACGTCGGACGGGATGCAGATCTGGCGGTTCACGCACAACGGCGTCGACACCCACCCGATCCACTTCCACCTCTACGACGTGCAGGTACTCAACCGGGTGACGTGGGACAACATCATCATCCCGCCTGAACCGAACGAGCTGGGCTGGAAGGACACGGTCCGGATAGCGCCCCTCGAGGACACGATCGTCGCGCTGCGGCCGATCATCCCGAAGGTGCCGTTCGAGGTGCCCAACTCGGTGCGGACGCTCAACCCGATGATGCCGACGGGCTCCACCGCGATGTTCAACAACGTCGACGTCCAGGGCAACCCGACGACGCCGATCGAGAACAAGCTGGTGAACTTCGGGTGGGAGTACGTCTACCACTGCCACATCCTCAGCCACGAGGAGATGGACATGATGCGGCCGGTCAGCCTCGCGCTGCCGCCGATCGCACCGGACGCACCGACGTTCACCACCACCGGCAACGGGAACAACCGGCGCCTGGTGGCGACCTGGGCCGACAAGTCGATCACCGAGACCGACTTCCAGGTCCAGCGCAGCACGGACGGGACGACGTGGACGACGGTGAGCACCGTGCCGCAGCCGCTCGTGGGCAACACCCACGGCACGCGCACGGCCACCGACACGACGTCGTCGGCGACGGCGCCCGCGCTGTACCGGGTGGTCGCCCGCAACGCGGTCGGGTACGGCGGGCAGTTCCCGAGCCTGACCGTGCAGAGCGCGTCCGCGGCGGTGGCCGTGAACGCACCGGCGGCACCGACCGGGTTCTCGGCGACGCTGCAGGCGGGGCCACGGGTGGCCCTGGCGTGGAGCGACGCCGCGACCAACGAGACCGGCTACGTCGTGCAGCGCTCGACGAGCGGGGGAGCCTGGTCGCAGATCGCGGCGCTCCCGGCCGGGGCGAAGAGCTACTCGGACACCGCAGTCACGCTCGGGTCCGCGTACTCCTACCGGGTGGGAGCCGTGAACGTCGCGGGCACCGCCCTGAGCCCCACGGTCGATGTCACGGTCAGCGCGCCGGTAGCCCCGGCACCGTCCGCGACTGCGGCGCGCTCGACCACCAACCGTGAGCGGGTCACGGCGACCTGGCCGGACGTGTTGAACGAGACCGGCTACACCGTCCAGTGGAGCGCCGACGGCTCCACGGTCACGGGGTCGTCGACCCGAGCAGCGAACTCGACCAGCTACACCACAGGGAACCTGGCCATCCAGCCCTGGTACGTCCGAGTGGGTGCGACCAACGCGCTCGGCACGACCTGGTCCGGTTGGATCGCCGTCCCGGCGGCGCCCTGACGACGCCGACCGAATGACGCGGTGCGGCCGCACGAGCCACTCGTGCGGCCGCACCGCGTCGTGGGGGGCATCTGGGATCCGAATCCGTTCCACCTGCTCCTGCGTGAACCGGATACGGCGACGACCGCGAGACGCAGTCGCTCGGCACGAACACGGGACACCGGCTCTCGCGGCCACCGCCCAGACATACCGAGAAGTCCGGCCACATCCTCCAGGCCGCATGTCTCGTGTCGCTCAGGCTCTCCGTCTCGCGCATCACTCCTCCCTTCCTTGTCAGGACGAAGGCGGGTGTGCGTACTTTCCGTGCACGACGCGCCGCAGCGGAGGCGACCGACGCGGCGACGGGGAGTGAGCCCGAGAGTGTCGGCTCGGACCCTGACCTACCTTGCGCACGTGCAACACGGGTTCCATCACACGTCGTCGATGCCGCGTCTCTAGGGTTGGGGCGTGACCGGAGACCGAGAGTTCGCCACGGCCGGGGAGGCCGCCAACGATCCGCGCATCCTCATGTTCGGCCGGTTGCTCGGAGCTGCGAACCGGCTGGAGTTCCTCCTTGGCCGCGCGCTGGAGGAGGGGACGGGACTGAGCCACTCCTTGTTCGAGCTCCTGTTGGTGGTCGGGCGGGCAGGTCCGGGTGGCATCGCCGGCCGGGACATCGCTCAAGCCAGGGTCCTGACCTCCGGCGGAGCCACCCGGCTGGTCGATCGCGCGTCCGCACAGGGTCTGGTCAGGCGTCACGCGTCTCCGGACGATGGGCGCGTGCAGCTCATCGAGCTCACCCCCCGTGGCGAGGAGATCCTCGTTGCGGCGAGCGCCCTCCACGCGCGCAACATCGAGCGGTATCTCATCGATGTCCTGCCACCCGATCAGGCTGCGGTGTTTGCTGAGGCGATACGGACCCTGAGCAAGAACGCGGCGACTGCACTGCCCGTCATGCCGTGATCGGCGTCCTTGGCGGGAATAGCTGACTAGTCAGCCAATGTTGGAAGGGGCATGCGGCGCGACGCGCTGCTGGCCTCGGGGTCCACCGAGTGCCGACGAGGAAGGAACTGCCACCATGTCGCTCGGGTATGAGGTGTTCGATCTCGACTTCCCAGCGGGCTCGCCGAACAAGTCGGCGGTCCTGGTCACCGGTCCCAACGAGGCGCTGCTGGTCGATGCCGGCTTCACCCGCGCCGACGGTCACCGCCTGGCCGCGGCGGTCCTGGACTCCGGCAAGACCCTGACCACCGTCTTCGTCAGCCACGCCGACCCCGACTTCTACTTCGGACTCGAGGTCGTGGCCGACGCGTTCCCGGACGCCGTTCTCCTGGCCACCCCGATCGTCATCGAGCACATCCAGGCGTCGTTCGAGGGAAAGCTCAAGGCCTGGGCCACGCTGGGCGCCAACCTGCCCACTCGCCTGGTCCCGCTCACCCCGCTGGCCGCCGAGTCCCTCGAGGTCGACGGGCACCGGCTCCAGCTGCGCGGGGGATCGGCCCTCCTGCCGGACCGGCACTACCTCTGGAGCGCCGACGACCGCGCCATCCTCGGTGGTGTGCTCGTCTTCCAGCAGGAGCACGTCTGGACGGCCGACACCGCGAGCCAGCCGCAGCGCGCGGCATGGATCGACCTGCTCGACCAGATGCAGGCGCTCGACCCGCAGCTCGTCGTCCCCGGCCACCGGCTGCCCGGCACCGCGAACGACGCGAGCGCCCTGCACTACACGAAGACCTACCTGGAGGACTTCGAGCGGATCCTGGCCGAGGCCGCCGACGGCGCAGCGGCGACGGCTGCGTTGGTCGCCGCCTATCCGAGCTCCGGGATGCTGATCGCCGCCCAGCTCGGACCGAAGGTCGCGAAGGGGGAAATGACGTGGGGCTGACCGACACCACCGATCCGGTGAGCTCGACCTCGCCCCGCGACGTCGTGCGGAGGCAGTACCTCGCGTCCGCCGCCGGTGACCTCGACGCGCTGCGGGCGACGCTGGCCCCGGATGTCGAGTGGACCGAGATGGCAGGTTTCCCGCTGGCCGGCACGTATCGCACCCCGGACGGTGTCACCTCGCACGTCATGGAGCTGCTCGGGCGAGACTGGGACGCGTGGACGGCTCACGACGACACGTACGTCGTCGAGGGGGAGAACGTCGTCGTGCTCGCCCGGTACACCGCCACCCACCGGACCACCCACAAGGCGCTGAACGTGCGGGTCGCCCACCACTTCATCGTGCGCGGGGGTCTGATCGTGCGGTTCGAGCAGTTCGTCGACACCGCGTTGGTCGCCGAGGCCGCGCGTCCGGATGGGGCGTGACGCGCAACCTCGGCCGCGTCGGGAGGGGCGGTCGGAGCTCGGCGGCTCCGGTCGCTCCTCCGTCCCAACGCCCCGGCGCACAGGCGAGTTGCGGTCTTGAACTGCGGATCTACGGCACGAAGTGCCCCGAGTGGGATTCGAACCCACACTGGATCGGGTTTGAGCCGAACGCCTCTGCCGGTTGGGCTATCGGGGCCGTGCAGCAGGATAGCCCGGCGCGGCGATCATCTCGGCGCGCGCACGCGGCTCACGGTGAACGGCCCGGGCTGCTCACCGGCGGCGCGTTCCCCGAACTGGCTGTTCACGACGAGCAGCGACCGTCCGACGAGCGCGGCGGTCGTCGGGTCGTCGAACCCGGGGTCGGTGGTGCGGGAGATGACGGTGCCCGACGTGAGGTGATGATCGAGCGCGATCGTCACGATGTACCCGACGTCGCCCTGGCGCTCGACGGCGTAGAGGGTGCGGCCGGTCAGGACGAGCCCGTCGCCGGCCACCGTCACGCCCTCGACGGGGACGACGCTCCGGTCGCGCAGCCCCACCCGGTACAAGGTGGCGGTGTTCGACTGCGCGACGACCGCGTACCGGCCGTCGGGGGAGACGACGATGCCGTTGACGTTGAACCCGGTGGTGTAGGTCAGGGCGGTCCCGGTGAAGTCGACGAACGTCGACAGGGTCTCCACCGCGGTGGTGCGCCGGTCGGTCGAAGCGATCCGGTAGAGCGCGGGTCGCAGCGAGTCGGTGACGTACACGTCGCCTCGGGGGCTGATCGCGATGTCGTTGAGGAAGGTCGGAGCGCCGGTCTGCTCGACCTGCCACGACCCGGTCAGCTCGCCGGTGCGCACGTCGTAGGCGAAGACGCGACCGGTGCCCCCGCCGGCGACGAACAGGGTGCGGCCGTCGACCTTCATCCCGACGGCCGACGTGCGGCCGTCGGCGCCGCCGGGGAGGAAGGGGGTCGCGGTGGGGGAGTGCAGGTCGCCGCGGTAGATCGTCCCGTCGGTCGTGCTGCCGACGTAGAAGGTGTCGCCGCGCGCGGCGATGCCTTCCGGGAAGATGGCGGCCGCCGCAGTCCCCGCCGGGTCGAGCAGGTACTCCGTCGGCCTGTCGTGGGCGCTCGCCGGGGGTGCCGCGAACCCGAGCAGCAGGAGAGCGGCGAGGGCTGCGTACAGGGATCGTCGGCTGCGCATGGGACCTCCTCGGACATTCCGAACACCTCGAGGCTACGTCTGGCTGCCGAGGAGGGCACCGCGTGGGCTGCCTCACAGGGGCAACCACTGCGAAGCGAGCAGCACCGCCCACTACTCTGTGCACGTGAGCACCGACGCGAACCCCGAACCCACCGAGGCGGCCCCCGACGCCCTGGACCTGAGCACTCCCGCTCCGACGGGCGAGCCGGAGACCCCCGCACCGGGCCGCCCGGCACGCCGTGCCGTCGTCGCCGAGGACGAGGCGCTGATCCGCATGGACGTCGTCGAGACGCTGCGTGACGCGGGCTTCGACGTGGTCGGCGAGGCCGGCGACGGGGAGCAGGCCGTGCAGCTGGTCACGGACCTGAAGCCCGACGTCGTGGTCATGGACGTGAAGATGCCCGTCCTCGACGGCATCTCCGCGGCGGAGCGCATCGGCAAGCTGCACCTGGCTCCGGTGGTGCTGCTGACGGCGTTCTCCCAGAAGGAGCTCGTCGAGCGCGCGCGGGACGCCGGCGCGATGGCGTACGTGATCAAGCCGTTCAGCCCGGCGGACCTGCTGCCCGCCGTGGAGATCGCGATCTCCCGGTACGCGCAGATCTCTGCGCTGGAGTCGGAGGTCGCGGACCTGGCGGAGCGGTTCGAGACGCGCAAGCGGGTGGACCGGGCCAAGGGGCTGCTGATGACCAAGATGGGTCTGACGGAGCCGGAGTCGTTCCGGTGGATCCAGAAGACGTCGATGGACCGCCGGCTGACCATGCGCGAGGTGGCCGACGCGGTGATCGAGCAGGTGGGCGGCGCGTCGTCCTGACGCCCCATGACGGGCCGGCCCGAGCACGTGGGGCCGGCCTTCGTCGTGCCCGGACCCCCCGGTTTTGTCGGTCGCGCGTCCAGTTCGGTTGTTACTGGTTGGTCACAACTCGGCAACAACCCTCGCTGAGACATGTCGATTCACATCGCGGACACAAACAATGAGTACTTTCGCGCCACACCTGCAGGATCCCTACCGGGCTCCGCGGATCGCAGTACTTCACAGAGGGGTACCACGCATGATTCGTTCGACACACGCAGTTCGGGCCGCGGCCCTGGCCGGCGCAGCCGCGCTGGTCCTCGCCGCCTGCAGCTCCGGCGACAGCGGCGACGACGCGACAGACGGCGCCAGCGCCGACTCGGGCAGCCCGCTGATCGTCGGCACCCTGCTCCCGCAGACCGGTTCGCTCGCTCAGCTCGGCCCGCCCGAGATCGCCGGCGTCGACCTGGCCGTCAAGGACATCAACGAGGCGGGCGGCGTCCTGGGCTCCGACATCGAGGTCGTCCACACGGACTCCTCCGACGCCGAGCACGCCGAGGTCGCCACCCAGTCGGTGCAGGACCTCATCAGCCAGGACGTCTCGGTCATCGTCGGTGCGGCATCGTCCTCGGTGACCCGCAACGTGATCGACGACATCACGGGCGCGAAGATCGTCCAGATCTCCCCGGCCAACACGGCCACCGACCTCTCGGGCTACAGCGACTTCTACTTCCGGACGGCCCCGCCGGACACGGTCCAGGGCTCGGCGCTCGCCAACCTCATCCTGGGTGACGGCGCGGTGAACCCCGGCGTCATCGTCTTCAACGACGACTACGGCACCTCGCTGCGCAACGTCGTCGAGGAGGTCGTCACCGACCAGGGAGCGACCCTCGCGTACGGCACGGAGGGCCAGGAGTTCGACCCGAACGAGACGAACTTCAACACGATCGTCAGCGGTGCGCTCGCGACCAACCCGGACGCGATCGCGATCATCGCGTTCACCACGCAGACGCCGCTGATCGTCTCGGAGCTCGCCGCGCAGGGCTACGACATGTCGAAGGTCTACTTCGTCGACGGCAACCTCACGCAGTTCGGTGAGGAGTTCCAGGCCGGCCTCCTCGAGGGTGCGCAGGGCACGCTGCCCGGCGCCTTCCCGAGCGACGAGTTCCAGGCCCGCCTCCTCGAGGTGAACGACGGGCTGACGGACTTCTCCTACGCGGCGGAGTCCTACGACGCGACGATCCTCGCGGCCCTCGCGGCCGTGAAGGGTGGCGCGACGGACGGCGAGACCATCCAGGCCAACATGGCTGCGGTCTCCGGTGCCGACGGCGGCGAGAAGTGCTCGACGTACGCCGACTGCCTCGAGCTGCTCGACGCAGGCGACGACATCGACTACGAGGCGCAGTCGGGTGCGGGTCCGTTCAACGCGGACAACGACCCGTCGTCCGCGTACATCGGTGTCTACGTCTTCGGCGCTGACAACAAGTACACGTTCGCGAAGTCGGAGTTCGGCGAGGTCGGCTGACCCCGTCGCAACGATGGACCGGGGGCCGGTGCGGAGCGATCCGCGCCGGCCTCCGGCGTGTCCGGCCTTCTGAGGCCCTCTCAGTACGAGATGTCGACGACGAGCGCCCGATGGTCGGACAGGCCCGTGTCGACGGCGCGAGCGGCCCCCAGAGGCTCCACGCGGCCGTCCGCGAGGATGTGGTCCAGCTGCCGCAGCGGGTGCGCCACGGGGAACGTTGCGGCCGTCGCGAGCGCGCGCATCCCGGACACGCGGGCCGGGCGGTCGCCGCCGATGTTGAGGTCGCCCATGAGGACGAGCGGTCGGGGGAGCGTCGCGACGTGCCCGACCAGCGTGCGCAGCTGGCGGGTGCTCCAGCCCGGGATGAACGTCAGGTGCGTGGCGACCACCGTCAGGTCGCCCTGCGGTCCCTGGATGACCGCGGCGAGGGCTGCGCGGGGCTCGTCGCTGACCAGCGCGGGCCAGCGGCTGCCCGGCCACAGCACCGGGGCCCGGCGAGGCAGCACCGGGAGGTTCAGCAGCCGCCACTCGCGGACGGGATGACGGCTCAGCAGAGCGATCCCGTAGGAGGCCGTCGCGGGCTGGTGGTCCCCCGTCGCGGCGGTCCAGAGCCCGGGTTCACCGTGCAGCACGGCCGCGAACCGGTGCTCCGGGGCGCCCATCGCCTCGGCGGCCAGGACGGTCAGGTCGGCGCCGTGCGACCGCGGCTGGTCGCGGTCCACCTCCTGCAGCGCGAGCACGTCGGCGTCGAGGTCGCGGACGGCGCCGGCGAACCGGTCGAGGTCCACGTGCCCGTCGGTGAGCGAGCGCGCGTGCAGGATGTTGAAGGTGGCGAGGCGCATCCCGTCGATTGTGGCTGCCGACCTGCGAGCCCGCCCGTCGACGTGTAGACACTGGACCCATGACGCAGCAGGGCGCCCTCGCCGATCCCCCCGACGACCGCACCGCGCTCCAGGACGGCCTTCGGCTCACGGCCGTGGCCCTGACGAACGCGGAGATCCCGTTCGCGCTCGTCGGCGGCTACGCCTCGTGGGCGCGAGGCGCTCCGGAGCCGAGCCACGACGCGGACTTCGCCGTCACCGAGAAGGACGTCCAGCGGGCCAAGGAGGCCATCGCGGCGGCGGGTCTGGTGGTCGAGCAGCCTGCCGAGAACTGGCTGTTCAAGGCGTTCCACCACGGGCAGCTGGTCGACGTGCTGTTCCGGATGGTCGGCGAGCCCGTCACCGAGGAGCTCCTCGCTCGGGCCGACCAGCTCGAGGTGCTCGCGGTGCGCATGCCGGTGCTGGCCGCGACAGACATCGTCTCGGCCAAGATGCGGGTGCTGGGGGAGCACGCCTGCGACTTCGGTCGTCTCCTGGCGATCGTGCGCGCGCTGCGGGAGCAGATCGACTGGGACGTCATCCGTCACGACGTTCGGGACCACCCGTACGCCAAGGCGTTCCTGTACCTGGCGGACGAGCTGGGCATCACCGACGTCCAGCGCGCGGCCGACGTGGACGTCGAACCCGGTCGGGCCGCAGCACCGACCGGGTCCGACGCAGGCTAGGACTTCTCGGCGGGCGGGATCAGCGGCGCGTGGGTCGCGGCCGCCTCGACGTCCGTGGCGAGCGTGCCCAGGTAGAGCTCGATCACCTTGGGGTCGTGCATGAGCTGCCTGCCCGGGCCCGAGTAGGCGTTGCGGCCCTGGTCGAGCACGTAGCCGCGGTCGCAGATCTGCAGGGCGCGGCGCGCGTTCTGCTCCACGATCACGACGGACACGCCGGCCTTGTTGATCTTGCGCGTCCGCAGGAAGGTCTCGTCCTGCTTCACCGGCGACAGTCCCGCCGAGGGCTCGTCGAGCAGCAGCACGGACGGCTCCATCATGAGCGCCCGGGCCATCGCGACCATCTGCCGCTCACCACCGGACAGCGAGCCTGCGCGCTGGCGTCGGCGTTCCCCGAGCGTCGGGAACAGTTCCGCGACGAACGCGAACCGCTCGGCGAACTTCCTCGGCGCCTGGAACGCGCCCATCTGCAGGTTCTCCTCGATGGTCAGCGAGGGGAACACGTTGTTGTTCTGCGGGACGAAGCCCACGCCGCGCTGCACCAGGTGGTCCGCACGCAGGTTGGTGATGTCCTCGCCGCCCAGCGTCACCGAGCCGGAACGGACGTTGACCAGACCGAAGAGGGCCTTGAGCAGCGTCGACTTGCCGGCGCCGTTGGGCCCGATGATCCCGATGAGCTCACCGGGGTGCAGGACGAGGTCGCAGCCGTTGAGGATGTTCACCCCGGGTAGGTAGCCGGCCACCAGGTCGGTCGCGGCGAGCAGGGGCTCGCCGGTCGGGGCGCCGCGGTGCAGGCCCGCCCGGTCGCCGAGAGCCACCGAGGTCGTCCCCGGGGGAGTGCCGTGGTCGTCGCGGGTGACCGCGTCCATCGCCTCGTCGCTCATCGTGCCTCCTCGTCCTCGGTGCGCAGCTGCTCGAGCACGGCGTCGTCCAGCAGGGCGTCGTCGCCGAGGTCGGTGTCGTGGTGCGCACCGAGGTACGCGTCGATCACCGCGGGGTTGTTCATCACCGAGTCGGGCGGCCCCTCGGCCACGATCCGACCCTCCGTCATGACGACCACCCAGTCCGAGATGTGCCGGACCATGTGCATGTCGTGCTCGACGAACAGCACGGTCATGCCGTCGTCGCGCAGGGCCTGGATGTGCCCGAGGAGCGACTGGGTCAGCGCGGGGTTCACCCCGGCCATCGGCTCGTCGAGCATGATCATCTGCGGCTTGGCCATGAGCGCGCGGGCCATCTCGAGCAGCTTGCGCTGACCACCGGACAGGCTGCCCGCGAAGTCGTCGCGCTTGGTGTCGAGCTTGAAGCGCGCGAGGAGCTCCTCGGCCTGCTCGGTGATCGCCTTCTCCCGCGGGCGCCACACCGCGGGCACGAGAGCGGCGAACAGGTTCTCGCCGGGCTGTGCCGTGGCGCCGAGCCGCATGTTCTCCATCACGGTCATGCGGTTGAGCGCCTTGGTGAGCTGGAACGTGCGGACCATCCCGGCGCGCGCCACCCGGGCGGCAGCGACACCGCCGAGCGACCGGCCGTCGAAGGTCCACTTCCCGCTGTTGGGCTTGTCGAACCCGGTCAGCAGGTTGAAGAACGTCGTCTTGCCGGCGCCGTTGGGCCCGATGAGGGCCGTGATGGCACCGCGTTGCACCTCGACGTGGTCGACGTCGACGGCGTTGACGCCACCGAACATCCGGCGGACGTCGTCGGCGATGAGCACCGGGTCGGGCTTGGGCGCGCCGGGGACGTGCGGGACGTCCCGGAGGGCGGCGGCGACGGCCGCGCGGGCGTCGGTGGCGGCGGGCGAGGGCTCAGTGGGCATTGATCGCCAGCTCCTTCTTGTCGCCGAGGATGCCTTGTGGTCGGAAGATGATCAGCAGCATCAGGGCGACTCCCACGATGATCCAACCGAACTGCTCGATCTGCTCGCTGCGCAGGAACGTGGTGGGGACGACGTCGCGCAGGGTGAGCTTCACCAGGGCGAGGACCGCCCAGAAGATGATCGAGCCGAGCACCGGGCCGAACACGGTCGCCGCCCCGCCGAGCAGCAGGATCGTCCAGATGAAGAACGTCATGGATCGGCCCATGGAGTCGGGTTGGACGGCTCGTGGCAGCACGTAGAGGATGCCGGCCAGGGAGCCGATGACGCCGCCGAGCACGAGCGCCTGCATCTTGTAGCTGTAGACGTTCTTGCCGAGCGAGCGCACGGCGTCCTCGTCCTCGCGGATGCCCTTGAGCACACGGCCCCAGGGGCTGCGGATGAGGAGCCAGACGAGCCAGCATGCGAGACCGACCACGACCCAGCCGACGATCCTGATCCACCAGCTGTTCGACGCGTTCACGGCGTACTCGAACGGCCCGAGCGCCCACGTCCCGTCGTCGAACGGCGACGCGTCCTGGAAGGTGTCCTTGTACTGGTTGCCGCGCAGACCGCTCGAGGCGCCGGTGAGCTCCGTCAGGGCGGTCGACCGGCCCACGAGCCGGACGATCTCCGCGGCGGCGATCGTGACGATCGCCAGGTAGTCCCCGCGCAGCTTCAGGGTGGGGATGCCGAGGATGAGCGCGAAGATGGTCGCCGCCGCGATGGCGATGAGCACTGCGGCCCACAGCGGCCAGCCGGCGATGGTCGCGATGGCGAAGCCGTAGGCGCCGAGCAGCATGAAGCCGGCCTGGCCCATGTTGAGCAGCCCGGTGAGCCCGAAGTGGATGTTGAGCCCGACCGCGGCGAGCGCGTAGGCGGCGGTCGTCGGGGCGAAGAACTCGCCCGCGACGTTGGTGAGGATGCGTGTCCAGTCCATGAGTGGTCTCCGTTATCCGACGCGCGTCGCTCGGCCGAGGATGCCCTGCGGTCGTACCAGCAGGACGAGGATGAGGATCACGAGCGCGGACGCGTACCGCATGTCCGTCGGGATCCAGAGGCTCGACAGCTCGACCACGAGGCCGATGACGATCGAGCCGGCGAGCGCCCCGAACGCGGCCCCGAGGCCACCGAGCGTCACCGCAGCGAACATCAGCAGCAGGAGCGCGCCGCCCGAGTACCAGGACGTGGCGCCGAAGTAGAGGCCGATGAGGACACCGCCGAGCGCGGCCAGGCCGGCCCCGAGCGTCCAGACGATCCGGATCATGCCGTTCACCGAGATGCCCGACGCCGCGGCCAGTGCGGGGTTGTCGGCGACCGCGCGGGTCGCGCGTCCCGCCCGCGTGCCGAGCAGGAAGTAGGCGACCCCGCCGAGCACGATGGCCGCGATCGCCAGCGACCACAGCGTCGTCGTGGTGATCCGGACCGGGCCGATGGACACCGAGGTCGGGGTGTCCGTGACGATGCGCAGCGGACCGGCTCCGAAGAAGAACTGGAACACGTACGAGATGGCCATCGACAGGCCGATCGTCACGATCATCTGCTGGATCATCCCGACCCCGCGTCGCCGCAGCGGCTTCCACAGGCCCGCGTCCTGCAACCACCCGGTCGCCGCGCCGAGCGCGACCGCGATGATGGCCGACGGGATCAGCGGCAGCCCGACGAGCTGCGTGCCGACGTACGCGAGGATGCCGCCGAGGGACACCTGCTCACCGTGCGCGAAGTTGCTCAGCCCGGTCGTGCCGTAGATCAGGGAGAGCCCGACGCTCGCCAGGGCGAGGAGCGTGCCGAACACCAGGCCGTTGACGGTGAGCTGGGCCACGCGAGCGGCGGTCACGCCGGACCCGGTCGACCCGGGTGTCGTGGGAACCGCGGCCGCGCCGCCGTCGGTGCCGGTCGTCGGCGAGTCGCTGGGCTCGTCGCCCGTGTCGCCGCCTCCGCCGCCTGCGGCGGGAGCGCCGAGCGGGAACAGCGCAGCAGCCGACGCGCCCAGCCCCACAGCGACGGTGCGGGGGTTGTTGGCGGGGTCGCGCAGGGCCTCGCCCGCGGGGATCGTCGCGACGTCGAGCGTGACCTCGTACTCGCCCGGCTCGGTGACGGCGACCGACCAGCGGCCGGTCGCGTCGCTCGTGGCGGTGAGCTCTCCCTGCGGGCCGACGACGTTCAGGACGGCGCCCACGACGGGTTCTCCGGCCTCCGTGCGCAGGGTTCCGACGATGCACCCCGTCGCCGCGTCCGCGACGCACGCCGCCGTCGCGGATGCCACGGGTCCCTGCGCGCGCGCCGGTGTGGCGACGAGCAGCAGGGTCACCGACGTGAGGGCGAGCAGGAGCAGGGCGGCGATGCGTCGGGCAAGTGGCGGCGTGGTGGTGCCGCCGGGGTCCAGGACGGCTGATCGCACCTGGGACCTCCGTCCGTCTGTTCGGGTGTGGCGGTGTCGTACGCAGCGGCGTCGTTGCCGCACACGTCCGACGTCTGCCGGGTGGCAGGACGATAGGCAGGGATTGTGTCGCGTTCATTTCGTGAACGCGAGGCCCTCCGGCCGGAGAGACACCGCGTGTCGGACTATTCTGGTCGTTCGTCCAGGTTACGTGCCCGTCATTCGGATGAGCGATCGCCCAGGACTAGCACCCTGGACCAGGCTGGTCCATGATCGAGGACGGCGCCATCCTCGAACGACGAGGTGGTGTCATCCTGACCGGATCCCCCTCGTCCCGTCTGGAGGTACAGCTGCCGTGCGACTCGGAGTGCAGGTCCGCGAAGCCCTGCCGGGCGACATGGAGAGCCTCGTCGCGCTCTGTCTCGCCGCGCGGCGGGAGGCCGCCGTCGGAGCGCAGCTGTGCACCGACGACGCCGACCGGCTGCGCGACCAGCTGGGAGCGCTCCTGGCGGTGCGCGGCGGACGGGTGCTGGTCGCGCTCCTCGACGACGAGCCGGCTGGTCTGCTGCTGGCACGGGTGGTCGGACCGGGTCCGTTCACCGACCTGGTCAGCCTCGACATCGAGGCCATCTACGTCCTTCCGGCGGCACGTCGACGCGGTCTCGGGCACGCGCTGCTGGTCGGTGCGACGACCGTGGCCGACGAGGCCGGTGCGACGGAGATGTACTCCTCGCCCCTGCCCGGCGCCCGGGGCATGCAGCGCTTCCTGGCCCGGCTGGGGTTCGCGCCCGCGGCCTCTCACCGCGTGGTGACGACGTCGGCCCTGCAGCGCAAGCTCACGCACGAGGCCGGCCACGCCGGTGCCCCGGGGTCGGTCCGTCGTTCGGGGCCGCGTGGTCTCGAGGACCTCATCGCGCGTCGTCGGCAGGCCCGCGCCGCACGTCAGCCCCTCGTCGAGGAGCCGTCGACGCCCGCACGGGCGTCGGGCGCGGATCAGGGTCGCGCGTCGATCACCATGCAGGTCAGCCGCGCCGTGCAGAGCGGGCGGCCCTCCTCGTCCTCCACCACCACCTGGTAGGTCGCCAGGCGCCCACCGAGGTGCAGCGCTGTCGCGGTCCCGGTGACGAGGCCGGAGCGTGCCGAGCGGTGGTGCGTCGCGTTGAGCTCGATCCCGACGGCGGCCCGGCCCTCGCCCGCGTGCGCCATCGCCGCGATCGAGCCCAGCGTCTCGGCCAGCACCGCGGACGCGCCGCCGTGCAGCAGGCCGTAGGGCTGGGTGTTGCCCGCCACGGGCATGGTGCCGACGACGCGCTGCGCGGAGGCCTCGAGCACCTCGATGCCCATGCGCTCGATGAGGGTGCCTGTGTACTCGTGGACCGGTGGGGTGGTGTCGGACATGGCAGATAGGTTGGCACCCGTGAGCGACGCACTGCCAGCGGTTCCGCCGGCCACTCCCGGAACGCCTGCCCGACTCCTCCTGATCGACGGTCACTCGATGGCCTACCGGGCGTTCTTCGCGCTCCCGGTGGACAAGTTCGCGACGTCGGCCGGTGAGCCCACCAACGCGGTCTTCGGGTTCTTCTCGATGATCGCGAACCTGCTCCGCGACGAGGAGCCGACGCACGTCGCCGTCGCCTTCGACGCGGGCCGGACCACGTTCCGCACGGAGGTCTACGAGGCGTACAAGGGCAACCGTGACGCCACGCCGGCTCCGTTCAAGGGACAGGTGGCGGTGATCGAGCGGGTCCTGGAGACCATGCACATCCCGTCGCTGAGCAAGCCGCAGTTCGAGGCCGACGACATCCTGGCCACCCTGTCCGTCCAGGCGCGGGCGCAGGGCATGCAGGTCCTCATCTGCACCGGTGACCGCGATGCGCTCCAGCTGGTGAACGACGACGTCACGGTGCTGTACCCCGTCAAGGGCGTCTCCGAGCTCGCGCGCATGACCCCGGCCGCCGTGGAGGCGAAGTACGGCGTCCCGCCGCACCGCTACCCGGACCTCGCCGCGCTCGTCGGCGAGTCCAGCGACAACCTGCCGGGCATCCCCGGGGTGGGACCGAAGACCGCCGCCAAGTGGATCGGGCAGTACGACGGGCTCCAGGGGGTCCTCGACGCCGCGGACCAGGTGCCGGGCAAGGCGGGGGAGTCGCTGCGGGACAACCTCGACCAGGTGCGCCTCAACCGCCAGCTCAACGCGCTGCTGACGGACCTCGAGCTGCCGCTGGGCCCCGAGGACCTCGCGGCGCGGCCGTGGGACCGGCCCGCGCTGCACGCGATCCTCGAGGAGCTGGAGTTCCGCGCCATCCGGGACCGCCTGTTCGCGATGCTCCCCGACGAGAAGGGTGAGGGACCGGGGACGGTCGCCGCGGCCCAGATCGACCACACGGTCCTCGGCGCCGGCGAGCTCGCCGAGTGGCTCGGTGCCCGGGCCGGACTCCCGCTGGGTGTCGACGTCCGCGGGTCCGGGTCGCCCTCCAGCGGTGACGCGTGGGGGATCGCGCTGGCGGACCCCGACGGGCAGGCGGCGTCGTTCGACCTGCAGGAGATCCAGCCCGCCGACGAGGCGGCGCTGGCGGCGTGGCTCGCGGACCCCGCAGCGCCGAAGATCGTGCACGCGGCGAAGGAGGCCTGGCACGCGCTGGCCGGCCGGGGTCTGCCGATCGCGGGCGTCGTGCTCGACACCGAGCTCGCGGCGTACCTGTGCCAGCCGGACCGGCGGGCGTACGACCTGACCGACCTCGCCATCGGCTACCTGCACCGCGAGCTCGGCGCCGACGAGGTGTCGACCAGCGGTCAGGGTGCGCTGGACCTCGAGCTCGACGGCACCGACGAGGGCCGACGCGCCGCCGTCCGCGCGGCAGCGGTCCGCGACCTCGCCGACGTGCTGAGCGGAGAGCTCTCCGACCGCGGCGCCACGGGTCTGCTGGAGAACCTCGAGCTGCCGCTGGTGGACGTGCTGGCGCGCATGGAGCGCACCGGCATCGCGATCGACTCGGGTTACCTGTCGGGCCTGGAGAAGTCCTTCGACGGGCAGGTGCAGAACGCGGCCGCCGAGGCGTACGCGGTGATCGGTCGCGAGGTCAACCTCGGCTCTCCGAAGCAGCTCCAGGAGGTGCTGTTCGACCAGCTCGGCATGCCGAAGACCAAGAAGATCAAGACGGGCTACACCACGGACGCGGCCGCGCTCACGGACCTCTTCGCGCGCACCCAGCACCCGTTCCTCGAGCACCTGCTCGCGCACCGCGACGCCATCCGCCTGCGCCAGACCGTCGAGGGTCTGCTGCGGTCCGTCGCCCCCGACGGACGCATCCACACCACGTTCCAGCAGACGATCGCGGCGACCGGCCGGCTGTCGTCCGCGGACCCGAACCTGCAGAACATCCCGATCCGCACCGAGGCCGGCCGGCAGATCCGGCGCGCGTTCGTGGTCGGCGACGGCTACGAGACGCTGCTGACCGCGGACTACTCGCAGATCGAGATGCGGATCATGGCGCACCTGTCGGGCGACGAGGGCCTGATCGAGGCGTTCCGCTCGGGCGAGGACCTGCACAGCTACGTCGGCTCGCGCGTGTTCTCCGTGCCGACGGACGAGGTCACCCCGGCCATGCGGTCCAAGATCAAGGCGATGAGCTACGGCCTGGCCTACGGGCTGTCGCCGTTCGGCCTCTCGCAGCAGCTCTCGATCGAGGTGTCCGAGGCAGCCGTGCTCATGCAGGACTACTTCTCGCGGTTCGGCGGCGTGCGCGACTACCTCACGGGCGTCGTCGACGTCGCGCGGCAGACCGGCTACACCGCCACGATCCTGGGGCGCCGCAGGTATCTGCCCGACCTCACCAGCGACAACCGCCAGCGCCGCGAGATGGCCGAGCGCATGGCCCTGAACGCCCCGATCCAGGGCAGCGCCGCGGACCTGATCAAGGTGGCGATGCTCGGGGTCGACCGCGAGCTGACCCGCCGTGGCCTGGGCTCACGCGTGCTGCTCCAGGTGCACGACGAGCTCGTGCTGGAGGTGGCTGCGGGGGAGCGGGCCGAGCTGGAGGCGCTCGTCCGCGAGCAGATGGGTGCTGCGGGGGATGCGGCCACGGACGGCCCGCTCGACGTGCCGCTGGACGTCACGGTCGGCGCGGGGAGCTCCTGGCACGACGCCGGGCACTGACGGTTTGTCGCCCGATCGCAGGAATTGCGTGGGTATCGACGAGTTGGTCGGAAGTATCGGGTGCGCTGCGGGGTGATCTACGCCACAGTGTCGGGCACACAGTGGCGACGGAGCCGCTGACATCCCCACCCGGGAGGCGCTGATGACCGACACCTTCGGAGAACGCGAGACCGACTACCAACGAGTGCAGAACAGCGAGGAGTTCCAGGCGCTCAAGCGCCGGTTCCGTCGCTTCGTCTTCCCCATGACGGCCTTCTTCCTGTCCTGGTACTTCCTGTACGTGCTGCTCGCCGACTACGCCCACGACTTCATGTCCACCAAGGTGTGGGGCAACATCAACGTCGGGCTGCTGCTCGGGCTGGGCCAGTTCGTGAGCACCTTCGCGATCACGATGATCTACGCGCGCTGGGCGAACAACCGGCAGGACCCGGTGGCCGAGCGTCTCCGTCTGCACATCGAGAACGGCGACCCGCTGGACGGTGAGGCCGTATGAGCGCCTCGCTGACCACTCTGCTGAAGGCTGCCGAGTCCGAGGACATCGGCAACCCCTGGGTCAACATCGCCATCTTCGGCGGCTTCGTCGCCATCACGCTCGTGATCGTGTTCCGTGCGTCGCGGAACAACAAGACGGCTGCGGACTACTACGCGGCCGGGCGCTCGTTCACCGGCCCCCAGAACGGCACCGCGATCGCCGGCGACTACCTGTCGGCGGCCTCGTTCCTCGGCATCTGCGGCGCGATCGCGATCAACGGGTACGACGGCTTCCTGTACTCCATCGGCTTCCTGGTCGCGTGGCTGGTCGCCCTCCTCCTCGTGGCGGAGCTGCTGCGCAACACCGGCCGCTTCACCATGGCCGACGTGCTGTCGTTCCGGCTCAGGCAGCGTCCCGTGCGCATGGCCGCGGCGCTGGCGACCCTGACGGTCGTCTTCTTCTACCTGCTCGCCCAGATGGCCGGCGCCGGTGGCCTGGTGGCCCTCCTGCTCGGCGTCGACGGCACCGCGGCCCAGGGGCTCGTCATCGCCGTCGTGGGTGCGCTGATGATCCTGTACGTCCTGGTGGGCGGCATGAAGGGCACCACGTGGGTGCAGATCATCAAGGCGGTGCTCCTCATCGCCGGAGCGGCCGTCATGACGCTGTGGGTCCTCGCCCAGTTCGGCTTCAACTTCTCCGACCTCCTGCAGGGCGCCATCGACATGGCGGGCGAGGGCGGCGAGGCGGTCATCGAGCCGGGCAAGCAGTACGGCGTCAGCACGATGAGCCAGCTGAACTTCCTGTCGCTCGCCCTGGCGCTCGTCCTCGGCACCGCCGGCCTGCCGCACGTCCTCATGCGCTTCTACACGGTGCCGACGGCCAAGGAGGCCCGTCGTTCGGTCGTCTGGGCGATCTGGCTGATCGGCATCTTCTACCTGTTCACGCTCGTGCTCGGCTACGGCGCCGCTGCGCTCGTCGGGCCGGAGGCCATCAAGGCGGCACCCGGCGGCGTGAACTCGGCGGCCCCGCTGCTGGCGTACGAGCTGGGCGGCACGATCCTGCTGGGCCTCATCTCGGCGGTCGCGTTCGCGACGATCCTCGCGGTGGTCGCGGGGCTGACGATCACGGCGGCGGCGTCGTTCGCGCACGACATCTACGCCTCGGTGATCAAGCACGGCGAGGTCAAGCCCGACGGCGAGGTGCGGGTCGCGCGGATCACGGTGGTCGTCATCGGGATCCTGGCCATCATCGGCGGCATCTTCGCCAACGGCCAGAACGTGGCGTTCCTCGTGGCGCTGGCCTTCGCGGTCGCGGCGAGCGCCAACCTGCCGACGATCCTCTACTCGCTGTTCTGGAAGCGGTTCAACACCTCCGGTGCGCTGTGGAGCATCTACGGCGGGCTGATCTCCTGCCTGGTCCTCATCGCGTTCTCGCCGGTGGTGTCGGGCAAGGTGGACCCGGTCACGGGCGCCAGCCTGTCGATGATCAAGAACACCGACATCGACTTCCACCTGATCCCGCTGGAGAACCCGGGGTTGATCTCGATCCCCCTCGCGTTCCTCCTGGGGATCCTCGGGACGTACCTGAGCAAGGACAAGAGCAGCCCCGAGAAGTACGCGGAGATGGAGGTCCGGTCCCTCACGGGCGCCGGGTCCGAGAAGGCGTCCGTGCACTGACGGCACACCTCGGGCGGCCGTCTACGCGGACGGCCGCCCGAGATGCGTCACGAAGATCGCCGTCCCCGGCAGCCGAGCCCCCCGCACGGGTCCCCACCCGCCCCAGGTCCGGTCGTGCCCCACGGGCCACTCGGGCTCGACGAGCCGGTCCAGGACGAACCCGGCCGCGACCAGCTCGCCGACGTGGTCTCCGAGGGTCCGGTGGTACTCGGCGTACAGGACGCCGCCCGACTCACCGAGCTCGGCGTACGGCGTCCGGTCGAAGTACGAGCGCGTCGCGGTCAGACCACCTTCGCCGGGGTCGTCGGGGAACGCCCAGCGCACGGGGTGGGTCACCGCGAACACCCACCGGCCGCCCGGGCGCAGGACCCGCGCCACCTCGGCGTGCACCCGGTCGGCGTCCGGGACGAACGGCAGCGCCCCGAACGCCGTGAAGGCGACGTCGAACGCGTCGTCGGCGAACGGCAGCGCGCGGGCGTCCGCCTGGACCAAGGGCGTCACGCGTCCTGTGGCGGCGTCGTAGCGGGCGCCCGCCTCGAGCATCCCGCCCGACACGTCGGTCGCGACGACGTCGACGCCCTCGCCGACGAGCCACCGTGCGCACTGCGCAGCCCCGGCGCCCACCTCGAGCACGCGTCGACCCGACAGGTCGCCGAGCAGCCGGGAGTCCTTCTCCCGCAGCCCCTCGGGGCACCAGCAGAAGTCCGCCGGCCCGAGGAACGTCCCGTGCTCGTCGAGGTATTCCTCCGCGTTGGCGTCCCACCACGAGCGGCTCGCCGCTCCGCCGGCCGCCGGCGGTACGTCGAGGTAGCCGGCCTCGGCCAGCGGATCGTCAGACACGGGACCAGTGTCCCCTCCCACGGCTCGTACGCGCCGATACGCTGGGCCTCCGGCAGCCCGACGACGCGCTCCGATCCATGTCATCGCGATCAAGGAGTGCCAGCGTGCGAGTCGGTCTGCTCACGGGCGGCGGGGACGTCCCCGGTCTGAACGCCGCGATCCGCGCCGTCGTCAAGCGTGGCGAGGGCGAGTACGGGCACACGATCATCGGCTTCCGCAACGGGTGGCGCGGGGTGGTCGACGGGTTCAGCCTCCCGCTGACGCGCCAGCACATCCGCAACCAGCTCTCGGTCGGCGGCACGCTCCTCGGCACCGCGCGCTACCACCCGCACGCCGACGACGGTGGGCTCGACGCGGTCCTGTCGACGCTGGAGTCCGAGCGGATCGAGGCCCTCATCTGCATCGGCGGCGACGGCACGCTGCACGCAGCCAGCAAGGTCGCCGAGGCCGGCGTCCGGATCGTGGCCATCCCCAAGACGATCGACAACGACGTCTGGGGCACCGACCAGTCGATCGGGTTCGACACCGCGGTGGCCATCGCGACCGAGGCCATCGACCGCATCCACACCACCGCGGAGAGCCACAACCGCGTGATGATCGTCGAGGTCATGGGCCGGCACGCGGGCTGGATCGCCGCGACGTCCGGCATCGCCGGGGGAGCGGAGCTCGTGCTCGTCCCCGAGGCACCGTTCGACATCGACAAGATCGAGCGCTTCCTCAAGCACCGGCACCGCGCGCACGCCAGCTTCTCGATCATCGTCGTCGCGGAGGGCGCGATCCCGGCCGAGGGGACGTCGATGCACTACGAGACGCCCGTCGGGAAGTTCGGGGACATCGTCGCCGGGGCCATCGGCGAGCGGCTCAAGGCCGAGGTCGAGAAGCGCACGGGCTTCGACACGCGGGTGGTCGTGCTCGGCCACGTGCAGCGCGGCGGCATCCCGACGCACGTCGACCGGATCCTCGGCTCGCGGTTCGGGGTGGCCGCGATCGACGCCGCGAGCGGCGGGCAGTCGAACGTCATGACGGCGCTGCGCGGCGAACGCGTGGAGATGGTGCCGCTCAGCGAGGTGGCCGGCAAGGTCAAGTACGTGCCTGACGAGCTGCTCTCGGTGGCGCGGGCCCTGGCCTGACCGGGCGGACCGGCTTTGACCTGCCCATCGTCACCCCGATAGGGTGGACGGCGGTGCCGCGCGCCTTGTTGCGTCGGCGTGTCCTCACTCGTACTGCTCGTGCGGGGGCTCTCTCCGGAGGGTCGAGGGCGTCCCACCAGATCGCGCTCACCATCTCGTCTGTCCTACGTACATCACCGTGCCGCCGGCACACACGTTCAGTCCTCACAACTTCCCTGTCCGCATCGGAGCCCATCCCTACATGAGCATCACCACCCCCGCGAAGCCCGCCACCCCGCAGGTCGCGATCAACGACATCGGCTCGGCCGAGGACTTCCTCGCCGCGATCGACGCCACCATCAAGTACTTCAACGATGGCGACATCGTCGAGGGCACCATCGTCAAGGTCGACCGCGACGAGGTCCTGCTCGACATCGGTTACAAGACCGAGGGCGTCATCCCCTCCCGTGAGCTGTCCATCAAGCACGACGTGGACCCCGGTGAGGTTGTCAAGGTCGGCGACGCAGTCGAGGCCCTCGTCCTCCAGAAGGAGGACAAGGAAGGCCGGCTGATCCTGTCCAAGAAGCGCGCACAGTACGAGCGCGCCTGGGGCACGATCGAGAAGATCAAGGAGGAGGACGGCGTCGTCACCGGCACCGTCATCGAGGTCGTCAAGGGCGGCCTCATCCTCGACATCGGTCTGCGCGGCTTCCTGCCCGCGTCGCTGGTGGAGATGCGTCGCGTCCGCGACCTCCAGCCGTACGTCGGCAAGGAGATCGAGGCCAAGATCATCGAGCTCGACAAGAACCGCAACAACGTGGTCCTGTCGCGCCGTGCCTGGCTCGAGCAGACGCAGTCCGAGGTGCGCTCCACCTTCCTGCAGACGCTGCAGAAGGGCCAGGTCCGCCCCGGTGTCGTGTCCTCGATCGTCAACTTCGGTGCGTTCGTGGACCTGGGTGGCGTGGACGGGCTCGTGCACGTCTCCGAGCTGTCCTGGAAGCACATCGACCACCCGTCCGAGGTCGTCGAGGTCGGCCAGGAGGTCACCGTCGAGGTTCTCGACGTCGACTTCGACCGCGAGCGTGTCTCCCTGTCGCTGAAGGCGACGCAGGAGGACCCGTGGCAGGCATTCGCCCGCACGCACGCCATCGGCCAGGTCGTCCCGGGCAAGGTCACCAAGCTGGTTCCGTTCGGTGCGTTCGTGCGCGTCGAGGACGGCATCGAGGGCCTGGTCCACATCTCGGAGCTGGCCGTGCGCCACGTCGAGATCCCGGAGCAGGTCGTCCAGGTCGGCGACGACGTCTTCGTCAAGGTCATCGACATCGACCTGGAGCGTCGCCGCATCTCGCTGTCGCTGAAGCAGGCGAACGAGGGCTTCGACCCGGCCAGCGAGGACTTCGACCCCGCGCTGTACGGCATGGCGGCGGAGTACGACGAGGCCGGCAACTACAAGTACCCCGAGGGCTTCGACCCGGCCACGAACGAGTGGCTCGAGGGCTTCGAGGCGCAGCGCGAGGTGTGGGAGGCGCAGTACGCGCAGGCCCACGAGCGCTGGGAGGCGCACCGCAAGCAGGTCGCCGACGCCGCGAAGGCCGACGCGGAGGCCGCCAGCGGCGCCGCCGAGGGTGCGACCGCCACGTCCTCGTCGTCGAGCTCGTCGGCCGGCCCCGTGCCGTCGTCGTACTCGTCGTCGACCGAGGAGGCCGCGGGCACGCTCGCGTCCGACGAGGCGCTCGCCGCTCTGCGCGAGAAGCTCACGGGCAACTGATCCACGCCTGACGCTCGAAGGCCGGTCACCCTCGTGGTGGCCGGCCTTCGGCGTTCCCGGCCTCTGCACCGCAGCGCCGAGCAGGGCAGGATGGGCGGATGCAACGCATCGGTCTGACAGGCGGGATCGCGGCCGGCAAGTCCGTCGCGGCACGGCGACTGGCGGAGCACGGGGCGGTGGTGATCGACTCCGACGTCCTGGCGCGGGAGGCGGTCGCGCCCGGCTCGGCGGGACTGGACGCGGTCGTCGACGAGTTCGGCCGCGGGGTGCTCGCCGGCGACGGGTCCCTGGACCGGGCGGCGCTCGCCTCGATCGTGTTCGCCGACGACGCCGCCCGCGCCCGTCTCGACGGCATCGTGCACCCGATCGTGCGGCGGCTCTCCGCCGAGCGGGAGGCGGCTTCCGCGACCACCGACCACGGCGCCGTGGTCGTGCACGACATCCCGCTGCTCGTCGAGACCGGCCAGGCCGACGCGTTCCACGTGCTCGTCGTCGTGCACACCCCTGCGGTGCTGCGCGTCGAGCGGCTGGTGCGGCTGCGCGGCATGGACCGTGCCGAGGCGGAGGCGCGCGTGTCCGCGCAGGCGAGCGACGACGAGCGGCTCGCGGTCGCGGACGTCGTGCTCGACGGTGCGGGCAGCGACGACGACCTTCGCGCCCAGGTGGACGACCTCTGGGACCGCCTGGCGGTCGAGAGGGCAGACGAGCTCGCGGCCGAGACCCCGTGACCCGGATCCTGGTGACGGGCTTCGGTCCGTTCGACGGTCAGGCAGTCAACGCGTCGTCGCTCGCCGTGGAGTCGCTTGCCTCACGGTGGACCGGTCCCGACGAGCTGGTGGTGCGCGAGCTGCCGGTGTCCTTCCGGGGCGCCCGCCAGCACCTGCGGGTCGCGATCGCCGAGACCGAGCCGGACCTGGTCGTGTGCGTCGGTGAGGCGGGCGGCCGCGCGGCGGTCGGCGTCGAGCGCGTGGCCGTGAACGTGATCGACGCGCGGATCCCTGACATCGACGGCTCGGCACCGGTCGACGTCCCGGTGATCGCAGGCGCGCCGGCGGCGTTCTTCTCCACGCTCCCGGTCAAGGCGTGCGCCGCGGCGGTGCGCGAGGTGGGCGTGCCGGTCGAGGTCTCGAACACCGCCGGCCTGTACGTGTGCAACGCGACGTTCTACGCGCTGCAGCACCTGCTCGCCGCGCGCCCGGGGGTGCGCAGCGGGTTCGTGCACGTCCCGCGGACACCGGCCCAGGTCGACCCGGGTGCACCGGCGATGGACGTCGAGGATGCGGCGACGGCGCTGCTGGCACTCCTGCGTGCCGCTCTCTCGACGACCACGGACGTGCGGGAGTCCGCGGGCACCCTCGCCTGAGCCGCAGCTGTCAGTGGTGCCACGTACGGTTGTGGCATGCGTCCTGTCACCGACCTCCAGCGGACCGTCGCGCCCTTCGAGGTGATCTCGGAGTACACGCCCTCGGGTGACCAGCCGAAGGCGATCAAGGAGCTGACGGCGCGGATCCAGGCGGGGGAGAAGGACGTCGTCCTGCTCGGCGCCACCGGTACCGGCAAGTCCGCGACGACGGCCTGGCTCATCGAGCAGGTGCAGCGGCCGACGCTCGTCATGGCGCCCAACAAGACGCTCGCGGCGCAGCTGGCCACGGAGTTCCGGGAGCTGCTGCCGAACAACGCGGTGGAGTACTTCGTCTCGTACTACGACTACTACCAGCCCGAGGCGTACATCGCGCAGACGGACACCTACATCGAGAAGGACTCCTCGATCAACGACGAGGTCGAGCGGTTGCGGCACTCGGCCACCAGCTCGCTGCTCACCCGTCGCGACGTCATCGTCGTCGCCTCGGTCAGCTGCATCTACGGCCTCGGCACGCCGCAGGAGTACGTCGACCGGATGGTGACGCTCTCGGTGGGCGACCAGGTCGACCGGGACCAGCTGCTGCGCAAGTTCGTCACGATGCAGTACACCCGCAACGACATGGCGTTCACGCGCGGCACGTTCCGCGTGCGCGGGGACACCGTCGAGATCATCCCGGTGTACGAGGAGCTGGCCATCCGGATCGAGTTCTTCGGCGACGAGATCGAGGCGATCGCCACCCTGCACCCGCTGACCGGTGACGTCGTCCACTCCGAGCAGCAGATGCACATCTTCCCCGCCACCCACTACGTCGCCGGGCCGGAGCGCATGGAGCGGGCGATCATGGGGATCGAGCTGGAGCTGGAGGACCGGCTGGCGGAGCTGGAGCGGCAGAACAAGCTGCTCGAGGCCCAGCGGCTGCGCATGCGGACCACGTACGACATCGAGATGATGCGCCAGATCGGCTCGTGCTCCGGCATCGAGAACTACTCGCGGCACATCGACGGGCGCAGCCCCGGTTCCGCGCCGAACACGCTCATCGACTACTTCCCCGAGGACTTCCTGCTCGTCATCGACGAGTCGCACGTGACGGTCCCGCAGATCGGTGCGATGTTCGAGGGCGACATGTCGCGCAAGCGGGCGCTCGTGGACCACGGCTTCCGCCTGCCGAGCGCGACCGACAACCGTCCGCTGCGGTGGGAGGAGTTCGTCGAGCGGATCGGTCAGACGGTGTACCTGTCGGCCACGCCCGGCAACTACGAGCTGTCGATCTCGGACGGGGTGGTCGAGCAGATCATCCGTCCGACGGGCCTGGTGGACCCCGAGGTCGTCGTCAAGCCGACGACGGGCCAGATCGACGACCTGCTCGGGGAGATCCACGACCGCGTGGAGAAGGACGAGCGCGTGCTCGTCACCACGCTCACCAAGAAGATGGCCGAGGACCTGACGGACTACTTCCTCGAGAAGGGCGTCCGCGTCCGCTACCTGCACTCCGAGGTGGACACCCTCCGGCGCGTGGAGCTCCTGCGCGAGCTGCGGATGGGCGAGTACGACGTCCTGGTCGGCATCAACCTGCTGCGCGAGGGCCTCGACCTGCCCGAGGTGTCGTTGGTCGCCATCCTCGACGCCGACAAGGAGGGCTTCCTGCGCTCCGGGCGCTCTCTCATCCAGACGATCGGCCGTGCTGCCCGCAACGTGTCCGGTCAGGTGCACATGTACGCGGACCGGATCACCGACGGGATGGCGCAGGCCATCGACGAGACGTCGCGACGCCGCGCGAAGCAGGTCGCCTACAACCTCGAGAACGGCATCGACCCGACCCCGCTGCGCAAGAAGATCGGCGACATCACGGACCTGCTGGCTCGTGAGGACGCCGACACCGCCGAGCTGCTGGGTGGCGCCGGACGGCAGACCAGCCGCGGGAAGGCGCCGGTGCCGGGGTTCGGGTCGAAGGGTGCGCCGCGCGACGAGCGGACCCGGCTCACGGGTGCGGCTGCAGGCGAGCTCGCGGACCTCATCCAGCAGCTGTCGGACCAGATGCACGCGGCGGCCGGCGAGCTCCAGTTCGAGCTGGCCGCGCGCCTGCGCGACGAGATCTCGGGGATGAAGAAGGAGCTCCGGCAGATGCAGGCCGCCACGGCGTGAGCCGGGTGTGGTGGACACGACACGAGCCGGACACATGCGTGGCTTATGCTTGCCCGCGTTGAAGGGGAGTACCCCAGTCACGATCCCGTCGTCATCACGGACCCGCTAGCGCGGGTCCCGGTGGGATCGGTCCGCAGCGGTTGACCGCGCGGGCGGGGGAGACCTTCGGTATCGAAGCACATCTCGTACCGGAGGTTTCTGCATGGACGTGTCCGGCTGGGTCTGGGCAGCGACGGCGGTCTTCGTCGTCGGACTGATCTTCTTCGACTTCTTCGCGCACGTGCGGACACCGCACGCTCCCAGCTTCAAGGAGTCCGCGCGCTGGTCCATCTTCTACATCGCCCTCGCCCTCGTGTTCGGCGTGGTGATGGGGATGGTCTGGGGCTGGGGACCAGGCACCGAGTACTTCGCCGGGTACATCACCGAGAAGAGCCTCTCGGTCGACAACCTCTTCGTCTTCCTCATCATCATGACGAAGTTCGCGGTGCCCCGGGAGTACCAGCAGAAGGTCCTGCTGGTCGGCGTCGTGATCGCACTGGTCCTGCGGACGGTCTTCATCCTGGCCGGTGCGGCCGCCATCGAGCAGTTCTCCTGGGTGTTCTACATCTTCGGCGCGTTCCTCGTGTACACCGCCGTCAAGCTGGCTCGCGAGCACCACGACGCCGACCACCCGGATCCTCGCGAGGAGCGGGACGGCGTCGCCGTCCGCATGTTCAAGCGGCTGGTCCCGACCGTCGAGGAGTACCACGACGACCGCCTGACGGTGCGGATCGACGGCAAGCGGTTCTTCACGCCGATGCTCGTCGTGATGGTCGCCATCGGCTCGACCGACGTGCTGTTCGCGCTCGACTCCATCCCCGCGATCTACGGCCTGACGGAGGAGCCGTACATCGTCTTCACGGCGAACGCGTTCGCGCTGCTCGGCCTGCGCCAGCTCTACTTCCTGATCGGTGGGCTGCTGGAGCGGCTCATCTACCTGTCGCAGGGCCTCGCCATCATCCTCGGGTTCATCGGCGTCAAGCTGGTGCTCCACGCCCTGCACGTCAACGAGCTGCCGTTCATCAACAACGGCGAGCCCGTCGAGTGGGCGCCCGAGATCCCCATCTGGCTGTCGCTCACCGTCATCCTCGGCACGCTCGTCGTCGCGACGGTGCTGAGCCTGCTGAAGACCCGCAACGACGCGACCGTCGCGTCCACCACCGAGAACTGAGGAACACCCGTTGGACATCGACCCTCTTGTCTGGGCCATCTCGCTCGGGCTGGCCGGTGCGCTGCTCGTCATCGACGTCGCCGTCGTGGCGCGCCGGCCGCACGTGCCGACCACCGCCGAGTGCGTGCGCTACCTGGCCTTCTACATCGGTCTGGCGGTGCTCTTCGGGATCGGCGTCTGGCTGACCAACGGCGCCGAGTACGCCGGTCAGTTCTACGCCGGCTGGCTGACGGAGTACTCGCTGTCGGTGGACAACCTGTTCGTGTTCCTGCTGATCATGGGCAAGTTCGCCGTGCCCAAGGCGTACCAGCAGACGGCGCTGCTCATCGGGATCATCCTGGCCCTGGTGTTCCGCGGGCTGTTCATCTGGGCGGGTGCCGCCGTCATCGACGCGTTCAGCTGGGTGTTCTACCTGTTCGGCGCGTTCCTCGTGTACACGGCGTGGAAGGTCGGACGTGAGGGGGAGGCGGGGGAGGACGACGAGTTCCACCCGCCCCTGATCCTGCGGCTGGTGCAGCGGTTCCTCCCGGCCACGCAGGAGTACCACGGCGTGAAGCTCACGGTCGTCGAGGGCGGCCGCCGGCTGATCACCCCGATGTTCGTGGTCCTGGTCGCCCTGGGTGCCACGGACCTGCTGTTCGCGTTCGACTCGATCCCCGCGATCTTCGGGCTCACCAGCGAGCCGTACCTGGTGCTCATGGCCAACCTGTTCGCCCTCATGGGGCTGCGCCAGCTGTACTTCCTGCTGGGCGACCTGCTGAAGCGCCTGGTCTACCTGAACATCGGGCTCGCTGTGCTGCTCGGCTTCATCGGCGTCAAGCTCGTCCTGCACGCGCTGCACGAGAACGAGGTGCCGTTCATCAACGGCGGCGAGCCGGTGCCGTGGGCGCCGGAGATCCCCATCGGGGTGTCGCTGGGGGCGATCGTCGTGATCCTCGGCACGACCGCTATCGCGAGCGTCATCAAGGTGCGCCGCGACGCGCGGGCGGCCGTCTCGGCGGGCGAACCGTCGGACTGAGCTCAGGCGCTCCAGGGCCCGAGCACGACGTCCCACGCGCGGACGTCCCGGTCTGCGACCAGGCCCTCGCGCACGAAGGGGTCGTCGGCGAGGATCGCGCCGACGACCTCGGGCGACGCCGCGCGGAACACCAGCAGAGCGCCGGGGTCACCGTCGGTGAACGGGCCGGACCCGAGCAGCGTGCCGTGCTCGGCCAGGGCGGCCAGGTACGAGCGGTGCTCGGCGCGGAAGTGGTCACGCACGTCGGTGCGCTCGTCGTAGGTGTAGCGGACGGCGTAGGTAGGCATGGGCGTCATCCTGCCCGAGCCGGTGGCAGAGTGCTGACATGGCTCGGATCCTGCGCACGCTGCTGACCGATGACGTCCTGGCCCGCATCCACGAGCGCGCGCCGGTGCACGACCGGGAGAACACGTTCCCGCACGACGACCTCGCCGACCTGGTCGGCGTCGGGTACCTGACGGCGTTCGTGCCGGAGCGGCTGGGCGGTGCGGGGCTCACCCTCGAGGAGGTCGCGCGCGAGCAGGTCCGGCTCGCGGCGGCGGCCCCGGCGACCGCGTTGGCGGTGAACATGCACCTCGTGGTCACCGGCCTCGCCGCGCTGCTGGTGGGCCGGGGTGACGACTCCTTCGAGTTCGTCCTGCGAGACGCCGCGGCGGGGGAGATCTTCGCGTTCGGCAACTCCGAGCCCGGGAACGACCTGGTGATGTTCGGCTCGCGGACGCGTGCGGAGCGGCAGCCCGACGGGTCCTACCGGTACTCCGGCACGAAGATCTTCACCTCGCTGTCGCCCGTGTGGACCCGGCTGGCCACGTTCGGCCTCGACGACGCCGACCCGGAGGACCCGCGCCTGGTGCACGGGGTGGTGTCGCGCGCGGACGGCGGCATCGAGACGCGAGACGACTGGGACACCCTCGGGATGCGTGCGACGCAGTCGGCGACCACCGTGCTCGGCGGTGCGCTCGCGCCGGCGGACCGGGTGTACCGGTCGCTGCCGCCCGGGCCGAGCGCCGACCCGTTCGTGTTCGCCCTCTTCGCCGTCTTCGAGATCCTCCTCGGCGCCGTCTACACGGGCATCGGTCGGCGGGCGATCGAGCTCGGGATCGAGGCTGCCCGGCGCCGGACGTCGATGAAGTTAGAGGGCCGCTCCTATGCCCAGGACCCTGACATCCGCTGGCGGATCGCCGACGCTGTGCTGGCGCAGGACGGCGCGGAGCTGCAGGTGTTCGCGCTCGCGCGGGACGTCGACGAGCAGGTCGACCACGGCGCACGCTGGTTCGCCCAGCTGGTCGGGCTCAAGGTTCGCGCGACGGAGTCGGCACGGGTCGTGGTCGACAACGCGATCCGGGTGTCCGGCGGTGGGTCGTACTTCTCGGGGAGCGAGCTCGGGCGGCTGTACCGGGACGTGCTCGCGGGGATGTTCCACCCGTCCGACGACGAGTCGGCGCACGCCACGCTCGCCACGTCCGTGCTGGGTCCACCGGAGGCCTGACGTGGAGCTGCCCGACGAGCTGGTCCTGCCCGGGGCACGGCTGCGCGCGCTCCAGGAGGACGACTGGCCGCTCGACCACGCGCTGTCCCGCGTCGTGGACGTGCCGCAGTGGACGTACTACCCCGCGGACGTCGACGAGCACCAGGCGCGCGACCGGGTGGGGCGGAACCTGGCCCAGCGCGCCGAGGGCCGGGGAGGGCGGTTCGTCGTCGAACGGTCGGGGGAGGCGCTCGGCACGATCGGGCTGGGACTGCGCAACGACGGCCCGCACCTCTACTACGCGTTCCTCCCGGCGGGCCGCGGGCTCGGGCTGGCCACCGAGGCAGTGCGCGCCCTGACCCGCTGGGCTCTGGAGCACGGCGCGGACGTGGTGAACGCCCGGACGATGGTCGGGAACACGGCGAGCGAGCGCGTCCTCGAGCGGGCGTCGTTCCGCCGCGGTCCACTCCAGGTGGAGCCCGACGGCGTGTCGGTGATCCGGTGGTCCTGCGGGCCGGGCTCGCAACCTACTCTCCAGTAACTTACGCAACCGTAGGTTAGGATCGGGAGATGACCACCGTGGGATCAGGCCGACCGTCCGCCCCCTCGACCGGCGCCCCGCAGGAGGTGGCGATCCCCGACGAACCCCTCACCTCGGCACTCGACCGGGCCGCCCAGCGCTGGCCCGAGCGCGCGGCGGTGGACTTCCTCGGCGCGACGACCACGTATCGCGAGCTCGCCGACGCCGTCGCACGCGGTGCACAGGTGCTGCTCGACCTCGGCGTCCGGCCCGGTGACCGGGTCGCCCTCGTGATGCCGAACTGCACGGGACACGTCATCGCCTTCTACGCCGCGCTGCGCATCGGCGCCGTCGTCGTCGAGCACAACCCGACGTACACCGCAGGTGAGCTCGCGCACCAGCTCGCCGACTCCGGGGCGGTCGTCGCGCTCGTCTGGGAGAAGGCCGTCCCGCGGGTCCTGGAGTCGCTGCCGCGGACTGCCCTCAAGGCGGTCGTCGCCGTCGACCTCTCGGCGGACCTGTCGCGCGGCAAGCGGCTGGCGCTGCGCCTCCCGGTGCCGAGCGCGCGCCGCGTGCGGGCGGCGATGTGCGGGAAGGTGCCGCCCGCCTTCCCGATGTGGCACCGGCTGGTCGCCAAGGCAGCACCGCTGGACCCGGCGCACCCGGCGCCGTCGGCGGCCGACGTCGCGCTCCTGCAGTACACGGGCGGGACCACCGGCACCCCCAAGGGCGCGATGCTCACGCACCGCAACCTCGTCGCGAACGCCGTCCAGGGACACGCGTGGACCGGTGCCCAGCCGGGCACGGAGGTCGTCTACGGCGTTCTCCCGTTCTTCCACGCCTTCGGGCTCACGCTCTGCCTCAGCTACGCGATCCGCGTGGGCGCGACGCTCGTCGCCTTCCCCTCGTTCGATCCCGAGCGGGTGCTCGACGCGCAGCGGCGCCTCCCGGGCACGTTCCTGCCGGCTGTCCCGCCGATGCTCGACCGGCTCGCGGCTGCCGCGATGACGTCCGGCGCGGACCTCACGTCGTTCCGCTACGCGATCTCCGGGGCGATGGCCCTGCCGGCGTCCACCGCGCAGGCATGGGAGCAGGTGACGCGCGGCCTGGTGATCGAGGGGTACGGCATGACCGAGACCTCGCCGGTCGCGCTCGGCAACCCGCTGACCGACGCGCGCCGGCCGGGCTCCCTCGGCCTGCCGTTCCCGAGCACCAGCATCCGTGTGGTCGACCCCGCGGACGTCACGCGCGACGTCGAGCCCGGCGAGCGCGGCGAGCTGCTGATCCAGGGCCCGCAGGTCTTCGCCGGCTACTGGGGGCGGCCGGACGAGACCGCGGAGCAGCTCCTCGACGACGGCTGGCTGCGGACCGGGGACATCGTCACCGTCGACGAGACCGGGTGGGTGGTCCTCGTCGACCGCATCAAGGAGGTCATCGTCACCGGTGGGTTCAAGGTCTACCCGTCTCAGGTCGAGGAGCACCTGCGGGCCATGCCCGGGGTGGCGGACGTCGCCGTGGTCGGGATCCCCGGCGGGGACCTCGGCGAGACCGTCGTGGCAGCGGTCGTGCTCGAGCCGGGCGCCCGCGGGGTGGACCTGGACGCCGTGCGCGCGTGGGGCGAACGGCACCTGGCGCGCTACGCGCTCCCGCGCAGGCTCGTGCTCGTCGACGAGCTGCCGCGGTCCCAGGTCGGCAAGGTCCTGCGTCGCGTCGTCCGCGAGTCTGTGCTGGCAGGCTGAGAGCTCACCAGCCGCGGGCGCGCCACTCGGGCAGGTGCTCGCGCTCCGCCCCGAGCGTCGTGTCGCGGCCGTGGCCGGGGTAGACCCAGGTGTCGTCGTCGAAACGGTCGAAGACCCGTTCCACGACGTCGGTGTACAGCTGGTCGAAGGCCTCCGGGCCGTGCGTCGCGCCCACGCCGCCGGGGAACAGCGAGTCGCCGGTGAACAGGTGCGCGCGCCCGCCCGGCTCGCGGTAGGCGAGGGCGACCGATCCCGGGGTGTGACCGCGCAGTGCGACCACCCGCAGCGCGACGCTCCCCACCCGCACGGTGTCGCCGTCGTGGAGCCGCCGGGTCACCGCGATGTCCGTCGCCTCGGCGATGGCGTCGGCGTCGTCGGCGCCCGCCGCGACGGCCGCTCCGGTCACGGCGACGACGGACGCCAGGGCGCGGTGGTGGTCGGCGTGGCGGTGCGTGGTCACCACCAGGTCGAGCTGCGTCGTCCCCTCGTGCAGCAGGGCGAGGAGGCGGTCCGGGTCGTCGGCGGCGTCGACCAGCAGCTGGGCGCCGTCGGCCCGGCACGTGAGCAGGTAGGCGTTGTTCTGCATCGGCCCGACCGCGGCCTTGCGGATCTCGAGCTCGTCGAGCACCCGGACCTGTGTGGCACCGCCCACCTGCACGTCGCCGGTGTACGTCATCGCGCCCGCCGCTCGAGGGCCAGGTCGTGGCTGTGCACGGCGCGGACCAGTGCCAGGTGGGACAACGCCTGCGGAGTGTTGCCGGCCATCCGGCGACCGACCGGGTCGTACTGCTCCGCCAGCAGACCGACGTCGTTGGCCAGGCCGACCAGGATGTCGAGGACCTTGCTCGATCCCTCGACGTCGTCGGTGCGGGCGAGGGCGTCGGCGAGCCAGAACGAGCAGGCGAGGAACGCGTGCTCGTCCCCGGCGACCCCGTCGTCCGTGCGCTCGGTGGGGTAGCGGCGCAGCAGGCCGGGAGCGATCTCGAGCTCGGCCCGGATCGCCGCGAGGGTGGACACGAGGCGCGGATCGTACGCGGGCAGGAAGCCGACCTGCGCGAGCTGGAGCAGTGACGCATCGGTGTGCTCGGCGCCGTAGGACTGCACGAAGGTCTGCCGCTCCGCGCTCCACCCGTGTGCCAGCACGTCCGCGTGGATGGCGTCCCGCTCCGCGCGCCAGCGCTCCACAGGTGCGTCGAGCCCGTGCTTCTCCGCCGCCCGGACGGCGCGGTCGACCGCGGCCCACGCCATCACCTTCGAGTGCGTGAAGTGCCGCGGCTCGCCACGGACCTCCCAGATGCCGCGGTCCGGGTGCCGCCACCGCCCCAGCAGGTCGTCGACCAGGTGCCGCTGCATCGACCACGAGTCGTCCGTCTCGTCCAGACCCGCCTCGCGGGCGAGCTCCAGGGCGCACATCACCTCGCCGAGCACGTCGTTCTGCACCTGCCCGACAGCCGCGTTCCCGATGCGGACCGGGCGCGAGCCGGCGTAGCCCGCGAGGTGGTCGAGCTCCCGCTCCAGGAGGTGCCGGCCGCCGTCGACCCGGTACATGATCTGCAGGTCCGACGACCGCCCGGCCACGGCGCGCAGCAGCCAGTCCCGCCAGCCGGTGGCCTCCTCGCGGTACCCGTGCTCGAGCAGGGCCTCGAGCGTCATCGCCGCGTCGCGCAGCCAGCAGTACCGGTAGTCCCAGTTGCGCTCGCCGCCGAAGTCCTCCGGCAGGGACGTCGTGGCGGCCGCGACGATCCCGCCGGTCTCCGCGTCGGTGAGCAGCCGCAGCACCAGCAGGGAGCGCACGACGGCATCCCGGTACGAGCCGTGGTACTCGCAGCTGGCAGCCCACAGACCCCAGGAGATCCGCGTGGAGTCGATCCGGTCCGCGATGGTCAGCCGGGGTGGCACGGCCTCCCAGGACCGCGTCCAGGTCAGCGCCAGCTCGACCGACTCGCCCTCGTGCAGCGTGAACCGGTCGGCGTGCCGGTGGTCCACCGGCCTCGGCAGGCGGTCGCCGCGCAGCAGCAGCGAGTCCGGGCCGGCGATCGCCTGGATCGCGTCGTCCCCGTCCTCGTCGGTGATGCGCCGTACCCACGGCACGACCGCCCCGTACCCGAACCGCACCACCCACTCGTGCTCGACCTCGACGCTGCCGCTGGTGCAGACGAGCCGGCGCACCAGGTCCGCACGCCCGTCGTTGAGCGGCATGGTCTCCTGCGCGACGGCGGTCCCGGCGGGCGTCTCGTAGGTCGTCTCCAGCACGAACGAGGCGTCGAGGTAGCGGCGGCTGACGCGCGTCGCGTCGCGCACGGTGAGGAGCCAGCGCCCGTTGTCCGGTGTGCCGAGCAGCCGGGCGAACGAGGCCGCCGAGTCGAACGTGGGGAGGCACAGCCAGTCGATCGAGCCGCGCAGCGAGACCAGCGCAGCCGTCTTCCCGTCCCCGAGGACGGCGTAGTCCTCGACGGGCACCAGCGGGGGGTCGACGACGGCGTCAGGTCTCTCCACGAAGCGAGCATGACGCGGTGACGGGGGTGTGGCACCTCGACGCGTTGTGTGGACGCTCACGTCGAACAGATGTGCGATTGTCAGTGGAGACACGTAGACTCCCCGCCGTGAACGAACGACTGGTGGTGCAGGGCGCCCGCGAGCACAACCTCCGCAACGTCGACCTCGATCTCCCGCGTGACAAGCTCATCGTGTTCACCGGTCTGTCCGGGTCCGGGAAGTCCTCGCTCGCGTTCGACACGATCTTCGCGGAGGGACAGCGACGCTACGTCGAGTCGCTGTCCGCGTACGCGCGGCAGTTCCTCGGGCAGATGGACAAGCCCGACGTCGACTTCATCGAGGGCCTCTCGCCGGCGGTGTCCATCGACCAGAAGTCGACCAACCGCAACCCGCGATCGACGGTCGGCACCATCACCGAGGTGTACGACTACCTGCGCCTCCTGTACGCGCGTGCGGGGACGCAGTACTGCCCGATCTGCGGCGAGCGCGTCACCGCGCAGACGCCCCAGCAGATCGTGGACCGGCTGCTCGAGCTTCCCGAGGGCACGCGGTACCAGGTGCTCGCGCCGGTCGTCCGCGGCCGCAAGGGCGAGTACGCCGACCTGTTCAAGGAGCTGCAGAGCAAGGGCTTCGCGCGCGCCCGGGTCGACGGTGAGGTCGTGCAGCTCACCGACCCGCCCACGCTCGAGAAGAAGCTCAAGCACGACATCGAGGTGGTCATCGACCGCCTCGTCTCCCGCGAGGGTGTGAAGCGACGGCTGACCGACTCCGTGGAGACCGCCCTCGGGCTCGCCGGCGGCCTGCTCGTCGTCGAGCTCGTGGACGCCGACATCGACGACCTCAACCGCGAACGCCGGTTCTCGGAGCACCGCGCGTGCCCGAACGACCACGTGCTCACGCTCGACGAGATCGAGCCCCGCACGTTCTCGTTCAACGCGCCGTACGGCGCCTGTCCGGAGTGCACCGGCATCGGGTCCCGACTGGAGGTGGACCCCGACCTGGTGGTCCCCGACGAGGACCTGTCGCTCGACGAGGGCGCGATCGCGCCGTGGTCGCAGATCTCCAGCGAGTACTTCGCCCGCGTGCTCAGCGCCCTGGCCTCGGACATGGGCTTCTCGACGTCCGTGCCGTGGCGGGCGCTCCCGCAGCGGGCCAAGGACGCGGTGCTGCACGGCCAGAACCACGAGGTGAAGGTCCGGTACAAGAACCGCTGGGGCCGCGAGCGGCAGTACTCGACGGGCTTCGAGGGTGTCATCACGTTCCTCGAGCGCCGGCACACCGAGACGGACTCGGACTGGAGCAAGGAGAAGTACGAGGCCTTCATGCGCGAGGTCCCGTGCCCGGTGTGCGAGGGCGCGCGGCTCAAGCCGGAGGTGCTCGCGGTCCGGGTCGGCGGCAAGTCCATCGCCGAGGTCTGCACGCTGCCCATCCGTGAGGCGCGCGCGTTCCTCGACGGCCTGGAGCTGGGCGAGCGCGAGCGAGCGATCGCCGCGCAGGTGCTCAAGGAGATCCAGGCGCGGCTGGGCTTCCTGCTCGACGTCGGCCTCGACTACCTCTCGCTGACCCGGCCCGCCGCGACGCTGTCCGGTGGCGAGGCGCAGCGCATCCGGCTCGCGACGCAGATCGGCTCCGGCCTGGTCGGTGTGCTCTACGTCCTCGACGAGCCCAGCATCGGCCTGCACCAGCGCGACAACCGACGTCTGATCGACACGCTCACGCGCCTGCGGGACCTGGGCAACACCCTCATCGTCGTCGAGCACGACGAGGACACCATCCGCACGGCGGACTGGATCGTCGACATCGGCCCCGGCGCCGGCGAGCACGGCGGGCGCGTCGTCCACTCGGGCGACCTCGCCGGGCTGCTGTCGTCGGCGGAGTCGGTGACGGGCGCTTACCTGTCCGGCCGACGGTCCATCCCGATGCCGCAGATCCGCCGCCCGATCGACACGAGCCGCCAGCTCACGGTCGTCGGCGCGCGCGAGCACAACCTGCAGGGCATCGACGTGACGTTCCCGCTGGGGGTCCTCACGGCCGTGACCGGCGTGTCCGGGTCCGGGAAGTCGACGCTGGTCAACGCGATCCTGTACACGGTCCTCGCCAACGAGCTCAACGGGGCGCGCCAGGTCGCCGGCCGGCACAAGCGCGTGACCGGCCTGGAGCACCTGGACAAGGTCGTGCACGTCGACCAGGGCCCGATCGGTCGCACCCCGCGGTCCAACCCCGCCACGTACACCGGGGTCTGGGACCACGTACGCAGGCTGTTCGCGGAGACCACCGAGGCGAAGGTCCGCGGCTACACGCCCGGCCGCTTCTCGTTCAACGTCAAGGGCGGTCGCTGCGAGGCGTGCTCCGGCGACGGAACCCTGAAGATCGAGATGAACTTCCTGCCGGACGTCTACGTCCCGTGCGAGGTCTGCCATGGCGCGCGCTACAACCGCGAGACGCTCGAGGTGCACTTCAAGGGCAAGACGGTCGCCGACGTGCTGAACATGCCGATCGAGGAGGCCGCGGAGTTCTTCGCCGCCGTCCCCGCGATCTCACGGCACCTGCGCACGCTGGTCGACGTCGGCCTCGGCTACGTCCGCCTCGGGCAGCCCGCCCCGACGCTCTCGGGTGGCGAGGCGCAGCGCGTTAAGCTCGCGGCGGAGCTCCAGCGTCGCTCGACCGGGCGGACCATCTACGTCCTGGACGAGCCGACGACGGGTCTGCACTTCGAGGACATCCGCAAGCTGCTCGGGGTGCTCCAGTCGCTGGTGGACAAGGGCAACTCGGTCATCGTGATCGAGCACAACCTGGACGTCATCAAGAACGCCGACTGGGTGATCGACATGGGACCCGAGGGCGGCAGCGGCGGCGGGCTCGTCATCGCCGAGGGCACCCCCGAGCACATCGCCTCCGTCGAGGCGAGCCACACCGGGCGGTTCCTCGCCGAGGTGCTCGAGCCGGAGCCGCAGCCCGTCAAGCGCAAGCGCGCCGTCAAGCAGCCCATCCCGGCGTAGCGGTCGCATGACGCGACGGACGAAGTGACGGGGTCAGTGCGAGACGGACTGCGCCGTGCGCACCGGCACGGGCTCGTGCCGGACGGGGAAGTTGACGGACCGCGAGATGAAGCAGTGCTCGTGGGCCTGGTGGTGGATGCCGGCGAGCACGCCGTCGGTGACCGCAGCACCGGTGGGCAGGTGCGCCCCCGCGGCGAGGGTCACGCGCGGGCGCAGCACGACTTCGCGGAACTGTCCCTGCCCAGCGGCCTCGATCCGCATCGTGCCCACGGCCTGGTCCTCGTACCCGACCACGACGACGCCCGCGGCGGACGCGAGGTGCAGGAACCACAGCATGTGGCACTGCGCGAGCGCGCTGACCAGCAGCTCCTCCGGGTTGTACCGGGTCGGGTCGCCGCGGAACGCCGGGTCCGACGACCCCAGCAAGGGCGGCTTCGACCCGATCCGCACCTCGTGGTCGCGGCTGTACGCGGTGTAGCTCGAGGTGCCGGTGCGTCCGGCGCCGGTCCAGGTGACGTCGACGGAGTACGTGTGGAGGGGGCCCATCTGCCCACGGTAGCGGCGTCCGGCACGGCCCGGGCGGTCCGTGGCGTCAGCGGTGCGAACTACGCTCGAGAACATGGCTGATCCCGCCACATACCGGCCCGCTCCGGGAGAGATCCCCGACTCGCCGGGGGTCTACCGCTTCCGCGACGAGCACGGCCGCGTCATCTACGTCGGCAAGGCCAAGAGCCTGCGCTCGCGCCTGTCCAGCTACTTCCAGGACCTGTCCGGGCTGCACCAACGGACCCAGCAGATGGTCACCACGGCCGCGTCGGTGCAGTGGACGGTCGTCGGGACCGAGGTCGAGGCGCTGGCGCTCGAGTACTCGTGGATCAAGGAGTTCGACCCGCGGTTCAACGTCAAGTACCGCGACGACAAGTCGTACCCGTACCTCGCGGTGACCCTGGCCGACGAGTTCCCCCGGATCCAGGTGATGCGCGGCGCCAAGCGCAAGGGCACGCGCTACTTCGGCCCGTACGCGCACGCGTGGGCCATCCGCGAGACGGTCGACCTGCTGCTGCGCGTGTTCCCGGTGCGGACCTGCTCGGCGGGGGTGTTCAAGCGAGCCCACCAGCAGGGCCGGCCGTGCCTGCTCGGGTACATCGACAAGTGCTCGGCGCCGTGCGTCGGTCGCATCTCGCCGGACGACCACCAGCAGCTCGCCCGCGACTTCTGCGACTTCATGGCCGGCGACACCGCGAAGTTCACGCGCCGCCTCACCGCGCGCATGAAGGAGGCAGCGTCGGAGCTCGACTACGAGCGTGCCGCACGGCTGCGGGACGACATCGCGACGCTCGAGCGGGCGACCGAGAAGAACGCCGTCGTGCTCGCGGACGGCACGGACGCGGACATCTTCGCGCTGGCCGGCGACGAGCTCGAGGCTGCGGTGCAGGTCTTCCACGTGCGCGACGGGCGCATCCGTGGACAGCGCGGCTGGGTCGTCGAGAAGGTCGAGGACATCACGGACGCCGAGCTGGTGGAGCACCTGCTCCAGCAGATCTACGGGTCGGAGGCCGCTGCCGGCGACGGCGGTGCGGGCTCGTCGGCGGTTCCGCGCGAGGTTCTCGTCCCGGTGCTGCCGCCCGACGTCGACCAGGTGCAGGCGTGGCTGTCCGGGCTGCGCGGGAGCCGGGTCTCGGTGCGGATCCCGCAGCGCGGGGACAAGCGCGAGCTGGCGGCGACCGTGCACCGCAACGCCGAGCACGCGCTGGTGCTGCACCGCACCCGACGCGCCGGCGACCTGACCACCCGCAGCCAGGCGCTGCAGGAGATCCAGGAGGCGCTGGACCTGCCGTCGGCGCCGCTGCGGATCGAGTGCTACGACGTCTCGCACAACCAGGGGACGTACCAGTCGGCGTCGATGGTCGTGTTCGAGGACGGGCTCGCCCGCAAGAGCGAGTACCGGCTGTTCACCATCCGTGGCCCCGAGGGGCAGGGCGCCCGGGACGACACCGCGGCGATGCACGAGGTCATCACGCGACGGTTCCGCCGGTACCTCGCGGACCGTGCGGACGCCCGGGACCTCGAGCTCGGCGGCGGTGAGGACGAGGACGGCGTGCCGCTGCGGTCGGGGCCCATCGACGAGGTCACCGGCAAGCCCGCGCGGTTCGCGTACCCGCCCAACCTGATCGTGGTCGACGGAGGTCCGCCGCAGGTCGCCGCCGCGGCAGCCGCGATGACGGAGCTCGGGATCGACGACGTCGCGCTCGTCGGGCTGGCCAAGCGGCTGGAGGAGGTGTGGCTGCCGGGGGAGGAGTACCCGGTGATCCTGCAGCGCAGCTCGGAGGGTCTGTACCTGCTCCAGCGCCTGCGTGACGAGGCCCACCGGTTCGCGATCACCGCGCACCGCAAGCGCCGGAGCAAGGGCATGACCACGTCGGTGCTCGACGGTGTCCCCGGGCTCGGCCCGGCGCGTCAGGCCGCGCTGCTGCGGCACTTCGGGTCGGTCAAGCGCCTGCGGGCCGCGTCGGTCGAGGAGATCGCGTCGGTGCAGGGCATGGGGGACAGGACTGCCGCGGCGGTCGTCGCAGCGCTCGCCTCCCCGGGAGTGGCGGCGGACCCGGTGCCCGAGTCGGCTGGCATGCTGGACGCATGAGCGACGAGCCTTCGCCGATCACGGTGCCCGCCGGGATCCCCGCCCTCGAGGCGGCCACCGAGGCGCCCCACCTGAGCCAGCCGCAGGTCCTGATCATCACCGGGATGTCCGGTGCCGGTCGCACGCGCGCAGCCGCCGTGCTGGAGGACCTCGACTGGTACGTCATCGACAACCTGCCCGCCCAGATGCTCACGCACCTGGTCGGGATGCTCACCAGCGGGCCCGCAGGCGCCCGCGCGCAGCGGCTCGCCGCCGTGATCGACGTCCGCGGTCGCGAGTTCTTCCGGGACCTCGCACCGGTGCTGGCGGGGCTGCGGGAGTCGGGGGTGGAGTACCGCATCCTGTTCCTCGACGCGTCCGACGAGGTGCTCGTCCGCCGGTTCGAGCAGGTCCGTCGGCCGCACCCGCTGCAGGGTCGGGGCCGCATCCTCGACGGCATCGCGGAGGAGCGTGCCATCCTCTCGGACCTGCGGGAACGCGCGGACACCCTCATCGACACCTCGGAGCTCAACGTGCACGACCTCGCGCGCGAGGTCCGCGCCGTGGTCGCCAGCGGCGAGCAGGACGCACTGCGGATCTCCATCGTCTCGTTCGGGTTCAAGTACGGGATCCCGCTCGACGCCGACCACGTGGTCGACATGCGGTTCCTGTCCAACCCCTACTGGATCACCGAGCTGCGGCACCTGACCGGCCGCGACGCCCCCGTGCGCGACTACGTCCTCGGCCTGCCGGGTGCGATCACCTTCATCGACCGGTACGTCGACACGCTCGAGCCGGTGCTCGCGGGGTACCTCAACGAGGAGAAGCGCTACGTGACGATCGCCGTCGGCTGCACGGGCGGCAAGCACCGCTCGGTCGCCGTGAGCGAGGCGATCGCCGCGAGGCTGCGGGAGCGAGGGCACCTCGTGGCCGTGTCTGCCCGCGACCTCGGCAAGGAATGAGGGCGGCCTCGCCGGCCGTCGTCGCGCTCGGGGGCGGCCACGGACTGTCGGCGTCGCTGTCGGCGCTGCGCCTGATGACCGACCGGATCACGGCGGTCGTCACGGTCGCCGACGACGGCGGGTCCTCCGGACGGCTCCGCGACGAGCTCGGGGTCCTGCCGCCGGGGGACCTGCGCATGGCGCTGTCGGCCCTGTGCGACGACTCCGACTGGGGCCGGACGTGGCGGGACCTGCTCCAGCACCGGTTCAGCTCCTCGGGGGACCTCGACCAGCACGCGGTGGGCAACCTGCTGATCGTCGCGCTCTGGGAGCTGCTGGGCGACACGGTCGAGGGTCTCGACTGGGTGGGCAAGCTCCTGGGCGCGCGTGGCCGGGTGCTGCCGATGGCCGCGGTGCCGCTGCGCATCGAGGCGGAGGTCAAGGACGCGGCCGGGGTGTCCCGACTGGTCGTGGGGCAGAGTGCCGTCGCCGTGACGACCGGGACGATCTCCCAGGTCCGCCTGGAGCCGTCCGACCCGCCGGCGTGTCCGGAGGCGGTGGCGGCGATCGATGCCGCCGACTGGATCGTGCTCGGTCCGGGCTCCTGGTACACCTCGGTGCTCCCGCACCTGCTCGTCCCCGGTCTGCGGGAGGCGCTGCACCGGACGAGTGCGCGCACGATCGTGACGCTCAACCTCGCGTCGGGTGAATCGGGGGAGACGGCAGGGATGCGCGCGGACCAGTACCTCGACGTGCTGCACGCGCACGCACCGGAGCTGAGCGTCGACGCCGTCGTCGCGGACCCGACGGCCGTCGAGGACGTCGCTGCGCTCGCCTCGCGGAGCGCGGACCTGGGGGCCCGCCTCCTGCTCCGCCAGGTCAGCCGAGGTGACGGCACGCCGCGGCACGACCCGTTGCGGCTCGCCGGCGCGTACTCGGACGTGCTCGACGGCTTTCTCGGGGACGTCGGGACGCGAGAGAAGCCACCCGAGTAGGTGACCGGAGCGGTCCCGGACACGTGTCCCGCAATGGCAGGATGCACCCCATGGCGTTGACGGCACAGGTGAAGGACGAGCTCGCCCGTCTGAAGGTGGACAAGACGTCCTCACGGAAGGCCGAGGTCTCGGCCACCCTGAGGTTCGCCGGGGGGCTGCACATCATCTCGGGTCGGATCGTCATCGAGGCAGAGCTGGACACGGGCATCGCAGCCCGACGGCTCCGACAGGCGATCGCCGAGGTCTACGGGCACGAGAGCGAGATCATCGTCGTCTCCGGCGGTGGTCTGCGCCGCGGCAGCCGGTACGTGGTCCGGGTGGTCAAGGACGGCGAGTCGCTCGCGCGTCAGACCGGCCTCCTGGACAACCGCGGGCGTCCGGTGCGCGGTCTCCCGCCGCAGGTCGTGTCGGCCGGGGTGGCCGAGGCCGAGGCGGCCTGGCGCGGTGCGTTCCTCGCGCACGGCTCGCTCACCGAGCCCGGCCGGTCGTCGGCCCTGGAGGTCACCTGCCCCGGGCCGGAGGCGGCGCTCGCGCTGGTCGGGGCCGCGCGTCGGCTCGGGATCGCCGCGAAGGCGCGCGAGGTGCGTGGCATCGACCGTGTCGTCATCCGCGACGGTGACGCGATCAGCGCGATGCTCGCCCGGCTCGGCGCCCACGAGACGATGCTCGTCTGGGAGGAGCGCCGCGTGCGGCGCGAGGTCCGCGGCACAGCGAACCGGCTCGCGAACTTCGACGACGCCAACCTGCGGCGGTCGGCTCGCGCGGCAGTGGCGGCCGGTGCCCGGGTCGAGCGGGCGTTCGAGATCCTCGGCGACGAGCTCCCCGAGCACCTGCGTGAGGCGGGCGAGCTGCGCCTGGCGCACAAGGAGGCTTCGCTGGAGGAGCTGGGCAAGCTCGCGGTGCCCACCCTGACCAAGGACGCGGTCGCGGGACGGATCCGGCGGCTGCTGGCGACGGCGGACAAGCGCGCGGTCGAGCTGGGCATCCCGGACACCGAGGCGGGCCTGAGCCCTGACCTGCTCGACCTCTGAGCGGTCGTCCCACGGTCGTCGTGCCCGTGCCGGGACCTTCGTCCTGACTCTGCGGGCGCTGTCCGCGTGACCGTCGTCACGGGTATAGGCTCGGGTCATCCGACCGCCTGACGTGCGTCCGTGCTGTGCACGGGAGCTCGGTGAGACGGTCGGAACGCACAGCGGCGTGCGTGACCCCATCACCAAAATGTGTGCGCCGGCCCCCCGTCGGCGCTGCCGAGGAGGGCAAGTGACCATCCGCGTCGGTATCAATGGCTTCGGCCGTATCGGGCGTAATTTCTACCGGGCGATCATCGCGTCCGGCGCCGACATCGAGATCGTCGGTGTGAACGACCTCACGGACAACAAGACGCTCGCGCACCTGCTCAAGTACGACACCGTGCTGGGCCGGTTCCCGCTGAGCGTCGACTTCGACGACGAGAACATCATCGTCGACGGCAAGAAGATCCGTGCGCTCGAGGAGCGGGACCCCGCGAACCTCCCGTGGGCCGAGCTGGGTGCGGACATCGTCATCGAGTCCACCGGCTTCTTCACGGACGCGACCAAGGCCAAGGCGCACATCGACGCCGGCGCCAAGAAGGTCATCATCTCCGCCCCGGCGAAGAACGAGGACGGCACGTTCGTGATGGGTGTCAACCACACGGACTACGACGCCGCGACGCAGCACATCATCTCCAACGCGTCGTGCACCACGAACTGCCTCGCCCCGGTCGCCAAGGCGCTCAACGACTCCATCGGCATCGAGCGTGGCCTCATGACCACGATCCACGCCTACACGGGTGACCAGAACCTGCAGGACGGCCCCCACAAGGACCTCCGTCGTGCCCGCGCCGCCGCGCAGAACATCGTCCCCACCTCGACCGGTGCGGCCAAGGCCGTGGCGCTCGTGCTCCCGGAGCTCAAGGGCAAGCTCGACGGCTTCGCGCTCCGCGTGCCGACGATCACCGGCTCGGCGACGGACCTGACGTTCACGGCCTCGCGCGAGGTCACCGTCGAGGAGGTCAACGCTGCGGTCAAGGCCGCCGCCGATGGCCCGCTCAAGGGTGTTCTCGAGTACGTCGAGGACGAGATCGTGTCGAGCGACATCGTCACCAACCCGCACCAGAGCATCTTCGACTCGAAGCTCACCAAGGTGAGCGGCGACCTGGTCAAGATCATCGCCTGGTACGACAACGAGTGGGGCTACTCGAACAGCCTCGTCGCCCTCACCACGTACGTCGGCGAGCGTCTCTGACGGTCTCGTTGCACCTGTAGTGACGGTCATGCGTCCGCGTGCGCCCCGGCCCCTGTGGCCCGGGCGCACGCGGACGCTGCCGTGTCAGCCCCTGCTCGAGTCACGGGAAGAAGACGCATGAAGACCATCGAGGACCTCGGCGACCTGCGCGGCAAGCGCGTGCTCGTCCGCTCCGACTTCAACGTGCCGCTGGACGGCACCACCATCACGGACGACGGCCGCGTGCGCGCGGCCCTCCCGACGCTCCAGGCGCTGCTCGCCGCCGGTGCGCGCGTGGTCGTGACGGCCCACCTCGGCCGCCCTAAGGGCGCTCCGGAGGACAAGTACTCGCTCAAGCCCGTCGCCGACCGGCTCGCCGAGGTGCTGGGCCAGCCCGTCGCGCTGGCGACCGACGTGGTCGGCGACTCGGCCAAGGCCACCGTCGCCGCGCTGCAGGACGGCGAGATCGCCCTGCTGGAGAACATCCGGTTCGACCCGCGCGAGACGTCCAAGGTCGACGCCGAGCGCGCCGAGCTGGCCGGTGAGCTCGCCGAGCTGGCCGATGTCTTCGTGTCCGACGGATTCGGCGTCGTGCACCGCAAGCAGGCGTCGGTCTACGACGTCGCGCTGGTGCTCCCGCACGCGGTCGGCAAGCTCGTCCTCAAGGAGGTCGCGTCGCTGCGCAAGGCGACCGACGACCCGGCGCGTCCCTACGTGGTCGTGCTCGGTGGCTCCAAGGTGTCGGACAAGCTCGGCGTGATCGCCAACCTCATCACGAAGGCGGACCGCCTCCTGATCGGTGGCGGCATGCTCTTCACGTTCCTCGCGGCGAAGGGCTACTCGGTGGGCAACTCGCTCCTCGAGGAGGACCAGATCGAGACGGTCAAGGGCTACCTGGCGCAGGCCGAGGAGGCCGGCGTGGAGATCGTCCTGCCCACCGACATCGTCGTCGCTGACGAGTTCAAGGCCGACTCCCCGGCGCAGGTCGTCGCGGCCGACGCCATCCCGGACGGCAAGATCGGCCTGGACATCGGTCCTGAGTCCAGCGCGCTGTTCGCCAGCAAGATCGTGGACGCCAAGACGATCGTCTGGAACGGCCCGGCCGGCGTGTTCGAGTTCGAGGCGTTCTCGGGCGGCACGCGTGCCGTCGCGCAGGCGCTGGTCGACGCGGGCGCCAACGGCGGCTTCACGATCGTCGGCGGTGGCGACTCCGCCGCGGCCGTGCGCACGCTCGGCTTCGACGAGGCCGGGTTCGGACACATCTCGACCGGTGGTGGCGCGAGCCTCGAGTTCCTCGAGGGCAAGACGCTCCCCGGCATCGCGGTACTGGAGGACTGAGCGTTGACCACTCGTACCCCGCTGATGGCGGGCAACTGGAAGATGAACCTGGACCACCACCAGGCCACGCACACGGTGCAGAAGCTCGCGTGGACGCTCAAGGACGCCCGCCACGACTTCGCGGCCGTCGAGGTCTGCGTGCTGCCCCCGTTCACGGACCTGCGCAGCGTGCAGACGCTGGTCGACGCCGACAAGCTCGAGCTCGTCTACGGCGCGCAGGACGTCTCGGCGCACACGTCGGGCGCCTACACCGGCGAGATCTCGCCGCTGTTCCTGGCCAAGCTCGGCGTCACCTACGTCGCGATCGGTCACTCGGAGCGCCGTGAGTACCACAACGAGTCCGACGAGCTGATCAACGCGAAGGTGAAGTCGGCGCTCGGCGCGGGGATCATCCCGATCCTGTGCGTCGGCGAGGTGCTCGACGTCCGCAAGGCCGGAGAGCACGTCCCGCACACGCTGGCGCAGCTCGACGGCGCCCTGGCCGGTCTGACGGCCGCACAGGTGGCCACGATCGTCGTCGCGTACGAGCCCGTCTGGGCCATCGGCACGGGCGAGACGGCGACCCCCGAGGACGCCCAGGAGCTCGCCGCGGCCATCCGTGCCCGCATCGCCGAGCTGTACGACGCCGAGACGGCCGACGCGGTCCGCGTGCTGTACGGCGGCTCGGTGAAGTCGTCGAACGTCGCGTCGATCATGGCCAAGCCGGACGTCGACGGCGCGCTCGTCGGCGGCGCGAGCCTGGACCCCGAGGAGTTCGCCGCGATCGCTCGGTACAAGTCGCACGCCGTGGGTCTCTGACCGATCCGCGACCCGCCCGGTGGGTTCCGCGCACTCCTGCGGAACCCACCGGTGGGCGGTGGTGGCTTATCGCCCCACTCGTCGCCTACCCTGTACCGCGGTCCACCGCAACGTCGCTGGCTCTACCGCCGTCGACGTGCCCGCCGAGTAAGGAACTGACACCGACGTGACTGGCCTGAAGATCACCCTCCAGGTGCTGCTGGTGCTGACCAGCCTCCTGCTCGTCCCGCTCGTCCTGCTGCACAAGGGCAAGGGCGGTGGTCTGTCGGACATGTTCGGCGGCGGCATCACGAGCAGCGCGGGAAGCTCCGGCGTCGCGGAGCGGAACCTCAACCGCATCACGATCGGCACCGCACTCGTGTGGACGGCGATCATCGTCCTTCTCGGTCTCATCGAGCGCACGGTCTGAGGCGGTAGACGATGGCGAGCGGGAGCGCGATCAGGGGGTCGCGAGTCGGCGCAGGCCCGATGGGCGAGGCCGAGCGCGGTGACACGGCTCCGCGGATCTGGGTGTCGTACTGGTGCGCCAACGGCCACGAGACCCGTCCCAGCTTCGCCGAGGAGGCCGCCCTCGAGGCGCCGGTGACGTGGGACTGCCCCCGCTGCGGGTTCCCCGCCGGGCAGGACCAGGAGAATCCTCCGTCCCCCTCGAAGAACGAGCCGTACAAGACGCACCTCGCGTACGTGAAGGAGCGGCGGTCCGACGAGGACGGCGCTGCGATCCTCGACGAAGCCCTCGCGGCCCTGCGCGCCAAGCGCGGCGGCTGACCAGACCCGTGCCGTGAGCGGCGAGAGCCCTCCTCACGACCCACCGGCCGAGACGCCGGTGCTCTCGGTGATGCTCGCCGTGCCCGATGCCGGCGCAGCGGCGCGGTGGTACGCCGAGGCGATGGGCGCCACGACGCTGTGGGACCTCGGGAGCGTCGTGGGTCTCAGCATCGCCGGGGCACCGTTCTTCCTCGGTCAGCCAGAGGGGAACAACTGGGACACGCCCGCTGGGCTGGGCGGCCGGACCGTGCGTGTGGAGATCTTCGTCGACGACCCGGACGGCTTCGTCGCCCGCGCGGTCGACACCGGTGCGGATGGCGGCGTCGACCCGGTCCGCGACCACCGGATGCCGTGGGGCGTGCACCGACAGGGCGGCTTCATCGACCCGTTCGGACACCTCTGGCTGGTCGGTGACCGGTCACCCCTGGCGCGGCACCCCGAGGGCGGCCGCGAGAGCCCTTAACCGAGCACTCTGAGCAGAGCGAAGCCGTCGTATCCCTTGGCGCCGACCGTCTGCACCACCGTGGCGTCGTACCGGGGGTGACGGGTGAGCAGCTCGACCATGGCGCGGACGCCCTGGACGCGCTCGTCGGCGTGGTCCGCCTGGATCACGGCACCGCCGCGGACCACGTTGTCGACGACGACGAGCGAGCCCGGGTGGGTGAGGGCGAGGCTCTGCTCCAGGTAGCGGGGGATCGACTGCTTGTCGGCGTCGATGAAGACCAGGTCGTACGGTTCGGTGTCCTCGGCGATGAGGCTGTCGAGCGTCTGGGCCGCCGGCCCGACGAGGACGTCCACGGACGCGCCGACACCGGCCCGGGAGAGCGACTCGGTCGCGACCCGGGCGTGCTCGGGCTCGAGCTCGAGCGTCGTCAGGCGGCCGCCCTCAGGCAGCGCACGGGCGAGCCAGAGCGTGCTGTACCCGCCGAGCGTGCCGATCTCCAGGATCCGACGTGCACCGCTCGCCTGCGCCAGCAGGTGGAGCAGCTTGCCCTGGTTGGGGGCGACGGCGATGTCCGGCAACCCACCGGCGGTCGCAGCATGCCGGGTGTCGACCAGCGCGGAGTCCTCGTGAGCGAGGACGGAGAAGTAGTGGTCGACGTGCGTCCAGAGCTCGGACGCGGTCTCGGGAGCCGCCGGGAAGGCCGCCGCGGTCGTCGAGAGCGCGGCGGGCGTGCCCAGCGTCTCGGTCGCCGCGATGTCGACGAGCCAGAGCGTCCGCTCGGTGCCGAGCGCGCCGGCCGCCGGGGTCGTGTCGACGGGAGCGCCGCGGAGCGCGGAGGCGACCGCCTGCGCCTTCTCCGCACCGGCGGCGACCACCCAGACCTCACGGGCCTGGCGGATCGCGTCGAAGGTCAGCGAGACGCGCTCGGGCGGTGGCTTGGGGGAGCCGTGCACCCCGACCGTCGGACGGCCGGTCACCGCGAGAGCCTCATGACCTGGGAAGAGCGATGCGACGTGCCCGTCCGGACCCATGCCGAGCAGCACCACGTCGAAGGCGGGGGAGCCGGCCGCCGCGAAGGTCTCCCCGTAGGCGTCCGCGGACGCCTCGGGCGTCGGGACGTCGTCGCTCAGCGCGGGCATCGCGTGCACGTTCTCGGCCGGCAGGGCGTCGCCGAGCGCGTCGATGAGGGCGCCGCGGGCCTGGGTCTCGTTGCGGTCCGGGTCTCCCGCGGGGAGGAACCGCTCGTCGCCCCACCACAGGTGTACGCCCGACCAGTCGACCGCGTCCCGCACCGGGCTCGCCGCGACGGCCTCGAGCGACGCGATGCCGACCGTGCCCCCGGTCAGCACGACGTGGACGGGGGAGCGGTGCGACTGGACGTCGACCAGGTGGGTGAGCAGCCGCGCAGCGACCGACTCGGCCAGGATCCGGGCGTCCGGGTGGACGACGACGTCGCGGGTCATGCGTCGATCCTCGACAGGCCCTTCTGCAGCACCTCGCCGTAGACCTCGTCCGCGTCGAGCCGCCGCAGCTCCTCGGCCAGGCACTCGCGCAGCTGCCTGATCGGGAGAGCGATCCGGTGCTCCGGCTGGTCGGGCTGACGCAGCGCGGCCGTCTTGCCGTCCGGGCGGTCGAGCACGATGTCGCCCGACGTCCGCTCCAGCCGCACCTGCGTGATCGCGGGCGCGTCCTTGATGCGCTCGATCTCGACAGGGCACTTCAGGGCGTACGCGAGCCACGCGGCCATCAGGTCGACCGACGGGTGGGTGCTCTCGCCGACGACGACGGCCTTGTGCACCTGCTCGTACGGGGGCTGGTCGAGCGTCGCCGCGATGAGGCCACGCCACAGGGTCGCGCGCGTCCACGCCAGGTCGGTGTCACCGTCCGTGTGCGACGCCGCGAGCTTCCGGAGCGCTGCGTTCGGCCTGGCGCACTGCGTCGTGTCCGTGATCCGTCGTGCGGCCATGCGCCCCAGAGGATGCTCGGCGGGGTTCTCCGGGATCTCGTACGGCCACCAGGTGACGATGGGCGCGTCCGGGAGGAGCAGCGGGATGACGAGGGTGTCCAGGTGCCGCTCCAGCTGACCGGACGGCCGCAGCACCAGCACCTCGCTGGCGCCGGCGTCACCGCCGAGCCGGATCTGCGCGTCCAGGTTGGAGGCGCGGTCCTTGGTGTCGTTCGCGATGACGATGACGCGGCACGGGTGCTCGCGGCTGGCGTCGTTCGCCGCGTCGATCGCCTCGTCGGGGTCCCGGTCGCCCACCGAGATGATGAGCGTGAGGACGCGTCCCAGGGCGATCGCGCCGCCCTCGTCACGCTCCTTGAGCAGGCGCTTGTTGATGTCGCGCGTCGTCGTGTCGGGCATCTCGATGATCATGGCCGTCTCCAGACTCGCCCGTCGCGGGCCATCATCTTGTCCGCGGACTCCGGACCCCAGGTGCCGGAGCGGTACTCCTCCGGCTTGCCCTTGCCCGCCCAGTACTCGGTGATCGGGTCGAGCACCTTCCAGGACAGCTCGACCTCCTCGTGGCGGGGGAAGAGCGGCGGGTCGCCCAGCAGCACGTCGAGGATGAGGCGCTCGTACGCCTCGGGGGACGACTCGGTGAACGCATGTCCGTAGCCGAAGTCCATCGTGACGTCCCGGACCTCCATGGCCGTGCCCGGCACCTTGGCGCCAAACCGCAGGGTCACGCCCTCGTCGGGCTGCACCCGGATGACCAGGGCGTTCTTGCCCAGCTCCTCCGTGGCGGTCGACTCGAACGGGAGGTGCGGCGCGCGCTTGAACACCACGGCGATCTCGGTGACGCGGCGGCCGAGTCGCTTGCCCGTGCGCAGGTAGAACGGCACCCCGGCCCACCGGCGGTTGTCGATGTCGACCCGGATCGCGGCGAACGTCTCGGTGGTGGACTCCGGGTTGAAGCCCTCCTCCTCGAGGTAGCCGACGACCTTCTCGCCGCCCTGCCACCCGGCCGCGTACTGGCCGCGGGCCGTGTGCTTGCCGATCTCCCGGGGCAGGCGCACGGCGGAGAGCACCTTGATCTTCTCGGCGGTCAGGCTGGACGCCTCGAACGATGCCGGCTCCTCCATCGCCGTCAGGGCGAGGAGCTGGAGCAGGTGGTTCTGGATGACGTCGCGGGCCGCGCCGATGCCGTCGTAGTACCCCGCGCGTCCGCCGATGCCGATGTCCTCGGCCATGGTGATCTGCACGTGGTCGACGTAGTTGGCGTTCCAGATGGGCTCGTAGAGCTGGTTGGCGAAGCGCAGGGCAAGGAGGTTCTGGACCGTCTCCTTGCCGAGGTAGTGGTCGATCCGGAAGATGTCGTCCGGCCGGAACACGGTCGAGACGATCTCGTTGAGCTCGCGGGCGCTGGCCAGGTCGTGCCCGAACGGCTTCTCGATGACCACGCGGCGCCAGGTGCCGTCCTGAGGCTGCGACAGCCCCGAGCGTGCCAGCTGCTTGCAGACGACGGGGAAGGCGCTCGGCGGCACCGAGAGGTAGAACGCGTGGTTGCCGCCGGTCCCGCGGGAGGTGTCGAGCTCTTCGACAGTCTCACGGAGCCGGTCGAAGGCGTCGTCGTCGTCGAACGTGCCCTGCACGAACCGGATGCCCTCGGAGAGCTGGCGCCACGTCGCCTCACGGAACGGGGTGCGGGCGTGCTCCTTGACCGAGTCGTGCACGATCTGCTCGAAGTCCTGCCGCGCCCAGTCGCGCCGGGCGAACCCGGTGAGGGCGAAGCCGGGCGGGAGCAGGCCGCGGTTGGTGAGGTCGTACACCGCGGGCATCAGCTTCTTGCGGGCGAGGTCGCCCGTGACGCCGAAGATGACCAGACCGCAGGGGCCGGCGATCCGCGGCAGGCGACGGTCGCGGGGGTCGCGCAGGGGGTTGTGCCCGGCGGAGACCTTGCTGGGGCTCACTTGGCGTCCCCGGCGGCGTTCTGCTCGGCAGCACCGGCAAGACCGTCGGCGACGGTGCCGAGCAGCTCTCCCCAGCTCGCCGTGAACTTGTCCACGCCCTCGACCTCCAGCTGCTCGGTCACCTGATCGATGTCGATGCCCACCGCTCGCAGACCCTCGATGACGGCCTCCGACTCCTGGCGCGTCCCGGTGACCGTGTCGCGGCCGTCGCCGCCGTGGTCCGCGACCGCGTTCAGCGTGGCCTCGGGCATGGTGTTGACGACGCCGGACACCACCAGCTCGTCGACGTACAGGGTGTCGGGGTACGCCTTGTCCTTCACACCCGTGGACGCCCACAGCGGCCGCTGCGGGTGAGCGCCCGCGGCGGACAGCGCCTTCCAGCGCTCGTTGGCGACGACGTCCTGGTAGAGCCCGAACGCGAGGCGGGCGTTGGCGATGGCGGCCTGTCCGCGCAGGGCGGCAGCCTCCGGCGTGCCGATCGCGTCGAGCCGAGGATCGATCGCGGTGTCGACGCGCGAGACGAAGAAGGAGGCGACCGACGCGATGGGCGCCAGGTCGTGCCTGTTCGCGCGCGCCTGCTCCAACCCGCTCTGGAACGCGTCGAGGACCTCGCCGTACCGCTCGAGCGAGAAGATCAGGGTGACGTTGACGCTGATGCCCTCCGCGAGGACCGCGGTGATCGCCGGGAGCCCTTCGCGGGTGGCCGGGATCTTGATGAAGACGTTCGGCCGGTCGACCGTGGACCACAAGGACTTCGCGGAGGCGATCGTCCCGTCGGTGTCCTTGGCGAGGCGGGGATCGACCTCGATGGAGACGCGGCCGTCCACGCCGCCGGTGGCGTCGTAGACGGGACGCAGGACGTCGGCCGCCTGCCGGACGTCGTCCGTGGTGATGCGGAAGACCGCCGCGTCCACGTCGGCTCCGTCCGCGGCGAGCTCGCGCAGCTGCTCGTCGTAGGCGTCGCCCTTCGCGAGCGCGCTCGCGAAGATGGACGGGTTGGTCGTCACGCCGACGACGCCCTTCGCGGAGACGAGCTCGGCGAGGTTCCCCGTGCGCAGGCGTTCACGCGAGAGGTCGTCGAGCCAGATCGCGACGCCGGCGTCAGCCAGCCGTGCCAGAGGGGTGCTGCTCGGTGCCATGTCGATCGATCCCCTTCTCCTGCGCGTCGGCCCCGGGGTGACCGGGGCCGACGCGCCCGTCCAGACTCAGACCTGCTGGTCGCCCGTCCCGCTCTCCGTGGGCACGGCGGGTGTGTTAGCCGGACCCACGCCGCCGCGGGCCGCCGCGATGGACTCGTGCGCGGCCGCGACCACGGCCTCCGGCGTGAAGCCGAACTCGCGGAAGAGCGTCTCGGCATCGGCCGACGCGCCGTAGTGCTCGATCGAGACCGAGCGGCCGGCGTCGCCGACGAGCTTGTGCCACGACAGTGCGATGCCCGCCTCGACGGAGACGCGTGCACGCACCGACGACGGGAGCACGGACTCGCGGTACTCCTCGTCCTGCTCCGCGAACCACTCCAACGACGGCGCCGAGACGACGCGCGTCGCGACACCGGCCGCCTCGAGCGTCTCGCGGGCGGCGACGGCGACCTGCACCTCGGACCCGGTGCCGATGAGGATGACGTCGGGCGTGCCGCTGCTCGCCTCGAGCAGGACGTACGCGCCCCGCGCCACCCCGTCGGTCGTGGCGAACCCGTCCTCGCCGCGCGGGAACGTCGGGACGTTCTGGCGCGTGAGGATGAGGCCGACCGGGCCGTCGGTGTGCTCGAGGATCGCGCCCCACGCCGCGGCGGTCTCGTTGGCGTCGGCCGGGCGGACGATCGTCAGGCCGGGGATCGCACGGACGGCGGCGAGGTGCTCGATCGGCTGGTGCGTGGGTCCGTCCTCACCCAGGCCGATGGAGTCGTGCGTCCACACGTAGATGGCGGGCACGCCCATCAGCGACGCGAGGCGGACCGAGCCGCGCATGTAGTCGCTGAACGTGAAGAACGTCCCGCCGTAGGGCCGGGTCAGACCGTGCAGCCGGATGCCCGACAGGATCGCGCCCATCGCGTGCTCGCGGATGCCGAAGTGCAGCGTGCGGCCGAACTGGTCGCCCGCGAACTCGTGCGTCGAGCGCTTGGCGGGGATGAAGGACGGCTCGCCCTTCATCGTGGTGTTGTTCGAGCCTGCGAGGTCGGCCGAGCCGCCCCACAGCTCGGGCAGCACGGGCGCGAGCGCGCTGAGCACCTCGCCCGAGGCCGCGCGGGTGGCGACCGCCTTGCCCGCGGGGAAGACGGGCAGCGACTCGGTCCAGCCGTCGGGCAGCTCACCGGCGACGAGCCGGTCGAGCAGTGCGGCGTTCTCGGGGTTGGCGGCGTGCCACGCGTCGTACGCGCTCTGCCACTCCGCCTTCGCCGCGGCGGTGCGCGCCGAGAGCCCACGCGTGTGCGCCAGGACCTCGGGGGCGACCTCGAACGTCTTCTCGGGGTCGAACCCGAGCAGCTCCTTCAGGCCACGGATGGCGTCGCCACCGAGCTTCGAGCCGTGCGAGGAGTGGTCATTGGTCTTGCTCGGCGTCGGCCACGCGATGAGCGTGCGCAGGCCGATGAACGACGGGCGGTCGGTGACGGCCTTGGCCGCCTCGATCGCGGCGTGCAGGGCGTCGACGTCCTCGCGGTACCCGTCCGGGCCGCCGGTCCAGTCGACGAACTGCACGTGCCAGCCGTACGCCTCGTACCGCGCCACCACGTCCTCGGTGAACGCGATCTCCGTGTCGCCCTCGATCGAGATGTGGTTGTCGTCCCACAGCACGATGAGGTTGCCGAGCTCCTGGGTGCCCGCGATGGACGACGCCTCGCTGGTCACGCCCTCCTGCAGGTCGCCGTCGGAGGCGATGACGTAGACGTGGTGGTCGAACGGGCTGGTGCCCGGCGCGGCCTCAGGGTCGAACAGGCCCCGCTCGCGTCGCGCCGCCATCGCGAAGCCGACAGCCGAGGCGAGGCCCTGGCCGAGCGGCCCGGTGGTGATCTCGACCCCGGTCGTGTGCCGGTACTCCGGGTGTCCCGGGGTCTTCGAGCCCCAGGTCCGCAGAGCCTCCAGGTCCTCGATCTCCAGGCCGAAGCCCGCGAGGTAGAGCTGGATGTACTGCGTCAGGCTGGAGTGGCCCGCGGACAGGACGAACCGGTCGCGGCCCAGCCAGTGCGGGTCCGCCGGGTCGTGCCGGAGCACGTTCTGGTAGAGCAGGTAGGCCGCGGGGGCGAGGCTGATCGCCGTCCCCGGGTGGCCGTTGCCCACCTTCTCGACCGCGTCGGCGGCCAGGACACGGACCGTGTCCACCGCCCGCAGGTCGAGGTCTGTCCAGCCGACCGTCTCAGCCAGGGGAGCCTTCGCGTTCACCGAACCTCATTTCCACCCGGGCAGGGGTCCGGGTGTCGTGTCGGACGAGATCTTCGACGTGATTTCGAGATGAAACGACATCCGCGTCGGATGCCGGGCAAGTGGGACGTCACGCCGTCACGGCGGTCGTCGGACCGTGCGAACCGACCTTATAGCGCACCTGGGTCGGGATGCCGGGCGTGACCATCACGCGGCGGAGCGACCGATCTCACACGCGCGGCCCGGCGATCCGACGTCCGCGTCGCGCCCTGGCGCAGGCACAGGCCGTAGCATGGCTGCGCGAACCACCCCCGCCGGAACACGAACGGAATCGCAGCGCGTGCGCCTCAGCAGCCCCCTGTCAGTCGACGACGCCGGAGCGTCCTCCGCGTCGACCCCGGGTGCTCCTGACACGACGCTGGCCGTCGCGCCGAGTGGTCCGCTGTCCCGGCTGCGTCGGACGGTCGGCCCGTACATCGCGCTGACGAAGCCGCGCGTGATCGAGCTGCTGCTGGTCACCACGCTCCCGACGATGATCCTGGCGCAGGGCGGCTTCCCCAGCTTCGGGCTGGTCGTCGCGACGCTCGTCGGCGGTGCGGCCGCAGCCGGCTCTGCCAACGTCCTGAACTGCTACCTCGACCGCGACATCGACAAGATCATGAACCGCACCAAGCGGCGACCGATCGTCACCGGCGAGGTCAGCCCGCGGGCGGCCCTGATCTTCGGTCTCGCACTCGGCGTGCTGTCGCTGGCGTGGCTCGCCCTCGTGGTGAACCCGGCGTCGGCCTGGCTGACGGCGGCAGCGATCCTCATCTACGTCGTGGGCTACACGATGATCCTCAAGCGGCGCACCCCGCAGAACATCGTCTGGGGTGGCGCGGCCGGGTGCATGCCCGTGCTCATCGGCTGGTCCGCGGTCACCGGGGGCCTCTCCTGGACCGCGGTGCTGCTGTTCGGGGTCATCTTCTTCTGGACGCCGCCGCACTACTGGCCGCTGTCGATGAAGTTCCGCCGCGACTACGCCGCCGCCGGCGTCCCGATGCTGCCGGTCGTGGCCAAGGACACCAAGGTCGCCCGCGAGATGATCGCGTACACGGTCGCGATGATCGCCTGCTCGCTGCTGCTGGTCCCCGTGCAGGGCATGACCTGGGTGTACGGCGTCGTCGCCCTGGCCCTGGGCCTCTGGTTCCTCTGGGCGTGCATCGGGCTGCTGCGCCGCGCGGAGCACCCGGAGGCCGGCAAGCTGCGCGCGATGAGCGTGTTCCACGCATCGATCACGTACCTCACGCTGCTGTCCGTCGCGATCGCGGTGGACGTGTTCCTGCCGTTCTGAGCGGCAGACGCGTGAACCGGGCCGTGCTCCAGTCGGCGCTCGAGCTGTACCTCGCGCACCTGACGGTCGACCGCGGACTGTCCGCGAACACGCTGCTGGCGTACCGCCGCGACCTGACCCGGTACACCGCCTACCTCGAGTCGCGCGGCTGCTCGACGCCCGCCGACGTCGCCGAGGAGGACGTCGAGGACTTCGTGGCCGCCGTGCGCTCCGGCTCCGACGGGCGCACCGCGCTGTCCGCCTCGTCCGCGGCGCGAACCGTCGTGGCGGTGCGCGGGTGGCACAAGTTCCTCCTCCTCGACGGTGCGACAGGTCTCGACCCCGCCCGTGCCGTCAGGCCCCCGGCCCAGCCCAAGCGGCTGCCGAAGGCGATCTCCGTGGCGGACGTCGAACGGCTGCTGGACGCCGCCGGCGAGGGAGACGGTCCCGTCCCGCTGCGCGACCGGGCGCTCCTCGAGCTCGTCTACGGCACGGGCGCCCGCATCTCGGAGGCGGTGGGTCTCGACGTCGACGACGTGGACCGCACCCCTGGGCGGGCGACCGTCCGGCTGGTCGGCAAGGGCAGCAAGGAGCGCATGGTGCCGCTGGGCGCGTTCGCGCTCGAGGCCGTGGAGGCGTACCTGGCCCGGGCGCGGCCCGCGCTGGCCGTGGGGAGCGAGCACGGGTCGCCGGGGGTGTTCCTCAACACGCGTGGCGCGCGGCTCAGCCGGCAGAGCGCGTGGGCAGTGCTGCGGGTGGCTGCGGGACGTGCCGGGCTGGCGGAGGCCGAGCACATCTCACCGCACACCCTGCGGCACTCGTTCGCCACGCACCTGCTCGCCGGGGGCGCCGACGTCCGGGTGGTCCAGGAGCTGCTCGGGCACGCCTCGGTGACCACGACGCAGATGTACACGACCGTGACCCCGGACACCCTCCGCGAGGTCGTCGCGGCCTCCCACCCGCGAGCACGGTGAGCATCAGCGGCGCACCGGACTGTCGCGGGGCCATGCGGCGCCCTGCTCCGGTAGGTTGTCCCGCGTGGTGAGCCAGCAGACGACCGACCCGCAGCTCGATGCCGTCGGGCGGCCCATGCCCGCGTTCCCCGAGCCCCCACCCCTGGCGTCGCACGGCCCGGCGCGGGTGATCGCGCTGTGCAACCAGAAGGGCGGCGTCGGCAAGACGACGACCACCATCAACCTGGCCGCCGCGCTGGCGGAGTACGGCCGCAAGGTGCTCATCGTCGACTTCGACCCGCAGGGCGCTGCGTCGGTGGGTCTGGGCATCAGCCCGCACGAGCTGGACCGCACGGTCTACAACCTGCTCATGGAGCGGGACGCGGACATCCACTCGCTCATCCAGCACACCGCGACCCCCGGTCTGGACCTGCTGCCCGCCAACATCGACCTGTCCGCGGCCGAGGTGCAGCTGGTCGGTGAGGTGGCCCGGGAGTCGGTGCTGGCCCGCACGCTGCGTCCGGTCCTCGACGACTACGACGTCGTGATGATCGACTGCCAGCCGTCGCTGGGTCTGCTCACGGTCAACGCGCTGACCGCCGCGCACGGCGTGCTCATCCCGTTGGAGTGCGAGTTCTTCGCGCTGCGCGGGGTCGCGCTGCTGGTGGAGACCATCGAGAAGGTGCGCGACCGGCTGAACCCGCGTCTCGAGGTCGACGGCATCCTGGCCACCATGTACGACCCGCGGACCCTGCACGCCCGTGAGGTCGTCGCGCGCGTCAGCGAGGCGTTCGGCGACACCCTGCTGCACACGGTCATCAGCCGCACCGTCAAGTTCCCCGACGCCACCGTCGCCGCGGAGCCGATCACCACCTACGCGCCGACGCACTCGGGTGCGGCGGCCTACCGTCAGCTGGCACGTGAGCTCGTCGCCCGTGGCGACGCCGCCTGACGAGCGCGCGGTCCCGCCCGAGCAGCCCGCCACCGGTGGGCCGATGTCGGCCGCGCCCGTGGGCACCCAGGCGTTCGAGGTCCACCTCACCAACTTCAGCGGACCGTTCGACCTGCTCCTCGGTCTGATCGCCAAGCACAAGCTCGACATCACCGAGGTCGCGCTCGCGCAGGTCACCGACGAGTTCATCGCGCACATCCGGGGCGCCGAGAAGCAGTGGGACCTGGGCCAGGCCAGCGAGTTCCTGGTCATCGCCGCCACCCTGCTCGACCTCAAGGCCGCCCGGCTGCTGCCGTCGGCGGACGTCGAGGACGCGGAGGACCTGGAGCTGCTCGAAGCCCGTGACCTGCTCTTCGCGCGCCTGCTGCAGTACCGCGCCTACAAGCTGGTCGCCGCCGACCTCGCGGAGCGGTTCGCGACGGAGGGCCGACGCTTCCCGCGCCTGGTCACGCTGGAACCGCATCTGGCAGCCCTCCTGCCGGAGCTGGTCTGGCAGATCGGCCCCGAACAGCTGGCGGCGCTGGCGGCGAAGGCCGAGCAGCCCAAGGCGGTGCCGCCCGGGGTCGACATCAGTCACCTGCACGCCCCGGCCGTCAGCGTCCGGGAGCAGGCGGCCGTGCTGGTGGACCGCCTGCGCCACGGGGGCGCGATGTCGTTCCGCGCGCTCACGGCCGACGCCGGCGCGACGGTCGTCGTCGTGGCCCGGTTCCTCGCGCTGCTGGAGCTCTTCCGGGAGGGCGCGGTCGCGTTCGACCAGGTCACGCCGCTGGGCGAGCTGACCGTGCGCTGGACGGGATCCGAGGAGGGCGAGATCGAGGTGTCCGACGACTTCGACACGCTGGACACCACACTCGACGCTGAGCTGGCCCGTGACGGGGCAGCCGAGGAGGACGCATGACCGAGCAGACCGCTGACGACGCGACGGTCGAGGAGACGGCGACGGCGGACGAGCTCGCCTTCGACGTCGACGACCTGCCCGGAGGCGCCCTGGCGGCGCTCGAGGCGGTGCTCATGGTGGCCGACGAGCCCATCGCGGCCGTCCGGCTGGCGACCGTCCTGGCGCTGCCGACGGCACGGGTCGAGGCTCTGCTCGACGAGCTCGCCGCCGAGTACCGCGGGGAGAACGGCGGCCGGCCGCGCGGCTTCGAGGTGCGGCGGGTGGGGGACGGCTGGCGGATCTACTCGGCCCCCGTCTACGCGGACGTCGTCGGCCGCTTCGTGCTCGAGGGGCAGACCGCCCGGCTCACGCAGGCGGCGCTCGAGACGCTCGCCGTCATCGCCTACCGGCAGCCCGTGACGCGCGGCCAGGTCTCCGCGGTCCGTGGCGTGAACGTCGACGGTGTCGTGCGCACGCTCACCACCCGCGGGCTCGTGGCCGAGGTGGGGACGGATCCGTCCAGCGGTGCGGTGCTCTACCAGACCACGGGATACTTCTTGGAGCGGATGGGGCTGTCCAGCCTGGACGAGATGCCCCCGCTCGCGCCCTACCTGCCGGACATCGACGCCTTCGACGGCGTCGACCAGGCGATCGGAGACAACAGATGAGCCCGCAGGAACGACGGTCAGGGGGCGCCGGGCAGTCCGGCGGTCAGTCCGGCGGCAGGGGCGGCGCACCTCGGGGAAGCAGCGGGTCCGGTGCGAGCCGTGGCGGCAGCGCCGGCGGGTACCGCGGTGGCAGCTCCGGTGAGTCCCGCGGAGGTGGTGGCGGCGGCTACCGCGGAGCCGGCGGAGGCGAGGGCTACCGGGGGAGCACGGGCGGCGGCGACGGCTACCGCAGCAGCGGTGGTGGCGGCTACCGGGGGAGCGGCACCGGCGGCGACTCACGCGGCGGCAGCGGCGGAGGTTCTCGCGACACCGGGGGCTACCGCGGCGGTTCGACCAGCGGTGGCGGCTCGCGTGACGGCGGCGGGTACCGCGGCGGTTCCGGCAGCGGTGGCGGCTCGCGTGACGGCGGCGGGTACCGCGGCGGTTCGACGGGCGGTGGCGACTCCCGCGACAGCGGTGGCTACCGTGGCGGCCCCAGCAGCGGTGGCGGCTCGCGTGGCGCGACCGGCGGAGCCTCGCGCGGCGGACCGGGTGCCGGCTCGCGCAGCGGCGCCCCCCGTCCGAAGACCGGGAGCGGCTACCCGCGCAGCGGCGGTACTGGGCGTCCGCGCAGCGACGGTGCGTCGAGCCGGCCGTCGAAGCCCAGCCGCACCCCCGAGGTGACGATCGACGTCCACGACCCCGACGGCGTGCGCCTCCAGAAGGTGCTCGCGGCTGCCGGGCTCGGTTCGCGCCGGGCGTGCGAGGACCTGATCTCCGCGGGCCGCGTCACGGTCGACGGCAACAAGGTGCTCGAGCTCGGTGTCCGGGTCGACCCGCTGACGGCGGTCATCCATGTCGACGGCATGCGCGTGCAGCTGGACTCGTCGATCGTCACCATCGCGCTGAACAAGCCCAAGGGCGTCGTCTCGACCATGCACGACCCCGAGGGCCGACCGTCGATCGGGCAGTTCGTGTCCGACCGCGAGGAGCGGCTGTTCCACGTCGGTCGGCTGGACGCCGAGACCGAGGGTCTGATCCTGCTGACCAACGACGGCGACCTGGCCAACCGGCTCTCGCACCCGTCGCACGGCGTCACCAAGGTCTACCTGGTGCAGCTCGAGGGCCGCGTGACGCCCTCGCTGGGCACCCGGTTGATCAAGGGCGTGGAGCTCGAGGACGGGCTGGCCAAGATCGACAAGTTCCAGATCGTGCAGACCACGCCCCAGGCGAGCCTGGTCGAGATCGAGCTGCACGAGGGTCGCAACCGCATCGTGCGGCGGATCTTCGACGAGGTCGGCCACCCGGTCACACAGCTGGTTCGCACGCAGATCGGCCCGATCCGCCTGGGTGACCTCAAGCCGGGTCGCACGCGCGTGCTGTCGAAGACCGAGGTCGGCTCGCTGATGTCACGGGTGGGCATGTGACGCTGGCGACGCGAGGGCCGGTGCGCATCGTCGGCACCGGCCTGCTCGGCACGTCGGTGGGTCTCGCCCTGTCGACCCACGGTGTCGACGTGGTCCTGCACGACCCGTCCCGCACCGCGCTGGCGCTGGCGCGCGACGTCGGCGCGGGCCGGCCCGCGCGTCCCGACGACGCCGCGCCGACGCTGATCGTCGTCGCCGCCCCGCCCGACGTGACCGCCGACGTGGTCCGCGCCGAGCTGGAGGCGTACCCGGACGCGGTGGTGACCGACGTGGCGAGCGTCAAGGGGTACGTGCTGGCAGAGCTCAGAGCGGCCGGTGCGGACCTCACGCGCTACGTCGGCTCGCACCCCATGGCGGGTCGCGAGCGGTCGGGGCCGTCCGCCGCGGTGCCGGACCTGTTCCTCGGCCGCCCGTGGGTGATCGCCGACTCGGGCTCGTCGCACCCGGACGCGGTACTGGCTGTCCGGTCGCTCGCCGTCGACCTGGGCGCCGTTCCCGTGGCCATGGACGCCGACGCGCATGACGCCGCCGTCGCCGCCGTCTCGCACGTGCCGCAGGTGGCCGCGAGCCTCGTGGCCGCCCGGTTGCGCGGAGCCGACGACGCGGCGCTCGGGCTCGCCGGACAGGGTCTGCGCGACGTGACCCGGCTGGCGGCGTCCGACCCCGCGCTGTGGACCTCGATCCTCGCCGCGAACGCAGCCGCGGTGCGCGACGTCCTGCGGGACCTGCGCTCCGACCTCGACACCGTGATCGACGCGCTCGGGCAGGCGGCCGCCGCCGACGGACCCGAGACCGTCGAGCTGGGCGCGCTCGCCACGCTGGCGCAGGCGATCGCCGACGGGAACGCCGGCGTCTCGCGCATCCCCGGCAAGCACGGCGGCGCGCAGCGGGTCTACGGCGTCGTCACGGTGCTGGTGCCCGACGCGCCGGGCGAGCTCGCGCGGCTCCTCACCGAGGTGGGGGAGGCGGGGGTCAACCTCGAGGACCTGCACCTCGAGCACGCCGCCGGTCGGCCGGTCGGCATGGCGGAGATCTCGGTGCTACCCGGCCGGGTGGAGCACCTCGAGGCGGAGCTCACGGCCCGCGGATGGAGACTGGTGAGTTGAGCAGGGCGATTGTCGTCGCGATCGACGGTCCTTCGGGGTCCGGCAAGTCCAGCGTGTCCAAGGGTGTGGCTCACGCGCTCGGCCTCGCGTTCCTCGACACGGGCGCGATGTACCGGGCCGCGACCTGGTGGTGCCTGCGCCAAGGGGTGCCGCTGACCGACGTCGATGCGGTCGCCGGACACGTGCGGACGCTGCCGCTGGTCATGGGTGTCGACCCGCTGAACCCGACGGTGCACGTCGACGGCATCGACGTCGGCGAGGCGATCCGGACCACGGAGATCTCGGCGGCGGTCAGTGCGGTGGCGACCAATCTCGAGGTGCGCGCCGAGCTGGGGAGGCTGCAGCGGGCGGAGATCGAGTCGGCGCGCGTTCGGGGTCGAGGCATCGTCGCCGAGGGACGTGACATCACGACGGTCGTCGCGCCCGACGCGGACGTCCGCGTGCTCCTGACCGCGAGCGAGGAGGCCCGGCTCACCCGGCGTGCGCGTGACGTGCACGGCACCGCCGACGCCGCGGCCGTCGAGGCGACTCGTGACCAGGTGCTGCGTCGCGACGCCGACGACTCCACCGTCGTGCAGTTCCACGTCGCCGCCGAGGGGGTGGTGACGGTCGACTCGTCGCACCTGGACCTCGACCAGACCGTGCAGGCAGTGCTCGACGTCGTCGAGTCGGTCGTCGGCCCGCGCCGGTGAGCACGCCGACCGGCCCGTCGCAGCGCGGTCCGCTCTGGGCGCGCTGGATCGGCCGGTTCCTCGCGCGCGTCGTCTGGAACACGGAGGTCACCGCCGGCCACCTGGTTCCCGCCGACGGGCCCGTCCTGTTCGCGGCGAACCACACGGGGATCATCGACGGGCCGATCCTGCTCGGTGTGTCGCCGCGGCCGTCGCACATGCTGGTCAAGTCGGAGATGTTCTGGGGTCCGATCGGCACGGTGCTGCGCGCGGCCGGGCAGATCCCCGTCGAGCACGACGGCGGGCGGTCCGCCCTGAACAGCGCGCTCGTCGTGCTCAAGCGAGACGGGGTCGTCGGGGTGTTTCCCGAGGGGAACCGCGGCAAGGGGGATGCGGCGAGCGCACGCGCCGGCATCGCGTGGCTCGCCCTCAACGGCCACGCACCGGTGGTCCCGGTCGCGGTGCTCGGCACGCGGCGGACGGGGGAGTCCGTCGGGCACGTCCCGGGTCTTCGGCGCCGGCTCGCGATCGAGTTCGGCGAGCCGCTGGTCCTCGAGCGCCGGGCGGGCATGTCCGGTCGGGCGGCCCTGGAAGGGGCGAACGAGTCGATCCGGGTGGCCCTCGCCGAGCTGGTCGACCGTGCCAGTGCCCGGACCGGCCTGGTGCTGCCGACCGACGACCCGAACAGGGAACGCGCGCTCTGATGGACTGGGTGTGGGATCCGAGCCTCTACGAGGGCAGCGCCCCGCACTTCGCGGTGGGCCGGATGGCCTACCCGGCGGCGCTCGCCGACGCCCTGCGTGATGCGCTGGGCCTGGACGGCAGTGGTCGGCTGCTCGACGTCGGCTGCGGGCCGGGCTCGCTCACCGTGCTGCTCGCGCCCATGGTGAGGTCCGCCGTGGGGGTCGACGCCGACGCCGGCATGATCGCGGAGGTTCGTCGCTCGGGCGCCCCACGGATCGAGTGGCGGCAGCTGCGCGCCGAGGAGCTGCCTGCGGACCTCGGCACGTTCCGGCTGGTCACGTTCGCGCAGTCCTTCCACTGGATGGATCAGGAGCGGGTCGCGCGCACGGTGCGCCCGATGATCGAGCCGGGTGGCGCGTGGGTGCACGTCTTCGCGATGACGCACCGCGGAGCTGAGGGTGACGACGCGCTCCCGCGCCCCCGACCGCCGTGGGACGCGATCGACCGGCTCGTCGCGGGCTACCTCGGGCCGGTCCGCCGCGCGGGTCGGGGATCCCTGCCGTCCGGGACGCGTGGGGGCGAGGAGGACGTCATGCGCGACGCCGGCTACCGCGGGCCGGAGCGGCTCGACGTCGTGCGTGGCGACGTGGTGGAGCGCTCGACGGAGCAGGTCGTGTCCGCGGTGTTCTCGCTGTCCAGCTCGGCGCCGCACCTGTTCGGACCCCGGCTCCCGGAGTTCGACGACGACCTGCGCCGGCTCCTGCGGTCGGCGTCCCCGGACGGCACGTTCGCCGAGCGGGCGCGCGACCTCGGCGCCGTCATCTGGCGTCCGTGACGGGACTCTCGCGCCGGTAGTCGTCCTGGGGTCGGTGCACAGGGGACAATGGGTGCATGACTGAGCCCGATCCGACCTTTGCGCTGCCCGACGAGGCCGGCGACGCCGACCGTGAGCGGGCGCTGCGCGCAGGGCTCACCGACTACGAGCTCGAGGACGAGGACCTTGCCCTCCTGCACGCGGGCGACGTCGGGGAGATCGGTGAGGAGCCGGTCGTCGTCTTCCCCGTGCTCGCCGTCGTCGGCCGTCCGAACGTCGGCAAGTCCACTCTCGTCAACCGGATCCTCGGTCGCCGCGAGGCGGTCGTCGAGGACAAGCCTGGCGTCACGCGCGACCGCGTGAGCTACCCCGCCGACTGGTCGGGCAAGCGGTTCACGCTCGTCGACACCGGCGGCTGGGAGGTCGACGTCGCCGGCATCGAGGCGCGCGTGGCCCAGCAGGCCGAGGTCGCGATCTCGCTGGCCGACGCCGTGATCTTCGTCGTCGACGCCACCGTCGGCGTCACCGAGACCGACACCCAGGTGGTCCGCCTGCTGCGCAAGGCCGGCAAGCCCGTCGTGCTGTGCGCCAACAAGGTCGACGGTCCGGCCGGCGAGGCCGACGCGGCCAACCTGTGGTCGCTCGGGCTCGGCGAGCCGTTCCCCGTCTCGGCCCTGCACGGCCGCGGCACCGGCGACCTGCTCGACGCCGCGATCGACGCGCTGCCCGAGGTCTCGGCGCACGGGACGCCGATCCCCGACGGACCCCGTCGTGTCGCCCTCGTCGGCCGTCCGAACGTCGGCAAGTCCTCGCTGCTGAACAAGGTGCTCGGCGCCGAGCGCGTCGTCGTCGACTCCGTCGCCGGCACCACGCGCGACCCGGTCGACGAGCTCGTCGCGCTCAAGGGCAAGCCCTGGGTGTTCGTCGACACCGCCGGCATCCGGCGCCGCGTGCACCAGACGTCCGGCGCCGACTTCTACGCCTCGCTGCGCACGCAGGCCGCGATCGAGAAGGCCGAGGTCGCTGTCGTCCTCGTCGACGCCTCCGTGAAGCTGACCGAGCAGGACACCCGCGTGATCACGCAGGTCATCGAGGCCGGCCGCGCCCTGGTCATCGCCTACAACAAGTGGGACCTCATGGACGAGGACCGCCGCCCGTTCCTCGAGCGCGAGATCGAGCAGGACCTCGTGCAGGTCCAGTGGGCGCCCCGCGTGAACATCTCCGCGAAGACCGGCTGGCACACCGACCGCATGGTGCCCGCGCTCGAGCGGGCGCTGGAGTCGTGGGACACCCGCATCTCGACGGGACGCCTCAACGCGTTCCTCGGCGAGCTCGTCGCGGCCCACCCCCACCCGCTGCGCGGCGGCAAGCAGCCCCGCATCCTCTTCGCCACGCAGGCCTCCACCCGCCCGCCGCGCTTCGTCATCTTCGCGACCGGCTTCCTCGACCCCGGCTACCGCCGCTACATCGAGCGTCGTCTGCGCGAGACGTTCGGATTCGAGGGCACGCCCATCTCGATCTCGGTCCGGGTGCGGGAGAAGCGCAAGCGGTGACGTCCGAGGGGCCCGTGCAGCGCAGACGGCCTCTGCTGAGGCTCGGCCTGCCGCGTGACCCCGCGTCGAGCAGCCACATCACCGGGTTCCTGGTGACCACGCTCGCGACGGTCATCGTCACGCGCCTGCTCCTGGGCCTCACCGGCTTCCCGCAGCTCGGCGGCGGGGGAGTGCACATCTCCCACGTCCTGTGGGGCGGACTGCTCATGGCCCTCGCGTTCATCGGGCTCATGTCCTACATCGGACCCGTGGTGCGACGCGTCGCCGTGCTGGTCGCCGGGGTGGGCTTCGGGCTGTTCATCGACGAGGTCGGCAAGTTCGTCACCTCCGACTACGACTACTTCTGGGAGCCGACGGCCGCCCTGATCTACCTCGTGGTCATCGGGCTCGGGCTCTTCGCCGACGTCCTGCAGCGCCGCCACCCGCGCGACCCCGCCGAGTACCTCGCCGCAGCCGCCGACCAGGCTGTCGCCGGTCTCGCCGGCGGCTTCAGCGAACGCGAGCGCACCCGCGCGCGCTGGTACCTCTCCCGTGCCGGCGACGTCCCCGGTGCCGACGAGGTCCGCGCCCTGCTGGACACCGTGGAGCACGACGCCGACGAGGTCCCCGACCCGATCGGCGCGACCTCCCGATGGGTCGTCGCCGCGTCCCGCTGGCTCGTGCGCGCCCGCTGGGTCCCGTGGGTCACCGTCGCCGTCCTGGTCGCCACATCCGTCGTGACGCTCGCCCGCGGCATCTACGGCTGGACCGCGTCCGACGACCAGCCCGTCTGGCTCGTCGCCGGCATCCTGCTCAGCGGGCTCGCGTCGACCGCGTTCGCCGTCGTCGGCCTCGTCCGGGTCCGCCGCGACCGCGAGGCCGGCTACCGCTGGTTCCGACGGGCCGTCCTCGTCGCACTCCTGGTCACGCAGATCTTCCTGTTCCGGCTCTCACCCTGGGACGCCACGATCGGCCTCCTGGTCGACCTGGTGATCCTCGGCGTCGTCGCCGCCGAGCTCGACGTGATCGCCGATGACAGGACCACGTCGCCCGTGGGGTAGAGTTTCCGAGGCTTCTGCGGGAGCCATCGGGCTGTGGCGCAGCTTGGTAGCGCACTTGACTGGGGGTCAAGGGGTCGCAGGTTCAAATCCTGTCAGCCCGACCGATGAAACCGCAGATCAGGGGTCGTCTCCGGAGGTTCGGAACGGCCCCTGATGTGCGTCTCAGGCAGTGCGATGAGTCATCCAGTCAGCGATGAGTCATCCGAGTCCCAGCGAGGACGCCGCAGCGTCCACCGCGTCACGCGCGGTCAGCTCTTCCGCAGTTCGGCGGCCGCCGAGCGCACCTCGTCCACGACGTTCTCGCGTACGCCGCGGGCCGCGAGGTCGTCGGCGAGTGTCTCGGCTTCGTTCGCCGCGGTATCCGTCTCACCAACCTCCGCGAACAGCGACGATCGCAGCCCGACGAGTTCTCCGTACGGCAGGTTCTCGGCCCGACCACCCGACTCGTGATACGCCTGCACGGTCGCAGCGGTGACGTCGAGCGCCGCCTCGGGATCCGCGCTGTGATGCTTCACGAGGGTGCGCTCGTCCTGCCGGTAGAAGTCGTCGCCGATGCTCTGGGCGACGGCGACGGATGCCTTCATGCCGAGCGCTTCGTCGGCGAATCGTTCGCTCGCCTCCTGCAGCGCGTCGAACCCAGCAGCGAGGTACGGCGACTTCGACCCGCCGAGCGCGAGCGTCAGTCCGACCTCGCGGGTGAGGAAGTCGTCGGCGAACCGGTCCGTTGCCTTGTCGGTGGGGAACCCGACCGTGAGCCGCAGCGTGTTCGACGTCTGCAGCATCCCGGCACCGTGGTAGATGGCACGGACGAGGTACTGTCCGGGAACCGCAAAGGTGAATCCGCCGGCGCCGTAGGTGAGCGGCACGAGAACGCTCAGCCGATCTGGTCCGGCTGCACCGCCAGAGTCGACCGAGGGTGCGAGGTCGAGGAGCTCCGGGATCCCGGCGAGGCAGAAGAGCGAGTCGAAGACGATGCGGCTGCCGTCGGGCCGCTGAACGAAGACCGTCGTCGTGCCGTACTTCGGATCCAGTCGTCCGTCGACCGTCAGCGTCGTGCTCGTCCGGTTACGCAGCCGGAACTCCAGCTCGACCGGCTCGAGGAAGTCGAAGAAGCTCTTCGAACGCACGAGGAGCTCGACCGGCCCACCGGGCTCGCTCTGGATCGTCGAGTCGGCCGGGCTCTCGAGGTGTCCGCCGGATGCCCAGGGATCCCCGCCCATGATGACCGACGCGCGGTCACCGTGACGCATGTGGATCAGCTCTTCGTCGTCGAAACGGAATCGGAAGTCACCCCAGAACGCGTCGGCGCCATTGAGCTGGTCGTACTTCCAGTCGTAGTTCATCCATGACAGCGACGACGGACGAGACTTGTTCCACGAGTGCAGCAGGTTGAAGGCGTGTCCGGCTTCGTGCACCCACGTGTAGAGGAACTGTCGCATCGCACGTGCCTGGTCCTGCGTCGTGGAGGTCCCGGTGATCAGGTCGTTGAACCAGCTGTGGTCGCGGAACACTGCGAAGCCCTGTCGCTCGGGCGCGTCGCCGGCTCCGCCGTATCCGGCGGCCGCGTCGAACATGATCCCGCCGACACCGGAGTTGTCGAAGCTGCCCGCCTGCAGTCCCCACATGTTCCACGAGGGCCAGGTGCCGCTGAAGCGGCTGAACGCCGTCTCCATCGCGTCGTGCAGCTCCCCCGGTGACCAGCTCGCAAATCCGGCCGCGGAGTCGTCGATCACGGTGTGAGTGGGGTCGATCGTCACGCCGATGCCGGCTTCGCGGTATGCCGTCTCGATCGTGAGAACACGGTCGGGCGTGTCCGTCGGGCGGTTGTCGTGCCAGCGGCTGCCGTAGATCGGCACCCTCGGCTCGACGTCCACTGACGAGCAGTAGTCGAGCTCGAGTCGCACATCGCGGAACGTGTCCGCTTCGTAGGTGATGGTGTACGCCGTCTCGGCGCGGCCCACCCTGAAGGTCGCCACGCCGGGCCGGCGTCCTCCGTTGGTCCACGGAATCCGGATCGTGACCCTCGTCACCGGGTGCACGCCCTGCCAGAACCGCAGCCGTCCCGTGATCGTCACTGCACAGCGACCCCAGCGGACGACAGGGCTGTCGACGATCCACGAGTTCTCGTATGTGCGCACGATGCGCCAGAACTGGCCGTCCTTCACAGGGCGCGTCGAGTAGAAGTCGCCGCTCACGCGGTTCATGACGGGTGACTCGGAGCTGTACCGCTGGTCGATGTCGACGCGGAGATCGACGGTCCGCCCGAACAGGGCGACGACACCCTGGCGACCGTGATACCGGCCGCTGAGCTCGGGACGCGGCCAGCATCTCCACCACAGCTCGTCCGGCGGGACCGGTCCCGGCCCGGCCCAGGGCGCCGGCGGCGGTCCGTCTGGACCCGGGGTCGTCTCCGAGTCGTAGTCATCAGCAACGAGATCGGTCGGGTCGTCGCACATCGTCATGTCCTCTCGTTCGCGTGCGCTGTGACGGATCGGGCAGCACGGCGGAGCGGCGCAGAGGAGCACGTCGGAGACCTGAGAAGCGTGATGTCCGGTGCCTGGAAGAGCGAGAGCGGATGCCCTGGATACATCGGCTGCAGTTGCATCGCCTTGTTACATCGCGCCCTCCCGGCCCGTTCCCTCTCGCAGGTCCAGCTCGCCGTCGCGCAGGTCCGCGAGGATGGTGGCGTCGCTCGGCACTTCGATGACCGCTTCGGGTTGGGACTGGTTCGACGGCACCGATATGCCCACGGAGATCGTTCCCTCGGGGGAATCGACCCGGATGCTCTCGGCAATGCCTGTCAGGAGTTGCGTCGACACCGCTTCACGTCGCGCGACCTCGACGCCGTCGACCGTCACGACGACCTCGTCGTGCAAGAAACCGTCGATGAGCATCACGGTGAGTTGAGGCATCCGTCTTCCCTCGTTTTCCTCCGGCGCGCACTGCCATCGTCCCGCCCGAGACCGAGCGTCGGGTGCTTCATACGGGCACCGCGACCGCGTAGACCACCCGGGAGGTGATCACCTCCGGCTCGCCGTCGGCGTACAGCCGCTCCTCCTCGACGATCAGGAGCCGCTGCTCGCCACCGTCGGCAGGGACGGTGACCTGCCCCGTCCAGGTCGCGGCAGTCCCGATGACATTGCGGGTCAGGGTCACCGCGGTCTCCGGCAGGGTCCGCCAGCGCAGCACGTCGTCGGCCACCGCCGGGTCGGCACGCTGCACCGACACCATGACCGCGGGCAGCACGCTGTCGTCGGTGCCCACGACCGGGCCTCGCCCGCGCACCGCGGTGTAGCTCGGTCCGGCGACGGTGATGGTCCGCACCGCGGGGTCGTCCGCGCCGGCCGTCACCGTCGCGGTGCGGTCCGGTAGCGGTTGCACGATGTCGGCCAGCACGATCGGTGAGAGGGCGCACCGGGCCAGCGAGTTCGGCTGATATCGGACCAGTGACAGTCGCACGAACGGCGCGTAGGCATCTCCGGTGTCGAGGTCGATGTCCGCGAACCACCGCTCGGTCGTCTCGTCGTACTGGGGGACGTGACCGACCACCGTCACGAACGAGACGGGCGTCCCCACCAACGGCAGGCCCGTCGCCACGGTCGGGTCGCCGCCGAAGCTCTCGGCCCGCAGGTTCCGCAGCTTTGCGCTGGTCCGGATGAGGTCCTGCCCCATGAGGGACACGAACGGGTAGTCGCTGCCCTTGGGCGAGATGACGTTGCTGCCGACGACGACGCCGAGCAGCTCGCCGGCACCGGACGACCACCAGCCGCGCCCCATCCAGATGCGCAGCCCGCCGCCTCGACGCCGGCTGACGTAGCCGCCGTCCTCCTCGGCGGCGCTCCAGCCCATCGTCGGCACGACGTACTGCAGGTCGGGGAGCGAGGGCGGCGCGGAGCTGGGTACGTCCAGGGTGAGCACGTCGCTGGTCACCGACAGCCGGTCGGGCTGGTCGATCCACGTGACCGGGAAGTCCTCACGGAACGGCGTGGTCGCCGTCAGGGCGTAGCTGACCCGTCGGTACTTGGTGTCGCCGAAGTGGTGCGGCGTCGGCAGCGGGCGGTCCAGCTCGCGCGCCATCAGCGAGTCGAAGGTCAGCTCCTTGCCGTCGCGCAGCCGGTAGGCCGCAGGTCTGCCCTCCGGGACGAGCGCCGACGCGTCCATCGGCAGGCTGAAGACGGTCGTGCGTGCGGAGAGCTCGCGCGGGCCTGGCTCGCGAGGGTCGTCGAGGGGCTCGGTCCAGGTCGCGTCGAGGCCCACCTTCCCGGTCGAGCGGCCGTCGATGTAAGCGATGCCCGCGACGTCCGCGTACGTCTGGCCCGTCGAGCGAGAGGCCTCGAGGTGTTCCCACGCCGGCACCTCCAGGGGGTGCTGCACCGCATGCACCAGCTCGATGTCGTGCCAGGGGGTCGTCAGCCAGCAGCGGTTGTCCTTCATCGCTCCGATGACCCGGTCCAGCTCGTCGCCGGACAGCTCCTGCTCGCACCAGCGGAGCATCCCCATCAGGTCGAGCGAGGACAGCCGGGAGACCATCCGTACCTGGGCGGTCGCGGCCTGCGGCAGTCGCACGGTCAGCACCCGCGCTGCTGCGTCCCACAGCGGTGGACCGTTACCGCCGGCGAGCTCCAGCCGCAGCGGCCGAGCCTTCCACCAGGTGCCGTCGTCCGCGTCGAACGGCAGCTCGTACGCCTCACCCAGCGGCACCCCCGGCAGCCCCCAGAAGATCACCCCGGTGGCGAGCGGGTCGGGCAGGTAGGGCAGCTCGAGCTGGTCGACCGTGTGCAGGACGTACCGGCCGCCGGGAGCACCGTCCGCTGTCGGGATGTCCACCACCAGCGCACCGGGGGCGTCGGGATCGTCGAAGCTGCCCTTCTCCCGCCGCGCCACCTCGTACGCGCCGGCGATCGTCGCCACCTGCTCCGCGCTCGGCGGCGTGCCGTCCGACCCCATGGCAAGGTCGAACAGCCCGTGCTTCTCGGCCAGGTCGAAGCTCGCCTTCGGCGGCGCGAGGTGCCGCACGTCGACCGGCGCGTACCCCGGGTGCTCCGGGAGCTCGGCGTTGAAGCGCGCGGCGTAGCCGTCCGGCTCCAGCCCGACGTCGCTTCGAATCACCAGCCGGTGCAGCGAGGCACCCTCCCCGAACGCGGCGTACGGCACCGCGGCGGGGGCCGCCACGGGCTCGAACCGCAGGTACGGCTCCGCTGCGACGTCCCCGACCGCGAGCGCGTCCGCCTCCCCGAGGGTCAGTGCCCCGCCGACCAGGTCGACCTCGCGCAGACGGAGCCGGTAGGAGCGGCCGAACCGCAGCCGGGGCAGGGACCCCGGGACGACCGTGGAGGAGAAGCTGAGCCCCATCGCCGTCTGCGGGTCGTTCGGCACGGCCGCGGGCAGCGTCTCGGGCCGGGCGGGGTCCGGCGCGTCGGGGTGCCGGGAGAGCGGCAGGCCGGCGCGCGGCGCGGACAGGCTCCACCCGTCCCAGGAGACGAGTGCTTCGTGGACGTAGAGCTCACCGTTCGGGTCCGCGGCCTGGCCCGGCGGCGTCAGCCGCTCAGCGAGGCTGACCTGCACCTGCCCTTCGCCCGACAGGGGAGCAATCCCGGCGGCGTACCGCTGGGCGGTGGCGATGAGGACGCGCTCGTGCAACGAGCGCCAGACCCCGGTGAGGTCGTCGCGCACGTCCAACCGGTAGCCCCGGACCAGGTCCTCCGCGAACAGCCTGGTCGGGCCGCCCACGATGGCGCTGTTGACCGTGCCGCTGCGGCTGAACTCCGCCTGCAGCGCGTCGGCCCGGCCGGTCTGCACCAGAGAGAGGCCCGCCGTGCGCAGGGTGGCGAGGCCGGCGTCGTCGGGCTGGTTCAGGGCGGCACCTCCGGCCGCGGGCGGGGGGGTGGTGGCCGTCGTGGCGGTGGCGATGGTCTTGAGGGCGCCGCCGTCGATGTCCACCTGGTTGACGACGAAGCTCGCCGCCGACAGCGGCACCAGGCCCTCCGGGACGGTCGCGTCCGGGGTCTGTCGTGCGGCGACGAACCGGCCGGCGACGGTGCTGTAGGCGGTGTGATGGGCGACGCTCTCGCGGACCACCGCGTCGGCGGGCACGGTGAACACCGGGTTTGCCGTCACGAACCCCGTCGGGGCGGGCAGTGCGTCGGCCTGGACCGCGAGGTCCACGACGAGCCCGAGGCGACGCAGCAGGTCGGGGTAGTCCCCGAGGCTGCCGACCATCTGGTGGAAGTCGACCGCGGCCCGGTAGTGCTCCCCGTCGGCGGGCATCTCCCGCGGCTCCTCCTCGGGCGACGAGTGGAACAACGCGGCTCGCTCGACCTCGAATGCGAAGTCCGGCGGCAACGGGTGGATCGTGGGGCCCCCGCGGGCGCCGGTCGCCTTGCGCGCCGCGGACTCATCGCGGGCGGCCGACAGCAGGCGATCGGCAGTGCCCGAGACGCCGAGCCGGCGTTCCAGCTCGCCGTAGTGGGTCTGGCCGGGCTGGATCACCTCGGACAGGAGCTCGTCCAGACCCCGCACCCGGGGATCGACGTCGCGTCGGGATCGCAGCGACGGCAGCGCGTCGGGCGACAAGGCGGCAGCCTGGGCGTAGAGGTGCTTGAGCTGGGCATGCACCTTCATCACGTCGAACGTCACCATCGGCCGGTCTGCCAGGTCGGGGAACTCCCACGGGTTCACGGGGGTCTCGGGCGGGAACAGAGCCACCCACAGGTCCGAGTCCGGCGCCGGGCTGACGACCTCGGCGGACAGGGCGGCGGCGCCGGCGTCGACGGTCCAGGTCGCGGCCGCCACGGTGCCGGGCCAGTCGAGCAGGTCGGGGTAGACCGCCAAGGTGATGCCCTCGTCGGTGCGCAACCGCGGGGACATCACGACCGTGACTTTGAGCCGCCCGTCGGCGAGGAGGCCGCCGGGGACGGCGACCCACTGCAGCTTCTGCTCGGTCGTCACGCCGCCGCCTCCTGCGCGTAGGCCAGGCAGTACGTCTGCCAGTCGTCGGCCGAGAGGACCTGCTCGAGGGTCGGGTCACCGGCCGGTCCGGCGAACCGCTTCTCGACCGACAGCTTCACGCTGGCGCTGAAGCACAGCACCTTGACCGAGACGGTGAGGCTGGCCTGGCCCCAGATCTCGTTGCGGCCGTCACCCTTGCCGCGGTAGGTGAAGGCCAGGTAGAACTCCAGCGAGACGCTGATCAGGCCCAGGACCGACAGGTAGCCGCCGCACCGGAAGTAGCCGGTGAGCTCGGTGCCCTTGCTGGTGGACATCTTGAAGTAGACGCCGGCCATGACGTACACGCCGCCGCTGGCCACCCCCAGGTTGAGCGAGATGTTGCCGCCGAACTCGATGCTGGCCTCGATCTCCTCGACCCCGGCGGCGCTGACGCCGAGGGCGAAGAACCCACCGCCACCGAACAGGGTCACCGTCACCAGGAACGGGTGCTCGCGTGAGGACAGGGCGAACCGCAGCCCGGCGGGCTTGCCGACGAACGGCAGCGAGAGTGCCGCCGACAAGGAGAGGTTCTGCAGCGAGAAGACGCCGACGCCGACGGTGGGGATCCCCAGGCTGAACCCGGCCTGGATCCCTTCGGGCGTCACCGCGATCGCCGGCGGGTCGCTGAACCCGTCGGCCGGGAGCAGCCGCCGGATCGTGTCGACGAAGGCCAGTGCGCCGACGAACTCCAGCTCGACACCCTCGGCGGTCACATCCGGCTTGCGGCCGGGCAGCGAGACGAACTTCATCGTGCCCATCGACACCCGGACGACACCGGCGAGCGTCAGGGAGAAGCCGCGCAGCTCACCGGCGATGGTCGTCTCGGGGGAGGACCCGTCCAGCCGGGTCACCGTGCGGACGTCGAGCAGGAACTGCGCGCTGCCCAGCGCGAAGACCGGCTTGACCGGTGGTGTCGCCAGCAACGCGGGCTTCCAGACGAGCCGGGTGACATTGGCGATGGGCACCCCGCCGGGGCCGGGGACCGGACGGGTGCGGATCACCGGGGTGCGGATGAGGGCCGTCGGGTCGGCCAGGGCGGCGTCCAGGTCCGCGTCCGAACCGTCGGCCGGCCCGCCTGGGACCGGCGGCGGCATGGGCGCGAGCAGGTCGGACAGGTCGACCGTGCCGAACAGCTTCATGCCCGCCAGCAGCGATTTCAGCGTCGCAGCGTCGACACCCCCGGCCATCTTGCTCGGCATCGCGCCCTGGGTCGCCGACAGCGCGTCGAGCTTCACCGCCGGGGAGGCGACCCCGCCACCGCTCGCGGCGCCGACGCCGAACCCCACCTCGGGGTAGGTCGCGAACAGGCTGGCCGGGTTCGCCGCCGGGTCGAACCCGTGGTCCAGGTAGGTGGTCGACAGCCTGACCTCCACGGCCCGGGGCGTCCCGGTGAGCTGCTCGACCGACTGGAGGCGGACACCGGCGGTGAGCGCCTGCGGGAGCCACCCCGGGAGGTAGTCGCGCGGCAACCCGGACCTGCCCGTGATCTTGACCAGGTCGAAGGTGAGGTACTCGGTGGGGGCTGTCGTGGCGTCCGGCTTCGCCGGGAGCGCTTCGGTCAGGGCGAGCCTCTGCGCGCCGGCCGCGGCCGTGCGCCTGGTCGCCGATGCCCCGTTGAACGTGGTGATGACGCCGTCGGTGTTGCCGACGTACGAGTACGGGATGAACAGCATCGGCTTGCGCAGGCTGACCCGGCGGCCCTCGCCGTCGATGCTGTCGAAGTCGAACGGGACCAGCTGGCCGGAAGCCCTGACCCAGATCGGGTTGCTGACGGCGCGGTCGATCGCCTCCTGGGTGACCTCCGCCGTGAACGAGATCGGCAGGTCGATCTTGGGCGTCTCGAGCGTGCGCAGCTCGATCGTGCGGAGCGGCATCTCCCGGCGGCCCTTGGGGTAGCCGGCTGCCAGCAGGCGGTAGTCCAGGACCGGCTGGGTGACGATGATGCGGAAGTACTGCCGCAGGACGGTCCGGGTCCCGAACACCGCGACCGGGGGTGGACCGGGCTCGGGGTCCAGCGACACGGGCTCGAACTTGCGCTCGGTGATCTTGACGATCGAGGCACGGTGCCCGGTGTCGAGGAAGCCGCGCCTGACGACCTTGACGTACTGGTCCCGACCGAGGCCCGTGATGTGCTCGTAGGCCTGCACGCTGGGGACGTCGACGCCCAGGCGAACCAGGTCGGCGGGCTGCTGGTCGTCGCCCGGGAAGTCGAACTTGCCCAGCACGTGGTGGTGCGCGCCGAGGGCGGTCAGCAGGACGTGCCGGGCGGTGAGCGTGGCGGGGGGCGGGACGATCGCCCGGCCCCACGGGCTGAGCCGTCGGGTCCACAGCAGCCAGAGGATGCGGGGGATCCCGAGGTCGGCCGCGGACTTGACCGCGTTGCCGAAGTCGCCGGTCAGCATGACCAGCTCTGTGATGTCGTCTTGGTTGAGCGAGGTGACGAACGGGTTCGTCTCGCGGCGGGAGATGGCGCGCACGGAGAGCGGATCGGTGCCGACCAGCCGGGTGTGCCACAGCTCGGTGACGCCGTCGGCCGTGTGCGGGTCGGAGCGATGCTGCCAGCCGTGCTCGCCGACCGGCGACACGATCAGGCGGTACGCCAGCTCGAGAGCGGTGACGTCAGGGGCCGGTTCGGCGGGGCGAACCCCGCCCGTGGTGGTGGGGGTGCCGGGTGGGAGCGCATTCGGCGCGAGCGCTGGGCGCAGCGCGGCCCAGTCCAGCAGGCCGGCGACGGTGAACGGGACCCCCGGCCCGTCCTCCGGCACGTCGAACGCCAGCCGGCTCGGCGCCGCCGCCGCGGATCGCACGGGAAGCGGTTCGACGGGAGAGTTCCTGGTCTCGTCCTCCAGGAACGCCGCCTCGGCGATGTGCTGCGGCGGGAGCCTGAAGACCACCCGGCCGGGTGCCGCCCGATCGACCACATGCAGCGCGCCGTCGTCTCCGACCGCGAGGTTGGTCAACGTGATGTCCAGGACGAGGAGGTCCTCAGGTCGGATCACGCGCACGTCTACAGGTTCGCCAGCCACCACGCCTCCTGCGTTGGACGGTGTGCTTCGACTTGCCCTGCTCCGGCGGACGCTAGACCCGGCGCTCGTCCGCGGTCAACGCGTCTCGACCGCATGAGCCGCACCGCCCCGACCACGTACCGAGCGCGTCACTGACGCGGCGCGGTCGCGAGGTGGATCACGTCATCAACACCGGCACGATCCCGTACATCCTCTCCGTGCCGTTCTCGCACGTGCCTCCGGGCGAGCCCGCGAGAACCGACCAACCAGACCCTGGCGTCTGACGCCGGCGGCGGCTCGGATGCGAGATCCGAGCCGCCGCCTGTGTTGCTCAGGAAGGGCGAGCTGACTAGCAGAACGTCTTGGCGGTGGCGTTCTTCATGCTGCCGCCACCGACGGCCTGGACGAGCTCACCGACGTTGGTGAACCCGGCCACGCCCCCGGCGTTGACGGTCTTGTGCACCTGGCCGAAGCAGGCGGCGTCGGCGGGCGCGGCGGAGGCGCTGGCTGCCGAGCCGAGCAGGGCGAGAGCGGCGATGGTCCCCACGGCAAGAATGCGCTTCATCGGACATCCCTTCTGTTGGTGGGTGGTTGACCACCCGTGCCCAGGTCTTCGGCGTGGGGGAGGCGTTCGGATGCAGACCGCTTCGGAATCAGCTCACGGTGCCGGAAGGACGTGGAGCACGCTGGTCGTGTCGTAGTCGAGCGCGACGATCTCGGTGGTGCCGTCGCTGCCGAGGTCGCCGACGACCACCCCGCGCGTTCCGTACGAGTAGGTGAAGGGGTCGGTCGTGAGGTCCTGCCAGGCGGCGGGCAGGCCGGCGGTGGTGATGGCTGCCTGCGGGCGTCCGCCGTAGCCCTCCACCTTGACCAGGTCGGCGTCGCCGTCGGAGTCGAGGTCGCCGAGCTCGACGTAGGTGCTGTAGCCGTACTCCAGCGGCGGTTGCGTGACCGAACCGTCGGCGCCGGAGAACAGCTGCGTGACGTCTCCGGAGACGAGCACGTCACTCCGGCCGTCGCCGTCGACGTCGGCCACCGCGAGGTCGCTCCCGCCGCTCGTGGGCCGCGTCCACGCCACGGTGAACGTCCCCGTCGCCGTCTGGCGGTAGGCGGTCAGGACGCCGTCTCGCAGCTCGACCAGGTCGGCGAGCGCGTTGCCGTCGAGGTCGGCCACGGCGACGGTGCCGCCGAACCGCCCGCCGAGCAGGGTCCGGGCCTTGCCGAACGTGCCCCGGCCGGTGCCGGGCAGGAGTGCCTGGCCGTCGATGGTGGACACGAGCAGGTCGGCCACGTTGTCACCCGTGAGGTCCGCGATGCTCACCGCGCCGGCGGACGCCAGACCCTTGAGCTTGGTGGGGGTCCGCGGGCCGGACGCCGAGCCGGTGAGGACGACGACGTCGCCCGCCGCGACGACGACATCGGCGCAGCCGTCGCCGGTGAGGTCGCCCACGGCGACGTCGGTCGGGCTGGACGTCGTGGTGACGTTCACGCCGAGGACGTCACCGAGCGACCCGTCGGCACGGGTGGGTTGCGTGCTGACGCGGGTGGTGCGGCCGGTGGAACCGTCTCCGGTGGTCACGTCGGCCACCGTCACCAGGTCGGCCCGGAGGTCGCACGTCACGTCGCCGATCGCCGCGTCGATGACCGATGCCGTCGTCAGGGTCTCCACGCGGTAGTCGGGCGCCGGGTCGGACACGTAGAGCGTGCCGGCCGACTCGGAGGGAAGGTAGCCGTCGTCGCCGAGGTAGCGCACGGTGAAGTCGTGTGCCCCCGGCGCCAGCTGGACGTCGAACCGGGCGCGGCTGAGCGTGGGGTCGATGCTCTGCGTACCGACGTCCTGCCCGTCGAGGACGAGCTGCACGTCGCCCAGCGGCTGGCCGCCTCCCGACGAGTACCCCGGGTAGACGCCGAACTCGAGCGTCTGGGCGCCGGAGTCGAGGACGGACACCTTCCCGTCGTACGCGACCTGCGACTCCCAGCGCGATGGGGTCGACACCGCGACCTCGCCGTAGCCGAGCGACTCGACGCCGTCGCGCACCGCGCGGACGCGGAAGACGTACGACGAGTCGGCGACGGTGGCGACCAACGCGCCGCGATCGTCGGTGCTGAGGACCTGCGACGGCTGCTCGGCGCCGCCGTCGACCAGCTCGCTGACCAGGACCGTGGTGCCCTCCGGGAGAAAGCCCCAGGTGAGGCGCACCTGGTTGGGCTGCACGACCTCGGCGGTCACCGCGCTCGGGACGGCCGGTGGCATGACGACCGACACGAGCGGGCTGAGCTCGGAGGCGCTCCTGCGGGTGATGGCCCGGACGCCGAAGTAGAGCGTCTCCGTCGGGAGGACCGAGCTGGCTCCCTCGTTGGTCCACGCGGTCGACGTCGTCGTCGCGATGACGTCGAGGTAGGCCGGGTCGTTCCCCCAGTAGACGTCGTACCGGACCGCGTCCTTGACGGGGGCCCAGGACAACCGGACGGTGCCGCTGCTGGTGGCGACGACCGAGAGCCCGGTCGGCGCGGGAACGGTCGGTGCGGCGGAGGCGGGGGCCGGGAACAGCCCGACGCCGAGCAGCAGGCAGAGCAGGACGAGGACGGCACGGCGCATGAGGATTCCTTGTTCTCCGGCGACCGGCCCCTGCTTGGCGCGATTGCAGGATCGTGCCACGAGCCCCGCCACGACGCGACCGTGGCGAGGATCCGCAGGAGCTGCCGTCCGCGGACGGCTGCACCGGCGCGGCCCCGCCACTACAGTCGCGAGAATGGGCGATGCGGGCCTCATGGTCGACGGCTACCGGATCGAACCGCTCAGCGCGCAGACCTGGGACGCGTTCGCGGATCTGGCGGAGCGGCACAACGGTGTCTGGGGCGGGTGCTGGTGCACCTACTTCCACCTCTACCCCGACCCCGTCGACGAGCGCCGGGAGATCGGCAACCGCGAGTTCAAGCGGCAGCGCGTGCTGGCCGGCCGCGCCCACGCGGCGCTCGTGCTCGACGGCGACGACGCGGTCGCGTGGGCGGAGTTCGGGCCGGTCGACGAGCTGCCGAACATCCACCACCGCAAGGAGTGGGAGAGCGGGGTCGTGCGCAGGCCGGACTTCCGGATCACCTGCCTGTTCGTGGACCGTCGTTACCGCCGCAAGGGGATGGCGTCGGTCGCTGTCCGCGGCGCGCTCGCGCTGATCGCCGACGCGGGTGGTGGCCTGGTCGAGTCGTACCCGCACGACCTGCCGCCCGGCAAGAAGACCTCTGCGTCGTTCCTGTACAACGCGACGCGGACCATGTACGAGCAGCTCGGGTTCGCGTACCAGCGGCCCAAGGGCCAGGGCAACTGCGTGATGACCACCGAGGTGCCCGCCCGGCACCCGTAGCGGGCCGACCCGGGAGGTGTCGCGGCCCCTCCAGGGAGGGGCCGCGACAGGTGTCAGATCGTGACGATGTCGATCTGCGCGAACTCCTCGTCGCCGATGACGGACCGGATCCAGTCCTGCGCCGCCTGGGTGTCGACGCGGTAGCCGAAGTCGGTACCGCGGCAGTACGAGTTCAGACCGAAGGACGTCACGGCCACGATGGTGTTCGACGTGTAGCCGCCGTAGAACACCGGGCCGCCGGAGTCACCGGAGCACGTGCCGCCCTTCCCCTTGCCGTTGCCGGTGGTCTGGATGTTGAACCCGCCGGTGTTGTTGCTGGTCAGGTTGGTCAGGCGAGCGGACGCCATCAGCCGCTCCCGGAAGGACTCGACCCCGACCGGGCTGCTGTAGGACAGGCCGTACCCGCTCGCCGTGAAGGTCACGTTCTTGGTGCCTTGCGCCGTCGCAAGGCTGTCGAGGGAACCGACCGCGGCCAGCGAGCCGTACTCGTCCAGCGTGATCGGCTGGTCGAGGATCACGATCCCGATGTCCTTGGTGTCGGGGAACCCCGCGAAGTCGTCGAAGCCCCAGTTGTAGGTCTCGTCGGACGTCGCGCACACGACGCCGAGGGTGTCGCCGGCGCAGAACTCGGGGTAGCCGGTGATGGGGTCGAGCTCGGTCTCCGGGTCGTAGTTCACGCCGGCGTCCTGCTGGAAGTACACGACCGCGGTCGCGACGTCCTCGGTGCAGTGGCCGGCGGTGAGGAACACGGTCGGGGTGAGCAGCGAGCCGGAGCACCGGCCGGCGAACTCACCCTGGGCGTCGAAGGTGGTGAGCAGGCCGACGTACGGGTGCTCGAAGTCCTTGACGTAGTTGCCTGTGATCGCGGCGGCGGGTGACGCCGAGGCGATGAGCAGGCCGAGCAGCGCGGTGAGCGCCAGGAGGGTCTTGCGCACAATGCCTCCCTGAGGAACGAGACGGCCAGGCTGACCGTCTCAGCGCAGGCTAAGACCGGATGACGACCCGGGCATCCCGGACATACCGCGCCAGGGCCGAGCCGGGTGCAGTGAGCGTGACCAGCGACGAGCGCCGGTCGTGCGGGTGCGCGGTGCGCACGACGAGCCCGTCGCTCTCGAGCCGGTCGACGAGCTTGCTCGCCGCGCCGACGGTGATCCCGAGCTCGGTGCGCAGCTCCTGCACCCGGGCGGCCCCGCGTGCCGTCGCACGACGCGCAGCCAGTCAGCATCACAGGGTGAAGCTGAACCGCGCGGCGATCCCGCACCAGTACTGGTACGGCGTGAGGTCGCTGAGCTGGTTCGACGCCAAGGCGGCGGCGAGAGCGGCATGGAGGTTGGTCCAGGTGGCCAGGTCGTCGCGGGCAACGACGTCCGAGTTTCCGTCGGTACCTCCCACCAGGTCGCTCGGCACCAGCGTGCCCTGGTTCGCGGGATCGAGCTGGCGCACGAAGTCGGGCCACGTGGTGATCTTGCGGCTGTCGGCGTCCAGCTGCAGGGCGACGATGATCCGGTCAGCCATCGTCGGGTAGCCGGCGGCGATGGCGAGGAGGGTCAGAACTGCTTGGTACTCGCCGGGCTGGCCGCTGGGGGAGTGGCCGGGACCCCTCTCGAGACCTCCGCCGAGGAAGCGCGAGTGCGAGCCGACGTGTCGCGTCGCGCGGATGAGCCGGTAGGTGTTCATGAGGCGCTTCGCCGCCCGTGGGCTGGCTACCAGCGGGCCGAGGGTCTGGGCGAACTGGATCTCGGCCGGGGTCAGGTCGATCCGGGGACCGGCGACGGCACCGGACGCCGACGAGCCCGCCTGGACATCGAGCCCGCCGCGGACCGGTGACCGGTCGCCGCCGGGGGACTCGCTGGTGCTTGCGCGGTGCGTCACGGCGGGGACGTTCGACGGCGTTGCCGGGGCCGCCGGCGTCTCGGTCGGGGGTGCCGGGATGTCGGGTGTCCGGGGGGACGTCGGGGCGATGCTCGCGATGAGCTGCGCGAACGCGGTCGGCTCCATGGCCGGCAGGGTGAGCGGGATCTGGAAGATCTTCTCCAGGTACTCGATGGGCATGACCCGCAGGTAGGCGTCCGTCGTCGGGTCCCCGCTCGTCACCAGGTCGCGGTACTGGTGGCGCAGGCTGCGCTGGAGCCAGCGCGGGTCCACACCGACGACGACGACGAAGAGCTCGAGCGCGAGCAGGAGGTGCACGGCCTCGAGCACCTCGAGGACCTTCGCCGGCGGACATCTGTCGAGGTCGTCGATGTAGAGGATCACGCGGTCGATGCGCGTCATCGCGTTGCCGCTCACCGGCTCCGCCGCTGCCTGGAGCGCCCGGAACTGCGCATCGAGGAACCGGAAGTCTCGGTGGAGCATGCCGACGACCCCTTGGTGCTTCTGGTAGCCGGCGGCACGGTCGGCCAGGAAGTCGTACAGCTGGCGGCCCACCGCGAGCGCTTCCGCCTCCGTCGTCGCGGTGGCGATCTTCTCGTCGAGCTCAGCGATCAGGCGGGTCGCGCCGGTGATCTCGTCGTCCAGCTCGGCCAGCCGGACCTCGAGCATCAGCTCGTCCTTGCTGCGCTGCGACCTCAGCTCCGCCGCGCGCCCCGCGATGACCGCGCGTGCCGACTGGAGGTCGGCGATCGTCCGGTTGAGCGTCTGAGCGGCGGGTCGAGCGACCTTGACCGCCGCCAGGAGGGCCGCGGACACCGAGCCGATCCCGGTGATCACCGAAGCGATCCAGGCGCTGCCGCCCTGCACGACGAGGGTCAGGGTGGCCAGGACCAGGACGACGAAGACAGCCGCCAGCGTGACCGCCCAGACCTTGTGGTGTGCCACGCGCCAGAGCCCGTGCAGGTATCCCGCCGTCGTCCGCAGCTCGGCGGCCAGGGCGCCGACCTCGTCGGCGGCAGGTGCGAAGCCGAGCTCGTCAGCGACCGGACGCAGGGCCGCCTGCACCGCGGCGTCCTTCGCCAGCTCACCGGCGACGTCGGTGACCGGCATCGACTCCACAGCCTGTCTCCGCTGTCGTGCTGCCTCGGCACGCCTCTGCTCGACCGCGACGCGCCTGACCTTCAGAGCGCCCTGCTCGCTCTCGAGTGCGGCTTTGGCGTCGCGGAAGGTCTGCAGCTGGGTCAGGATCGCCTGGCGCTTCGACCGCCCGCTGTCGCCGTGGTCCCGCAACCAGGTCGCGCGGTCGCTCTCGTCGACCGGCTCGGGGTCGGCCAGCCGCTCGAAGATCTCCACGGCCAGGCTCGCCCACAGGCTCGTGTCCGCGTAGTGCCACGCATTGAACCGGATCTGCACCACCTGCAGCTGATCCGCGGGACTCGCGCCGGCGCGCGGCTGCGCGGTCAAGGCGGCAACGCGCTCGCGCATCCTGTCCATGAAGAAGCTCTTGCCGGTACCCCACTCGCCGAACAGGCCGATCGCGAGGGGCGGCTGCACGTGGGGATCGGTGATGACCTCGCAGACGGCGTTGACCTCGCCCTGGACACCGAGCTGGTCCACGCCGCCCGCGCGGTCGCTGCTGTAGCCGTAGCTGAACTGGACACCCTCGAGGTAGGGGCGCAGCAACGAGCCCGCGGGTGCGACGGCGTCGTCCACCTCGACCAGGAGCGGCGCCCAGACGCCCGACGCGTCCAGAGCGGCCCGCAGCTCCGGATCCAGCACCCCCAGCCCGGTGAGGAACAACCGGCCGTCCAGACGCGTGTGCCGGGAAGCCTTCAGCGTCGCGCGGTCGTAGACGCCGCCCACCGCGTCCAGCCACTCGGCCCAGCTCCGCCGTGGCGTCTTCGCCGGAGCAGCAAGCGTGGCGCCGCCGAGGTGGTCGCCGGCGTACTCGGGATGGCGGCGAGCGATGGCGGCCGCGATGTCGAAGGCCGTGACCTTGCCGCGGCTGGACGACGTGAGCTCGGCGGCGACACCGCGCATCGTCTCCGACAGCGGGGGCGGCGGCGTCGACGAGCGCGTTGGCGCCGGCGTCTTCGCCGTCCGCGGGTCGCCGGGCGACGGGATCGTCGAGCGGGGTGCCACCTCAGGCGACATCAGCGTCCTCAGCCCCGAGAGCGCGCTGTCGTAGTCCATCCCGAGCTGGGTCAGACGCCGCGGCAGGAGTCCGCGCGAGTCGTTGCGCCCGGACTGCACGATCGCCGTCGCGAGGTCGGGGAGCCCGATCGCCCGTGGACCCTTCGGAAGTGCCTCCAGGTAGAGCCGGAGCGCGTCGGCGAAGTCGGGATGGAGGCCACCGAGGGGGTCGTGGGCCTCCGCGAGCATCCCGGCGAACGAACGGGAGATCGACAGCTCGGCCCCCAGCCCTTCGGCGTCCAGGCCGGCCGACTGCAGCACCGCGCCGACCTGCGGATCCAGCTGCGTCAGCACCCAGACCGCGGTGGAGCGCGTGACGAGATCGGAGTCGCTGACCTTCGTCGCGTAGCGGTGGCGCTGGACGGCCGTGGCCGCCCGCGCGAAGTCGGTCACCAGGGCGTCGGCCGATCGGCCCGCCTCCGCGATGACGGACTGAACGCTCGGTGCCCCCTCGGCGGCTGAGCCGGCCATGATCGATGGTCCCGCGACCCGGGCGCGAGGTCCACCGCCCGGCCTCGACGACTGATGCCTCCGGGCAGGGCCGGTAGGCGACCCTGCCCGGAGGCGGTTCTGGGGTTAGCCGGGCGGGGGCTCGACGCGGTCGACGCCGGCCCGTCCGACGGTGGTTGCTGCTCTCGACGAGGTGGCCACTCAGCGACGCATGTCCATGACGACGCGCCCGTCGATCTCGCCTCGGAGCATCTCGGCGAAGATCGCGTTGATGTCGTCGAGCGGACGCACGCTGTAGGTCGGGTTGACCAGGCCACGGGCGTAGAAGTCGAGTGCCTCGGACATGTCCTTGCGCGTGCCCACGATCGACCCGCGCACGGTCAGCCCGAACAGCACCGTGGTGAAGATGTCGAGCGGGAACTGCTCGGGCGGCAGGCCGACCAGCGACACCGTGCCTCCGCGGCGGAGCGCACCGACGGCCTGCGGGAACGCGTGGGCGTTGACCGCGGTCACGAGGGCACCGTGCACGCCGCCGGTGAGCTCCTGCAACCGCGCTACCGGGTCTGCGTCGGTCGCGGCGTTGACCGTGATCTCCGCGCCGTGCTTCCGGGCGAGCGCCAGCTTGGTCTCGTCGACGTCGACGGCGGCGACGCGGCGGCCCATGGCCACCGCGTACTGCACGGCCAGGTGGCCGAGACCTCCGATGCCCGAGACCAGGACCCACTCGCCGGGCTTCGTGTCGGTCATCTTCAGGCCCTTGTAGACCGTCACCCCGGCGCAGAGCACAGGAGCGGCTCCTGCTGGGTCGACGCCCGCGGGGATGATCGGGCAGTAGCGCGAGTCCACGACCATGAACTGCCCGAACGACCCGTCGACCGCGTACCCGCCGTTGCGCTGGTTCGGGCAGAGGGTCTCCCACCCCGTCTGGCAGTACTCGCACTCGCCGCAGGCCGACCAGAGCCAGGCGTTGCCGACGAGGTCGCCGACGGCCACACGGGTCACGTCGGAACCCACGAGGACGACGTGCCCGACGCCTTCGTGACCCGGGATGAACGGTGGCGTGGGCTTGACGGGCCAGTCTCCGCGCGCGGCGTGCAGGTCCGTGTGACACACCCCCGACCAGTCGACCCGGACGAGCGCCTCGTGCGGCCCGACTGCCGGGATCGGCACCTCCGCGACGTCGAGATCCGTGGTGAACGACCGGACCACGCCGGCCCTCATGGTGTCCATGTGACTCTCCTCGAACTGACCTCTCAGGATTCCTCCGTGACGATGCGGAGAATTTCAGCGTCGTCCTGTGCCTAGGCGGGTCACCAGGGCCAAGGGTCCCGCCGACGGCCACGAGGGCGGCCTAGATGAAGAGCAGCTGGGCTCCGTCGGTCTTCTCGATGAAGTCGCTGGCGCTGATGATGCCCTCGACGTCGTCGTCCAGGTCGGCGAGGCCCAGGTGGTTCATGTCGGCGGACAGCCGGCACGCCCACAGGTGGCCGCCGGACGCCACGATCTGCTCCAGGAACTCGGGGACGTCCGGGACGTCCAGGTCGGCGATGGCCTTCTTCAGCTTCGACGTGGCGAGGGCGGTCATGCCGGGCAGTCCGCCGAGGCCCTGGGGCATGTGCGTCGCGGTGTTGCCGAGCATCGTGAACTTCAGGTCGTCCATCGTCGCCTTGGTGATCATGTCGAGGCCCCAGAAGGTGAAGAACAGGTGCGTCTCGACGCCTTCCCCGAGAGCCGCGTTGGCGAGGATGAGGCCGGGGTAGGCCATGTCGAGGTTGCCCTTGGAGCAGATGATCGCGAGCTTGCGGCCCGATGCGGCATCGGGGCCGAGCTGGGGCACGACGGCCGGGGAGGTGTCGGTGGTGGTCATGACAATGCCTTTCGTCGTCGTGCCGGGTCAGACGCAGCCGACGGGCTTGGGGAGGCCGGCGACGTAGGCCATCTTCTTCGCGGGCTTCTGCGGGAAGAGGCGGAACAGGTCCTTGACGGAGACTCCGCTACCTGCCGACGCCCGTCGCAGCGTCGCTGTCTCGCCGCGCTGGGCGAAGTCGTCGCGCAGGAACGTGAGCACCGCCCGGTGCTCGTCCGTGAGCGTGAGGCCGATCTGCGCAGCCAGGACGGTGGCGAGCTCGTCGTCCCACTCCGACAGATCGGTGAGGAATCCTTCGGCGTCGACGTGGACCTCGTGGCCCTCGAGCGTGGTGACGGGCATGGCGACCTCTTCCTAGGACGTGCTGACAGGGTTCTGCTTGCCGACCATCGACATCGCCGGCGCGAGCGGGATCGGGCGGCCCGGGAGGAGGACGTTCCAGTACACCCACTGGAACGCGAGCTTCCCGAGGTGGTTCGCGCGGCTCTCCTTGAGCAGGCTCATCGGCCCGACGTACGGCACCGGGAACGTGCCCGGCAGCGGCTCCGTCTCGTAGTTGAAGTCCAGGAGGAGGGCCTTGCGGTCGCCCGACTCGACGAAGCAGTTGGCGTGGCCGTCGAACGAGTGGGTCATCGGCCGCCCCGCGGCGAGCTCCACGAGGTTGTCGACCAGGACGTCCACCGAGAAGTGCGCGACGGAACCCGCCTTGGAGGTCGGGATGTCCGAGGCGTCACCGACGGCGAAGATCCGCGGGTCGGCCGTGGACTGCAGCGTGTGCTTGTCCACCGGGACGAAGCCGAGCTCGTCGCCGAGCCCGGACCGAGTGACGAACTCCGCTCCCATGTGCAGCGGCACCGTGACGAGCAGGTCGAACGGGACCTCCCGGCCGTCGTAGGACACCAGCGACCGACCCTCGATGCGCTCGACCAGGAAGTCCGCCTCCACGACGACGTCGCGGTCGGAGAGCATCGAGCCGAGCCGCTCGGAGGCGACCGGCTTGGTGAACGCGCCGTCCATCGGGGTGACGAACACGAGCTCGGTGTGCGACCGCAGGCCGCGCCGGCGGAGCCAGTCGTCGGCGAGGAACGTGAACTCGAGCGGCGCGACGGGACACTTGATCGGCACGTCCGTCACGTGGACCACCAGGCGCCCTCGCCGGAAGCCGCGCAGAGCGGTGGCCAGGGCCTTCGCGCCGTCGAGCGTGTAGAAGTCGAAGATGCTCCGGCGCCACTCCGGGCCGAGCATCCCCGGCGTCTGGTCCGGCCGCAGCGTGACACCGGACGCGATCACGAGGTAGTCGTACGGCAGCAGGCGACCGTCCAGGAGAAGGACCTCCTGCGCTGCCACGTCCACCCGGTCGACTGCTTCCAGGACCAGCTCGACACCGTCGTGCACGAAGGCGTGCCGGGACCGCACGAGGTCGTCCGTGGGCCCGCCGAACGGGACGAACAGGAATCCCGGCTGGTAGGGGTGGGCGTCGTCGCGGTCGACGACGGTGATCTTCCAGGTGTCGTCGAGCCGGCGCCGGAGCTTGTTGACCAGCATCGTGCCTGCGGTGCCGGCCCCGAGCACCACCACGTGCCTGGTCATGACCGGAGGTGGACGAGCTGCACGTCGTCGTGCTCGATCGCCTCGATGTCGTCGGACGTCGCCGACAGCAGGCGGTCCGCCAGGTTGCGCAGCGCCCGAGCCGCGGCGAGCTCCTCGCCGATCTCCGGGACGTCGACGTCCCGGGGTGCGCGGCGTGCCCTCCCGTAGCCGTCGAGCGTGGTGCCGGCCGAGGTGCTGAGCACCGCGTGTGCCTTCGTCACGCCGGTGTCGTGCCTCGCGTCGTCCGCGTCGAACAGGTAGATCGTGACCTTCCAGGTGCTGGCCATGGCACTCTCTCCCTTCCGCTCGGGGCGTCACGTCCGCCTCTGTGACGGAGGGCTCCCCACTCCTCACAGTTCGCCCGTGCAGGGAGCGGCGATAGAGCAGAAGGTCCCCCTGGAGGCGACGGGGAGTCCGCGGTCCTCGCGGTCGACGAGTCGTCTACGCGCCGGCGCATCGTGGCTGGGCCGGGGCGGGGAGGGCTGGGCCGTGGACAAACGCCAGCTGCTCGACGAGCGGGTCGAAGCTGCCGGCGAGGAACCCCTGCACTCCCGCGAGGGCCGAGCACGAGGGCCCATCGGCGCGCCGGCGTCCCGTCGGGACGGGTGAGCTGCCGCTCGGTCGTCTCACGAGCGTCTCGGGCAGTGCGAGCAGGACGTCCCGCAGGCACCGGCGGGGGCTGCTAGAGACCCTGGCCCTTCAGGTTGCCGGCCGTGTTGACGATGGTCGTGTTGACGATCTGGCGGAGCGCACCCATGCCGGTGTCGTCGAGCTCGATCGGGGCACCCCAGAGGGTCGTCGCGACGATCTTCTCGTTCTGGTCGGTGATCTCCTGGATGCACGTGGCGGTGACCGCGAAGAGGTGGCCCCTGTTCTTGACCGTCCTCATGTCTTCCTCCTCGGTGACGATCTGCTCGATGGTGACGGTGGTGATGCTGCTGTTGCTGCGGAGCGACGCTGCCAGGGCGGCGATCTGGTCCTGCGTGACGCCACGGGCGACCGCGACGTGCATGGGGTCGCGCTTGCCGACGGCGAAGTCCATGCCCCACTCCAGGAGGCCTCCGAACTGCGCCAGCAGGGTGCGGACGGCGTCGACCTGGGCGGGCGTGAAACCGGAGCGCCACCCGTTCGGGTGGACCGCCTCGTTCTTGTGGCGACCGCCGTTCACGTCCCACGCGGTGCCGCTGACGTGGTTGCTGTTCTTGATCGAGCCCGCGATCGAGTCGTTGAACGTCGACGTCCGGAAGCCGTTCACCTCGGTGATCGGTTCGACGCGCTCGTGGAAGAGGTCCAGGAACGCCTTCGCGACGATCGCGACGTCGCCCTCGCGGACCTCCGCACCGTTGAGGTCTCCGCCACAGCGGATACGGACCACCCGCGGGTCCTTCGGCCAGCCGTTCTCGGTGGTGCCCGCCATGATCCCCTCCGGCAATGTCGCCTTTGCATCGAATCGTCCACCTTCGACCGGTGTGTTGGGTAGCGATTCTGAACAGAAGGGGATATAGGCGACCGCGCTGATACGCCGCGCGTGCGATCCGTGCGGTCAGGAAGCGGTGCAGCTCGTGCCACGCGTCCGGCTGACTGCTCCGCACGCTGAAGGGCCCGGCCCCTCGGGGAGCCGGGTCCTCCAGCGCCTGCGAACTCCGACCCTGCCGATCGCTCCAGGTCGTCGATCGCGGCGCGGGCCGGGTGGGTTCACCTGCATCGCACCGGTGCCCACCTGCCCCGAGCCGTGGGTCACCCGTTGTCGTGCACGACGATCACCGGGACCGTCGCCTCACGCAGGACGGCGTGGCTGACCGAGCCGAGCAGCATGCCGCGGAAGCTGCCGAGACCCCGCGAGCCCACCACGAGCAGCGCGGCACCGGCACCCAGCCCGACGAGGGCGTCGGCGGGGTCGTCGTCGACGAGCGCGAGCTCGACCGTGAGGCCCTCGTTCTCCGTGCGGAGCCTCTCGGCCACCGTGTGCGCTGCCCGGTGCGTCGGGTCGTCCTCGTCGGCGGTCTCCAGCGGGGGGACGCTGCCGCGCCCGAAGGGGTCGGGGATGGCCGGTCGGGCGTGCACGACACGCAGGGGGCGGCCACGCATCCATGCCTCCCGGGCCGCCACGTTGGCCGCCCACAGCGACGCGGACGAGCCGTCGACGCCGACCACGACGGCGGCGTCGGTCGCCGCGGGGTGGTCGGGATCCGACCGGACCACCGCCACGGGGCAGCGAGCGTGCGCCGCGACGTGCACGCCGGTCGAGCCCGTGCGCGCGCGCCCTGTGCGAGCGTGCGCACCGAGGACGAGGAGCTGGGCGGTGATGCTCAGCTCGCGCAGGCACGGCACCACCTGACCGTGCAGCACACGGGTCTCGACGCGCAGCCCCGGGTGATGCTCCTCGAGGAGGCTCGCCTGGTCCGCCAGGTACTCCTTCGCCTCCGTGTCGAGGTCGTTGCCGCCGACGATCGGGTACCAGCTCCACGCCGTGACCTGCCAGGAGTCGTCGATCGCGCGGACGAGCAGGAGCGGGGCCTGCCGCCGGACGGCCTCGTCGACGCCCCATCGGAGCGTCAGTGCACTGTGCGGTGTGCCGTCGAGGGCGACGACCACCGGACCGTCGACGCGCATGAGCTGCCTCCCGTGTCCGCGTCGGACGACACCGGCAGTCTGCCGGCCACACCGCCGCGCTCCCTCCAGCCTCCGCCCCGGGGACGGGCGGCGTCCCGGGACCTGAGTCCCTGATGTGGGCGGGGGACCTTCGACCCTGGGGCGCCACCGCGACGCGGAGAAGCGTGAAGCCGTCGGACGTGGGGGTGCACGACGGTGGAGGTGGGTGCGGTGCGAGCGCTGCTGGTGTACGAGTCGTCGTTCGGGAACACGGCACGCGTCGCCGGCGCGGTCTGGGAGGGCATGTTCAGCGAGGTCCAGGACGTGTCGTTGCTCGAGGTCGGTGCGGCGCCGACGCGGCTGCCGGACGAGGTCGAGCTGCTGGTCGTCGGGGCCCCGACGCAGGCGTTCGGGATGAGTCGGCCGGTCACCCGGGCGGACGCGCAGGTGCAGGCCGGGACGGCGGATCGCGGACCGACGATCGGTGTGCGGGAGTGGCTCGCGACCCTCGAGAGGCCCGGACGGCCCGTGCGCGCGGCGACGTTCGACACGCGCGTCCGCACCCCGCACCTGCCCGGTTCTGCTGCGGCCGGGGCGTCCCGCGTGCTGCGGCGCACCGGTTTCGACATCCCCACCGACCCCGAGACCTTCTGGGTCCTGGGCGTCAAGGGTCCGTTGCGCGACGGTGAGCTGGAGCGCGCGCGCTCGTGGGGTGTGTCCCTCATGAGCCTGGTGCCGGGCGGTCGCCCGCCCGGTTCGTAGTCGATCCGTACGGTGTCAGCGTCCGAGCGCGGTGAGGGGGCCCGTCACGCACACGTCGACGGGAAGGCCCTCCACCTCCCGGGGGACGGCGACACCCGTGTCGGCGACGTTCACGCGCAGGACGTAGTCGTCGCCCTGGCGCGCGAGCCCCGTACCGCAGATGCCGGGCCGACCCTCGAGCTGCGCGCGGAGTCCGCTCAGCGCGCGGCGGACGGTCTCCAGGCTGGGGGCGGCGGTCCGGGAGCGGCGTGGTGCGGGCGGTTCGACCGCTCTGTGTGCGACGGGCAGCCCGCCCGCGTCCAGGACCGTCGAACGGAGGTCGACGTCCACGAGCACCGTCTCGCCCGCCCGGCGCACCTGGAGCGTGCCGATCCCGTCGCCGGCGAGGTTCCGCAGCTCGGCGAGGACGGCTCCGCAGGCGGGTGACGCGACGTCCAGCGTCATCCTGACGGTCTGCAGGCCTCGCCTGACGGCATGCACGACCGCCTGGCGCACCAGGTGTGCGGCGCACAGGGCGGCCGCGGTCCCGTCGTCGGTGCGCACCTCGACGCGCCCGAGGGAGTCGTCGTCGCACCGCGTCTCCACCGTGGCGTCCCCCTCGCGCAGCACCGACGTGGCGCGCGGCGTGTCGAACACGACGCCGATCACGGGTGGACGACCGCGACGGGGCAGGTCGCATGGTGCAGGACGGCCTGGCTCACCGATCCGAGCAGGAGCCCACGGAAGCCCCCCAGGCCCCGCGACCCGACCACCAGGAGCTCGGCGTCCTCGGCTGCGGCCAGGATGACGTGGGCGGGTCCGCCGCGGTGGACCACGGAGGTCACGGACACGTCGGGATACCGCTCCATGTGTCCCGCGAGGCTCTCGGACAGCACGACCTTCTCCGCCATCCGGATCTCCTCGACCTCGTCCGGCAGCCATGGCGGCACGGTCCCGAACAGGGAGGGGAGCTCCCAGGCGTGCACCGCGACGAGCGGGAGACCCCACCGAGACGCCTGGTCGAAGGCGTAGTCGACGGCGCTGAGGCTGGTGGGGGAGCCGTCGACGCCCACCACGACCGGTCGGACGGTCGGGTCGCCCGCAGCAGGCGGCGTCCGGACCACGACGACCGGGCAGTGTGCGTGCGCGGCGACGGTGACGCTGACCGATCCGAGGAGCAGACCCGCGAAGCCTCCGCGCCCGCGCGACCCCAGGACCAGCAGGCGTGCGTCCCTGGATGCCTCGGTGAGGGCGGCCGCGACGCTGTCGTGGGGCTCGAGCTGCGTCGTCACCTCGAGGTCGGGGTGGATGGCTCGCAGGCGTCCCACACAGTCCGCGAGCACCTGGTTGCCCACCTGGGTGGTCAGGTCGGACGGCCGGTCAGCAACCACGTAGCCGTCGAGGAACGTGCGGGCGACGTGCACGATCCGCAGAGGAGCGTGCTGTCGTCGGGCTGCACTGGCGGCCCACGCCAGCGCCTCGTCCGCATGGGTGGAGCCGTCGTAGCCCACCATGATCTGTCGGTTCATCTCGCACCTCCGACGAGCTCCTCGTTGAACCCGTGCCATCAGATACGTCGATGGTGCGTGCCGGGGGGCGCGCTTCGTAGAGTCCGAAGTCCCGAACCGTGGGGTGTGTACGGGTACGTCACCCGTTGCGGACCGGGTGGTCGGCGAGTCAACTGAGGAGGTGAGCCGAGCCGACGAGGTGGAACATGCAGCGGGATTCGACTCCGAGCTGCGTCGGCTCGACGTGGTGTTCCAGGGGGCCTGTGACGTCCAGGCACGCGACCGGGTCCTCGACGTCGGCTGCGGTGCTGGTCAGACGACCCGCGCCGCGGCACGCGCCGCCCACGAGGGCCGTGCGCTGGGCGTGGACGTGTCCGCACCGGCGATCGAGCAGGCCCGTGGGCTCGCCGCGGCGGAGGGTCTGAGCAACGTCGCGTTCGAGCGTGGTGACGCGCAGGTCCACCCCTTTCCCCACGGGAGCGTCGATCTCGTCATCAGCCGGTTCGGGACGATGTTCTTCCACGACGCCGGCGCAGCCTTCGCCAACCTCGCCTGGGCGCTGCGCCCGGCCGGGCGGCTCGTGATGATGGTCTGGCAGGCCGGTGACCGCAACGAGTGGGACGTCGCCATCCACCGCGCTCTGGCAGGGTCGGACCGGCCGATCGCCGCAGCGCCGGCGTTCTCGCTCGCGGACCCGTCGCGGACCACCGAGATCCTGGCGGCCGCAGGATTCGTCGAGATCGCCTTCACCGACGTCGAGGAGCCCGTCTGCTACGGACCGGACGTGGTGGCTGCCGAGGCCTGGGTGCGCAGCTTCACCTGCACCCGCGCGCTCGTGGAACGTCTCGATCCCGACAGCGCAGAGCGAGGGCTGGCCCGACTTCGGGAGACGTTGTCCGAGCACCAGCGCGACGACGGCGTGTGGTTCGGTGCTCGGTCGTGGATCGTCACCGCGCTCCGTGGGTGACGACGATCACCCCTGCCGCCGGACCATCTCTCTGATCCAGATCGGCGCGAACGGGGACGTGCAGCCGGGCGGGGTCGGGTAGTCCTTGAGCACCTCGAGCCGCTCGCCGATGTCGAGCGCGCGCGCCCGGTGCTCGGGGTGGTGGATGCCGATGGTGGCGAGGCACTCGTTCATGGCCCACTGCAGGCGGTCGGGCGCGTCCGTCATCTGCGCCTCGACGAGGTCCAGCAGCGCGTCGAGGTCGATGCCCTCGGGGGTCTTCGCGACCCGGTCGCTCGTCAGTGCCCAGCCGGCGCTGGCGACGACCGGGTCGGGGTCGGCGAACCACGCGACGCGCAGCTCCTCGACGTGCGGGTTCTTCTTCACGACGTAGCCGACCAGCCAGTCGTGCACCTTGGGGACGCGGGCGTCGCGCAGCATGGCGTCCAGCTCGTTCGCCGAGTACTCCTTCGGGCGGCTGATGAGGATCGCGACGAGCCGGGCTGCGGTGTCGCCGGTCTCCCAGAGCCGGCCGGCGAGCGCGTGGTCGGTCCTGAGGGTCTTGGCGACCGCCCGGAGCTTGGTGAGGTTGACGCCGTGGTCGTCGCCGTGGCGTTCGTTGACCGCCCGGATCTTCGGGTCCTCCAGCGCCGCCAGCTGCGCCAGCACGTCCTCGACCGTCGCCTGCGGGAGCACACCGGTGGCCACAGGACCTCCTCCGCGTCGTCGTCGTTCCTCGTCCTGGATCGTACGTCGGCACCGGCCCTCGACGGGCGGACGGAGTAGGGACCAAAGGCCCGTCCGACGAGCCACCTCGCGCCCCTAACGTCTACATCTAGTCCCTCAGGGCCTGATCGACCACAGCATGTTGTGGTCGGCGCCTGGGGGTCATGGAGCAGAAGCCCGGGGTGGGACATGTCGGACAACGTTGTCGTGGAGGTCGGTTCGTCGATCGACGAGTACCTGGAGCGCACGGACTGGCGGGTGAACGCCAACGCGAACCAGGGGTACTCACTGGGCGGCCTGATCCTGCAGACGGCAGGCAAGGTCGTCGCCAACTACTGGCTCAGCCACGTCTACCCGGCGGACGTGGGGGAGGCGCATCGCGAGGGTGACCTCCACATCCACGACCTCGACATGCTGTCGGGGTACTGCGCGGGCTGGTCGTTGCGGTCGTTCCTGGCGGAGGGCCTCAACGGGGTCCCGGGCAAGGTGGACGCCCGCCCGCCGCGACACTTCGGCTCCGCCGTGGGCCAGATCGTCAACTTCCTCGGGACGATGCAGAACGAGTGGGCGGGCGCGCAGGCGTTCAGCTCGTTCGACACGTACATGGCGCCGTTCGTGCGTCGCGACGGACTCTCCTACGAGGAGGTCCGGCAGGGGATCCAGGAGCTCGTCTACAACCTCAACGTGCCGTCCCGGTGGGGCACGCAGACGCCGTTCACCAACCTCACGTTCGACTGGACCTGCCCGGACGACCTGCGCGACGAGGTGCCGTTCGTCGCGGGGGAGCCCTGCGACTTCACCTACGGCGACCTGCAGGCCGAGATGGACCTGATCAACCGCGCCTACATCGAGGTCATGACGGACGGCGACGCGTCCGGTCGTGTCTTCACGTTCCCGATCCCGACGTACAACATCACGCACGACTTCGACTGGCACAGCGAGAACGCCGACCGCCTCTTCGCGATGACGGCGAGGTACGGCCTGCCGTACTTCCAGAACTTCCTCAACTCCGAGATGAACCCCGGCGACGTGCGCTCCATGTGCTGCCGCCTGCAGCTGGACCTGCGCGAGCTGCTCAAGCGTGGCAACGGCCTGTTCGGGTCGGCGGAGCAGACCGGGTCGCTCGGCGTGGTCACGGTCAACTGCGGCCGGCTCGGGTTCCTGCACGCCGGGGACGAGACCGGGTTGATCCTCGCGCTCGACCGGCTGCTGGACCTGGCGCGGACGTCGCTCGAGCTCAAGCGGACCGTCATCCAGCGGTACCTGGACGAGGGCCTCTTCCCGTACACCCGGCGCTACCTGGGCACGCTCGACAACCACTTCTCGACGATCGGCGTCAACGGCCTGAACGAGATGGTGCGCAACTTCACGGGCGACCGCCAGGACCTGACCGACCCGGAGGGCCACGCCCTGGTCCTGCGTCTGCTGGACCACGTGCGCGCACGGATGGTGGAGTTCCAGGAGGAGACCGGGCACCTCTACAACCTCGAGGCCACGCCCGCGGAGGGCACGACGTACCGGTTCGCGAAGGAGGACAGGCGCCGGTTCCCGGGGATCCTGCAGGCGGGGACCGACGACAACCCGTACTACACCAACTCCTCGCAGCTGCCGGTGGGCTTCACCGACGACCCCTTCGAGGCCCTCGAGCGCCAGGACGAGCTGCAGACCAAGTACACGGGCGGCACGGTCCTGCACCTGTACATGGCCGAGCGGCTGTCGACGCCCGACGCGGCGCGCGAGCTGGTCCGTCGCGCGTTGTCGACGTTCCGGCTGCCCTACCTGACCGTCACGCCGACGTTCTCCATCTGCACGCGGCACGGGTACCTGGCGGGGGAGCACCCCACCTGCCCGCAGTGCCACGAGGTCTGCGAGGTGTGGACGCGGGTGATGGGGTACCACCGGCCGGTCAGCTCGTTCAACATCGGCAAGAAGGGCGAGCACCTGGAGCGCACCCCGTTCCGTGAGGCGGCGGCGGCGCTCGCGTGACGACCGAGCTCGCCATAGCGGGGCTGACGCCGCTGTCGTCGTGCGACTGGCCCGGCCGGCTCGTCGCGACGGCGTTCCTCCAGGGCTGCCCGTGGCGGTGCACGTACTGCCACAACGCCGCGATCCTCGACCCGCGTGCGCCGGGCCGGGTGCCGTGGCGCGACGTGCTGGCCCTGCTCGCGCGCCGGCACGGGCTGCTGGACGGGCTCGTGTTCTCGGGCGGTGAGCCCACCCGGCAGCGGGCGCTCGTCGCGGCGGCGGCGGAGGTGCGCGCGGCCGGGTTCGGGGTCGGTCTGCACACGTCGGGCGCGTACCCGAACCGGCTGTCGGCGTTGCTGCCGCTGGTCGACTGGGTGGGGTTCGACGTGAAGGCACCGGTGCGGCTCTACCGTGCGATCACCCGCGTGGGTGGGCCGACGACGAGCGCCGAGGCGACGTTCGCCTCGCTGCGGCTGGTGCTCGACTCCGGCGTCGACGTCGAGGTGCGGACCACCGTGGACCCGACGGTCATGGGTCCGGACGACGTCGCAGAGCTGACCGACGTGCTCGCCGGGCTCGGGGTCCGGCGGCACGTGCTGCAGCAGGCTCGGCCGGACGGGACGACCGACGAGTACCGGTCGGCCCTCGCCGCCTGCTGACGAGGCCGCATCCGGGCGCCCCCGCGCCCGGATGCGGCCGAGGTCCACCGGCGAGATCATGTCCGGCGGACGGCGACGACGACGCGGACTGCGAGGTGCTGGCGGATGACGACGTACCCCACGATCGTCCAGGTGGTGCTCGACGCGACGGACGTCCGGGCGCTGGCGGAGTTCTACCGCGAGCTGTTCGGTCTTCAGTACCGGCCCGGTGACGAGCCGGGGAACGGCGAGCCGGACTGGCTGGTGCTGCGCTCGCCCGGTGGCATCCCGCTGGCGTTCCAGCAGGTCGATGCGCTGCCGGCGGCGACGTGGCCCGAGGGGCCCGTCCCGCAGCAGCTGCACCTGGACACGACGGTGCCGGACGTCGCGGCGCTCGATGTCCAGCACGAGCGGGCGCTCGCGCTGGGGGCTCGGCTGCTCCACGACCGCTCCGACGACCCCGAGGAGCCGCTGCGGGTCTACGCCGACCCTGCGGGGCACCCGTTCTGCATCTTCGTCGGCTGACGCTAGACGCGTGCGTCCGCCACGGCCCGGGGCGCCTCGACCGGGACCACGGTCGGGCCGGCGGTCCCCCGCCGCACGAGTGCGATGCCGGCGACCACGAGGACCATCCCGACCGCCTGGACGGGTAGCGGTGCCTCACCGACGAGCGCCCACGCGAGCAGGACGGCGACGAGCACCTCGGACAGGGCGAGGAACGACGCGAGCCGTTCGCCGAGCAGCCGCACGGACAGGGCGCTGACGCCGTACGCGAAGGCGGTCGGCACGGTTGCGACGACGAGCAGCGGCACGATCCAGTGCACCTGCGTCCCGAGCAGGTCGACGCGCACGTCCGGCGCCGCCAGCGGCAGCACCCCGACGGCGGCCACGACGGCGACCGTGAGCGCGCCGACCGCCATCCCGGCACCCGCCAGGCTGATCGGGGGGAGCGCCGACGGGCGGCCGGTGAAGGCGAAGTAGCCGGCGTTCCCGACGGCGGAGACGAGCGCGAACACGAGACCGACGGGGTCGAGCTCCAGCGAGCCGGTGAGGTCGAGGACGAAGACGAGCCCACCCGTCGCGAGCGCGGCACCGACGAGGGTGGCGCGGGTCGGTGCCTGCCGGTCACGGGCCCATCGCCAGGCGACGAGCAGGAGCGGCCCGGTGTACTCGATGAGCAGGGCCACGGCCACGGGGAGCCGGTCGACCGCCAGGTAGTACATGGTCGACGCGGTGGCGACGCCCAGGACGCCGAAGCCGAGGATGGTCCGCCACTCGTCGCGCACCACGTGCCAGCGTCCGCGCACCGCCCACGCGGCCGGTCCGGCGAGCAGCAGGGCCGCGACGGAGAGGCGCACGAGGATCGCCGACCCGGGGGACCATCCCGCGGCGAGGAGCGGCTTGACCACCGGGCCGCTGGTGGCGAAGGCTACGGCGGCGACGAGACCTGCGACGATGCCGACAGACCGGTTCGACGCGACGGTCTGGGACATCGCCGTGCTCCCGTCAGAAGGATGTAATGAGTGAAGTCTCGTTACGCTCATGACGCTACCGAGGATGCCGACAGGAGTCAAAGTGGTTTTCGCACCTGACACGGAGATGAGCATCGCTGCGGCCGTCGAGATGGTGAACACCGCCCGCCGGCGCGACGGCCACGACGCCATGGCGACGGTCGACGACGTCACCGAGTTCTACACACGCTGGGGGTACACGGCTCGGCACGACGGCGACGAGGCCGAGCTGGCCGCCGTGCGTGACGCTCGCGAGCAGATCGCGGTGCTGTGGGACGTGGACCGCGACACGGCCGCCGGCGTGCTCAACGAGATGCTGGCGCGCGGGGGAGCGGTGCCCTACCTGACCCGGCACGACGACCTGGACTGGCACCTGCACGGCACCGCACCGGATGCCCCGCTGGCGACGGTCCTGCTCGTCGAGACGGCGATGGCCATGTCCGACGTCGTACGCAGCGCGGAGTACGACCGGCTCCAGCGCTGCGAGGCCGACGACTGCGACGCGGTCCTCGTCGACCTGTCCCGGAACCGGTCGCGCCGGTTCTGCGACGTCAACGGCTGCGCCAACCGCGCGCACGTCGCCGCCTACCGGGCCCGCCAGGCGGGCGAGCGGACGCTCCGGCACGGCGACGTCGTCTCGTGACGAGCATCGAGCTCCTCGCTCTGAGCGACGTCGACCTGGACGCGGGGCTGTTCCGCAGGGCGCAGGACCGGGTTCGCGAGACGCTGCTCGGCCTCTCCGTCGACCGGTTGCTGGCGCCGTTCCTCCGCGAGGCCGGCCTGCCGCGTGCGGCGGAACCCTACGGCGGGTGGGAGTCGACGGGGCTGGACGGCCACACGGCCGGGCACGTCCTCTCGGCACTGTCCACGTTGACGGAGTCGACCGGTGACGAGCAGGTGCGGGCGCGGGCCGAGCAGCTCGTCGCGGGCCTGCGCGAGTGCCAGGTGGCGGGTGGGACCGGGTACGTCGGCGGGATCCCGGACGGACGTCGCCTGTGGGACGAGCTGCGCAGCGGTGACATCCGGGAGGCGACGTTCCACCTCAACGACCGCTGGGTCCCGCTCTACAACCTCCACAAGACGTTCGCCGGGCTCGTCGACGCGTCGCACGCGCGGGTCGCCGGTGCTCGGGACGTGCTCGACGACCTCGTCCGGTGGTGGGACGCGGTGCTCGCCGACCTCGACGACGAGGACGTCGCGCGCATCCTCGTGACCGAGCCGGGCGGTCTCTGTGAGACGTTCGCGCAGGTCGCGGCGCTGACGGGCGACCCGCGTCATCTGCTCACGGCGCGGCGGCTCCTGCCCCGGGACCTCGTCGAGCCGCTGGCCGACGGCCGGGACGTCCTCGACGGCCTGCACGCCAACACACAGGCGCCCGTCGCCGTGGGACTCGCGGCCATCGACCGCGTGGAGCGTGAGCTGGCCGCCGGACCGGGCGACGACCGCTTGCGCACCGCCGCGCAGACGTTCTGGACGTCGGTCGCGCGACGCCGCTCCGTCGCGATCGGCGCCGCCAGCGTGCGCGAGAACTTCCACCGCGCCGACGACTTCGAGACCATGTTCACCAGCCGGGAGGGCCCAGAGAGCTGCCTGACCTACAACATGGTCAAGCTCTCCGCCGAGCTGTTCCGCACCACCGGCGACGACGCCTACCTCGCCTACGCCGAGCGCGCGCTGGCCAACCACCTGCTCTCGACACAGCACCCGGAGTACGGCGGGTTCGTCTACTTCTCCTCGATGCGCCCCGCCCACTACCGGACCTACTCGGCCCGGGAGGAGGGCTTCTGGTGCTGCGTCGGCACCGGGCTCGAGACGCACACCCGGCACGGAGCGCTGGCGTTCTCGACGGCGGGCGATGAGCTCGGCGTCAACCTGCTCCTCGACGCCACGGCGCGGTGGCGCGACCGCGGCGTCACCGTCCGTGTCCGCTCCGGCTACCCCCTGAGCGAGCGCGCCACGATCGAGGTCGAGACGACCGCACCCGTCCGGTTCACCGTCGCCGTGCGCGTCCCGACGTGGGTGGACGGTGCGGCATCCGCGACGGTGGACGGCGAGCTGCAGGCACCCGTGCCGGCCGGGGGGCGGCTCCGCGTCGACCGCGAGTGGGCGGGGGTCACGACGGTCCACCTGGACCTGCCGGCGCGTGCGTGGCTCGAGCCGAGTCCCGACGGTGGTCCGTGGGCGCAGGTCCTGTGGGGTCCGCTCGTCCTCGCGCACCGCGTGCCGGACGACACGCTGGACTACGTCGCGGCGCCGACGCGCATGGGCCACATCGCCGCCGGCCCGCTGCGCCCGCTCCTCGACGCTCCCGTCCTCGGCCCGCAGAGCGCGGCGACGATCACCCGGACCGGCACCACCTTCGCCGTCAGGGACGTCGAGGGCAGCCCGCTCACTCTCGAACCGTTCGCCACGCTCCACGACACGCGCTACGTCGCCGCGTGGCCGTTCGCGCGAGACGGGGACGTCGCCGCGCGCCGCACCGCGCTGGCCGCCGTCGACCGCGCGTCGCTCGGCCTCGCGGCGCGCACCCTGGACGAGGTCGCGTTCGGCGAGCAGCAGCCCGAGGTCGACCACGGCGTGGTCGGGGCACGCTCGACGACGGGGCACACGGGCGACCTGCGGTGGAGGTCGACCACACGGGACCTCCGCCTGACGTTGTTCGACTGGCGCAGCACAGCCTCGTCGATCCAGCTCGAGTGGCTCGGGGACCCGGGCACGACGTCGCTCCGGGTGTGGGTCGCGGGTCAGGTCGTGCTCGACGACGTGCTCCCGCCCGGGGAGGCCACGCGGAGGACCGTCCGCGAGATCGACCTTCCGCCAGCGGTGCGCGAGGTCGAGATCCCGGTCGAGGTCCACGCCACGGGCGACCTGTCCACACCGCGTCTCCTGGGGATCCGACTGCTGGCCGCCGCCGGGGACTGACCACGCTCGTGCGTGTGTCACCGGTCCGGTCTAGCCTGTCGCGTGCCCGACCGGAGGGAGACCGACGTGGTGCTCATCGGCGCCCATGTGCGTGGCGACGACCCGGTGGCGACCGCCGCCGAGGTCGACGCAGGCTGTGTCCAGCTGTTCCTGGCCGACCCGCAGGGCTGGAAGAAGCCGGTTCCCCGTGAGGACTCGGACGCACTGGTGGCCTCGGGGCTCGGCATCTACGCGCACGCGCCGTACCTGGTCAACGTCGCGTCGACCAACAACCGCATCCGGATCCCGAGCCGGAACATGATCGCGCAGCACGCGGCGGCTGCGGCGGGTCTGGGCGCGCGGGCGCTCATCGTGCACGGTGGCCACGTCGGCGACGGTGACGACCTCGCCGTCGGCATCGAGAACTGGCGCAAGACCTTCGAGCGCGCGACGTTCCCGGTGAAGATCCTGGTCGAGAACACGGCCGGCGGTGAGAACGCGTGCGCGCGGACCCTCGACGGTCTGGCCATGCTCTGGGACGCGATCGGCGGGTACGACGTCGGGCTGTGCCTCGACACGTGCCACGCGTGGGCGGCCGGCGAGGACCTGGAGACCGTCGTCGAGCGCGTGCGCAGCATCACGGGGAAGGTCGACCTGGTGCACGCCAACAGCTCGCGTGACCCGCACGGCTCCGCGCGCGACCGGCACGCGGGCTTCGCGTCGGGCACCATCCCGCCCGAGCTGATCGCGCACGTGGTCCGGGAGGCCGGCTCCGACGCCGTCGTCGAGACGCCCGCGGAGAGCCAGGCGCAGGACATCGCGTTCCTGCGGGCTGCCCTCGCCGGCTGATCGCGGAGGCCGTGTCGCGACCGATTCGGGCAGATTTGCGTGCCGTTGTGGTTAGCCTCGGATGACGAGCCCCCCAGCAGAGGCGGGGTCAGCACCAAGGACGGTTCCATGAACACTCTCGGCCAGTGGATCTGGATGTTGGTCTGGTTCTTCCTGTTCTTCGTCTACCTCGTCATCCTGTTCCAGATCATCGGTGACCTGTTCCGGGACCACGCCCTGAGCGGCTGGTGGAAGGCGGTCTGGGTCATCGGGCTCGTCTTCATGCCGTACCTCGTCGCCCTGATCTACCTCATCGCGCGGGGCAAGGGCATGGCCGAGCGGCAGCGGGGTGCGTTCGTGGAGGCCAAGACGGCTCAGGACCAGTACATCCGGTCGGTCGCGGCGGGCAAGTCGCCGGCGGACCAGATCACCGACGCGAAGGCCCTCCTCGACTCCGGGGCCATCGACGCGAACGAGTTCGCCACGCTCAAGGCGAAGGCGCTCGCCTGACGTAGCAACGACGACCCCGGTCCGGCGCGAGTCTCGTGCCGGACCGGGGTCGTCGTGTGCGTGGGGCTGCGTCAGCTGGTGAGGATGCGGTTCTTCTGCACCTCGAACTCGATGTCGCTGAGCACGCCGGCGTCCCGCAGGGCGCCGAGCTGGGCGAGCTGGGCGAGCTTGGCGTCCATGTCCGGCGCGGCAGCCGCGGGCGGCGGCGGCGCGTAGGCCGGCTCCGGGGCCGCGTACTGCGGGGGCGGCGGCGGTGCGGCCGCGGCCTGCTGCTGCTGGTCCTGAGAGGCCCAGCGTCCTGCCTGTCGCCGGGAGACCCGGTTCGAGACGCTCGTGGCGGTTCCGGCGATGACGGCGGTCCTGGCGACCCCGCGGATCAGTCCTGGCATCGGTAGCTCCTCCTCAGGGGTTTCAGGCGACGGGTTCGATGGCATCCAGCGCAGCGATGACCGCCTGCACCGGGATGCGTCCGCTGGCGACGAGCTGGCCACCGGCGCGCCGCAGCGCGACGGCGAACGGGGCAGCCCACACGTTCTCGTACACGAACACCCCGGCCGCGTCCCCCGGGGCCAGCGCGTTCGCGGCCTCCGAGATGTCGTCGTCGCCCAGCAGGCCGGACGAGGCGCCCTCGAAGATCGTGAGGTCGACGCCGCCGTCGGCCAGCTCGCTCAGCTCGAGCCCGGAGACGCTACCGTCCTGCGCCTTCTGGATGAAGGTCAGGTCGAGGATGCGGATGATGCCGCGCTCCACCAGGTCGACCAGGAGAGGGAATGCCTCACCGGTGAAATGCGCGTTCGGGAAGGCGACCACGATGTAGTCGATGGGGCCTGTCTCCTCGAGCCCTTCCAGGTCCTGCGTCATTCGGGCCGTCCTCTCGCTGTTGCCGGTCGAGATCGCTACGACATCACCGGACGAGGGGACCGAAGGCTCCCCGTCGTCCAGGCGCCGGCCCCGTCGCCGTCGCCTTTCGTACCCTTCGTCTGGAACGTACCACCCAGGTCAGGCGTGTCCAGGGGGATCGCGGGACGTGGTCTCAGCCGCGCAGTGCGGCCAGCATCGCGCCGACGGTCGCGGCCGCGCCGGCTATCCACAGGAGCGTGGGCAGGCGCTCTCGGAACGACCTCATGCGCGCAGCACCTCGCCCTGGTCGGTGATCTCGATGTCCTCCGGCTCCAACGGCTCGGTAGCCGGTCCGGCCACCACGGCGCCCGTCGCCGCGTCGAACGCGCTGCCGTGGCAGGGGCAGCGGATCTCTCCGTCCTGCACGCCCGCGACCAGGCACCCCTGGTGGGTGCACACCGCCGTGAAGCACCGGACGTCGTCGCCGTCGCGCGTGAGGACCAGCTTGTCGTCGGTCAGCACGATCCCGCCGCCGTCCGGGATGTCGTCCACCGCGGCGAGCAGGTGCGAGTCCTGGCCGTCGCCGCCGGAACCCTTCCCCGAGGAGTCGTCGTCCCCGTCGTCGTCGGTCTCGGGCGCCGGGCCGAGCGCCACGAAGCCGACGTACCCCAGCGTCCCTGCCGCGAGCGCGACGCCCGCACCCTCGAGCACCGCGCGCCGGTCGACGTCCGACATGCCCATGTCAGTAGCTCACCGACCCGGACTGGCCGAAGAACCACAGCGCGGAGCTGAACCAGAGGACCACGACGACTCCGGCGAGCAGGCCGCCCAGCACGGGGACCGTCGCGGACGGGAGGCCCCGCAGGCGCAGGGCCAGCATCTTCGCGGCGAACACGCCGTAGAGCACGCAGCCGGCGACGGAGTGCACGAGCACCCGCGTGGACGAGTCCTCGAAGCCGAGCGACCAGACGCAGTGGAAGGCGACCGGGAGCGTCAGCAGGAACGCGAGCGTCCCGGACCAGCGGTGCAGGCCGGACGCCCAGGTGGGCGCGCCCGTCACCCCGGGGAGCCGTCCCCACATCGCGAGGGCCGACAGCACCTGGACGACCACGAGGGCGGCGGCCGCGGTGGTCAGCCACGCCTTCATCTGGAGCAGGCTGCTGAACCCGAGCGTGGTGAGCGCGGCGCCGTCGCCGGGGTGGACCTCCGCGTACGCCGCGAGCGCGGCCGCGACGGCCAGGGCGACCGCACCGAGCACGGCCAGCCCCCACTGCGACGGCCTGTCGACGGCCTGCGCGTCGGTGCTCACAGGTCGATCGTGGCGTGACGGGTGGCCGGCGCGGAAGCCTGCGGGTGAGGTACTGCACACATGTGCAGCAACCCTGGACGGGTGTCCGCCACGGTTCTAGCGTCGGGGATGCCGGCCCGCCGACGGACGGCTGGCCCGCACCGGGAGGCACCATGCTCGCCGACCACGCCGCCATCCCCGTCCTCGCCGTCACCGACCTGGACCGGGCGCGGGAGTTCTACGAGGGGACGCTGGGGTTCACCAGCGGCCCCGAGGTCCCCGACGGCGTCATCTACCGAACGTCCAACGGCGGCTTCCTGGTGTACCCGTCCGCCTACGCCGGCACGAACAAGGCGACCGGGATCTCCTTCCAGCTGTCCGCCGACGCGTTCGATACCGAGGTCGCCGCGCTGCGAGCCGCCGGGATCGAGTTCCAGACGTTCGACCTGCCGGGCGACGCGACCTGGAAAGAAGGCGTCCTGACCGACGGCACGATGAGCGCAGCCTGGTTCGCCGACCCGGACGGGAACGTCCTCAACGTGGAGACGGACCCGCGCAACGGCCTCGGCTGACGGACCGCACGACGACCCGGACGACGGCCGACCCGACCGCCGTCCGGGTCGGCGTGTCAGTCGTCGTCGATCTCGGAGCCGTCCGGCGCGATGACGTACCAGACGTCGTTGACGCCCTGGCCGTTGACGTCTCCGGGCGCGGTGTCCTGGGCGAACGTGTAGATCGGCCGCCCGTCGATGGTGATCTGCGTCGAGCCGTCGGTGCCGGTGATGGTGCCGACCTCGCCGGTCACGCCCTCGACCGTCGGGGTGTCGGACTCCGCGGTGATGGGCGGCCAGGCCGTCAGGCAGTCGCCCGAGCACGCACTGGTGCCGGAGTCCTTGACGTCCTTGAGGAAGTAGTAGGCGGTCATGCCGTTGCCGTCGACGACGATCGTGCCCAGCGTGGTCTCGGCCGTCGCGAGGTCGGTGGACATCTCCTCCGCCGGAGACTCCGCGGGGGACTCCTCGGCGCTGGTCGCGTCGCCCGCGGCTTCGGGGGTCTCCTCGTCGGAGCCGCCTCCGCAGGCTGTCAGGGTGGCCGCAGCCACGAGTGCGGTGATCGAGTACAGGATGGTCCGTCGCACGATGATCTCCTCTGCTGGATGCCGGTTCCGCCCCCGGGACCTGCTACGTGGGACTACGAGGCCGCCGACCGCGGGGTTCACCGCGAGATGAACCTGAGGCCGGGGTGCATCGTTGACCAGGTAGGACTGACCGACGACGGGCGAGGAGGCGGCGTGGCCCAGGAACCCGACGCGCTCCTGCGCGCTCTCCACCAGGCCTACGCCCGTCCCCTGCAGAGCTACGTCGTACGCCTCACGGGCGACCACGCGCTCGCCGAGGACGTCGTGCAGGAGGCGATGGTGCGGGCGTGGAAGCACCCCGAGGTGCTGGCCCGCGAGGAGGGCGCGACGCGGGCGTGGTTGTACACGGTGGTCCGCAACCTCGTGATCGACGACCGCCGTAGCGCCCGCCACGCGCGGGAACGGACCACGGACGCGGCTCCCGACACGCCGCAGCCCGACGCGACGCAGGCCGTGCTCGACAGCTGGCTGGTGGCGGACGCGCTGGAGGAGCTCACCCCGGAGCACCGGGCGGTGGTGGTGGGCGCCTACTACGGCGGACGGTCGGTCGCGGAGCTCGCCCGCGAGCACCAGATCCCGGAAGGGACTGTGAAGTCCCGGATGCACTACGCACTGCGCGCGCTGCGGCTCGCGCTCCAGGAGAGGGGAGTCTCGGCATGACCGGCCGCGACACGGACGACCAGCGGGCGGCGGGCGTGGACCCGTTCCGCGAGTGGGACGCGGCCTACGTCCTCGGGTCGCTGGACCCCGCCGAACGCCGCGCGTTCGAGGACCACCTGCGGACGTGCGCCGCGTGCCGTGCAGCCGTCGCCGAGCTCGCGGGGATGCCCGGGCTGCTGCGGATGGTTCCGGCGGACGAAGCCATCGCCCTCGGAGGGGCGCCGGACGCCGAGGTCGTCGAGCTGGCGTCCGTGGCGCGCGCCGTCCAGCGGGACCGGCGGCGCAGGACCGCCCTCCTGGCGAGTGCCGCAGCCGCGCTGCTGGTGCTCGGCGGGGTCGCCGGCGTGCTGCTCGGCCGTCCGACCGGGACCCCGGTGGCGGCGCCGTCGTCGACCTCCCAGGTCACGCAGCTGCAGCTGGAGCCGGTCGGCGCCGCCGCGGTCAGCGCGGACCTCACCCTGCAGGAGAAGCGCTGGGGCACCCGGATCGACTGGGAGTGCAGCTACCCCTCCGACGAGGGGCCCTACGCCACCGCCCCGACCTACGAGCTGGTCCTCGTCGACGACGACGGCACCAGCACCGTCGTCGCGACCTGGACAGGGGGAAGCACGGGCGCGCGCGGGCTCGGGGCGTCGTCGAGCATCGTCACGGACACGATCCGGCGCGTGGAGATCCGGGTCGAGGGTGCGGACTCGGTCCTGGCGGCCGCGCAGACCTGACGGACGCGCCTCAGGCCGGGAGGTGGGCCGACACGGCGACGGTGATCGCCGCGGACGACCCGAGCAGCTCGCGCGCGGCGACCGGGAGCTGGATCTTCGCGAGCCAGCTCCCCGTGGCCGTGTCGACATCCTTGAGCTGTTCGTCGGACGCCGTGTCCGGGACCCAGTCGCGGATGGCAGTCCCCAGCGCCGAGCTCCACACCGCCCACGACCGCGGCGGCGTGCCGTCCTGGGGGAACTCGATGTCGACCACGAGCACGTCCGACCAGTCCGCGGTCTGCTCGAGGTGGTCCAGGAACGAGAGCAGGCCGCCCTGCTTGCGCAGCGAGAGCAGGCGCAGCTGGAGGACGTGCCGCATCGTGGCGACCTTGCGCTCGTTGCCGTCCACCGTCGGCCGCGTCGCGCGGGTGGACAGGAACGTGCGCACCAACGGGATCGGGGTGGCTGGAGCGTCTGCCGTCCTGGGTCGCTCGATCTGGATCGGGCACAGGTGTGCGGTGCTCTGCTCGTGCAGCACCACCGGCAGCCCGCGGATGGAGAGCGCGGCCTCCAGCTGCCAGACGGTGTCGTCGTGCTCGGTGCCCGGTAGGTGGACGTCCGTCAGCTGCGCCCGGACCTCGACGTCGCCGAAGAGGAACCGCTGCAGGTTCTGGTACCCCTCCTCGGAGTTCACGATGCCGAACCGCCCTGAGTGGCTGCGGTGCACGAGCGCGCGGGGGGCGCCCTGCACGTACGCGTTCTCCAGCTGCACGAGCCCGTCGCTGCGGGCTCCGACGGCGCGGCTCGACAGGCCGAGGGCGGCGGCGTAGTCGGAGGAGTTGGTCCCGACCAGGCAGAAGATGCGGTCCGGCGGGAAGCCGTCGTCGGGCATCACCGTCGCGTCCCAGCCCGTCGGCACCTTCGCCTGCCGCGCTGCCTCCGGCGTCAGGTACTGGTACATGCGCGCCGGGCCGAACATGTCCGCCCCGACGACACCGGTCAGGTCGCGCAGCTTCTCGAGCGCACCGAAGCCCATCGAGAACTCGATCCCACCGTGCGGGGTGGCATAGGTGAAGACCCGGTCCACGAAGTCCGTCGCGGCGTCCGGGGCGCCACCCGACGCGTCGGGGATGGTCTTCTGGATCATGGCGCGCACCACGAGCCCACCCATCGAGTGGGCGACCAGGAACACGCGGGGCGCTCCGGTCTTGCGGCGGACGAGCCGGACCAGGTCGAACAGGCTCTGCGCGGCGCGCTCGATGCTGAACGGGTTCGGGTCCGTGGTGAGGTTCGGGGCGAACTCGTCGTAGAAGCGGTGCACCCAGATCGTCGCCGGGTCGATCGTGCCGTCGTCACGCTGGTCCAGGTACCCACGCTGGTTGCCCTGCACCAGGAGCTGGTACCCGTGATCGATCATCAGGCGCAGCAGCGGGCTCTCGAACTGGTGGAACGTGGGGCGGTCCGTGTCGTCCACCCGCACCTGGACCGACCCCTCGTTGAACCCGTAGAACGGGTCGTCGACCGCGGTGGCGATACCCGACGGTCCTCCGGCGAAGCCGCGCACGTAGATCACCGGCAGCCTGGCGCCGGTCTGGTCACCCATGACATCTCCTCGGTCCGTGCGAGGGCCTCAGCCTCGCGACGCCTGGAAGGAGCCGGCGGGACGACTCCCGATACGTGCGCCGGATCAGACGTCCGACGAGACGAACGGCGTGCCCGCCACCTCGAGGGTCTGCGCGGCAGGTGTGCCGGCGGGTGCGATGACCTGGAGGCGGTCGATCGTCAGCAGGAGCGACTCGAGGACCCGCACCCCGGCGCTGCCGAGGTGCACGACGTCGCGCAGGTCGATCGTGACGGGCACCAGCCCGTTCCGGGACAGCCGGAGGATCTCGGCCTGCACCTGGGTCGCCGCGGCACGGTGGTCGACGGCCCCACCGACCCGGACGACGCGCGCCCCGGCCTGGTCCGTGGTGACGGCGAGCGGTGCCTTCTCACGTGCCCCGATGCCGACGACGACGTCGGCCTGGTCGACGGGCGCCGGTCGGCGGGCGGGGCACTCGAGGGTGACGGTGGTGCCGCCGGCCGTCGTCTCCACACCGACCTGCAGTCCCGCGGACGCCATCATGCTGAACCCCCGTCCTCGTTCGCCGGGGTCCACGTCGGGTTCGCGCCAGCGCCCGTGGTCACGGACCACGACCTCGATCATGGCGTCGTCGCGGATGGTGGCATCGACCTCGACCGAGCCGACGTCGCCGTCCCGGTACGCGTGCTCGACGGCGTTGGCCATGACCTCGCTGACGCCGAGGACGAGCGCGGACCGGTCGCGCGTGCCCAGACCGACCCCGCGACCCCAGGCATCGACCTCGCCGCGCACCTCGGCCAGGCGTCCCGGTTCGGCGGGCACCGACAGGTGCAGCGGCTCCGGGGCCGTCCGGCGGTGCGCCGCGAGGACGGTCACGTCATCCGTGAAACCGCCGTCGGTGAGCACCGCGGGGACGTGCCGGCAGATCCGGCTGGCGACCGACGGGGTGGTACGGAACTCGCCGGACGTCCCCCGGTAGGCGTCCATGGCGGTCTTCTCGAGCACCGTCATGCCGTCGCGCAAGGGGCGGTGCAGGTTCTCCACCAGACCGTCGGTGTACAGCACGATCGCGCCGCCGTCCTGCAGCCGGCTCGTCGCGACGCGGCCCTCGGTCCGCGACCCGAGCGGTCCGTCGCCGGTGGTCGGCAGGATCCGCGCGCCGTCCGTCCCGATGACGAGCGGCGCCGGGTGGCCGCGGGTGGCGTACTCCAGGTCTCCGGTGTGCGGGTCGAGGAGCGCCACGCAGACCGTGGCCGCGAACGCACCGGAGACGCGTCCCGCGAAGGCCTCCACCGCGTCGAGCGCGTCGAGGATCCCCGCACCCTCGAGGAGTCGAGCTGCCAGCACCGCGCGCAGCTGGCTCATGATCGCGGACGCCTCGACGCCGTGCCCGACCACGTCGCCGACTGTCAGCGAGACGCGCCCGTCGGGGAGGGTCGCGGAGTCGAACCAGTCCCCGCCCGCCGCCTGCTCGAGCCCCGCGACGAGGTAGGACGCCGCGACGTCGACGCGGGGGAGCAGCGGGACGGTCGAGGGGAGCAGCGCCCCCTGGAGACGCAGCACGACCTCGCGGGCACGGGCCAGGCGCTCGTCCGCCGTGGCCGCCCCCGCTCGCTCGAGACTCGCGGCACGCACGCGCGCGGTGACGTCGGTACCGGCGGCGATCGCACCCACGACCGCGCCGGACTCGTCGAGCCACGGCGTGACCTCCAGGTCGACCCACAGGCCCGACGCCGGGTCCGACCAGTCGGCGAGCACGGGGATCGTGTCCTCGTGGAACCGCACGCCGGTCCGGACGACCTCCGTCAGGGCGGTCACGATCGTCTGGATCCCGGGGTCGCGCAGGTCCTGGAGCCGGACGTCGACCAGGTGCTCGCGCTGGAGGACGTCCCTGGCACCGCGGTTGGCCGCGACGATGCGCAGGTCGGAGGCGCGCACGACGATCTGGATCCCCGGAGAGCGATCGAACGCCTGCAGGACGGCGGACTCGTCGACGATGCCGTCGCTCGCCATCCCGGGCGCCTCCTCAGCTGGTCGGGGAGACCTGGTCCGCGGTCGCGCTGACCACGTCCAGGCCGTGTGCTCCCGCCAGCCCGAGGCTGGCGCCGGGGGAGAGCACGATACGCATCTTCACACCTGCAGCCGCGCTCCGCCGGTGGGCGGCACTCAGAGCCGACACACCGACCGACCCCAGGTGCGTGACCTGGCGCAGGTCGACGACCATGGCACCCACCTCGCGGGCCTTGATCATGAGCTGGGTGACCGCCGCGGTGAGCTCGTGCGCCGTCGCGAGGTCCACCGGTCCCTCGACGCGGACCGCGGGGACGTCCCCGGTCGTGTCGAACGTCGTGTCGAGGCCCGGGGTCGTGCGCGCGACGGGCGGCTCGGGCACACCGTCGGTCAGGCTCGCGAAGTAGAAGTCGTCGAGCCTCTGCCGCGTGTCCGACCCGAGCCCGCCGCCCGACTCGACGGCCGCGACGAGCCGTTCCGCGAGCGTCAGGAGCCGGACGTTGCGCTGCTGCGACCCCCACCGGAGCAGCTCGAACGCCGCGTCGCCGTCGATCCCGTAGCCGAGCATGAAGGCGCCCTTGGCCTGGTCGATGACTGCGTGCGACCGCAGTGCCTGGGTGAGCTCCTCGTTGACCTGGTGCGCGACGGCGTCCCGCTGGGCGGCGGTGGTGTCGACGAGGAAGCCGGTCACGGTGCGCAGGGTGTCACCGTCCGCGACACCGGCCCCCGTGAGCGTCACGAACCGCTCCGTACCGGTCAGGTCGAGCAGCCGGTACTGACAGCCGAACGGCTCGCCGTCGACGCCGCACTGTCCGAGGACGTCCAGGACGCGGCCGCGGTCCTCGGGGTGGATGTGCCGCGACACGATCGCGAGCGTCGGGACCACGTCCCCCGGGGACATCCCGTGGATCTGGAACATGCCGTCGGACCACCACCAGCGTCCGGTGGACGCCGTGTACTGGAAGCGACCGACCTGAGCGGGCCTGGGATGGGGGGTGGGCACGACGTCCTCCGCGACGCCCCCACGGGCGGGGGGCGGGAGCTCTCCGTGGGCTCGTTGCTGAACCCGTTGTGGTCGGGCAGATGCCCGCGATGGTGCGTCCCGAAGCGTATGTCAGGATCTGGCGGGAGGCCCGTCGAGCACGTCAGTGCAGGCGCCGGCGCCAGTCGTCGGGGACTCGCTCCGCAGGGCCTGGCACACTCTGCTCGAGTGGCCGGTGCTCGGGGTCCGCGAGCGCCGGCCCCTGCGTGTAGTCGTCGGCCGCGTAGTCCCAGAACCAGTCCTCGCCGGGCTCGAACGTGCGCATCACGGGGTGCCCGGACTCCCGGAAGTGCGCCGTCGCGTGCTGCGACGGAGAGGTGTCGCAGCAGCCCACGTGACCGCAGGTGGCGCAGCGGCGCAGGTGGAACCACCAGCCGTCGGTGGCGTCGCACTCGAGACACCCGGTCCCGCTCGGCGGCACGGTCGGGTCGATGGTGGACTGGGTCATGGGGTGGGTCCTTCCGTCGGGGAGTAGGGCAGCCGGACGAGGAAGCGGGTGTCGCCCGGCACGGAGGTGACGGTCAGGTCGCCGTGGTGCTTGCCGACGACGATCCGCCACGAGATGTCCAGCCCGAGGCCCGTGCCGGAGCCGACGGGCTTGGTGGTGAAGAACGGCTCGAAGATCCTGTCGACGACGCCGTCCGGGATGCCGGGGCCGGTGTCGGCGACCTCGACCTCGAGCCAGTCGTCGACGCGGCGGGTGGTGAGGGTGAGGATGCCCTGACCGTCCATCGCCTGTGCGGCGTTGTCGATCAGGTTGGTCCACACCTGGTTGAGCTCGGCGCCGAACACGTGGATGGGCGGCAGGGTGCGGTCGTAGTCCTTGACCACGGTGATCCCGTCGCCCAGCTGCCGCTCGAGCATCGTGACCGTGCTGTCCAGGAGCTCGTGGATGTCGACGGTCTGGTCCGGGGCGCGGCCGATCTGCGAGTACTGCTTGGCGGCGCCGACGAGCGCGGAGATCCGTCCGGTCGCGTCCTCGACCTCGTTCATGAGGGACTCGGTCTCGAGCGTGTACGAGAGCCACCGCACGGCACCTTCGAGCACCTCCGGTCCCACGCACGACGCGACCATGTCGAGCCAGTCCGTGCCGAGCCCCGCGGCGACGAAGCTGGGTGCGAGCTCCCAGCCGCCGGCGATGTCGTGGTCGTCCATCCACTCGCCGAGGGAGTCCTCCAGGTCCGAGACCTCCAGCGCCGTGGGGACGACGTCGGACGCGCGCGTGCGGGCCAGGGCCGCGACGGCCTTCTCCTGCAGGTGGATGATCTGCGCGAGCTGCTCGCGGTCGTACGGGCCCGACGCGATGAGCGCGAGCTTGTGCCGCATCCCCGCGACGCGTTCGCGCAGGGTCGCCGTCGCGCGGGTCGCTGCCGCCGCCGGGTTGTTGAGCTCGTGCGTCAGGCCGGCCGACAGCGAACCCAGCGCCAGCAGCCGCTCGCGCTGGCCGGTCGCCGCCTGTGAGCTCTGCTGGCCGAAGAACAACCCTTCGAGCAGGTGCACGGCCATCGGGAACCAGTCGGTCATGAACGACGCGAAGTCGGCCGCGGCGAGCACGTAGTACCGGGACGGCTCCAGGACACGCAGCGTCTGCGCGTACGTCTGCGGCACCCGGTCGCCCAGGTAGGCACCCCACGCGCCGGCGTACACGCCGACCTGGCCGGTGCGGGCGATCTCCACGTCGTCGGCGCCGACGCGGCGGTACATGGCCAACGAGCCCGAGAGCATCACGTAGAAGTCCGTCGCCGGGTCGCCCTCGCGGTACAGGACGCCGGGCTCGACGTGCTCGACGTGCCCGTGCGAGCACAGCCAGAGGAGCTGCTCGTCGCTCAGGTGCTCGAACAGGAAGAGGCTCCGCAGCTCGTCGATGTCGCACGCAAGGTGCCGACGGCTGGTGGTCGCCAGAGGTTCGGTGGTGGTCACAGCTGCTCCAGGTACCGGTGGACGAGCATCACGGCCATGGCGCCCTCGCCCACGGCGGACGCCACACGTTTGGCGGACTCGGCGCGCACGTCGCCGGCCGCGAACACCCCGGGGACGCTCGTCTCCAGGTGGTACGGAGGTCGGTCGAGCGGCCACGAGTCGGGCACCTTGCCCTCGACCAGGAGGTCGTGGCCGGCGCACACGAACCCGTGGTCGTCGCGGGTCACGGTGCCGTCCAGCCACGTGGTCAGGGGTGCGGCCCCGATGAACACGAACAACCAGCCGGTGTCCACAGATTCCTGCTCACCCGTGACGGTGTCGCGCAGCACGATCCGTTCGAGGTGGTCGTCGCCGACGGCCTCGACCACCTCGCTGTGCGTGCGGACGTGGATGCGGTCGTTCTCCTCGACCTGCGCGACGAGGTACCGCGACATCGACTGGTCGAGGGACGCCGCGCGCACGACGAGGGTCACGCTCTTCGCGTGCCGGGACAGGTACATCGCGGCCTGCCCGGCGGAGTTGGCGCCCCCCACGACGTAGATGTCCTGGTCCTCGCACGCGCTCGCCTCGGTGAGCGCGGAGCCGTAATAGACCCCGCGGCCGGTCAGCGCGCCGATCCCCGGACCGGAGAGCTCTCGGTAGGCGACGCCGCTGGCCACGATCACGGTGTGCGCGTCGACCGTGCTGCCGTCGTCGAACCGCACCGACCGCGCCGCGCCGCGCACCTCGAGCGCCACGGCGTCGCGGGTCATCACGATCTCCGCCCCGAACTTCAGGGCCTGCCGACGTGCCCGCTCGGTCAGCTGGGCGCCGGAGACCCCGTCGGGGAAGCCCAGGTAGTTCTCGATCCGCGAGCTCTGCCCGGCCTGCCCGCCCGTGGCGGTCCGCTCGACCAGCGCGGTGCGCAGGCCCTCGGACGCGCCGTACAGCGCAGCGCTGAGCCCTGCCGGCCCGCCGCCGATCACGACCAGGTCGTAGAAGCGTTCCGACGGGCTCACGGACAGGCCGACCTGCTCCGCCAGCTCGCCGTCGCTGGGCGCGACGAGCACCTCGCCCTGCGTGGTGACCACGACGGGCAGGGTGGTGTCGCCGGCGCCGGCGGCGTCGAGCAGCACGCGGCCCTCCGGGCTGTCGCTGGCGTACCAGCGGTACGGCACCTGGTTGCGCGCCAGGAACTCGCGCACCTCCGACGACCGGGCGGACCACCGGTGCCCGACCACCTTCGTCTCGTGGACCGCCTTCGGCGGGTGCGCGGTCCACGCCTCGAGCTGCGCGTCGAGGACCGGGTAGAACTTCTCCTCCGGCGGGTCCCACGGCTTGAGCAGGTAGTGGTCGAGGTCGACCACGTTCACCGCGTCGATCGCGACGTCGGTGTCGGCGTACGCGGTGAGCAGGATGCGACGCGCCTGCGGGTAGATGTCCATCGCCTGCTCGAGGAACTCGATGCCGGTCATCGCGGGCATCCGGTGGTCGGCGAGCAGCACGGCGACCTGGTCGCCGCGCAGCCGCAGCTCGCGCAGCGCGTCGAGGGCGAGCGGACCCGAGTCGGCGCGGACCACGCGGTACGCGTCGCCGTAGCGTCGTCGCAGGTCCCGGGCCACCGACCGGGACACCGCCGGGTCGTCGTCGACCGTGAGCAGCACGGGCTTGCGGGTGGAAGCGTCCTCCACGTGGTCCCCTCTCGTCGGGCTCAGTGTGCGTCGCGACGCGCTCAGTCGCCCACCACGAGGGCGGAGCCGCCCGTGATCCGGACCAGCTCGTCGAACGTCGTCGGGAAGATCGTGTGCGGCGTCCCGCCCGCTGCCCAGACCTGCGGGTAGTCGGCGAGCGCCACGTCGACCACGGTCTCGACCCGCTCGGGGTGCCCGAGGGGCGCCACACCGCCGATCGCCTGGCCCGTGGCGGCTCTGACCTGCTCGGGCGTCGCGCGTCCGACGTGCGTCCGGCCCAGCTGCCGTGCCAGTGCCACGGTGTCCACGCGGTGCCGCCCGCTGGTCAGCACGAGGAGAGGGCGGTCGTCGGCCCAGAAGATCAGGCTGTTCGCGATCGCTCCGACCTCGGTGCCCAGCGCAGCGGCGGCCTGCGCCGCCGTCCGCGCGGAGTCGGGCAGCTCGACCACCTCGCCGAGCACCCCGGCGTCGGTGAGCGCGGCGGCGACGACCTGCGAGCGGGCCGGCAGGTGGGAGAGGTCGGTCACGAGGGCTCCTTCGGGGTGCGGGGCAGGCGGCGGCGGGGCTGGAGGCGGATGTTGGGCAGGTCGGGTGCGGGGATGCGAGCTCCGTCATGGCCGGCGACGACCCCGAAGCGGTCCGCGCGGGCCTCGGACTCCCAGTCGGCGCGTGCCTGAGCGATGTCGGCGTGCGTGCGGCCGACGAAGTTCCACCACATGACGAGGTCGTGCGCGAACGGTGCACCGCCGAGCAGCAGGAGCCGAGCACCGTCTGTCGACCGGACCCGTACGTGGTCGCGTCCGTCGCCGAGGTAGAGCAGGCCGCTGGTGGTGTGCGGCGTCCCGGCGACCTCCGCGGTCCCGCCGAGCAGCAGCACGGCGTGCTCGAAGCCCCGGACCAGCGGGATCTCGATGTCCGCGTGCGCGTCCAGCACGACCTCCGCGCCCAGCAGAGGCGTGTGCACGTGCGCCGGTGACCAGGTCCCGTCGAGGTCGCCGATGAACACCGTGGCCCGAGCCCGGGGTGCCTCCCACACGGGCAGGTTGCTCACCTGCTCGAACCCGGCGGCGCCCTCGGCCACCCCGTCGGGCAGCGCGACCCAGAGCTGGACCGCGTGCAGCAGGGGCTGCGTCCCCAGCGAGAACTCCGAGTGGGACACCCCGTGCCCGGCGGTCATGAGGTTGAGCTGCCCGGGCCGGACGACCGCCTCGGACCCGACGCTGTCCCGGTGCAGGATCTCGCCGGCGACCGGCCAGGTCACCGTCTGCAGACCGGTGTGCGGGTGGGGGAGCACCCGCATGTCCACGTGCTGCGGTCCGAACTCGTCGAGGAAGCACCACGCGCCGACCAGCGGCAGGGCTCTCTGGGGGAGCGTCCGGCGCACGCGCATCGCCCGCACACCGCCCAGGGGCACGTCCCGGGCCTCGTGCAGCTCGACCACGGGCCCGAGGGACGGGACGAGGTCGCACAGCTCCGGCACCGGCCGCACCTCGAGGTTCGTCATCGGGCCACTGTAGGAGCCGGACCTCACACCTGGGAGGGCTGGTGCGTCTGCACACTGTGACGGTGAAGCAACCCTTCGAGCGTGTGGTCGTCGAGCACGGCGCCACCGTCCTGCGCGTGTGCCGCGCGGTGGTCGGACCGGTCGACGCCGACGACGCCTGGTCGGAGACGTTCCTCGCGGCCCTGCGCGCCTATCCGGACCTGCCGGCCGACGCGAACGTCGAGGCGTGGCTCGTGACGATCGCGCACCGCAAGGCGGTCGACGTGGTGCGCCGTGCCGCCCGGCACGCCGTGCCCGTCGCCGTCGTCCCCGACCGGGTCCTGCCGCCGCAGGGCCGCGACCTCGACCTGTGGGCGGCGATCGCTGCTCTGCCCACCAAGCAGCGGCACGTCGTCGCCTACCACCACCTCGGCGGGCTGCCCTACGACGACGTCGCGGCGATCGTCGGGGGCACCGCCGCCGCTGCCCGGCGCGCCGGGTCGGACGGCGTCGCAACCCTGCGGCGCACCTATCCCACGATCGACCAGGAGGAGTCATGACGTTCGCACCGGACATCGCCGAGGACGACCTGGCGCGCCTGCACCGGCTCCTCGTGGTGCGCGCTGCCGGCGACGACCTGCTCGACGTCGCCTACCGGACGGTGGACAGCCCCGTCGGCCCCCTGCTGCTGGCACGCACGCCTGCCGGTCTGGTGCGGGTGGCGTTCGGCGTCCAGGACCACGACGCCGTGCTCAGCGCGCTCGCCCAGCAGATCAGCCCGCGGGTGCTGGAGGCGCCCGGGCAGCTCGATGACGTCGCCCGTGAGCTCGACGAGTACTTCACCGGCCGGCGGACCACCTTCGACCTGCCGCTGGACCTGCAGCTGCTGCGCGGCTTCCGCCGTGACGTCGTCCTGCACCTGCCCGACATCGCGTACGGGCACACCGCCAGCTACGCGCAGATGGCGGACCTCGCGGGCAGCCCGCGCGCGGTCCGGGCGGTCGGGACCGCGTGCGCGCTGAACCCGTTGCCCGTCGTCCTGCCGTGCCACCGCGTGGTGCGCTCGGACGGCACACCCGGGCAGTACGCGGGCGGTGCGACGGCCAAGCTGACGCTCCTGGAGCTCGAGACGCGTGTCGGGGTGGCGGCGTAACGTCGGGGGGCATGTGCCGGAACATCACCACGCTCCGAGGGCTCGAGCCGCCCGCCACCTCGGAGGAGATCGAGGCCGCCGCGCGGCAGTACGTCCGCAAGGTCACGGGCGTCCAGTCCCTCAGCGACGCGACGCGCGAGCCGTTCGAGGACGCCGTGCGGCAGATCGCGGAGATCACCGCGCGTCTGCTGGACGACCTGCCCGCCCGCCGGCAGCCGCCGACGACCGTCCCGCCGCTGCGTCGCGCGGACGTGCAGGCCCGGATCGCGGCGCGGGAGGCGCACGAGCGGGCGCACGAGCTCGGTCTGCCCCACGAGCACGACGACGAGGACGCGTTCGAGCGCGCCCCGGTCTAGAGCGGCCAGGCCACCAGACGCGGGATGCCCTCGGGTGCGACCGCGGCGAGCGCGAGGAAGCGAGCCTCCGCCCGGTGCAGCCGGATGTGCTCGTCCAGGGACCACGTCGGCCCGTTGGTCAGGTCCATGCCGCACGCGCACGCGATGCTGACGCGTCCGTCGTCGGTCGTCGTGACCTGACCGACCGTCGTGTGCTCGGTGGCCGCGCGGACCTTGGCGTGGCGCATCTCCGCGCTGACGGCTTCGACGGGGTCGCTCATGCCCCCATCGTGCCGCACGGTGTGAGCAGAGCTCAGCGCTCGGACCCGACCTGCTCGTCGTCCACCAGCTGCTCGAGCTCGAACGACTCGTCCCATGCGCCGCCGCCGAGGCTCGGCATCATCGCGCGCAGGCGCGGCTGCCAGCCGTCGATGCGCTCGGGGAAGCAGCGCTCCAGCAGGTCGAGCATCGTGGCGACGGCCGTCGACGCACCCGGTGAGGCGCCCAGCAGACCGGCGATGGAGCCGTCCGCAGCGGTGACCAGCTCGGTGCCGAACTCCAGCACCCCGCCCTGGGCCTTGTCCTTCTTGATCACCTGGACGCGTTGTCCCGCGGTGACGAGCTCCCAGTCGCGCGGGTGCGCGGTCGGCATGAACGCTCGCAGCGTGCGCAGGCGGTCGGTGTCCGTCGCGGTGACCTCACCGACGAGGTACTTGACCAGGTCCAGGTTCCGCACGCCGACGGCGAGCATCGGGATCAGGTTGCCGGGCCGGATCGACCGGATCAGGTCGGTCCACGAGCCGTGCTTGAGGAACTTCATGCTCCAGCCCGCGTACGGGCCGAACAGCAGCGCCGTCCCGCCGTCGACGACGCGGGTGTCGAGGTGCGGCACGGACATCGGGGGAGCGCCGATGTCGGCCTTCCCGTAGACCTTCGCCTGGTGCTGGGCGACGATCTGCGGGTTCGTCGTCTTGAGGAACTGCCCGCTGATCGGGAACCCGCCGAAGCCCTTGGCCTCGGGGATGCCGGAGCTCTGCAGCAGCGGGAGGGCGCCACCGCCGGCGCCGACGAACACGAACCGCGCGCGGACCTGACGGCTGCGCACGTGCCCGTTCCAGCGCCGGTCGGCGACTCGCAGCGACCAGGTGCCGTCCCTCTTCTGGCGGAGCTTCGTGATCTCGCTCTCGAGGTGCAGCCGCGCGCCGCGGTCGACGGCGTCGCCGATCATCGCGCGCGTCAGCCGGCCGAAGTCGACGTCCGTGCCTGCGGCGGCGCGCGTCGCCGCGACCACCTCGTCCGGGTCACGGTCGTCGACGAGCAGGGGAGCCCACTGCGCGATCTGCTGCGGGTCGGTGCTGAACTCCAGGTCGGAGAAGAGGGGGTGCTTGCGCAGCGTCTCGAAGCGACGGCGCAGGTAGTCGGCGTTGTCGGCGCCGCGCACGAAGGTCATGTGGGGGGTGGTCGACAGGAACCCGTCGCCACCCGGGAGGCGGTCGTGCGTGGCCAGGTGGTGCCAGAGCTCGCGCGACAGCTCGAACTGCTCGTTGATCGTCACGGCCTTGGCGATGTCGATCGAGCCGTCGGGCCGCTCGGGCGTGTAGTTGAGCTCGCACAGGGCCGCGTGACCGGTGCCGGCGTTGTTCCAGGCGTTCGAGCTCTCCTGCGCCAGCTCGGCGCGGCGCTCGTGGATCTCGACGGTCCACGTGGGCTCGAGAGTGGTGATCAGCGCGGCGAGGGTCGCGCTCATGATCCCGCCCCCGACGAGGACGACGTCGACAGTCTCTTCGCGTTCTGGCACGAGATCGATCGTATGTTGACGTCGAGATACCTCCAGTCCTGGGACGTGTGACGTTGCGCACGCTCACCGGGTTCGCACCAGGGCAGAAAGGCCCGACCTGCCGCGGGGTCGGTGCGGCAGGTCGGGCCCGAGCGGGGAGGGCGGCGGGTCCGTGTCACACGCCGCCCGCCCCGCAGCTCATCCGGTGGTGCAGGTGGTGCCGTTCAGCGTGAACGCCGTCGGCTTGGTGTTGGTCCCGGTGTGAGACCCGTTGAACCCGAGCTCCACGCTGCCGCCGGCTTGGATCGACCCGTTCCACGGCGCGTTCGTCACGGTGACCGCCGCACCTGACTGCGTGAACGCACCCGACCACAGGTTGGTGATCGTCTGGCCGGCGGGGAAGGCGAACTTCAGCGACCAGCCGTTGATCGTCGACGCGCTCCCGTTGGTGATCTTCACCGACGCGGTGAAGCCCGTGTTCCAGTCGGACGTCGTGTACTTCACCGTGCACACGCCCGGCTGGACCGTGGGTGTCGGCGTCAGGGTGGGTGTCGGCGTCGTGGTGACCGTGGGCGTGGGCGTCGCCGTGGTGGTCGGTGTCGGCGACGTCGTGGGGTCGGTGCCCGTGAGGTTGCCGACGACCACGCCGCGCCCGTTGGTGCCGACGTAGACCCGTCCGTAGACGTCGGGGTCGCCGATCACGACCGAGCCGGTCCAGCCCCACTGGTGCTTGTCGTCGTTGAGCCGGACCCAGCTGGCCCCGGCGTCGACCGAGCGGAAGATCCCGCGGACCCCGTTGATCTTCGACGACGTGTAGATGGCGGGGTAGGACGCGCCCGGTGCCGCCTTGCCGAAGCCGATCGCGTCACCCTCGTTCACCGCGGCGATCTTGGTGAACGTGGCGCCGGAGTTGGTCGAGTGCCACATCCCGTAGGTCGAGCCCGTCGTCCCGCCGGTGAGCCAGATGTCGCCCTCGCGGCCGGGCACCGCGGCGAACCGCACGTTCCCGGTGGCGGGCAGCCCGGTGGCCGACGACGCGGTGAACGAGGCGCCGCCGTCGGTCGAGGTGGAGAAGGTGCCTCCGGAGAACGCGTAGAACTTCAGCGGGTTGACCCGGTCGGCCTCGACGCGGGCGCCGATGGCCGCTCCGGTGGAGGCCGTCCAGCTCGAGCCGAGCGTCGACGACGTGTGCACGCCGGCCCCGTCCGCGCTCCACACGATCCGGCTGCCGTCGGCGCTCATCGCCACGGTGCCGCCGCCCGTCACGCCGGACGGCTCCTGACCGGCCCACCAGGAGGTGCCGCTCGAGGTGGAGACGCTGATGTGCGAGCTGCCGGCGTCGCCCGAGCCGACGCGGACCATGGTGGCCGGGGTCTTCTCGGCGAAGTCGGTGCCGTTGACCGAGCCCAGGAACGGGGCGGTCGCCGAGTACGCCGACGGCGCCTTGGTGATGTCGGAGTGCACGAAGCCGCCGATGTCTCCGAGGCCGGAGACGAGCTGGACGGATCCCGGGGGAGCGGCCAGGTCGAGGACCGCGGTCTCCTCCAGACCCTGCGCCTTGACGCCGATGGCCACCTTGCCGCCGGTGTCCCAGGCGGTGAGGTTGGAGCCGCCGTAGATCGTGGCGCCGGTGCCGTACAGGAAGGAGTTGGAGTCGAACGGGTCGATCTCGAAGGACTCCGTCATCCAGCCGAGCTTGGGGCTGGGCTCCGGCGGGGCGGGCTGCTTGCCGAACGTCAGCCAGCCGGAGCCGGAGATGTCGAGGGTGTACCGCAGCGTGCGGTCCGGGTAGCCGTTCCAGTCCCAGATCCGGGACCAGGTGGCACCGCGGTCGGTGGACCGGAAGACCTGGATGTCCGGCCACCAGGAGATCTGGGTGACCGCCATGATCGTGTCGGGGTCCGAGCGGTCGATCGTCAGGCCGCTGTAGCCGAAGTAGTTGTCGGTGCTGGACGACGGGACGGGGCTGATCTGCGTCCAGGTGCCCGTCGCCGCGTCGAGCCGCCACAGGTCGCCGTGACCGCCGTCGTAGGGGCCGCCGGTGTCGCTCGTCGAGATGTAGAGCTGCTTGCCGACGGAGTCGAACACGCCCTTGTGGGCGATGTACCCGGTGGGCTGACCGGCGACCCGCGACCACGTGACACCCGCGTCGGTCGACCGGTAGACGGTGTTCTCCTTGTCGGCCACGCCGACGTAGATCGTCCTGGTCGGCGAGCCCTTGGTGCCGCTGGCCGGGTCGAACGTGACCCACACGACGCCCTGGTTGGAGGTGAGGTACCCGTTCGGGTCGCTGGGGTCCTGGACGTAGTTACCCACGTTGGTGAAGCTCGACACCTTGCCCCAGGTCACGCCCGAGTCGGTGCTCCGCCACAGGCCGTTGCCGCCCTCGGTGCCGAAGTACAGGACGCGGTTGTCGTTGGGGTCGATCTGCAGGCGCTCACCCATGCCGCGGCCCGGCATGTTGCCGCCGACCTTGAACGGCAGGTTCGTCCTCGACCAGGTGGCACCGCGGTCAGAGGACCGCAGGATCGCGCCGTTGTTCGGGTCCCAGCTGTTCGTGTACATGCCGACGGCGGCATAGACCTTGTCCGGGTTGACGGGGTCGGTGGCCAGCGACAGGACGCCGTTGTGGCCCCAGTCGTCCCAGCCGACGTGGTCGAGCAGGGGGATCCAGCGCTTGGTCGTCCTGTCCAGCCGGTACGCGCCACCGATGTCGGTGCGGGCGTAGACGAGGCCCTTCTCGGACTGGTTGTAGATGATGCCGGGGACGAAGCCGCCGCCGACGATCTCGACGTTCCCCCACGAGTAGGAGGAGTCGGCGGCGTGGGCGGGCGCCTGGCCGGCGATGGCGACGAGTGCGCCGGCGACCAGCGCTCCGGCGGCGGCGAGTGCCGCGAGCCGGGCTGGTGCGCGGGGAACGAGCGAGGGGGCGGACATCCGCAGCACTCCTTCGTGATGGCGGTGAGGGCTCCCGGCGGCGATGCCGGGTTTCCCGGGGGATCGACGCTGAGCGACGACCGCCGCGACCGTATCGAAGCGCTTCGAACGAGCAGGAGGGCGCTAATCGTTTAGCCCACCGAGCGACGCCGCGACGGCCCACGACGGGACACCATCGACCAGGGGGTGGTCTGCGCGTGCACCGGGACACCGCGAGCGGTAGAACCGGACCATGAGCCGCGACCGCGACCTGACGTCCGACCCGTCCGCCGAGCACCTCGCCGACCCCGAGCGTGCCCAGGCGGAGCTCGACGCCGCCGACGCGCGGTCCGGGGGCAACCCCGACCACGCCCCGCGCTCGCTGCACGCCGTCGAGCTCGAGGCCGACGACGAGGCCATCGCCAGCAGCGACGACTGGGACGACCCCGAGCGCCTCTAGGAGAGGTCGACCCCCTCCGCGCGGACGTCGCGCAGCAGCTCGGTGCCGTCGGCTCCCTGCAGGACGGGGATGCCGTCCGGCCGCCGGGCGGCCTGCTGCTCGGCGCGCACCGAGTCGACCGTCGGCACGGGCACGCCGTGCGCGAGCACGTGCTCCCCGAAGGTCAGCTGCCGGATGAGGATCGCGCGGACGTGGTCCCCGAACCGCTGCGCGGCGCCAGCGTAGATCTGCGGGTCGCGCTGTCCGTCGTCGCCGACGAGGATCCACTGGACGTCCGGCAGCTCGGTGAAGAGCCGGCGCAGCTGCGTCACCTTGTGGGTGGGACCGCTGCGGAACCAGCCGCTGTTGGTCGGGCCCCAGTCCGTGAGCAGGAGCGGCCCTGCCGGGTAACGGTGCCGGCGCAGGAACCGCGCGATCGTCGGCGCGGCGTTCCATGCTCCCGTCGACAGGTAGACCACCGGGACGTCCCGGTCGCCCGTGCGCAGCTCCGCGTACAGCCGCGCCATCCCGGGAACGGCCTCGCGTGCGTTCTCGTGCCGCATGAACACGTTCCACGCGGCGACGAAGGGCCGGGGCAGGCGCGTCACCATCACGGTGTCGTCGATGTCGCTGACGATCCCGTACCGCACGTCCGGCCCGATCACGTGCACCGGGGCGGTCGCTGTGGAGCCGTCGCTCGTCGTGAGCCGCACGTCGTGCCACCCGGATGCCAGGTCGGACTCGAGGATCGCGTCGACGTACCCGCCACGATCGGTGACGACCGTGTGCGTCCGGCCGCCGACCTGGACCTCCAGCTCCGCACCCGACACCTGGGCCGTCGCGAAGCTGCGCCAGCCGCGTACCGCACTGGCCGATCGCTCACCCGCCTGGGCGCTGCTGCCCGCGCCGGGCAGCTCGTCGTCGCGGACCTGGGGCGCGGCCAGCAGCGTCCGGGCGAGCACCCGGACCCACCCCGTCGCGCCGTACCCGGCGTACGGCTCGATGCGCACGGTCCAGCCGCGGCGGCGCAGCTGATGAGCCACTGCACGGTCGAACCCGTTCTCGAGGCGTGCCGCGAGGTGCGTGCGGGGGACGGACGAGGCGGGGTTCGCGGACGCCGCGGACGGACCGCCCGGGCGGGCGGTTCGAAGCACCGGCCCGCCGCCGGACGAGCCGACGACGGGCCGGGCGCTGGGGGATGCGGTCACGCGTTGTCCTTGGCCGACGCCTTCCGCGCGGCGGTCTTCTCGGTCTGCGCGTTGCCGGTCGTGAGCACACCGCCGGCCGACTCCAGGTGCGCGCGGACGAACCAGTGGAACAGCTCGAGCTCGTGCAGGTGGCCGACCAGCAGGTCGTTGGTGACGTCGTCGATCTCCTCGACGTCCTTGGCGGCCTTGCGGTGGTCCTCGATGACGCCGATGTAGACGACGTCGAGAGCGCCGAGATGGGCGATCGCGCTGTCGCGGCCGATGGAGTAGTCCTCCCAGGTGCGGTTCTGCACCAGCGCGCCGGGTGTGCCGACCGGGGCGACCCCGAGGGTGGCGATGCGCTCGGCGATCGCGTCGACCATCAGCCGCACCGCGTCGACCTGCGGGTCGAGCATCTCGTGCACGGCGATGAAGTGCGGTCCGACGACGTTCCAGTGGATGTGCTTGAGCGTCAGTGCCAGGTCGTTCAGCGCATCCAGCCGCTGCTGCAGGACGGCGGCGACGTCGGCACCCTGCTGGAGGGTGAGGGACGGGACGGTGTACTTCGGCAGCACCATCGAGGGCTCCTTCTCGTGTTCGTGCGGGGTCGATCCCGGCTGACACCCACGCTGCCCCACCTGCGACGGTGTCGCCATCCGAACGGGTCAGGCGAACGGGTCCCCCCGGTCGGCGAGCCGCGCAGCCACCTCGTCGGGGGTCAGCTGCTGCAGCCCCGGCCCGACCTCGTCCCACCACCGGGGCGCGGCGACGTGCGCGACGTCCCGACCGCGCAGCGAGTACGGCGTGATGGTGGTCTTCGCGGGGTGGTTCTGCGACCAGTCGATGAGCACCTTGCCGCCGCGCAGGTCCTTCTTCATGATCGCGACCACCTGTCCGGGGTGCGCCGCGGCGATCTCGTACGCCACGTCGCGGGCGTACTGCCGGATCTCCATGACCGTCTGGTTCCCGGGGAGCGGCGCGTAGAGCTGCATGCCCTTGCTGCCGGAGGTGACGGGCACGGTCGTGTCGAGCCCGTCCTCGCGCAGGCGGTCCGCGACGAGGTGCGCGACGGCCGCGCACTCCGTCAGCCCGGCCGGTGCGCCCGGGTCCAGGTCGACCACCAGCCGGTCGGGCGTGTGGATCTTGCCGCGCGGCCCGACGCGCCACTGCGGTGTGTGCAGCTCGAGCGCCCCCTGGTTCGCGGCCCACACGAGCCCGGCGAGGTCGTCGAGGAAGGGCAGCTCCAGCTCGGCGCCCTCGTCCTCCGCGCCCGGCGCCGCCCGCAGCTTCTGCCGACGGACCCACTCCGGGGCGCCGCGCGGCGTGTTCTTCTCGAAGAACTTCTCGCCCGCCACGCCGTCGGGCCACCGGATCCGGGTCACGGGCCGGTCGCGCAGCTGGGGGAGCAGCGCCGGGGCCACCTGCACGAGGTAGTTCATGACCTCGGCCTTGGTCATCCCGGTCGACGGGTACATGACCTTCTCCAGGTGGCTGACCCGGACCTGACGACCCTCGACGTCGACCATCTGGCGTTCTGGCGTCACGGCTGCTCCCACGGGTCGGCGTCGGTGTCGGTGCGGACGGCCCGCACCACCGGCTGGCGCAGCCGACCGGTCGGGTTGCGAGCGAGGTACAGCGTGTCGACGACGACTGTCGGCTCGCACCAGCGGGTGCCGCGCGCGTCGACGGCCGGGACCTCGTCGTCGAAGGGGGAGTCGCTGCGCGGCACCAGCAGCTTGAGCAGGTCGGTGGCACGTCGCCCGGTCAGCCCGCTGCCGGCCCGGCCGAGGTAGCGCAGCGCTCCGTCGGCGTCGCGCGCACCGAACAGGACCGCCCCCATCCGGCCCGAGCCGTTGGTCTCCTCGCGCCAGCCGCCGACGAGAGCCGCGCGGGTGCGGCGGTGCGGGGCCTTGACCCAGTCGGGTGAACGTCGGCCGAGCACGTACGGCGAGGACCGGCGCTTGGCGACGACGCCCTCCAGCCCGAACTGCTTGGTGACCTCCCACAGCTCCTGCCCGTCGGGGTACACCGGGGAGAGCTCGACCCGGTCGGGGAGCTCGAGGCGGGACAGCGTGTCTCGGCGCTCGTCGTAGGTGCTGCGCGTGAGGTCGACGCCGTACAACCGGAGCACGTCGAACACGAGGAACGTCACCGGGCGCTGGGCTGCGAGGGCCTCGGCGCGGCGCGGATCACGCACGTGCATGCGCTCCGCGAGCGCGGTGAACGACGGGATCCCGTCGGCCATCAGGACGATCTCCCCGTCGAGCACCGCGCCCTGGATCCCCTCCAGCCCGCGCAGCTCGGGGTACGCCGCGGTGATCTCACGCTCGTTGCGGCTCCAGAGGCGAAGCCGGCCCGACGTGGTGTCCGCGAGCGCCCGCACACCGTCCCACTTGACCTCGTACGCCCACTCCGGCCCGCGCGGAAGCTCCGCCGGACCGGTCGCAGGGGTGGCGAGCATGGGCTCCACGGGTCCATCCTGCCCATAGGAGGCCGCGCCGGCGCGGCTTGGTACCAACACGCCCAGCAGCCATCACTGGAGGACACGGCCATGCGAGCGATCTGGAAGGGCGCGGTCGCCTTCGGGCTGGTCAACGTCCCGGTGCGGTTGTACTCGGCGACGGGGGAGCACGAGGTCACCCTGCACCAGGTGCACAAGGAGGACGGCGGGCGCATCCGGTACCGCAAGTTCTGCAGCATCGACGGCGAGCCTGTCGAGATGTCGGACATCGCCAAGGGCTACGAGACCGACGACGGCGAGCTCGTCGTGCTCACCGACGAGGACTTCCGCTCGCTGCCGCTGTCCACCGAGCGCGAGATCGAGGTGCTGGAGTTCGTCCCGGTCGACCAGGTGGACCCGATCCTGCTCCAGAAGACGTACTACCTGGAGCCGGAGAAGACGGCCGCCAAGCCGTACGCGCTGCTGCGCGGTGCGCTCGAGCAGGCCGACCGTGTCGCCGTGGTGAAGGTGGCGCTGCGTCAGCGCGAGTCGATGGCGATCCTGCGCGTCCGCGACAACGTCATCGTCATGCAGACGCTCCTGTGGCCCGACGAGGTCCGCGCCGCCGACTTCCCGGTGCTCGACGAGGACGTCTCGGTCCGTCCGCAGGAGCTCGCCATGGCGGCGTCGCTGGTGGACTCGCTCGCGGCCGACTTCGACCCGTCGCAGTACGAGGACCGCTACGCGGGCGCCCTGGAGCAGCTCATCGAGGCCAAGGTGTCGTCGGGCAGCACCCGTGCGGTCCCGGTGCCGGTCGGCGAGGAGGGTGCGGGCGACGGCGGGGGAGACGTGGTCGACCTCCTGGCGGCCCTGCAGCGCAGCGTCGAGAAGGCGCGCGGAGCACGCGGTGAGGCACCTGAGCCCGAGGCGGAGGAGAAGCCGAAGGCCAAGGCGAAGCCGAAGAAGAAGGCCGACGAGGACGAGCCGACCCCGCGCAAGACGCGTCGTAAGGCGTCGTGAGCGGCTCGTCCGCCGACCGGCAGGCCGAGGCTGTCGCGGCCCTGCGCCGCATCGCCTTCCTGCTGGAGCGCGCCCAGGCGAGCCCGTACCGCAGCGAGGCGTTCCGTGGGGCCGCCCGCAGTATCGAACGGCAGGCGCCCGACCGTCTGGCCGCGCTGGCCGCCTCGGGGTCGCTGGCCGACCTTCCGGCGGTCGGGGCGCGTACCGCGGATGTGGTCGCCCACGTGCTGCGGGGCAAGCCGGTGGAGTACCTGGACGAGCTCGAGGCCGAGCACGGGACCACGCTGGACCCCCGCGCCGCCGAGCTGCGGGAGCGGCTCCGCGGCGACCTGCACTCGCACACCGAGGCGTCGGACGGGAAGACACCGATCCAGGAGATGGTCCTGGCCGCCCTCGAGCTGGGGCACGAGTACCTCGCCATCACCGACCACTCGCCCCGGCTGACCGTGGCCAACGGGCTGTCCGCCGCGCGGCTGCGTGCCCAGCTGGACCAGGTCAGGGCGCTGAACGGCGCCGTCGGTCCGTTCCGGGTGCTCACCGGGATCGAGGTCGACATCCTCGACGACGGCGGGCTCGACCAGGACCCGGACCTGCTGGACCAGCTCGACGTCGTGGTCGCGTCGGTCCACTCGAAGCTCCGCATGGAGTCGGGTCCGATGACCCGACGGATGATCGCCGCGGTGAGCAACCCGCGCACCGACGTCCTCGGGCACTGCACCGGCCGGCAGATCAAGGGCAAGAGCCGGCCGCAGAGCGAGTTCGACGCGCGTGCGGTGTTCGACGCCTGCGCGGAGCACGGTGTCGCCGTGGAGATCAACTGCCGCCCCGACCGCCTGGACCCGCCGCACGAGCTGCTCGCCGTCGCGATCGAGGCCGGCTGCGACTTCTCCATCGACACGGACGCCCACGCACCGGGTCAGCTGGACTGGCTCGGCGCCGGCTGCGAACGCGCCGCGCAGCACGACCTGGACCCCGCGCGGGTGATCACGACGTGGCCGGTGGAGGACCTCCTGGCGCGAACGCACAGGTGACGCGACACGCCCGATGCACGGATTCCTGCGGTTGTCGGGTTAGTGTCAGCCGATCGTCCCCGTTGCTCGCGGCACTGCTGCGCGCCCCGGGGAACGGCCCGGTAGTGGGCCTGCATGTCCGAGTGAACACAGAGGAGCACATCCAGTGAGCGTGAACCGCACCGAGCTCGTCCAGGCCGTCGCGGCCAAGACCGGCCTCACCAACACCGACGCGGACAAGGCCCTCAAGGCCTTCCAGGAGGTCCTCGTCGAGAACCTCGCCGCCGGCGAGGCTGTCACGATCCCCGGTTTCCTGGCCGTGGCCCGCGCCGAGCGTGGTGCTCGCACCGGCATCAACCCCCAGACGGGCGAGAAGCTGGAGATCCCCGCGGGCTACCGCGTGAAGCTCACCGCCGGCAGCGCCCTCAAGCGCGCCGTCCAGGGCTGACCTCAGCACCCTCGACCGGGCCCTCGATCCTCCGGGATCGGGGGCCCGGTCGCGTTATAGTGGGAACCAGTCTCAGGAAGGAAGGTCGGCGCGATGGTCGTGGTCCCCCGTCAGACGCGGCAACGCGCCGAGATCCTCGACCTGCTCGAGGACGTCGACGAGTTCCGCAGCGCCCAGCAGCTCCACGAGATGCTCCGGGCCCGTGGGTCCAGCGTCGGCCTGGCCACCGTGTACCGGGCCGTGCAGAGCCTGTCCGAGCACGGTGACGTCGACGTCCTGCGCACCGAGGACGGCGAGTCGGTCTACCGCCGCTGTGAGCAGCGCAGCCACCACCACCACCTCGTCTGCCGGTCGTGCGGCCGCACGGTCGAGATCGAGGCCGGTCAGGCCGAGGCGTGGGCCGCACAGGTCGGCGCCGCGCACGGTTTCGACGACGTCGACCACACGATCGAGCTCGTCGGCACCTGCGCATCGTGCCGGGCGGCTGCCGCTTCCTGAGAGCGGTTCACCCCGGGGCGAGCGTCGTCCGGAGGCGGTGGAGCGACCGGAGGATGTCCTCGCGATTCTTGGCGAGCTTCATCCACGTCGGTAGGACGGTCGACAGTCCCACAGACTCCCGAAGCGTGGCGCCGACATAGCTCTCGATGTAGCCCAGGTGCTCCTCGTTGTTGGCCCACAGCAGGTGACCGCCGCAGCACTCGGTGCGCAGCCAGAGCGGCAGGCCGAAGACGGGCTCCTCACCCTCCCTGGCGCGAAAGACGGACACGTACCGGTCCACGGCAGGGTCGTGCCACGCGCCGTGCTTCCACTGCAGGACGACCAGGCGTCCGTCGACGAGGACGTGCCTCTCGCTGCCCCCGTCGACGGCCAGCGGACAGCGGGTGCACGTAAGCCGGTAGCCGACATCGTTCTCTCGGACGGTCGCGCGACTTCCGCACCGCGGGCAGACGACCTCCACGGGGGACTGCCAGGCGAGCGCCGCAGGTTCTCGGAAGCGCATCGGCGAGTCCTCGGTCACCCGGCGACCGTATCGCTCGACCTGGCGGTGGTCCGGCCTCGTGCGTAGGTCAGTCCCGGGCGCGGCTGGCGATGACCCGGGGGACCACCCACCACGACGCGAACAGCAGCACCAGCGACGCGATCCCCACGGCACGTCCAGCGTCGCGTGACAGGACGACGTCGAAGATGAGCATCGCGCTGCCGGCCATGACGAGGGCGAGCACCAGGAGACCCGCGCGGGCGAACCGGCCCCCGGCGGTGACCAGCTCGGGCTTGAGCCGCCGGCCGAAGAGGATGCGGTGCAGGCTCACGGGCGCGACGAACAGAGCCGTCGCCAGCACCGCGAGGACCACGAGCACCAGGTAGAGGTCCGTCTGGAACGCGTCGAGGTCCGCGAACCGCTGCTGGAACGGGATGGTCAGCAGGAAGCCGGTGAGGATCTGCGTCCCGGTCTGCGTGACCCGGAGCTCCTGCAGCAGCTCGTTCCAGTTCCGGTCGGCCCGCTCGTTGTGGGTCTCGTCCCTGCCGTCGTCCGCGTCAGCATCCTGCTGGTGCACCACCGTCGTCCTCCTCTGATCTGGTCGGATCATGCCGCACCCGCTCGGCGTGCGCCTGTGGACGGCACTCGTCGGGGAGACTGTCCCGGTGACCCGACTGCACGATGCCGACCGCCGCGACTTCGCCTCCGACAACTACGCGGGGGTGCACCCCGAGGTGCTCGCCGCGATCGCCGAGGCCAACGGTGGCCACCAGACCGCCTACGGCGAGGACGTCTACACCTCCCGGCTCCACGAGGTGGTGGTGCAGCACTTCGGCGAGGCGGCCACGGTGTTCCCGGTGTTCAACGGCACCGGCGCCAACGTGCTGTCGCTGCAGTCCGTGCTGCCGCGGTGGGGTGCGGTCGTCTGTGCGGAGACCGCGCACATCCACACCGACGAGAACGGTGCCCCGGAGCGGATGGGTGGCATCAAGCTGCTGACCGTGCCGACGCCCGACGGCAAGCTCACCCCTGAGCTCGTCGCGACGCAGGCGTGGGGGTTCGGCGACGAGCACCGTGCCCAGCCGGGCGTCGTGTCGATCACCCAGTCGACCGAGCTGGGCACGCTGTACACGCCCGACGAGGTGCGCGCGCTGGCCGACCAGGCCCACGAGCACGGGATGCGGTTGCACCTCGACGGAGCCCGGATCTCGAATGCGGCCGCGAGCCTCGGCGTGCCCCTGCGTGCGTTCACCACCGATGCCGGCGTCGACCTCCTGTCGCTCGGCGGCACGAAGAACGGCCTGCTCTACGGTGAGGCGGTCGTCGTGCTCGACCCCGCGGCCGACGGCGGTCTGACCTACCTGCGCAAGATGGACATGCAGCTCGCCTCGAAGATGCGCTTCGTGTCCGCGCAGCTCGTTGCCCTGTACGAGGGGGACCTCTGGCTGCGGTCCGCCCAGCACGCCAACGCGATGGCGGCGCGGCTGCGTGCCGGCATCGAGGACCTGCCCGGCGTCCAGGTGACCCGACCGACGCAGGCCAACGGCATCTTCGTGATCTTCCCGCCCGGCGTCGCGGACATCCTGCGGCGACGGTGGCGGTTCTACGACTGGATCGTCGAGACCGGCGAGGTCCGGCTCATGTGCTCGTTCGACACCACGGACGCCGACATCGACGAGCTCGTCGCCGCGGTGACGGACGCCGTGAGCTGACGCGCGGGGGCCCGCAGCCGGACCCCCGCGCGCCGCGCCGTCACTTCACCGTGCAGGCCGCCCCGTTCACCGTGAACGCGGTCGGTGCCGTGTTGGTGCCGGTGTGCGTGCCGTTGAACCCGATCTCGGTGCTGGCACCGGGCGCCAGCGTCGAGTTCCACGCCACACCGGTCGCGGTGACGGTGGCACCCGTCTGCGACCAGGTGGCGCTCCAGCCCTGCGTCACCTTCTGACCGTTCGCGTACGTGAAGGCCAGCGTCCATCCCGCGAGCGGGCTGGTTCCCGTGTTGGTGATCTTCACGGCGCCCGTGAAGCCGGTGCTCCAGCTGTTCGCGGTGTAGGTCACCGCGCACGAGCCGGTGGCCACGTCAGGAGCCGTGTACGCGGTCAGGGCCGTGGACGCGGCCGATCGGTTGCCGGCGACGTCCTTGGCCACGACCGTGAACACGTACGAGGTCCCGGCCGCCAGACCCGTGGCCGTGAAGCTCGGCGTCGTGCTGCTGCCGACCAGCGTGCCCGCGCGGTACACGTCGTACCCGGCGACACCCGAACCACCGGAGTTGTCGGTCGACGCGGTCCACCGCAGCGGGATGGACGTCGTCGTCCCCGTACCGGCCTCGAGCCCGGTCGGGACGCTCGGTGCGACGGTGTCGCCACCGGTGACGACGGCCGTGCGCGCGGTGACGGCCGTGGAGGCCGCCGACACGTTGCCGGCCACGTCCTTGGCCCGCACCGAGAACGAGTACGCGGTGTCCGGGGACAGACCGCTCACGGTCAGGCTCGTCGACGTCGTGCTCCCGACGAGCGTCGTGCCCCGGTACACCTGGTAGCCGGCCACACCGGAACCGCTGTCGGTCGACGCCGACCAGGTGAGCGGGATGCTCGTGGTCGACGGCGTTCCCGCAGCGAGGTTGGCCGGGATGGTCGGGGCGGTGGTGTCGCCGGTCTGTCCACCCACGTCCGACACGGACTTGCCCGTGGTGCTGCCGACGCCACCCAGCGGCACAGCGTGGTCGAGGCCGACGAACTTGCCGCCGTCCTGCCACAGCGACGGCTTGAGCAGGGCGTACTTGGGCTCGTCCCAGGTGGTCCAGTCGTAGTTGAGCAGGCCGCCGGTGTCCCCGGAGTTCGGGTTGAGCACCCAGAAGGTGTGGCTCAGCCGGCGGTCGACGATGAGGTCGCGGATGGCGACCATCCACTTCTCGTTGCGGCCGCCGTCCATGAAGCCGCCCCACTCGCCGATGAGCAGCGGTGCGATGTTCTCCTTGTGCAGGTACAGCCAGTTCGGGTCCCAGACGTCACGCTCGAGCGTCGACCGGTCCCACGTGCCCTGGAACCACTTCTGCTCGAACACGAGCGGTCCGTAGTCGTGGGGGGAGTAGACGAGCTGGTCCTGGTTGGCTCCGAGGTCGATCGGGAAGTCGCGGACACCGCGCAGGTTCCCGCCCCACCAGGTGCCGTAGTAGTCCGTCAGACCGGTCGAGGTCCAGGACACCCCCTCCTTCGGGTAGACCTCGATGCCCTCGACGAAGATCAGCCAGTTCGGGTTGATGGCCAGGATCTTGCGCCCCGCCGTCTGAGCGAAGTGCTTGAAGTTGTCCTTGTCCGTCGAGCCGTCCCACTTGGCGCGCTCGGTGGAACCCTGCGTCCCGTGCGGCTCGTTCTTGACGTCCGCGCCGACGATCGTGTCGTTGTTCTTGTACCGAGCGGCCACCCACTCCCAGCCGGCGTAGACGTCCTCGGTGGTGATCGACCCCTTCCACCAGACGGGGTAGACGTGGCCGGAGTTGTCGGCCTCCGCGCTGTGCACGTCGAGGAAGACCTTGATGCCGTACTTCTCGCAGAGCGTCAGCCAGTAGTCGAAGATCTGGAGGCTGTTCTTTCCCTCGAGCTCGGGGTTGGCGTACGTGTTGACGTTCGGCTTCAGGAACGTCCCCGCCTTCCACTCCAGCAGCAGCTGCGTGGAGATCGGCACCCGGACGGTGTTGATGCCGCGGTCGGCCATGCTCTTGGTGATCGTCGTGATGTTGGCGGACCAGAGGCCGTGGAAGACGCGTTCGCTCGCGTTGAACCCGAACCAGTTGGCGCCCGTCAGCAGCACCTCCTTGCCGGACTCGTCGACGATCTTGTTGCCCGACACGTGCAGCCAGTCGTCACCGGTCGCGGCGCTGGCGGGCACCGCTCCGATCACGAGAGGCGCGGCCAGGGCGGCGGTCGCGGCGACGCTCGTCGCGAGTATGCGTAGGCGATGGGTGGGGGACACGGTTCTCCTCGGTGCTGAAGGGTTTCAGTACGACCCGGCATGCAGAGCGGGGGCCCTCCGCTGGAGGACCCCCGCTCGTCATGCCGCTAGATCACGCGGTGGTGCAGGCAGCACCGTTGAGGGTGAATGCCGTGGGCGCGTTGTTGGTGCCCGAGTGCGACCCGTTGAACCCGATGTCGACGCTCTGACCGGCACCGAGGGTGCCGTTCCATGCGGCGTTCTTCGCCGTGACGGCCGTGCCGGACTGCGACCAGTCGGCGCTCCAGCCCTGGGTGACCTTCTGGCCGTTGGCGAACGAGAAGCCGAGCGACCAGCTGGACAGGGCGGAGGTCCCCGTGTTGGTGACCTTCACCGACGCCGTGAAGCCGGTGTTCCAGCTGCTCGCCGTGTACTTGACCGAGCACGCACCCGTGGAGGTACCGGTCTGCGTGGTGGCCGAGACGGCACTGGAGGCGGAGGACACGTTGCCGGCGGCGTCCTTGGCCTTGACCGTGAACGAGTACGCGGTCGCGGCCGACAGGCCGGTCACGGTGTAGCTCGTCGAGGTCGTGGTCCCCACCAGGGTGGTGCCGCGGTAGACGTCGTAGCCGGTGACGGCCACGTTGTCGGTGGACGCGGTCCAGGACAGCGGGACCGACGTCGTGGTGGTGGTACCGGCGGTCAGACCCGTCGGAGCCGAGGGCGCCGTCGTGTCCGTGACCGTGCCGGTCTGGGTGGTGGCCGAGACCGACGAGGACGCGGCGGAGACGTTGCCCGCCAGGTCCTTGGCCTTGACCGAGAACGAGTACGCGGTCGCGGCCGACAGGCCGGTCACGGTGTAGCTCGTGGAGGTCGTCGTGCCCACCAGGGTGGAGCCGCGGTAGACCTCGTAGCCGGCCAGGCCGGAGCCACCGGAGTTGTCCGTCGACGCGGTCCAGGACAGCGGGACGGACGTCTGGGTGGTGGTGCCCGCCGTCAGACCCGTCGGCACCGAGGGCGCCGTCGTGTCCGTGACCGTGCCGGTCTGCGTGGTGGCCGAGACGGCGCTGGACGCGGACGACACGTTGCCGGCGGCGTCCTTGGCGCGGACCGTGAACGAGTACGCGGTCGCGGCCGACAGGCCGGTCACGGTGTAGCTCGTCGTGGTGGAGGTACCCACCAGGGTGGTGCCGCGGTAGACGTCGTAGCCGGTGACGGCCACGTTGTCGGTGGACGCGGTCCAGGACAGCGGGACCGACGTCGTCGTGGTGGTGCCCGCCGTGAGGCCCGTCGGAGCCGACGGCGCCGTCGTGTCGGTCGGCGGGGTGCCACCGGGGATGGCCGGGTAGGCGTTGGCGACGAGGGTCTTGAACTGCGCCTCGAACCACTGGCCGGCCAGCGGTGCACCGGGCGTGGCGCCGGTGAGCTGGTTGCTCAGCTTCGGCGACACGAAGGTCGGGTCGCACATGCGGTCGAACCGCTTGCCCTGGTCGTTCTCGATCTCGGTGGACGCACCGTCGGACTCACCCGGGGGCTTGATCCAGACGAACGCGTCGAGGTGGGAGCTGGCGTAGCCCGAGGGCGTTGCCTGCGGGAGCTCGCCGATGCCCGCGCCGAGCGGGTTGCACCACGCGCCGCGGTGGACACGCTTGTCCACCTTCGACTCGTTGACGTAGGTGTTGTGGTTGGTGCTGGTCGACACGGCGGTCGGACGAGCGGAGCCGCCCCAGCCGTTGCGCGACGTGTCGACGAGCATGCCGATCGACGACGGGAACCCGGCCGCGGTGAGCAGCTTGTACATGTGGGCCGTGTAGTCGACCTCGTCGAAGTCGAAGTTCCACTCGTAGAACGAGCTCGACCGGATCGGCGTGCCACCGACGGAGATCGTGGAGTCCGGGAGGTACGGCTCGACCAGCGGCGTCGTGTTGGCGACGTCGCTCACGAAGCCGTCGATCGACGCGAAGCCCGCGGTCGTGGACTTGGCCACGTCGGCGAACAGCGTGGCGGAGGGACCGGCGTTGCTGTCCCAGCCGAGCCAGCCCGAGTGGCCGATGTCGATGTAGTTGTAGACGTTCGGGATGGCGTGCAGCTTGTCGAGCGCGTACTTCACGCCGGCCTTGTAGTACGGCGCTGCCTGCGCGCAGGCAGCCTCCGAGAGGTTCGTCGTGAGGTTCGGCAGCGAGTCGGGCTCGATCGTCGCGACGATCCGGATGTCCTGGTACTTCGGGTCGGCCAGGAGCGCCGCGATGGCGTCGATGTACTCGGTCTTGTACCGAGCCAGGCCGGCGTCGCTGGCGGGGAGCTCCCCGTTCGACGCGAGGGCGAAGCAGTCGCGGCCGGGCAGGTCGTAGATGACCAGGTTGAACACGATCGGGCCGGAGCCCTTCTGGGCAACGGCGTTGTCCAGGTGGAACTTCAGGCCGTTGCCGTCGGCGTTGCCCGTGATCGCACTGATCCGGTCCATCCAGACGGCGGTCGGCTGCTTGGCCACCGTCCGCATCTTCGCGGCGAGGGTGGCGTCGCCGGCACGTGTGGCAGCGCTCTCAACCGCTGCCGCGTACGTGGGGTTGACGTACTGCGTCGCGCCCGCGAACGGGTTGTCGACGTGCGACTCGGCCGCGCTCGCGCTCGTCGTGATGCACAGGGGGGCTGCGAGCAGCGCCATCGCTGCTGCTGCGGTGGTGGCCGCGCGCAAGCGCTGCCTCACCGCTCTCTTGCCGTGTGTGGACACGTAGTCCTCCGGGTGTCGTTCGGCGTGCCCGGTCGGCCGTCCCGTCCGGGCGCATGTCGGCCGGGAAAGTCCACGGCGACTGGACGTAGATCACCATGCGGACTTTCCGGGCGGCACGGGGCGAATCGTTTAGGTTCCCGTCGTTACCAAACTGAAACACGCATGAGAGCGTTCTCATCTTGATCGTGGACCCGTGCTCCCGCGCACCGCGAGGCCGCCGATCTGGAGATCCCGACGTGCTCGGAGGTCGCCGTCGAGCACCGCGAGCACCGCCTCGCCGGTCGCGGTCCCGAGCTCGCGCTGGGCCGAGGGGAGTGTCGTGATCGACGGTGTCGCGAGCCGGCAGAGGGCCGAGTCCGAGCCCGCGATCACCGACAGGTCCCACGGCACCGCGAGGCCCGTCCGGCGTGCGACGTCGAGTGCAGCGACCGCCATCTGGTCCGAGTCGTACACGATCGCGGTCGGCGCACGGCCACCGGTCAGCAACCGTCTGGTCGCCACCGCGGCCTCCTCGGCGGTCCCCCCGGTGGCCTCGTGGACGAGCACACCGCTGGCCGCGTCGAGCACCCCCGTGAGCGCGGCGAAGCGCTCCCTGGTCCGCACGAGCTCCTTGGGTCCACTCACCAGGGCCACGTGCCGGTGCCCCAGCTCGAGCAGGTAACGGCCCACACGGACGAACGCCTCGGCGTCGTCGAGCGTCACCGCGGCGAGGTCCGCATCGCTCTGACCTGCACTGACGATCACCGCGGGAGCGCGCAGACGGCGGAGCGCGTCGATCCGCGGGTCCTCCGCGAGCACGTCCGTGACGACCATGACGTCGAACCGACGCTCGGCCCACCACTCCCCGTACAGGGCGACGGCGGCCTCCGGGCCGTCGACGAGCTGGAGCACGAGCGCCAGGTTGCGGGTCGCCAGCACCTCCTGCAGCGAGATGACGAACTCGAGCACCCCGGTGGCCTGGGCCACCGGTCCGGCGGCGCCGCGGTCGAACACGAGACCGATCGCTCGCGGTCCCGTGCGCATCGACCGCGCGGCCGCGCTGGGCCGCCAGCCGAACTCGTCCGCGACCCGCAGGACGCGTTCACGGGTTGCTGCGGAGACGCCCGGTCGACCGTTGAGCGCGTACGACACGACGGCGATCGAGACACCCGCGGCACGGGCCACGTCGGTGATCGTCGGACGGCGCGCCGGCGCCTGGGTCGGGGCATGGGAAGGGGCGGGGGAGGACGGCCCGGACGACGGCGTCGAAGGCGACGCGGAAGAGCCGGGTACTCCGGAGTCATATGCAGGTGTGACCACGATCACCTAGTGTGTCGCCCGATGCGGGTGAAATGCATCATCTCGGCTCCGACGACGTGGGCGAGGGATGTGGGGTCATGGGAACAGTGCGGCGCGGACCGGTCTCACCGACGGCGAGACGGACCATCGGTGTGCTCTCGCCGGTGGTCGGCGGGTTCTACTTCGGAGCCCTGATCGCGGGGGTGGCACGAGCAGCACGGGCGGCCGGACATCGCGTGGTCGCGGTGCAGACGTACCCGGCGGGGCTCGACAGGGAGAGGTACCCGGACGAGTCGATCCTCGACGCGCCCGTGGCCCTCGGTGCCGTCGACGGCCTCGTCGTGGTCGGCAAGGCGCTGCGCAGCGACCGGCTGGCGTCGGTGCAGCAGTGGGGGCTGCCTCTCGTGCTCGTGAGCGAGGAGCCGCAGTCCGGCGACGACGCGGTCGTCCTGCCCGACAACCTCGGCGGGGTGCGCGCAGCCGTCGAGCACCTCCTCGGGCACGGTCACACGGCGATCGGCTTCGTCGGCTGCCTGACGCAGCGCGACATGCGTGAGCGGTTCGCCGCCTACCGCGCGACGCTCGCCGACCACGGCATCGAGCCTCCGGACGGCTGGATCTACGAGTCCTCGGACAACCACGAGCAGGGGGGCGCGGACGCCGCTGCCCGCATGCTCGCTGCCGGGTCCCCGACGACCGCGGTGATCGCGGCGACGGACCGGAACGCGATCGGCTTCCAGCGCGCGCTGCGGGCCGCCGGCCTCGTGCTCCCGCGGGACCAGGCCGTGATCGGGTTCGACCACGCCGACTCCGGGGCTCGGGTGACGCCCCGGCTGTCGACGGTCGACGCGCACTACGACCGTGTCGGCGAGACGGCGGTGTCCCTGCTGCTGTCCCGGATGCGCGGTGAGGACGTCCCCGGCGGCGAGTACCGCGCCCCGTCCACGCTCGTCCTGCGCGAGTCGTGCGGCTGCACCGAGTCCGCCCGGTCGGCACCAGCGGCAGGGTCCGGCGCGGGCAGCCGGAGCGGCTACCAGGTGCTGCGCGCCCTCGCGGGCACCGCGTTCGTCGGTCCCACCGGCGTGGGCGGCGCGCGACGGACCGGTGTGGCGCCGCGCGAGACGTGGTGGCACGCCGTCGTGGAGCCCATCGAGACGGCGGCGGAGCGCGGGTCGGTCCCCGGCACCGCCACTCTCGCCCGGCTCGCCGACGTCACGTCCGCGATGCAACCGCACCCCGAGGCGCTCGAACAGCTGGTTCTCTGCCTGCGTGGGGTGGAGGCTGACGTGGTGGAAGCGCTCTCGCGTCCGGAGCACGAGACTGCCGTCCGTCGCGCCGTCACCGAGGTGCTCCTCGCCCTGACCAAGGGCTGCACCCGCGCCATGCTGGCGCGCAGCGGCCAGCTCGAGCGCACGATCGTGGACCAGTACGAGGTCGACATGGACCTCCTGCGCGGCGACGGGGCCAGCCCTCGCGCGCTGGGCTGGCTCCCGCGCGGTGTCCGCGGCCACGCCTGTCTCGGGCTGTGGCTCGGGGCGGACCGAGGGCCGGGGGACCGCGAGATGGAGATCGTCGGTGTGCACGACACCTCCGGCACCCTCTCGCGCCTGGTCGGCGTGCGGACGACCGCCAGCCAGTTCCCGCCGGCTGCTCTCACGCGTGCGGGCACGGTCGGGTCCAACGAGCTGACGTTCGTTGTCCCGGTGACCTTCGGTGGCAGCGACTGGGGTCTGCTCGCCATCGACGGCACCGTGGAGACACGGGCCACCAGCGCGCGGGACCGGTTCAACCACTGGGCCGCGCTGCTGGCGGTCGCCCTCGACCAGGAGCGGCTGCTGGCCAACCTGCGCGAGCAGCGCCGCGCGCTGGAGCAGGCAGCTGCCCGGGAACGGTCTCTGGCCGACACGGTGCGGGCGAGCGAGGAGCGGTACGCGCTGGCGTCCATGGCCGCGCACGACGGGACGTGGGACTGGGACGTCTCGGCCGGCACGGTGTACTACTCGCCACGCTGGAAGCAGACGCTGGGCTACGACGACGACGTCATCGGCGACTCGCCGGGGGAGTGGCTCGAACGCGTGCACCCCGCCGACCGCGATGAGCTGTCGGCGTCGATCGCCTCGCAGCTGGCCGGCGCCGGCTCGCCGCTCGAGCTCGAGCACCGCGTCCGGACGTCGTCCGGCGACTACCGGTGGATGCTGTGTCGCGCGGTCACCGTGCTGGACGACGCCGGCTGCCCGGCGCGCCTCGTCGGTGCGCTGGTGGACGTGACGGAGCGCAAGGAGCAGGAGATCGCCCTGCAGCGTGACGCTCTGCGCGATCCGGAGACGGGCCTGGTGAACCGGCTGCTGTTCCTCGACCGGCTCGGGGCCGCCGTGCTGCGGACCCGACGTTCCCCCGGCTACGACTGCGCGCTCGCCCTCGTCCGGGTGGTCGACGGCCCGTCGATCCCGACGCAGGGACGGCTCGAGTCGGACAGCGACGCACGCCTCGACCTGCACCGTGAGCTGGTCCGGCGCCTGCGTCGGCCGCTGCGCGAGGGAGACACCCCCGCACGCATCGCGGAGGACGACTTCGTGGTGCTGCTGGACGACGTCGGCCCCGGCGGGGTGCCCGCTCGGCTCTCGCTCCTGCTCGACCAGCTGCGGCAGGAGCTCGGCTCCCGGCTCGCCATCGGCGTCCTCGGCAGCATCCGCGGGTTCCGGGACGTGGGCGAGGTGCTCCGTGAGGCGGACATCACCCTGCTGCGCGGCGCCTCCCGGCAAGGCCGGTCCGGGTCCGTCCTGCGATAGGGACAGCACGACGCCCCTGCCTCCCGGTTGCCGGGAGACAGGGGCGTGGTCGTGCTCGTCAGCTGCGGCCGCGAGCCGGGCCGTGCGTCGGGCGCGAGGCGCCGTGACCCGGGCGGGGTCCCTGGTCGAGACGGATGCGCAGCGGACGGCCGGCGACCCGCGTGCGGGCGAGGCGGTCGATCACGTCGGCGGAGAGCCCGGCCGGGATGTCGACGAGCGCGAAGCTGCCGAAGATGTCGATCTTGCCGACGTCCTTGCCGGTCAGGCCACCCTCGCCCGTGAGCGCGCCGACGAGGGCACCCGGCTGGAGGCCGTCACGGTGCCCGACGGCGACGCGCCACCGCGGCGCGCCACCGGCGACGTGCGTGTCGGAGCGACGACGCTCGCCGCGCTCGGGCCGGTCGTTGCCGCGGTCGCTGCCACCGGTCAGGTGGGCGCGCGAGAGGGCGTCGTCGAGGTCGTCGCCGTGCTGGACGGCCACGGGGCCCTCGTCGCCCACGGCCAGGGCGGTCACCACGGCGAGCAGCTCGAACGGGTCGACGTCCGGGTTCTGGGCGAGGTGCACCGCGATGGCCTCGCGGTACAGGTCCAGGCGGTCCAGCTCGGCTCGCGCACCTGTGCGGGCGAGCAGGGTCTGCACCCGGTGGGCGGAGACCTCGGCCGGCGAGGGGATCTCGACCTGCAGCAGCGACTGCCGCGTCGTGCGCTCGATCTGGCGCAGGCGGGACTGCTCGGACGGCGTGACGAACGACAGGGCCTCGCCCTCGCGCCCGGCGCGGCCGGTGCGCCCGATGCGGTGCACGTACGTCTCCGGCTCGCGCGGCACGTCGAAGTTGACGACGAGACCGATGCGGTCGACGTCGAGACCGCGCGCCGCGACGTCGGTGGCGACGAGGACGTCGAGCGCCCCCGTGCGTAGGCGGTCGACGATCTTCTCGCGCTCGGTCTGGGCCACGTCACCGGAGATGTACGCAGCAGAGATGCCGCGCTCGATCAGCGCGCTGCCGACCTCCTCGGCCGCACCGCGGGTGCGGACGAACACGATCGCCGCGTCGGCCGGGGACACGGCGAGGACGCGGGCGAGCGCGCCGGTCTTGTGCCGGTGCGGCACGACGGCGTAGGTCTGCCGGACGCTGGTCACGGTGGACGCCTGACGCGAGACCGTGATCTCGACCGGGCGGTTCAGGTGCTGCTCGGCGACGCGGCGGATCTGCGGCGGCATCGTGGCGGAGAACAGGGCGACCTGACGCTCGCGGGGAGCGGCCGAGAGCACCTTGTCGACGTCCTCGGCGAAGCCCATGCGCAGCATCTCGTCGGCCTCGTCCAGCACGAGGAAGCGGACGTTGTCCATCTTCAGCGTGCGGCGGTCGAGGTGGTCGAGGACACGGCCGGGCGTCCCGACGACGACCTGTGCACCGCGGGACAGCGCGCGCTGCTGCGGGAGGAACGGCGACCCGCCGTACACGGCGAGCACGTTCAGGCCCGGCAGGTGCGTCGCGAACGACTGGATGGCGTCGGCCACCTGCATCGCGAGCTCGCGCGTCGGGGTCAGCACGACGGCCTGGACGGCCGGCAGGTCGTAGTCGATGGCGGCCAGGAGCGGCAGGCCGAACGCGGCGGTCTTGCCGGTGCCGGTCTGGGCGACGCCGACGATGTCACGGCCGCTCAGCAGCGCGGGGACTGCCTGGGACTGGATGGCGGACGGGACGGTGAAGCCGAGGTCGGAGATCGCGGCCTCGAGGGCCGGCGGCAGACCGAGGTCGGCGAAGGTGGCGTCAGCGGGGATCTGAGGAGCGTCAGAGGGCACAGCGGGCACAGAGGACAGGGCAGAGCTCATGAATTGAGGAACCGATCATCGCGGGGCGGAGCCCTGAACCGTGCACCGGGTCGGCGAACAGCGGGTCGCAGCCCCGGACCACCCAGCGGCAACCGCTCACGCGATGCCTAGACCACACGACGCGAGGCGGGCCCCGACCGGCTCAGCGGTGGTGGCGACGCCTCGAAGGGGGACGCGACGAACTCCAGATTCGTGGAGGAGTCTACCGGTCGCACGTCCATGTCGGCAGAGAGGTGCCAGGTGACGTCGCGCACAACGTCACAGGCCGCGGCGCGGACCCTCGATCGCCGGGCACGCGTCCATCACGACGTCCAGCCCGGCGGCACGCGCACGCTCCGCCGCGGCCTCGTCCACGACCCCGAGCTGCAGCCACACGGCCCTTGCGCCGATCGCGACGGCCTGGTCGACCACGTCGCCGGCCAGCGAGCTGTTCACGAACACGTCCACCACGTCCACCGGACCGTCGACGTCGGCGAGCGAGCGCACGCCCGCCGCCCCGTGCACGGTCGGTGCCTGCGGGTGGACGGGCACGATCTCGTGCCCGATGGACTGGAGGTACTTGGCGACGCCGTACGCCGCGCGCGAGGTGTTGGTCGACAGACCGACGACCGCCCACCGTCCCGAGGACGTCAGCACACGGGTGATGACGTCGGGATCGTTGCGGTGCACCATCCCAGAACTGTCGCACCACCGTCCCGGCGCCGCAGCCGAGGGCGCGCCGACGACAGAGCGGAGTCTGCGGCCGCATAGGATCGACGCCGCCAGGACGAGAGACGGTGACGGGGGAGGCAGTGGCGAGCAACGACGTCGTCTCCACACGTGTGCTGACCGTCCCCAACGTCATCAGCCTCGTGCGGCTCCTTCTGGTCCCCGTGTTCGCGCTGCTGATCGTGCGTGGCCACGACGGCTGGGCGGTCGCGGTGCTCGCGGTCTCCGGCGCCAGCGACTGGCTCGACGGCGTGCTCGCGCGTCGGCTCGGCCAGGTCTCCCGGCTCGGTCAGCTCCTGGACCCCGCCGCGGACCGCCTCTTCATCATCGTGACGCTCGTCGCCCTCGCCTGGAGCGGCGTCGTGCCGTGGTGGCTCCTCGGGGTCCTGGTCCTGCGCGACGTGGTGCTCGCCGTGATGCTCGTCGTGCTGGCCAAGGCGGGCTACGCCCCTCTCCAGGTGCACCTCGCGGGCAAGGCCGGCACGTTCGCGCTCCTCTACGCCTTCCCGCTGCTCCTGCTCGCGCAGTGGGACTCGTGGGTCGGCACGGTCGCCGGCGTCGTGGGGTGGGCCTGCGCGCTGTGGGGCGTCGCGCTGTACTGGTTCTCCGCCGCCGTCTACCTCACCCAGGCGCGCCACCTCCTGCGCACGCAGGCGGACGCCGCATGAGCCGGCACGGGTCCGGCGAGCCACCGCGCAGCCCGGACGCGTCGATGACGCTCCTCACCGAGGTCTACCGGCGTCCCCTCGACCCCGGCTACGCCGAGGCGGCGGCCCGTCGCGCCGCAGGCTCGGAGCCGCGGCGCTCGCGCCGGTCGACCGCCGGCCTCGTGGTGCTCGCGATCGGTCTGGGTCTCGGCGCGACGGCGGCCACGGTCGCGCTGCGCCAGCCCGCCACCTCCGTCGTGGAGGCGCGAGAGCTGCTGGAGTCGCAGATCGAGCAGCGCAGCGCGGAGGCGGAGGCGCTCCAGGACGACATCACCACGATGACGAACGAGATCGCGACCCTGCAGGAGGACCTCCTGGGCGACGTGGGCCAGCCTGTGCGGGACCAGATCGAGGCTGATGCGGTCGCGGCCGGGGTCATGCCCGTCACCGGCAGCGGGCTGCGTCTCGTCCTGACCGACGCCCCCTCCGACGACCCGGACGACGTGGACCCGTCGCTGCGGGTGCAGGACGTCGACCTGCAGGTCGTCGTGAACGGGCTGTGGGCCGCCGGTGCCGAGGCCATCGCCGTGAACGGACAGCGCCTCACCGCGATGACCGCGATCCGGAGCGCGGGGGACGCTGTGCTGGTCGACCTGGTCGCCCTCAGCAGCCCGTACACCGTGGAGGCCATCGGTGACCCCGTCGGCATGCAGACGGAGCTGGCCCGCGCCAGCGCCGGACAGCACCTGGCGACGCTGCGCACGACCTGGGGCATCGGCGTCCAGCTGACGTCGCAGAGCAAGCTCGAGCTGCCCGGGACGGGTCTCGTCACGATGTACTCCGCGACGGTGCCCACGGCGCCCGTCACCCCTGTGCCGGAGCCCGAGGCAGTCGAGGGTGCGCCGGACGAGGCCGGTGTGGCAGGGTCTGCTGGTCCGACAGGGAGGGACGACACGTGATCGCAGTCATCGGCCTGGTCATCGGGGTCGTCGGAGGTCTGCTCCTGCAGCCCACCGTGCCCCTGGAGCTCCAGCCGTACCTCCCGATCGCGGTCGTGGCGGCCCTCGACGCCCTCTTCGGCGGGCTGCGCGCCATGCTCGACGGGATCTTCGACGACCGGGTGTTCCTCATCTCCTTCATGTCCAACGTCGTCGTCGCCGCGCTGATCGTGTTCCTCGGCGACCAGCTCGGTGTCGGCACGCAGCTGTCGACCGCCGTGGTGGTCGTGCTCGGCATCCGGATCTTCTCCAACGCCGCGTCGATCCGTCGTCACCTGTTCAAGGCATGACCGTGCAGCCGCAGGAGGGTCGCGACGCGCAGGACTCCCGGCCGCCCGCCGACGAGCCCAACTCACTGCCCCCGGTGGTCTCGGACGAGCCCAACTCGTTGCCGCCGGTCGTACCGGACGAGCCCAACTCCCTGCCTCCAGTCGTGTCGGACGAGCCCAACTCGCTGCCCCCGGTGGTCTCGGACGAGCCGAACTGGTTGCCGCCGGTCGTACCGGACGAGCCCAACTCCCTGCCTCCAGTCGTGTCGGACGAGCCCAACTCGCTGCCTCCCGTCGTGTCGGACGAGCCGAACTCGTTGCCGCCGGTCGTACCGGACGAGCCCAACTCGCTGCCCCCGGTGGTGTCGGACGAGCCCAACTCGCTGCCTCTCGTCGTGTCGGACGAGCCGGAGCCCGCTGAGGGGAGCGGTCCGCCGGAGGTGGCACTCGACGAGCCGGACGTGACTCCCCGGGACGTCAGGGTGTTCGTCCCCACAGATCCCCGCGACCCGGCTGACCAGGACGTCACGGAGCTCGCACCGCCGGTCGACGAGGTTCCCGCCGAGCCGCCGAGCGGGTGGGCGGTCCTGGGCCGGGCTCTCAAGCCGCGGGCGACCCGGGCGCAGATCGTGGCCGGCGTGCTCTGCGCGGTACTGGGCTATGCCCTGGTCGCGCAGGTACGGCAGTCCGGAGAGACGGACCTCGCCGGCATGCGGCAGGGAGATCTCGTCCGCATCCTCGACGAGACCACCAACCGTGGGGATGCGCTCCAGCGTGAGGCGGCCGACCTCACGCGCGAGCGTGACGACCTGCTCTCAGGCTCGGACCGCCGGCAGGCCGCGCTCGACGCGCTGCGGCGCAGTGCCGAGACGCAGGGGATCCTCGCGGGCCGCTTGCCGGCCGAGGGGCCGGGGGTGATCGTCACCCTCACCGAGACCGACCGGTTCATCAAGCCGATCACGATGCTCAACATGCTCGAGGAGATGCGCAACGCCGGGGCGGAGGCGATCCAGCTCAACGACCAGCGCATTACGGCGAGCAGCGCGTTCACCGGCACGGGCGGCGCGGTGGTGCTCGACGGCGTCGAGCTGACCGCGCCGTACCGATGGATCGCGATCGGCGACCCGGACATCATCGCGCCGGCGCTGCAGATCCCCGGCGGTGCGATGGCGCAGGTGCGCAACAACGGCGGCAAGGGGTCGGTGGACCGGTACGACCTGGTCGCGGTCGACGCGGTGCGCGCGGTGCCGGACCCGGTCTACGCGACCCCGGTCCCTCCGCAGACCGATTAGTCCGATCTGGGCCGCCACCGGGCACGATCGTGCCGGGTGCGAGCGCGGGACGTGCTGCGCCGACCCGCTCGGTCCGCATAGGGTGTGCCTGACCCCGAGGAACACCGGTGGTCGACGTGAAGAACGGGCCCGGGAGGTGGCATGAGCGGCGAGGACCCGCAGGTCGGGCGTTCCGCCTACGGACCCGACACGACGATGAGCTTCGGAGCGATCGAGCCGGTCGAGATCGAGGCGTCGGCGCCTGTCGGACTGACGCCCGACGAGGTGGCCGCGGTGCACGCGCTCCCGCCGACGTCGGCCCTTCTGGTCATGCAGCGTGGCCCGAGCGCCGGAGCGCGGTTCCTGCTCGATGCTGAGCGGACCGTCGCGGGCCGCTCCACGGGAGCGGACATCTTCCTCGACGACGTCACGGTGTCACGCAAGCACGCGGAGTTCGTCCGTGAGGGGACGACGTTCGTGGTGCGGGACATCGGGTCGCTGAACGGGACCTACGTGAACCGGTCGCGCATCGACCAGTCCGTGCTGCGGTCGGGCGACGAGGTGCAGATCGGGAAGTACCGCATGACGTTCCACCCCAGCCCGCACCGCGACGCGGCCGGCGCGTGACCGGCCGGTCCCTGACGTTCGGCCCGAGGGGAGCTGCCTCGTGACGAGCGCACGTGCGCAGCGCGTCCAGGCCCCGGCGCAGCAGGTCGTCACGCCCGACGGCGAGCACGAGCCGTGGCCCCGGGGGATCTCCCGCCGCGCATCGATGCGGATCTCCGACGTGCTGGCGTCCCTGCAGATCGAGTTCCCGGCCGTCACCACGTCCAAGCTCCGCTTCCTCGAGGAGCAGGGGCTCGTCGAGCCGGTGCGCACCGCAGCGGGCTACCGGCAGTACTCGCCGGCCGACATCGAGCGTCTGCGGTTCGTGCTGCGCCAGCAGCGGGACCGGTACATGCCGTTGAAGGTCATCGGCGACCGCCTGGCCGCTCTCGACGCCGGTGAGGAGGACGAGCCGGCTCCGCGGGCGCGCCTCGCGACGCGTGACGGGGTCCGGGAGGTCCCCGGGACGCGCTGGACGATCGACGTGCTCGCGCGCGAGTCCGGGGTGGAGGTGGGCTTCGTCGACGAGCTCGTCACCGCGGGCGTGCTGCGCGTGGACCGCTCCGGCTCGTTCGACCTGTGGGCCCGGGAGATCGTGGTCGCGGCCGCCGCCCTGGCCGAGCACGGCATCGACGCGCGTCACCTGCGGCAGTTCCGCACGTCCGCGGACCGGCAGGCGGACCTGGTCGAGCAGGTCGTCACGCCGTGGCGCGGTCAGCGCAGCGCGTCGTCACGGGCGCGCGCGAGCACGTTGGCCGCCGAGGTGGGCGAGCTGTGCACGCAGATGCACACGGCGCTCGTACGCGCGGCCGTCGCCGACCTGACCCCGTAACGGGACCGGCCAAGTTCGCGGGCCCGCGGGGGGAGCCGGATCGGCGTCCGCGTCGTAGCGTGGGCTGCATGGGAGAGGACGCCGAGCTGGTTCCGGTCGAGATCGTCGGCGTGCGCCAGCATCTCGCCGACGAGGAGATCGTCGTGCTGCTGCTCGACCCGGACTCCGAGCTCCTCGTCCCGATCCTCATCGGGCCCGCCGAGGCGAGCGCCATCGCGTCCGCGCAGGCGGGGATCGTGCCCCCGCGGCCCATGACGCACGACCTCCTGCGTGACGTGCTCATCGCGACGGGATCCGGGCTGAGCAGGGTGGAGATCACCCGGCTCGAGGACGGGGTGTTCCACGCCGAGCTGGTGCTGCGCACCGGGCCCCGCGTGGACTCGCGGGCCTCGGACGCCATCGCGATGGCGCTGCGCTTCGGATGTCCGGTGCTGTGCTCCGCCGAGGTCGTCGCGGTCGCGGGCGTGGAGGTGCGGACCACGACGTCGGAGCAGGATCTCGAGCGGTTCCGACGGTTCCTGGACGTCGTCACACCGGAGGACTTCACGACGGGGGTGGAGCCCGACGACCAGGGCGGCGCCGAGGGTCGCTGAGGCGTGGGCCACGGTTGCTCGTGGGTACTGGGGGGTGAACCTTCGTGTTCAGGTCGAAGGTGAGACTCGCCCGTCGCGACACGCCCATGGGCGTCATGGCGTCTGCACCCCCACGGGCCTAGTCTGACAAGCAGCCGGGGGAGATGTCCGCCGACCGGCGTGCGACGAGTGGAGGATTCGTGACCAGCAACGAGAGCGCCGAGAGCGTCAGCGGGGCAGTGCCGCAGCGCGCTCAGGGCATGCTGTTCGACGACGACCTCCCCGACCTCGACACCGCCACGGGCTACCGCGGACCCACCGCGTGCCGGGCCGCCGGGATCACGTACCGCCAGCTCGACTACTGGGCTCGTACGGGTCTGGTCGAGCCGTCGATCCGCCCGGCAACCGGCTCGGGCACGCAGCGGCTGTACAGCTTCCGGGACATCCTCGTCCTCAAGGTGGTCAAGCGTCTGCTCGACACCGGTGTCTCGCTGCAGCAGATCCGCACCGCGGTGAGCCACCTGCGCGAGCGCGGGGTCGACGACCTGGCGCAGATCACCTTGATGTCCGACGGTGCGAGCGTCTACGAGTGCACGTCCGCCGACGAGGTCATCGACCTCGTCCAGGGCGGACAGGGAGTCTTCGGCATCGCGGTCGGCCGGGTCTGGCGAGAGGTCGAGGGAACGCTGGCCGCTCTGCCGACCGAGCGTGCGGACGAGGAGGACGAGCTCGTCATCCAGCCGTCGGCGCACGACGAGCTCGCTCTGCGTCGTCAGGCGCGGACCGCCGGCTGACCCCACGGACCCTGGAGCGGCCGCCCGTCCGGGTGGCCGCTCTTTCGTGCGTCAGTGCCGAGGCGCCCGCAGGGCGCGGTCCAGCAGCGCGTCGAACGTGCGCGCCAGCTCAGCGGCCGCGGCGCCGGGCCACGCGTGCACGGGCTGAGCAGCGCCTTGCGCCTGCTGGAGTGCTGCGCGTTCCGGTACCGGGGGAGTGAGGACGAGCGGCCCGTAGAGGGACTGCAGCTCCTCGAGCCGGAACGCCTGCTCGATCGAGCGGGAGCGGACCCGGTTGACGACGATGCCGAGCGGCTGGAGCGCGGGCGCGGGACCGCGTCGCAGCTCGTCGATGGTGCGCATCGCGCGGCCGACGGCCATGACGGCGAACAGCCCCGGCTCCGTGACCACGAGGGCTCGGTCGCAGGCCGCCAGACCCGTGCGGGTCAGCCCGCCGAGCGACGGCGGGCAGTCGACGATGACGAGGTCGTACCCGTGCACCCACGACAACGCGAAGCGCAGGCGGTCCACGTCGGTGCCGTCCATCCGGTCGTGCACGGCCGACCGCTCCGAGCCGGCGAGCACGTCGAGCCCGTCGTCGGCCCACGAGGACAGGACCGTCGCCGCCGCCATGGTCGACTCACCCGGCTCGTCGAGGACCGAGGCGACGTCGCCGCCCTGCGGCCGGGCACCGAGCGCCATGGTGCTGTCGCCCTGCGGGTCCATGTCGATGACCAGCGTGCGCAGCCCGCGCTCGAGGGCCGCCGACGCCAGACCGAGGGTGATCGACGTCTTGCCCACGCCACCCTTGAGACTGCACACCCCGAGCACCAGCACGTGCGCCACCGTATCCGGGCGACGCGTCGGGAGCGAAACGCCGCGCGCGTTCGCGCTGGTCAGGACAGACTGATCGGATGAGCATCCGTCTGACGCGCTGGGGACACGCCTGCATCCGACTCGACCGGGGCGACGATCGCCTGGTCATCGACCCAGGGGTGTTCTCCGACCTCCCGGCCGCGCTGGACGGCGTGGCGGCGGTCCTCGTCACGCACGAGCACCCCGACCACGTCGCGACGGAGCCACTCGCGGAGGCTGTGCAGGGCGGCGGGGTGCAGGTTTGGGCACCTCAATCCGTCGTCGACGCGCTCGTCGAGGCCGGCGCGCCCGCCGATCGCGTGCACCCGGTCAGCGCGGGCGACACGTTCTCCGCCGGCGGGTTCGACGTGGCGGCCCTGGGGGAGTGGCACGCCCTGGTCCACCAGGACGTGCCGCGCATCCACAACGTGGGCTACCTGACGCAGGGTGTGCTCCACCCCGGTGACGCCTACGTCGACCCCGCGGGTGCCCAGGTCGACGTCCTGTGCACGCCCCTCGGAGCTCCGTGGCTGAAGCTGGGCGAGGTCGTCGACTACGTGCGCAGCGTGGGACCGCGCCGGATCGTCGTCGTCCACGACGCCCTGCTCAGTGCTATCGGCCAGGGGATGGCGATCGGGCTGCTCGGCCGGCTGGGAGGCGCGGGGGAGCCCGTCTCGCTCGACCCCGGCGAGGGTATCGACCTCTGAGGCAGCTGGGCTGTCGCACCACTCGCACCGCCCGTAGGTTGGTGGGCGTCGGAAGGAGACCGCTGTGACGGAGTCCGTGGGGCACGAGGTGCCTGAGCTCGAGTACGACGAGACCGTGCCGCCCCGACCGGAGGAGGAGATCGCCGACGCCGCACGCGCTGTCCCCGATCCCGCTGGTCACGGTGGTGCAACCGCAGGTGAGCCGACGGCGCGCGAGGAGCCCTGAGCGCCCATCCGGCCGAGGTGAGGCATCCTGTGACTGTGCTTGTCCAACAGGTGGTGGAGAACGACTGGAGACTTGTCCAGGATGTCCGGCTGCGCGCTCTGCGGGAGGACCCGAACGTCTACGGGGCGTCGCTGAGCCGGGAGGAACGGTTCGCCGAGTCGCACTGGCGGATGCGCATCCGGACCACCACGACGTGGGTCGCGGTCGACGACGACGGCGTCGGACGCGGGATCGTCACGATGATGCAGGAGCCCGGCTCACCGGTGGACGACCGGCACATCGTGGCCCTGTGGGTGGCACCCGAGTCACGACGTCACGGCGTCGGCTGGTCGCTGATCGACGCCGTGCGGCAGGCGGCAGTCGCGCAGGACGCCCGGACCGTGTCGTTGTGGCTCCTGGACGGCAACCACGCCGCGGGCGACCTGTTCGTGCGCGCCGGCTTCACACGTACCGGTGAACGGCAGGTGGTCCCGCGCGACCAGTCGCAGACCGAGGAACGGTACGTGCTGACCCTGCGCAACGCTGCGACCGCCTGAGCGCATGCCGCGATGGTCCGCCGGAACTGGCAGGCCTACGCGGAGCGTCGTACCGCCGGGCAGGAGATCGGCGTGATCATCGGAGCTGATCCGGAGATGCCGGCGCCGAGCGCCTGACAGTGGTGCGCAGTGTTATGTCATTCCCAGCGTCGGAGGACGCCTGCACGGGTGCTCGAGGTCCAGCCGGCCTTGGAGCACCTGTGCGCCCGGCGACTTCGGCGGGCCGTCGTACGGGACATCAGGAACGCGAGACTGCGGGTGTGGTGCGGAGGCGGTTCGTCGGGGCCGGACGTGAGCAGTTCGCCGGGAACGGTGCAGGCCAGTTCCTCGAATGGCCCCTCTTGAGCGGGCTAACGATGGCTTTGCGCACATAGGCGGCACTATGCGAGAAACATCTGAACCCCTATGCCGACGCCCTTGCGGCGCTCTTCGCTCCTGTGGACCGTCTCTTCGTCGCTGACCGCGCGTCGACGACCAGACGAACGGCCGCCGACGACTCGTCGGTGAAGCCGTCGTCACATCCCAGCGAGCGCCCGACCCTGCCGACGGCAGTCCTCCGCTGACGATCCCGGCGACGCAGCCGGGCGCGACACTATGCGCGCAACTACGGCGCGGCGCCGCCGGTCCGGCACGGAGCCGACCTACCGTGCGCAGCATGGGTGTGCCGCTGAGCGAGGTCGTCGACCAGTTCCTCATCGACCGTGCGACACTCACGCGTCGCGGTCTGACTGACAGCTCACGGGAGAACTACCGTCGCGACATCGTCGTGTGGGCCACCGTCATCGCCCGGCAGACCGGACGCCTCGGAGACAAGCCCACCGCGGACGACCCCGACCCGCTGACCGTCGTGCTGGTCGACGACCTGACGGAGACGCAGATCAAGAACGCGTACCGCGTCATCCGCATGCAGGAGGCCGTGAGCACCACGCAACGGCGGGTGGGCACGCTGCGCCTGCTGTGCCACTGGCTCCAGCTCGAAGGTCACCTCGGCGTCGACCCGACGCTGCGCATCGAGGCGCCCGAGCGGCCGGTGCGGCTGCCCGCCGGCTGGAACGACGACGAGCTCGAGCGGCTCGCCGAAGCGGTCTGGGAGGAGCGCAAGGCTCATGCCCGCCGCTGGCCCGCCCTGGAGCACGCGACGTTCGCCCTCCTGTCCACCACCGGCGTCCGTGCCGCCGAGCTGTGCGCCGTCACCGAGCAGTCCCTGCGACGCGACTCCGGCGGCGAGGTCGTCATGTCCGTCATCGGCAAGGGCAACCGACAGCGCATCGTCCCGGTGCCACCAGAGGCGATCACGTTCGTCGAGGCGTACCTCCAGGAGCGCACGGCACGGTTCGGCACGCTCCCCGCCGCCTCTCCCCTCCTGCGTCGGGCCGACGGGGTCCCGCTGACGCGCGGCGCCCTGCGACACCTCGTCGACGGGTGGATCGCACGCTCCGGGGTCCCGAAGCAGGAGGGCGAGTCGGCGCACGGGTTCCGGCACACCTATGCGAAGGGCCTCATCCGCTCCGGTGTACCGGCGCCCGCCGTCCAGGCGCTCCTCGGCCACGAGGACCTCAAGACCACGGGCATCTATGTGAAGGCCACGGCCGCGGACGTCCGCGACGCGGCCCTCCTCTCCCCCGCCCGGCAGGTGCTGCGCGCACGCACCGCGTAGCCGGCGATCAGCCGACGGCCTTCTTCACCAGCTCCGCGATGCGCTTCTCGTCGGCGGCGGTCAGGGAGGCGAGCGCGAACGACGTCGGCCACATCGACCCGTCGTCGAGGTTCGCGTCCTCGCTGAAGCCGAGCGTCGCGTAGCGGGTCTTGAACTTCGAGGCGGCCTGGAAGAAGACGACGACCTTTCCGGCCTTGGCCCACGCTGGCTGCCCGTACCACGTCTTCGGGGCCAGCTCGGGAGCCGTCTCTGTGACGATCGCGTGGACCCGCTCAGCCATCGCGCGGTCGGCGTCACCCATCTCGGCGATCTTGGCGAGCAGGTCGCTCTCGCCGTCGGCCGCCTTGGACCCCCGGCGGGTCTCCTTGGCGCGCTCCTTCATCGCGTCGCGCTCTTCCTCGGTGAATGCTCCGGCCTTCTTGCTCTCTGCCATGGTCAGATCCCTTCTCGTGGTCAGTTCGGTCAGGCGCTGACGTAGGCGGCCAGGTGCTCGCCTGTCAGGGTCGGTCGGGTGGCAACCAGGTCGGCGGGTGTCCCCTCGAACACCACGAGGCCGCCGTCGTGGCCGGCGCCGGGACCGAGGTCGATGATCCAGTCGGCGTGCGCCATGACCGCCTGGTGGTGCTCGATCACGATGACCGACTTCCCGGAGTCGACGAGCCGGTCGAGCAGGCCCAGCAGGTTCTCGACGTCGGCGAGGTGCAGGCCGGTCGTGGGTTCGTCGAGCACGTAGACCGTGCCCTTCTCCCCCATGTGGGTCGCCAGCTTGAGCCGCTGCCGCTCTCCCCCGGACAGCGTCGGGAGCGGCTGGCCGAGACTGATGTAGCCGAGCCCCACGTCGGCGAGCCGCGCGAGGACCGCGTGGGCGGCAGGCGTGCGGGCCTCCCCCGCGCCGAAGAACTCCTCGGCCTCGGTCACGGACATCGCGAGCACCTCGCTGATGTCGCGACCGCCCAGGTGGTAGTCCAGGACGGACGCTTGGAAGCGCTTTCCCTCGCACACCTCGCACACGGTGGCGACGCCGCTCATCATCGCCAGGTCGGTATAGATGACGCCCGCGCCGTTGCACGCCGGGCACGCGCCCTCGGAGTTGGCGCTGAACAGGGCCGGCTTGACGCCGTTCGCCTTCGCGAACGCCTTGCGGATCGGCTCGAGCAGGCCCGTGTAGGTGGCCGGGTTGCTCCTGCGCGAGCCACGGATCGCGCCCTGGTCGATGGACACCACGCCGTCACCGGCGGGGATCGAGCCGTGCACCAGGGAGCTCTTGCCGGATCCCGCGACGCCGGTGATGACGACCAGGACGCCCAGAGGGATGTCGACGTCGACGTCGCGCAGGTTGTTCTCGGTCGCTCCGCGGATCTCGAGGGCCCCGGTCGGTGCGCGGACCTCGTCCTTCACCGTGGCGCGGTCGTCGAGGTGCTTGCCGGTCAGGGTCCCGCTGGTACGCAGGTCCTCGACCGTGCCCTCGAAGCAGACCGTGCCGCCCGCCGCCCCGGCACCGGGGCCGAGGTCGACCACACGGTCCGCGATGGTGATCATCTCCGGCTTGTGCTCCACGACGAGCACCGTGTTGCCCTTGTCCCGTAGCTGCAGCAGCAGCTGGTTCATCCGTTGGATGTCGTGCGGGTGCAGGCCGATCGACGGCTCGTCGAAGACGTAGGTGACGTCGGTCAGCGACGACCCGAGGTGGCGGATCATCTTGGTGCGCTGCGCCTCTCCCCCGGACAACGTCCCCGACGACCGGTCGAGGGACAGGTACCCCAGCCCGATGTCGGTGAAGGAGTCCAGCAGGAGCTGCAGCCCGGTGAGCAGCGGGGCGACCGACGGCTCGTCCAGCTCGCGGACCCAGTCGGCGACGTCGCTGATCTGCATCGCGCAGACGTCGGCGATGCTCTTGCCCCGGATGGTCGAGGAGCGGGCCTCCGTGCTCAGCCGGGTGCCGTCGCAGTCGGGGCAGGTCGAGAAGGTCACGGCCCGCTCGACGAACGCGCGGATGTGCGGCTGGAGCGCCTCGACGTCCTTGGCCAGATAGGACTTCTGCAGCCGCGGGATCAGACCTTCGTAGGTCAGGTTGATGCCCTCGATCTGGATCTTGGTGGGCTCCTTGTAGAGCAGCGCGTCGAGCTCCCGCTTGGTGTACCTCGCGATCGGCTTGTCGGGGTCGAAGAAGCCGCACCCTCGGAAGATCCGGCCGTACCAGCCGTCCATGCTGTAGCCCGGGATCGTCAGAGCGCCCTGGTTGAGGGACAGGCTCGCGTCGTAGAGCTGGGTGAGGTCGATGTCGTTGACCGAGCCGCGACCCTCGCACCGCGGGCACATCCCGCCGAGGATGCTGAAGCTGCGACGCTCCTTGGTCTCGCGACCGCCGCGCTCGATGGTCACCGCGCCCGCGCCGCTGATCGAGGCGACGTTGAACGAGTACGCCTGGGGCGGGCCGATGTGCGGGCTCCCGAGCCGGCTGAACAGGATGCGCAGCATCGCGTTGGCATCCGTGGCGGTGCCGACCGTGGAGCGCGGGTTGGCACCCATCCGCTCCTGGTCGACGATGATCGCGGTGGTCAGACCGTCGAGGACGTCCACGTCCGGCCGCGCGAGCGTCGGCATGAAGCCCTGGACGAAGGCGCTGTACGTCTCGTTGATCATCCGCTGCGAGTCGGCGGCGATCGTGTCGAACACCAGCGAGCTCTTGCCCGAGCCCGAGACGCCGGTGAACACGGTCAGCCGCCGCTTCGGGATCTCGACGCTGATGTCCTTGAGGTTGTTCTCCCTCGCGCCGTGCACGCGGATCAGGTCGTGGCTGTCGGCGGGGTGCGTGTCCGTGCTCATCAGGGCTCCATCTGTGGGGCGGAGGCGGTCGCGGCCCTCGTCAGCAGCAACTCTGTCGGTCTCAGCAGCGTCGCGTGATCTCTCAGGTGAGCTGGTTGATGCGCAGCAGGTTGCCCGCGGGATCCCGGAACGCGCAGTCGCGGACCCCGTACGGCTGGTCGGTCGGCTCCTGGACGACCTCGGCGCCACTGGCCTCGAGACGCGCGAACACACCGTCGAGGTCGTGGGTGGCCAGGGTGATGGCGGCGTAGCTGCCCTTGGCCATCATCTCGACGATCGTGCGGCGCTCGTCGTCGGTGAGGCCGGGCTCCGCTGCGGGCGGGTGCAGGACGATCGCGGGCGCCGACGGGTCCGCGGGGCCGACCGTGATCCAGCGCAGGCCGTTGTAGCCGACGTCGTTGCGGACCTCGAAGCCGAGGGCGTCGCGGTAGAACGCGAGTGCGGCGTCCGCGTCGTCGTGCGGGAGGAAGGCGTAGTGCAGGGCGATGTCCATGACCGTCACGCTAGGTGCGGCTCGGGGGTCCGCGCTTCTCGATTCCTGACCGGTCGGGTGACCTGCTTCGCGACGCACGACGGCATCCCCTCCGTCACGCCGGCGTGCTCTCGGCGATACACGCTGGGGGGCACCCCCACGAGCTCGGTGAAGCGGGTGCTGAACGTGCCGAGCGACGAGCAGCCGACCGCGAAGCAGACCTCGGTCACGCTCAGGTCCCCGCGACGCAGCAGCGACATCGCGCGCTCGATGCGTCGGGTCATCAGGTAGGCGTACGGCGACTCGCCGTAGGCGCGACGGAACTCCCGGCTGAGGTGGCCGGCGGACATGTGGGCGCCCCGCGCGAGCGCCTCGACGTCCAGGGGCTGGGCGTACTCGCGGTCGATCCGGTCCCGCACCCGTCGCAGGCGCGCGAGGTCGCTCAGGTGCTGGGCCGAGGCGGGCGTGCTGGTCACCCTCCGATCGTGCCACGACGCACCGACGGGGCACGCGCTCGCCGCTAAGAGGCCTCCACGACCGGGACGTCCGTGAGGCGGAACGCGGCGCCGCCGACGCTGACCCCACCGAACGCCGAGATCTCCCGTGACGCCACCTCCACCGCGACCGTGTCGGTGCCCGGGTCCGGCCACACGACCGTGACGACGCGGCTGGTGCCGGGATCGACCGCTATCGAGCGGTCGGTGAGCGGCTCGCGGACGTCCTGCTCCCCGGAGCGCCGGTAGTCGAGCGGGTACAGGCGGCTGTGGCCGACGAGAAGAGTCAGGTTCGTCGCGGCGGACTGCAGGCTCGGGTCGAAGTCGCCGCGCGTGTCCCAGGCCCCCGCAGCGAGCACGCCGTCGCTCAGCTCGGCCGCCCCCCGGTTCGTCAGCTCGAGCTCGCCGACGACGTAGGAGCCGACACGGCGCACCTCCGCGAGCCGTACCGAGTAGTTGTCGTCGCCGTCCTGGACGTCGACTCCCTCGGGCCCCGGCCCGCTCGGGGCCGTCGTCGCAGGCAGCTCTCCGTCGTCGGCGGGAGCCACCGGGGCGACCTCGACGTCCGTCGCGGGCACCAGGGTGATCTCGACGCGGCGGTTCTGCGCGCGAGCCTCGACCGAGGTCCCGGTGGCTGCCGGCACGCTCTCGCCGCGTCCCTCGACGGCCACGTCGAACGCCGACAGGTCGACGAGGCTGCTGAGCCGCTGCTCGACGCTGGCGGCCCGGCGCTCGGACAGGTCGAGGTTGTAGGCCTCGTCGGCGACGTCGTCGGTGTGGCCGACGATCGTGAGTCGACCACCGTCGTAGGCGGTGATCTGCGCGCCCGCGGCGGCGAGGGCCGCCTCCGCGTCCGGGCCGAGGTCGGCGGAATCGACTGCGAACAGGACGTCGGAGGCGACGGCGACGGTGACCTCGCTCGGGGTGACGCGCGCCCGGACCTGACCGTCGACCTGCTCGGTGTACTGCTCGAGGTCGAGGACGGGCAGCTCCGCGACGTCGCTCTCCGTCAGCTCCGACGGCGGGACGGTCGACGTCCCGGCGTCCTCGGCGTCCACGACCGGGACGTCGTCGAACCACCCGGCCTGCGGCAGCAGGACGTCGACGGCGTCACCATCCGGGACGGCGAACGCGGCGTAGATGACCTCGGTCGACTCCCCCGCAGCGTCCTGCGCGGCGTCGGTCGCGGCTCCTTCCGGGCTGCCGTTCCTGCTCATCACGGCCCGGCCGTCGGCGTCGCGCGCCGGCGGCAGGACGGTGCCCGCGTCGACGTCGACGAGGCGGACGCCGCTGGGCCCCGGGGTGCCGATACTCTCGAACACCTCCCAGAACGCCATCCGGAGCGCCGGCGGGTCCGTCGGTGCCGCCAGGCGCAGCACCGCGACGTCGTCGTGCACCGCGAGCGGACCCACCTCGAGCACGACCTGTGCGCCGTCGATCGTGACCGTGCGCGTCACCGGCTCGACGGACCGTGCTGTCGCTGTGGTCGTGACGGTCGGCGTGGGCTCGTCGGCACCCGACGTGCAGGCCGCGCAGGCCACGGCGACGACGAGTGCCGCGACGGCGGGTCGGACGAGGCTGTGCATGACTTCTTCTCCAGGCGGGATCCGACGAGGTCAGGGCAGTGTGCCAGCGTGAGCAGACGAGGGTCGGTCGGTCCCACGGTACGAGCGGAGCCCGCGTATAGTTGAAGGCTCAACCATAAGGAGCTCTCCCGATGCCTGACTACGGCCACGACCTCGTGCTCGGCACGTTCCTGACGCCGTCCGCGAAGAACCCGCACCAGGTCGTCGCCCTGGCGCAGGTCACCGAGCAGGCCGGGCTGGACCTCGTGACCTTCCAGGACCACCCGTACCAGCCGGCGTTCCTCGACACGTGGACCCTGCTCTCCTGGGTCGCCGCGTCGACGGACCGCGTCCAGGTGGCCGGCAACGTCCTCAACCTGCCCCTGCGTCCGCCCGCGGTCCTCGCACGTGCGGCCGCCAGCCTCGACCTGCTCTCAGGCGGCCGGTTCGCGCTGGGCCTCGGCTCCGGCGCGTTCTGGGACGCCATCGTCGCCATGGGCTCCCCCCGCCTCACGCCGGGCCAGGGTGTGGACGCGCTGGACGAGGCCCTCGACATCATCCGCGGCATCTGGGACACGAACGAGCGCGTCCCGCTCCGGGTCCACGGGACCCACCACCGGGTCGACGGCGCCAAGCGGGGCCCGTCGCCCGCCCACGACATCCCGATCTGGCTCGGCGCGTACAAGCCGCGGATGCTCGGCCTCGTGGGGCGCAAGGCCGACGGCTGGCTGCCGAGCCTCGGCTACCTGAAGGACGGCGACCTGGCCGCAGGGAACGCCCGGATCGACGAGTCGGCGCAGACGGCCGGCCGCGACCCGCGGGAGATCCGTCGCCTGCTGAACCTCGGCGGCGGGTCGTTCTCGGGCGCGGGCTTCCTCCAGGGGCCGCCCGAGCAGTGGGTCGACGACCTGCTCCCGCTCGTCCTCGAGGACGGCATCTCCACGTTCATCCTCGGCAGCGACGACGCCGGGACGATCGCGCGGTTCGGCGAGGAGGTGGCGCCCGCCCTGCGCGACGCCGTCGCAGCCGCGCGAGCCTCGGTCGGCACGGTGACCGGCACGGTACGGCCCGTGGCGTCCCTGGCCAAGCGACGGGACGGCATCGACTACGACGGTCTGCCCACGTCGCTCGCCGCGGCCGCCGTGGAGCCTGGTGACCGCGAGTACGGCCACGTCCGGTCCTCCTACGTCTACGCGGGCTCCCCCGGGCTGGTCCTGCGTCCCCGGGACGCCGAGGCGGTCAGCGAGGCCCTGACCTTCGCGAGGGCACAGGACGTGCCGTTCGCGGTGCGCAGCGGTGGTCACGGGATCAGCGGCCGGTCGACGAACGACGGCGGCATCGTCATCGACGTCGGAGCGCTCGACACCGTCGAGGTGCTCGACCGCGCGCGGCGGCTCGTCCGACTCGGTGCGGGTGCCCGCTGGGGCGACGTGGCCGCCGCACTGTCCCCCCACGGGCTGGCGATCAGCTCCGGCGACTACGGGGACGTCGGCGTCGGTGGGCTGGTGACCGCAGGCGGGCAGGGCTTCCTCGGGCGGTCGTACGGGCTCACGCTCGACCACGTGGTCGCCGCCGAGCTGGTCCTCGCCGACGGCCGCCTCGTGCGGACCGACGCGGAGCACGAACCCGATCTGCTCTGGGCCGTGCGCGGCGCGGGCGCGAACTTCGGCATCCTGACCGCCGTCGAGATCGAGGCCGCCGAGGTCGGCAACGTCGTGCACGCGACGATCCTCTTCGACGTGACCGACACCGCACCGTTCGTGCAGGCCTGGGCGGAGCTCGTGGAGTCCTCACCGCGCCAGCTGACGAGCTTCCTCACCCTGGTGCCGGCACGCGGCCAGGATCCCGCCATCGGGTACACGATCGTCGTCTGGGCGGACGACGACACCGAGGCGGCCGTCGTCGCGCTGGAGCGGTTCCTCGAGCTGGCGCCCGTGCTCCAGCAGCAGGCCCAGCTGGTGCCGTACGCCGCGACGGTGGCGGCCCGGCACGGCGAGCACACGGGTGGCTCGGCGCCCGCCAGCCGCGGCGGGCTCGTCGAGCACGTGACGCCGGAGCTCGCCGCGCTGCTCGCCGGTCTCCTGGCCACCCGGGACGCCGACATGCTGCAGCTCCGCGCGGTCGGGGGCGCCGTGAACGACGTCGACCCGGCGGCGACCGCCTACGCCCACCGGACGCAGAACTTCTCGTTGCTGGCGTCCGCCCGAGGCAGCCGCCGCGCGCAGATCGATGCGTGGTGGGAGCGGCTCGCGCCGCATCTGCACGGCGTCTACCTCAGCTTCGAGACGGACCAGTCCCCCGCGCGCGTCGCCGAGGCCTTCCCGCCGGACACGCTCGCCCGCATCGGCCGGCTCAAGGCCCTCTACGACCCCGACCACGTGTTCGACGGCAACTTCGGGGTCGCGCCGACGCCCGCCGGTGAGCCGCGTGCCACGATGGCCACATGAGCACCGACGACATCGACGGCGTCATCGCCCAGGTCGAGCAGCAGGAGCACGACCTCGTCTTCGCGACGTTCACCAACGACGACGCCTGGCGCCTGGGGTGCCTGCTTGTCGAGCTGGCCCAGGAGCGAGACCTGCCTGTCACGGTCGACATCCGCCGCGGCACGCAGCAGCTCTTCCACGCGGCCCGACCGGGGACCGTGCCCGACAACGACAGCTGGGTCGAGCGCAAGGTCCGGGTGGTCGAGAGGTTCGGGGCGTCGTCGTTCCTCGTCGGCCTGCGCGCGACCGCGAAGGGCACCACCTTCTCGGCGCAGCACGACCTGCCGCTGCAGCAGTTCGCAGCGCACGGCGGAGCCTTCCCCGTACGGGTCCGCGACGTGGGCATCGTGGGCGTGGTGACGGTGTCCGGCCTCCCCCAGGCCGACGACCACGCGCTCGTCGTCGAGGCGCTCACCGCCCACCTCGCCTGAGCCGCCCACAGGCACGTCGGGCGCGGTGATCGCGCACAGGTTGTCGAGGTCCGACGCCACGGCCCGCGTGCTCCCCCGAGCCTGTGGGCATGACGGAGCACGGGTGGTTCGACGAGGACTGGGACGACAGCGACGAGGACGACCTGTGGGACGTCCTCCCGGGCACGATCGGGATGGACGGGCCGGACCACGACCTGCCAGACCCGCCTGGCGCCGCGCTGCGGTCCGGCACCGACGCCCTGGCCGTCCTGCTCGACCTCGTCGGACCCGAGCGCGCCGGGTCACCGGCCCTCTGGTTCGTCCTGCTCGACGCTCAGGACCGGACCATCCCGCTCGTGCTGCCGATCGTGGACGTGCCGATGCGCGCCGACCGCGCAGTCGCCCGCCGGCTCGTCGCCGTCCTCGACTCGGTCCTGCGCTCGGACGCGCCCGGCGGGTCGGTGGTCGTCGGGCTCGTCCGTGCGGCAGGTGGCGACCTCGGCGGGTACGAGGCCCAGTGGGTCCCCGCGCTGCGCGACGCCGCGGAAGGCGCGGGCGTGCGGCTCTGGGCGGTCGTCGCGATCGGTGCGAGCAGGGCACGCGTGCTCGAGTGGTGACGTGTGGGGCCGGACGGCGTCAGGCCGACGGACCGGGCGCCGCCTCGTCGATGGCAGCGAGCTGCTCGAGGGTGGGTTCCCAGGCGATCGACGCGACGTTCGCGCGCAGCTGCTCGGGCGTGCGCGCACCGGCGATGACGGTCGCGACCGCCGGCTGCGCTGCGAGCCCGCCGAGCGCGAGGGTCGGCAGGTCGATGCCCCAGGAGCCCGCCAGCGACTCCAGCGCCTCGATCCGGTCGAAGTCGGCCCGTGCGAGCCGCTCGGGCATGCGCGTGAGCCGGGTGCCGTCGGGTGCGGCCTGGCCACGGCGGTACTTGCCGGTCAGCAGACCCGATGCGAGCGGCACGAAGGGGATGAGCCCCACACCCACCTGCTCGGCCGCCGGGACCAGCTCGGCCTCGGCACTGCGGTCCAGCAGGTTGTACCGGTTCTGCGCGGACACGAACGGCGTCGCGCCGGCCGTGCGCGCGCTCCAGTCCGCGTCCACCACCTGCCATGCCGCGAAGTTCGACGAGCCGATGTACCGGACCTTGCCCTCGACCACGAGCTCGTGCAACGCGGCGAGCGTCTCCTCGATCGGCGTCACGGGGTCGGGAGCGTGCATCTGGAGCAGGTCGACGTGATCGGTGCGCAGCCGGCGCAGGGAGCTCTCGACGGCCCGTCGCACGTAGCGGCGAGACCCTCGCACACCCCAGTCGGGACCGTTCAGCCCGCCCGTGTCGAGGCCGAACTTCGTCGCGATCACCACGTCGTCGCGGTGGGCCTCCAGCGCCGCGCCCAGCAGCTCCTCGCTCTGGCCGGGGACGCCGCCGTACACGTCGGCGGTGTCGAAGAACGTGATGCCCGCATCGAGCGCCGCCGTGACCAGCGCCGGGACGTCCTGCGGCGGGAGCGTGGCACCGAACGTGTTGCACCCGAGCCCTGCCACGGAGACGACGAGACCGCTGTCGCCGAGCTGTCGAAAAGACATCTCGGCGCTGGTGCGAGAGGCTGGTGGGACGGGAGGGGTCGAATTGCTCACCCGGGCAACCCTAAGCCTCTCCCCCGCACACCAGGTGCATTCACGAGACCTTCACGTCCTCCTGGAACACTGGAGGGGCGACCGCCGTTGACATCGGTGGAAGTTCTCACTCTCGACGGCCGTACAACGGCACGGAGGTTCCCCAGATGGCAAACCGGTCCCTGCGCGGCATGCGCATCGGGTCCCACAGCATGGAGACGGAAGACGGCGTTGAGTTCGCCCCCCGCCTCCAGGCTCACTACGACTGTCCCAACGGGCACACCATCATCCTGCCGTTCTCGGTCGAGGCCGACGTTCCGGTCGTGTGGGAGTGCCGTTGCGGCGAGGAGGCGCTGCTCCGCGACGCGTCCAAGCCCGAGGTGAAGGCCGGCAAGCCGCCGCGCACCCACTGGGACATGCTGCTCGAGCGCCGCACCGTCGGTGAGCTCCAGGAGCTGCTCGACGAGCGCCTGGACCTGCTCCGGTCGGGCAAGCTGCGCCGCAGCGCCTGAGCCCGCACAGCAGCGCCTGACGGCGCTCAGCCTCCAGATCGACGGAACGCTCCCGCCACACGGCGGGAGCGTTCTGCTATCCCCCACCGGGTCACGCTGAACAGCGCCTCGGCGACGATGGCGCGGCTCATCTTGCTCTGGCCCAGCTCCCGCTCGACGAACGTGATCGGGACCTCGACCACCCGCGCGCCCGTGCGGACCGCGCGCCAGGCCATGTCCACCTGGAAGCAGTAGCCCTGCGACGCGACGTCGTCCAGGCCCAGCTGCCCGAGGAGCTCCGACCGGTAGGCGCGGAAGCCGCCGGTCGCGTCGCGCAACGGGATGCCGAGGATGATCCGGGTGTACGTGTTCGCGCCGCGGGAGAGCGCGTGGCGGCTCATCGGCCAGTTGAGCACGCTCCCACCCGGCACCCACCGCGAGCCCAGCACGAGGTCGGCGTCGGCCAGCGCGGCCAGCAGTCGCGGAAGGTCCTCCGCACGGTGCGACCCGTCGGCGTCCATCTCGACGACCACCTCGTACCCGCGCTCCAGCGCCCAGCCGAACCCCGCGACGTATGCGGTGCCCAGCCCGAGCTTGCCCGCACGGTGCAGCACGTGGACCCGCTGCCGCCCCTCGGCCGCCTCCGCCTCCGAGATCTTCTCGGCGAGCTCGCCGGTGCCGTCCGGTGAGCCGTCGTCGACGACGAGCACGTCGGCGTGCGGGACGTAGGTGCGCAGGCGGTCCAGTGCGCCGGGCAGGTTCTCGCGCTCGTCGTACGTCGGGACGACGACGAGCACCCGCGACAGGGCGTCGGTCATACGGCTGTCTCGATCCGGTCGGCGCGGCGCACCCGGTGCGCCCCGGCTGCACCGGCGAGCACCACGCACACCGCGAGGGCGTCGATGATCCATGCGGGCCACGAGCCCAGCCTCGTTGCGGGCGTCAGCGTGTCGCGCAGGGGAAGGGTAGCCACCATCTGCTCTGCGGTGAAGAGCCCTGTCTGCTGGGTGACCACCCCGTTGGGCTCGATCACCGCACTCACGCCGACCGTCGAGATCTGGACCGTCGCCCGTCCGTGCTCGATCGCGCGGATGCGGGACATCGCCAGCTGCTGCGTGGACTCGTCGGAGACGCCGAAGGAGGCGTTGTTCGTCTGGACCACGAGGACCTCGCCCCCGGCGCGGACCGCCTCCCGCACGATGCCGTCGTAGGCGACCTCGAAGCAGATGACGTCGCCGATGCCGACGGTCCGTCCGAGCCGCTCGGACTCGAGCGGGATGTAGCCGGGCTCGGTGCCGGGGAGCATGTCCCGCGTCACCAGGTCCACCGCCGAGGAGAACTGCCGGACGAACGAGCGGATGGGGATGTACTCCGCGAACGGCGCCGGGTGCTGCTTGGTGTAGGTCGCGGTGACGCCTACGCCGGGTTCCCACAGGACGGCGGTGTTGTAGCGCCCGCCGCTCGGCGGGTACTCGACCGTCCCGACGAGCATCGGCGCGTCGACGGCCTGAGCGGCCCCGTCGATGAGTTCCGCCGCCGTCTGGTCGACCTGAGGGTCGATGTCGGTCCCGTTCTCCGGCCACAGGACGATGTCGAGCTCGCCGGGCTCCACCTGGTCGAGCAGCGCGAGGGTGCCGGTGACGTGGTTGTTCAGGACGGCCTGGCGCTGACCGAAGGCGTCGAGACCCGTGCCGGGCACGTTGCCCTGCACGGCGCCCACTCGCAGGCTCCCGGTCTGTGCCTGGGTGTCGAGCGGGATCAGCAGGCTCACCACGAGCACGCCCCCGACGACGGCGGTCGCGATGACCAGACGACCGATCTCCAGCCGGCGGGCGGCCAGCATGATCCGGGCGAGCAGCACCCCGACGGCCACCACGGCTCCGGTGAGCAGCGGCGTCCCGCCGAGGGAGGCGAGCGCGGCGAGGGGCGAGTCGGCCTGGGAGAACGCCAGCCGACCCCACGGAAAGCCTCCGAAGGGCCAGGCCGCGGCGAGCTCCTCGGTCGCGACGAACAGGACCGTGAAGACGACCACCTGCAGGCCGACGCTGCGCCAGACCGCGTGCCCGCGCCGCGCCCAGCTCCAGGCGGCGCCGAGGAGCGCGAAGTACGCCGCCTCGAGCGTGCTGAGCGCGATCCACGGCACCAGCCCGACGGCCTCGTCGGCCCAGGTGATCAGCAGCAGGAAGAACGTGAGGCCCCACACCAGCCCGACCAGCGCATTCCAGCGGGCGCTGTCACGACGCAGGGCCAGGTACAGCAGGGCGACGCCTAAGAAGGCCGTCCCCCACCAGCCGGGCTCCGGGAACGCGAGCCGGGTGAGCAGGCCACCCGTGACGGCGAGGACCAGAGTCCACCAGCGGGCGGGTTCACGGGCGGGCACCCCTGGAGGGTACGTCAGCGGGCTGAGGCGAACGCTCTGCGCTGCCGTGGATGGCCCGTGACGGGTCCGACCGACCGGCCCGCGTGTCCTTCGTACCGGTCGGCGTGCAGGCGCACGGACCGTTGTCTACTGAACACGCGGGCCCGGTCGGAGCCCTCCCCCAACCCTTGCCCTCACAGGCCACGCGACGACGTCGTCGTAGGCATGTCGGCAACGGTGGATCTCCTGAGGAACCTACCGAGATCCGCAGGAGTGTCAAGGTCGCGTCGGTGCAGGTGGAAGCCGTACTCGCAGGTCATCCGCGCACCATCGATCCCCTCTGACCGGTTCGGCTCGGCGTGTCGCCGCGCGTGTCGTGGGATCCGGTCGAAGCGGGCGGATCCGGTCGGCGGCGAGCGGCCGAGATTTCACCCGTTCTGCGCGTCGGGCTCCTCAGAGGGTGTCGTGCAGGACCACGCCGCCGCGGACCGTCCGCAGGCAGACCGGCTCGGGTGCGTCGGGTGCGAGGTCGGGCAGCAACGGGATGCCCGCTCGTGCGTCGGTGCTCCAGGACGAGAACTGCCCCTCGGCGGCCTGCACGGTGAGGTTGTCCGCCCGCCACACGGCGAAGTGGGCCGGCGCCCCGACGCGAAGCTCGCCGGCGCCCGTGTGGTCGAGGCCCGCGACCCGCCAGCCGCCCCGGGTCGACGCGCGGAACGCAGCCCGCGCGGAGATCCGCTGGTCGACGGCGCGGTGCCGGACGGCTGCGCGGACGCCCGCCCAGGGGTCCACAGGCGTCACCGGCGAGTCGGACCCGAACGCGAGGGGCACCCCGGCCGCGGCGAGGTCCGCGAGGGGGTTGAGCGCGGCTGCGCGGCCCGCGCCGAGCCGGGTCGCGTACATGCCGTCGGGACCGCCCCACGCGGCGTCGAACGCCGGCTGCATGCTGAGCCGCACGCCCAGCAGGACGAGCGCGGCGAGCGTCGGCGCGTCGACCATCTCGGCGTGCTCCAGGCGGTGCCCCATCCGGGCGATGGCGTCGGGCCCCTCGACGTCCACGGCGGCCCGCAGGCCGAGCAGGAGCTCGTCCATCGCCCGGTCGCCGATGACGTGGAACCCGCCCTGCACCCCGGCGCGCGTCACCGCGGTGAGGTGGTTGCAGATCTGCTCGGCGGTCAGGTAGAGGACACCCGAGCTCTCCGGGGCGTCGGTGTAGGGCGAGCGGACGGCGGCAGTGTGCGAGCCCAGCGAGCCGTCGATGTTCAGGTCGCCACCGATGCCCGTCAGGCCCGGGATCGCGGCGAGGATCTCGCGCGCGTCGTCGACCGTGACGCACTGCTCGCCGCGGTACGCCACGAGGTGCGGGAGCCCGCTGGTGGCGTCCGCGGTCAGCTCCAGGAGCTCGACGAGCCCGGCCCGGGTGTCGATGGACGGCGCGGAGTGCTCGTGCACCGACACGACACCGCGCGCGGCCGCGTGCTCGAGGGCGCGCCGGTACAGGGCGGTCCGACGCTCAGGGCTCACCTCGCGCGCGGCGTCGCGGGCGGCGTGGTGGGCGTCCCGCTCGACGCGGCCGTCGAAGCTCCAGCCCGGCAGCCGGTCGAGGCCGGCGGCGTCGGACAGGGCGCTCGACACGACCGCCGAGTGCACGTCGACGCGCGCGAGGTAGACCGGTGCACCACCGGCCGCGGCATCGAGCTCCTCGCGGGTGGGCGGCCTGCCCTCGGGCCAACGCAGCTCGTCCCAGCCGAAGCCGAGCACCGGGGCGTCGGTCGTCCGCTCGCGAGCGGCCCGGTGCACCGCGTCGAGGGCCTCCGCGAGCGAGTGGACGCCGCCTTCCGGCGACAGGTCGATCGACTCGAGGGCGAGGCCGGTCTCCAGGACGTGGACGTGCGCGTCGACGAAGCCGGGGGCGACCAGCGCCCCGTCGAGGTCGATCACCTCGTCGGCACGCGACACCAGGCCGTCGGCGGTGTCGTCCGCGCCGAGCCAGACGACCGTGCCGTCATCCACCAGCAGCGCTTCGGCAAAGGGGTCGGCGGCGGAGTGCACCACGCCGTGCCGGTACAGGGTCGAGCTCACAGGGGCACACGATAGGGCAGGGCAGCCCGACAAAGCGTGCCGAACCGGACGGGCGCCCGGGTGAAGGGCGTCACGTCAGACAGAGGAGTACGCGACGACCCCGTGCCGCAGTGCGTCGACCGCCTGCCGGGCGGTCTCCCGCAGCCGCTGGTGCGGTGCCGCCTGGGACACCTGGTCGAGCACGTCGATGACCTGCTTGCACCACCGGACGAAGTCACCTGCCGAGAGCTCGCTGCCCTTGAGCACGGCGTCGAGGCTGCGTCCGGCGGCCCACCGGTGCACCGCCTCCACCAGGCCGGCGTCGAGCGGCTGGATGGTCTCGACCTTGTGCGCGGTCTCGAGGTCGTCCAGCTCCGACCAGGCGCGGACGCAGGCGTCGAGCGCGACGCCGAGCCGGCTGTTCGGGCCGCCGGGGATGCGGGGCTCGCCCTGGTCGTCGCGGCGCGACCGGTACACCAGCGTCGAGACGGCTGCGGCGAGGCCCGGGGCGTCGAGCTCGTCGAAGACGCCGCGGCGCAGGCACTCCGCGAGGAGCAGGTCGTTCTCCGCGTAGAGCCGGCGCAGCCACCGTCCGTCGTCGGTGACCTGCAGCGCGGCGCGGCCGGCGTCGTCGGTCGTCGTGGTCAGGTAGCCGAGCCGCAGCAGGATGTCGCAGATGCGGTCGAAGACCGCCGCGATCGATCCCGTGCGTCCCGCGATGCGCGCGACGAGGGCGTCGTGCTCACCGGCCAGCCTCGCCCAGCGCTCCGCCCAGCGTGCGTGCTCCTCGCGGTCCGGGCAGCTGTGGCACGGGTGCGCGCGCAGCTGCCGACGCAGCGCGGCGATCTCGGCGTCGTCCTGCGCCGCGCGCCGGCCACCCTTCGGCCGGTCCTTGCGGGTGGGTCCGCCGCTGGTGCCGACCGAGGACCGCAGGGCGGCCGCGAGGTCGCGACGCGCAGCGGGCACTCGCGCGCTGAACCCCTTGGGCACGCGCAGGAACCCCACGGTGCTGACGCCGGTCCCGACGTCCGCGACGGTGAGCTTGCGCACCTGGCGGTCGACCGTGAGCACGGTCGGCTTCGGCCCGTCGAACCCGGCGTCGCCGCCCGGGTCGATGACGACCGCGTGACCGGACCGCCTCCCGACCGGGATCTCCACCACGTCACCGACGCGCAGACCCTCGAGCGTGCGCGCGACCTCGGCCCGGCGGGCGGACGCCTCCGCCCGGGTGAGGTCCTTCTCTCGCGCGGTGATCTGCCGCCGCAGCTCCGCGTACTCGGCGAAGTCGCCCTGGTGGCACACCATCGCGCGGGCGTACCCCTCTAGGGCCTCTGCGTGGCCCTGTGCCTGCCGCGCGAGGCCGACCACGCCTCGGTCTGCCTGGAACTGCGCGAAGGACGTCTCCAGCACTTCTCGCGCCCGGTCCCGGCCCACCTGGGCGACGAGGTTGACGGCCATGTTGTAGGTCGGTCGGAAGCTCGAGCGCAGCGGGTACAGCCGCTTGGACGCGAGCCCAGCCAGCTGCACCGGGTCCAGGCCCGGATGCGCGACGACGACCGCGTGGCCCTCGGTGTCGATCCCCCGCCGGCCCGCCCGCCCGGTCAGCTGGGTGTACTCCCCCGGCGTGACGTCGACGTGGTTCGAACCGTCCCACTTGACCAGCTTCTCCATGACCACGGACCGCGCAGGCATGTTGATGCCGAGCGCGAGCGTCTCGGTGGCGAACACGACCTTGACCAGCCCGCGGGAGAAGAGGTCCTCGACGGTCTCCTTGAACAGCGGGAGCATGCCGGCGTGGTGCGCGGCGACCCCGCGCTGCAGCGCGTCGCTGAACTCCCAGTAGCCGAGCACGTCGAGGTCCTCGGGCGGCACGGCCGCGCAGCGCTCCTCCACGATCCGACGGATCTCGGAGACCTCGGCGGGGGTGGTCAGGCGGACGCCGGCTGCCAGGCACTGCTGCACGGCGCCCTGGCACCCGGCCCGGGAGAAGATGAAGACGATCGCGGGGAGCAGCCCGTCGCGGTCGAGGGCGTCGACCACCGCGAACCGGGGCGTCGGACGACCTCCCCCGGGACGCCCGCCGCCGGGACGCGGTCGCCCGCCGCGGTCCCGCGGTCCACGGCGTGGCTGGCCCACCTCCTCACGGTTGCTGCGTCGCAGCAGGTGCGTCAGGTCCGGGTTGATCGGCGGGTCGACCCCCGGCGCGGTCGGGTCCACATGGCCTGCGTACAGGTCCAGCAGGTCTCCGCGTACCAGGACGTGCTGGCCGAGCGGGACCGGTCGGTGCTCGCTGACCACCACGGTCGTGTCGCCGCGCACGGTGGCCAGCCAGTCGCCGAACTCCTCGGCGTTGGACACGGTGGCGGACAGGGAGACCAGCTGCACGTCGTCGGTGAGGTGGATGATCACCTCCTCCCAGACCGGCCCGCGGAACCGGTCGGCGAGGTAGTGCACCTCGTCCATGACCACGTACCCGAGGCCCTGCAGGGTCGTCGATCCCGCGTAGAGCATGTTGCGCAGGACCTCGGTGGTCATCACGACCACGGGTGCGTCGCCGTTGATCGTGGTGTCGCCCGTGAGCAGACCGACCTGGTCGGCGCCGTAGCGGCGGACCAGGTCCGAGTACTTCTGGTTGGACAGCGCCTTGATCGGCGTCGTGTAGAAAGCCTTGCGGCCCGACGCCAGCGCGAGGTGGACCGCGAACTCCCCGACGACGGTCTTGCCCGCGCCGGTCGGAGCGGCGACCAGCACGCCGCTCCCCCGCTCGAGCGCCTGGCAGGCGTCCACCTGGAAGTCGTCCAGCGGGAAGCCCAGCAGCTCGCGGAACTGGCCGAGCTCGCTGCGGTCGACCTCGGCCCGACGCCGTGCCGCGGCGTAGCGCTCGGCGGGTGAGGGTTCAGCGGGCGGCGTGCTCACGCTCGGTGACGAGGACGGCGGGACGGATCTCCGGGAGCGGGATACCACCTGCACACCCTAGGCACACCGCACGGGCCCGCATCACGCGGCGCGCGCTCAGCAGAGGACGGACAGCGCTCCGGGGTCCACCGTGACGCGCAGCGGCAGCGGGCCGATGCGCTCGCCGTCCGCGAACGCCACGGGCGGGACGGGCCCGAGGTCGGGCAGCGGCTCGATGAGCACCGACCGGCTGCGGACGATGTCGACCGCGGGATGGCCGACGTGCTTGCCCTGGTAGATGCCCGGGAAGATCTTCACGACCCCCGGCTTGGTGAACGGCCCGGCGACGACGACGTCGAGCAGCCCGTCGTCGATCACGGCGTCGGGTGCGATCTTCAGCCCGCCGCCGATCCACGGGATGTTGGCCACGGCGACGAGCGTCCCGGCGGACTCCCACACCGAGTCGTCGAGGGTCACCCGGTAGCCGTAGGGCCGGAACCGGCCGAGCTCGGCGGCCAGCGCCCGCACGTACCGGCCGGACCCCTTCGGCCACGTCATCTCGTTCGCACGCGCGTTGATCGCAGCGTCGAAACCGCAGGACAGCACCCCGAGGTACCACTCGTGCGCCGCGTGCACCGGCGACCCGACGCGGACGGCGTCGACGCGGCGCGGTCCGTCCAGCAGCCCGTGCTCCACCGCCGCGACCGATGCCTCCGCGTCACCACGAGGGAGTCCCAGCGTGCGTGCGATGTCGTTGCCCGTCCCGGCCGCCACGATGCCGAGCGGCAGGCCCGTGCCTGCGACGACGTTGACGCCGAGGTGCACCATCCCGTCGCCGCCGACCACGACCAGCGCATCCAGTCCCTGCACCGCCGCCGCACGGGCCTGGTCGGTCGCCTGCGCGAGCGTGGAGGCCGAGAGGTCCTCGACCTTGTGCCCGCGGGCCCGGAGCAGCTCGTGCACCTGGCGGCCGGCCTGCGTGCCGCGTCCCCTGCCCGCGGTCGGGTTGATGACCAGCCCGACGTGGATCACGCGGGGCCCGCCGCGGCGTCGGGCTCGTCGGCCATCGTGCCGTCCAGCCGCGGCAGTCCGGCGGCCACCCGCTTGCGATCGACCCGGCGATCGTGCACGACGCAGACGCCGAGGGCCAGGAAGTACAGCGCGCTCATCGGGATGGCCACCGCGAGCATGGTGATGGCGTCGGGTGTGGGGGTGACCACGGCGGCGAACACGAAGGACAGCAGCACCGCCCAGCGCCAGCCCTTGCGCCACGTGGCGGCGGTGCCGATCCCGGCGAAGTTGAGCGCGACCATGATGATCGGCAGCAGGAACGCGATCCCGAAGGCCAGCATGATCCGCATGACGAAGCCGAGGTACGTCTGCGCGTCGATGATGTTGGTCGCACCCGTCGGTGTGAACTCGGTGAGCAGCCGGACCGCGTTGGGCAGCACCCACCACGCCATGAACGCCCCGGCGAGGAACAGGGGGACGGCGACGGCGACGAAGCCGATCGCGTAGCCGCGCTCCTTGCGGGTGAGCCCTGGCGTCACGAACGCCCAGAACTGGTAGAGCCACCAGGGGCTGGACAAGATGATGCCGAGGAAGAACGAGACCTTGACCTGCATGTCGAACGACGTGGCGATGCCCGCGAAGTTCAGCGTGATGAGGTCGTCACGCTCGGCAGCGACGAGCTCGATCGGCCGCTGCAGCGCGGTGAAAACCGGGTCGTAGAGGAACCAGCCGATGACCGCGCCCACCACGACGCCGATCGCGGCGAGGAAGACGCGTCGGCGGAGCTCGACCAGATGAGCGCGCAGCGGCATCCGGCCGCCGGGCTCATCCCCGCGGCGAGCATTCACGTGCGGGTCAGACCTTCGGCGGGGCGTTGCCCTCGGACGGCGCCTCGACGGGCCGGACCGGGGTCACGTACTGGGGCTCGACCACGGGCGGGACGACGGGGGGTGCGCCGACGGGCGTCACGCCGGAGGGTGCCTGGGGCAGGGTGGCCGGCGGAGCCGCCGGGGGCGGTGGCTCGTCGTCGTCACGCAGGTCCTTGACCTCGTTCTTGAAGATCTTCATCGACTGGCCGACGCTCTTGGCCAGGTCGGGAAGGCGCTTGGCGCCGAACAGCAGGACGACCACGAGCACCACGATGAGCACGTGCCAGGCGCTGATGTTTCGCAACACGTCAGGTCCTCCGTCGGAATCTCGATGACCGGGTGATAGTACCCGCGTCACCTGGGGATGGAGTGCAGACGGCTACCGCCAGTAGGCCTGCCAGCGTAGGCGCGTGGCCACGTGCCGCTGCTCGCGCTCGGCCCGCCGCCCGGCCGCCGCCTCACGCAGCGCGTCGAGCCGGGCACGCAGCGCGGCACGGTCGGCGAACAGCGTGGGACCGGTCTCCCGCCGGTCGGCGGCCGCCTGCAGCTCGTCCACCCGTTCGGCCAGCTGCGCCGTGACGTCGGCCGCCCGGGAGAGCTCGCGACCGAGCGCGACGGCGGACCGCCACAGGCTGCGACCGAGCAGGAACGCCCCACCGAGCGTCGCGAGGACCAGGACCGTCCAGACCGAGAACCAGAGCACCGTCAGATCATCTCCCCGTACGCACGCAGCGCGGCACGAGCGGCCGCGGCGACCTCCCTGGCGATGCGGGCCGGCCGGATCTCGATCACGTCGTCGGCCACCTGCAGCACCAGGTGGCGCAGCCAGGCGTGCTGGACCACGCGCACGTCCACCTCGAACGACCCGTCGTCGAGGTTGCGCACGGCGTCCACGGGAGTGGTCTCCGCGACCCACCGCGCGCGGCTGGACAGGTGCAGCGTGACGAGCTCGCCCTCCTCGCCCGGCGAGAACACCTCGGCGCCCGCCCGGACCTCGTGGTCCTCCGCGTCGGCGTCCAGCACCTCGGCGGACAGCACCCGGTCGACCCGGAAGAGTCGCTCACCGTCCACGAGCAGGCACCAGGCGAGCAGGTACGAGCGCTCGTCGTCGGTGACGAGCCGGACGGGGTCGACGTCCCGCTCCGTGGTCACGTCGGACGCGTTGACGTACCGCAGGTGCAGCCGGCGCCCGTGCCGCAGCGCCGTCGCGACCGCCGCCGCGACGTCCGGGGCGGCATCGACCGACAGCTGCACGTCCACCGCGGCGGCGGCGTCACCCGTCGCGGCCGTCAGCTTGGCCAGCGCGGAGCGCAGCACCGCCGCGCGCTCGGGGTCCATCGCGTCGCCGAGCGCTGCCTCGACGGCCCGCAGAGCGGCGACCAGCGCGACCGCCTCGCGTGCACCGAGGCGCAGCGGCCGGGTCATCCCGCGTGACTCCGTGAGCCGGACGACGCCCTGCTCGTAGGAGGCGGCGTCGAAGTCGATGAGGTCGTGCGGGTAGTAGCCCGGCGTGCCGGTGACCCACAGGGTGTCGATGTCGTCCATGACCTGACGGGTGCTGACGCCGAACTGCTCGGCGATCGCCTCCACCGGGACGCCCTCGTGCCGGTCCAGGTAGGTGATCATCCCGAGCATCCGCAGGAGCCGGTCGCTCGCCCGCTCAGCCATCGGAGCCCACCCCCTGGTCGAGGGTCGCGGCCGTGCGCAGCAGGTGCAGGACCGACTGGCGCAGGCCTGGCGGGGCGAGCACGACGACGGCGTCGCCGTACCCGACCAGCTCCTCGGCGAGCTCCCACTCGGCGCGGAAGGGTACGTGCACCAGGTCGCGCTGGGCCAGCAGGGGGTCGGCCGACCGGTCCGGCTCGCCCGGAGGGGCCGGCACGGCACGTGCGCGGGGCGCGCTCGCCCGCTCCGGCAGGATCGCGAGGGTCGCGACGCGCTCCGGCCCGCTCGCCCAGGTCTGCAGCGCCTCTGCGAGCTCGTCGGCGGAGGGGGCGGTGAAGGAGCCCGGCTCGCCGACGGTCCGGACCGTGCCCTCCATCCGGCTCAGGCGGAACGACCGGCTCGCACCACGGTCCCGGTCGCGGCCCACCAGCACCCAGCCGCCGCGGCGCGCGAGCAGCTTCCACGGCTCGACGGTGCGCTCGCGGACCTCGCCGGTCGTGGCTGCGCGGTACGTGAACCGGACGGCCTGTCGTGCCTGCACGGCGTCGACCAGCGGCCCGAACGCGCCGCCGCCGGCGCGCACGCGGGGCGCGAGCCCGGCGACGAGGTCGGTCGACTCCGGCGCGTCACCGACGGCCCGCAGCTTGGTCAGCGCCCGGGTGGTGTCGGCGCGGACGGCCTGGTCCTGCCACACCTGGGCGGCCATGGCGAGCACCCCCAGCTCACCGGCCGTCAGGTCGAGCGGCGGGAGCGCGTACGCGTCCAGGTCCACCCGGTAGCCGATGTCGTCACCGTGCCCGGCGTCCGTCACCGTGAGGATCGGGATGCCCAGGTCACGCAACGTGTCCTTGTCGCGCTCGAACATCCGCTCGAAGGCATCGTCGGACGGGGCTTCCTGGTACCCGGCGACGCTGGTGCGCACCTGCTCCTTCGTCATCCGCCCGGCAGTGTTGACCAGGGCGATGACGAGGTTGAGCAGGCGCTCGGCGGGGGGGATCGCAGCGGCCATCGAGGACCACCGTAGTGGCCGGTAGCGTGAGCGCGTGATCACGTGGCGTGCGGGTGTCGTGGTGTCGCTCGGGGCCACGTGGCCCGGCGCCGCCGAGGTGACGGTCGAGCTGGAGGCCCCCGTCGGCACCGCGACGGCCGGTGACACGGTCCGCGCGCTGGCGTTCCCGGCCCTCGTCGGCAGCCCGGAGATCGGCGACCGGGTGCTGCTCAACGTCTCCGCGCTGGCCCGCGGTCTCGGCACCGGCGGCTACGCGCTCGTGATCGCCCTCCCGGACCGCACTCCCCCCGACCCGCCTGCCGGGCCGGGCCACCTGGTCAAGGCGCGCTACACGCCCCTGCAGGCCATGGTCCTCGGTGTGGACGACCAGGAGTCGCCGCACCACGAGCTGCTCCGGGACGCCGAGGACCTCGACGGTCTGCCGGTCGTCGTCGCGGACCTGCACTCGGCGCTGCCGGCGATCGTCGCGGGCGCGCGGTTCGCCGCCGACCGTGCGGGCCGGCCCATGCCGCGCGTCGCGTACGTGATGACGGACGGCGGCGCCCTGCCCGCGTGGTTCTCGCGCACGGTCGCCGGGCTGCGCTCCGCCGGCTGGATCGAGGCGTGCGTCACCACCGGCCAGTCGTTCGGCGGTGACCTGGAGGCAGTGACCGTGCACACGGGGCTGCTCGCGGCCCGGCACGTCGTCGGTGCCGACCTCGTGGTGGTCGCGCAGGGCCCCGGCAACCTCGGCACGGGCACCCGCTGGGGCTTCTCGGGCGTCGCGGCCGGCGAGGCCGTGAACGCCGTCGGCACGCTCGGCGGCCGGCCCGTCGCGTCGCTGCGAGTCTCGGGGGCGGACCTGCGCGAACGCCACCTCGGCGTCTCGCACCACTCCCTGACGGCCTACGGACGGGTCGCGCTGGCGCCCGCCGACGTCGTCGTCCCGCTGCTCGACGGCGAGCTCGGCGCCCGCGTCCGCGATCAGGCAGCCGTGCTCGGCGAGCGTCACCGGCTCGTCGAGGTTCCGGCAGGGCCGGACCTCCGCAGTGCGCTCACCGGTTCGCCCGTCCGGCTGTCCACGATGGGTCGCGGCCTCGACCAGGACCCCGAGGCGTTCCTCGCCGCCGCGGCGGCCGGGGTGCACGCGGCCGAGCTGTAGGGCTCAGTCGTCCCGGGTCGTGGTCGTGTGCATCGCGACCAGCGTCGCCAGGCGACGGGCCTCGGCGTCGGCGTAGGCGCCGTCTGCCCGCTGGATCCCCATGACGGCGAGCGTGTCGCCGTCGGACAGGTCGAGCTGGACCCACGGCCGACCCGACCCGAACCGCACCGAGACGACCTCGGCCCACTCGAGCCGCCGGGTGAACACCAGGTTCCGGACGGTGAGCCCGTCGTCGTCTGCCCTCGCCGCGACCGTGGCCTGCCGCCACAGGAACCAGACGATGAGCCCTCCGACCAGCACGAAGCCGAGGCGGTCCCCGGTCGTGAGGACCGACATGGCGAGGATGATCGCAGCCGTCGACCCCACGACGAGGACCGCGAGGGCAAGGGTGACCACCCGGGCGAAGCGCGGGCGGAACGGCGCCGTGAGCTCGTCCACGGCGGGACCGCCTAGAGCCGGCACGCGTGGATCGACGTCACGAGGATCGCGCGCGCACCGATGTCGTACAGGGAGTCCATGACCCGGTTGGTCTGATCGCGCCGGACCATCGCCCGCACCGCCGCCCAGTCGCGGTTGTGCAGCGGCGAGACGGTCGGCGACTCCAGGCCGGGGGTGATCGCAACGGCTGCGTCGACCAGCCCGAGCGGCACGTCGTAGTCCATCAGCACGTACTCGCGCGCGGTCAGCACGCCCTGGATGCGACGCGTGAGCACGTCGAGACCCGCCGGCTCGGCACCGTCGGCCCGCCGGACGAGCACCGCCTCGGACCGCAGGATGGGGTCGGCGAAGATCTCCAGCCCGGCCGCGCGCAGCGTGGTGCCGGTCTCGACGACGTCGGCGATCACGTCGGCGACGCCGAGCTTGATGGCGGACTCGACGGCGCCGTCCAGACGCACGACCCCCGCCGGCTCGATGCCGAGCGAGCGCAGGTAGGAGCGGACGAGCACGGGGTACGACGTGGCGACGCGACGGTCGCCGACCTGCTTGACGTCGGTCCACTCCCCCGCGGTCCCGGCGAACCGGAAGGTCGAGCGTGCGAATCCCAGGGGCAGGTGCTCGACTGCGGCGGACTCCGAGTCGAGCATCAGGTCGCGGCCGGTGATCCCGACGTCGACGGTCCCCGCCCCGACGTACACCGCGATGTCGCGCGGGCGCAGGAAGAAGAACTCGACGTCGTTGTCCGGGTCGGGCAGGACGAGCTCGCGGGAGTCGCGACGCTGCCGGTACCCGGCCTCCTTGAGCATCTCGACGGCGGGCTCCGACAGGGAGCCCTTGTTCGGGACGGCGATCCTCAGCACGGTCGTTCTCCTCAGAGGTGGGTGTAGACGTCGGCGAGCGTCAGCCCGCGCGCGATCATCAACACCTGCAGGTGGTAGAGGAGCTGCGAGATCTCCTCGGCCGTCCGCTCGTCCGACTCGTGCTCGGCGGCCATCCAGACCTCGGCGGCCTCCTCGACGACCTTCTTGCCGATGCCGTGCACGCCGCTGTCCAGCTCCGCGACGGTGCCGGAACCCGCCGGGCGGGTCACGGCCTTCTCCGAGAGCTCGGCGAACAGGGTGTCGAAGGTTTTCACGCGGAGACTCTAGACGGAGCCGGGCGGAGCGCGCGCAGGGCAACCACGGTCGCGACGGCCGCCTCGGCGGCCTCGGTCCCCTTGTCCTCGTGCGACCCCTCGAGGCCGGCACGGTCGAGCGCCTGCTCCTCGTTGTCGCAGGTGAGCACGCCGAACCCGACGGGCACACCGGTGCGGACGCCCACGTCCGTGAGCCCCAGGGTGGCCCCCTGGCACACGAAGTCGAAGTGGGGGGTGCCGCCGCGGATCACGACGCCGAGCGCCACGACCGCGTCGGCACCGTTCTCGGCCGCGACCTGCGCAGCGACCGGCAGCTCGAACGTGCCGGGGACGCGGACGACCGTGACGTCGTCGACGTGTGCCGCGGCCAGCGCGCGCAGCGCCCCGGCGAGCAGGCCGTCCATGACGACGGTGTGCCAGCTCGCGGCGATGACGACGACCTTCAGGCCCGTCCCGTCGACGGTCAGGGTGGGTGCTCCAGCACCGCTCATGCCAGGTCCTCCAGGTTCTCGAACGCGTGGTCGTCGTGGTCCGCGCCGGGCGTCGCCGGCGTGGCGTGCACGGGCGAGACCGGGATGGGCTCGCGCTCCGTGCCGGGCGGCAGGTGGAGCAGGTGCCCCATCGAGGTCGCCTTGGTGCGCAGGTACGCCTCGTTCTGCGGCGTGCGGCCCACCTCGAGGCTGCGGATCTCCGCGACCTCGACGCCGTGGGCGCGCAGGCCCGCCACCTTCGCCGGGTTGTTGGTCAGCAGGCTCACGCGCCGCACCCCGAGGTCGGTGAGGATGGCCGCGGCCGCGCCGTACTCGCGCCGGTCCGCGGGCCAGCCCAGGTCGAGGTTGGCCTCGACCGTGTCCCGGCCCTGGTCCTGCAGCGCGTACGCCGCCACCTTGGCCAGCAGGCCGATGCCGCGTCCCTCGTGCCCGCGCAGGTAGACGACGGCTCCGCCCTGCTCTGCGGCGAGCTTCAGAGCCGCGTCGAGCTGCGGGCCGCAGTCGCAGCGTGCCGAGCCGAACGCGTCCCCCGTGAGGCACTCGGAGTGCACGCGCACGACGGGCTGCTCGGCGAGACCCGCGGTCGGCACGAGCGCGACGTGCTCCGCGCCCGTGCGCAGGTCGCGGTACCCGTGGATGCGGAAGTCGCCGTGCTTGGTGGGCAGGTACGCCGTGTGCGTCGCGTGCACCCGCTCCTTCGGCGGCGCCGCGACTGCCACCTCGGCCGTCACGTCGTCACCGTGCTGGGTCCGCCACGCGACGATGTCCTCGATGGTCAGCAGGACCAGGCCCTCGGCCTCCGCCAGCGCCGACGCCACGTCGAGCCGGGTCATGGAACCGTCGTCGTTCACCAGCTCGGCGATGGCGCCGACCGGTTCGAGCCCGGCGAGCCGGCACAGGTCGACGGCGGCCTCGGTGTGACCCGCGCGGTGCAGGACGCCGCCGGGGACGGCCCGCAGCGGCAGGACGTGTCCGGGCCGGATGAGGTCCTCGCGGCCCGACGCCGGGTCCGCGAGCACCCGGAGCGTGCGCGCACGGTCCGACGCCGAGATCCCCGTCGTGACGCCCGTCGCGGCGTCGACCGTCACGGTGTACGCGGTGCGCCGGGGGTCCTGGCTGTGCGGCACCATCAGCGGCAGGTCGAGCGCGTCGGCCCGCGAGGCAGGCATCGGGGCGCACAGGTAGCCCGACGAGTGCCGGATGGTCCAGGCGATCCACTCGGGCGTCGCCGACTGCGCGGCGAGGATGACGTCGGCCTCGTTCTCGCGGTCGGGCGAGTCCGCGACGAGCACCGGGCGCCCGGCTCGGAGCGCCTCCAGGGCGTCCTCCACGGTGCCGAGGCGCACGCCGGTCGGGGCCGTCATCGCAGCACCCCTGCCGTCGAGAGCAGCCGCTCGGTGTACTTGGCCAGCACGTCGACCTCCAGGTTGACCCGGGCTCCGGGTGCGAGCGTGCCGAGGGTGGTCGCCTCGAGCGTGGTGGGGATCAGGGAGACACCGAAGGACTCGTCGGTGACGTGGGTGACCGTGAGCGAGATGCCGGAGACCGCGATGGACCCCTTCTCGGCCACGTACCGCGCCAGCTCCGGGGCGAGCCCGATCTCGACGTCGTCCCAGCGCGGGCCGGGTGACCGGCTCAGGATCGTGCCGACCCCGTCGACGTGGCCCTGGACGACGTGCCCGCCGTACCGGCCTCCCACGGGCAGCGCACGCTCGAGGTTGACCGGGCTGGACACCCCCACGTCCTCCAGCGCGCTGCGCCGCAGCGTCTCCGGCATGACGTCCGCGAAGAACGTGCCGTCGCCGGGGAGCTCCGTCACCGTCAGACAGACCCCGGAGACACTGATCGAGTCGCCCAGGTGGGCGTCGGAGACGACGAGCGGTCCGCGGACCCGCAGGCGCGCGTCCATGCCCTCCCCTCGGTGCTCGATCGCCTCGACGGTGCCGATCTCCTCGACGATTCCGGTGAACATCAGTGCTCCTCCGTGGTGCGGTGCAGTTCGAGCTGCGGGTCGACGGTCGCGACGACCAGGACGTCGGGACCGAGCGGGATGACGGATCGGGTGGTGAGGCGGACGGCGTCGCCGATGGTGGTGACGCCCAGGTCCGCCATGGCGGGACGGCCGGAGCCGAGCAGGACGGGCGCGACGTACGCGTGCACCTCGTCGACCAGCCCGGCGGAGAGGAACGCAGCAGCGAGCGTCGGGCCGCCCTCCACGAGCACGTGGCGAACCTCACGCTCGGCGAGCTGGGACAGCACCTGCGCTGGGTCGTGCGTCCGCACGTGGACCAGCTCGCCGCCGGGACCGCGCAGGCGAGCGTCCGGCGGGAGGTCGCGGTGGCCCACCACGACGCGCAGCGGCTGCTGCCCGTGCAGCTCCCCCGCCGCGTTGCGTGCGGTGAGGGACGGGTCGTCCACGAGTGCGGTGCCGGTGCCCACCACGATGGCGTCGACCTCGGCCCGCAGGTCGTGCGCGTGGTGCCGCGACACCTCCGAGGTGATCCAGCGGCTCGAACCGTCCGCTGCCGCGATCCGGCCGTCCAGCGAGGTGGCGATCTTGAGCGTGACGAACGGGCGCCCGCGCTCGACCGACGGCAGCCAGGCGCCGAGCAGCGCCCGCCCCTCGTCGGCCAGCAGGCCGGTCTCCACGTCGACCCCGGCTGCGCGCAGCCGTTCCGCACCGCCGGCGGCGACGGGGTTCGGGTCCGCGACCGACACGACCACGCGACCGACGCCCGCCGCGAGGAGGGCCTCCGAGCAGGGACCCGTGCGGCCGGTGTGGTTGCACGGTTCGAGGGTGACGACGGCGGTGGCGCCGCGCGTCGAGGCGTCGCGGTCCGCGGCATCGGTCAGCGCGGCGACCTCGGCGTGAGGAGTCCCGGCGCCGCGGTGCCAGCCCTCACCGAGGACCTCGCCGTCCGGGCCGAGCAGCACGCAGCCGACGCGGGGGTTGGGGCCGTTCGCGGGACCGCGCCGGGCGATCTCCAGGGCGCGCCGCATCGCCTCGAGCTCCGAGGGTGCGCGCACGACGGTCCCGCTGCTGGTCATGCTCACCTCCGGACGCGCGGGGCTCCGGGGTGAGGGCGGCAGGAAGGGTCCCGCAGCCACGGCGCGAGAGCGCCGCCACGTGATCCTCCCATCCGGACTTTCACCGTCGGTCCTGGAGTTCCACCAGGTCAACCGCCCGATCCTTGCGGACCGTGCGGGTCGCGGACTGTCACCGCCGGCTCGGAATTACACCGACCCCGGAGCACGTGTATGTGTTCGTACTGCGCCAACGATCATGCCACACCGGGCATTCCCGTCCGTCAGGCGTTCGCGTCCGCCAGCTCCCGCAGCGCGACGATCTCGGCGCCGACGTCCGACGCCCCGTACACCGCCGACCCGGCGACGAAGACGTTCGCACCTGCCTGGGCGATCCGCCCGATCGTGTCCCGGGCGACCCCGCCGTCCACCTGGATCCACGTGCTGCCGCCGGACGCGTCGAGCGCGGCGCGTGCCCGCCGGATCTTCGGCAGCATGCCCTCGATGAACGACTGGCCGCCGAACCCGGGCTCGACCGTCATCACCAGGATCATGTCGAACTCCGGCAGCAGGTCCAGGAGCGGCTCGACCGGCGAGGCCGGACGCAGGGCGATCCCCGCGCGGACGCCGCGCGACCGCAGCTCCCGCGCCAGCCGGACGGGTGCCTGGGTGGCCTCCGCGTGGAACGTCACCGAGGCCGCACCCAGCGCCGCGTACTCGGGGGCCCAGCGGTCGGCGTCCTCGATCATCAGGTGCACGTCCAGCGGGACGGGCGACACCTCCGCGATGCGCTTCACCACCGGCAGGCCGAGGGTCAGGTTGGGCACGAAGTGGTTGTCCATGACGTCCACGTGCACGAAGTCGGCCGCGGCGATCGCCTGGAGGTCACGCTCGAGGTTGGCGAAGTCGGCGGACAGGATGCTCGGGTTGATCAGCGCAGGCACCTGGCCAGCCTAAGGGGGTCAGCTGGTGCGGCGGAGCAGCGTGAGGTGCATCGCGTCCGTACCGTGCACGTGCGGCCACAGCTGCACGTCGGTCCGGGTGTCGTCGAGGTCCACGTGACCACCGGGGGCGATGCCGCGAACCACCGCCGGGGTGTCCAGCGGTTCGACGTCGACACCGAGCCGGCGCGCGGCACGCACGGCGTCCTTGACGACCAGCTGCGTCTCGACCAGGTGCGGCGAGCAGGTCACGTACGCCACGACGCCACCCGGGCGGACGGCCTGCAGAGCAGAGACCAGCAGGTCGCGCTGCAGCGCGCTCAGGCTCGCGAGGTCGGCCGGCGTGCGGCGCCAGCGTGCCTCGGGACGTCGGCGCAGCGCACCCAGCCCGGTGCAGGGCGCGTCGACCATCACGCGGTCGTACGCACCCGGTTCGTCGGTGCCGAACGTCCGGCCGTCCCCCGTCCGGACGTCCTCGACAGCATCGGCCGGCACCGCGCGCAGCGCCTGCTCGACGAGCCGCGTCCGGTGCGGCTGCACCTCGTTGGCCACGATCCGGGCACCGCGCTCCCCCGCGACGGCGGCCAGGAGCGCTGCCTTGCCTCCGGGGCCCGCGCACAGGTCGAGCCACCGGTCGTCCGGACCGTCGAGGGGTGCCTGCGTGAGGGCGAGCGTGACGAGCTGGCTGCCCTCGTCCTGCACCCCTGCACGACCGTCGCGCACGCTGGGCAGGGCTGCCGGGTCGCCGCCGGACAGGATGACCGCCGTCGGCGCCAGGGCACCGACCGTCCCGACGTCGTCACCCGCGTCCGCCACGACCTCGTCGGTCTCGGCCAGGCCCGGACGCGCGACGATCGTCACGCGGGGGGCGGCGTTGTCGGCCGCGAGGAGAGCAGCGATCTCGTCGGCGGACCGCCCGTTGCCGACGAGCGCCTCGCGCAGCGCACGCACGACCCACAGCGGATGGCTCTCGACGACCGCCAGCGCAGCCAGCTCGTCGTCGCCGGCGGCCGCACGGATGGTGTGCTCCCACTCCTGCGGCGAGGACCGCCCGACCGTCCGCAGCACGGCGTTGACGAACTGCGACGGGCCGGTGCCCAGCTGCTCGCGTGCGAGCCCGACCGTCTCGGACACCGCCGCGTGCGCAGGTACGCGCATACCGAGCAGCTGGTGGACACCCAGCCGCAGGACGTCGAGCGCGGGAGCGTCGATGCTGCTGACCTCGCGGCTCGCCGCCTGGGCGATGATCGCGTCGTACCGGCCGCGCAGCCGGAGCGTGCCGTACGCGAGCTCGGTGGCGAACGCCGCGTCCCGTCCGGTGATGCGGCGCTCGCGCAGCAGCGGCGGGAGCACGAGGTTCGCGTATGCGTCGGACCCGTCGACCGAGCGCAGGACGTCGTAGGCGGCGGTCCGCGCCGGGTCGCTCCCCCGTCGACGCTGTGACGGAGCGGCCGCGGACCGTTGGGTCCTGCCCTGCGACCGCGCGGCCCCCCGCTGGCGGCCGCTCGGGTCGCGACGGTCGTCGGCCGGGCTCATGCGGCACCTCCGAGCACCGTGTCGGAGGCGAGGCGAGCGCCCCGCGCCCAGTCCGCGGCGGCCATCGCCCGCTTGCCCTGCGGGGTCACCTCGGTCAGCCGCACGGCGTGCCCGCCGGTCCCGACGAGCACCTCCTTCTTGCCGGCCAGCACCTGCCCCGGTGCCAGGTCGGTGACGTCGGCGACGGGAACGACGGGCGCGAGGCCGAGCCGGGTGCCGTCCGGCAGCGTCGTCCAGGCCCCCGGCGCGGGGGTGCACCCGCGGACCAGCCGGTCGACGGCGTGCGCCGGGTGCGACCAGCGCACCCGCGCGTCCTCGACCTCGATCTTGGGCGCGAGGCTCACGCCGTCCGTGGACTGCACGACCGGGCTCAGGATCCCGTCCTCCAGGGCGTCGAGCGTCTGCACCAGCAGCCCGGCACCCGCCACCGCCAGCCGGCCGAGCAGGTCACCGGAGGTGTCTCGCGGACGGATCGTCTCGGTGAGGAACCCGAATACCGGCCCAGTGTCGAGGCCCGCCTCCAGCCGGAACGTCGAGGCACCCGACACCTCGTCGCCGGCGATGATCGCGTGCTGCACGGGCGCCGCGCCGCGCCAGGCGGGCAGCACCGAGAAGTGCAGGTTGACCCAGCCGTGGGTAGGGACGTCCAGCAGCGCCGGCGGGATCAGGGCGCCGTAGGCGACGACCGGCGCCGCGTCGACCGCGAGCTCGGCCAGCCGGGCCTGGAAGTCCTCGTCCCGCGGGCGCTGCGGGGTCAGCACCTCGAGCCCGGCCTCCAGGGCGCGCGCCTTGATCTCGCTCTGTGCGGAGGTCCGACCTCGACCGGACCGCGCGTCGGGGCGCGTCAGGACGGCGACCACCTCGTGACGTGAGGCCAGGAGCGCCTCGAGCGACGGCACCGCGGCCGCGGGAGTTCCGGCGAAGAGCAGTCGCATGTCGTCGATCCTAGGTGCGCGGCAGAGCCACCCCGCGCGCGACGAGCGACGCCCGCAGCGCGTCCGCCGTGGTGAACAGGACGGCGTCGAACCCGGCTGCCGCGCCCGCGGCGACGTTCGCGGCGGAGTCGTCGACGAACACGGTGCGCTCCGGACGCAGGCCGAACCGGTCCGTCAGCAGCGTGAACACCCGCGGGTCCGGCTTGGCGACGCCGACCTCGCCCGAGACCAGCACGTCCTCGAGCAACCCGATCGCGGGTGCCGCCGGCTCGGCCAGGTGGAACGTCTCGGCCGACCAGTTGGTGAGCCCCAGCAGGCGGATGCCGAGCGCGCGCAGCTCGCGCACCAGGTCCGACGTCCCCGGGACCGGTCCCGGCAGCGTGTCGGCGAAGTGCTCCACGTACACGTCGAGCGCCGCCAGGTGCTCGGGTGCGCTCGCCGCCAGGTCGACTCGCGCGTCGGCCCACGAGCGGCCGGCGTCCTGGAGGTGGTTGAACGCCATGAAGTCGAACTCGGTGAGGAACGCCTCCGTGTCCGGGACCGGGAGCCGCCCGAGGAAGGGCCGGGCTGGGTCCCACCGCACGAGCACGTTGCCGAGGTCCAGCACGACCGTGTCGATCATCCGAGCTCCGCGGGGTCCAGCTGGACGCGCACCGTGCCGCCCTCCCGTCGAGCGCTGCGCACCGCCAGCGACGCGGACAGCGCCCGCGCCAGGGCCGCGCCGCCGGCACGCGGCACGCGGACGAGAGCCCGGACCCCCGGCTCGAGAGCGTCCTGGTCGCCGGCGTCGACCGGGACCGGGCCGAGGATCTCGGCGTCAGCGAGGTCGAGCCGGGACAGCAGGGTGTCGACGGCGTCCCGGGGGCCGGTGACCGAGGCCATCCGGACCGCCGGTGGCAGAGCGAGCTCTGCCCGCTCGGCGAGCTCACGCGAGGCGTACCCGGACGGGTCCCAGCGCACGAGCGCCTGCGTGACCCGCTCCTCGGCGTCGCCGACGAGCACGACCGTGCCGCCCTCGGACGCCGGGCGCACCAGCGCCGCCGCGGTCAGCCACCGGCGCAGCGCGTCCTCCCCCGTCCGCAGCGACGCACCGGCGGTGCTCACGGCCGCGTCCAGCAGCAGGGCGGCGGCGTACCCGCCGGGCGCGACCGGCTCCGCACCCGGCGTCGCGACGACGACGGCCGGCACGTCCGTGACGGACGCGAGCACGCCGCCGGCCGCGCGGGCCCCAGAGACGCGGATCGGAACCCCCGGGAACGCGCGGCCGAGCTCCTCGGCGGTCCGTTCCGAGCCGACGCGGACCGACCGCAACGCGCCCGCCCCGCACTCGGTGCATCGCCAGTCCGTGGCCAGCCGCCCGCACCAGCCGCACGTGGGGACGCCGTCGGCCGTGGTCAGACCGAGCGGACCGTGGCACTCGCCGCAGCGCGCCGCAGCGCGGCACCGCCCGCACGCGACAGCGGGGACGTACCCGGCCCTCGGCACCTGCACGAGCACGGGGCCCACGGCGAGGCGGTCCCGCACGGTGCGCCACGCAGGCGCCGGCAGCCGCGCGGCAGCGGCCGGCCCCTCACGGGCGAGCTCGACGGAGGTCAGGGCCTGGACGCGCGGCGCCCGGGCGCGCGTGGTGGCCCGGTCGGCGGCGACCTCGCGAGCCCAGCCGGACTCGACCAGCGACTGCGCGTCGACGCTGCGCCCGTGCGCGGCGACGAGCAGCGCGCACTGCTCGAGCTCGGACCGCAGGGCAAGCACCTCGCGGACGTGCGGGTACGGCGCTCGCGGCTCGGCGTGCAGGGGGTCACCGTCGTCCCACACGACGGCGAGCCCGAGGTTCGTCACCGGGGCGAACGCCGACGCACGGGTGCCGACGACCACCGACGCCTGACCGCGCAGCGCGGCGAGGAAGGACCGATACCGGCCCGCTGGACCGTCGTCGGCAGCGAGCCGCACGGCCCCACCGCGCGTGCCGGGCGTCCAGCGCGGGATGCCGACGTCCGCCAGCGCACCGAGCACCCGGTCGATGTCCCGCGCGTCGGGCACCACGACGAGGGCACCCCGGCCGCCCAGCACGCAGGCTGCGACCGCCTGCGCGATCGCGTCGGGCCACCGCTCCCCCGCCGCACCGGGCAGCGCGGACCACACGGCTCGCGGGGCTCCGCCGGACGTGACGTGCTGGAGGAAGGCCGCACCACCGCGGTAGGGCGCCCAGGCGGTGGCGGACGGCGACGGCAGCTCCGGGTCCTGCGGCTCCGTCGGCGTCTCGGCCTCGACCCGCGCGTGCCGGGCGGGCACGGCGAGGCGCAGCACGTCGTTGAGGGTGCCTGCCCAGCGGTCTGCGACAGCCCGCGCCAGCCGGGCGACCTGCGGCGTGAGCACCGGCTCCGCGGAGACGACACGCCGGACGGGAAGCAGCGTGCCGTCGTGGTCGGCCTCGGCGACGCGCTCCAGGACGTAGCCGTTCACGTCCTGCGCACCGAAGCGCACCTTGACCCGGGTGCCCGGCACAGCCGTGTCCGCGAGAGCCGCCGGGACGACGTACTCGAACACCCGGTCGAGGTGCTGCGGGACGAGGTCCACGCACACCCGGGCGACCGGCAGGTGCTCCGCCAGCGGAACCCCGCCGACGGCCGGCCGGGCTCGCCGCTTCGGCTGGGGCAGACCCTCGAGCATCAGCTGCTCGCCGTCCGAGCTCACGTCACGCGCCTGTCGGACGTGCCAGGCGACCCAGCGTCAGCCCACCGCGGACTGGAGGTCCGCCACGCGGTCGGTGCGCTCCCAGGTGAACTCCGGCAGCTCCCGGCCGAAGTGCCCGTAGGCGGCCGTCTTGCGGTAGATCGGGCGCAGCAGGTCGAGGTCCCGCACGATCGCGGCCGGACGCAGGTCGAACACGTCGCGGATGGCGGCCGACAGGCGGCTCACCGGCACGGTCTCGGTGCCGAACGTCTCGACGTACAGGCCGACGGGGTTGGCCTTGCCGATCGCGTAGGCCACCTGGACCTCGCAGCGTCGGGCGAGCCCCGCGGCGACGACGTTCTTCGCCACCCAGCGCATCGCGTAGGCCGCCGAGCGGTCCACCTTCGACGGGTCCTTGCCGGAGAACGCCCCACCACCGTGCCGGGCGATCCCGCCGTAGGTGTCGACGATGATCTTGCGCCCGGTCAGTCCCGCGTCCCCCTGCGGGCCACCGACGACGAACGTCCCCGTCGGGTTCACCAGCAGGCGGTAGTCGGTCGCGTCCAGGTCCAGCTGCTCCAGGACGGGGGCCACGACGAGCTCGGCGATCGCCGGCCGCAGCGTCGTCTCCAGCTGCACGTCCGGGTCGTGCTGCGTGGACAGGACGACCGTGTCGAGCGTGACAGCACGGTCGCCGTCGTAGCCGATGGTGACCTGGGTCTTCCCGTCGGGACGCAGCCCCGGGAGGATCCCCTCCTTGCGCACGAGCGTCAGGCGCTCGGCGAGCCGGTGCGCGAGCCAGATGGGCAGCGGCAGCAGGGTCGGGGTGTCGTCGGAGGCGTAGCCGAACATCAGGCCCTGGTCGCCCGCACCCTGCGCGTCGAGGGGATCGAGGTCGGCCGAGTCCTCACGGATCTCGAGCGCCTTGTCCACGCCCGCGGCGATGTCCGGCGACTGCTGCCCGATCGAGACCGAGATGCCGCACGAGTCGCCGTCGAAGCCGATCGCCGACGAGGTGTAGCCGATCCCCCGGACCACCTCGCGCACGATCTGCGGGATCTCGACGTACGCGCTGGTGGTGACCTCGCCCGCGACGTGCACGAGGCCGGTGGTGACCATCGTCTCCACCGCGACCCGCGCCTGGGGGTCCTGCTCGATGATCGCGTCGAGGATGGCGTCGGAGATCTGGTCACAGATCTTGTCCGGGTGCCCCTCGGTCACGGACTCGGACGTGAACAGGCGCATGTCAGGCTCGGTCATGGCGGACAGCGTAATGGGCTCCCGCCCCCGCCTGTGCCGAGTCTCAACGGAGTGCGACGACGGCGTCCCACACCGCGTGGGCCACCTCGACCTTGGTCCCCGAGGCCTGGCCGACGAGCGCGCCGGAGCCGTCCAGGATCGTCACGTCGTTCACGTCGGTGCCGAAACCGCGCCCACCACCGACGGCGTTCACGACGAGGAGGTCGGCCCCCTTGCGTCGCGCCTTCGCCCGTCCGTGCTCCAGCACGGTGCCCGTGGCGTCACCCGTCTCGGCGGCGAAGCCGACCACGACCTGGCCGGCCCGCAGTCTCTCCTTGCCGAGCTCGGCGAGGATGTCGACGGTCTCGACGAGCTCGAGCACCGTCGGCGCCCCGTCGGGCTGCTTCTTGATCTTGGACTCCGCGCTCGTGAGCGGGCGGAAGTCGGCCACCGCGGCGGCCATCACGACGACGTCCGCGTCCTTGGCAGCGGCGCGCACCGCGTCCCGCAGCTCGGCGCCGGTCTCGGCGTGGACGACGTCGACCCCCGGCGGCACCGGGACGTCGATGTTCGCCGCGACGAGGGTGACCCGCGCGCCACGGGCCTGGGCCGTCCGGGCCAGCGCGACGCCCTGCCGACCCGACGACCGGTTGCCGAGGAACCGGACCGGGTCGAGCGGTTCACGCGTGCCGCCGGCGGAGACGACGACGTGCGTCCCCTCGAGGTCGCGCGGCCGGTCGCTCACCAGCGCTAGCGCGGCGGCGGCGATCTCCTCCGGCTCCGGCAGACGCCCGAGACCCGTGTCCGAGCCGGTCAGGCGCCCTGCGGCCGGGTCCAGCACGTGCACGCCGCGTGCCCGGAGCGTCGCCACGTTCGCGACGGTGGCGGGGTGCTCCCACATCTCGGTGTGCATCGCGGGGGCCAGCAGCACCGGGCAGCGCGCCACCAGCAGGGTGGCGGTGAGCAGGTCGCCGGCCTGCCCGGTCGCGGCGCGCGCCAGGAGGTCGGCCGTCGCCGGGGCGACGATCACGAGCTCGGCCTGCTTGCCGACGGCGACGTGCGCCACCTGGTCGACGTCCTCGAAGACGTCGGTCGTCACCGGCTGGCCCGACAGGGCCTCCCACGTGGCTCGCCCGACGAACTCGAGCGCCGCCGGGGTGGGCACCACCCGGACGGAGTGGCCCTGCTCGCGCAGCAGGCGCAGCAGCAGGACGGCCTTGTAGGCGGCGATGCCGCCCGCGACGCCGAGGACGATGCGCATGGAGGGAGGGTCAGCCCTCGGTGGCCTCGGACGTCAGCAGGCCGGCGTCGATCTCGCGCATCGCGATCGAGAGCGGCTTCTCCTGCGGACGCGTGTCCACCAGCGGGCCGACGTACTCGAGCAGGCCCTCGTTGAGCTGCGAGTAGTAGGCGTTGATCTGACGCGCGCGCTTGGCCGAGTACAGGACGAGCGCGTACTTGGAGTCGGCGCGCTCGAGCAGACGGTCGATGGGCGGGTCGGTGATGCCCGTGGGGGCGGCGACGGTTCCGGACACGGTGGTCTCCCGAAGATTGGTGGTGGGGCTACGCCCATCCTACCTGGTCGGGATACCCATCCCGCGGACCAGCTCGTCGGTCGCCCGGTGCACGTCGTCGTTGACGATCACCTGGTCGAACTCGGCCGCCGCGGCCAGCTCGACGCGCGCCGTGCTCAGCCGGCGCTCGCGCTCCTCCGCGTCCTCGGTCCCCCGTCCGACGAGCCGCCGCTCCAGCTCGGCGAACGACGGGGGTGCGAGGAACACGAAGTGCGCGTCCGGCATGGACTCCCGCACCTGGCGGGCGCCCTGCAGGTCGATCTCGAGCAGGGCCGGCTTGCCGGCCGCGAGACGTTCCTCGACCGGCCGCCGCGGGGTGCCGTAGCGGTTGCGGCCGTGCACCACCGCCCACTCGAGGAGGTCGCCGCGCTCGACCATCCGGTCGAACTCGTCCACCGACACGAACAGGTAGTGCACGCCGTCGACCTCACCGGGCCGGGGTGGCCTGGTGGTGGCCGAGACGGAGAGCCAGACCTCGGGGTAGCGGGATCGGACGTCGGCGGACACCGTCCCCTTGCCCACGGCGGTCGGTCCGGCGAGAACGGTCAGCCGGGCAGGCGTGGTCGTCATGGGTGGTGCGGTGCTCCTCGAGATGGACGGCGCGGCCCGCCGCCTGTCGAGATGATCACCCGAAGCGGTCGACGAGAGCCTTCACCTGGTGCGGTCCGAGCCCACGCACGCGACGGGTCTCGGAGATTCCGATCTCGGAGATGATCGCACGCGCCTTGACCTTGCCGACGCCGGGGAGCGACTCGAGCAGTGCGAGGACCTTGAGCTTGCCGACGGTCTCGTCCGCCTGCCCCTGCGCGATCACCTCGGAGAGCGTGCCCTGCGAGTACTTGAGGCGATTCTTGACCTCAGCGCGGACCTGCCGGGCGGCCTTGGCCTTCTCGAGCGCTGCCGCTCGTTGTTCGGGAGTCAGCGGAGGGAGTGCCACGCGCGTCACCTTCTCGTCAGTGGGCCGGCGACCCACGTGGAAGTGCGCGGGATCGTGAGAACGAAACTAGCGAGCACCACCCTGATCGGCAATGCGGACGCGCGTCCAGTGCGCCCGGACCTGCGGCGACACCGCCCCCGTGAGCTCAGGAGAGGGCTGCGGCCGCCTCGTCGGAGGCGCGTCGTGCTGCGTCTCGCAGGGTCGCGACGTCGGGCCCGGCGGCGAGCACGCCGCGCGACGAGGACGCCAGGACCTGCCGGCGTGCCGCGCCGAACACCCGCGCCAGCTCGCGGGGACCAGCGCCCTGGGCGCCCACCCCGGGCGCGAGCAGGGGGCCGTTCACGGCTGCCAGGTCCACGCCCGTGCGTTCGGCCGCGTCGCCGACGGTAGCGCCCACGACCAGACCGATCGACCCGAGCGGGTCGACGCCGGCGTTGAGGGCCGCGGCCCGTGCGGCCACGAGCGCGGCGACCGTGACGCCGTCGCCGGTGCGGGCGTGCTGCACCTCGTGGCCCTCCGGGTTGGAGGTGAGGCAGAGCACGAACAGACCTCGACCTGACGAGAGCGCCAGCTCGACCGCCGGGACCAGCGACCCGAAGCCCAGGTACGGGGACACGGTCAGGCCGTCCGCGGCGAGCGGCGAGCCGTCGCGCAGGAACGCGTCGGCGTAGGCGCCCATCGTCGAGCCGATGTCGCCGCGCTTGGCGTCGACGATCACGAGCGTCCCGGTGTCCCGGCCCGCCGCGATCACCTCCTCCAGCACGGCGACCCCCGCGGAGCCGTGGCGCTCGAAGAAGGCCGCCTGCGGCTTGACCGCGGCCACCCGCCCGCCGACGGCCTCCAGGACCGTCAGGGCGAACGAGCGGAGCCCGGACGCGTCGTCCGGGAGCCCCCACGCCTCGAGCAGGCTCGGGTGCGGGTCGATCCCCACACACAGTGGCCCGTACGCGTCCATGGCGGCCGCCAGGCGGGCCCCGAACGGCGCGGTCATGCGCGGGCCGCCGCGCGCGCCTCACGACGCACCAGGGCGGCAGCATCGTGCTCCTGGAGGCTGGTCACGCGGAACGGTCCGGCCTGCCGCGCCTCGATGGCCTGCACCGCTGCGCCGAGCTGCTGGACGGTGGTGACCATGGCCTTGTCGGCCGCGGTGGTCGCCGCGCGGATCTCGTACCCGTCGGCGCGCGCACCCTGGCCGGACGGGGTGTTCACCACGATGTCCACCTCGCCCGCGGTGATGAGGTCGACGATCGTCGGCTCCCCCGCGTCGCCCCGGCCCGCCGAGTACTTGCGGACCACGCTGGAGGCGATGCCGCTGCGGTGCAGGACCGCCGCGGTGCCCTCGGTCGCGAGGATCTCGAAGCCCAGCTCGGCCAGGCGCTTGACCGGGAACACGATCGAGCGCTTGTCGCGGTCGGCCACCGAGATGAACGCGCGGCCGCCCGTGGGCAGACCACCGAACGCGGCGTCCTGCGACTTCGCGAACGCGGTCGGGAAGTCGACGTCGAAGCCCATGACCTCGCCGGTCGAGCGCATCTCCGGGCCGAGCACGGTGTCGACGACGACGCCCTCCTTGGTGCGGAACCGCTTGAACGGCAGGACCGCCTCCTTGACGGCGATGGGCGAGTCGAGGTCGAGCACGCTCGCGTCGTCGACGGGGAGGATGCCCATGGCGCGCAGGTCCGCGATGGAGCGGCCGGCCATGACGAGCGCCGCGGCCTTGGCCAGGGAGACGCCCGTGGCCTTGGAGACGAACGGCACCGTGCGCGACGCCCGGGGGTTGGCCTCCAGGACGTAGAGGACGTCCGACACCAGGGCGAACTGGATGTTCAGCAGACCGTGCACGCCGACCCCGCGTGCGATGGCCTCGGTGGACAGCCGGATCCGCTCGAGCTCGGACGTGGACAGCGTCACCGGCGGCAGGGTGCACGCCGAGTCCCCGGAGTGGATGCCGGCCTCCTCGATGTGCTCCATGACCCCGCCGAGGAACAGCTCGGTGCCGTCGAACAGGGCGTCGACGTCGATCTCGATGGCGTCGTCGAGGAAGCGGTCGATGAGCAACGGCGGCAACGTGCCCGCGCGTCCCCCGTCGGCGGCGTTGTCGAGCGCTCGCTTGACGTACTCGTCCAGCTGCGGCTCGCTGTAGACGATCTCCATGCCCCGGCCGCCGAGCACGTAGCTCGGGCGGACCAGGACCGGGAAGCCGATCCGGCGTGCCGTGTCGCGAGCACCCGCCTGCGTCGTGGCGGTGCCGAACGCGGGTGCCGGCAGCCCGGCGGCCTCGAGCACCTTGCCGAACTCGCCGCGGTCCTCGGCGGCGTCGATCGCGGCCGGAGAGGTCCCGAGGATGGGCAGACCGGCGTCGTACAGGCGCTGCGCGAGCGAGAGCGGCGTCTGGCCACCGAGGGTCACGATGAGACCCTCGACCGGCCCCGCCGCGAGCTCCGCGTGGTACACCTCGAGCACGTCCTCGAACGTCAGCGGCTCGAAGTAGAGGCGGTCGGACGTGTCGTAGTCGGTCGAGACCGTCTCCGGGTTGCAGTTGATCATCACGGTCTCGTACTCGCCCTTGAGCGCCAGGGCGGCGTGCACGCACGAGTAGTCGAACTCGATGCCCTGGCCGATCCGGTTGGGGCCGGAGCCGAGGATGAGGATCGCGGGCCGCGTGCGCGGGGCGACCTCCGTCTCCTCGTCGTAGGACGAGTAGTGGTACGGCGTGCTGGCGGCGAACTCGGCCGCGCAGGTGTCGACGGTCTTGAACACCGGCCGCAGCCCGACGGCGTGCCGGCCGCGGCGGACCGCGTCTTCCGACGTGCGGCGCAGCGTCGCGATCTGCGCGTCCGACAGACCGTGCCGCTTCGCGTGCAGCAGCACCTCGCGGGTCAGCGCGCCCGCGGTGCGGGTCTCCTCCGCCACCTCGTTGATGAGCTGGATCTGGTCCAGGAACCAGGGGTCGATGCCCGTGAGCTCGTAGACCTTCTCCAGCGACACCCCGGCCCGCAGCACCTGCTGCACGTCGACCAGGCGGTGCTCGGTCGGCCGCGAGATCGTCGCGACGAGCGCGTCGAGCGCTTCGCCCGCCAGGGCGTCGCCGGCCCAGTGGAAGACCGAGTCCTTCTTGTCGATCGAGCGCATGGCCTTGCCGAGCGCCTCGGTGAAGTTACGGCCCAGGGCCATCGCCTCACCGACCGACTTCATCGTGGTCGTCAGCGTGTCGTCGGCCGCCGGGAACTTCTCGAACGCGAACCGCGGGACCTTCACGACGACGTAGTCGAGCGTCGGCTCGAACGACGCGGGCGTCGAGCCGCCGGTGATGTCGTTCGGGATCTCGTCGAGCGTGTAGCCGACCGCGAGCTTGGCGGCGATCTTGGCGATCGGGAAGCCGGTCGCCTTGGATGCCAGGGCCGACGAGCGGGAGACCCGGGGGTTCATCTCGATGACGACGATGCGGCCCGTGGACGGCTCGATCGCGAACTGGATGTTGCAGCCGCCCGTGTCGACGCCGACCTCGCGGATGACCGCGATGCCGATGTCGCGCAGCCGCTGGTACTCGCGGTCGGTCAGGGTCAGCGCCGGGGCGACCGTCACCGAGTCGCCCGTGTGCACACCGACCGGGTCGACGTTCTCGATCGAGCAGACGACCACGACGTTGTCGTGCTTGTCGCGCATGAGCTCGAGCTCGTACTCCTTCCAGCCGAGGATCGACTCCTCCAGGAGCACCTCGGTGGTCGGCGAGTAGTGCAGGCCCTGGCCGGCGATGCGGCGCAGGTCCTGCTCGTCGTAGGCGATGCCCGACCCGAGACCGCCCATGGTGAACGACGGCCGCACGACCATCGGGTAGCCCAGCTCGTCGACCGCCGCGAGGGCGTCCTCGATGCTGTGCACGATGACCGAGCGAGCACTCTCGGCGCCGCAGACCTCCACGACCTCCTTGAACTGCTCGCGGTCCTCGCCCTTCTGGATGGACGCGATGTTGGCGCCGATGAGCTCGACGTCGTACTTCTCCAGGACCCCGGCCTCGTCGAGGGCGATCGCCGCGTTCAGCGCCGTCTGCCCGCCCAGCGTCGGCAGGATCGCGTCCGGGCGCTCCTTGGCGATGATCGTCGTGAGGATCTCGGTGGTGATCGGCTCGACGTACGTGGCGTCGGCGAACTCCGGGTCCGTCATGATCGTGGCCGGGTTCGAGTTGACCAGGATGACCCGCAGGCCCTCCTCCTTGAGCACGCGGCAGGCCTGCGTCCCCGAGTAGTCGAACTCGCAGGCCTGGCCGATGACGATCGGGCCTGACCCGATGACCAGGACGCTCTTGATGTCTGTGCGCCGGGGCATCAGGCGTCACCCTTCTGGTTGTTCGCGGGAGAGGCCATGAGATCGACGAAGCGGTCGAACAAGTACGCGGCATCGTGCGGGCCGGCTGCCGCCTCGGGGTGGTACTGCACCGAGAACGCCGGCAGGTCGAGCGCCCGCAGACCCTCCACGACGTCGTCGTTGAGGTCGACGTGGCTGACCACGACCCGGCCGTAGCGTCCACCGTCGTGCGGGGCGACGGACTCGCCCTCGAGGGGTGCGTCCACCGCGAAGCCGTGGTTGTGCGCGGTGATCTCGACCTTGCCCGTGGCGCGGTCCATCACCGGCTGGTTCACCCCGCGGTGGCCGTAGCCCAGCTTGTAGGTGCCGTAACCCAGCGCGCGGCCGAGCAGCTGGTTGCCGTAGCAGATGCCGAAGAACGGGATCTTGCGGTCCAGCACCTCGCGCAGCAGGTCGATCTCGTGCGTCGCCGCCGACGGGTCGCCCGGACCGTTGGAGAAGAAGACGCCGTCCGGCGCGGTGGCCAGCACGTCGTCGATGGTCGCGTGCGACGGCAGGACGTGGACCCGGACCCCGCGCTCGGCGAGGCGCTGCGGTGTCATGGCCTTGATGCCGAGGTCGACGGCCGCGACGGTCGCGACGTGCTCGCCGACGGGCTCGACGACGTAGGCGGTGTCCGTGGACACCTCGCCGGCCAGGTCGGCGCCGATCATCGCGGGCGCCGCCAGGACCACCTCGACGAGCTCGTCGTCGGGGCGGCGCTCGCCGTTCTCGTCCAGGAGGCCGGCGCCCGAGAAGATGCCGGCGCGCATCACGCCGCGCTCGCGCAGGTGACGGGTCAGCGCCCGGGTGTCGATCTCGCTGATCCCGACGATGTCCTGGGCCACCAGGTCGTCGTCGAGGGTGCGCACCGAGCGCCAGTTCGACGCCCGCCGCGCGGGGTCGCGGACCACGTAGCCCGCCACCCAGATCTGCGACGACTCGTCGTCCTCGTCGTTCACGCCCGTGTTGCCGATGTGCGGGGCGGTCATCACGACGATCTGCCGGTGGTACGACGGGTCCGTGAGCGTCTCCTGGTAGCCGGTCATCCCGGTGTTGAAGACGATCTCGCCCAGCGTGGAGCCTTCTGCCCCGTAGGCACGGCCGCGGAACGTCCGACCGTCCTCCAGGATCAGGATTGCGTCGGTCATGAGTTCTCCTCCTGCGCGGGCGCGTGGCCCGGGGTCAAGGTCTCGAGCGCGGCGATGAGCCGCTCGCGGTCGGCGGAATGCTTCGGTCGCAGCCCGGTGTCGAGGCCGCGCGGGTCGGCAGGGTCGGCCTGCCAGGTGAGGACGACGAGGCCCTCTCCCCCGACGACCTTGCCGGCCATGCCGGGTGCTCCGGACGCACCTCGCAGCGCCGTCGCGGGCACGAAGAGGTCCGTGGCGCCCTGGCGGGTGATCTGCACCCCGGCGTCGAACACGGCGACCTGCGCGGGGCTGCGGACCCCGAGTCCCTGGGCGGTGACGCGGTCGAGCCAGTCCCCGGCCCGGGTGGTCGACACGTAGGTGGCGTCGACGGGTGCGAGGCGCGGGGCGCCGAGCTCGTCCGGTGCGGCCGGCAGGGAGGTCACCAGCGCGGAGGACCGGCGCGTCCGTGCCCGCCAGCCGGCACGCATGCCCCAGAACGCGACGAGCACCACGAGGACCAGGACGAGGATGGAGACCGCCTGGCGGGTCACGAGCTGACCACCACGCTCTCGTCGCACGCCGACCCGTCCATGACGGTCGCGCGGCCGCGCAGCCAGGTGGCGATGACGCAGCCCGACAGCTCACGGCCGCGGAAGGGTGAGTTCACGCTGTGCGTGGCCTGCTCCTCGGGCACGACCACCCGGCGGATGCCCGGGTCCACCAGCGTGAGGTTGGCGGGCTCGCCGACGGCGATCGGGCGGCCGTGGTCGGCGACGCGACCGATCCGGGCAGGCGTGGTCGAGAGCACCCGCGCGACGTCCGCCCAGGTCATCCGGCCGGTGTCGACCATCGTCTCCTGCACCACCGAGAGCGCGGTCTCGAGCCCGGTCATGCCGAAGGCCGCGGCGCCCCACTCGCAGTCCTTGTCCTCGCGCGTGTGCGGCGCGTGATCGGTGGCGACGACGTCGATCGTGCCGTCGGCCAGACCTTCGCGGACCGCCTCGACGTCGCGCTGGGTGCGCAGCGGCGGGTTGACCTTGAACACCGGGTCGTAGCCGCGGGCGAGCTCGTCGGTGAGGATCAGGTGGTGCGGGGTGACCTCGGCGGTGACGTCGATGCCCCGGGACTTCGCCCAGCGGATGATCTCGACCGAGCCCGCCGTGGACAGGTGGCAGACGTGCAGGCGCGAACCGACGTGCTCGGCGAGCAGCACGTCGCGGGCGATGATCGCCTCCTCCGCGACAGCGGGCCAGCCGGCCAGCCCGAGCTCGGCGGAGACGACGCCCTCGTGCATCTGGGCGCCCTCGGTGAGCCGCGGCTCCTGGGCGTGCTGCGCGATGACGCCGTCGAACGCCTTGACGTACTCCAGCGCGCGGCGCATGACCACCGGGTCGTGGACGCACTTGCCGTCGTCGGAGAACACCCGCACCTGCGCGGCGGACTCGGCCATCGCGCCGAGCTCCGCCAGCCGCTCGCCCTCGAGGCCGACCGTGACCGCGCCGACGGGCCGGACGTCGACCCAGCCCGCGTCGCGACCGAGCCGCCAGACCTGCTCGACGACGCCCGCGGTGTCCTGGGTGGGCGTCGTGTTGGCCATCGCGTGCACCGCGGTGAAGCCGCCCATCGCCGCGGCGCGCGTGCCGGAGCGGACCGTCTCGGCGTCCTCCCGACCCGGCTCGCGCAGGTGCGTGTGCAGGTCGACGAGCCCCGGCAGCAGGATCAGGCCGCTCCCGTTGATGATCACCGGGTCGGGACCGGCCTGCGGCTCCGCGTCGGCTCCGATCGCTGCGATCACGCCGCCGGCCAGGAGCACGTCGGTCGTGCCCTCGCCGAGCGGGCTGACGTCCCGCAGGAGGTAGTTCCTGGTCACGCGTCCACCTTCGTCTCGTCCGTCATGCTGGGTGCGGCCGCTCGAGCAGGCGCGTCGCCGCCCGCGAGCAGCAGGTACAGGACGGCCATGCGGACCGCCACGCCGTTGGCCACCTGCTCGACGATGACCGCGCGGGCGGAGTCCGCGGCGTCCGCCGAGATCTCCAGGCCGCGGTTCATCGGCCCGGGGTGCAGCACGATCGCGTGCTCGGGCAGCAGCGCCAGCCGCCGGGCGTCCAGCCCGTACCTCCGGGTGTACTCCAGCGGGCTGGGGAAGAACCCGCCACCGGCGCTCGACATCCGCTCGCGCTGGACCCGCAGCATCATGATGGCGTCCGGCTTCTCGTCGGCCAGGACCTCGTCCAGGTGGTACGAGACCCGTGCGGGCCATGCCCCGACCCCGACGGGCAGCAGCGTGGGCGGGGCGACCAGCACGACCTCGGCACCGAGCGTGTGGAGCAGGTGCACGTTGGACCGCGCCACCCGGCTGTGCAGGACGTCCCCCACGATCGCGATCCGCAGCCCGGCCAGGTCACGTCCGGTGACGTCCCCCGGACCGGCCAGGTGCCGCCGCAGCGTGTACGCGTCGAGCAGCGCCTGCGTCGGGTGCTGGTGCATCCCGTCGCCGGCGTTGATGACCGCACCGTGCGTCCAGCCCGACGTCGCGAGCGTGTGCGGCGCCCCCGACGCGTGGTGCCGGATGACGACGGCGTCCGCGCCCATCGCCTGGAGGGTCAGCGCGGTGTCCTTGAGCGACTCGCCCTTGGACACGCTGGAGCCCTTGGCGGAGAAGTTGATGACGTCCGCGGACAGGCGCTTGGCGGCCGTCTCGAACGAGATGCGTGTGCGCGTGGAGTCCTCGAAGAAGAGGTTGACCACCGTGCGGCCGCGCAGCGTGGGCAGCTTCTTGATCTCGCGGGCCTGCGTGGCGGCCATCGAGCCCGCGGTGTCGAGGATGCGGACGGCGTCGGCGACGTCGAGGTCGGCGGTGGACAGGAGGTGCTTCATCGGGTGCCCCCTTCGATGAGGACCGCGTCCCGCCCGTCGCTCTCCTCGAGCAGCACGCGGACCCGCTCGCTCGTCGAGGTCGGCAGGTTCTTGCCGACGTAGTCGGCGCGGATCGGGAGCTCGCGGTGGCCGCGGTCGACGAGCGCCGCCAGCTGCACCGCGCGCGGGCGGCCGAGGTCGCTGATCGCGTCGAGGGCGGCGCGGATGGTGCGGCCGGAGTAGAGGACGTCGTCGACGAGCACCACGACCTTGCCGTCCAGACCGCCACCGGGGATGTCGGTTGCCCCGATCGTCCGGGTGGGGTGGTGCGCGAGGTCGTCGCGGTACATCGTCACGTCCAGGCTGCCCACCAGCAGGGCCGGGTCGAGCCCGGGCTCGACCGCGATCAGGCGCTCCGCCAGCCGGCGGGCGAGTGGCAGGCCGCGGGTGGGGATGCCGAGCAGGACGACGTCGGAGCCGCCCTTGTTGCGTTCGAGGATCTCGTGCGCGATGCGCGTGAGGGCCCGGTGGATCTCCGGGGCGCCGAGGACCACGTTGGCGTCGTCGTCGACGCTGTCGGGTGCGGGCGCGGGCGTGCCAGTGCTCATGAAGCAAGCTCCTTCCCCGCCTCACGGGACGGGTCTTAAAGGAATGTCTCGCCTGGCACTCTAGCGTGCTCGCGGGGGTGCCTCCCGCGCCGTCTCACGTCTCCTGCGCCGGGTCGATCGCCGCCGCGAGCACCGCGATCAGCAGCGGGTGCACGACCTCCCCCGGCAGTGCCTCGAGCGTGGCCATGACCCCGGCGAGCTCGTCGGGCAGCCCCTCGGTGAGCACCCGTCCGGCGAGCGACGGGTCCGGGACCGCAGCGGGCAGACCACGCACGGCGTCGGCCGCGGCGACCAGCGACTCGACCAGCTGCTCGACGATCCGATGCGTCACCGCCGTGACGGTGAGGTGCGCGGTGCGCGACAGGACCGAGCCGTCCGGCTGGACCATCGCGGGCTGCGCCTGGAGCAGCCAGCCACGACGCCGGACCTCGTCGATGAGCAGGAACGGGTCGACCTGGTCGGCGACGGGCAGGGAGTCGTCCGCCGCGAGCGCGACCAGCGGGCCGGTGGGCGCCCCGACGACCCGTAGCCCCCGGACCGCACCGGCCGCCTCGACGAGACGATCGGTCGCCCGGCGCGTGGCCCCGACGAGCTCGGCGAGCCCGTCCGTCCCGAGCACCTGCAGGACCGCCCATGCGGCGGCCATCGAGCCGGCGCCGCGCGAGCCGAGCATGGTCGGGTTGACGACGGGATACCCGGGCCAGGCGGTCGTGGCGAAGTACTGGGCGTGGTGCCGCTCGCGCGCCCGGTAGAGCACCACCGAGGCGCCCTTGGGTGCGTAGCCGAACTTGTGCAGGTCCGCAGAGATCGACGTCACCCCGGGGACGGCCAGGTCCCACGGCTGGTCGACGTCGCCCCACCACGGCAGCACCCAGCCGCCGACGCACGCGTCCACGTGGCAGGCGACACCGCGCGCCGCCGCACCGGCGGCCACCTCGGCGACCGGGTCGATCGCGCCGAACGGGTAGCTCGGAGCACTGACGACGACGAGGGCCGTCCGCTCGTCGACCACGGCCAGCATGTCGGCGGCCGACGGTGTGCCCGTCGCCGGGTCGACGGGAACCGGGACGACGTCGAGGTCGAGGTAGTGCGCCGCCTTGTGGAACGCCGGGTGCGCGGTGGTGGGCAGGACGAGGGTCGGCCGGGCGTGCACGCGCCCCGGGTCCGCCGCACGCCACAGGTCTCGCGCGGACTTGACCGCGAGCATGCACGACTCGGTGCCGCCGGACGTGACGGACCCGACGGTGCCCGCGTCGCCGTGCAGGACGTCGCGGGCGAACGCGACGAGCCGTCGCTCGAGCGCGGCGACCGACGTGAAGGTCGTCGGGTCGAGTCCGTTGACGGGCAGGAACAGCCGGACGGCCTCCGCGGCGACCTCGTCCAGGTCCGGGCGACCCGGGTCGTACACGTAGGACAGCACCCGCCCGCCGTGGGTCGGCGGGTCCGCGGCGCGCAGCGTCGCGAGGTCGGCCAGGACGTCGTCGGTCGAGCGTCCGGTGCTCATGGGCGGGTCTCCTTCGAGGGGACGACGGGCGCGTCGACGACGGCCTCCGACAGCGGGTAGCGCGCCAGCGGCAGCAGGCTCAGGAACGCGAGCGCCGCGGGCAGCACGGAGAAGGCGACCACGATGCCGGTCAGCGCCGACGCCGGCTGGGTGACCACGGTGTCGGCGGTGCGGGACACGAACCCGGTGACGGCGAGCATGCCGAGCACGAGCGTGGGACCGAGCGCGAGGCCCGCGGTCTCCCCCGCCGTCCACACGCCGCCGAGGACCCCGGCACGGTCGACCCCGTGGTCCCGTGCGTCGACCGCGGCCACGTCGGGCAGCATCGCCAACGGGTACAGCTGCATCCCCGCGTACGCGGTGCCCGCCAGGGCCACCGACACGTACACCCACTCGCCAGGCACCCACCGCATGGGCAGCAGCGAGAGCGCGGCGAGCGCGAAGAGCGTCGTGGCACCGGTGAGGGCGGCGCGCTTGCCGATCCGGCGGCTGAGCCGGGTCGCCAGCGGCATCACCAGCAGCGCCGGAGCGACGAGCGCTGCGAAGAGGAACGTCACCGCCCCCTCGGAGCCGAGCGAGTACGTGGCGACGTACTGGGCGCCGGCCAGCATCGCTCCCGTGGCCAGCGCCTGGAGCACGAAGGTCGACAGCAGGCGGCGGAACGCGGGGAGCTCGCGCAGGGTCGCGAGGCCGAGCCGCAGGGCGTCACCACGCCGCTCGGGGCGAGGTGCGACCGGCGTCGCGGCCGGGACCGCGATGCCCGCGCGGCGCGGCGCCCCCCACCAGGCGGCGAGCATGCCGAGCCCGATCACGACGCCACCGACGAGCCCCATCACGGCGTACCCCGTGCGGCCCCCGCCGGCCGCGTCACGGATGAGCGGACCACCCGCGCCGAACGCGAGGATCGCGACCGCGAGCACCGCGATCCTGGGGGCGAGCAGCCGGGTCCGGGAGTCGTAGTCCGGGGCGATCTCGGCCGGCAACGCGATGTACGGCACCTGGAAGACGCTGAACGCCGTGGCTGCGGCGACGAAGGCGACGACCACCCAGGCGGCCGCGGCCGAGCCGGTCAGCGCGGTCGGCGTGGCGAAGAGTGCGGCGAACAGGAGCGGGATCGAGACGGCGCCCGCGAGCAGGAACCGGCGCCTGCTGCCGTGCCGGGCCGCGGAGACGTCCGACCGCGCACCGATCAGCGGGTCGATCACCACGTCCCAGAGCTTCGGGACCGTGACGACCAGGCTCGCGAGCCCGGCGGCCACGCCGAGCGTGTCCGTCAGGTAGTAGGCCAGGACGAGCCCGGGGAGCGTCCCGAACCCGCCCGTCCCGACGGATCCGAGCGCGTAGCCGGCGACGGTGCGCCGCGGCAGCACCGCAGGGGCGGAGGTCGAGGTCACGGCGCCATGATGTCAGGCCGGTTGTCCCAGTCACCCGGATGCCACGTCATCCCTGGGCAGGCACATGACGATTCACCTCTCGTGCTCGGAACCGTTCCCGCGTGGGTCACCGTGCTGCAGCTTCTCGCTGCAGGGTTGGTCGCCGGATTCTGCGCGCTCCAGTGGGTGTGGTGGCGCGGCGAGGTCCGACCCGCCAGCGCCGCGTGGTCGCTCGCGTGGTCCCTCGTCATGTCGCTCATCCTGCTGGCAGGCGGCCTGTTCGCCCTGACCACGCCGGGCTCCGTGCGCGACGTGCTCGTCTTCGTCCACGCCCAGCTCGTCGCGGCGTTCCTCGTCATGGCGATCCCCACCACGCGGGCGATCGCGGGCGGACCGAAGATCCGGTACTGGCTCTGGGCGTCGATCGCCCTCTTCCTCGTGCGCGCCGGCCTGTGGTGGGTCCCGCTCGACGACTACCTCGCCGACGCCGACGTCCTCGCCGCCGCCCTCCTGCTCATCCCGACCGCGGTGGTCGTGTCGTACGTCGTCGTGGCCGTCGGGCGGACCCAGCTGACCGGGTTCGGCTCGCTCCTGGTCGTCGCCGGCGGCGAGTCGCTCGCGATCTTCACCGCGAGCGTCGTCGTCCAGGACCACACCCTGGGCCCCATGCTCGGGGCGCTGTGGGCCATCCCGCTGGCCGTGGGCATCGAGGTGCTCGCGCTGTACCGGCTCCGGGACGCGCAGGACGCCGCCGCCCGGCAGAACCGGATGCGCGACGCCCTGGCCCGCCTGGCCAACGCGGCCTGGTTCGTCAAGGACGCGGACGGGCTCCTGCTCACGGCCCGCGACGAGGCACGCACCATCCTGGGAGACCCGAGCATCGAGGGGTCGCTGCGTCCGATCGCCCGCGACCGCTTCGTCACCGAGCTCTTCTCCTCCGACAAGGTCGAGCACCCCGCGCAGGCCCGGACGTTCCTGATCGACCTGGCGCAGATCGTGTCCGCGGCGGCCGAGCGCTACCAGCTCAGCGAGCGGCTCCACGTCACCGCCTTCGCCGACCCCCTGACCCGCCTGCCCAACCGGCGTGCGGTCGAGGAGCACCTCCTGGCGATGCTCGAGCGGGCGAACGTCGAGCGCACCCGCGTCTCGCTCATCTACTGCGACCTCGACGGCTTCAAGCGGGTCAACGACTCGTTCGGGCACGCCCACGGCGACGCGCTCCTCGTCCGGGTCTCCGACTACCTGCGCAACGCGCTCCCCGAGCACGACTCCTACGTGGGACGCGTCGGTGGCGACGAGTTCGTCATCGTGCTCGCCCGGGCACCTCAGGACGTCGACCTCGTCGTCATCGCCCGGTCCATCCGGGAGGGGTTCACCGACCGCAACGGCGGCAGCCGACCCGCACGCCTCACGGTCGGCGTCGCCACCTGGCTGCCCGGCGACGTCGTCGACGCCGACGCGCTGGTGCGGCACGCCGACACCGCGATGCTCGAGGCCAAGCGCTCCCGGTCCGGGTTCCGCGTCTTCGACCGTGCGCTGCGGCGGCGGGTCGAGGCCGAGCGGCACCAGCGTGCCGCGCTCGAGGCCGCCGTCGCCGACGGGCACTTCACGGCGTACTTCCAACCGATCGTCGACGCGGAGACCCTGGAGATCGTCCAGGTGGAGGCCCTCGCACGGTGGGACCACCACGGGCAACTCATCCTGCCGGCCGACTGGCTCGAGCTGGCCGAGGAGTCCGGGCTCATCGTGCCCATCGGGCTCGAGGTCCTCCGGCAGGCCCGTCGTGCCCTCGAGCGCTTCCAGATGCCCGTCTCGGTGAACATCGCCGCCCGGCAGCTGGCCGAGCCGGACGCGCTCGAGCAGATCGAGACCGCCTGGGGCGACGCCTTCTGGGAGCACCTCACGCTGGAGATCACCGAGAGCGCTCTGGTCCAGACGTCGTCGGCGGTCCCCGTGCTCTCCGAGCTGCGGGCCCGTGGTGCCCGGATCGCCGTCGACGACTTCGGGACCGGCTACAGCTCGCTGGCCCGCATCGCCCGTCTCCCCGTCGACGAGCTCAAGATCGACCGGTCGTTCGTGCGGGACATGGGCACGGAGCGCGGTCGAGGCGTCGTGCGGGCGATCGTCGCGCTGGCGAGCACCCACGGTCTGGCGGTCGTCGCCGAGGGCGTCGAGACGCCCCACCAGCTGACCGCGCTCGCCGAGATGGGGGTGACCCGGGTGCAGGGCAACTTCCTCGGCCGGGCCGCTCCGAACCTCCCCGTCCGCGGCCCCCGGCCGGCGACCGGCGCGACTGCGATCGTGGCGGAGCGGAACCGGACCCTGCGGGCGATCGGCGTACCGACGCCGAACGCCAGCCGCGACGGATCGCGGCTGGCGACGGTCCGGCGACGCGGCTGACGGTCGGCCCGCCGCTCGCAGCTCCAGGCGTCGGCGGCCCCGTGGGCCCCAGGCGGCCGGTGGCCGCGTCGAGGTCCTGTGGTGGACGGCCAGTCGCGCCCGGTCATCGCTCGGCTGCTCGTCGGCGAGTGCATGACCGACCGGTTCCGTGGAGGCCTTGGGGTCGACCGCGCTGACACCCGGAGCGAGCGTGATCGTGCCTGGCCCCATCGAGGTGCAGACGCCGAAACGCCAGCGGCGACGGATCGCGGCTGGCGTTCGGAGAGGCGAGTCTGCGGGCTACTGCTCGAGAGCCTCCGGGGTGATGGCCGTCGAGATGGTCGACACCATGTCATCCCAGAGCTGGTGCGGTTCGCCGGCGCGGGAGATGACGAGGTGTTCCGAGCCGCCCCAGAACGTCCAGACGACGGACATCTCCGGCAGGGACGGCATCGGCGCGCCGTCCGCCCCGGCGGCCGAGAAGCCCCGGACGACGGCGTCGTCGGTGATCTGCTCGACGGCCGCTCGCAGCGCCGGTGCGCGACCGCTCTCCTGGTAGAGGGTGACCTGCGCCTCGGCGGTCGTGAGGAACCGGGTCACGAAGTCGGTGGCGTCGACCGCGTGCAGGCTCCCACTGTTGACGAAGGCCCCCTGGACTCCCACGAACGGCTGCGACGGCAGCGGGCCGGCGGGTGGCACCGGGAGCACGCTGATCTGCAGACCCGCGTCCACGAACTCCCCCGTGTTCCACGGGCCGGTGACGATGTACGGCGACTGACCCGCCAGGAACGCCGCCTTGGCGACGTCTGCGGTGACCGCCGGGCTGAGCACGCCCTTGTCCCCCAACGCCGCGAGATAGTCCGCGTACGCGTGCCCGGCGTCGCCCCCGAGGGCCAGCTGGTCCGAGTAGGAGCCGTCCTCGTTGGTCGCGAACACCGGCGCACCGAACGAGGTCTGCAGCGGGTACAGGTGGTACGGGTCGCTCGACGCCTCGGTCTGCTGCAGCAGGACGGGGTACTGGGCGACGCCACGGCGGACCAGGTCCTCGCCCTGGGCGATCAGGCCGTCGAAGTCGGGCGGCGTGCTGGAGGCGAGGGCGTCGTTGCGCACGAGGGCCACGTTCTCGGTCGACAGCGGGACGCCGTACGTGACGTGGTCGTACGCCATGGCCTCGACCGCCACCGGCACGAACGCCGCCGGATCCGGGAGGTCGACCGCCAGGACCGTGCCCGCGGCGACGAGCTGCCCCAGCCAGTCGTGGGCACCGATGAGGACGTCCGGTCCCGTACGGCGGTCGACGGCCTGGGTGTACTCGTCCCGGATCGTCTCGTTGTCCCGGCCGACGACGTGGACCGCGACCCCGGTCTCGGCCGTGTACTGCTCTCCCAGCAGCTCCAGTGCCGCGGTCCGTGACTCATCCGCCCAGACGGTGATCTCCGGGGTCGGCTCGAGGGCGGCCTCCGGCGCGGCCGCGGTGCAGGCGGCGAGGGGCAGGAGCAGGGCGACGAGGGCGAGGGGACGGATGCGACGGTGCATCGGGCGCTCCGGGAGGTCGGCGGGCGACGACCCGTCCTCGGACCGTCGCGGCTGACGCTAGGGGTGCGCCAGACCTGAACGCAACGTCTTGCAGCAACTTGCAACCGGCGTTTCATCCGCACCGCGTCGCCGACCTGCATCTTCGCTCCTGCCCTTGCACGGACCATCACCCGGACGGCCGCTGGAGGCGCGAAAAGGACCATCCGCCCGTGCCCGGACGCAACGACACCCGCGCACCGGATGGCAGTGCGCGGGCGTCGTCGGGACGTCAGGCGAGCAGGGTCGGCTTCAGGTCGACGATGCGTCCGAGCAGCCCGTTGACGAACTGCGGGGACTCGTCCGTGGACAACGACCGCGCGAGCTCGACGGCCTCGTCCACCGCGACGGCGTCGGGCACGTCGTCGTTGAAGAGGATCTCCCACGTACCGAGGCGCAGCAGGGCGCGGTCGACGGCGGGCATGCGGTCGATGGTCCAGCCGTGGGCGTGCGTCGCGAGCAGCTCGTCGATGCGGTCCTGCTCGGCGATCACCCCTTCGACCAGGTCGACGGAGTACTGCGGCAACGACGCCTCGGTGCCCGGCTCCGCGATCCGGTCCGCGAGCAGACCCACCGGGTCGATCCCCCGCTGGTCCGCCTCGAAGAGGACGTCGAGGGCCCGCTTGCGGGCCTTGGAACGAGCGCCCACCTCAGTCGTTCACACGGCCGAGGTAGCTCCCGTCCCGGGTGTCCACCTTGACCTTCGTGTTGGACTCGAGGAACAGCGGGACCTGGATCTCGTAGCCGGTCTCCAGCGTCGCGGGCTTGGTGCCGGCGGACGAGCGGTCGCCCTGCAGGCCCGGCTCGGTGTAGGTGACCTCGAGGATCACCGACGGCGGCAGCTCGACGTAGAGCGGCACGCCCTCGTTCGTCGCGACCATCGCGCTCTGGTTCTCCAGGAGGAAGTTGGCGACGTCGCCGACCGTGACCTCCGAGATGTGGATCTGGTCGTAGTTGTCCGTGTCCATGAACACGAAGTCCGTGCCGTCCTTGTACAGGTACTGCATGTCGCGCTTGTCGACGTTCGCCGTCTCGACCTTCAGGCCGGCGTTGAACGTCCGGTCGACGACCTTGCCGGACAGGACGTTCTTCAGCTTGGTGCGGACGAACGCGCCACCCTTGCCGGGCTTGACGTGCTGGAACTCGATGACGGTCCACAGCTGGCCGTCGATCTTCAGCACGGTGCCGTTCTTGAGGTCGTTGGTGGTCGCCACGATCGTCGCTTCCTGTCGAGTGAGTTCTTGTGCGGTCCGCTGGAGTCGCGCCCTCGGGGGGCGTCCGCAGTCTCCACGGCCGCAGACCGCCGACCATCGTACCGTGCGACGAGATCGCCGCCGTCATGCGCGAGCGGCGACCGCCTCCAGCGCGAGTCGGTATCCGTGGACACCGAAACCGGCGATCGTGCCGGTGGCGATCGGCCCGATGACCGACACGTGCCGGAACGACTCCCGCGCGTACGGGTTGGACAGGTGCACCTCGACCAGGACGAGCCCTGCGTGCGTCACCTGTGCCGCGGCGTCGCGCAGCGCGTAGGAGTAGTGCGTGAACGCGGCCGGGTTCAGGGCGACGTGGGCGCGGGAGTCCACCGCCTCGTGCAGCCACCCGACCAGGACGGACTCGTCGTCCGTCTGGCGGACCTCGACGTCGAGACCCAGCTCGGCCGCCCAGCCGTCGACCGCGGCGACCAGGTCGGCGTGCGTGGCCGAGCCGTACACCTCGGGCTCGCGCACCCCCAGCCGACCCAGGTTGGGACCGTTGAGCACCAGCACGCGCGTCATGTCGGGAAGCCTAGGTGACGGCTGTGCTGGTCAGAGGGAGATCGCACGCGACGGGGCCGGAGCTCCCTCGGCGAGCTCCGCGTAGGCCGCGGCGAGCAGCGTCGGGTCGGGACCTTCGAGCCGGACGGGCTTGCCGATGTCCTCCAGCACGACGAAGCGCAGGAGGTCACCGCGCGTCTTCTTGTCCCGGCGCATGGCCGCCAGGAGGCGGTCCCAGCGGTCGCCGCGGTACGTGACCGGAAGGCCCAACGACGTGAGGATCGAGCGGTGGCGGTCGACGACCTCGTCGGACAGCCGCCCGGCCAGGCGCGCGAGCTCCGCGACGTAGACCATGCCGACGGACACGGCTGCACCGTGCCGCCACTGGAACCGTTCGACGTGCTCGATCGCGTGGGCGAACGTGTGCCCGTAGTTGAGGATCTCGCGCAGCCCGCCCTCGCGCAGGTCCTCCCCCACGACCCGTGCCTTCACGGCGACCGCCCGCTCGACGAGCTCCAGCAGCACGGGCGACGACGCCGCCGCGACGGGGTCGGTCAGCACCGCGGTGTTCGCCTCGACCAGCTCGAGGATCCGCGGGTCGGCGATGAACCCGCACTTGACCACCTCGGCGAGACCCGCGACGAAGTCGTGCTTCGACATCGACTCCAGCGCCGCGAGGTCGCAGAGCACCCCCGCCGGAGGGTGGAAGGCGCCGACCAGGTTCTTGCCCTCGGCCGTGTTGATCCCGGTCTTGCCGCCGACGGCCGCGTCGACCATCGCCAGCAGCGTCGTCGGCACCTGCACCACGCGGATCCCGCGGAGCCAGGTCGCGGCGACGAACCCGCCGAGGTCGGTCGTCGCACCACCGCCGACGGCGACGACGGCGTCGGTGCGTGTGAAGTCCGCCTGGCCGAGGACCTGCCACAGGAACGCGGCGACCTGGGCGGTCTTGGCCTCCTCCGCGTCCGGGACCTCGGCGATGAACGCCTCGTACCCGTGCGCACGCAGGTCCTCGCGGACGGCGTCGGCTGTCGTCGCCAGTGCGGAGGGGTGCACGACGAGCACGCGCCGCACGTCGGGACCGAGCAGGTCGGGCAGAGCGGCGAGCAGGTTCCTGCCGATGACGACGTCGTACGGCTGGTCCCCGTGGACGCGGACGGTGCGGGTGTCGGTCATGACGGGTTCCCTTCGCCGCGGCGCAGGACCGCGAGCTCCTGCTCGATCAGCTCGGCCACGTCGGCCGGCCGGTGTCCGTCGGTGAGCACCCGCACGGTGGCCAGGCGCTCGTACACGGGCCGACGGGCCTCCATCAGCGCCTGCCACTGCGCGCGCGGGTTGCCGAGCAGCAGCGGCCGCGCCTGGTTGAACCCGACGCGCGGGGCGGCGTGCGCGAGGGACACGTCGAGGAACACGATCGTGCCGCCGTCCGAGGTGTAGGCCGCGAGAAGCTCCTGCGTGGACTCGTCGAGGACCGCTCCCCCACCCAGCGCGAGCACGCCGTCGTGCTCCTCCAGGGCGACCCGGACCGCGTCGCGCTCCAGCGCCCGGAACACGGGCTCACCGTCCTCGACGAAGATCTCGGTGATCGCCTTGCCGGCGGTGGCCTCGATGTCGGCGTCGGTGTCCCGCACCGCCAGCTGCCAGCGCTCCCCCAGCGCGAGCGCCACGGTCGACTTGCCGGAGCCGGGAGGGCCGACCAGGACGATGTTCGGGCCGGGCGTCGCGCTCACGCGAGCAGGTCCGGGATCGACGCGACGTACGCCTGCAGGTTGCGACGGACCTCGCCCACCGAGTCCCCGCCGGTCTTGGCGAGCAGCGCGTCGGCCAGCACCAGCGCGACCATCGCCTCCGCCACGACCGCGGCGGGGGGCACGGCGCAGACGTCCGACCGCTGGTGCTGCGCCTTGGTGGCCTCGCCGGTCGCGGTGTCGACGGTGTCGAGCGCCCGGGGCACGGTGGAGATCGGCTTCATCGCCGCGCGCACGCGCAGGATCTCGCCGTTGGTCATCCCGCCCTCGAGCCCGCCCGCGCGGTTGGTCCGTCGCACGATCCGGCCGGAGCCGTCCCGCTCGATCTCGTCGTGCGCCTGCGACCCGCGCCGGGCGGCGGTCCGGAAGCCGTCGCCCACCTCGACACCCTTGATGGCCTGGATGCCCATGAGGGCGGCCGCGAGCAGCCCGTCCAGCCGACGGTCCGAGTGGACGTACGACCCGAGCCCGGAGGGCAGCCCGTACGCGAGCACCTCGACGACGCCGCCGAGCGTGTCGCCGTCCTTGTGGCACTGGTCGATCTCCGCGACCATCGCAGCCGACGTGGCCGCGTCGAAGCAGCGCACCGGGTCGGCGTCGAGCGCCGCGGTGTCGTCGGGCGTCGGGATCCCGGCGTCCTCGGGGCTCGCGACGGGACCGATGCTCACCACGTGCGAGACGAGCCGGACCCCGGCCGCCTGCTCCAGGAACCGAGCCGCGACCGTCCCGAGCGCCACCCGGGTGGCCGTCTCGCGGGCGCTCGCGCGCTCCAGCACGGGCCGGGCGTCGTCGAAGGCGTACTTGCGCATGCCCACGAGGTCGGCGTGCCCGGGACGGGGACGCGTGAGGGGGGCGTTGCGCGCCCGCAGCAGCACGTCGGGGTCCTGGACGGGGTCCGACGACATCACGTCGACCCACTTGGGCCACTCCGTGTTGCCGATCTCGATCGCGACCGGGCCACCCTGGGTGCGCCCGTGCCGCACGCCGCCCAGGAGACGGACCTCGTCCTGCTCGAACTTCATGCGCGCACCCCGGCCGTAGCCGAGGCGCCGACGGGCCAGCGCCTCCTGGATGTCCGAGGTCTGCACCTCGACGTCGGCCGGCAGGCCCTCGAGGATGCCGACGAGCGCCGGACCATGGGACTCACCGGACGTCAACCAACGCAGCATGGACGGATCCTCCCATGACGAGGTCCACCCTCCGGGCTGACGCCCGGAGGGTGGACCGTGGTGCGAGTCGGTCAGCGACCGGTGATCGGCACCAGCGGGTTCTTGCCCGGAACCGCACCCGGGAGCGCCGGCGGAGCGGCGTTGGGGTCGACGGGGGCAGGAATCCCGAACGCGTCCGGCAGCACGTAGGTGAAGCCGTTGATGACGAGCTCCTGGTCACCCACAACGGTCGCGGGCTTGCCACCGGTTGCAGCCGCCTCTTCCTGCGCCGTCCCCGTGAAGCCACTGACGAGGAAGAGTCGCGTGACGTTCTGCAGGTCGTACAGGAACGCGTTGGTGTTGTCGTATGAGCCGACGACCGTGATCGCGAACGGGATCGACGTGAAGCCCACGGGCGCCCCGGAGACGGGTGCCGGGGCGGGTGCGGCCTCGGTCCCCTCCGCCGCACCCTCGGCGGCGTCAGCTCCTTCGGTCGCCTCCGGGGAAGCCGTCGCCTCGGGCTCGGGCGTCGCGGCCACGGCGACCGGCGCCGCGACGACGACAGTCAACGGAGAGGACGGCGCGATCGTCGTGACCGTCACCGCATGCGCGGTAGCGATCTGGTCGATCTGACGCAGGTAGTCCGAGAGCATCGCGCTCGTGGGGATCTGCTGCTGCAGGGCCGCCAGCTGCGCCTGGTACTCGGGGAGCTTCTCGAAGTCGGCCTTGAGCTTGGCGACCTGCACTTCCAGCATGTCGTTCTGGGCCGTGGTCTGCGCCGCCTGGTCACGCAACTCGGCTGCCGCCGACATCGTCGGCGAGATCGCCAGGAACCACGTCGCCGCGGCGATCACGAGACCGATGAAGACAGTCCCGCCGACCCACGTGCTCTTCTTCGCGCCGGCCATGTCAGCCCTCTCCCTGTGTGGCGTCGAACCGGTGCGAGTACGCAGCGTCCGTCACCTGGACCGTCCCGGCCACGGTGTAGTAGATGCCGGACTCGTCCTCGGTGACCGACACGGACGTCGCCCAGGCGTCGCTGAAGCCGGGGACGGAGTTCAGCGAGTCGATCCATGCGGAGGTGTCCGGCACAGTCGTGGTCCGGGCGGTGAACTGGATCTGCCCGACGCTCGGCTTCTGCAGGGGGTCGATCGGAGCCGGAGCGCCGGTCGTCGGCGTGGCGATCGACATCGTCAAGGTGTCGAAGCTGACGTTGGCGGGCAGGACGGCCGTGAGAGCGTCCACGTAGGGCTTCCACTGCACGTCGGTCGACATGCCGATCTCCCGGGCACGCGTGGCGTTGGCGAGCGCGTCGAGCACCACCGGCACCTCCGCGTACTTGGCCTGCTCCTGCTGGAGACGCGTGGTCTCGGCCTGGGCCTCGGCGAGCTCCACGGCTGCCTGCGCACCAGAGACGAGCGCGAGCCCGAACGCGCCGATGCACACGACGACGGTGACGATCAAGCTGATGCCCAGCCACCGCTTCGTCCTCCGCAAGCCACGCGCCGCGTAGACCTCGGGTGGGAGCAGGTTGACCTGCGGGAGCGTCCCGCTCAGTGCGGTGCCGGCACTCGACCGGCCCTTCGGTCGTTCCAGAAGCGTGGTCATGCGGCAACTCCGTAGGCCAGCCCGACGGGGAGGGCGATGAACGACTCGTGCCCGTTCAGCGCGTCGCGCTGCACGGTCTTCGCGGAACGCAGGCCGGCGAGCGGGTCACCGAGGGTGACCGGCAGGCGGCTCGCGCTCGACAGGTACTGCCCGAGGCCCGGGAGGTGCGACCCGCCGCCGGTGAGGACGCAGACGTCGATCCCCGCGCCCGGGTTGTTGCTCGAGTAGTAGACGAAGGTGTTGCGCACCGACTCGACGAGAGCGCGCACGACCGTGCTGATGGCCTCGGCCGCGTCGGCCCGCTCGGGTCCGACGGCGTAACCGATGCCGACCTCGCGCTTGACCGCCTCAGCCTCTGCCCCGGCGATGCCGAGCGCGCTGGCGACGGCCGCCGTGACGTTCTGGCCGCCACTGGGGAGCGACCGCACGAGGCGGGGAGATCCCTGGGCGGAGATGACGACGGTCGTGATCGTCGCGCCGATGTCGACGAAAGCCGCCGTCGACCGCGCGAGCTCGCCGCGGGCCAGGGCGCGCGTGAGAGCGAACGCGTTCAGGTCGACCATGCGAGGCCGGAGCCCCGCTCCCTCGACCGCGATCACGTTCGCGTTGACCGTGTCGCGCTGCGCCGCCACGAGCATCCCGTTGACCGTGCGGCCCTGGGGCCCGTCGAACTCGGACGTCGGGAAGTAGTCGAGCAGGGCGTCGTCGGTCGACATCGGGAGCAGCTCGCTCACCTGGAACGGCAGGGACGCCTTGAGCTGGGCGAGCGGCATCCACGGCAGGTCGAGCTCACGCACGACGACGCGCTGGTTGCCGACGCCGATGACGACGTCCTTGGACTCGAACTTGGCCTGGGCCCAGAGCTGCCGCAGCGCGCTCGAGACCGTCTCCGGCTGCACGACCTCGCCGTCCCGGACCGCACCGAGCGGCAGGGCGACCTGGCCGAAGCGCACGAGCGTCGGGGGCGTCTTGCCCGTCGGGCCGCCGCTCCCGAACTCGAGCTCCGCAGCCCGGACGCACGACGAGCCGATGTCCAGCCCGATAACGCGTGTGGTACCCACGAGAGTCCTTCCGACCGGCCGATTGAGTTCACTCGTCCTATCGGGCGGCGCGGGGTGCGACTTGAGGCCTTGTGCCGCAATCGCTCGGGGCAATCTCGGCTCACAGAGCGCCGAGGTACCAGTCCCACAACGGCTGACCGGCGACGATGCCGACAGCGGCGCCCAGCAGCATCCACGGACCGAAAGGGATCCCGGACTTGCGGCCGGCGCGGCCCAGGAGCAGCAGAGCGACGGAGAAGAGCCCGCCCAGCAGGAAGGCGGCGAACCAGCCCACGAAGAGCGCACCCCAGCCGTACCAACCGAGGTACATGCCGAGCACGCCAGCGAGCTTCACGTCCCCGAAGCCCATACCTGCCGGGTACACGACGACCGCCACGAAGTAGACGGCGTACAGCGCCGCACCACCGATGACCACGCGCAGCAGCGCCGACCAGTCGGGCGTCCCCCCGGGATTCCAGGCGGCGAGGGTCAGGAGGGCGAGCGACACCGGGTACGCGGGCAGCACGATCGCGTTGGGCAGCCGCTTGGTGTCGATGTCGATGAGCGCGAGCGCGACCGAGATCGCCGCGAGGTAGAGCAACGCGGGCAGGATCCAGGTCGGGCCGGCGAACCACGCCGTCAGCGCGAACAGGACACCCGTCCCCAGCTCGACGAGCGGGTAGCGCGGCGAGATGGGGGCGGCGCAGTCGCGGCACCGGCCGCGCAGCAGCAGCCACGACAGCACCGGCAGGTTGTCGCGCGACCGGATGGAATGCCCGCACCGGGGGCACGCGCTCGGCGGGTGCACCACGGATTCACCGCGCGGCACCCGCCAGACGACGACGTTCAGGAACGACCCGATGAGCAAGCCGATAACACCGACCCCGAGGATGAGGAACACAGCCAGGAGGTCGTCGGACACTGCGGTCACCTCGTCATCGCTCCCGTTCCGGCGGCCGTCATGCGGACTCGCGCTTGTAGAGGATCTGGATCGAGTAGGAGTCGATAGACGCCTGCGACGCGATCCCGCCCCAGACGGGCAGGGGCACGTATGCCATGTCGAGCTGGTTGTCGACCGAGAGGGTCGAGCCCGAGTAGACCTGGCCAACGATCGTCGACTGGTTCGCCTTGCGGATCGCGCACGGCGAGTAGAGCAGGGTGTTCACCGTGCTGTCCACCGAGACCTGGTTGTCGAGCGAGATGCCCTCGCCCGAGCAGGTTGTGGTCGCGCCGTAGTACTTGGCGGGCTGGATGAAGTACAGCAGGTTCGGGTCGGCGGCGGTCGCCGTGCCGGTCACCGACTTGATCTGCGAGTTGTTGGTGAACTGGATGCCGGCCCGGGACAGCAGGACGATGTTGTCGTTCATCAGGATCCCGACACCCTGCAGGATGATCTTGCTCGTCGGGCAGGTGTTGATGACGATCGTCGGACCGCTCAGCTTCCACGAGTTCTCGTAGAGCCACATGCCGACGCCGTCGGCCTTTCCGTTGAGGCTGACCGGGTGTCCGTCGGGGCCGGTGACCTTGGTCGTGCCGCCGTACAGGCCGCAGGTGTACATGCCCTGGGGGAAGGTGACGACGTTGGTGTAGCCGTGAGCGGCCCACTGCGCCTGCGTGGCCGCGTCCCAGATCAACTCTGGGAAGGCCACCGTGGGCGGGGCGTCGACGGCGACGTTGGAGAAGCACTTGCCCGCCGTTCCGCACACCTGCCCTGTGACCACGCCGGCCGCACGGGCCTGCTGACCGACCGCGGCCTTGTCCAGGCTGACCGTGCTCGACGACGACAGCACGCGCCCGCCGATCGACGCCGACGGATTGGTGATCTGCACCTTGCCCTTGGCCCAGACGTCCACCGACACGGTGCACTGCGACTCGAGGAACACCGAGCCCTGCGCGTAGATCGATCCGTGGAACTCCTGGTTGTTCCGGCAGTAGAAGTCACCGTTGGTGTAGATGTCGGCGTCGGGCGTGCCCGACGCGCTCGTCAGCACGGTCTTGTTCGACATCGTGAGGTTCGAGTTCGAGAAGATCGCCTTGTCGAGGTCGTTGCCGTACGCCGGGGTCAGGCTCACGAGGCTCTCGACCGACCGCTTCGCCGCCGACGTGTTGTCGAGCGCGTCCGACGTCGCCGACGTGCGGATCTTGGCGTAGCCCACCTGCGTGGTCGGGATCGAGGCGCAGGGCACCTCGGTGACGCCGTCCGGCTTGTAGTAGGTGACCGTCGACGCGGTGGCGAAGTCGTCGCTCGCGACGTCGGCGGTGCCGGTCAGCGTGCCGCAGAAGGAGGACAGCGCGCTGGGGGCGGACGACTGGATCTGCGCCATGAGGGTGTCGACCTTCGACTCCGCCGTGGACACGGCGGAGGACCGCTGACGGTCACGTCCGCTCGCGGTCGACTCCGACATCGCGATCTTCACCGTCACCACCATGAGCATGGCGACAAGCATCACGACGGCCATCGCAGCGACGAGCGCGACACCGTCCTCGTCACGCCGCGGGAGAAGCCTGCGCATCATCGTCTTCACGCCTTCCGTGTGGGTCATACCGGCGGGACCGGGGTGCACTGGCTCCCCGTGTAGCCGTAGCTGGTGTTGCGGCCCGAGATGGACGCGTCGATCGCGACGTCCCGGCCGGTGTCCGCGTTGCGTGCGACGAGGTGCACCTTGAGCAGTCGCTCGCCGTAGATGTTCCCCGCGCCGACGTCGAGCTCGAACGGAGCGTCGGACATCGTCAGACCACGCGCGACGACACCCCAGCCGGTGACCGAGCCGCCGGTCTGCCAGGTCGTCTCCCAGCTGCGCATCTGGAGCTTGTACAGGCCGCTCCCTGCTCCGTCCGGGGCCATCTGCCACTGGACGCACTTCTCGTCACCGTTGGACTGGGTGAAGATGCGCATGCAGGAGCCCTTGTTCGTGCCCAGGTCCTGACAGGTCGAGATGTAGGCGACCTCGTCGGCGGGGCTGAACAGGACGTTGCCCGACCGCACCTGCCGATCGATCGTCGCGAGGGCCTGGCGCGTCGCGAACACCGCGTCGGACGCGCCCTGCGCCTCCTTGGTGATGCCGACGACCACGGTCACCGCGCCCATGATCAGGGCCATCGACATCGAGAAGACGATCATCGAGACCAGGAGCTCGGTGAGGGTCATGCCCGAGTCGTCGCCCGCACGCCTGCGGGCGTCCCGCAGGCGGCTCCGTAGCTCACGCATTTGCGGCCGCCTTGTAGGTCGCGTCGGCGGTGACGCCGCCGAGGTCGCTGACCACGGCGAAGGACGTGAGCACCGTGGCACCGCTGCGGATCGTCACCGTCACCTGCGACGTCACGGATCCCGACGCGTCGACCGAGGTCTCGCACGCGTCGGTCTTGCAGATCGTCGCCAGTGGGCCGGTCCGCGTCGCGGGGATGCGGACGACCTTCGGCCGCTGGACAGTCACCGTCCCCTCGTAGTCGATCGAGACGTCCGCATAGTCGACCGTGGTGAGCGGGATGTCGAACGTGTCCGATGCCGTGACGGTCCCCGTGGCCGGGGTCTGGTAGGCGGAGAGGTCGACCGTGGTGTAGCCGGTGCCGTTCCAGACGGTCAGGGTGCCGGCCCTGGTGAAGTTCCACGTCCCTGCGCCGTACCCCTCCTCCGCGCGGACGAACTCCTGCAGCCCGCTCACGGACCACAGACCGTTCCCCGGTGTGAATGCCGCGGGCGCGTTCACGAACGATGAGCTGGCGAACCCGGTCGTCCCGATGGAGCGAGACGAGGCGGCGTGCCCACAGTCCACGTTGCCGCCGGCCGCACAGGCTCCGACGTTGTTCGAGCCGAGGATCGCCGCCACCGCGCGCGACGGTGCGCCGCCCGTGCCGAACGAAGCGATGGTCACAGGGGACCCGCTGGGCGACGTGTAGGTGAGCGCCGCCGCCGACCCTGCGGCCTGGAGCGTGGACGACGCGCACGGCCGCAGCATCGACGCAGGCCCGGTCGTCAACGAAGTGCCCGATGCCCCGACGCACGTCGCCGTGTCGGCGAAGATCGCGGCGCGCGACGATCCGGAGTCGGCGGTCGACGGTCGCAGGCTCAGGCTGCCGGCAGAGCCGGAGGTCGTGAGCGTGCTCGCGGAGTGTGCCGGGGTGTTCCCGCTGAGCGCCTGCGCGGGCACCGATGACGGGTCGGAGTCGACGGCGACACCGACGGACTCTCCACCGGTCTCCGTCGTGCTCGCATCGACCCGGGCTGCACCGGATGTCGCGGCACCCGCCGTGCCGTTGGCCGTCTGCTCGACGAGGAAGTTCGTCGACGTGCTCGCGAAGTCGAGCTGGAGCTTCGAGGCGTCCAGTCCGAGCATCGGCAGAGAGGAGTTGAGGGGGTCCGTGACCGTCACGCCGCTCAACGCCTCACCCGCACGCACCGTGAAGTACGCCTGGCAGGGGGCGGCGAACGGGCTGGTCGCCGTGGACAGACAGCCCGCGGGAGAGAAGGTCGTCGAGCGCAGCGCGGTCTCCCGACCCGCGGGGACGACGGTGCTCTTCCACCGCACGACGGCGGTGATGTTGAACGGCTGCGATCCCGACGTCGTGGCCGTGGCCTTCGTGACGTAGGTCTGCACCCGGTAGGTGACGCCGTTGACCAGCTCGTCGGTCCACTGCCCGGAGATGGTGTTGACGACCATCGGCTCGGACACGCTCGGCAGGAGGGACGCCGGCGGCGTGAACCGGGGCACCCCACTGACGGTGGTGACGTACTGGAGACCGGTCTTGATGCCCATCGTCGCGTTGGGCTGCGTCACCGTGTCGTACGGGAGCGCGCGCACTCGTTCCAGCTGCTGCGTGGCGAGCGCGGTGGCCGTCTGGCGCTGCCGGGCCTGCTGGATCGTCTTGAGGCTGGAGATCACCGAGTACGACAGGGACAGCATCACGGCGACGGTGACGAACATCGCCACGATGACCTCGATCAGCGTGAAGCCACGATCCCGCTCTGCTCCTGCGATCCGTCCACGAAGACGTTCTCTCACTGCAGACCCACCCTTTCAGGCACCCTCGTCGACGCACACCGACGGTGCGGGAGCGTTGCTGCGAACCCGAGCTCCAAGGGCGCTACGGCACGTGCAGGCTCGAACTTGAGCCCGGCGGACGATGACCTCCGAACGGCTGCACCGGTCACGGCTTCGACGTCGTGGGCGTGGTGATCTCGCCGCTGTACCGGACGGAGTACTTGGAATTTGCCCACTTGGGGAAGTACGGCGGCGCCGAGTAGACCAGGCGCGGGTCGTAGGAGTACTTCTTGATGTACCCGTTCGAGCCCCTGCCGACGATCCCGCGCCACCGCTGGGCGATCGACCCCCACACCATCAAGTTGCCGGCGCTTCCCCCGACGTCGTACTTCTGCACGAGGAACGAGTGCTGCAAGGTCTGGATCGAGCCCGTGATCTGAAGCCCGTCACTCGGTACGAAGGTGTTGGTGGTCGGGTCCTTGTAGCGCTTCGGCCAGGTCGAGTCCTCGGCGTCGTTCTCCGTCTCCGTCTCCCACTTCCGTGGGGTCGACGACGTCGCCTTCACATCCCCGACCCGCGGGTGGAATATCTCGACGGCGTTGGTGGCGACGAGGCCAAGCATGTCGGGCCCGTTCGCACCACCGGCGAGGACGAGGTCACCGGTCACCACGATCGACTGCGCGGCCGCGAGCGTCACGCGCCCCTTGACGATGCCTTCGGCGTAGAGGTTGCCCTCGTTGCAGTACTTGGTCGCCTCGAGCATGTTGGCGTCGGCCTTGTACTTGTCCGAGCCAGAGGTCGGCCCGGCCGCCTTGGACGCGGAGAACGTGCCCAAGGGCAGGGCCGACCCCGACTCTCCCCCGATCTCACCCGCGTAGCACTGGCGCTTCACGGCCGTCGACGGCGCGACGTAGACGACCATCTCGGTCGGGACCAGCGTCTTGAAGCCGGTCGTGGCGTTGAGCTGTGCAACCGTGCCGCAGTCAGGCGTCGTGCCGCCGGGCAACGGGACCGCCACCGGGGGCGTGTCGTTGTTCACGGACTTCGCGTTCCAGACACGCATGTAGCCGTCGTTGCTGAAGATGATCCTCGTCGCGCCGAAGTAGTGGCATCCCGGGTGGTCGACGAACGCCGCCGAGGAGTCGGGCAGGTAGAGCGCCTTGTGGTACTGCGGCTTCACGCTGTTGAAGTTCGCGACACTTCCGGCACGCAGGCAGGCGTCCTCCCAGTTCGAGTTCGATGCGCCCGGGGTCGCGCACGACGGCGTCGCGGTCCAGACCTGCTTGGTGAACATCGGCTTGACGCCGCTGCCGTTCGCGTTCGCGAGGATCGTGTCGTTGGTGAAGACCTCCCCGTCGAGCACGTCCCCACCGATGAACTGGATCTCGTTGCATGCGGGCGACGTCGTCGATCGCCCCTGCCACCAGTACTTGGCGAGGCTGTTGCCGAGGCCGCCGCAGATCGTCTTCACGGGCTTGGTCGGGTAGGCCTGCACGTTGGCAGGGTCTGCGGACTCGAAGTCGGTGTAATAGACGTAGTCGGTGGACCCGCCCTTGCCCACCGTCACGTCGACCGTGCGGTACACGTCGTTCACGCGACCGGTGGACACGACCTTGTACTGACCGCTGGCGCTCGCGGAGCTGTCGACCGAGTAGTGGAACCAGGCCGCCTTCGGGCCGGTCTCCCCCGGGACGACCGGCGACCACCCGGGCACGGTCGTTGCCGTCCAGCCGCAGTGGTTGGTTCCGGTGCTGCCTTTCCAGGCGGGGTTGGTGCAGTCGGGGGTGTAGCCGTACGCGTCGTCGCGGTTGATTCGGCTGATGAAGTCCTCGACGCCGGACTGCGCCGCAGCCATGGCGGCGGCGTAGTCCTGGTCGTACCGGGCGAACTTCTGGCTGCTCATCGAGTAGGTCAGCGCAGTCACGGCCAGCATCGCGAGGATGAGCATCGAGCCGATCACGAGCACGAGCCCCGCACCGTCGTCAGGCTGCCGGTGCGGACGCAGAGCCGAGAAGAGAACCTGTCGGCGCCTCATGGCGTCGCCCCCACATCGTTGCGAAGTACGGCCTGGGTGTTGGGAAGGAGCACGCGTTGGATGTACGTGGTCGGCTTGGGTCGTGATGGGCTCGGGCTTTGGACCTTGACGAGGATCTCGACCGAGAGGACCTCCTCGATCTGGGCTGCGGTCAGGGGCACGCCTGGCGTCAGCGGGAGCTCGGCGCCCGTGGTCCCGAAGTAGCGGAACAGGGGCTGCGAACCGGACGACAGCACCCCCTTCGCGAGCGTCCGCACGGTCAGGCGCGCCTTACAGGCGGCGGAAGCGCCCGCGAGCTCGGCGTTGCAGTACACGTACCCCGCGGCCCCGGGAGTTGCCGAGTCGGGCACCTGGACCTTCTCGACAAGCTTTCCGGCGTCGGGACCGGTGGTCGCCAGCGAGTAGGTCACGCGTCGGGGACCGACGAGGTTCGAGGCGTTCTGCAGGTTCGCGTAGAACTGCATGCTCGTCTGGCTCGCCGAGATGAACGCGTCGACATCGCACGCCGTTGCCGTACACCCGGGCAGCTGGCTCGGCTTGATCGCCGTCCTGATCGTCTTGGTGATCCGCTCGGTCGCCGATCGAGCCACGTCGATCTGGTCCTGCCGGGCGATGTTCTGGCTGTTCGTGCGCTGGAAGCTGATGGTCATCGTCGCGGTGGTCGCGATGACCACCGCGAGGAGCATCATGCTGATCAGGAGCTCCGTGATCGAGGTACCGCGATCGTCCGCGGCGCGGTGCGGCGTCACGGGGTCACCACCACATCGATGTCCACGGAGCCGCCGGCCGGCAGTGGGGTGGTCGTGTAGCCGGTGGCCGGTGGCGTCGTCCCCGGGTGGGCCCCGTAGAGGGTCGGCCACAGCCCCGTGACCGTGATGTCCGACGCCGTCGCAGGCACCGTACGGGCCCCGCTGGCCCCCGAGAACTCCGAGGCGACCAACGTGATCTGGCCACCGACGACCGCGCTGGGCGGAACCGGGGCGCCGCTCTCGTCGACGAGGTGGAGCGTGACCGAGCCCGCTCGGTCGTAGGCGAAGGTGACGTTGTTGACGAGCTGGCCAGTCGCGACCATGCCGACGGACTTGGTCGGGGTCGGTGTGGCGCTGAGGTCGACGTAGCCGGCGTCGGTGACCCTGGCGTCGTACGTCGCGCCTGCTGCGCCGGGGCTGACCTGGATGACCGCGCACCCGGACGTGTCAGTCACTCCGTTCTTCGTCTCGGAGGCCGACCAGACCTGCACGCCACGACCGGGGCTCGCCGCACCGGCCGCGTCGGTCACCTTCACGGCGACGAACGACGCGGTGCCCTGGACGCCGTCGTCCTTCTTCGGGGCGAGGGAGGCGTTCGTGACGACCGGCTTCACAGCGCCCATGTCCGCCCAGGTCACGGTGATCGTGACCCGGAGCGTCGGGTACAGGACGAGAGACCCGCCGTCGCACGCGGAGGCACCCGACCCCGTGACGTTCCACGCGACCGTGCGCGTCAGCGTGTAGGCCTTGCCGTCCATGACCATCGGCTGTCCGGCGGTCTGCCCGGGCAGCGGGTTGGGGTTGACCTGCGTACCGGCGTTGGCCACGGCCATCGGCGACGCCGGTGACCGGGTGAACTGCTCGCGCACGATGTCAAGGTCACGGGCAGCGAGGTTCGAGGCAGCGACCCGGGCGCGGTTCGCCACTCCGAGGGACTGGGTGTTCATGATGACGCCGATCACGGCGACCGACATCGCGCCGAGGACCACCATCGCGATGACGACCTCGATCAGCGACATGCCGCTGTCGACCCGCCGCGCGGGCTGTCTGAACCCCTTGCTCACGTCTGTTCCCCATCGACGACCGGAGCGCAGTTCCGGCGGAACTGCGAAACGCAGGTGTCGTACGTGTGCGGGCACCGCGTGGCGGGCCAGCTGGCCTTGCCACCAGGTGCACCAAACCCAAAGACGTGGGGCGGAGGCATGTGCCCCCGCCCCACGCCTCAGGCGTGTGCTGGAATCAGCAGGCGGTCGTCGAGAGACCGTTCGCCGCGGAGTAGAAGACGTTCGTGAGCGTGCCCGCACCGGCGTCGACCGGGAGCGTGACGCACCACGTGGTCGACATGTCGCCACCGGCGGCAGCGGTGAAGGAGATCGTCGGGACGCCGAGCTTGGGGCTGGAGTTCCCGATCGACTGCGCCGCCACGGTGTAGTCCGAGCCGTTGCCGCCGCCGACGGCGACCTGCGTGGCCGAGTCGCCGTCCACGTACCAGGTGGCGACCTCCTTGCCGATGGTCGAGACGTCAGCCTTGGCCGACGTGTCGACGGCCTTCTTGCGCTGGTTGAGGAACACCGGGATCGCGATGGCCGCGAGGATACCGATGATGATCATCACGACGAGGAGCTCGATCAGGGTGAAGCCCTGGTCCTTCTCCTTCATCGACTTCTGAATGCGAGCGATCATTGTGTGCTCCCTGGTCATGAGGGGGAATCGTGGTCACTGTCAGTCCGGCGTGATGCCGGTTCAGTCATGCAGATCGAGAATCGGTTCGGATCGCTCGGGACTTGAACTCCTGGACGATCCAGTTGTTAATTCGCTCGATCGGAGCAGCGCACCCACCGACCGGTGCCTGGAACCACTGCCCTGAGACGCGAGACGACGCCGGGTGCCTGCTCGGACGAGCAGGCACCCGGCGTCGCGCTGAGGTCAGGAGATGAGGTCGAAGACCCCGAAGATCGGCATGTACATCGCGATGACCATGCCACCGACGATCGCGCCGATGACGACGATCATGAGCGGCTCGATGAGGCTGGTGAGCTGCTCCGTCGTGGACTCGACCTCGTCGTCGTAGAAGTCGGCGACCTTGGCCAGCATCGTGTCCAAGGCGCCGGTGTCCTCGCCGACCGCCATCATCTGCACCACCATGGGAGGGAAGACGGGGTGCTGGGACAACGGCCCGGCCAGTGACTCTCCGCGTCGCACGGACTCCTGGACGGCCTTGGCGGCCCGTTCGATCACGAGGTTTCCGCTCGTCTCGCCGACGATGTCGAGCGCCTGCAGCAGCGGAACGCCAGCATGGATCATCGTGCCGAAGTTGCGCGTGAAGCGAGAAACGGCAATCTTCTGGAACAACTGCCCGAAAACGGGCACCTTGAGCTTCCACGGGTCCACTCGCTCACGAATTCCGCGGTCGTTCTTGTGCTTTCCCCACCAGACCGAGAAGGCGACAAAGGCGATGATCATCGGAAGAATGAGGATCTTCAGGGCCTGCGACATCCACATGAGGATCTGCGTAGGCAACGGAAGCTTTCCGCCCATGTTGGCGAACATCTCCGCGAAGACGGGGACGATGAAGAGCAGCATTCCCGCAGTTGCCAGGATCGCGATGATGAAGACCACGACCGGGTAGGTCATCGCCGACTTGATCTTGTTGCGGAGCTTGACCTCTGCCTCGAAGTTGTTGGCGACCGAGATCAGGGTCTGGTCGAGGAAGCCGCCGACCTCGCCCGCCTTCACCATGTTGATCATGAGCGGCGGGAAGACGTCGGCGTGCTTCCCGAGCGCCGTCGAGAACGCCGTGCCTACCTCGACGTCGTTGCGGACCTGCGCGACGACCTTGGCCAAGGGCTTGGACTCGGTCTGCTCGGCAAGGATCGTCAGCGCGCGCAGCAGCGAGAGCCCGGCGTCGATCATGGTCGAGAGCTGCCGGGACATGATTGCCAGGTCCTTGAGCGAGATCTTGTTGCCGCCGAAGCCCGGGATGCTGATCTCGGCGTTCATCCCGCCGGTGCTGACCTCGGAGATCGACACGGCCGCGAGACCCATCTCCCGCAGCCGGTTGGCAACGGCTGCCTGGTTCACCGCCTCGACGCGACCCTTGACGATCTTGCCGCCCTTGTCCCGGACGGCGTACTCGAACGTCTTCGACCCGCCGGCCATCAGTGGGCCTGGCTTCCGAAGGCGGCGCCACCCATGCTTGCCTGGTCACCCATGCCGGCGGCGCCTTGCGAGCCGCCGGAGAAGCGGCCGGTCAGTCGGTTGAAGTCCTCCACGTGGTGGCACTTCTCCAGTCCGGTCTCGTAGCTGATCTTGCCGGTCTTGACCAGCTCCGAGAGGTGCTGGTCCATGGTGTGCATGCCCTGCTTGGCACCCGCCTGCATGGCGGAGTAGATCTGGTGGGTCTTGCCCTCGCGGATCAGGTTGCGGATGGCGGGGGTCGCGACGAGCACCTCGGTGGCCACGGCGCGGCCCGGGGCGTCCGACCGCTTGGCCAGCGTCTGGCAGACGACGCCCTGGATGGCGCCAGCCAGCTGCGTGCGGACCTGTGCCTGCTGGTGAGCGGGGAAGACGTCGATGACGCGGTCGATCGTCTGTGCGGCGTCCTGGGTGTGCAGCGTGGCGAAGACCAGGTGACCTGTCTCGGCGGCGGTCAGGGCCACCGAGATCGTCTCGAGGTCACGCATCTCGCCGACCAGGATGATGTCGGGGTCCTGTCGCAGGACATGCTTGAGGGCGCTCTGGAACGAGTGCGTGTCCTGCCCGACCTCGCGCTGGTTGACCACGCACTTCTTGTGCCGGTGGAGGAACTCGATCGGGTCCTCGACCGTCATGATGTGGTCCTCGCGGGTGCGGTTGGCCAGGTCGACGATCGAGGCCAGCGTCGTCGACTTGCCCGAGCCCGTCGGACCGGTCACCAGGACGAGGCCTCGGGGGAGGCCGGCGAATGTACCGACCACGGCCGGGACGCCGAGCGCCTCGAGCGGCTTGATCTCGTAGGGGATCACGCGGAACGCGGCGCCGATCGACTCGCGCTGCTGGTAGATGTTCACGCGGAACCGCGCCAGACCCCGGACGGAGTAGGACAGGTCGAGCTCGAGGTTCGCCTCGAACTTCTCGCGCTGCTTCTGCGTCAGGAACGCGTACAGGGTCCGACGCAGCCCCTCGGGCATCACCTGCCCGAAACCGTCGAGAGCCTTGAGCGAGCCGTTGATGCGCACCATCGGCGTCGTCCCCGTGGTGAGGTGCACGTCGGAGGCGCCGACACGCACCATCTCGGTAAGGATCTCGTCGATCGGGAGGTCGCCCTCCTGCTGCTCCTGACCCATCCCGCGGCGCTGCGCCCGGTCGCGGGCCGGAGCGGCGGGACGCTCGCTGGGCGCAGCCGGCGGCTGCGGCGTCGGGACCTGAGCAGGCGCGGCAGCCGCGGGTGCTGCGGGCATGAACGTCCTCGCACCGGCCACGGAGGTGGTACCCGGTGCTTGCGGGGAGAAAGAGGTCGGCTGCCCGGGCGCCCCGTAGGACGGCGGCGCGGACGGACCCGGCTGGTATGTAGCACTGGGCACGGCCGGGGCCTGCGCCTGGTATGGCGGCGGTGTCGGCTGCGACTGGTACGGCGGCGGTGTCGGCTGCGACTGGTACGGCGGCGGTGTCGGCTGCGACTGGTACGCCGGCGGAGCGGTCGGGGCCGGCGGCGCCGTGCTCTGCGAGGGGATCGGCGAGAACATCGCCGGCGCTCCCGCCTGCGGCCCGACGGGTCGGTAGGGCGGCAACGGCCGCGAGGGCTCCCCCGCGGGTGCCTGATAGTTCTCGCTCACGTCATTCCCTCCACGTGGTCGGCCTGGTACCGGCACGGACGTGCCGGTACCAGGCCTTCGTTCTGGACAATTCATCGGCGGTGCGGATGCCCGACTTGAGGCACGAGCACGCGCCAAGTACCTACGTGACGACGACGCGCAGGATCTCCTCGATGGAGGTCTGGCCGAGCGCGACCTTGTGCCACCCGTCGTCGCGGAGCGGGATCATGCCCTGCTTCATGGCGGTCGCGGCGATGTCGGCGGACGACGAGTGGGCGACCGCGTGCCGCTCGATCTCCTCGGTGACCCGCATGACCTCGTGGAGGGCCAGCCGTCCGCGGTACCCGGTCTTGGAGCAGGTCACACAGCCGACGCGGCGCATGAGCTCCGGTAGCGGCTCCCCGTCGACCCAGGGGAACCGGGCAGCCAGGAGTTCCTGCGGCGTGGGTGTGTACGGCTCCTTGCACTTCTCGCAGAGCTTGCGCGCGAGCCGCTGGGCGACGACGGCGTCCAGCGCGGACCCGACGAGGAACGGCTCGATCCCCATCTCCGTCAGGCGGGTGATCGCCGACGGGGCGTCGTTGGTGTGCAGCGTGGAGAGCACGAGGTGACCGGTCAGGGCCGCCTCGATGGCGATCTGCGCGGTCTCGTGGTCGCGGATCTCACCCAGGAGGACGACATCGGGGTCGGACCGCAGGATCGACCGGAGCGCCCCGGCGAACGTCAGTCCCGCCTTCGGGTTCACCTGGACCTGGTTGATGCCGGCGAGGCGGTACTCGACCGGGTCCTCGACCGTGATGACGTTGATCTCCGGCTTCGATACCGCGTTCAGCGTGGCGTAGAGCGTGGTCGACTTGCCCGAACCGGTCGGACCGGTCACCAGGATCATCCCGTACGGCTTGGTGTACGACTCGCGGTACACCTCGTAGTTGGAGTCGAGGAACGACAGGTCCCGCAGGTCGAGGCTCGCGGTGGAGTTGTCGAGGATTCGCATGACGATCTTCTCGCCCCACACGGTCGGCAGCGTGGCCACCCGGAGGTCGATCTTGCGACCGTTGTGCACCACGGACATGCGGCCGTCCTGCGGCTTGCGCCGCTCCGCGATGTCGATGTCGCTCATGATCTTCACGCGACTGATGACGCCGCCGGTGATCTGCTTGGGGGCGCGCTGGGTCTCGTGCAGCACGCCGTCGATGCGGTAGCGGACGCGCAGGTCCTTCTCGGACGGCTCGATGTGGATGTCCGAGGCCCGGTCGGTGATCGCCTGGGTGACCAGCAGGTTGACGAAGCGGACGATCGGGGCGTCCTCGTTGCCGATCTCCGCCATCTTGCTGAGGTCGGCCTCGACCTCGGCGTCGGCATCCTCGAACGCCTGCGACAGATCTTCCATCTCGTCGTCGGCGCGGCAGAAGCGGTCGATCGCGCGCAGCAGGTTGTCGTGCGTGGCGATGACCGGGATCACGGACATGCCTGATACCGAGCGCACGTCGTCGACGGCCATGACGTTGCCGGGGTCGGACGTCGCGAGCACGATCGACCCGCCCTCGAGCGCGACCGGCAGGACCGAGTAGCGACGGCACAGCGCGCCCGGCACCAGGCTGACGGCGGTGCGGTCGACCGGGTAGTCGTCGAGGTCGACGAACGCCATGCCGACCTGGTTGGCGAGGGCCTTGACCAGCTGGGACTCCGTGAGCACCCCGAGCTCGACCAGAGTGCGCCCCAACGTCGTTCCCCGGGCCAGCGTCTCGTCGAGCGCGGCAAGCAGCTGCGCCTCCGTGACGAGGCCGTCGTCGAGCAGGATCTCCCCGAGCTGCTTCACGCGTGTCCCTCCGGTCGAACCGGCGGCCGACTGCTGGCCGCACGGGTGTCTCCGGATCAATCGGCAGGAAGAACCACCGGGGTGAGCCGCTCAGGCGCTCAGTTTGTCCTCGAGGGCCGCCGCCATCGCGGCGAGAGGTGCCGGGTGCCCCGTCATCAGGCGGACCTGCTCGGCCGCCTGGTGCAGGAGCATCTGCTCGCCGCCCACGACCGCTCCCCCGGCGCCCGCCCAGGCGACGGACAGTGCGGTCGGGCGGGGGTCGTACGCGACGTCCAGCAGCGTCCCCGTCGCCTGCGTGAGCTCGGCCGCCAGCGAGTCGGCCGCGTGCGGCGGGAGGGTCGAGACGACGACGTCGGCGCGCCCGATCTCGACGGCCGCGTGCTCCAGCGTCCGGTACACCGGGGTGACACCCATCCGGTGCGCGGCGCGCATCAGACCACCTGCGCGGGCGACGGCGCGGACGTACACGACGGGCGACGTGCACCCCAGCTGGGCGAGAGCCGCCAGGGTCGACGACGCGGTCGCGCCCGCGCCGAGCACGGCAGCGCTCGCGATCGGGCGGTCGAGCCCGAGCGCGGCCACGATCCCGTGCACGTCCGTGTTGGCGCCGACCAGCGTCCGACCCTGGAACAGGACGGTGTTGACCGCGCCCACGACCTCGGCCAGCGGCTCGACGTGGTCCAGCAGCGGGAGGACCGTCTGCTTGAGCGGCATGGTCAGGCTGAGGCCGGCCCAGGTCGCGTCAAGACCGGCGATGAACGCCGGGAGACCGTCCTCCGTGACGTCGACGGCGTCGTACCGCCAGTCGGAGAGCCCGAGCGCCGCGTAGGCGGCGCGGTGCAGCGCCGGCGACAGCGAGTGTGCCACCGGGTGCCCCAGCACCGCCGCCCGTCGGTGGGCGGCAGCCGTCACTTGCTGTTCTCCTCCTGCCACGCCCGCAGCTGCGCCACGTTCGCCAGGTGGTCGTCGTACGTCGTCGCGAACAGCGTCTCGCCGGTGTCGAGGTTGACGGTCACCCAGAAGAGCCAGTCCCCCTCGGCGGGCGCCAGCACGGCGTCGATCGAGGCGACGCCCGGCGACGCGATCGGCGTCGGGGGCAGGCCCAGGTGCTTGTACGTGTTGTACGGGTTGTTGGCGTCCTGCGTGTCCGCGGTGCTCAGCCCGGTGCCGGGCTTCCCGAGGCCGTACGCCACCGACGAGTCCACCGACAGCGGCATCTCCTTGGCGAGCCGGTTCTCGATGGCGCGTGCCACCTTGGGCCGGTCCTCGGGCAGGCGTGCCTCGCGCTCGACCATCGACGCCTTGTTCAGCACGGTCGCCCACTGGTCCTGCGGGACGCCCTTCTGCGTCAGCACCGCGACCGTCTGAGCGGTCATCTGCGTCAGCACGCTGGCGGCCGTGGCGTCGGGCTCGATGTCGTACGTGGCCGGGAACAGCCAGCCCTCCGCGTCGCCGTTCGCCTCGGCCGGCAGCCCGATCGCGGCGGGGTCGGCGATCGCGGCGTTGACCTCCTCGACGGGGATCGCCATCTTCTCGCTGATCTTCGTGGCGATCTGACCCTTGGTGAGGCCCTCGGGGATCGTGACGTTGAAGGACACGCGGCTCGACGGGTTGAGCAGGGCGATCACGGCGTCGGAGGCCGGCATCTCGAGCAGCATGTTGTACGTGCCCGGCTGGATCGAGGCGGCCTGGGGGTTGGCGGCGAACGCGTCGTTGAAGGCCTTCGTGGTGGCGACGACGCCCGCGTCGACCAAGGTCTGTGCCATGTCGGCGCCGGTGTCGCCGGGCTTGATGACCACCTCGACAGCGCCGTGGCCGACACCGCTGTAGTCCTCGACGCCGGAGTCCGCCGAACCGCCGCCCTGGAACAGGCCGCCCATCAGCTCGACGACGACGTAGGCGGCACCCGCCACCATGAGGATCGCGACGATGAGCACCCAGATCGAGCGGCGCCGACGGCGCTTGCGCTCGCGCTGCTGCTTGGCCCGGCCGCGGGAGCGGGAGGTCTTGTTCTCGGCAGGGGCGACACGAGTATCGCCACCGAACAGGTCGCTCACCTCGTCACTCCGCTCTACAGGGGCCCACCACTCGGTCTGGCTCTTGGTCACGTGCGCGTCACTCCACCGTCGTCCGTGCGTCGCCCGCAGCCCCCCCGCGCGCCACTGGAGCATGCTGTGCTGGCTCGACCCGCTCACCGGGTCGTCGCCCTGAGGCACGCTCCGCGTCCAGCGCGGACTGCAAGATCACCACCGCGGCCGCCTGGTCGACGACCTGCCGGTGGCGGCGCCCGGATCGGCCGGACGCCTGCAGCGCGTGATGGGCGGACACCGTGCTCATCCGCTCGTCGACCAGACGCACCGGAACCGGTGCGACGGCCTGCGCCAGTTGGACAGCGTACGCGCGCGCGGCGTCCGATGCGGAACCTTCGGCCCCCGACATGTGGACCGGCAGCCCGACGTACACAACACCCACACGGCGTTCCTGCACCTCGCGCACCACCTGTGCGATGTCTGTGGGCAGGTGCCCCTTCTTGCTGGTCGCACGCGCGAGGGTGGCCACGGGCGTGGCGATCAGGCCGTCCGGATCGCTGCTGGCGAGCCCGACGCGGACCGTCCCGACGTCCACGGCGATCCGTGCGCCGCGGATGACGACGTCGGCCTGATCGGGCGTCCCGCTCACCTCAGCCACCCACCGCCGTGGCGACCGCCGCGAGTGCCTCGGCCAGCCGGCCGGGCTCCGTGCCCCCGCCCTGCGCCAGGTCGTCCTTGCCGCCGCCGCCGCCGCCGAGGAGGCCGGACGCGATCCGCACGAGCGCACCTGCGCGCACTCCCCGCTCGCGGGCCGCGGCATTGGTCGCCACGACGACGACGGGCCGGCCCTTGCTGACGCCGCCGATCGCGACGACCGCCGGTGATGCCTCGCCGAGCCGCGACCGGACGTCGAGCACGAGCGCACGCAGCTCGTCGCCGCCGACCTCGCCCGCGTCGTGCGTGACGACACGGGTCTCCCCCACCGTCGCCGCGCCGGCCGCGAGCGTGCCCGCCTGCGCCAGGAGCGTCGCCTGCCGCAGCGTGGCGAGCTCCTTCTCCGACTCCTTGAGCTTGGTGAGCAGGCCGGACACCCGCTCGGACAGCTCGTCGGGACGAGCCCCGAGCAGGCCCGAGAGCTGGCCGACGAGGGCGCGCTCCTTCGCCTGGTACCCGTACGCCCCCGCGCCGACGAGCGCGTCGACGCGTCGCACGCCCGAGCCGATCGCCGACTCGGACAGCAGGGTGACGAGCCCGAGCTCGCCGGACCGCTTGACGTGGGTGCCCGCGCACAGCTCCAGCGACCAGCCGTCCCCGATGTCGACCACGCGGACCTCGTTGCCGTACTTCTCACCGAACAGGGCCATCGCGCCCTTGCCGCGAGCCTCGTCGATCTGCATGACGGAGTCGGTGACCTCGAGGTTCTCCTGGAGCCTCTCGTTCACCCGGGCCTCGATCTCCGCGACAACCTCGGACGGGGTCGCCGACGGCGAGCGGAAGTCGAAGCGCAGCCGGCTCGGGGCGTTGAGCGAACCCGCCTGGGTGGCGGACTCCCCCACCGACTCGTGCAGCGCCTTGTGCACCAGGTGCGTCGCCGTGTGGGCGCGCGCGATCGCCCGGCGGCGGTCGATGTCGATCGTCGCCGTGCCGGACTCGCCGAAGGTGACCGTGCCGTCGACGAGCCGGCCGTGGTGCACCGACAGGCCCTTGACCGGCGCCTGCACGTCGTCGACCTCGATGCGTGCACCGCCGTCGAGCACGATCACGCCGGTGTCCGCCAGCTGTCCGCCGGCCTCCGCGTAGAACGGCGTCACGTCGAGCACGACCTCCACGTCGGCCGGCGCGGTCGCCGCCGGAGCAGGCACGCCGTCCACGAGCAGGCCGAGCACGCGGGAGCGGGCCGTCGCGTCGGTGTAGCCGATGAACTGGACCGGCTTGGCGCTCTCGCTGCTCAGCGTGCTGTGCAGCTCCTGATAGGCGGACGTGTCCGCACGGCCGGCGCGCTTGGCCAGCGCGTCCGCGCGCGCCCGGTCCCGCTGCTCCTTCATGAGCGTGCGGAACGCGGTCTCGTCGACGGCCACACCCTGCTCGGCCGCCATCTCGAGGGTGAGGTCGATCGGGAAGCCGAAGGTGTCGTGCAGCTGGAACGCGTGTGAGCCCGAGAGCACGGACTTCGCCTGCTGCTTGATCGCCTGCACCGCCGTGTCGAGGATCGTCGTTCCCGCCGCGAGCGTGCGCCGGAACGTCTCCTCCTCCGCGTACGCGACCTGGCTGATGCGCTCGAAGTTCTGCGCCAGCTCCGGGTACGACGGGCTCATCGCGTCCTTGCTCAGGGGCAGGAGCGTCGGGAGTGCGACGTCCTCGACCCCGAGCAGCCGCATCGCGCGGATCGAGCGACGAAGCAGGCGCCGGAGCACGTAGCCGCGGCCTTCGTTCGAGGGCGTCACGCCGTCGCCCATGAGCATGAGCGAGCTGCGCACGTGGTCCGCGACCACACGCATCCGCACATCGTCGTCGTGGGACGCGCCGTAGCGCTTGCCCGAGAGCTCCTGGGCGCCACCGATGACCGGGAACACCTCGTCGATCTCGTACAGGTTGTCGACACCCTGCAGCAGGTACGCGACCCGCTCCAGGCCCATGCCGGTGTCGATGTTCTTCTGCTTGAGGTCCCCGAGGATCGGGAAGTTCTCCTTGCCGCCGCCGTCGCCCCGCTCGTACTGCATGAAGACGAGGTTCCAGATCTCGAGGTAGCGGTCCTCGTCGACGACCGGGCCGCCCTCCGCGCCGTACTCCGGGCCGCGGTCGACGTAGATCTCCGAGCACGGACCCGACGGGCCGCGCGCGCCGGTGGACCAGAAGTTGTCCTTCCAGCCGCGCCGCTGGATGCGCTCGTCGGGCAGACCCGCGATCTGCTTCCAGAGGTCGGCCGCCTCGTCGTCGTCGTGGAAGACGGTCACCCAGATGGTGTCCGGGTCGAAGCCGAACCCTCCGGTCTCTCGCGAGCCGGTGACCAGCTCCCAGGCGTAGGTGATCGCACCTTCCTTGAAGTAGTCCCCGAACGAGAAGTTGCCGTTCATCTGGAAGAACGTCCCGTGCCGGGTGGTCTTGCCGACCTCCTCGATGTCGAGGGTGCGCACGCACTTCTGCACGCTGGTCGCGCGGGGCCACGGCGGGGTCTGCTCGCCGAGCATGTACGGGATGAACGGCACCATGCCGGCGATGACGAACAGGGTCGTCGGGTCCGGCGAGATCAGCGAGGCCGAGGGCACGACGGCGTGGCCGTTGCCCTCGAAGTAGTCGAGCCAGCGCTGGCGGATCTCGGCGGTACGCATCGTGTCCTCGTCGTCCATCTGTGGTGATCGGGTGGTGCCGGTACGGGTGCTGCCTAGAAGAAGGTGTAGCCGTCGTCGTCGTCGGGATCCTCGGTGGGAGCGCCGGCCCAGTCCTCGCCGCGTCGTGAGGACCAGGCGCGTCGCACGTTCGCGACCCGCTCCGGACGCTCGGCGCGCAACGCGTCGACGTCGACGTCCCCGACGAGGTCGTGCCGTAGCTCCTGCTCGCGCTCGGCCATCGCCGCGAGGAAGTCCGTCCGGAACGACGCGACGGCGCGCGACACCCGCTGGGCGCCGTCGATCGCGTCCGTCGTCCCCGCGGGGAGGTAGGAGTCCACGACCGAGCGGCCCTTGCGGACCACGACGACCGTGAGGACCACCCCGATCGCGAGCCACGTGAGCCGGCGCGCCATCATCGGCTCCGGCGCGCGCTCGCCGCGAGTCCCGACAGCGCGGTGCGCACGCCGTACGAGAAGGCGGCCGCCTTGATCATCGGACCGCCGACCGTGGCGGCGAACAGGGACGTGAGCGCCGAGACGTTCTCCGAGACCTGGGCCGCGGCCGTGGTGACGGTGTCGATGTTCTCCAGCTGCGTGTTCGACGACGCGACGAGCGTCGCGGTCTCGTCGAGCACCGGCACCGTGTGGTCGGTGATCTCCTTGACCGAGGTCCGGGTCTCGTCGAGCACGCGCCCGAGCTTGATGAGCGGCACCGCCAAGAAGCCTACGAGCAGCACGAACGCGATCGCGGCGATCAGCCCCGCGACGTCACCCACCGACATGTCCAGCCTCCTGGTCCTGGGGTCCTCGACCCCGCCGAAACCCTACCCGCCCTGCACGCACGAACGCCCCGCTGCGCAGGTGCGCGGCGGGGCGTCCGGTGAGACGTCAGATCAGCGGGCGTAGTACTCGACGACCAGCTGGACCTCGCACGTCACGGGGATCTCCGCGCGCTTCGGAGCTCGCACCAGGACGGAGCTGAGCTTCTCGAGCTGCACGTCCAGGTAGCCCGGGACGTTCGGCAGGACGTCGCGGTGCGCACCGGCGGCGGCGACCTGGAACGGCACGGTGGCCTGGCTCTTCGGCTTGACCTGGAGCGTCTGGCCCGGCTTCACGCGGAACGACGGGCGGTCCACGATCTTGCCGTCGACCAGCATGTGACGGTGCACGACGACCTGGCGGGCCTGCAGGATGGTGCGGGCGAAGCCGGAGCGCAGGACGAGGGCGTCCAGGCGGGTCTCGAGGTTCTCGACGAGCGCCTCACCGGTCAGGCCCGGGGCCTTGCGGGCGTCCTCGTACGCACGAGCCATCTGCTTCTCGCGCAGCGCGTACTGCGCGCGCAGACGCTGCTTCTCACGGAGACGGACCGCGTAGTCCGACTCGGTGCGGCGACGCGCACGGCCGTGCTCGCCGGGGGGGTACGGCCGCTTCTCGAAGTGCTTGACGGCCTTGGGCGTCAGCGCGAGGCCGAGGGCGCGGGAAAGGCGCACCTGGCGACGCGAGCGGGTCACGCTGCTCACAGAGTTACTTCCTGTCGTTGTAGACGTCACACCCGATGACGGAGAGTTCCGACGGGCGTGGGGCCGACCGTGGATGCGTCGCGTCTGTTCTCGACGCTGGCTAAGGCCCCAGGTGGCCGTCCGAGCGGGGGCACGCACGCATGCCCGTCCACTGGACGACCTCGACACTCTACCCTGCGGGGCCCTGGATCGGAGAATCAGGCCTGGTCGTCGAGGATCGCGCGGATGCGGTCGAGCCGCTCGGTGACCTGGCGCTCGAACCCGCGGTCGCTCGGTTCGTAGTAGCGCGTCCCCGCGAGCTCGTCCGGCAGGTACTGCTGAGCGGCGACCGCGTGTGGCTGGTCGTGCGCGTACACGTACGCCGTCCCGTGTCCCAGCACCTTGGCGCCCGCGTAGTGCGCGTCCCGCAGGTGCGCCGGGACGGAGCCGATGCGGCCCGCGCGCACGTCGGCCAGCGCGCGGTCGATGCCGAGGTAGGCCGCGTTCGACTTCGGGGCGGTGGCCAGGTGCACCACGGCCTCGGCGAGGATGATCCGCGCCTCCGGCATACCGATCAGCGCCACCGCCTGTGCGGCCGCGACCGCGGTCTGCAGCGCACTCGGGTCCGCCATGCCGACGTCCTCCGCCGCCGAGATCACGATCCGGCGGGCGATGAACCGCGGGTCCTCCCCCGCCGCGATCATCCGCGCGAGGTAGTGCAGCGACGCGTCGACGTCGGAACCGCGTACGGACTTGATGAACGCGCTGATGACGTCGTAGTGCTGGTCGCCGTCGCGGTCGTAGCGGACGGCGGCGACGTCGATGGCCCGCTCCATCGTCGCGAGGTCGACCGGGACCGGCGGGACCGCGCCATCCTCCGAGAGAGCAGAGCCCGCGGCCGCCTCCAGGATGGTCAGCGCCTTGCGCGCGTCACCGCCGGCCAGCCGCAGCAGGTGCTCCTCCGCGTCGTCGGTCAGCGCGATCGAGCCGTCCAGCCCGCGCTCGTCCTCCACCGCGCGACGGACCAGGCGGCGGACGTCGTCCGTGTCGAGCGGCTGGAGCGTGAGCAGGAGCGACCGGGACAGCAGCGGAGAGTTCACCGAGAACGACGGGTTCTCCGTCGTGGCGGCGACGAGCGTGACCCAGCGATTCTCGACGCTGGGTAGCAGGGCGTCCTGCTGGGCCTTGGTGAACCGGTGCACCTCGTCGATGAACAGGACGGTCTCGGTGCCGTCCGTGGCCAGCCGGCGGCGCGCGTCCTCGATCACGGCCCGCACGTCCTTGACACCCGCGGTCACCGCCGACAGCTCGACGAACCGACGACCCGACGTCGCGGCGATCAGGTACGCGAGGGTGGTCTTGCCCGTCCCTGGCGGCCCCCAGAGCACGACGGAGGTAGGCGCCGCCCGGCGTGCCGCCTCGTTCGCGGGCTCGACCAGACGGCGCAGCGGCGAACCGCCGACGAGCAGGTGCTCCTGGCCGGCGACCTCGCCCAGGTCGCGCGGCCGCATCCGGACGGCGAGCGGTGCGCCGGCCCCGACGGCGGGCAGCCCGGAGGCCGTCGACGTCACCGCATCGAACAGGTCCATGCGGGCAGGGTACGCAGACGCACCGACGTCCGACGCCGTCCGGCGCCGCCCGACGAGGCGATCCTGACGCCCCACCGGGTGACAACGTGTGCGAGACGCCCGTTCCACCTGCGACGATGACCCGCGTGTTCGCCCGAGTAGGTCGCGCAGTCGCCCATCATCCCCGCCTCACCGTCGTGGCGTGGCTGGTCTTCGCCGTGCTCGGGTACGGGCTGGCCGTCCTCGGCGTGCACGGGGAGAACCTGTTCGACCGTCTCAGCACGGGTGCTCCCGGCGTTCCCGGGTCGGAGAGCTCCGAAGGCTTCCGCATCCTCGACGAGGCCGACGACAGCGGTCCGTCGCTCACCCTCGTCCTCGACGGCGTCGACCCTGCCTCCCCCGAGGTGGCCACCGCAATGGCGCCCGCGCGCGAGGATCTCGTCGCCATCGACGGCGTCGTCTCGGTGATCGATCCCCTCGCGCTGCCGGACGGCGCCGCCAACCCGGCCGCCGCACCCCTCGTCGCACAGGACGGCAACGGCTTCCTCGTCGTGGTCGAGCTCGCACCCGACCTGGCGCCGGAGGAGCAGGAGGTGGCGCTCGACGACGTGGAGGCGCGCCTGCTCGAGATCCCGGCGGACCTCGACGACGCCGCTCCCGGGGTGACCGGCATCGTCGGCGGGACGACGCTCATCGTCGAGGCGATCACGGACCAGGTGGAGACCGACCTCCGCACCGGCGAGAGCTTCGCCCTCCCGGTCGCGCTGCTCATCATGATCCTCGTCTTCGGCGGCTTCCTCGCGGCCGGGATGCCCATGGTCGGCGCAGTCGCCTCGATCGCCGGAGGCCTCGCGGCGCTCCTGGGCTTCTCCTACGTGCTCGATCTCGACTCGTCCGTCGTCAACATCGTGACCGTGCTCGGCCTCGGGCTCTCGATCGACTGGGGCCTGCTGATGGTGTCGCGGTTCCGTGAGGAGCTGCACCACCTGGTCGACGACGACGGCGGAGCCGGCAGCCGGCGACGACGCGGCGACGGCGCCGTCCTCACCGCGATCGAGCGCACCATGGCGACCGCGGGCCGCACGGTGACCTTCTCGGCGCTCATCGTCGCCATCTCGATCGCCGGGCTGCTCGTCTTCCAGCCGCCGATCCTGCGGGCCTTCGGCGCGGCGGGCGTCGCCGTCATCGTGGTGGCGGTCGCGACAGCGCTGACCCTCGTCCCCGCCCTCCTGGTGCTCGCCGGGCGCCGCATGATCCGGCCGAGCATCCTCGCGCGCATCCCCGGCCTCCGTGGCATCCTCGCGCGGACCGCCGACGTGCAGACCGAGGAGGGGACCTTCTCCCGCCTCGCCGCCCGGGTGCAGCGCCGTCCGTGGACCGTGCTGCTCGCGTGCCTCGCGGTGCTCGGCATCCTCGCGCTCCCGCTGGCCCACCTCGAGCTGCGCAACTCCACCACCGAGCTGCTGCCCGCAGGCAGCGCCCAGCGCGAGTTCGTGGACACGCTCGCCCGCGACTACCCCGCGGCGTCCACACCCGCGATCACGGTCGTCGCGCAGACCTCTCTGGAGGAGGCGGCAGCCTGGGCCACGACGCTCGAGGACCTCGACGGCGTCGCGTCCGTCGACCCGCCGACCCCGGTCGACTCCTACGTGGTGATCGGCGTGCGACCCGACACCGACGACCCCGGCGACGCCGTGGCGCGGGACGTCGTCCACCAGATCCGCGCCTTGGACGCCCCGTTCCCCACCTGGGTGACCGGTCAGGCGGCCTCCCAGATCGACTTCAACGCTGCGGTGGTCGAGCGGGCTCCGTGGGCGATCGGGATCGTCGCCGTCGCCTGTCTCGTCCTGCTGTTCCTCATGACCGGGTCGGTCGTGGTGCCCGTCAAGGCGCTGCTGACCAACGTGATCTCGCTGGCGGCGTCGCTGGGCGTCCTGGTCTGGGTGTTCCAGGACGGCCACCTGTCCGGCGTGCTGAACTTCACGCCGACCGGCGGCATCGAGACGTACGTCATCGCGCTCGTGATCGCCTTCGGGTTCGGGCTGGCGATGGACTACGAGGTGTTCCTGCTGTCCCGGATCAAGGAGCTCGTCGACCAGGGCGTCCCCAACGATCGTGCCGTGCGGTTCGGCCTGCAGCGGTCCGGCCGGATCATCACGTCGGCGGCACTGATCGTCATCGTCGTGTTCGCCGGGTTCGTGGCCGGCGAGCTGCTCGTGATCAAGGAGGTCGGCTTCTCCCTGGCCGTCGCCGTCCTCATCGACGCCACCCTCGTCCGCATGCTCCTGGTCCCGGCCACGATGACGCTCCTCGGACGAGCCAACTGGTGGGCCCCGCCGTTCCTGCGGCGTGCCTACCAGCGCATCTCGATCACCCACTGAGGAGGCCCGGTGTCCCGCTCCACCGCTGTCGACCGGGTCCCGTTCCTGCGGGCCCGGTGGATCGCCCGCGCCGCCACCGCCGGCTTCGCTCTGGTCGCCGTGGGCCAGGTGCGGCTCCTCACGCTCCTCGCGTCGTCCGGCGGCGCGTCGCCACTCGCGGTGCTGCCGTTCCTCGCGCTGTGCGTCGTGCTCCTGCTGGCGTGGCTCGTGCTGGGGCGGCTCTGGCGCCGCGTCGGCCACCTGCGCCCCGTGGTCCTGCCGGTCGAGGCCGGGACAGGCTCGCTCCAGGAAGCGCTCGCCCGAGATGCCGCCGAGGCGCACCACCTGTCGCTGAGCGGCGACGTCGAGCCGCCCACCCGCTGGTGACGCACTCGGTCAGGCAGGCGGGCGCCGGGTCCCGGTCGGGGAGAACGAGGTGAGCTCGGCGTCGGTGCGGAACCCGAGCCGCCGGTAGATCCGACGGGCGCCGTCGTTCTGCGCGTACATGCCGAGCGAGACCCACGACGCCCCGTAACGCAGCCCTGCGCGCACCGCTGCAGCCGTCAGGGCCGTCCCCGCACCGCTGCCCCGCAGACGCGGGAGGACACCGAGACCGTGCACGTGCCAGGACGGCGCATCCCCCGCACCGCCACGCTCGGACACCCCGACGACCCCGCCGAGCACGCCGTCCACGTGCACGCCCCACCACGCCAGCTCGCCGGGAGCGGCCGGGTCCGCGGACGTGTCCGGGTTGGCCTCGTGCAGGCAGGCACGGATGGCGTCCGCGTCCCGGTCGAGGTCGAGCGCGCGCACCGCGTCCTCCCCCGGCACCGTCGGCGGCATCACGTCCGTCGAGAGCCAGTCCCAGGTGGAGAAGGGGACCAGGCCGAGACCGGCGAGCGTGGCGGCGTGCGGGCGCGAGCCCCGCGGGACGCTCATCCACCGGGCCGGACCGAGGTCGGCCTCCCCGACGAGCCGGTCGACGTGCTCCGGATCGCCGCGCCCCAGCAGGCTCGGACGATCCGGTCCGCCGACCACCAGCAGGACCGCCTCGTCGTCGCCGAGCACGTCGACGTCGGTCCAGCGGTGCCGGTCACCGAGCAGCATCCGGTCCTGCCGCCACCGCGGCGGCAGGACCTCGAGCACGTCCGCCATCAGGCCTCGGGTGCGACCTTCGGCTTGGCGTCCACGCCGGCCTCGCGACGCTGCTCCGGCGTGATCGGGGCCGGCGCCGCCGTGAGCGGGTCGAACCCGCCGCCCGACTTGGGGAACGCGATGACGTCGCGGATCGACTCCGAACCCGTCAGCAGCGCCAGGATCCGGTCCCAGCCGAACGCGATCCCACCGTGCGGCGGCGCGCCGAACTGGAACGCGTTGAGCAGGAAGCCGAACTTCTCCTGCGCCTCGTCCGGGCCGATGCCCATGACGTCGAACACGCGCTCCTGGACGTCTTTGCGGTGGATACGGATGGAGCCGCCGCCGATCTCGTTGCCGTTGCAGACGATGTCGTACGCGTAGGCCAGCGCAGCGCCCGGGTCCTGCTCGAACGTGTCGATCCACTCCGGCGTCGGGGACGTGAACGCGTGGTGCACCGCGGTCCAGGCTCCGCCGCCGACGGCCACGTCGTCGTCCTCGCCCGTGGGCTTGAACAGCGGGGCGTCGACCACCCACACGAACTTCCACTCGTTCTCGTCGATCAGGCCACCGCGCCGACCGATCTCGAGCCGGGCCGCACCCAGCAGGGCACGCGCGTCGTTGACCGGACCGGCCGCGAAGAACACGGCGTCGCCGGGGCTCGCGCCGACGGCGGCCACGAGGCCCGCGCGCTCGGCCTCCGAGAGGTTCTTGGCGACCGGTCCGCCGAGCTCGCCGTCCTCACCGACCGTGACGTACGCGAGGCCCTTGGCGCCGCGCTGCTTGGCCCACTCCTGCCACGCGTCGAACCCGCGCCGAGGCGTGGAGCCGCCGCCGGGCTGCACGACAGCGCCGACGTAGGGGGCCTGGAACACGCGGAAGGGCGTCTCCGAGAAGTACGACGTCAGCTCGACCAGCTCGAGCCCGAACCGCAGGTCGGGCTTGTCGTTGCCGTAGCGCGCCATGGACTCCGCGAACGTGATGCGCGGGATCGGCGTCGGGACCGTCACCCCGATGAGGTCCCAGAGCGCGACGAGGATCTGCTCGCCGAGCGCGATCACGTCGTCCTGCTCGACGAAGCTCATCTCGACGTCCAGCTGCGTGAACTCCGGCTGACGGTCGGCGCGGAAGTCCTCGTCCCGGTAGCAGCGGGCGATCTGGTAGTACCGCTCGAGCCCGCCGACCATGAGCAGCTGCTTGAACAGCTGCGGCGACTGCGGGAGCGCGTACCAGGACCCGGGCGCCAGGCGCGCGGGCACGAGGAAGTCACGGGCCCCCTCGGGCGTCGAGCGCGTCAGGGTCGGGGTCTCGACCTCGACGAAGTCCTGCGCGTCGAGCACCCGTCGTGCAGCCTGGTTGGCCTTGGCGCGCAGGCGCATCGCACGGGCCGGCGCGGGCCGGCGCAGGTCCAGGTACCGGTACTTGAGGCGCGCCTCCTCGCCGACGGTCTCGTCGAGGGACGACGAGACCTGGAACGGCAGCGGCTCGGACTCGTTGAGCACGACGACCTGGGCGGCGACGAGCTCGACCTCGCCCGTGGCAAGGTTGGGGTTCTCGTTGCCCGCTGGCCGACGACCGACCTCGCCCGTCACCTGCAGCACGTACTCGGCCCGCAGCCCGTGCGCGACGGCCTCGTCCCGCACGACGACCTGGGCGATGCCCGAGGCGTCCCGCAGGTCCACGAACGCGACCCCACCGTGATCGCGACGCCGGTCCACCCAGCCCGTGAGGGTGACGGTGGTACCGATGTGCTCGGCTCGCAGCGAGCCGGCCGTGTGGGTGCGGAGCACGGAAGGTCCTTCGGGGTCGGGGGTGGGAGCGCCCAGCGGACGCCCGCACGATCTTAGTGCCCGGGCTGCGTGCGCCCCGCCGACATTTCGATGATCGTCCGCACGCGCGTGACCATCGGTGCCGCCGGTACCGACGAGAAGCCGAACCGCACAGCGGGCACCACCGGTGCGACGGCGCCGAGGTCGGCCGACCCCCACAGTGCCCGGACGGCGGTGATCGCGTGCTGGTCACCGGCGACGTACCACTCCCGCCTGCCCTGCCCTGCCGTGCCGCGTGTACGGACACCGTCGAGGAGCAGACGCGCGAACGGATCGGCGGCGGTGGCGACGAGCGTCGCGACCGCGTGCTGGCGCGGCACCGCCACCAGCAGCCGGCCCAGGCGCGTGCGCGAGCCGATGGACAGGTCCGCGGTCAGCGGGCCGGCGCGCAGACGCCAGCGACGTCGACCCTCGTCCGCCCGCAGCCCGACCGGCACCACGTGCACCGCGTCGAAGACGTAGGTCCCGGCCAGGAGGTCCGCGACGTCGTCGCGGGGAGCCAGCAGGACGCGCAGCCCGTCGGCACGCTCGACCATCACGTCGGAGAAGGAGCCGAGCGGGGACGTGCGCCACCGCCCCACGACGATGCGTGTGCCTTCGGTGGTGCCGAACCCGGCGATGTGACCGTCGAAGGCCAGTCGCTGGGGTGCGGTGCCGGTCGGGCTCGTCATTCGTCGTGTCCCTCGCGCCGGGCGTGCCCGCCGATGGCGGGACGGATCGCTGTTCAGGGGCAACGACACCACGCCGCCGCGCGTCCAGCACTCCGAGAGGAACCTCAGAAGAGGACCGGCTGTGCCGCCGCGACCGGCGGCTCGAGCACCGTCAACCCCGCGGGGGCCAGGCTCCCGGCCGGGTAGGTGCCCTCGCCGGGGGTCTCGTACCGCCCCGCGCGGTGCCCCGCCCGGTCGGCGAAGCCGTGCCGCACGAGGAGGGGTCGGACGCGCTCGTCGAGCCAGCGGACGTACTCGCGCGGCGCGTAGGCGCCCCGCCCGTACAGCTCCTCGTAACGAGGCACGAGCGCCGGCGCGTGCTCGCGCAGCCAGGTGAGGAACAACGGCTTCACCGGTCCGCGCAGGTGCAGAGGCAGCACCGTCACCCCGGTCGCGCCGGCGTCGGCGAGGTCGCGCAGCAGGGAGTCGAGGTGCGCACGGTCGTCGGTCAGCCAGGGCAGGACCGGAGCGACCATCACCCCGCACGGCAGCCCGGCCTCCCGGACCGCGCGAACGAGGTCGAGGCGTGCCCGCGGCGTCGGGGTGCCCGGCTCCACGGCCTGCTGCAGCGTCTCGTCCCGGATCGCCAGGGACACGCCGATCCCGACCGGAACCGCGCGGGCGATCTCGCCGAGGAGCGGGAGGTCACGACGCAGCAGCGTCCCCTTGGTCAGGATGGACAGCGGCGTGCCGCTGTGCGCGAGCGCCTCGATGATCCCGGGCATGAACCGGTACCGGCCCTCGACCCGTTGGTACGGGTCGGTGTTGGTGCCGAGCGCGACGTGCTCACGCGCCCACGTCGGCCGGGCGAGCTCGGCCCGCAGCACGTCGACGACGTTCGTCTTGACGACGATCTGCGTCTCGAAGTCCCGACCAGCGTCCATGTCCAGGTACTCGTGCGTCGGCCGGGCGAAGCAGTAACCACAAGCGTGGAGACAGCCCCGCGTCGGGTTCACCGTCCAGCGGAACGGCATGCGCGACGCTTCGGGCACCTTGTTCAGCGCGCTCTTGCAGGTGACCTCGTGGAAGGTGACGCCGGCGAACTCCGGGGTGCGCACGCTCCGCTGGAGACCGGCGAGCGTCAGACCCGGCAGCGCCGTCGCGTCGTCGGTCCCCAGCTTCTGCGCGTCCCATCGCATGTCCCCATGCGAACATGTGTTCGAATACGTGTCAAGCAGGCACGACGCGCGGCCAGAGGTCCGACGCGTCCGGGGTCCATGTCACCGCGTCCGCCTCGACCTGCTCGCCCGAGCGGATGTCCTTGACCTGGTCGCCCGCCTGCTCGTCCTCGCCCACGAACCACACGAACGGGATCCCCCGGCGGTCGGCGTGCCGGATCTGCTTGCCGAACCTCGCCGCGGACGGCGCGACCTCGACCGGGATCCCCCGCGCCCGCAGCGCGGCGGCGACCGCGTCGGAGCGGCCCCGGTCGTCCTCGTTGCTGACCGCGACGAGCACGGCGCTGGGCACCGACCGGGTGGTCGTGACCAGGCCGTTGCTGATGAGGCGGGACACCAGCCGGGAGACGCCGATGGACAGGCCGACCCCGGGGTACGTGTTGGCGCCGTCCGAGGCCAGCGTGTCGTAGCGACCGCCGGAGCAGATCGACCCGAGCTGCTCGTGCCCGACGAGGACCGTCTCGTAGACGGACCCCGTGTAGTAGTCGAGCCCCCGCGCGATCTTGAGGTCGGCGACGACGACGCCGGGCGCCCGCACCGCCGCCGCCCGGATGAGCGCTCCCAGCTCCTCGAGCCCCTCGTCGAGGAGCTCGTGCGCTGCTTCCTGCTCGGCTGCGAGCGTCCGGACACGGTCGATGACGGTCTCGTCGGACCCGCTGATCGCGGCGAGCGCGAGGCACGCACGGGCCTGGTCGTCGGAGGCGCCCGACTCGGCCACGAGGAGCTCGGCGACCGCGTCCGCGCCGATCTTGTCCAGCTTGTCGATGCTCCGCAGCACGGCGTCGACGTCGGTCAGCCCGAGCCCGCGGTAGAAGCCCTCGGCGACCTTCCTGTTGTTCACCAGGATGCGCACCGGAGGGACGCCGATGTCGCGCAGCGCACCGAGCGCCTCGGCCATGACCAGCGGGAGCTCGACCTCGTAGTGGTACGGCAGCGTGCCGGCCCCGACGACGTCGATGTCCGCCTGCACGAACTCGCGGAACCGCCCGTCCTGGGGTCGTTCGCCGCGCCACACCTTCTGGATCTGGTAGCGCCGGAACGGGAACGCGAGGTGCCCGGCGTTCTCGAGCACGTAGCGCGCGAACGGCACGGTGAGGTCGAAGTGCAGACCGAGGCCGCGCTCGGCCTCGCGGTGTCCACGGGTGGCTGCCTCGTCGGGATCCTCCTGCAGGCGCCGCAGCACGTAGACCTCCTTGGAGGTCTCGCCCTTGCGCAGGAGCTGGTCCAGCGGCTCCACGGCCCTCGTCTCGATCCCCACGAACCCGTGCAGCTCGAATGTGCGGCGCAGGACGTCGAGGACGTGCTGCTCGATGATGCGGCCATCGGGCAGCCACTCGGGGAATCCGGACAGGGGGGTCGGTCGCGCCATGGGGCCCGATCTTTCCAGACCGGCCGGGGTCTCAGAGACGCGCGAGGTACGGGTTGTGGACGAGCTCGGTCGCGATGTCGGTCGTCGGGCCGTGGCCGGGGACGACGACGGTCTCGGGCGGCAGGGTCGCGACGACCTCGCGGAGGGTCCGCTGCATCGTCGCGTCGTGACCGCCGGGCAGGTCCGTCCGCCCGACGGAACCTGCGAACAGCACGTCTCCCGTGAAGGCCAGCGCCCCGAGCAGGTACAGCGTCGACCCCTCCGTGTGCCCGGGCGCGTGCCGGGCGACGATGCGCAGGCTCCCGAGCTCGAGCAGCGTGTCGGCCGAGCGGACGTCGTCGACGGCTCCGAACGGCTCGACGCGCTGCGGTGCCGTGTAGGAGGCGGGGTCGACGCCCGTCGCGACCAGCGCCTGGGCGAGCGGTCCCGACGGGTCGTGCGTCGGACCGGCCGCCGAGCCGAGCAGGCCGAGCGTGCCGAACGGGTCCGCGAGCCGGTACACGTCGGCCGCGTGCAGGACGACGGGCACGTCGAGCGCGGCGGACAGCCGACCGGCGTCCCAGGTGTGGTCGACATGACCGTGCGTGGCCAGCACCGCCGCCGGGCGCAGGTCCCGCTCGGCGACGAGCGCCAGGACGTCGTCCATGACACCCGCCCCGGCGTCGACGACGACGCACGACCCGTCGTCGTCGACGAGGACCGAGCACCGGGCCCCGAAGACCGCGGACACCACCGTGACCACCTGCATGGGACGCACGGTAGCGCCCCGGCGTGTCCGGACTGTGATGTCGCACGGCGGTGCCGCTGGTGGCCCGTCGCCAAGGCTTGCCTAGACTGTCCCGGGTCCCCTACATGCAGTGCGGCTGGCGGACGACCGGTCGCACCGAACGACGACGCGAGGAGCGAGTGCGTGTCCACGAAGACCGAGCGTGAGTACGAGCGCCGCCGGTACGAGAAGTGGCAGGAGCGCCAGGCCAAGGCGCGCGCCCGCCGCCATCGCAACCGCGTCATCGCGGGCAGCCTCGTGGCCGCCCTCGTGCTCGCCACGGGTGTCGTCGCCGCGATCGCTCTCACCAACGACGACGAGCCCGCCGCGACACCCACGTCGTCCCCGACGGCTCCCGCCAACGCAGCCGAGGTCCCGGACCCGTCGCTCGCGCAGGGCCGCACGTGGACCGGTGACATCGCGCTGACGCAGGGCGACCTCGGCATCGAGCTCGACGGTGCTGCCGCCCCGCAGGCCGTCGCCAACTTCGTCACGCTCGCCGGAGACGGCTACTTCGACACCACGAAGTGCCACCGGCTGACGCAGGAGGGCATCTACGTCCTCCAGTGCGGCGACCCGACGGCCCTCGGCACCGCGGACCCGACCACGGGCGGCACCGGCGGCCCCGGCTACACGTGGGGCCCGATCGAGAACGCGCCGGCCGACAACGTGTACCCGGCCGGGACGATCGCCATGGCACGGACCGGGAACGACGGCAGCTCGATGGGCAGCCAGTTCTTCCTGGTGTACGAGGACTCGACTATTCCCGCAGACACTGCGGGTGGCTACACCGTGTTCGGCCACATCACGTCCGGTCTGGACGTGCTGCAGGCCATCGCCGACGCGGGCACCGTCGAAGGGACCGAGGTCCCGGTGTCCGACGTCATCATCGAGGGAGTGAACATCCAGTGACGCAGACCCCGACGTCCGGACCCGTGCCCGACGACTCCGTGCCGGCAGCAGACGCCGAGCAGCTCGAGGCACCCACCGTGCCCGACGAGGTCGACGCAGCGGCTGCCGGGACGGTCACGGAGGACGCTCCCCCGGTCGACACACCCGAGGAGAGCCCGGAGGCCGAGGCCGTGCCGGCCGCCGAGCCCGCCGACGACGCACCCGTCGATGCTCCGTCCGAGGAGGCCGAGACGGTCGACGTCGCGACCGACGAGAGCGACGCGGGGACTGCGAGCGACGGTGCCGCGGTCGACGAGAGCGCTGAGCCCGAGCAGGCAGCCGACGAGGCGACCAGCGAGCCCGAGGCGGCAGCGACGGACGTCGCCACCGAGCCCGAGGTGACGGACGCCGCCACCGAGCCCGAGGCGACGGCGACGGACGTTGCGACCGAGCCCGAGGCGACGGCGACGGAGGTTGCCACCGAGCCCGGGGCGGCGCCGACCGAGGCTGCCGGCGAGCCCGAGGCGGCGCCGACCGAGGCTGCCGGCGAGCCCGAGGCGGCGCCGACCGAGGCTGCCGGCGAGCCCGAGGCGGCGACGGCGGAAGCGGAGGCTGCCACCGAGGCCGAGCCGACCCCCGCGCCGGTGCCGACGCCGGCGACGGCCCGGCCCGTCCCGCGTCCGCGGCCGGTCCCGCACCCGCCGGCGCACCCCGCGCCGACGACGATCGACGCCGCCGCTCCGGCTGCACCGGTCGCACCCCCGCAGGACGCCGCAGAGGCTGCACACGCGGCGACGTTCGGCAGCGTCGACGACGAGGGCAACGTCTCCGTCCGCGAGGCCGCGGGCGAGCGCGTCGTCGGTCAGTACCCGGGCGCGACGACCGAGGAGGCGCTCGGCCTGTACGTGCGCCGCTTCCTCGACCTGCAGGCGAAGGTCACGCTGTTCGAGGCACGCCTCGCCGCGACGGACCTGTCGGTCAAGGAGATCGACCAGACCCTGGCCCGGCTCACCGACGAGGTCGCCGAGCCGGCCGCCGTCGGCGACCTCGACGGGCTCCGTGCACGTCTCGAGGCGCTGCGCACGACCGCCGCAGAGCGCCGGGCCGTCGCCGAGGCCGAGCGCGCCGCTGCGCGCGAGGCCGCGGTCCTGGCCCGGACCGAGATCGTCGAGCAGGCCGAGAAGATCGCCTCGACGGACCCGTCACGCATCCAGTGGCGTCCCGCGGGCGAGCAGCTGCGCCTCCTGCTGGACCAGTGGAAGGAGGCGCAGCGCTCCGGCCCGCGCCTCGACCGGCCGACGGAGGAGTCGCTCTGGAAGCGGTTCAGCCACGCGCGCACGACGTTCGACCGCGAGCGTCGCCACTTCTTCGCCGAGCTGGAGTCGCGCAACGCGTCGGCCAAGCAGGTCAAGGAGAACCTGGTGACCGAGGCCGAGCGGCTGCAGTCGAGCACCGACTGGGGCGCGACCGCAGGGGTGTTCCGCGACCTCATGGCGCAGTGGAAGGCCGCCGGGCGTGCCAGCCGGGCCGACGACGACGCGCTGTGGGCCCGCTTCCGTGCGGCGCAGGACGCGTTCTTCGCGGCTCGTGATGCCCAGTCGGCCGCGACCGACGAGGAGTTCCGCGCGAACCTCGAGGTCAAGGAGGCGCTGCTCGTCGAGGCGGAGGCGCTGCTGCCCGTGACCGACCTGGCCGCGGCGAAGTCGGCGCTGCACCGGATCCAGGACCGCTGGGAGGCCGCCGGCAAGGTCCCGCGCGCCGATGTCCAGCGCATCGAGGGCAGGCTGCGCGCCGTCGAGACCGCTGTCCGCGACACCGACCAGGCTCAGTGGAAGCGCACCAACCCCGAGACCCGAGCACGGGCCGAGGGGGCTGCCGCGCAGCTCGAGCAGGCGATCGCCGGGCTCGAGGCCGACCTCGACCGCGCCAAGGCCGCGGGCGACGCCCGCAAGATCGCCGACGCGCAGGCCGCGCTCGACGCCCGCCGTGCGTGGCTCGAGCAGGTCCAGCGCGCCGCTCAGGACGCCCGCGGCTGACAGCCGTCGTCCAGCGGACGAGGCCCTCGCCCTCCGGGCGGGGGCCTCGTCCGTCCACAGATCCCGACGGGCGCCCCCGGGGCACCCGTCCGACCGTCATGCTGCAGCGGTGAGCACCCGTCTCGACGAGTTCCGCACGACCCTCCCGGTCCTCCCCCGCACGGTGAGCCGGGACGACGTCGGCGCCGCCGCGTGGTTCGGGCTGCTGCGCGACGGGGTCGTCCGGGTCGTCTGGGGTGACGTCGCCATCGCAGCGGACCTTCCCGACACCCCGGAGCTGCGGGCGGGTGCGCTCGCCGCGCTGGTGCCCGCCCGGGGGGTCCTCGGGCGCCGGACCGCAGCGTGGGTGCACACAGGCCGGTACCCACCCGTGCGGGTCGAGGTGCTGGTCAGGACCGGCGGGCGACGGACCGACCCGCACCCTGCGCGCGTCGCGGCGGAGGCGACGCTGCCACCGTCGGACGTCGTGCGAGTCGGGACCCACCGGGCGACGTCGGTCCAGCGCACAGGAGTCGACATCGCACGGATGCTGCCTCCGGAGGAGGCCGTCCCGACGCTGCGGGCGTTGCAGGACGTCGGCTTCGAGCCCACCCGAGCACTGGACCACCTGGCCGGTCTCCGGGGGCACCGGGGTGTCCGCCAGGCGTACGCCACGCTCGGGGACTTGTGACCCGTCAGGCGCGGATCGCCGGCTCCTCGGCCGCCTTCGCCCCGGTGATGCGGTAGACGTCGAACACACCCTCGACCTTGCGTACCGCGGCGAGCACGGACGCGAGGTGGGACGGCTCCGCCATCTCGAACACGAACCGCGACAGGGCGACCCGGTCACGCGACGTGGAGACCGACGCCGAGAGGATGTTCACGTGCGAGTCGGACAGCACCCGGGTGACGTCCGAGAGCAGCCGGCTGCGGTCGAGCGCCTCGACCTGGATCTGCACGAGGAACAGCGACGTGCTGTTGTGGCTCCAGGCGACGTCGACCATGCGCTCGGGCTCCGAGCGCAGGCTCGTCACGTTGATGCAGTCGCTGCGGTGCACGCTCACGCCGGCGCCGCGCGTCACGAAGCCCACGATGTCGTCGCCCGGGACCGGGGTGCAGCACTTGGCCAGCTTCACCCAGATGTCGTCGACACCCTTGACCACGACGCCGGGGTCACCGGTGCGGACCCGACGCTGCGTCTGGCCGGGGCGGGCGACCTCGGCGAGGTCCTCCTCGGCCGCCGGCTCCCCGCCCATCGACTGCACGAGGCGCTGCACGACCGTGCCGGCGGACACCTGGCCCTCGCCGATCGCCGCGTACAGCGCGGAGACGTCGGCGTAGCGCATCTCGTTGGCCAGGGCGACGAGGGACTCGTGCGACAGAAGGCGCTGGATGGGGAGGTTCTGCTTGCGCATCGCCTTGGCGATGGCGTCCTTGCCGTGCTCGATCGCCTCTTCGCGGCGCTCCTTGGAGAACCACTGACGGATCTTGTTGCGCGCCCGCGGGCTCTTGACGAAGCCCAGCCAGTCGCGCGACGGACCCGCCGTCTCGGACTTCGACGTGAACACGTCGACCACGTCGCCGTTCTCGAGCGACGAGTCCAGCGGTACCAGGCGGCCGTTGACGCGCGCACCCATCGTGCGGTGACCCACCTCGGTGTGGACCGCGTACGCGAAGTCGACGGGGGTCGAGCCGGACGGCAGACCGATCACGTCGCCCTTCGGCGTGAACACGTAGACCTCGGAGCCGGCGATCTCAAACCGCAGCGAGTCGAGGAACTCGCTCGGGTCCGCGGTCTCCTTCTGCCAGTCGACCAGCTGACGCAGCCACTGCATGTCGTTGCCGGCGGAGTCCTTGTCCGTCGTGCCCGCGTTCTTCGCGCTCTCCTTGTACTTCCAGTGCGCCGCCACCCCGTACTCGGCCCGGCGGTGCATGTCGTGCGTGCGGATCTGGATCTCGACCGGCTTGCCGCCAGGCCCGATCACCGTGGTGTGCAGCGACTGGTACAGGTTGAACTTGGGCATCGCGATGTAGTCCTTGAACCGCCCCGGCACGGGGTTCCAGCGCGCGTGCAGCGCACCGAGTGCCGCGTAGCAGTCCCGCACCGAGTCGACCAGGACCCGGACGCCGACCAGGTCGTAGATGTCGGCGAAGTCGCGGCCGCGCACGATCATCTTCTGGTAGATCGAGTAGTAGTGCTTCGGTCGGCCGGTCACCGTCGCCCGGATCTTGGCCTTGCCCAGGTCGGCGCCGACCTGCTCCCGAACCGTGGCCAGATACTCCTCACGAGCCGGCGCACGCTCGGCCACCAGGTGCACGATCTCGTCGTAGACCTTGGGGTAGAGGGTCGCGAACGACAGGTCCTCCAGCTCCCACTTGATCGTGTTCATGCCGAGCCGGTGGGCCAGCGGGGCGTAGATCTCGAGCGTCTCGCGCGCCTTCTTCTCCGCGGAGGCCGCGGCGACGAACTTCCAGGTCCGGGCGTTGTGCAGTCGGTCGGCCAGCTTGATGACGAGCACCCGGATGTCCCGGGACATCGCGACGACCATCTTGCGGACGGTCTCGGCCTGCGCCGCGTCTCCGTACGTGACCTTGTCCAGCTTGGTCACGCCGTCGACCAGCATCGCGATCTCCGGACCGAACTCGCGACGCAGCTGGTCGAGCGAGTAGTCCGTGTCCTCGACGGTGTCGTGCAGGAGCGCGGCGGCGAGCGTCGACGGCGTCATCCCCAGCTCGGCCAGGATCGTCGCGACGGCGACGGGGTGCGTGATGTACGGGTCGCCGCTCTTGCGCAGCTGACCGCGGTGCGCCTTCTCGGCCACCACGTACGCCTGCTCGACGACCGCGAGGTCGGCCTTCGGGTGGTTGGTGCGCGCAGCCTGCAGGACGGGCTCGATCGCCGGGAACGCAGCACCGCTCCGGGCGCCGAACCGGCCCAGGCGCGAGCGCATGCGGCTGGAGGGCGAGTCGTTCTGCGCCGGGGGGAGACCGGTCTCGGGCGTGCGGACGTCTTCGCTCATCACACCCCCTCCCACGGTCGAGGCGACAGTCTACGACCGAGTACGGGTCGACACGGTCACGAGCACGACGAGGAGGCTGGTCAGGGCACCGCGAGCAGGACGTCGATCGCGTGGTCCGGCAGAAGATCACGCCCACCCAGCGCCTCGAGCTCCACGAGGAACGAGAGTCCGATGACCTCGGCCCCGCACCGTTCGAGCAGCGCGACCGTGGCGGCAGCCGTGCCACCGGTCGCCAGCACGTCGTCGATCACGAGCACCCGGGACCCGGCAGGAACCGTCGCAGGGTGGATCTCGATGGTCGCCGTGCCGTACTCGAGCTCGTAGGACTGCGCCTCGGTGGGCCCGGGCAGCTTGCCGGCCTTGCGCACCGGCAGCACCCCCGCACCGAGCGCGACCGCCACGGGAGCGGCGAGCAGGAACCCGCGCGCCTCCATGCCCGCGACGAGGTCCACCGGACCGTCGACCCGGCCGGCGATCTCGGCGATGACGTCCGCGAACGCGGCGGCGTCCGCCAGCAGCGGCATGATGTCGCGGAACAGGATCCCCGGCTGGGGGTAGTCCGGCACCAGCCGGACCAGCTGATCGATGCGCTGCAGCAGCTCCGCACGCGCCGCGGGGGCACCCGTGGGCACCCCCGCCGCGCTGTCCGGACCTGTCACCGCTTGCGCTTCGGCTGCGCGGCGTTGCCCTGGTGGGCGCCCGGCTTGAGCGCACCGACCGGCACGCGCAGGTCCTCGGCCGAGACCGACACGTCCTCGCCGCTCGCCGCACGCGCGGCGCGGGCGTCCAGGACCTTCTTGGTGTGCTCGCGGATCGCGGGCTCCCGCTCCCGCAGCGCCACCTCGAACGGCGTCGCCAGGAAGACGGACGAGAAGGTGCCGATCAGCATGCCGACGAACAGCGCGAGCGCGATGTCCCGCAGCGTGCCGGCACCGAGGAGGAAGGCGCCGACGAAGAGGATCGCGCCGACCGGGAGCAGTGCGACCACCGAGGTGTTGATCGAGCGCACCAGCGTCTGGTTGACAGCGAGGTTCGCCTTCTCCCCGTACGTGTACCGCGACTGGAGCAGCGTGTCCGCGGTGTTCTCCCGCACCTTGTCGAAGACGACGACGGTGTCGTAGATGGAGTACCCGAGGATCGTCAGGAAGCCGATCACCGTCGCCGGAGTGACCTCCCACCCAATGGCGGCGTACACGCCGACCGTGATGATCAGGTCGTGGAACAGCGCGATCAGGGCCGCCGCGGCCATCCGCCAGTTACGGAAGTAGATCGTCATCACGATCGTGACGAAGAGCAGGAAGACCAGGATCCCGGTGATGGCCTTCTGCGAGAGGTCCTTGCCCCACGACGGCCCGATGAACGAGCTGGTGACGTTCTCCACCGGCACGTCGTACGCCTCGGCCAGCGCGTTCTTGACCTCGGTCACCTCGTCCTCGGTGAGCGTGGAGGTCTGGATGCGCAGCGAGTCGCCGCCGACGGTCGTGACCTTCGGCTGCTCGTCGGGCGAGATCTGGGTGACCGTGTCGATCGCGAGCTGCTGGCCGGTGTCGGAGACCCCGGACACGACGAACTCCGAACCGCCGCGGAACTCGATGCCGGGGTTGAGCCCAGGCTTGATCAGGAAGATCGCGGAGAGCACCACGAGCACCGTCGAGATGGTGAACCAGATCTTGCGTCGACCGACGATGTCGTACGACCGACGGCCGGTGTAGAGGTCGTTGCCCCACTGGGCGAATCCGGAGGCCATCAGTGCTCGTTCCCCTCGGTGCGCCCGGACTCGGGCTCGGACTCCTGGGCGGGTGCGTCGACCGGTGCGTCGGTGGTCGACGCGGCCTTCTGCTCGGCTGCACGTGCCGCGGCGCGGCGCTCGGCGATCGTCAGACCGCCGGTCCCGCCGCCGACGGCGACCGGGACGCGTGGCGTCGCCTCGGCGTCGACGGGTGCATCCTCGACGGCGCGACCCTCCGAGGTCTCGGAGCCGTGCACGACGCGGCCACGGCCCACGTACCGGGTCGACGAGGGTGCACCGAGCCGGCGCGGGTCCAGGCCGGAGAGGCGGTGACCCTGGCCGAAGAACTTCGTCCGCGCGACCAGCTGCATGACCGGGTGCGTGAACATGAAGACCACGAGCACGTCGATCAGGGTGGTCAGACCGAGCGTGAACGCGAAGCCGCGGACGCTGCCGACGGCGAGCACGTAGAGCACGACGGCGGCCAGGAAGTTGACCGCGTCGGACGCCAGGATGGTCCGGCGCGCCCGCTCCCAGCCACGGTCGACGGCCGCGACCAGCGTCCGACCCTCCCGCAGCTCGTCACGGATGCGCTCGAAGTACACGATGAACGAGTCGGCGGTGATACCGATGGCCACGATCAGACCGGCGACACCGGGTAGCGAGAGCCGGTAGCCCTGCGTCCACGACAGCAACGTGATGATGCTGTACGTCAGGAGCCCGGCAACCATCAGCGACGCGACCGTGACCAGACCCAGCGCGCGGTACTGCAGGAGGGAGTAGACCACGACCAGGCCGAGACCGATCAGGCCCGCGAGCAGGCCCATCTGCAGCTGCTCGGACCCGAGGGTCGCCGAGATCTGCTCCTTGCTCTCCGGCTTGAACGTGAGCGGGAGCGAGCCGAAGTTCAGCTGGTTGGCCAGGCTGGCCGCGGACTCACGCGTGAACGTGCCCGAGATCTCCGCCTTGCCGTCCGCGATGATCACGCCGGAGTCCAGGCTCGGGGCCGAGATCACGAGGCCGTCGAGCACCATCGCGAACTGGTTCAGCGGCGGTGACGCGGACAGACCCTGCAGTCGCGTGGTCACGTCGGTGAACTCGGTGGTGCCCTGGTTGTCGAACGCGATGTTGACGACCCACTTGTTGCCCTGACCGCCGCTGGGCAGCTGGTTCAGGCCCGAGGTGGCGCTGGAGATCCGCGCGCCCTCGATCTCGACCGGACCAAGGATGTACTTCGCGCTGCCGTCCTGGCCGCACGTGACGAAGGCCTTGTCCGGGTCCCCGTTGACGCCACCGGTGAGGTTGGTCGGGTCCGTGCAGTCCAGGGCGTCGAACTCTGCCTGGACCGCGGGAGTGATGTAGTAGGCAGTGTCGCTCGGGTTGTCGGGGGCGGCCTTGGTGGGCTCGTCCGACGGCTCCTCCGCGCCAGCGGTGGGCGTAGGGGTCGGGGCGGGCGCCGCCGGGTCCGTCGCCGCAGCCGAATCGGTGGGCTCCGGCGTCGGCGTCGTGTCCGTCGGCGTCGGGTTCCCGATGGCCAGCACCGGCCGGAACGCCATCTGCGCCGAGGTCTCGACCAGCGCGATGGTCTCCTCGCTGGGGTTGCCGGGGAGCGCCACGACGATCTTGCCGCCGCTCTGGCTCGTGATCTCTGCCTCGGCGACGCCCGAGGAGTCGACCCGCTGGCGGATGACATCGATCGCCTGCGCGATCGTCTCGGAGGAGATGTCCTCACCGTTGTCCGCGACCGGCGTCAGGATGATCTGCGTGCCGCCCTCGAGGTCGAGTGCGAGGTTCGGCGTCCAGGAGGCGGTGGACCACTTGGTCCCGGCCGCGATGGCACCGAGCAGCGCGAAGATGATGAGGCCGAGCACGACGAGCGTGCGGACAGGCCTCTGACGGCGTGTAGGAGGAGCCAACGGAGTTCTTCTCTCGTGCGCGCACCGGTCGCGCAGGCGACAGGTGGGGTCGAGGTCCGGGCGTCGTCACCCGGACCGAAACGGTCTACTTGGTGTCCGGCTCCCCGTCCTTGCGGGCGGGCGGGAGCGAGGACAGGTCGTCCGGGACGTCGATCACGTCGTCGTTCGCGCGGCTGATGCGGTCGGCATCGGTCACCGCTGCGTCCTGGGGATCGAGGTCGTCGAGCTCGTCCTCGAGGTCGGCGTCGTCCTCGACGTCGTCGATCTCCTCGACCGGCGGGTCGATCTTCTTGGCGATCGCGGCGCGGATCCAGCGCGTGTGGGCGCCAGGGCTCGACTCGAGCGTGATGACGTCGTCCTCGACGGCCACGACGGTACCCAGCAGACCCGACGCTGTCATGACCTCGTCACCGGGGACGAGGTTGTTCCGGAACTCCTGAGCCACGCGCTGCTGCTTGCGGGTACGGCTCGACATGAGCCAGAGAGCGCCCAGGGCGATGGCCAGGATGAGGAAGAGTTCCACAGCGGTACGGCTCCGATCGGGTGGTGTGTCCGCCGCAGTCTAGGCCCGGCGGCTCGCCGCTCCAACGCACGGACCCCGGTCTTGGTTCCGTGCGGTGGGCGGCTCAGCCGAACAGTGTGCCCGATCCGTGGGGAACGTCGAGCCCGAGGTGCGCCCAGGCGGCCGGGAGCGCGATGCGCCCGCGCGGCGTCCGCCCGATCAGACCCTCGCGCACGAGGAACGGTTCGGCGACCGTCTCGACGGTCTCAGGCTCCTCGCCGACCGCTACGGCCAGCGTCGTCAGGCCCACCGGTCCCCCGCCGAACCGCGTGCACAGCGCGGTGAGGACCGCTCGGTCGAGACGGTCCAGGCCGAGCTGGTCGACCTCGTAGACCTCGAGGGCGGACCGTGCCGCGACGAGGCTGAGGGTGCCGTCGCCACGCACCTCGGCCCAGTCCCGCACGCGTCTGAGCAGGCGGTTCGCGATGCGCGGCGTGCCCCGCGACCGCGACGCGAGCTCGGCCGCGGCCTCGTGCTCCAGCGGGACACCCAGCAGCCCGGCCGACCGCACGAGGACCCGCTCGAGCTCCTCGGCGGAGTAGAAGTCGAGGTGCGCGGTGAAGCCGAAGCGATCCCGTAGCGGTGCCGGGAGCAGGCCGGCGCGCGTGGTCGCCCCGACGACGGTGAACGGCGGCAGCGTCAGCGGGATCGCGCTCGCACCCGCTCCCCTGCCCACGATCACGTCGACGCGGAAGTCCTCCATCGCCATGTAGAGGAGCTCTTCAGCCGGGCGCGCCAGGCGGTGGATCTCGTCGAGGAAGAGGACCTCGCCCTCCTCGAGGGAGGACAGGACGGCCGCGAGATCGCCCGCATGCTGGATGGCGGGGCCGCTGGTGACCCGCAGAGGGGCACCCATCTCGGCCGCGATGATCATCGCGAGCGTCGTCTTGCCGAGCCCGGGCGGGCCCGAGAGCAGCACATGGTCCGGCGCCTTGCCCCGGCCGCGGGCGGCGTCGAGCACCAGCGAGAGCTGGTCGCGCACCACACGCTGCCCGACGAACTCCTCCAGCCTGCGCGGGCGCAACGCCGCCTCCGCCGCACGCTCCAGCTCGTCGGCTCCCGACTGGACCAGCGACTCGGCCGCGAAGCGCTCGGTCACCAGCTCCTCGCGGTCCTCAGCCACGCCCGCCACCCAGCGTCCGCAGGGCCGCGCGCAACACCCCGGCGACCTCGTCGGCGGCCACAGGCCCCTCGGTGCCCTCGAGGACCGTCGTCACGGCGTCACCGGCCGCGCGCGCGTTCCAGCCGAGCCCGACGAGCGCCTCGATGACCTGGTCGCGCCGGTCCCCGCCGAAGACCGCCGCCGCGGGTGTGGTCACGCTGGCGGGCGCACCGATCCGGTCCTTCAGCTCGAGCACGATGCGCTGCGCACCCTTGAGGCCGATGCCCGGGACGCGCTGCAGGGCCTTGAAGTCCTCGTCGAGCACCGCGCGGCGCAGGCCGTCCGGCGTGTGGACCGCGAGCATCGCGAGGGCCAGCCGCGGACCGACCCCGCTGACCGTCTGGACGGTCTCGAAGATCTCGCGCTCGTCGGCGTCCGCGAACCCGAAGAGCGTCAGCGCGTCCTCGCGGACCACGAGCGACGTGGCCAGCTGCGCTGACGAACCAACCCGCAGCCCCGCCAGGGTGGCCGGCGTCGCGTGCACGAGCAGGCCCACTCCCCCGACCTCCACCACGGCGGCGTCGAGCCGCACCGTCTGCACCGTGCCGTGGACCGACGCGATCACCGGTCACCCTCCCTACGGTCGAGAAATCTGCTGCGCACACTCTGGCACACCAGCCGAACAGGTGTACGAAGACACGCGGTCAGCCGCGGCGCCGGGCCGCCTGCTCGGCGGTGGCCCACGCACGCTGCGCTGCCGTCAGGGAACCGGGCGCGCGCTGCGGGGCGCCGAGCGCACCGGCGGGCCGCCAGAGGTGGCACACGGCGAGGGCGAGCGCGTCGGCGGCGTCGGCGGGCCGCGGGAGCTCGTCGAGCCGCAGCAGGCGCTGGACCATCGTCTGGACCTGGGCCTTGTCCGCCCGCCCGTTCCCGGTGACCGCCGCCTTGACCTCGCTGGGCGTGTGCAGCGCGACGGGGATCCGACGACGGGCGGCGGCCACCATCGCGATGCCGGCGACCTGCGCGGTCCCCATCACGGTGCGCAGGTTCTGCTGCGCGAACACCCGCTCGACCGCCACGGCGTCGGGGGCGTGCTCCTCGAGCCACTCCTCGATCTGCCGCTCGATCGACAGCAGGCGCTGGTCGACGTCCCACAGCGCGTCGGACGTGGCGACGCCGACCGCGACCATGGACAGCCGCCGCGACGGCAGGCCGTCGACGACGCCGAGACCGCACCTGGTCAGGCCGGGGTCGACTCCGAGGACGCGCACGCCGTCATGGTCGCAGCCGCGACGACGAAAGGCCCCGACCGGCGCGCGGTCGGGGCCCTTCGAGAAGGCTCAGTCGTCCGTGTTCGTGGTCGGACTGAGCCTGCGCTCCGCTACGGCCGAGTGACGCTCCGCGCCCCTCGACCTCCGCTGCGCTCCGGTTCAGTCCTCCGTGTTCGTGGTCGGACTGAGCCTGCGCTCCGCTACGGCCGAGTGACGCTCCGCGCCCCTCGACCTCCGCTGCGCTCCGGCTCAGTCCTCCTCGAGCTCCGCCATGACCTCGTCGGACGCGTCGAAGTTCGCGTACACGTTCTGCACGTCGTCGGAGTCCTCGAGGGCGTCGATGAGGCGCAGGATCTTGCGCGCGCCCTCGGCGTCAACCTCGATCTGCATGGCAGGCCAGAACACGACGTCCGCAGAGTCGTACTCGATGCCGGCCGCCTGCAGCGCGGTCCGCACGGGGACGAGGTCGGTCGCCTCGGAGAGGACCTCGAACGCCTCGCCGATGTCGTTGACCTCTTCGCCGCCGGCGTCCAGGACGGCCTCCATGACAGCGTCCTCGTCGGTGCCCTCCTTGGGCACGATGACGACGCCCTTGCGGGAGAACAGGTAGGAGACCGAGCCCGGGTCGGCCATCTGGCCGCCGTTGCGCGTGAACGCGACGCGGACGTCGGACGCCGCACGGTTCCGGTTGTCCGTCAGGCACTCGACCAGCACCGCGATACCGCCGTGGCCGTAGCCCTCGTACATGATCGTCGAGTAGTCGGCGCCACCGGCCTCCTGGCCGGACCCGCGCTTGACCGCGCGGTTGATGTTGTCGATGGGGACCGAGTTCTTCTTGGCCTTCTGGACCGCGTCGAAGAGCGTCGGGTTGCCCGCGAGGTCACCGCCGCCCGTGCGGGCCGCGACCTCGATGTTCTTGATGAGCTTGGCGAAGAGCTTGCTCCGCTTCGCGTCGACCACGGCCTTCTTGTGCTTGGTGGTGGCCCACTTGGAGTGACCCGACATCGCTTCGCTACCCCTTCGTCTCCCGCGCGCACCTGCGGCCGGCTCCGACGCCGGTCCTCACAGGGTGTCGCGGACGATCTCTACGAACAATTGGTGCACCCGGGTGTCTCCGGTGACCTCCGGGTGGAAGGAGGTCACGAGCAACGGCCCCTGGCGCACCGCCACGATCCTACCGGCGGCGGGACCCGACTCCACCCGGGCCAGCACGGTCGCGGCCGGACCGACCTCCTCGACCCACGGCGCGCGGATGAACACCGCGTGCACAGACCCGTCGATTCCCGCGACGTCGAGGTCGGTCTCGAACGACTCGACCTGCCGTCCGAACGCGTTGCGACGCACCGTGACGTCGACCCCGCCCAGCGTCTGCTGGCCCTCGATCCCGCCGAGCACCCGGTCGGCGAGGAGGATCATGCCCGCGCACGACCCGTACGCCGGCATGCCGGCGCGCAGCCGCTCCTGGAGCGGCCCGAACAGCTCGAATGCGCGCAGCAGCTTGTCGATGGTCGTCGACTCCCCGCCGGGGATCACGAGGGCGTCGACCGCGTCGAGCTCGCGCTGCCGCCGGACCGGCACGGCGTGCGCTCCCACGGACTCGAGGGCGTGCACGTGCTCGCGCACGTCACCCTGCAGGGCGAGGACTCCGACGGTCACGGTCACGACGGGCGAGTCTAGGCGTGCGCCGGTCACGCCGTACGCTCCCGCGTTGTGACCTTCGACCACCTCGACGCCCGCGCGGCCGACCTCGACGCCGCGCACGCCGCGACCGACCTGCGGGAGCGGTTCCTGCTGCCGCCCGGGGTCGTCTACCTCGACGGCAACTCCCTCGGTGCGCTCCCCCGGGCCGTGCCGGCAGCGGTCCGGGAAGCGGTCGAGCAGCAGTGGGGGCGGGACCTGATCGCGTCGTGGAACACGCACGGGTGGTGGGACGCGCCGGTGCGCGTGGGCGACGCGATCGGCCGGCTGATCGGCGCGGCGCCCGGTCAGGTGGTGGTCGGCGACTCGACGAGCGTGCGTCTGCACCAGTCGCTGCACGCCGCGGCGGCCCTGCGCCCCGGGCGGTCCGTGGTGCTCACCGAACCCGGGTCGTTCCCCACGGACCGGTACGTCGTCGCCGGGGTCGCGGACCAGGTCGGGTGGCACGTCGAGCACACACGTCCTGCCGAGATCGTCGGCCGGCTCGGCCCCGACGTCGCGGTGGTCGTCCTGTCCCACGTCGACTACCGCACCGGCGAGTTGCTCGACCTGCCCGGCATCACGGCGGCCGCCCACGACGCCGGCGCCGTGGTCCTCTGGGACCTGTGCCACTCGGCGGGCGCCGTGCCCGTCGGGCTCGACGAGCACCACGTCGACCTCGCCGTCGGGTGCGGCTACAAGTACCTCAACGGCGGTCCCGGCGCGCCTGCGTACGGGTACGTCGCCGCACGGCACCAGGACGCGTTCGTCAACGTCGTGCCCGGCTGGCACGGGCACGCGCAGCCGTTCGCGATGGCCGACGAGTACGCCGGCGCTCCGGGCATCTCGCGTGCGCGCATCGGGACGCCCCCGATGCTGTCCCTGCTCGCCCTCGAGGCGGCGCTGCAGGCGTTCGACGGGATCGACATCCACGACGTCCGCGCGCGCTCGCTGAGCCTGACGCGGTTCCTGCGGGACGCGATCGCGGACGTCCTGCCCGACGCCGTGTTCGCCTCACCCGAGTCCGACAGGCTCCGCGGTTCGCAGGTCGCGCTACGGCACCCGGACGCCTACGGGATCGTGCAGGCGCTCGTCGCGCGCGGGGTCGTCGGGGACTTCCGCTCGCCCGACGTGGTCCGCCTCGGTGTCGCCGCGCCCTACCTGACCCACGCGGACCTGGTCACGGCCGTGCGGGCGCTGCGGGACGTCCTGGACGCCGGCGAGCACCGCGACCCGGCCTGGGCGCGGCGGAACGCCGTCACCTGACCTACTCGCGCGCCAGGCCGAGGTGCCGCGTCTCGCCGTCCCACTCCGGCAGCAGGCCGCGGACGAGGTCGACGAGGCGGTCGGGGAACACCTCGATGTCCACGCGGTCGAGGTCGTCCAGCGACCACCAGCGCAGCTCGTCGATGACGTCGTGCTCGAGCTCGGTCCAGCCGCCGCGGTCGAGCGCGCCGAACGAGGCTGCGGGTACCCGCGCGAGGTAGAGGGTCTCGTCCTGCCGGCAGTGCTCCGCGAAGAAGTCGAAGATCGCCGACCGCGTGAACACCGGGCCCACCAGGTCAGCGGCGACGAGGGCGATCCCGGTCTCCTCGCGGACCTCGCGCACGGCCGCCGACATCGCGTCCTCGCCGTCGTCGATCCCGCCGCCGACCGTGAACCACCAGCTGCGGTCGGGCTGGTCCACGTCGTGCCCGCGGATGAGCAGCACACGGTCGTCCTCGTCGAGCAGGATCACGCGCGCCGCCTCCCGGAAGAGCAGGCCGTCGGTTCCCCTCCTCCACTCCGGGCCCAGACCGTGCACCGGTCCGCCGCCGTGGGCGCTGGACCGTGGAGGGACGGCAGAGGCCGCGGACGACTCGTCCGCGGCCTCCGGCGTGGTGGGGTGCTGCGTCACCAGCCGCGCTCAGCGAGACGGTGGGGCTCCGGGACGTCCTCGACGTTGATGCCGACCATCGCCTCGCCCAGACCGCGGGAGACCTTGGCGATGACGTCCGGGTCGTCGTAGAACGTGGTCGCCTTGACGATCGCGGCGGCACGCTCGGCCGGGTTGCCGGACTTGAAGATGCCGGAGCCGACGAACACGCCCTCGGCGCCGAGCTGCATCATCATCGCGGCGTCGGACGGGGTCGCGATCCCGCCCGCGGTGAACAGGACGACGGGGAGCTTGCCCGCCAGCGCGACCTCCTTGACCAGGTCGTACGGCGCCTGCAGCTCCTTGGCGGCGACGAACAGCTCGTCCTCGGGCAGCGACGTCAGGCGGCGGATCTGGTCGCGCAGGGTGCGCATGTGCGTCGTCGCGTTGGAGACGTCACCCGTGCCGGCCTCGCCCTTGGAGCGGATCATTGCCGCGCCCTCGGTGATGCGGCGCAGGGCCTCGCCCAGGTTGGTGGCACCGCAGACGAAGGGGACCGTGAAGGCCCACTTGTCGATGTGGTGCGCGTAGTCGGCCGGCGTCAGCACCTCGGACTCGTCGACGTAGTCGACACCGAGCGACTGGAGCACCTGGGCCTCGACGAAGTGGCCGATGCGGGCCTTCGCCATGACGGGGATGGAGACGGCCTCGATGATGCCGTCGATCAGGTCGGGGTCGCTCATGCGCGCCACGCCACCCTGCGCGCGGATGTCCGCGGGGACCCGCTCGAGGGCCATCACGGCGACCGCTCCGGCGTCCTCGGCGATCTTCGCCTGCTCGGCGTTGACGACGTCCATGATGACGCCGCCCTTGAGCATCTCGGCCATCCCCCGCTTCACGCGGGCGGTGCCGATGACGCCGGCGTGCGTCGCGGTGGTGGGCTGGCTGTTCTCGCTGGTCACGTCGAGCCTCGCAGATCCTCGTGCGGTGTGGGACGGCCGCCTCGACGGCCGGATCGGTCAATCGTAGTCCGTCGCACCCGGCGTCCCGGACCCGTCTCAGCCGGGCGGGACGCTCTCCACGGGGCCTCGCCGGGTGCCGGGGCGCCCGAGGTTCTCGGGCCACGCGTCGTCCAGCTCGAGGCTGCGCGGCTCCGGGGCGTGCCCGGCGAGCCGCAGCAGGCGCACCAGCCGGCCACGTCGCGCGCGTGACGTCTGGGCGACCGCCTCGTTGTGGAAACGGCGCGCCAGCTGCACGCGGTACCAGGACGACGCGAGCAGCTCCACGAGCTCGTCGCCCGCCGGGTCCGCGCGCAGGGCGGCGACCTCGTCGGCATCGTCCAGCGCCTCGCGCAGGGTCGCCGACAGCTCGCTCTCGATGCCCCCACGGTCGACCTGGAGCAGGGCCGCCCCGCCGACGGGGAGGTCGTCCGGGCCGACGAGCGCGAGCAGGTCGGCGGGCAGCTCGCTCGCCCCCGTCGACAGCGCGGCCCAGGCCGCCTCGCCGACGAGAACCGAGCTCACCGGGTCCAGGAGGCCGGAGGTCGCCAGCTCGGCGGCCACGGTGGCGCGGCGCACGAGCTGGGCGTCGAGGACCGCGCGCGAGGTGCCGACCTTGCGGTGCAACCGGTCGAGCCGCGACGCGGCGACCCAGAGCCACCAGAGCGCCAGCGCCAGCACGATCGTCACGTAGACGGTGATCTCCGACCATCTCATCGGGACTCACCCCGTCCCCGGCGCAGCTCGAGCAGCCGCGCTCCGCGTACCGACGACGGGTCCTCGCCGACCGGGGTGTCCCGGCCCGCGACGACCATCTCGTAGACGGCGAGCACCTGGTCGGTCACGGTCGCCCAGTCGTACTGCCGCACGACCTCGAGCGCGTGCTCCGAGACGCGCGCCCGCAGGTCCGGGTCGCGCAGGACGCGGACCAGCGTCGAGGCCAGGTCGGCGCTGTCGCCGGTCCGGAACAGGACCCCGGCGGCGCCGTCGTCCAGCACGCGGGAGAACGCGCCGAGGTCGCTGGCCACGACCGTCGCACCGGCACTCATCGCCTCGACGAGCACGATGCCGAAGCTCTCGCCGCCGGTCTGCGGCCCGCAGTACACGTCGACCGACGCCAGCAGGTTCGCCTTGTCCTCGTCGGAGATCCCGCCGAGGAACTCGACGGCGTCCGCCGCCTCGTCGCCGAGCAGCTCGCGGACCTCGTCCGGCCCGGTCTCGCCACGTCCGGCGACGAGGAACCTGGCGCCGGGGATCTCGGCGAGCACGCGCGGCACCGCCTCGAGCAGGACCGGCAGCCCCTTGCGCGCCTCGTCGAGCCGCCCGAGGAACGCGATGGTCGGGCGCTCGGGCGTCCCCGTCCAGCGCGGGTCGGAGGTGGCCGCGGTGAACGCGTCCACGTAGACACCGTTGGGGATCACGACGGCGTCGCCACCCATGTGCTCCACCAGGGTGCGGCGGGCGTCCTCCGAGACGGCGATCCGCGCGGAGATCTTCTCCAGCGACTGCCGCACGAGCGGATAGGCCATCTGCAGGGGGCGGGACCGGATGAGCGCCGTGTGGAACGTCGCCACGATCGGGCCGTCGGCGATCCACAGCGCCAGCATGCCGAGGCTCGGGGTGACGGGCTCGTGCAGGTGCAGCACGTCGAACTCCCCCGCGGCGAGCCACTTGCGCACGCGCGCCGCGGTCACGGGTCCGAACGTCATGCGGGCCACCGCGCCGTTGTAGCGCACGGGGATCGCGCGCCCGGCCGCGGTCATGTAGTCCGGGATCGGGGTGTCGTCGTCGGCGGGCGCCAGGACGGACACGGTGTGCCCGCGCGCGATCAGCGCCTCCGCCAGGTCACGCACGTGGAACTGGACACCGCCGGGCACGTCGTAGGAGTAGGGGCACACGATGCCGACCCGGAGCGTGCGCTCCGCGCGGCGCGGACTCATCCGACGCTCCCCTGGGCGGCGAGCGTGGCGGCGTAGCGCTCCGGGTCCAGGTCCTCGACGAAGACCTTCTGCAGCATGTGCCAGTCCTGCGGCCGCTGCCGGACCCCGGCCGCGAACTCGTCGACCCACGCCTGGGTCATCGCGCGCACCCGGTCGGCACGCGGCACGTCGACCGGCATCTCGATGGCCTTGTTGAACTGGATGACGATGCCCCACGGCGAGCCCGCCGCCCGGCGCTGGGCGCCCCGGAGCCGCTCGTAGTAGATGACGGTGGTCACCAGCGGGGCGCCCGTCGTGATCGCCAGCGCCGCCGGCCCGGCCGCCACCCGTGCCCGGTGCCCGAACAGGTCGACCTCGAGCCCCTTGGACGTGAGGTCGCGGTCGGCGAGCAGCGGCAGGATCCTCGCGCCGTCGCGGGCGGCCCGCACGAGCCCGCGGAAGACGTCACCACCACCGGTCAGCGCCAGGATCGTGATGCCGATGCTCGCCCGGAACGTGACGAACTCCTGGAACAGCTCCTCCGGCTTGAGTCGCTCCGCGACCGTCGTGACGGGGGCGATCTCCCGCGAGCACCACGCACCCGCGAGGTCCCAGTTCCCCGTGTGCCCGACCGCGAGGACGATGGCCCGGTCGTTGTCCGTGTGCTCCCGCACGTTCTCGATACCGACCACGCGGACCCGCGCGTCGACGCGCTCCTGGGTCATGGTCGCCAGGGCGAACGCCTCGCCGAAGTACCGCATGTACGAGCGCATGCCCAGGCGACCGAGCCGCCGCAGCTCGCGGGCGTCGAGCTCGGGCCGGACGCGCGACAGGTTCTTCTCGAGCTGCCGCACCCCGCCCGTGCGACGCGCCCACGCGAGGTCCGCCGCGGCATCGCACAGCGTCCGGAGCACGGGTCCGGGCAGCTTGCCGGCAACCTTCCACGCGAACGCGTAGGCGCGGGCGACGTCGACCTTCATCCCGTCACCTGCGCCGCCTGGCGGTACACCTTGCTCATCCGCTGCACGATCGTCACGGCCGACGCGAGCGCGAGCAGCGCGAGCACGACGGTGAGCACGAGCGTCGGCGCGCCGACGCCCACCGCGAACGTGGCCACGAGCACGAGCGCGAGGCGGTCCGCCCGCTCGGCGATGCCTCCCGACGCGGTCATGCCCAGCCCTTCGGCGCGAGCTCGTGCGTAGGGCACGATCGAGCCGAGCACGAGGCAGGCGAGCGCGAGGACGGCGGCGAGCCGGTCGTCGCCGCCCGCGGTGAACCAGAGCACGAGCCCCGCGAAGATGGCGCCGTCGCCGAACCGGTCGAGCGTCGAGTCGAGGAACGCACCCCACGGCCCGGAGCGCCCGGCCTGCCGGGCCATCACGCCGTCGAGGGAGTCGGTGAGCACGAAGACGGCGATGACCAGCGTGCCGAGCAGCAGGTTGCCGGTGGGGAACGCCCAGAGCGCGGTGACGACCACGACCAGCGTCCCGCCGATCGTCACGGCGTCCGGGGAGATGCCCAGGCGCAGCAACGTCCTGGCGATGGGGGTGAAGAAGCGCGTCATCGCACCGCGCAGTCCGTTCAGCACGTGCCGATCATCCTTTCGATGCGGTCGGCCAGGCGGCCGCCAGCCGTGCCCGCGTGTCGCCGAGAAGCTCCGGCAGCGCGCGGCTACGGGCCACGATCGGCAGGAAGTTCGAGTCGCCGCCCCACCGGGGCACCACGTGCTGGTGCAGGTGCGCGGCGATGCCCGCACCCGCGACCTCGCCCTGGTTCATGCCGAGGTTGAACCCCTGCGGCGCTGAGACGTCGCGCACCACCCGCATCGCTGTCCGCGTCAGCGACGCCACCTCGGCGACCTCCGGCTCGGTCAGGTCCGTGTAGTCGGCGACGTGCCGGTACGGGCACACCAGGAGGTGCCCCGAGTTGTAGGGGTAGAGGTTCAGCACGACGTAGGCCACGGAGCCTCGCGCGACGACCAGACCGTCCTCGTCGCTCAGCGTCGGGATGCGGCAGAACGGGCAGCCGTCGCCGGCCGCGGCGTCGACCGGCTTGTCCTGCCCACCCAGGTACGCCATCCGGTGGGGGGTCCAGAGCCGCTCGAAGCCGTCCGGCACGCCTGCGAAGTGGTCGGCGGACTCGGTGACCATCAGACCTGCACGCGGTCGCGCACCGCCGAGACGATCCGCTCGATCGCCTCCGCCACGGGGACGCCGTTGTCCTGGCGTCCGTCGCGGTACCGGAACGAGACTGCCCCGGCGTCGGCGTCCTCGCCGCCGGCGATGAGCACGAACGGGATCTTCTGCGTGCTGGCGTTGCGGATCTTCTTGCCGAACCGGTCGTCGGTACGGTCCACCTCGGCCCGGATCCCCTGCGCCCGCAGCTGGCTCACGACGTCGTCGAGGTGGCCCTCGAACGGCTCGGCAACGGGCACGGCCAGCACCTGGACCGGCGCGAGCCAGGCCGGGAACGCGCCGCCGTAGTGCTCGGTCAGCACCGCGAAGAACCGCTCGACAGAACCGAAGAGCGCACGGTGGATCATCACGGGCCGCTGGCGGCTGCCGTCGGACGCGGTGTACTCGAGCTCGAACCGCTCCGGCAGGTTGAAGTCGAGCTGGATGGTCGACATCTGCCAGGTGCGCCCGAGCGCGTCCTTGACCTGCACGGAGATCTTCGGCCCGTAGAACGCCGCACCGCCCGGGTCCGGCACCAGGTCCAGCCCGGACGCCTCCGCGACCGCGCGCAGGGTCTCCGTGGCCTCGTCCCAGACCTCGTCGGAACCCACGAACTTGTCCGGGTTCTTGGTCGAGAGCTCCAGGTAGTAGTCGTCGAGCCCGTAGTCCTTGAGCAGGTCCAGGACGAACTTCAGCGTCGTGGTGAGCTCGTCCGCCATCTGCTCGCGGGTGCAGTAGATGTGGGCGTCGTCCTGGGTGAAGCCGCGCGCGCGGGTCATGCCGTGCACGACGCCCGACTTCTCGTACCGGTACACGGTGCCGAACTCGAACAGCCGCAGCGGCAGCTCACGGTAGGACCGGCCCCGCGCCGCGAAGATCAGGTTGTGCATCGGGCAGTTCATCGGCTTGAGGTAGTACTGCTGCCCCGCCTTGCGGACGTGCCCGTCGGCGTCGCGCTCCTCGTCGAGGGTCATCGGGGGGTACATGCCCTCCGCGTACCAGTCGAGGTGTCCCGAGATCTCGTAGAGCTTGCTCTTGGTGATGTGCGGGGTGTTCACGAAGTCGTACCCACCCTGGATGTGCCGCAGCCGGCTGTAGTGCTCCATCTCCATGCGGACGACGCCGCCCTTCGGGTGGAACACGGCCAGGCCGGAGCCGATCTCGTCCGGGAAGGAGAACAGGTCCAGCTCGGTGCCGAGCCGGCGGTGGTCTCGACGCTCCGCCTCGGCGATGCGCTCGAGGTACGCGCGCAGCTCGTCCTTGGTCGGCCAGGCGGTGCCGTAGACCCGCTGCAGCTGTGGGTTCTTCTCGGACCCGCGCCAGTAGGCCGCCGCGGAGCGGGTCAGCTGGAAGCCGTTGCCCAGCAGGCGGGTGCTCGGGATGTGCGGGCCGCGGCAGAGGTCCTGCCAGACGACCTGCTCGCTCTCGCGACCCGCGCCCCGCACGTTCTGGTAGATGCTCAGCCCACCGAGACCGACCTCGACCGACGCGCCGTCGGCGGCCTGCGGGTCACCCTTGAGGCCGATGAGCTCCAGCTTGTACGGCTCGTCGCGCAGCTCGGCACGGGCCTCGTCCTCGGAGAGGTCCCACCGGCGGAAGGTCTGGCCCTCCTTGGCGATCCGGCCCATGACCTTCTCGATCGCCTTGAGGTCCTCGGGAGTGAACGGGGTGTCGACGTCGAAGTCGTAGTAGAACCCGTCGGTGATCGGCGGCCCGATGCCGAGCCGCGCCTTCGGGTTGATCTCCTGGACGGCCTGCGCCAGCACGTGCGCCGCGGAGTGCCGCAGCACCGCGAGGCCGTCCGGCTCGTCGATGGTCACGGCCTCGACCACGGCGCCGTCGGGCAGCGGGAGGTGCAGGTCACGCAGCTCGCCGTCCACGCGGGCGACGACCACGTCGCGCCGGGAAGAGTACAGGTCGGTACCCGTCGTCCCCGGCTCCACCGTGGTCGCGATCCCGTCGACGGTGAGGGTGATGAGCTCGGGCACCGGTACAGCCTCCTTCGTGGCCGCTCGCCCTGGCGGCGAGCCCCTCGATGCTACCGGCGGGGTCGGCGCACCACCGACGACTTACCCGCGGCGGGCGGGCCACGAAGGATCGAGGTTCACCATCGGTGGGCGACGTCGATCACCAGCCGCGTCACATGCTCCCGCGGCCCCGGCAGGAGGAAGGCACGGAAGGGCAGACGCGCCCGGACACCCACGGCGACGCGCGAGACGCCGTCGGACGAACCCGCCCACGAGACCTGCCGCAGCGTCCGGTAGCCGGTGACGTCGCGCAGGTCGGCGACCGTCCCGTCGTTGGCATACACGAAGTACGGCTTCCCCTGCTGGTCCGCCTGGGTCGAGAGGCGGGCGTCGATCTGCAGGCGCGCACCACCCCGGAGCTGGACGACCGTGCCGTCCGTCGCCGTGGCGGTGTCCACGTACCCGACCGAGTAGCCGGCGAACGGGCCTTCCACGTCGATCACGACGCGGTCGTAGCAGGAGTGCCGCCCGGTGCGCACGGCGAACATGTCCCCCGCACCGAACGCACCACCGTTGCTCTTTGCGAGCGATCCCCACCGGATGCCGCAGTACGGGCCTGCGGCGGCAGGCGCCGCGGGCGCGATCAGGAGGCCGGCCAGCAGGAGGAGTACAACCACGATCCCGCGACGCTTCATCGCGGTTCCCTTCCACGAGAGCGATGCCCTCTGCACTCTTCACACTAGCCATGCAGGAAGACGAGCACCAACGCCCGCCGCACAGCAGAAGAGGCCACCCCGAAGGATGGCCTCTGCTGTCGTTCTGGTGGGCGATACCGGACTCGAACCGATGACCTCCTCGGTGTGAACGAGGCGCTCTACCAACTGAGCCAATCGCCCGTCGTTCGCGGGTCCGCCGCCCCCCGACACGCCTGGTGCCGGGAATGACGAGCACCCGCGGGTGACATCGAAGAGGATGCTACCCGGCTCGGGTCGAGAATCCGAACCGGGCTCACCAAGGCTCCCTGCAGGTCATCGCGCCGAAGTCAAGGGGTGCGCTGTAGCCAGGACGGGTGCCATGGTGTGTCGGCGGAACATCCGGCCGCGTCCCTCCGGGTGAACTCGGGCCGTCTACCGGTCCAATCGGGCACCTGGCCTGCCATGATGGGACCTCCAGCCCTTGCGAACAGGAGGACCCGATGCCGAGCTCGACTTACGACGTCGTCGAGGTCGTCGCCATGCAGCTCATCGGATCCGACGCCAGCGTCATCCCGGTGAGCGCCGAGTTCTCCTTCAGAACTTCCGATCCGTACACGGTGCGCGCGGTCTTCACCGGCCCGCACACCATGTCGACCTGGCTCATCGGCCGCGAGCTCCTCTCCCTGGGGATGCACGCGACGGCAGATGCTCCCGCCGGGACCGGTGACGTGCAGGTGTGGCGCGACGAAGACCCCGACTACACGCTCGTGTCGCTCAGTGGAGTCGAGGGCAGCGCACTGCTGGCCGCACCCACGGAGCCGATCGAGCGTTTCCTCGCCGGGACCGAGGCCCTCGTGCCTCTGGGTACGGAGAGCGACCGGATGGAAAGCGAGATCACGGCGCTCATCGCCGCTCTCCTGACCGCCTGACACCTTCCTCACTGCGACCGGTTCCGCCTCGGGCGGGGCCGGTCGTCGTCTGTCACGGGTCGAGATCGTCGGACAGGCGCGCCTGGAAGAGCCGCTGCGCCTCCAGCGAGACCGGCCCGGCGTCGATGTCGACCCCGTCGAGGCTGACCACGGGCGAGACGTTGCGGATGGAGCCGCTCACCATCAGGTGCGCCGACCCGTCCGCCACCTCGTCGAGCACCTCGTACCGGAGCTCGCCCGGCGCCGCCTCGCGGACCGGGAGACCTGCTGCCGCCGACCACTCCAGCAGCAGCTCCCGGGTGATGCCGGCCAGGCAGCCGCTCGACAGCGGTGGTGTCACCAGCTCGCCGTCCCGCTCGACGAAGACGTTCGACGCGGTGCCCTCGCACAGCTCACCGACGGTGTTGGCCAGCACGGCCTCGTCGGCGCCGCGCCGGTAGGCCTCCGCGACGGCCACGACGTTCTCGGCGTAGGACGTCGTCTTCAGGCCGGCGACGGAGGAGCGCTCGTTGCGCACCCACGGGACGCGGACCACGCGGGAGACCTCGGACCGTGCTCCAGGGCCGGCGAGCACGAGGACGCTCTGCCGCTGCTCCTCCGGCGCGAACCGGTGCGACCCCAGCGGTCCCGGGCCGCCCGTGAGCGTGATCCGCAGACGACCGATCTCGGGACCCGCGCCCGCGAGCACCGCCGCGACCCCGTCGCGGACAGCACCCTCGTCGGGCGCGGCCAGCCCGAGACCCAGTGCGGACCGCTTCAGGCGGCGCAGGTGGCGGGTCAGGGCGAACGCCGTCCCGTCGTACACCGCGCACGTCTCGAAGACGCCGTCACCGACCGTGAGCCCGTGGTCGACGCCCGAGAGGAGGAGATCCTCGGGACCGTACAGACGACCGTTCGACCAGATCACGACACCCATCGCGTCAGTCTGTCATCGTCTCGGCGGCCGCACCCGACGCCAGGCCGACCAGCCGCGCGGCCTTGAGCTCGGTCTCCGCCCACTCGCCCTCGGGGTCGCTCCCCCACGTGATCCCCGCACCCGTGCCGAACCGCAGGACGTCGTCGGCCCACCAGAACGTCCGGATGCCGACCGCCAGCTCCGCCTGCACCCTCCCGTCGGCACCGACCTCGATCCACCCGACGGCCCCGCAGTACGGACCCCGCGGAGCTGTCTCCAGCGCAGCGATGATGTCGAGCGCCGACGACTTCGGGGCACCCGAGACCGAGCCGGGAGGGTAGGTGGCGTCGAGCAGCCGTGCCCACAGGTCAGGCGCGGTGGCGACCTCGTCGGCCAGCACGCCCTGCACCGTGCTCACCAGGTGGACCAGGCCAGGGTGACGTTCCTCACCCAGCAGGGTGGTGACCTCGACCGTGCCGGGCGCACAGACCCGCTGCAGGTCGTTGCGGACGAGATCGGTGATCATGACGTTCTCCGCGCGGTCCTTGTCCGTCATCCCCTCCGGTGTGGCGGCCGTCCCCTTGATCGGACCGCTGGTGACGACGCCGTCCTCGACCCGCAGGAAGAGCTCCGGCGACGCGGTGACCACCCACACCTCCCCCGGCACCTGCACGCCGCCCGCGTACGGCGCCGGGTTGCCCGCTCCCAGGACCGCACCCAGCGCACGCGCGTCGGGCTCGCCCGGGAGCGGAGCACTCAGCACGCGGCAGAGATTCGCCTGGTAGACGTCACCTTCCTGGATGTGCGCCCGCACGCGGCCCACCGCGTCGACGTAGCCGGCGCGGTCCAGCGAGGACGTCCACGACGCCGCCGACGGGCCCCTCCACCCACCGTCGGCGCCGGGTTCCGCAGGCCTGACGTGCGCGAACCGCCATGCCCGGACGGCGCCCTCGAAGTCACCCACGACCGCCCACCAGCCGGGCTCCGCGAGTCGCTCCGGCTCTGCCCGGACGTCCACGACCTCGACGACGCCGGTCGCCTCGACACCGGCGAACCACGCGACGCCACGTCGACTGACGGTCTGCTCGGGCACGCCCACACGCTACCGAGCAGCCGACCCGCGCCTCACGATCCGCGCGATCACCCGGGTGCCCGGAGCCAGTTGGACTCTCGCGGAGATCGTCAGTTAGAGTTCGGGACGCACACGGAACACCGGTGAAAGCCGGGGGGACGTGCTGTGCGGACGTGGCTCAGTGGTAGAGCATCACCTTGCCAAGGTGAGGGTCGCGGGTTCGAATCCCGTCGTCCGCTCGGAGGCAGACACTCCTGATCGGCTGACCGCAGCCGCTGAGGACTGCGGTCTCACGGTGGAGTGGCCGAGTGGCGAGGCAGCGGCCTGCAAAGCCGTATACGTGGGTTCGAATCCCATCTCCACCTCGTATCACCACAGCAGTACCCGTGGTTCACCATGGGCGATTGGCGCAGCGGTAGCGCGCTTCCCTGACACGGAAGAGGTCACTGGTTCGATCCCAGTATCGCCCACCAGCATCACCGCAGGTCAGAGGCCGTTTCGGATGACTCCGAGACGGCCTTTCTCCTTGCCCGGACGTGCACTGTGGCAACGGGGCAGCAACGCCTGTCGGGCACCACGTCGTGGGGCGCGCACGGCTTCTCCGATCCGGGACTCGGCGGATGGTCACGACATCGGGTCTCCGACGCCCGACGGCGGGATGCCGGCTGTCATCCCCGACGCGTACGCCTGCAGGTAGTCGCGGAGCAGCACCTCCGACGACGGCGTGCCGGAGGGGATGAAGGACACGTCGGGAGCAGCCCGGGCCGCGCCGGCCGTGCGGCCCAGGTTGACCGCATCGAGGCGTCGGGCGGAAGCGTCCCGGAAGCCGGCGAGCTGGGCAGGGTCGGTCACGGTCGTGGCGCGCATGGCAAGGTCGCTCGGGTTCGGGACGGCCATCGCCAGGGAGACGCCGAGGTTGAACTCTGCCTGGTGGGCGTCGTGTCCATCTCGGTAGCCGAGGCGATAGGCCTCCAGCATGTCGAGGTCAGCCTGGTAGAGGTTCTCGCTGCTGGGAGACCGGGCAAGGCCGTGGCCGTAGCCCGCCTGATAGGCCGGGGTGGCGCTCTTCTTCTCGAACGTCTTGCGTCCTTCCCGCTCGACGTAGTCCGCCTTGCGCTTCGAGACCAGCTTGCCCGGCGAGTCGGGCGCCATCGGGGCCGGCGGTCGGCCGAGCTGCTCGCCGGAGAAGTACTCCCGGTCGGCGTCGACGACGCCGCCGAAGGCTGCATTGTGGCCGGCGAGCGTCTCCGCCTCCCGCTCCAGTGCCGCCTTCTTGACCGGGTTCGGCTCCAGGGCGGCTTCGAGCTGGAGCTGCGACTGCCTGGTGACCTGCGAGTGGAAGAAGCGCTTCGCCGCGTCGAGGACGAACTGCTGCTTGAGCACGGGGAGGTGGTGGGTGGCGAACCAGTCGCGGGCGGCCGTGCCCCATCCCTCTCCCGTGTTGGTGCGCGCGATGATCGTGTCGGGCCCCGGGGCCGGCAGACGAGCGGCAATGAACTTGTCCGTGAAGAACGGGGACGACAGGAACCACTGGAACATGTCCATGTCGTGCTTGCCCCAGGCACCGTTGCACTGGCGGCAGATCTTCATGAGGTTGCCGATGTCGTTGGAGTAGATGTTGACGGCGGCCTTGGTGAGGACGACCTCGCAGCCGACCGTCCCAGGCGTCCCCTTCACCTGGAAGAAGGTGGTGAAGTCGCCGGCGGGGGTCGTGGCCTTGATCCTCTGGTAGAGCGGGTCGCTCAGCGCCATGCCGCGGGCCAGCATGTGCAGGTTGTCCCGCAGCTCGGAGAAGGCCTGCTGGTGGTCGACCTCGAACTGCGTCGCATCGGTGACGCGCCCACAGGTCGCACAGATCTGAGATGCCGTGCCGTCGGCGTTCTGCTGCAGTGCCCCCGCCGCGATGGCCTCCAGGGTGAGGTGGTGACCCACCGTGCTGGTGGTGCTCTTGGTGACGCCAGGGATGGAGCTGGACGTGGAGTTGAAGGCGGCGTCGTCGCGACCCGTCTTGGCGGCGGGCTTGCCCACGAGGCTGGGCGACACCTTGTACCTCGGGTCCTTCGTAGGCGCCGCGAGGGTGGGCGCGGGTCCTAGCCTGGCGGCCCGTGCCAGGGTGAGGGCATCCTCCTGAGCCTGGAGCGCCTGGGTGAACACGGGCGAGAGCTTGGGCGCTGGCTTCATGGCGTCCAGCGACTCCTTGAAGGCGACGATCGTCTCCCACGTGTCCATCCACTGTGCGAACTCGGTCGGCAACGAGGTCAGCGCGTCGCGGGCGAGCTTCACGAGCTTCTTCTGGTTCTCGTACGTGACCGACGGGGTCGGAAAGGTCGTCTCGGCCCAGAACTGGATGACCAGCAGCGCGGCCTTCGGCGCACCCATGACCGTCGCCAGCGGCTGGAGGTCCTTCCAGGTCAGCGGCTTCCCGTTGTCCAGGATGGCGCGCCGCACGGGGGACGAAGCACCGGCTCCGGTGAGGGGACGGGCAACGGCGTCGTCGCCGCCGGGCCGCTCCGGTGTGTGGCCCTCGTCGATGACGTGGACGATCTCGTGGGCGAGCACATGCTCGCCGTGCGCGTCGAGCGGGTCGACGCCGCCACCCAGGAACACGTCGTTGCCGACCGTGAACGCCGTCGCGCCCAGCGCTGCGCTGTGCTGCGCGGCCGCGGGGCCGTCATGCACGCGCACATGGCCGAGCGACGTGCCGAACCCGGCCTCCATCCGACGCCGGATCGCCTCCGAGAGCGGCGCGCCGTCGCCGAGCCTGTCGGAGATCTCCCGGCTGCGGACCGTCGAGACGGCTCCTCCCGAGCGGCCGACCTCCACCTGCGCCGTGGATGACCGCTCCGTTCCGGCCGGCCACCGGTCGTCGTGGAACCGTCGTAGCCGCGAGAGCACCGAGGTGGCGCGCGCCTCGGCAGCGACCTCGGCGGGGTCGTCGGCGCGCCCGACAGTCAGACCGGCGACGGGAGCCGGGCGCAGCTGCGACGGTGCTGTCGTGCGAGCTGTCGCTGAGGCGGCTGGTGTGGGCACTGCAGGGACCATGAGGTTCTCGACGTGCTCTGTCATGGCCACTCCTTGACGGTCTCCCTGCGGCCATCCTGTTCCGGGGGCGACACCTCCGCTTCCGTACTTTCTACGCAACAGGGATACGCGCCACAGGGGCTCCCCGACCGTGGTCGTCGGGCGCCCGGGCATCGCGAATGGCTCGACCCCCGGTGGCCGACGTCGTGGGCGTGTCAGGACTGGATGCTTCGCAGCTCGCCGTCCACCTCGTCGACCCACCGGGCGACGTGTTCCGCATCGCGCCAGTCCCCCGCCATCGTCTTGGCCATGGCGCTCGCCGGGAAGCCCTTGGCGTCGGGCTCGAGGCGCCCACCGAAGGTCTGGACGCCCCGGGCCCCGATGCGCGCCGCTGCGTCGCTGACGTGGTGGACGGGTGCGATCTGGGTCGTCTCCGCGGTGTCGTCGAGCGGACCGGTGGCGACCAGCCACACCGGGAGCTCCGACAGCCGATCGGCCTCGCGCTTGATCAGCTTGCGCGCGTCCTTGTGCCAGCGCCCCGCGTAGAGAGCTCCCGCGACGATCACGGCGTCGACGCCGTCGAGGTTCTTGACGTCCGCCGCAGCGCGGACGGTCGCCTCGTGGTCATGGTCTCGAAGGTCCTGTCCGATCAGCTCCGCGAGACCTCGGGTGCCGCCCCGTGACGTCCCGTAAGCCACCAGCAGATGCGTCATCATGTCCTCCATCGATGAACGACCCGCCCTCCGACGGGCCTCTTCCATCCTCGATTCGCCACCTGTGCAGTGGGAGGGTCGAAGGTCCCGCGGGCGCCTGTCAGGTCGCCCTGAACGGTCCGTGCTCAGCCTGCGCACCCGCCCGTGCCAGAATCTGCGCCGTGATCACGCCGGCCGCAGCCTCCGCCTCGGCGCTCCCGCGAACGTGGGGCGTCGCTCCCTTCACCAAGGTGGCGATGACCACCATCGTCATCGTGCTGGGCCTCGGCTCTGTCGCCGCGATCGTCACCGGGCTGAGCCTTGCCATCAACGACGGCGACTCCATCGGGCTGGTCATCGGCGCCATCGGCAGTGCTCTCGTCCTCGGCGCGTGGCGATTCGGTCTGTACCCGAGTGTCACCGCGACCACCGACGGGATCACGGTGCGCAATCCCCTCGGCACCACGCACGTCCCGTGGAACGACGTGGTCTCGGTGTCCCCCGGCTACAGCGGTCTGGAGATCACGCGCACCGACGGGACGACGGTCATCGTCTCGGCCGTTCAGGAGGCGAACGCCGCGGCCTGGCTAGGACGCCGGACGCGGTCGAAGCTCGTGGCTGCCGAGCTCATGCAGCTCGCCGCGCACGCGCACGGCGACCCGACCTAGACGGCCCGGCGCGCGAGCCCTGTGGCCGCGGGGTGGAGATCGTCGACACCTCGCGAGGGAGCCGCGGGGCTGGTCAGCACTCCGGCGTCGTGGCGATGTCGATGCCGATGCGCGCCCAGTACTCCTTGGGGACGTACCCGGTGTGGGCTGCGCCGTCGTAGAGGATCCCGCCCTCGGGGTAGTGCGGCACCGGTGACTGGTCGTTGACCATCCACTCCGGTGGCATCCAGCACCACGTGTCGCCGGGATAGGTGTCGCGCTCGCGCGGCGTCGGGCTGCCGTCCGCGACCCACCGGGCGAACGTGAGCGGGAGGGCCCTTCCCGGGTGCTCGACGTCCCCCGTCCAGATGATGTCCGCGGCCCAGGTCAGCTTGACGTACCCGCCGGGGTTCCTCATCGGCTCCGGGTAGCCGAGCGCCTGCCACTCGCCGAAGCTGAGGAGGTGGTAGCTGTCCACCTGGTTCGCGAAGATCTCCGGTGACGACGCCCACTTGATGTAGTGCGTGCCGGGCATCCACCCGGCGACGCGCGGCGCCGGGTAACCCGCGTACGCCCACTCCTGCGGCGTCAGGAGATGCCAGTGGGTGTAGGAGCTGCCGAAGTAGGACACAGCCCAGATCTGCGGTGCCCACGTGTAGTGCACGAACTCCGTCGGCACGCGCACGGGACTGGGGGCACCCCACCCGACCCAGTTCTGGAAGGACACCTCGCCGAGGCTCGGGTCGCCGGCCCAGTTGTAGAGCATGGGCGTGTACGGCAGGCCGTAGAACGTCGGCGGAGGCGATGGAGCGACGGCTGCCAGGGTGGGCGTGGCGGGGAGGACCGCCACGGCGAGGGCGAGGGTGGCGGCACCGACCAGCCGCAGGAGCTTCATGGTCGTTCACGGTAGTGACAACCGGATGCTCGCGGGGCTGAACGCGTCGTCGTCCGCACGAAGCAGCACGCGCAGGACGACGGCCCCGCGTCCCTGAGTACGCCGCGGCAGCGAAAGTCGGACATCTGTCCATGAACCGCGCAGCCAGTGGGTGAGGACGCGCCAGGAGGGGACGAACGGCCCTGGTGACCGACCGCAACCCCGCCCACAGTGCTGTTCAGCCGGAGACCCCGGCGCCGCACGGACAGGAGAGGTGGAGACCCCGCATGGATCCAGAGCTGTATCTCATCGAGTACCACACCAAGGAGCACGATCTCGCCGTCGAAGCCGAGCATCGACTGGCGTGGGCGGCCCGCCCGCAGAGCACGCGCCCGCTGCCCCGCAACCGACTCCTGCGTCGTCTGCTGGCCGCCGCGAAGCACTGACCCCACTCGCACACAACGGCCAGTCCCCTCGGGCTGGCCGTTGCTGTTGTGTGCTCGACCGCGGACCGGACCGGCCCTCAGGCCTCGGTGCCGGTCACGCCGATGTACACCGCCGCGTTGCCGCGGGGGTTGAGCAGCACGACCGGGGCGATGCAGCGCTCCGGCAGGGCGACGGTGGCGCGGATCCTGGCGTCACCGGTGGAGGAGAACGGCACCACGGCTGTCGTCGCCACCACGGCGCCGTTGCACGCGACGCTCGCAGCGACCTGCGGCACCGGGTTCGCGCCGGTCGAGGTCAGGACGAGACCTGTGACCCGCACGTCCAGCCGACCGTCGTGGCGCAGGCGGGCCTCGCCGTCGCCGATCACCCAGTCGGCGCCGCCAGGTGCCGTCTGGAACAGCAGGGGGTCCGTGGTCAGGCTGCCGGCCAGCTCCGCGCTCAGGATGGTCCTCCCGCCACCGCCACCGTCACCGTGCCCGCCGCCGGCGAGTGCTGCGGGTGCGCCCACCAGCCCCGCGGTCGCCACGACAGTCGCCGCCAGTGCGACGCGCCTCAGGATCGTCTTCATCGTCAATCCTTCCTCCGCGAGCCCACGACGGGCCCGACAAGGGTTGATACGAGAGCTGGGAGCCGCGGGTTCACGCATCCGCAGAACGGACGCGGTCGTCTGCGGGGGCCGTTGCGCCAGGGGCGAACCACGGCATACCGGTCAGGCCGTCGTCGCTGTAGGGGAACGTGGACGAAGAGCCCCTGGACGCGTACTCGCGCACGGTCATGGCCGTCGCGGAGTCGGTACTGCCCAGCGTCGCCAGCCTGACCGTCCGGACCGGACGTGGGGCCGGTGCCGGCAGCGCGAGCGTCATCACCTCCGACGGCTACCTGCTGACCAGCGCCCACGTCGTGGCCGGCGCCTCCCTCGCCACCGCGGCGTTCAGCAACGGCACCACCCTGCAGGCCGACGTCGTCGGGCGGGACCCGCTCTCCGACCTCGCCGTGCTGCTCGCCCGCGGCGACGTGCCACCGCCGGTCACGCTCGGTGACGCCGCCCGGCTGCGGGTGGGGCAGCTGGTCGTCGCGCTCGGCAACCCGTTGGGCCTGGCCGGAAGCGTGACGGCCGGCATCGTCTCCGCGCTCGGCCGCTCACTGCCCACCGCGTCGGGCCGGGTGGTCGACGAGGTGGTGCAGACCGATGCCGCGCTCAACCCGGGCAACAGCGGAGGCGTGCTCGCGGACAGTGCGGGTCGGATGGTCGGCGTGAACACCGCCCTGGCCGGCATCGGCGTCGGCCTGGCCGTGCCGATCAACACCACCACCCGGGAGATCATCACCGCGCTCATGACGACCGGTCGGGTGCGCCGGGCGTGGCTGGGCATCGTGGGCGCGCAGGTCCCCCTGCCCCCGCACCTGGTGGAGCGGATCGGCTCCCCGACCGGTCTGCAGATCGCCGGGGTCTCCCCCGGCAGCCCCGCCGCCCTGGCCGACCTGCACCGCGGCGACATCGTGGTCGAGCTGGACGGCAGCCGCGTCGTCACGGCGACCGCCGTGCAGAAGCTCATGGTCGAGGACGCGATCGACCGCCGGATCGAGATCACCGTCTGGCGCAACGGTGCCCTGGTCGACGTGATCGTGTTCCCTCGCGAGCTGGTCGCCTAGCTCGGGCTGGGTCGGGGGTACCAGCAGCCCCTCCCGGCGAAGCCGGGTGGCGGTGGTGGTGCGGCTCCCGTCCCACACCCGCTGGCGACGGCTCCTCCTCGGGGGTCAGAGCCAGAGCTCAGTCAGCCGTCCAGCGAGGGCCAGGCCTTGATCGTGACCGGCCCGTGCTGCGGCCGGGCGCAGCGACAGATCCATCGCGCCGGCGCCGAACAGGTGCTCGGAGCCGCCGTCCGGAGAGATCACCTCGACCCTGCTGCCGCGGGCGCGCAGCGCGTCGACCTGGGTGGCGAGATGCGTCCCCCACCGCGCGGGATAGAGCGACCTGCCGCCGAACGGCGACAGCACGAGCACCCGCGCGTACCCGGCTGCGAGGTCGGCGTTCTCAGCGTTGGCCCGGTAGCCGCCGTCGATGTACCCCGTGCCGTGGATGCGGTACGCGGAGCCGCCGCCGGACGTGCTGGCGGCGACGGCGTCGATGAGGTCGACCCCGCTGTGGCGGTCGAACACGACCGGTTCGCCGGTGTGGGCGTCGACCGCCGTGATGAGCACCGTGCGTCCGGGCCAGCGCTGGCTCGGGAGTCGCGAGGCGACCGTGGCGCGCCATCGCGCCTGCCCCGCCTCGTCCGGAACCTCGTCGGTGCCGAGTGCCAGCGCGCCCATCCTGCGACGCATGTCAGCCTGGTCGTCGGCCGCGTCGATGATGGACCTGAACCTGTCCAGATGGTCCGCCACCGGCCGGGCCGGGCCGCGTCCGCGGTCGGGTCCGACCGGACCGGTCCGCTGGGGAGCAGGGGCCAGCGTGGTGGCCAGCAGCTCCGACGGGGTCGCGCCGGCGATCTGGGCCGCGGCCGTCGCACCGGCCGACGTCCCGATGGTCAGATCGGCCGTGGTGACGTCCAGCCCGGCTTCGGACAAGCCGGCGACGATGCCGATCAGCCACGCGTTGCCGGTCGATCCGCCGCCTCCAAGGACCAACGCGCGCTCGCCTGCGGCGGGGACCCGCGCTGTGGCGTCGAGCCGCGGCTGGACCTGGTCGGGAGATGAGATGGGTGTGGTGTTCATGGGAGTGCCTCTCGCGCGCTGCCTGGCGGGCGCTCCCGGTGGCGACTAGCTCAGTCGCGCGACCGTGGACTGCAGTGGAGCACCCAGTGCGGATCCTGCGTTCATGGGTGTCACCTCCTGCCGTCGGGTCACGATCATCACGACCGTACAGAGCGGCGGCGCGAGCACGCAATCGAGATCCTGTGACCTCCGTGTCACCGTCGAACGCTACGGACGCGGCGTGACGGTGACGGTGTCCAGCGGTCGGGCCAGACTCGCGCCGAGCCTGGCTGTCCCCTCGTCGAGGGCGTCCGACGACGGCCGGCGGGAGTCGCCGAAGAACGTCACGGTGAGGTGGTCGCGGCGCACCTCCCACGTCCCGGCGACGACACCGCCCGCGACGACGAGGTTCGCCCCGCGGCTGACCAGGGCGCGCTGCGCGGGCGGCACGACCATGGGGTCCGCAGTCCCGGGACCGAGCACCCACTGGTCGTAGGCGGGCAGCAGCCGGACGGTGCTCGTGGGCTCCGTCGCCAGGAGCTCGCCGACGTCCTCCGCCAGCACGAACGATGCGTCGCCGTCGACCACGACGGGCGCCAGCCGGTCCTCCAGCTCCGTGATCCACCCCTGGATCCGCCGGCGACCCGCGCTCAGGCCGGCTCCGAGCCAGTACTGCAGGTGGTCGGCCGTCGTCGGACCGTACGCCCGCACGTAGGCCTCGATCGCGTGACGACCCGCATCGGCGAGCTCCGGCAGCCCTGCCCAGCGCGGGTTGTGGGCGAGGGGCTGGAACGTCGGCGCCCCGTCACGCGACGGTCCGAAGGTCAGGTCGCCCTGCCAGGCGAGCGCCTTGAGGAGCGTCCACGGCTCGTGGGCGAAGATCTCACGGAGGTGCTCGAAGCGAGGACGTGCCGAGACTCTCGCACCGAGCTCTCGGGACGTCAGCGGGTGGTCGTCGACAGCCTCGCGGACGGCCGCCCGGAAGGCCGGCCAGTCGTGGGGCGTGAGCCCGTAGTACTCCTGCCAGCTCGGCAGCTCCCACTGCCGGCCGGCGGCACGCAGCGCGAGATAGGCGCCGCCCTCCTCGGGGGTCAGGAGATGCACCGCGCCACGGAAGGCGAACGTCCGCAGGAGGCGGCCGTCCCGGAGGGCCTCCGTGACCTCGTCCGGACGGGAGCTCTGCTGCCGGGTCCGGACCGCGAGCTCCGGGTCGGACTGCGCGGGGATCGCGGCCAGCCGGCGCACCACGTCCTCAGCCGGCGACGTTCCGACCGGCTCGAGCAGCTGCCGGCCCAGCCGCCACGCGAGCGCCTGCGGTCGTGTCACCCGGACCTCGTCGGTCATCGGCCCCTCACGGCACCAGCGTGGCATCCATGGCCGGCCTCACGCGCGATGGGTGCGGCCGACTCGCACACCCGCCTGAGCGACGACGCCCCCGTCACTCCTGCGAGGTCTCGAGGTCGAGCTCCACCGCCGAGAGCAGTCCGACGTCCAGGAGGTCGAGCGGGTGGATGAACTCGCCACTGACGACCACGCCGCCGGCCCGCGCGATCGTCGCGCGCAAGGGCTTGGCCCAGACGTGCTCGATCAGCGCGATCGCTGCCGCGCTTCCGTCGGGGATCGTGTCCGCGACGTCCCAGACCTGGGCGTCGTCGATGAGGTGGCCGTCGGACCCGGCCTCGAAGCCCGCGATCGCGCCGGCCTCGGCACCCTCGTCCCCCGCCACTGCCAGCCCGAGGAGCGCGCCGACGGTGGCGCCGAGATCCTCTGCTTCTTCGATCGACAGGTCGCTCCACCGCAGTGCCTCGATCGTCCCGTGCTCGGTCTTCTGCACGGCGAGGACGTCGATGAGCCGGATCTGGTCGTTGTCACGCAGGTAGGCGAGCTCGTCGAGGATCTCCCCGGTGAAGTTCGGCCGGTCGAAGGCGACGACGAGCAGCTGGACGGGTCCGATGGACATGCGGGTCTCCTGAGCGTGGTCGGTCCGGGTGTGCGGTCAGCCGGCGAGGAGCTTCTGCTTCTGCGCGTCGAACTCCGCCTGGGTCAGCACTCCGGCGTCGAGCAGCTCCTTGAGCTTGGTCAGGTCGGCGTAGATGTCGACCGGCGGCGCGGCGGCCTCCGGAGCAGGCGGCGCCTCGTACTGGGGAGCCGGCGGCTGCTCCGCCGCGGCCTGGGCGTTCTGGGCGTTCGCGCGTGCCGCCCCACGGCTCGAGGCGACGTGGGCGGTGGCCCCCAGGACGGCTGCGCGCCTGAGCATCCGCGGCATGGTGTGTCTCCTTCTGGTCGACCCACGAGGGGTCCCCGGCGCCGGGCGACGACTCGTCCGGGTCTGCCCATCGTGCGCCCGGCCCGTCGCGGCGTGCTCACCCGGCGAGCCGCTCACCCGGGTGATCGTCGGGGTGCTCGGCGTCTGCCGAGGGCAGAAGGCGTGGCGCCGCAGCGGTCACGCGCGCGAGGCTCGATCCATGACCACGGGGACGGGCTTCAGCGGCGAGGTCGTCGAGTACTACGCCAGATACAGGCGCGGGTACCCGGACGCGGTGGTGCAGCGGATCGTGGACGCCTTCGCGCTCACCCAGGACGATCTCGCGCTCGACCTCGGGTGCGGCACCGGGCTGCTCACGTACGCCCTCGCAGGCCGGGTCGGGACGATGATCGGCATGGACCCGGAGCCCGACATGCTCGCCGCCGCTGCAGCAGGAGCCGCCACGCACCCGCCCGCGGCGGTCGCCTGGGTGCTCGGCTCGGACCGCGACCTGCCCACCGTCGGTCGGGCGCTGCGACCGCTCGGTGCGCTCACGGTCGCGGTCGCGATCCACTGGATGGACCGGGCCACCCTGTTCCGGGTGGCCGGACCGCTGCTGCGCCGGGGCGGCGGTGTCGCCGTGGTGACCAACGGGGCCCCGCTGTGGTCGTACGACGCCGACTGGTCACGCGAGCTCGCGGCGTTCCTGCGCGACCGGACCGGCCGTCCGGGCGCCACCTGCCAGACGGACGTGGATGGCCGACGCCTCACCCGGGACGCCCTGGAGGATGCGGGCTACGACGTCACCGAGACGACCGTCGACTACACGGCAACGCTGAGCGTCGACGCCGTCGTCGGCGGCGTCCTGTCGGCGATGACCCCGCCTCCCGCTCGGGAGCGCCGGGGGTTCGTCGCCGAGCTCGAGCGGAGGCTGCAGCCCTACGCGCCCCTCACCGAGGAGGTCCACGTGACGCTGCAGCTCGGGCTCCCGCGGCGACCCGGTGCCACGATGTCCGCATGAGGATCAGGCGGCAGGTGGTGGTGTTCGACGCCCTGGACGTGGGGGTGGAGAGCGCGTTCTGGGCGGCCCTGCTCGGAGGCACCGTGTCGGTCGAGGAGGACTGGCACTCCGTTGTCGTCGACGGCGAACCGCGGATCGACGTGCAGCCGGCGCCGAACCACGTGCGTCCCGACTGGCCCGACGGCGAGCCGCAGCAGGTGCACCTCGACCTCTACGTCGACGACATCCACGCGGCGCACGAGCACGCCCTGGCCGTCGGCGCGGTGCTGCTCCAGGCGGCGACGGACTTCTCGACCCCCGACGGGTTCCAGGTCTACGCCGACCCAGCCGGCCACCCGTTCTGCCTGTGCTGGGGGCCGTGAGCTAGCCGTCGGCGATCGTGACGGCAGGCCTCGGGCGCGTGTCGACCGTGAGCCGGAAGATGTCCGGCCGGTGGTAGTGCCCGGTGGGGTCGAACAGGCGGCGGGCCGCGCGGACCTGGGCGAGGTCGATGTCGGCGGTCAGGATGGTCTCCTCGTGGCGGGCGGGTCCCGCGAGCAGCTCGCCGTTGGGCCCGACGATCACGCTGTTGCCCGGCTCCACCCAGCCACCGTCGCCCTCCTTCACGGTCCAGACCTCGTCGCGGCGCGGGAAGTCGGCCGGGAGCTGGTCGATGTGGGTGCACGGGTTCGCCCCGATGACGTAGCAGCGGCCCTCGCGGGCGATGTGGCGCAGGGTCGCGACCCACCCGTCACCCGTGGCGAGCGTGGGAGCCGTCCAGATGTCGACACCTTGCGCGTACAGGTAGAAGCGCGCCAGGGGCATGTAGTTCTCCCAGCACGTCAGCCCGCTGAGGCGACCGAACGGGGTGTCGACGACGGGCAGCGTCGACCCGTCGCCCATGCCCCAGACCGTGCGCTCCGACCCGGTCGGCATGAGCTTGCGGTGCTTGCCGAGCAGCCTGCCGTCGGGTCCGAGGTAGAGCGTGGTGTTGTAGATCGTCGCGCCGTGCGGCTCACGCTCCTCGACGTTCACCACGACGTAGACGCCCGCGGCCTCGGCGGCGGCGCCGAGCGCCTCGGTGACCGGGCCGGGGACGACCACGGCCTGGTCGACGAGGAGGGCGAACCACTCCTCGTCGCCGTCCCAGATGGGCCTCGAGTCCATCCAGATCGGCGTACCCGGGATGAACACCTCCGGGAAGACCACCAGGTGGGCGCCGTCCGCGGCGGCCTTCTCGATCAACTGCACCGCCTTGTCGACGCACGCCTGCTGGTCCAGGAGCACGGGAGCGGCCTGGATCGCGGCGACGCGGGTGAGAACCATGGGCGGAACCCCTTCCTCACAGGTCGATGTGGACCAGGACGGGTCGGTGGTCCGACCCGGGCTCCCCGCGACGGGCGTTGGGGTCGTCGGTGATCGACGGGGTCGGCCCGGCACCGTCGGTCGTGACCGCCCCGTCGCCGACCCGGCCGACCAGGGCGTGGCTGACCAGGATGTGGTCGATCAGCTCCTTGCGGCCTCGGTACTCGCGCGAGAACCGCTGCTCCTCGGGGATCCGGGCGGCCAGGTTCCACAGGCGCTGGCGGTCGCCGAGATCCGGTCGGCCGAACCCGCCGGTGCCGATCTCCGAGCCGGTCGGGCCCAGGAGGATCTGCGTCGTGGCCGCCTGCGGCTCGTCGTTGAGGTCGCCCAGCACGACGACGGCCGCACCGTCGACGGCGGCCAGCCTGCGGGTTGCGGCCGCACGCACGGTGACCGACTCGGCCGAGCGGCGGTGCAGCGCGTACGCGCCGAACCGTGCCCGCTCGCCCTCGTCGCCGGTCGAGAAGCGGCCACCCGGGAACGTCAGCAGCTTGGACTTGAGGTGGCATGCGATGAGGTCGATGCGGCGGCCGGCCACGTTCACCCGGACCTGGAGCGCTGCCCGCCCCATCGTCGAGCTGGACACCGCGGTGTCGTCGACCTGGATCGGGCGCAGCCCCGGCGGGAACGCGGTCCACTGGCGCACGGAGGTCAGCGGGAGGCGGGACAGGAAGCCGACCCGGATGCCGCGACGGTCGGGCGCCGCCGTCGCCTGGTGCCACGTCCCGCCGACGCGCTCGGCGAGGTCGGTCAGCGCCGCCTCGTCGCCGACCTCCTGCACCGCCAGGACGTCGGGGGCCATCGTGGCGATGACGTCGGCGAGCGACGAGAGCTTCGCCTGGTACGCGGCGCCGGTCTCGGGTCCGGCGGCGTCCCCAGGAAGGTAGAGGTTCTCCAGGTTCCACGTGCAGATCCGCACCATGGCCGACCACCCCCTCGGGTCACCTCGTGTCTACTCCTCCACGGAATCGGTCGACAAGGGGCGGCCCGACCCGAGCCGCCGGTGGGCGGTCCGGGCGAGCGTGGCCGGGTCGAGGGCACAGTCGAGCCCGACCCCGGGCTCGTCCGGCGCGAGCGCCTCGAGGGTCGCGAGCTGGGTGTCGAGCAGGGACACGGGCATGAAGTGGCGCTCGCGGGCTCGCATGCGGGACGCCAGCTGGTCACGCGTCCCTTCCAGGTGCACGAACCGCACGTCCGGGACGGCGTCGCGGAGCAGGTCCCGGTAGGCGCGGCGCAGCGCGGAGCACGCCACGACCGCCCCGTCCGGGTGGGCGGCGAGCTCGAGGCCCACGAGCCGGAGCCACGGCCACCGGTCGGCGTCGTCGAGCGGTGTCCCGGTGGCCATCTTCGTGAGGTTCACCTCCGGGTGGAGGCTGTCGGCGTCGAGGAAGGGGACGCCCAGCCGGTCGGCGAGCAGCTCTCCGACCGTCGACTTGCCGCAGCCGGAGACGCCCATGACCACGACGTGGCTCACCAGTCGTGCACCGTGCCGTCGGCCAGGCGGTTGTACGGGAGGTACGCCACCTCGTAGGGGAACCTGCCGGCCTCGTCGACGTCGAGCTCCACGCCGAGGCCGGGAAGGTCGCCCGGGTGCAGGTAGCCGTCGGTGAACGTGAACGACTGCTGGAACACGGCGTTGGTCTTGGCGCCGTGCTGCATGTACTCCTGGATGCCGAAGTTGTGGATCGCCATCCCCACGTGCATCTGCGCGGCCAGGCCGACCGGTGAGATGTCCGTCGGGCCGTGGAACCCGGACTTCACCTGGTACTGCGCGGCGTAGTCCATGACCTTGCGCAGCGGGCTGATGCCCACGAAGTGCGTCGAGGCGGCCCGGACGTAGTCGATGAGCTGTTCCTTGATCAGCGCCTGGAAGTCCCAGACCGTGTTGAAGATCTCGCCGATCGCCAGCGGCGTCGTGGTGTGCTGACGGACCAGGCGCAGGGCCTCCTGGTTCTCGGCCGGGGTGCAGTCCTCGAGCCAGAACAGGTCGTACGGCTCCAGGGACTTGCCCAGCTTGGCCGCCTGGATCGGTGTCATCCGGTGGTGACCGTCGTGCAGCAGGGGAAGGTCGGGACCGAACTCGTTGCGCACGGCCTCGAACACGGTGGGCAGGTGCCGCAGGTACGCGCGGGTGTCCCAGTCCTCCTCGGCGGGGTAGGCGCCGCGCTGGGCGGGTTCGTGGTCGTACCGCTCCTCCCCCGTGGACTGGGCGGCGATGCCGTAGATCGACTTGAGGCCCGGCACACCGGTCTGCACGCGGATCGACCGGTAGCCCTGCTCCTGGTGCTCCCGGATGGAGTCGAACAGGGCCGGCAGCGAGGTCCCCGGACGCGTGGCCGTACGCCATCAGACCGTCGCGGCTCGCTCCCCCGAGGAGCTGGTAGACCGGCATCTGCGCGGCCTTGCCCTTGATGTCCCACAGGGCCATGTCCACCGCGGCGATCGCGGCCATGGTCACCGGTCCGCGGCGCCAGTAACCGCTGCGGTAGAGGAACTGCCACGTGTCCTCGATGCGGCTCGCGTCGCGACCGATCAGCAGGGGCGCGACGTGGTCCCGCAGGTAGCTGACGACGGCGAGCTCGCGGCCGTTCAGGGTGGCGTCGCCGAGCCCGGTGAGGCCTTCGTCGGTGGTGATCTTCAGGGTGACGAAGTTGCGGTTCGGGCTGGTGACGATGACGTCGGCGGTGACGATCTTCATGGTCGGGCTCCTGCGGGGATGGGTGAGGTGGGACGGCGGACGGCGAGCCGCTCGGACACGTGCCGGGCGAAGACGTCCTTGCGGGCGAGACGGGGGGCGATCGCGTCGAGCACGAGCACGGCGCGGGCGGAGCTGCCCTGACCCGGCAGGCGTGCCACCAGGTCGGCGGCTCCGGGGTCGGAGACGGTCCCGTCGAGGTGGTCGATCCACGCGGCCACGACGCCGGCGCCCGCCGGACCGACCGGCAGCCCGGCGACTGCTCGCGCCTGGGCGACGGCAAGGATGCGGACGGGGAGCTTGACGGACCCGTCCTGGGCGATCTGCGCGAGCCGGTGCTCGATGCGGGCGTTCGCGAACCGCTCGCGCAGCGCGGCGGTCGCGTCGTCCGCGGGGAGCGTCAGGACCTCGGCGGCCTCCGACCACAGCCGCTCCAGCTCGGTGCGGCACGACGGGTCGGCGAACGCGTCCGCGACCGTGGTCAGTCCGCGCGCCAGACCTGCGTAGGCGAGCAGGGAGTGGCCGGCGTTCAGCAGCCACAGCTTGCGGCGCTCGTACGGCTCGAGGTCGTCGACGAACCGCGCCCCGGCGGCCTCCCAGCGCGGCCGGCCCGCGGGGAAGTCGCCCTGGAGCACCCACTCGCTGAACGGCTCGGTGACGACCGGCGAGCGGTCCTCCCGCCCGGTGAGCTTGCGGACGACAGCCCGGTCGGTCTCGGTCGTGGCGGGCGTGATGCGGTCGACCATTGTGGACACGAAGGAGACGTGCTGCTCGATCCACGACGCGAGCGACTCGTCGATCGCCGACGCCACGTCGAGCGTGACGCGGCGAGCCACCAAGCCGTTGTCCGGCAGGTTGTCGCAGCTCACGATCGCGATCGGCCCGGAGCCTGCCGCCCGGCGTGCGCGCAGGCCGTCGACGAGGCGGCCGGGGGCCGCGACCGCACCGCGGCCGGAGCGCAGGTGCACGAGGTCGCGGGCGACCTCGTGGTCGTGGAGGTCGAGCGCACCCGTCGACGTGCGCCGGTACCCGGCCTCCGTCACGGTCAGGGTGACGACGCCGACCTCGGGCCGGCGGAAGTACTCGCGCCACGCGTCGGCGTCGGCACCGTCGTGCACCGCGACGAGCGCGTCGATCGTCTCGGGCGCGTCGCCGTCGGGTGAGCGGACCAGCAGCGTGTACCGGCCGTCCTGCCGCGCGAGCACCTCGGCTGCCGCGGCCGACCGGCCGGTGAACGCGGCGACGCCCCACCGCTCGGCGGTGCAGGACTCGTTGGCGCGCTGGGTGTACCAGAGCAGGTGCGCACGGGCGAAGGCGCCGAGCCCCAGGTGGACGAGGCGCACCGGTGCGGGGGGCTCGGTTCGCTCCCAGCTCGTCGGGTCGGGCACGGCTCCACCTCCTGGTCGTCGGACCGTCGTCGGCCCTTGACCATTCAGCGCTCTCCCGCACCCCAATGGCAATCGATTGCCATGACTTGTCCTACGACGCGGCCACGGACCGTCGTCGCCGCGCGCGTCTCGCCGTCGACTCCCGGATCACGAGCTCGGCCGGCAGGAGCGCGGGCCGGACCTGCGGTGGCGTGCGGGACGCCATCCCGGCGAGCAACGTCTGCACGGCGTAGCGCCCGAGCGCTGCCAGCGGCGCCGCCACCGTGGTCAGCGCCGGCGAGCACAGCTCGGCGCCGAAGATGTTGTCGAAGCCGACGACGCTCACGTCCCGCGGCACCCGCACCCCCACCGCGGCCAGTCCGCGCATCAGCCCGATCGCGACGAGGTCGTTGTAGGCCACGACCGCGGTGACCGCCGAGTCGGCGACGACGGGCGCGACCCCCGTCCCACCGACGAGTGTCGGGGCCACCGGGCCGAACCGCTGCACCCGGACGTCGAGCGCCTCGGCCGCATCGCGCATCGCCCGCCAGCGCATGCCGTCCGCCCAGGAGGCCTCCGGCCCGGCCACGTACCCGATGCTGCGGTGCTCGAGGTCCACGAGGTGCTCCATCGCCCGGCGGGTCCCGCGGGCGTTGTCGGTGATGACGCTCGGGATGCCGGTCAGCACGCGGTTGAGCACGACGGTCGGCCGCTGCTGCGCCATCACCCGGATCGCCGAGTCCGACATGCGCGACGTGCCCAGCACCACCCCCTCGACGAGGGGCAGCGCGCGTTCGAGCGCCTTGCGCTCCACCGCCGCCGACTCGTACACGTCCGCCACGAGCAAGGTGTAGTCGGCCGCGTTCGCCGCGAGCTCGGCCCCACGGATGATCTCGAAGTAGAACGGGTTGGTCACGTCGGAGACCACCAGGGCGAGCAGGGACGTCTTCCCCGTGGGCAGCGCCCGGGCCAACGGGTTCGCCCGGTAGCCGATCTCCTCGGCGACCTTGCGGATGCGGGCGGCGGTCTCGGCGTTGACGCGGCCCGGACGGGAGAACGCCCGGGAGACGGTCGACGGTGCGACGCCGCAGGCCTTGGCCACGTCGTAGATCGTCGGCACCCGGTGCTCGTCCACGTCTCGACGGTAGGGACTGCGACAAGTCATGGCAACCGCTTGTCGTCCCGTGATCACGGGTCCTCAATGGTGCTACCGGCCGGTGCGCAGATGCTCAGCCGGCGATGAGAGGAGAGCACCGATGCTTCGTCCCCAGGACACCGCGAGCCGCGAGCGCAAGACGCTGAACGGCTTGTGGGACTTCCGCCTCGACGCGACAGGCGCCGGTCGGCGTGAGGGCTGGCACGGTGCCCCGCTGACCGCCGCGCAGGCCATGCCGGTCCCCGCGAGCTACAACGACGTGCTCGTGGGGACCACCGGCCGGGACCACGTCGGTGACGCCTGGTACCAGACCTCGGTCCGGGTGCCGCGCGGCTGGGCCGGTCAGCGCGTGGTGCTGCGCTTCGACTCCGCGACGCACGCCGCGGTCGTCTGGGTCGGCGACACCGAGGTGGCCCGGCACGAGGGCGGGTACACGCCGTTCGAGGCCGACGTCACCGAGCTGGTCTCCCCCGGCGACGAGGTCCGCGTCACCGTGGTGGTGAACAACGAGCTGACCTTCCAGACCATCCCGCCGGGCATCGTGCACGACACCCCGCAGGGTCGTCGGCAGCAGTACTTCCACGACTTCTTCAACTTCGCCGGCCTGCACCGGTCGGTCTGGCTGTACGCCACGCCGACGACGTACGTGGACGACGTGGTCGTGGTCACCGACCTGCAGGGCACCTCCGGCGTCGTCGCGTACGACGTGACGGTCGCGGGCGGGTCGCAGCACAGCGTCCGGGTGACCCTGCGCGATGCCGACGGCCGCGTCGTGGCCATCGCCGAGGGCTCCAGCAACGAGCTGACCGTCCCGGACGTGCACCGGTGGGAACCCGGCGCCGGCTACCTCTACGACGCGCAGGTCGAGCTCCTCGACACCTCCGGGACGCCCTTCGACAGCTACCACCAGAGCGTCGGCATCCGGACGGTCGAGGTGCGCGGGACGCAGTTCCTCATCAACGGCGAGCCGTTCTACTTCCAGGGCTTCGGCAAGCACGAGGACACGGCCGTGCGCGGCAAGGGGCACGACGACGCCTACCTGGTGCACGACTTCGAGCTGCTCGACTGGATCGGCGCCAACTCGTTCCGGACCTCGCACTACCCGTACGCCGAGGAGGTGTACGACTACGCGGACCGCAAGGGCATCGTCGTCATCGACGAGGTCGCGGCGGTCGGGCAGAACATGGGGCTGGCCGGCGGGATCTTCGGCGGGCAGAGCTACACCACGTTCTCCCCCGAGACCGTGAACGACGTGAGCCAGGAGGCGCACAAGCAGGCGATCCGCGAGCTGGTGGGCCGGGACAAGAACCACCCGAGCGTCGTGCTGTGGTCGATCGCGAACGAGCCGGAGTCCGACACCGACGCGGCGCGCACCTACTTCGAGCCGCTCTTCGCGCTCACCCGTGAGCTGGACCGCAGCCGGCCCGTCGGCTTCGTCAACGTGATGCTCGCGCCGCACGGCGAGTGCAAGGTCTCGGAGCTCGGCGACGTGATCATGCTCAACCGCTACTACGGCTGGTACGTGAACACGGGCGACCTGGTCGCCGCAGAGTCCGCCTGGCTGTCCGAGATCCAGCAGTGGGCCACGGACGGCAAGCCGATCATCATCACCGAGTACGGCGCCGACACCGTCGCCGGCGTGCACTCCCTGACCCCGCAGCCGTGGTCCGAGGAGTACCAGGTCGAGTACCTGGAGATGAACCACCGCGTGTTCGACGCGGTCGACGCCGTCGTCGGTGAGCAGGTCTGGAACTTCGCGGACTTCGCGACCTCCTCGACCAGCGTGTTCCGGGTGGACGGCAACAAGAAGGGCATCTTCACCCGGGACCGCCGCCCGAAGGCTGCCGCGCACGTGCTGCGCCGCCGCTGGACCTCCAAGCCGTGACCACCCCCAGCACCGTCGCGTCCGCGCGGCCCGACCGAGGAGTCGACATGACCAGCACCGTCGCTGTCTCCGACCCGATCACCACCCCTGCCAGCACCCCCAAGCTGAGATTCCGTTCCTACCTCGGCTACGCCGCGGGCGACGCGGGCAACAACCTGGCGTTCTCCATGACGTCGATGTTCCTGCTGCTCTACTACACCGACGTCGTCGGCATCTCGGCCGCAGCCGCGGGGACGCTGTTCCTCGTGGTGCGGGTCTGGGACGCGTTCGCCGACATCTGGGCCGGCCGGCAGGTCGACAAGACGATGACCCGGTGGGGCAAGTTCCGGCCGTTCTTCCTGTTCGGCTCCCTGCCCCTGCTGCTGCTGTCCGTGGCGACCTTCACGGTTCCCGGCGGGCTCGGGGGCACGGGCAAGCTGATCTACGCGTACGCCACCTACGCGCTGCTCGGCCTGGCCTACAGCCTGGTGAACATCCCGTACGGCTCGCTGGCGTCGGCCATGACGCAGGAGCCCGTGGAACGCGCCAGGCTGGCGAGCTTCCGCTCGATGGGCACGGCCGCGACGATCATCGCGCTCGCGTTCATCGTGGCCCCGCAGATCAAGAGCTCCGACAACCTGCAGCAGTCGCTGACGCTGACGACCCTGCTCTTCGTCGTCATCGGGTTCGGGCTCTACATGCTGCTCTTCTCGACGTCGAAGGAGCGCGTGGCCCGCGACGTGGCGCACGTGACCCTCAAGCAGAGCATGGCCACGCTCAAGGGCAACCGCCCGCTGCTGATGCTCTGCCTGAGCGCGCTGTCGTTCCTGGTCGGCATGTTCACGCTGCAGACCGTCCAGGCGTACTACGCCCGCGACGTGCTCGGCGACGCCAACTACTTCATCATCCTGACCGTCGTGAGCACCGGCGTCATGTTCGTCGTCGCCGGCTTCATTCCCCGGATCGTGCGCGCCGTCGGCAAGAAGCCCGCCTACCTGAGCGCCAGCGTCCTGGCCATCGTCGCCGCGGTCGGCATCGCCCTGACCCCGTCGACGAGCCCCGGGCTCGCGATCGTGTTCTTCGGGATCTACGGCGTCGGCCTCGCCGCCGTGAACACGCTGATGTGGGCGTTCGAGGCCGACACCGTCGAGTACGGCGAGTGGCGGACCGGGGTGCGGACCGAGGGCACCACCTACGCGGTCTTCTCGTTCACCCGCAAGGTCGGCCAGGCCGTCGGTGGCGCGGCTGCCGCGTACGGGCTGGGCTTCGTCGGGTACGTGGCGCAGCAGGAGGTGCAGAGCCAGGCGACCCAGGACGGGATCCGCTTCATCGCCGGCTTCGTCCCCGCGGCGTTCATCCTGGTCGGCGTCCTGATCATGGTCTTCTACCCGCTGACCGAGACCCGGTTCCGGTCGATGGTCGCCGAGGTCGCCGCCCGTCGCGCAGCGCGGGAGGACTGAGACGTGCCGACGCTCACTGCACAGGCCCTGCGCCTGCACCCCGACCGGCTGCTGCCCACCGCGCCCGAGGTGCGCTCGATCGCCCGCCGCCTCTACGACGAGGTCAGCGACCTGCCGATCCTCTCCCCGCACGGGCACGTCGAGGCGCGGCTGCTCCTCGAGGACCGGCCGTTCGCCGACCCGACGACCCTGCTGGTCACGCCGGACCACTACGTCACCCGGCTGCTCCACGCGTCCGGCGTGCCGCTCGACCAGCTGGGCGTCGGCCAGGGACCACTGTCGCCCGAGGCCGCCCGCGAGGCGTGGCGTCTGCTCTGCACCCACTGGTCCGTGTACCGCGGCACCCCCGTCAAGTACTGGCTGGAGAGCGCGCTGGTCGACGTGTTCGGCCTCGACGTGCGGCCGAGCGCCGCGACCGCCGACGTGCTGTACGACGGGATCGCCGACCAGCTCGCCCGGCCGGCGTTCCGGCCGCGCGCGCTGTTCGACCGGTTCCGGATCGAGGTCCTCGCCACCACGGACGACCCGGCCGACGACCTGGCCGCGCACGCGGCCCTGCGCGCCGACCCGTCGTTCACCGGTCGGGTGGTCCCGACGTTCCGGCCGGACAAGTACCTCGAGGTCGGCCGCCCCGACTGGGCGCGTGACGTCCTGCACCTGGGCGCGGTCGCCGGCGTCGACACCGGGTGCTACGCCGGCTGGATCGTCGCGATGGAGGACCGCCGCACCCACTTCCGGCGGCACGGCGGTGTGTCGACCGACCACAGCCACGAGGACGTGGGGACCGAGCCGCTCGACGCGGCGCAGGCCGAGCGGATCTACCACGCAGCCCTGGCCGGGACCGTCGCCCCGGACGAGGCGACGGCCCTGCGCCGGCACATGCTGCTGGAGATGGCCCGGATGGCGACCGAGGACGGCCTCACCATGACGCTGCACCCCGGGGTGCGCCGGGGACACCACCGGCCGACGGGCGCACGGTTCGGCCCCGACACCGGTCACGACCTGCCGCTGCCCGGCGCCTTCACCGACGCCCTGCGTCCGTTGCTCGACCGGTACGGCACCCACCCGAACCTCACTCTCGTGCTCTTCACGCTCGACGAGTCCGTGTTCTCCCGCGAGCTCGCGCCGCTCGCTGGCTTCTACCCGTCGGTGTACGTCGGCGCTCCGTGGTGGTTCCTCGACGCCCCCGACGCGATCCGGCGGTGGCGCTCGGCCGTCTCCGAGACCGCCGGTCTGTCCCGGACCAGCGGGTTCATCGACGACACCCGGGCCATCTGCTCGATCCCGGCCCGCCACGACATGGCGCGCCGGCTCGACGCCGGCTACCTCGCGGGGCTGGTGGCGGACCACCGGCTCGACGAGGACGAGGCGGCCGACGCCGTGGTGGACCTGGTCCGCGGCAGGCCTACCGAGGTGTTCGGCCTCTAGGCCCGCTCGGCGACCGGGGCGTCCAGGCGCTGCGCGGCGAGCCACTCGAGGGCCACGTCGGCGACGTCCCGCCACCCGGCGTCGATCGTCAGCGAGTGCCCGCGGCCGGGGAACTCGTGGTACTCGGTGATCGAGCTCGGGTTGTCCTCGTACATCTTCGCCACCTCGAGGGTGACCGCCTTGGGCACCGTGTGGTCCTCGCTGCCGGAGGTGATCAGCAGCGGGCCGCGGACGGCGTGGTGGGTGTCGACCCTGGCGGGCGAGTTCCGCCGGAAGTTCGCCGTGGCGTCCTCGAAGAGCGGCCGGCCCGGCCCGGGGATGGTCCACGCCTCGAACAGCGCGTCGGACTCCTCCTCGGTCAGGGTGTTGCCGAAGCTGTACCGGAACTGCTTGGCCGTGAGCGAGACGGTCCGCTTCTTGTTCGCCGGGTTGCCCAGCACCGGGAACCCGGAGCGCAGCTGCGAGAAGGGCAGGGTCTTGACGCCCTTGATCGGTGCCGGGTCGATGGCGACGGCCGCGACGGCCAGGTCGTTGGCGAGCAGCTCCTGTGCGATCAGCCCGCCGAACGAGTGCCCGATGACGATCGGCTTGGCATCGAGCGTCTCGATGTGGTCGGCGTAGTGGTGGCAGATCTGCTCGATCCCGACGTCGTCGAGCGCGGCAGCGGCGGCCCGGGTCTCGGCGACGGTGTCCGCGTCACCGGGCCAGCCGGGCGCTGTCGGCGAGTACCCGCGCTCGGCGAACAGCTCCAGCCACGGCGCCCACGCGGACGAGTGGATCCAGAGACCATGGATGAACACGACGGGTGTGCCGGGCATGAGAGCTCCTTCGGGATCGTGGTCACAGCTGTTTGGTGAAACCGCCGTCGATGAGGAAGTCCGAACCGGTCACGTTGCCCGCCCGGTCGCTGGCCAGCAGCAGGACGAGGTCGGCGACCTCCTCCGGCTCGGTGAAGCGACCCGTGGAGAACCCGCCCGCCTCCTCGATGATCCGCCGCCGAGCCTCGTCGAGCGACACGCCCAGGCTCGCCGCGACCGTGGCCGCGACGCCGGTCTCGCCGAGCCACAGCGGCGTCGCGACCGGCCCGGGGCTGACCGTGTTGAAGCGCAGGCCCCGGGGGCCGAACTCCTTGGACAGCGACTTGGACAGGTTCCAGACCGCCGCCTTCGTGGCCGAGTAGTCGATGACCCCGGGGTCCGGCAGGTAGGCGTTGACCGAGCAGATCGTCACCACGGTGCCGCTCCCCCGGTCCAGGAGCAGCGGGATGGCTGCGCGCGTCGTGCGCACGGCGGCCATCAGGCTGAGGTTGAGGGTGGCGTGCCAGTCGTCGTCGCTGACGTCGAGGAAGCCGGTGGTGCGTGGCGTCACGGCGCCGACGTTGTTGACGACGACGTCCAGCCCCCCGAAGTGGGCGGCCCGCGACACCAGCTCTGCCGGAGCGTCGGCGTCGGCGAGGTCGATCGCGACCGCGAGGACCTGACCGGTGTCGGACAGCGCGACGAGCTCGTCGGTGACCGAGCGCGCCCCGGCCACCACCGACACGCCTTCCGCGACGAGTGCCCGCGTGACTGCGAGACCGATGCCCTTGCTCGCGCCCGTGACGACCGCGACCTTGCCCGCCAGATGGAGGTCCACGCACGCGACGCTAGACCTCGGGAGCGCCCGCTTCCTGGCCCTGCTGGTCCCCCCCATCACCCGCCAGCCGCTGCATCGCCGCCTCGCTGGGCGACCCCGGCTCCGCGAAGTAGAGGAACAGCGACTGGCCGTGCGAGTCGACCAGCGGCAGCCGCAGGAAGGTCAGCCGGAGCTCGCCGACGAGCGGATGGTGCAGGACGTGCACACCGTCGCCGATGCGGCGCACGTCCTGCCGCTCCCAGAGCTCCCGGAACATCGCGCTGCCGGCGGCGCCCGCCGCGACCAACGCCTCCAACCGGGTGTCTCCGGTACGCGCCTCGGCCGTGGCCCGCAGCAGCGCGACAGAACGGGCAGCCAGCGCCTCCCAGTCGTCGTGGAACCGGCGCTCCGCCGGATCCTCGAACAACGACAGCACGCTGTTGACGCCCGACCGGAAGTTCGGGTTGAGCCGTCGCGCCAGACGGTTGGACGCGAGGACGTCGACGTACCGGCTGTGGACGACCGCGGCGGTGAGCGGCCACGAGTCGATCAGCCACCGCGTCGCGTCGTGGACGACGTCACCCTGCTCGGCGGCACCGGCGTGCTCCGCCGGTCGCGCGAGCGCGTGGAGGTAGTCGGTGGCCACGGCGTCGAGCCGCAGCGCCCGCGCCAGCGCGTCGAGGACCTGGTCGGACGGGCGCGCATCGCGGCCCTGCTCGAGGCGCAGGTAGTAGTCGGTGCTGATGCCGGCCAGCACGGCCACCTCTTCGCGCCTCAGGCCGGGCACCCGTCGCGCTCCCGCGCCCACCACCAGCCCCACGTCGCTCGGCTGCAACCGATCACGTCGTGCGCGCAGGTAGTCACCCAGTGGGCCCGCAGCGGTCATAGCGCACGGTAGCGGTCAGGCGGGTGCAGGCCTCGTCGCCGGCGCTGCGACAGGCTCACCCGCTGCGGTCCGGTCCGCGATGTGACGCGCGACGACGGCCGCGTCGGCGCCCACACCGCTGACCATCGACGACGCCAGCGAGTGCTGGAAGAGCAGGCCGAGGAAGTACAGACCCTCCGCGGCCGTGACGCCGCGCTCGTGCACGGGACGCCCCTGGAGATCGAGCACGGGTACGTCGATCCAGCGGTGATCGGGGTCGAAGCCCGTGCACCACACGACGGTCGAGACGTTCATCGTGCGGCCGTCGTCGAGCACCGGGAGCCCGTCCCGGACCCCGGCGGTCCGCGGCACTCGCTGGACCCCGGCGGCGGACAGGTCGCGTGCCTTCACCCGGATCAGCGGACCGCTGTGAGCGAGCACGTCCGCACGGGCGCGACGGCCGATCGGCGTCCCGGTGGTCAGCACATGACCGAACGCCCAGAAGACCAGCCGGTTCAGGGGCCGGGCCAGCGGACGGGTGATCCGCCACGGCACCTGCCCGGGGTGCCGGCCGGACAGGAACGTGCGACGGGTCGCCGCCAGCTCGAGCGCGATGTCCGCACCGGAGTTGCCGGCGCCGACGACGAGCACGTCGCCCGGGCCGAGCAGGTCCGGTCGGCGGTAGGAACCGGCGTCGAGCTGGACGATGTCCGGGCGCAGCGCGCTCGCGTACTCCGGGACACGAGGAACGCTGTCGAACCCGGTGGCGACGATGACGTTCTGCGCGCGCCACGTCCCGGCGTCGGACTCGACGAGGTAGTCCGCCCCCGACCGCGACACCCGTCGCACGTGCACGCCGGTGCGTACGGGCAGGTCCGCCGCGTACGCCTCCAGGTAGTCGGCGAGCTCGTCCTTCGTCGGCAACGACCACGGGTCGCCCGGGAACGGGCGACCCGGCAGCGCGTCGTACCGGGCCGGCGTGAACAGCCGCAGCGAGTCCCACCGCCGGCGCCAGGAGCTCCCGACGCGCTCGCCGGCCTCGAGGACGACGTGCGGCAGACCCCGGGCCGACAGCTCGTGGCTGGCCGCGAGCCCTGCCTGACCGCCGCCGACCACCACGGTCTGCACGCTCTCGACGTCCACGTCTGCTCCCTCGCGCCCTGCTACTCTTTCATCCGAAGTTGGTTCGGACGAATCCCTGGAGGGTAAGGCGGATGTCGCAGGACGTCAACGGTGGTCGGTCGTACCACTCGCCCCGCCGCGCGGAGCAGGCGGCCGCCACGAGGTCCGCCGTCATCGGCGCCGCACGCGAGCTGTTCCTGCGCGAGGGCTACGCCGGTACCACGGTCTCCGCGGTCGCTGCCCGTGCACAGGTGGCCGTCGACACGGTCTACGCCGCCGTGGGACGCAAGCCTGCTCTGCTTCGCGAGGTGGTGGAGACGTCCATCTCGGGGACCGACCACGCGGTGCCGGCCGCGGAACGTGACTACGTGGTCCGGATCCGGCAGGCGGCGGGCGCCCGCGAGAAGATCCGGATCTACGCCGACGCCGTCGCCCAGATCCAGGGACGGCTGGGGCCCGTCTACCTCGCGCTGCGCGAGGCGTCGTCGACCGACCAGGACTGCCGGGAGCTGTGGACGACGATCTCGTCGCGACGGGCCGCGAACATGCGCGACTTCGTCGCGGACCTGCGCGTGACCGGCGAGCTGCGCGACGACCTGTCCGACGAGGACATGGCGGACATCGTGTGGAGCATGAACGGACCGGAGCACTGGGCGCTCCTGGTGCACGAGCGGGGCTGGACGACAGAACGCTTCGGGACGTGGCTCGCCGACGTCTGGACGCGCTCGCTCACCGTCACCGGCTGAGCTGCTCAGAAGCGGTACGCGGTCTGCCCGTGACCGCCGCCGAACGCCAGCACCTTGGCCGGCACGACCCGGTACACCCAGGCGCCCTCCGAGCCCCCACCGGAGTCGCTGCGCTCGACGAAGCGGTCGTCGCGGACGTCGAACGCCCAGTCCTCGCCGTACTTGGCGTACCAGGCGTCCGCCAGCGACTGCAGCGCGCCCGGCTCGGTGACGCGCACCGCCTCCCCTTCGAGCACCAGCTCGACGCCGGTGTCCCACCCGCCGGACCCGGTGCTGCCCGTGGTCACCGCCACGTGCGGGTTGGCGTCGAGGTTGTGCAGCTTCTGCTCGTGCGGGCCGGTGCAGAAGGCGAAGGCGCCGTCGTGCCAGACACCGACCAGCGGGACGGCGTGCGGGCGCCCGTCGGTGCGGACGGTGACGATCCAGTAGAGGCCTGCCTCCGAGAAGCGGCGCTCGATGTCGGTCCACGGTGGCGCACTGGCCGACGCGTCGCCGTACCTGGGGTCGATCACACCGGTAGGTCCTGCCTCACTCATGCGTTCCTCCTCGTACAACCCGGAGCCACACCACGCCGTGGGCCGGGACCGTGAGCCCGTCGCGCAGGTGGACGACGCCGCCGGCGATCAGGTCGTCGGCCGACGGGGGCAGACCCGAGAACGTCGTGGCGTCCACGTGCTGCGGATCGTCCGCCAGGTTGGCGACCACCAGGACAAGCGTGCCGAGCCCCGGCCGCTGGTACGCCACCAGGTGCGGGTTGTGGGTGTCGAACGTGATGAGGGCGTTGCCCGCGAGCTCGGGCGTGCGGCGGCGGACGTCGATCAGGTGCCGCAGCCGAGCGTAGATCCGCCCTGCGTCGGTGGACGGGTCGTCCCGCTCGGCATACCGGGCCGCCGGGTAGCGCGGACGGTTCACCCAGCGGGAGTCCTCGCCGTGGCCCGGCTCGTCCAGCGCGGCGTAGTCGTTGAGCTGGCCGACCTCGTCGCCGAGGTACAGCAGCGGCAGCCCACCGGTGGACAGCACGATCGCGTGCGCCAGCAGGATCCGGTCGACCGCACCCGCGTCGCGCGCCTCCAGGCCCGCCAGCGACGCCGTCGTGCCCGCGATCCGGCAGTCCCCCGTGCGCGGGTTGTCCTGGAACGGCACACCGCGCGCGAACGACCCGGGGAACCGGTCGACGAAGAACTGGTTGAGGAACCGGCGGTGCGCGGCGGCGTCGATGCCGAGCTCGGCGGCGTCCTCGTCGGCGAAGGTCCAGCCGATGTCGTCGTGGCTGCGCACGTAGCTCACCCAGGACGTCCCCGGCGGCAGAGCGTGCCGCCGGTCGATGGCCTGCTGGAGCAGGCGGCCGTCCCGCGTCGCCAGGCCGCTCCAGATCAGCGCCATCTTCAGCGGGTCGTAGGACAGCTGGCACTCGTCGACGGAGATGTACTCGATCACCTCGTCCGGGTGGACGATCGCCTCCGACTTGAACAGGACGGCCGGTGCGGCGATCCGGCAGACCGCGTTGAACGCCTGCAGCAGCAGGTGCGCCTGCGGCAGCGACTCGCACGACGTGCCGAGCTGCTTCCAGATGAATGCCACGGCATCCATCCGCAGGATGTCCACCCCCTGGTTCGCGAGGAACAGCATCTCCGCCGCCATCGCCCGGAACACCGCCGGGTTGGCGTAGTTGAGGTCCCACTGGAACGAGTGGAACGTCGCCCACACCCACCGCTCGCCGAGCCCGTCGGGCGTGGGGACCGGCACGAAGGAGCCGGGGTGGTCGTCGGGGAAGATCTCCCGCACCGTGCGCTCGTACGCGTCGGGCATGGTCCGGTCGGGAAAGATCCAGTAGAAGGCCTCGTGCTCGGGGTCCCCGGCTCGCGCCGCGCGGGCCCACACGTGCTCGTCCGACGTGTGGTTGAAGATGAAGTCGACGACGAGCGCGATCCCGTGCCGGCGCAGCTCGGACGCCAGGTCCGCCAGCTCCGCCATCGTGCCCAGCGACGGGTCGACCGACCGGTAGCTCGACACCGCGTAACCCCCGTCGGAGTTCTCCGGCGGTGCCTCGAACAGCGGCATGAGGTGCAGGTACGTCAGGCCGAGCTCCTCGAAGTACGGGATCCGGCTGCGGACCCCCGCCAGGTCGCCCGCGTACCGGTCCACGTACAGCACCCCGCCGAGCATCTGCTGGGACGTGAACCAGGCCGGGTCCGCCTCGCGCGCGGCGTCGAGCGCGTGCAGGTCGGCGGGTCGCTCCTGCCAGCTCGTCGCCAGCTGCCCCGCGAGCAGCGCCAGCTCGCGCGTCGTGGCGTCCCCCGACCCGTACACCTGCTCGAGGAGGCGTTCCAGCCGTCCGAAGTGCCGGTCGAGACGCGCCATCAGCGTGTCCCACTGCGCGTCGGTCGTCCGCGGCTGCCGCGCGGCGGCGACCGCGTCCGGCACCGCACTCCCCGCAGGACCGCTCACCAGAGGGACACCACGTCGGCCGGTCACCCTCGCAGACTCACCCGCCGGACCACGCCCGTCAACCGGGGAGCGCATGCGCATCTGAGCACCGGGTGCTGCGGACTAAGGTGTGGCCGGAGCAGCAACGGGGAGGCGGAGGACCGTGCCACGGTTGACGAGTGCCGATGTGGCGCGGGAGAGCGGCGTCTCACGGACGACCGTGAGCTACGTCCTGAACGGGAAGACCGGCGTCACCATCCCGGAGTCCACCCGGCAGCGCGTCCGCGACGCCGCCGCCCGCCTGGGCTACACGCCGTCGGCCGCCGCCCGGACCCTGCGCTCCGGCCGCAGCGACCTGGTCCTGTGCGTGCTGCCCAACTGGACCATCGGCCCGGTCATCGACACCCTGCTCGACCACCTGACCACCCGCCTGGCCGACCGCGGGCTGTCCGTCCTGGTCCACCAGTCGCGAGGCCCGCGACCGCTGTCCGAGCTGTGGCGGGCCGTCACCCCACGTGTCGTGCTCGGCCTCGCGCCCTTCGCGGAGGAGGACGAGCGCGCGATGCGCCAGGCCGGGATCCAGGTGGTCGGGAGCGCCCTGGACGAGATCACCCACCCGGGGACGTTCTCCGTCCCGCAGACGCGGATCGGCCAGCTCCAGGTCGAGCACCTCGCCGAGCGCGGCCACCGCGTCATGGGGTACGCAGCCCCGAGCGACGACCGGTTGGCCGCGTTCGCCGACCGCCGGCTCGCCGGTGCCGCCCAGGGGTGCGAGCAGCTCGGACTGCCCGCTCCCGAGGTCCAGGTGGTCGACCTGGACGTGGCGTCCGCCGTCGCCGCCGTCCGGAGCTGGCGCGCCGGTGCCGAGCCCGTGACCGCCATCGCGGCCTACAACGACGAGGTGGCGCTCGCGGTCCTGTCCGGGCTGCGCGCCGAAGGGCTGCGCACGCCGCAGGACGTGGCCGTCATCGGCGTCGACGACATCCCCGCCGCACGCCTCGCCGCACCGGCGCTCACGACGATCTGGCAGGCCATCGACGCGCAGGCCCGCTACCTCGCCGACGCCGTCCTGGCCGCGCTGGACGACTCGGTCGAGCCCCCGGCCCAGCCGGACGACGTCTTCCACGTCATCGCCCGCGACTCGACGTGACGCACCGCGGCCCGGCAGCGTGGAGATGCTGCCGGGCCGCGAGCGTCCGCTAGCTGAACGTGAACCAGTTGATGTTCATGAAGTCGGCCGGCTGCCCCGAGTCGAACGTCAGGTAGACCGTGTGGGTACCGGTCGTGGCCTGGATGTTCGCGGGGATCGTCCGCCAGGTCTGCCAGCCGCCGGTGTTCGCGATGGCGAAGCTGCCGATCGACGGGCCGGTGAGGCTGTCGAGCCGCACGTTGACCAGTCCGCTGACCCCTCCGGCCGCGCCGGACGCCACCCGGGCGGTGAACGTCCTGCGCTCGGTGCTCCCGAAGCTGACGTTGTCGAACCGGAGGTGGTCGCCGTTGGCGATCCAGGCGACGTTCTGGCCGCCGTCGGTGTCCGACGTCGTCTCCTTGGCGACGCCCGCCATCCCCGACCAGGCCTCGGCCTGGATCCGCGAGGTGGCGTCGATGCCCGTCGACCCCGCGGACGTGGTGACGGTCACCGCGCTGCTGGCCGCTGACCGGTTGCCCGCCGCGTCGTACGCCCGCACGGAGAACGTGTAGGCGGTGGACGGCGACAGGCCGCTCGCCGTGTACGTCCGGCTCGACGTCGAGCCGATCACCGTGCCGCCGCGCAGCACGTCGTACCCGGTCACGGCCACGTTGTCGGTGGACGCCGACCACGCGAGGGTGGTCGCCGAGGACGTGGTGCCCGACGCGGCCAGGCCCGTCGGGGTCGACGGAGCCGTGGTGTCGCCGGTGGCTGCCGACGTGGTGACGGACAGCGGGGTGCTGCTGGACGAGCGGTTGCCCGCCGCGTCCAGGGCCCGGACCGTGAACGAGTAGGTCGTCGACGCCGACAACCCGCCGGCCGCGTAGGTGGTGCCCGATGCGGTGGCGACGACCGACCCGTTGCGGAGCACCTCGTACCCGGTGACGCCCACGTTGTCGGTCGACGCCGTCCACGACAGGTTGGTCGAGGTCGCTGTCGTGCCCGACGCGGTCAGGTACGCCGGCGTCGTGGGTGCCGTCGTGTCGGACGGCACGGTGGTGTTCGAGCTGGCCACCGAGCGCGCCGGGACGGCCAGCGTGACGCCGTTGGAGAAGGTGACCGTGATCGCCGACCCGCTCATGTTCGCCGCCTGGTAGGTGCGGACCCCGTTCTTGACGAAGACCGCGTGCAGCGGGGTGTTCGCCGTGACCGACCGGTCGACGGTGCCCAGGCCCGACAGGCTCTCGAGCCAGTAGAACGTGTGCGCCCGCGACTCCCCCTCCTCGACCGCGTACGAACCCGCCTGCGAGCGGAACTGCGCGAGCGCCGTCGGGGCGTCGGCCAGGGCCTGGAACTCCCAGATGATGTCCTGCCAGACCGTCGCGGGACCGCCGTTGTTGCGTTCGAGCTCGGCGATGTTCCGGCTGATGTACGACGGGTTGTAGCCCAGGTACAGGTGCCCCGCGGTGCTCGGCAGGAGGTTGATCCCCTGGATCATCTCCGGCTCGGCGCTGAACCACGTCGAGTAGGAGCCGCCGTCGCCCCAGACCATGCCGACGGTGGAGTGCCCGAACGCGGCCGGGAAGGCCTCGTCGTCGGTGTCGAACCAGTAGTTCTCGATGGCGGAGGCCTGCGTCGTGTACAGGTAGATGCCCAGGTCACGGACCGCGGTGTTGCCGGTCACCTGGCCCCACTGGATCAGGCCGCTGGCGAAGTTCATTCCCTCCGACGACGACTCCTGGTTGTTGCCGGCCGCGAACGCACCGTGCCCGGCGGCCCAGTCGTGCCCCGCGTAGATGTCGAAGTCGCGCAGGAACGGGAACCGGGTGTCGGTGCGGTCCCAGTTGGCCGCGTCCTTGATGACGGTGTTGACCATCCCGCCGTACGCGGACTGCGCCGCCCACGAGGGGTCGAACTGCGCGACCGTGGCGGCGCCCACCACGTAGTAGCCGTAGTGGAAGTGGTGGTCGTTGAGGTCGGTGTCCGAGCCGTAGGAGGCCGGGTAGCCGATCAGCGTCCCCCACGACGGGTTGTACCAGAACGACCGGGTGGTCTCGCCGGGCGACGCCGTCATCCAGTCCGTGAGCCGGGTCCGCATCGCGCCGACGAGCGTGTCGCGGGCGGCGGTGTTGCCGGTCAGGTTGGCCATCTGCGCGACCTGCGCGGCCCGCCCGAACGCCTTGCCGGTCCAGTAGGTGTCGTCGCCGAACCCGGCGAAGGGATCGCTCGCGGCGACCTGGGAGACGTACCCGTTTAGCTGCGTGGCGTCGGCGGAGCCGGCCGCGAAGCCGGTGTTCGCCAGCTGCGGGAGCACACCGTTGAACGTGGTCACCGTCTGGAACTGCGAGCTGCCGACGACGACGCGCATCGGCCCGCGCGGGGAGGTGTAGGAGTAGCTGCTCAGGGTGACGCCCGCGAGGTTGTCCCGCTGGTGCGGGTACAGGGCGTAGACCGTGCCGGTGCCCGAGCCCTGGCGTGCGGTCGTGGTGAACGCGTAGGTCGCGGTCATCTTGGCGGTGGCCTCGTTGTACGACCACGAGACCTTGGTGCCGGTCACGTGGTTGTGCGCGTAGGGCGCGAACGCGTTCAGCGCGGCGGCACGGTCGGCGTTGCTGCTGCTCGGCGTGGTGGGCAGCACTGCGACGGAGAAGAAGGTCCCGCCGTTCAGCGACGAGCTGATCGTGCTGCCCGAGACCGACCACGTCGACCCCGTCGGGCCGAAGGCGGCGTAGTCGTGCCCGTTGATCGTGTAGCCGATCGCCGCGTTGGCGTTGCTCCACACCGTCGGGGTGGCCGCACCCGTCAGCGTCGCGTTGCCGCCGGTCTTCGTCGCGTAGACGAAGGGCAGGCCGTGACCGAACGTGGTGCGCAGGCTGCTGCCGCCGTTGGTCCACAGCTCGCTGACGGTCCAGTCGGAGTAGCCGTCGACCTTCCCGTCCGCGTCGAGCCCGGCGATCCCGAGCTTGAAGTCCTCGGCGTAGTTGTAGTGGTACTCCCCCACGCCCGTGGCGGTCCCGGAGATGCTCGCGGTGGTCGGGTAGCTCACGCCGAGCCCGGTGGTGTACGCGTGGAAGGCCAGCGGGTGCGCCATGAGGTTCTCGGAGACCGACGCGCAGTTGAACTTGCGCCACAGCAGCGAGGTCCACCAGTCGTTCGTCGGGATCGCACCGGCCGGGAAGTTCGCCGTCACGTGGGCCCGCGGGTTGGTGATCGGGGTGTTGTTGCACTCCGTGGGTACGGCGCCACCCGTGGGGGTGCCCTCCGCATAGCTGCCCGACCCGACCGTCACCGCCTCGGCACGCGCCACCGGCAGGGCGATCGCCTGCACCAGGTACGCCAGCAGAGCACCGACCGCGACCATCGCGACGAGGCGGCGACGGTCCAGCGGACGACGGGACGGGATCGGTCGTGGGTGAGCAGACATTCCGGGTGGCTCCGTTCAGGTACGGCGCGGCGCACCGACCAGAGGGTCGACGACGACGGGCCTGAGGGCGCGATGGTCCGGCCGCCCGACGACGGCCGGTCTGGAGCTCGGCCGTCAGATCCGGCGCGACGTTGCGCCGAGCCTGAGCGGCCCTGGGCTGACGGCGTCAGCCCGGTGCGGTACGTGCGGGCGGGAACGCCCGCAGTGAGCCGGCCGCGGCACGGGGACCGTGTGCTGGCCGAGGGGTGGATGTCGAACCGACCCGGGAAGCGCGCCCTCGCCGGTGAGGACGGTTTGACCAGGTGACTCGTGTCACTCCTGCGCTCACCTTCTGCCCGGACCGGGTGAAAGTCAAGTGTTGAATCACCTCAGACAGCGCCGGTACGACTCCGGCCGGTGCTCGCAGGCAGCACGACGGCGCCCGCCCCGAGGTCTCGGGACGGGCGCCGTGTCGCTGCTGTCAGCCGGCCGCCGCGATGAACGCCAGCGTCGCCGCACGGGAGGTGCCGTCGTCGATCGCGACGTCGGGCAGGCTCATCGCCTCCTCCCAGGCAGCCGCCGCGTCGTCCGCGCCGGCCAGCGCCCGGTACATGAGCAGGTAGCCGCCGAACTGCACGCCGTACCCGCCCGGGGTCGCCTCCTCGACGGACGCCCGGATCTGCTCCGGGTCCACGCCCAGCGCGATCGAGGTCTGCACCGGACCCATGGGGATGAGCTGGATCCCGAGGATCGCGCTCGGCTCCGGGCTGAACCACGTCGCGTAGTCCCGCTTGCCGCCCCAGTTGAGCGACACCATGGTGTGGTCGAAGCCCTCGAACTGCTCGAGGTCCGGCGCCGTCCAGTACGTCCGGGCCGTGAGCGCCTCGGTCGACGCGAGCCAGGTGGCCTCCGTCGCCAGCTCCGGCTGGCCGGACGCCTGCGCCCACAGGCCCAGGCCGTTCCAGGCGGTGACCGCCTCCGACGACGACTCCTGGTTGTTACCGTCGGCGAACGGGGACGTCCCCGACGCCCACGAGTGCCCGGCGTACGGGTCGAACGACCGCAGCTGCGGCAGCTCGCTCGACGCCTGCGCCGCCGCGATGTCCTGCGCGAGCAGGTTCATCACGGGTGCGAGCTCGTCGGCGAGGGCCGGGTCGTCCGTCGCCAGCAGGCCAGCCGCGGCCAGGAAGTAGCCGTAGTGGAAGTGGTGGTCGTTGAGCTCGTCCGAGCCGAACGACGGCGTGAGGCCGATGGCCGACCGGGCGCCCTCGTCGTACACCACGCACCGGGCGTCGCGCCGCGTGCACCCGTCGGGCTCGGCCCACTCCCGCAGGGCGTCGGTGGTCGTGGCCCGCAGGTCGGCCACGACGTCCGGCACCCCCAGCTGCTCGCCGAGCACGACGAGCGAGGCCGCACGGTTCAGCGCCTTGCCCCCGAAGTACGTGTCGGACGGGAACGCCGGGGTGTCCGCGACATCGGCCTTCAGCGCGTCGACGATCGCCGTGCGCTGGTCGTCGGAGATGCCGCCGAGGTCCAGCTGTCCGGTGGCCGGCAGCGCCGGTGCGAAGGAGGTCAGCTGGGAGCCGGCGCACAGCTCCAGGTCGCCGTAGACGCTCGGGTAGGCGCCCAGCCCGCAGTCCTCGCGCTCCGGCTGGTCGCCGGTGCGGTGGTGCGGCATGAGCACGTACGCGGTCGGCGCGCCGCCGGCCGTGCGGTACGTGAGGGTGGTGCGGGCGACCTGGTCGTCCACGCCGTAGGTGACGTCGACCCCGGTGACCGGGTCGGCTGCCGCGGTGCGCAGGGTGGTCGCCGCCGCGTCGGTCGCGTCCGGGGGCAGCGCGTACCAGGTGGCCGTCGACCCGGCGCTCAGCGTCGTCGAGCCGCCGTCCGTCGTCCCGCCCACGAGCCCCCACTGCGAGGTGCCCGCGTCGGCGGTCGCCGCGCCGTCGTCGCCCGGCTCGAACGCACCGCCGGCCACGGTCGAGCTCAGCGTCACGTCCTGCTCGGCCGTGAGGCTGACGAACGGCGAGCCCGCCGCCAGCACCACGTGGCCCAGCACCGCGCCCGACCCGTCGAGCAGGTCGATGGTGACGCTCACCGGGTCCGCGGCACTGACCTGGGCCGAGGCGGCGCCGGCGTCCACGGTCACGGCCGGCACGTGCGGCGCGATGATGACCTTCGAGTCCACCGTCGGGGTCGGCAGCCCGAGCGTGAAGCCCGAGTCCGTGAGCCCGAACGAGAGGGGCTCGGCGAACACCGGCTGCGGCTGCTCCCCGAACACGAGGCCGCTGTACCAGCGGTTGCTGGGCGGCACCACGCCGGGCGCGAGCCGCACCGGGTCGATCTTGGCGAGGGACTCGGCCGGGACGGCCGCGACGAGAGCCGCGGTGTCGACCTCCGGCGGGGTCGCGTCGGGCGGACCGCTCACGTCGGCGACGGGAGCCGACCCGGGACCGCCACCGGCGGCCGGCGCGGGGCTGTCCTTCGCCCACGGGGCGACCGCCACGACGACCGCCACCAGTGCCACGACGACCGCGCCCGCCGCAGCGATCACCCACCACCGGCGCCGGGTCGTGGGCGGGGGTCGCACCTCGGTCAAGGAGTCTGTGGTTCGAGTCGTCATCGGAAGAGTCCTCCCAGATAGGTCTTCACCGAGGCCGCGGTCCGCGTCACCACCCCGTCGTTGTCCAGCTGCAGCTCGGCGGTCACGGGCGTACCCGCGGAGACCAGGCCGTTCTGCGCACCGTCCACCAGCGAGCCGCCGGTGAGCGTGAGCACCGCCTGGGCGCTGCCCGCGACGGTCTCGACCTTCACCTCGGACACGTGCACCGTGATCGTGCGCTGGTTCGGCAGGACGACGGTCGCCGTGGCGTCGTCCGCCACCCGTGCGTACTCCTTCGGTGTGAGCGTGTACTCGGCCTGCACGTACAGGGTGTCCGCCCGCTGCACCGTCGCCAGCTGCGTGGCGGACTGGACGAACGTGCCCCGCTCGGAGGCGATCTCGGTCACGACGCCGTCGCCCGTGGCAAGGACGACGAGCCGACCTTCGGCGTCGATCTGGGTCGCCTCCGTCGACGTGCGTGCGAAGCCGTTCTTCACGTCGTACTGGAGCGTCGCCGAGTCGATGACGAAGAGCTGCTGGCCCGTCGTCACCTCGTCCCCGACGTCGACGAGCTGGTCGACGACCAGACCCGAGTAGGGCGTGCCGACGCCGTAGGACTTGGCGAGGATCTGCGCGGAGTCGCTGACGGCGACCCCTCGCGTCTCGTTGAGCTGGTAGGTCGCCAGGGCGGCGACGACGAGCACGACGAGCATGCTCGCGAGCAGTCGGATGCGGCTGGTCCAGGTCATGCTGCACCTCCGGGAAGTGCGGTGGCGGGGACGGTCGCAGGGGTCGATCGAGCGGCGCGCTTCTGCGCCTTGATGGCGCCTCGGGCGCGGTGGCCTTCCTTCCAGGCGGTGACGACGAAGCCTCCGAGGATCAGGGTGTTGGTGGCGTTCCAGGCGACCGCGAGGCTCCCGTACCCGTTGCCCATGTCCTTCCAGAGGCCGACCACCGTGGTGATGAGCAGGAACTGGAAGAACAGGACCTGCGGGACCATGAACGCGAAGGGGGAGCGGTACGCGCCCTTCTGCCCGGTCACGTGCCACTTCTGGTCCTTCTTGAAGATGGCGTTGATCAAGGCACGCGTGTAGATCGGGAACGACACCGCGGCGAGCAGGAGCACCTGCCACCGGAACGAGCCCAAGGTGTAGAACGCCACCAGGATCTGCATCACGTAGAACCCTGCGTAGTACAGCGCCCAGGTGAGCGGCGTGATGGTCAGGTTCATGGGCGTGAGGTTGAAGTAGATCTGCAGAGGTGGCACCAGGATCAGCAGGAGCGGCGCGATGCCGGTCAGGTAGTGCGTCGAGGTCACCAGGTACTGCAGCCGCTGGTCCATCGTGAGGTTGCGCTTCGGCGCCAGCGGGTTGTGGGTGAGCATGATCTCGAAGCCGCCCGTCGCCCAGCGCAGCTGCTGCTTGGTGTAGGCCTCGACGGTCTCGGGGGTGTCACCGACGGCGAGCTCGGTCGGGATGTAGACCGTCCGCCAGCCCTTCTCGTGCAGCATCAGCGACGTCCAGACGTCCTCCGACTTGGAGTCGGAGTAGATGCCGCCCACCGAGTCCGCGGCGGAGCGTCGGTAGATGACGTTGGTGCCCACCGAGAACGCCGCGTTGAACCGGTTCCGGCCGGGCTGGATGAACTTGTAGAACACCGACTGCATGTAGCCGGCGCCCTTGGAGATGACCGTGTCGAGGTTCCCGTACACCTGCGGCGTCTGCACGAACGCGACGTCGTCGGTGGCGAAGAACGGCACGGTCTCGTGCAGGAACTGCGGCAGCGGCACGAAGTCGGCGTCGAAGATGACGAAGAAGTCACCCTTGGCGATCGACAGCGCGTGGTTGATGTTGCCGGCCTTGGCGCCGTTGCTCGACAGCCGCCGGATGTACCGCGCACCGAGCTCCGCGGTGAGGTCGCGGACCTCGTCGGACCGACCGTCGTCGAGCACCCACGTGTCGTGCTTGCCCTGCATCGCGACCGCTGCGGACACCGTCCGCCGGATGGTCTCGAGGTCCTCGCCGTACGTCGTGATGAAGACGTCGACGGTGATCGGCCACTCCTGCAGGTACATGCGCCAGGCGCGCGGGTCCTTCTCGGTGTTGTCGCGGATGATCTCGCCGAGGTCGTACAGCCGGTCCTGGGCGTGGTGGAACGCGAACCCGCGCGGGTCGTGCCCGCTGGACAGCACGGTCCACATCGCCAGCAGGGCGTGCGCCACGAGGACGGACTCCGCGACGATCACGAGCGTGTACGGCAGCCAGTCGCCCCGGTTGGCCGGGTTCAGCAGGAACACCGCGTAGATGATGACGCCGGCGCAGGCCAGCAGGACGAGCAGCATGAGTGACGGGCTCTGGGCGGACTGGTTCTCGCCCGCCCTCGTGGGCTTGATCCTGACCTGGTCGGATCGGCGTGGTTCGAGCAGAAGCTTGTCGAACGTCGTGGCCATTCTTCGCGCCCTTCGGTCGTCCAGTCGGACGGCCGGGTGGGCTCACGGGCCCACCTGACCGGTGTGACAGCGACATTGGCGCCAGATGCACGAAGGGCGTCGGACCTGAGGTCCCGGTGCTGAAAACCCGGTTCCGACAGGCGCCGCCGCCCTTGTGATGACAACGACGCTACGGAGCACATCGGGACATGTCCACCCCAACGACGGTGCGCCACGTCACAGCGTGAGAACGCGTCCACGATGTGGGAACGGCAGGGCGACCACGCCTGGACGGGGGTGGGTGAACTCCCCCGCGACCCTTCGCCAGCCACCGGGCGGACGGTGTCGAGCGCCCATCCACGCATCGGCTCCCGGGCGCGCGACCGACGCGTTCCCGCAGCATGATGGCGGTGGGAGGCGGAGCGTGGACGTGTACCTCATCACCGACGACGGCGTCCGCGAGTGTGCGGTCGACGAGCTGCCCGAGCTCCTCTCCGGACGGCACGGGATCGTGTGGGTGGACATCCCGCAGTGGTCGCCCGAGGCCGCCGACGTGCTCTCCACCACGTTCGGGCTGCACCCCTTGGCCGTGCACGACTGCGAGGTCCGCAACCGGTTGCCCAAGCTGCACGCGTACGCGAGCTCGCTCTTCCTCGTCCTGCACGCCCCGGAGCGCGGGGCTGGTGGTCACGTCCACCACGTCGAGCTCGACCGGCTGATCGGACCCCGCTACCTCGTCACCGTCCATGGCCCGGTCAACCCGGCGGTCCCGATCGAGGTGGCCCTGCGCGACACCCGCGAGGTCCTCGAGCGCATCCGCGCCGGCCGGTTGCGGCCGCGGACGTCCTTCGACATCTCCCACGCGATCGTCTCGACACTGACGCGGCGCATGGAGAGGTTCGTCGAGGACCTGACGAGCGACGTGTGGGAGCTGGAGCGACGCGTCACCGACGGCGCCTACGGCAACCCCGAGCACTTCCTCGACGAGATGTTCCGTACGCGGCACGGGCTCCTTGCCGTGAAGACGATCGCCGCGCAGACCGCCGAGATCTACCGGCGCCTGGCCGGGCTGCCGCGCGCCGTCCCCGACGAGAGCCGGCACCTGGTGACCGACCTGATCGACCAGTTCGACCGCATCGCGGGCCTCGCGGGCGAGGAGAAGGACTACCTGCAGGGCGTCATCGAGTTCTATCGCACCCGGACCGAGACCAAGATGACGATCGCCGCCGAACGGCTCGCGGTGATCGCGGTCGTCACCCTGCCCATCACCGCGCTCGCCTCGGTGCTCGGCATGAACCTCATCGTCAACGACCGGACGACCGTGATCCCGCTCGGTGTCGCACTCGCCGTCATGCTCGCGATGTCGGGGAGCCTGCTGTGGTGGGCCAAGCGCCAGGGCTGGTGGTGAGCCGGGCGGTCACCTGCCCGACATGTCGCCCACACCTGGACGGAGTACCGTGCGCGACGCACCGCAACCCGGTGCAGAACCGACAGCACGGGAGGACGTCGACATGGGTTCCACCATCCTGCAGCGTGGCAGGGTCAGGGCGGGGGTGGCTGCAACGGCTGCGGTCCTCGTCGTGGCGCTCGCCTCGCCCGCGACGGCCGGCGACGGCCACGGCCACGGCCACGGGCATCCGAACGGCACCGACTACCAGCTCACCGTCATGGGCACCACGGACCTGCACGGCAGCGCCCTGAACTGGGACTACTTCAAGAACGCCGAGTACGACGACAGCGCTCACAACGACGTGGGCCTCGCCAAGATCTCGACCCTCGTGAACCAGGTGCGGGCCGATCGCGGGGACCGCAACACCCTGCTCATCGACGCGGGCGACACGATCCAGGGCACCTCGCTGGCGTACTACTACGCCAAGATCCAGCCCATCTCGAAGAGCGTCGAGCACCCCATGGCTGCCGCGATGAACGCGATCGGCTACGACGCCGCCGCGCTCGGGAACCACGAGTTCAACTACGGCATCCCGTACCTGCGCACGTTCGAGAAGCAGCTCGACTTCCCGCTGCTCGCGGCGAACGCCACCAACGACACGAACGGCAAGGCCGCGTTCACGCCGTACATCATCAAGACCGTCCGGACGCCCGCCGGCAAGCCGGTGAAGGTCGGCATCCTCGGCCTGACCAACCCCGGGATCGCGATCTGGGACAAGGCGAACGTCGAGGGGCAGATGAGCTTCGGCGGACTGGTCGAGCAGGCGGCGAGGTACGTGCCCGAGATGAAGCGCAAGGGCGCCGACGTCGTCGTCGTCTCCGCGCACTCGGGCGCCGACACCTCGTCGTCCTACGGGGACGCGCTGCCGTTCCCCGAGAACGCCGCGACCCTCGTGGCGCAGCAGGTGCCCGGCATCGACGCGATCCTCGTGGGTCACGCCCACCAGGAGATCGCCGAGCGCGTGGTCACCAACACCGCCACGGGCAAGCCTGTCGTCCTGTCCGAGCCCCTGAAGTGGGGGCAGCGCCTGTCCGTGTTCGACATCGACCTGTCGTACAGCCGGGGGCACTGGACGGTGCAGTCGGTGGACGCGTCGGTGCTCAACTCGAACACCGTGCCGGACGACCCGAAGATCGTCAGCCTGCTCCAGGACGAGCAGGAGACCGTCGTCGACTACGTCAACGGAGTGATCGGCACCTCGACCGAGGCCATGTCCGCCGCGACCGCCCGGTACGAGGACACCGCGGTGCTCGACTTCATCAACTACGTGCAGGCGGGTGCGGTCAAGGCCGAGCTCACGGGCGCCGACGCCGACCTGCCCGTGCTGTCGATCGCGGCGCCGTTCAACAAGGACGCGGCCATCCCCCAGGGCGACGTGTCGGTCCGCGACATCGCCGGCCTGTACATCTACGACAACACGCTCCTGGGCATCAAGCTCACCGGTGCGCAGGTCAAGGCGTACCTGGAGAAGTCGGCGGAGTACTTCAAGCCGGCCCTCGCCCCGGGCGCCTACCCGGCCGCCTCCCTCACCAACGCGGTGACGCCGACGGCCCCGAACGGCACGCCCGACTACAACTACGACGTCATGGGCGGGCTCGACCAGCCGCTGACCTATGACATCGACCTCGCGCAGCCTGTGGGCAGCCGCATCGTCGGGCTCGCCTACGGCGGCGTCCCGGTGACGGACTCCCAGGAGTTCGTCGTCGCGATCAACAACTACCGGCAGTCCGGCGGAGGCAACTTCCCGGGCGTCACGACGGCCCCGGTCGTCTACAACCGGCAGGTCGAGATCCGGCAGCTGCTCATCGACTGGGTGAGCGCCAACCAGGTGGTGGACCCGGCGGTGTTCTCGTCGACGAACCCCGACTGGCAGCTGACGTCCGGCGGAACGCCGCTGACCGTCACGCCATAGCTCCCGACCCGGGCGGCCGTGTCAGCGCTTCGCTGAGACGGCCGCCCGACCGGCCTCCAGCCGGGCGATCGGGACCCGGAACGGCGAGCACGACACGTAGTCCAGGCCCACGTCGTGGAAGAAGTGGATCGACTCGGGGTCTCCCCCGTGCTCCCCGCAGACACCGAGGTGCAGACCGGGCTTCGTCGCGCGCCCGCCCTCGGCGCCCGCCCGCACCAGCGCACCGACCCCGTCGGCGTCGAGCGTCTCGAACGGGGAGATGGTGAGCACCCCGTTCTGCAGGTAGTCCGCGAAGAACGCCCGCTCGACGTCGTCGCGCGAGAACCCCCACGTCGTCTGCGTCAGGTCGTTGGTGCCGAACGAGAAGAAGTCGGCCTCCTCCGCGATGCGGTGCGCGGTCAGCGCTGCGCGGGGCAGCTCGATCATGCAGCCGATGGGCACGTCGAGCGGGACCCCGGACGACGCGCTGACCTCCGCCAGCACGCGCTCCGTCTCCTCGCGGACGAGCTGCAGCTCCCGCACGGACCCGACCAGCGGGACCATGATCTCCGGCCGCGGGTCCAGACCGGCCCGGCGCAGCTGCACGGTCGCCTCCGCGATCGCCCGCACCTGGAGCGCGAACAGACCCGGCAGCGTCAGCCCCAGGCGCACCCCGCGCAGACCGAGCATCGGGTTCTGCTCGTGCATCCGCTCCACGGCGGCCAGGAGCGCGACGTCCTTCGGGTCCGGCTCGGCCGCCACGGCGACCTTGACCGCCAGCTCGGTGAGGTCCGGCAGGAACTCGTGCAGCGGCGGGTCGATGAGGCGGATGGTCGTCGGGAGGCCGTCCATCGCCTCCAGCAGGCCGATGAAGTCCTCACGCTGGAGAGGCAGCAGGGCGTCGAGCGCGGCCCGGCGAGCGTCGTCGGTGTCGGCCAGCACGAGCCGTTCGATGTACTGGCGACGGTCCCCGAGGAACTGGTGCTCGGTGCGGCACAGCCCCACACCCTCGGCACCGCGGGCGCGGGCACGACGCGCGTCGTCGGCCGAGTCGGCGTTGGCGCGGACGTGCATGCGACGGACGTGGTCGGCGTGCCGGAGCACGCGGTCGACGGCGGTGACCAGCGCACGGGCCTCCGGGTCGCGGGCGGCCGCGAGCCCGGCGTCCAGCCCGTCGGAGATGTAGACCATCACCGGGGAGTCCACCACCGGGACCTCGCCCCGGAACACCTCGCCGGTGGATCCGTCGATTGCGATGGTGTCCCCCGCGCGCAGCACCTCGCCGCGCACCCGGACCTCGCCGTGGACCGGGTCGACGTCGAGCTCCTCGGCCCCGACCACGGCGCACGTGCCCATCCCGCGCGCCACGACCGCCGCGTGCGACGTCTTGCCGCCGCGGGCGGTCAGCACGCCGTCGGCGACGATCATGCCCTGCAGGTCGTCCGGGTTGGTCTCCCGGCGGACCAGGATCACGTGGGCGCCGGCCGCCGTGCGCTCGAGCGCCTGCGCGTTGTCCAGCACGATCTCGCCCACGGCCGCACCCGGGGACGCCGGCATCGCGCGGGTCAGCAGCTGCCGGGCGGTGCTCGCGTTGCCCACGTCGAACTGCGGGAACAGCAGCTGGTTGAGCTTGTCCCCCGTGCAGCGCGTGATCGCCTCGTCCATCGTGATGAGGCTCTCGTCGACCAGCTCGGTCGCGATCCGGAACGCCGCCGCGGCGGTCCGCTTGCCGACGCGCGTCTGCAGCAGCCACAGCTTGCCGCGCTCGATCGTGAACTCGATGTCGCACAGGTCGCGGAAGTGCGTCTCGAGCCGTCGCATCGCGTGCCGCAACGCGTCGTACGAGACCGGGTCCAGCACCTCGAGCTCCGCCAGCGGCAGGGTGTTGCGGATCCCCGCGACGACGTCCTCGCCCTGTGCGTTCGGGAGGTAGTCGCCGTAGACGCCGCTCTCCCCCGTCGACGGGTCCCGCGTGAAGCAGACCCCTGTCCCCGACGTCTCGCCGAGGTTGCCGAAGACCATGCTCACGACGTTGACCGCGGTGCCCAGGTCGTGCGGGATGCGCTCGCGCCGGCGGTACAGCCGCGCACGGTCGGTGTTCCAGGAGTCGAGGACGGCCTCGATCGCCATGTCGAGCTGCTCGCGCGGGTGCTGCGGGAACTCGCGACCGGTCTCCTCGACGACGATCTCCTTGAACCTCTGCACGAGCACGCGCAGGTCCTGCGCGGTCAGGTCGACGTCGGTCGTCGCGCCGACCGTGGTCTTGCACTCGTCCAGCGCCGCCGCGAACACGTCTCCGTCGATCCCGAGCACGGTCTTGCCGAACATCTGGATGAGCCGCCGGTAGGAGTCCCACGCGAACCGCTCGTCGCCGGAGAACTCGGTCAGGCCCTTCACCGACGCGTCGTTGAGCCCGATGTTCAGGACCGTCTCCATCATCCCGGGCATCGAGAACTTCGCACCGGAGCGGACCGAGACCAGCAGCGGCTCGTGGAAGTCCCCGAGCCGTCGACCGATCGCGTCCTCGATCTCCCGGACGGCCAGCGTCACCTCGACGCGCAGCTCGGGCGGTACGTGCCCGTCGCGCATGTACGCGCGGCACGCCTCGGTGGTGATCGTGAACCCCGGGGGCACCGGCAGGTCGAGGTTCGTCATCTCCGCCAGGTTGGCGCCCTTGCCACCGAGGAGGTCCTTCTGGTCCTTGTCACCATCACGGAACCGGGAGACGTAACTCGTCATGAAGGGCTCCTGTTCGCAGGGCAGGACGAGAGGAATTCTCGTCTCCTTCTACCCTCGACAGTACTCCCGCAGATCCTCAAGAGCGCCGCAGGTGCAAGAACGTGCATTCTTGGCCTACCGTCAACGTCATGGCCACCAACTCGCCCCGACCGGTCATCGACCTGCCGAGCGACCCGCGCGAGCCGACCGCAGCGGGGAGCCAGCTGCTGCTGCTCGGCCGACGCATCCGCCACGCGCGCACCGAGCGGGGTCTCACGCTGGACGAGCTCGGGCAGCTCGTCGGCTCGACCGCCAGCCAGCTCTCCCTGGTGGAGAACGGCCGGCGGGAGCCACGGCTGAGCCTGCTGCAGTCCCTCGCCTCGGCGCTGGGCACTACCACGACGGACCTCCTGGATGCCGCACCGCCGTCACGGCGGGCCGCGCTCGAGATCGAGCTGGACCGGTCGCAGGGCACGGCGACCTACGCGGCGCTCGGGCTGCCGACCGTACGTCCGGCGAAGAACCTGTCCACCGAGGCCCTGGAGGCGCTCGTCGGCCTGCACCGCGAGCTCGCCCGCCGGGACGACGCCGCCATCGCGACGCCCGAGGAGGCCCGCCGGGCCACGACGGCCCTGCGCCAGTGGATGCGCGAGCGCAACAACCACCTGCCCGAGATCGAGACCGCGGCGGAGGACCTGGTGCGGCGGGCCGGCTACACCACGGGCGCCCTGACCCACAGCGCCGTCGCGTCGATGGCCGCCGACCTCGGCTTCACGCTGATCCACGTCGACGACCTGCCGCACTCCACGCGCACGGTGACCGACCTGGCCAACGGCCGCATCTACCTGCCGCCGGCGTCCATCCCCGGCGGACACGGCCTGCGCTCCCTGGCGCTCCAGGCGATCGCGCACCGGGTCCTGGCCCACTCGACGCCGCGCAGCTATGCGGACTTCCTGCGGCAGCGGGTCGAGATCACCTACTTCGCCGCGGCGTGCCTCATGCCCCGCACCGCGGCCGTCGCCCACCTGAGCGCCGCCAAGCGCCGCAAGGAGCTGGCCGTCGAGGACTTCCGCGACTCGTTCGGCGTCACCCACGAGGCTGCCGCGCAACGGCTCACCAACCTGCTCACCGAGCACCTCGACATCCGTCTGCACTTCCTGCGGGTGGGCGACGACGGCACCCTGTTCAAGGGGTACAGCAACGACGCCGTCCGCTTCCCCACGGACAGCACGGGCGCCATCGAGGGCCAGGTCGTGTGCCGGGAGTGGGCCGCCCGCTCGGCGTTCACGCGTCGCGACCGCGCGGGCGAGTACTACCAGTACACCGACACGCCCGAGGGGACGTTCTGGTGCACCACGCAGACGGGCTCGACGTCGGCGGGTGGGTTCTCGATCACCGTGGGGGTCCCCTTCGGCGCTGCGAAGTGGTTCCGCGGCCGGGACACGTCACGGCGTCGCGAGTCCCGGTGCCCCGACCCGACGTGCTGCCGGCAGCCCGACCCCGGGCTGGCCGCGCAGTGGGCACCGCACGCGTGGCCGAGCGCCGCCGTGCACGCGCACGTGCTCTCGCCGCTGCCCACCGGCGCGTTCCCCGGCGTGGAAGATGCTGAGGTCTACGCGTTTCTCGACCGCCACGCACCCCGATGATGGTGCACAGTGGCGCCATGCCACAGATCCGGGTGTTCCTGCTCGACGACCACGAGGTCGTCCGCCAGGGGCTTCTGCGCCTCCTCGAGTCGACCGCGGACATCACCGTCGTCGGCGAGGCAGCGACCGCGCAGGAAGCCCTCGTCCGCATCCCTCGCTCCGAGGCCGACGTCGCACTCCTCGACGTGCGGCTGCCGGACGGCAGCGGGATCGAGGTGTGTCGCGAGCTCGCCTCGCTGGCCCCCTCCGTCCGCTGCCTGATGCTCACGTCGTACGAGGACGACGAGGCCCTGCTCGCGGCCATCACGGCGGGGGCGGCCGGCTACGTGCTCAAGGAGATCCGCGGCTCCCAGCTGCTCGACTCCATCCGCCTGGTGGCGTCCGGGAAGTCGTTGCTCGACGCGGCGACCACGCAGCGCGTGCTCGCACGGGTGCGCGAGACCCAGCAGCGCGACCCTCGGCTCGACCTGCTGACCACCCAGGAGAGCGCCGTGCTCGACCTCATCGGGGAAGGGCTGAGCAACCGGGAGATCGCCGAGCGGATGTTCCTCGCGGAGAAGACCGTGAAGAACTACATCTCGAGCCTGCTGGCCAAGATCGAGGTGCGCGGGCGGACGCAGGCGGCCCTGTTCATCACCGAGCAGAACCGCCTGCACCCCGAGTAGGACGCCGTCAGCCGACGGGCGCCCCGACCGGGCCGATCGGGTGCGGGCCTCTCAGCAGGCTGACCAGGCTGGTGCCCCAGGACTGCGCACGGTCGAGCTCGCCGTCGCGCAGCGGCCCGCGGATGCCCAGGACCCAGAAGCTCTCCGCCTCCGCCGAGACCTGGTAGCCGTCGCGCCGCAGGACCCGCCACGCACCGACCGCGGCGGAGCCGGGGACGTGCGGCGTGTGGATCCGCGTGTCGAACGTCGCGGCGTGCACCGGACGCTCGGGGGGCTCGAGCTCCCTGAGCCACTCCCGCACGCCGAACGACAGGTCGCTCGGGTCCTCACCCGCTGTCCTGCGCGCGTCCTCGCGGGTGCTCGGCCGGCTCATGCCGAACGCCTGCGTCGGGGCGCCGACGACCAGCAGCTCCAGCTCCGGAGGCAGTCGGCGCGGAGCGTGCGCGACATCCAGCAGGGCCACGTCCGACAACCGCCGACGCATGCCTTCCCAGACTGCCTGCGCCACCTGTCCCGTGTTCCCGAACGACGACTCGTACACCACCAGTGCGCGCACCGTCCTCACCTCCTTGTGCCTCGGTCTCGCGACTTCCTCCAGGGTTCGCCCGGGACATGCCGGACCCCAGGGCCGAAAGACCCTGATCACCCGTCGGCCGACCTATGCTCCGAGCATGCGGCCCGACGGCATGGACTCCGGCAACGAACGAGACGACCGCCTCGAGGCGATGATGGACGCGGTCGTCTCGATGACCGCCGACCTCGACATGGCCACCGTCCTCGAGCGGTTCGTCGCTGCCGGGTGCAGCCTGACGGGCGCCCGGTACGGAGCCCTGGGCGTGCTCGGCGAGCACGGCGGGCTGCAGGAGTTCGTGTACCAGGGCATCGACGCGCAGACGGCGCTGCTGATCGGTCACCTGCCCGAGGGCCGCGGGGTGCTCGGTCACCTCTCGACGGCCCCGGACGTGCTGCGCCTGCACGATCTCGCCGACCACCCGTCGTCGGTCGGCTTCCCGGCGAACCACCCGCCGATGCAGACCTTCCTGGGGGTCCCCGTGCGCGCCCGGGGTGCGGTGTTCGGCAACCTCTACCTCACCGACAAGCTGGGTCCTGGCGGCACTCCCGTCGACTTCACCGCGCGGGACGAGCAGGTCGCGGTGGCGTTGGCCGCTGCTGCCGGCGTGGCGGTCGGTCACGCGCGCGCCTACCACCAGGCCCGCCAGCACGAGCTCTGGCTGGAGGCCGCTGCCGCCGTGTCGTCGTGGCTCACCGGCGGCCTGCCCCGGGACGAGGCGCTGGCCGCGGTGCTGACCCGGGTCGAGGAGACCGCTGGTGCGACGAGCTCGGCCCTGTTCGGCGAGGAGGACGAGCTGCCGACGGCGCTGGCGGAGGAGCTCGCAGGCGTCTGGCCCGTGCTGCGCGAGCTCGAGGACAGCACGTGGGCTCTCGCGCTGCCCTTGCGCAGCGGGGACCGGTGGGTCGGCGCGCTCGCCGCGTCGTTCCCCGCGGGCGAGGCGCCGCAGCTGGACCTGCCCAGCATCGCGGGGTTCGGCGAGCAGCTCGCGCTCGCGCTCGACGTCGCGGACGCCCAGGCGGACCGCGCGCGGCTGGCCGTGCTCGAGGACCGCGAACGGATCGCCCGGGACCTGCACGACATGGTGATCCAGCGGCTGTTCGCCATCGGTCTCGACGTCCAGGGCGCTGCCGCGCACGACGCGGTGCGCCCCGAGGTGGCCCGCCGGCTGGAGTCCGCGGTGGACGACCTCGACGAGACGATCAAGGACGTGCGCACCGCGATCTTCCGGCTCGGCCCACGGGCCGGCGGGACCGGGACCGGGCTGCGCCACCGGATCGACGCCGAGGTGGTCAGCGCGCGCCAGTCGCTCGGTTTCCTGCCGCGCCTGCGCACCGACGGGGTCACCGCGACGGTGCCGGACGACGTCGTGGAGGACGCGGTCGCCGTGGTCCGGGAAGCACTGGCGAACGTCGCCCGGCACGCCCGCGCGCACGACGTCGTGGTCCGGGTCGAGGTCGGCTCGCACCTGGTGGTCGAGGTCCAGGACGACGGCCGCGGCATCCCCGGGGACGTCCCGCGGCGCAGCGGGCTGGCCAACCTGGAGAACCGGGCCGCACGCCGGGGCGGGACGGTGGTCGTGACCGCGCTGCCCGAGGGCGGGACCGACCTGCGCTGGTCCGTGCCGCTGTCCTGAGCTGATCACCTCCGCGCGTCGCGCCGGCTGGTCGCGCGCGCCGTCATGCGCGCGTGACCTGGGACGAAGAGGACCTTCGACCCTGGGACCGCTGTTGCGGACCGGCGCACTGTGGACCCGTCGGCACGGTTCATCTACGGGTCCTTCACAGGACCGCCACGGAGGAGATTGATCATCATGGCCACAAGCCATCCCGAGGTCAGCACCTCGACGCACCCCGCGACCCTGGTCGAAGACGACCTGGTCACATCCTCGACGGGCCGTCGCTGGCTCGCCGTCACCCGGCTCGCCACGGGCTTCATCTTCCTGTGGGCGTTCCTCGACAAGACGTTCGGGCTGCACTACAGCACGGGCGCCGCGGTGGCCGAGGGCGACCCGAGCCTCTCGTGGATCAACGGCGGCACCCCGAGCCAGGGCTTCATGCAGTTCGCCGCGGTGGGTCCGTTCAAGGACGTGCTCGCCTCGATGGCGAGCCCGGTCACCGACTGGCTGTTCATGCTCTGCCTGCTGGGCGTCGGCACCGCCGTCATGCTGGGCATCGGCCTGCGGGTGTCGGCAGTCGCCGGCTCGCTGCTGATGGTCTCGATGTGGATCGCCGAGTGGCCCCTCCTGCAGGGCTCGAACAACCCGCTGGTGGACTACCACATCATCTACGCCCTGGTCCTGGTCGTCTGCGCGACGCTCCTCGCCGGAGACACGTGGGGCCTCGGTCGTCGGTGGGCACGCCTGCCGCTCGTGCAGCGGTTCGGCTGGCTGCGCTGACGTCGGACGAGACCCACGCTCACCCGCGGCACCTCGACGTCGAGGTGCCGCTGGTGTGCGTTCGGACGACGCACGCGGCGCGCCGCGACGTGCGTCTCGCCAACAGAGGGTCGCTCTGTCACGATCTGTCGCATGGTGGACATGGGCGCCGGATGGACCGAGAGCACCGTCGAGGTGGAAGGGCACGACGTCTTCTATCGCGTGAGCGATCCGGTGCCCGGCGCCCTGCCGATCGTGCACGTGCACGGCTTCGCGATCTCGGGCGCGTACCTCATGCCGACGGCCCGGGCGCTGGCCGGGCGGGCGAGCAACGTCGTCCCTGACCTGCCCGGCTACGGCAGGAGCGCGAACTGGGAGTACACGCTCGGGATCCCGGCCCTGGCGCTCGCCCTGCTCAAGATCCTCGACGCCCTGGAGCTGGACAGGGTGATCCTCGTCGGCAACTCCCTGGGGTGCCCGATCAGTCTCGAGGTCGCGCACGCCGCACCCGACCGGGTCGACCGGATCGTGCTGGTGTCCCCTGCCGGCGGCGTGCACAACCAGGGTCTGGGCCGCGCCATCCGGCAGCTCGCGATCGACGGGGCCCGGGAGAACCGGAGGATGGCGAGGGTGGCCGTCCCCGACTATCTGCGATTCGGACCGGTGAACACGTTCCACCTCTTCAGCGAGATGACCCGGTTCCCCTCCCTGGAGCGGCTCCTCAAGACGCCCGTGCCGACGCTGGCGGTCATCGGCAGCAAGGACCCGCTGATGCCACCGCCCGTGCGGGTCCGGGAGGTGAGCCGGCTGGCGAGCGACCACACCACGGTCGCCCTGATCGAGGGCGCGGCGCACGCGATCAACTTCAGCCACCCGGGCGAGCTCTCGCACGTCATCTCGTCCTGGCTCGACGGACGCGAGATCGTCGACGACCCCGACTCCCCCGGCTACACGCGGGTGCTTCAGCTCCCGCGGAGCTGAGGCCCGACGATCCGCAGCAGCAGGAGCTCGTGGAGCCGCGGGTCTGCGAGGGGGCGGAAGTGTCCCGGTGTGTCGAGCACCACCTCCGTGGCGCCGTCGAGCGAGCTGCCGGCCGGGATGTGCGGGTCCCACCAGCTGTACACGGACGTGATCCGGTGGTTGACGGTGCGCTCGGCGTCGAGCGCGACGATCGTGGCGTCGCTCGGGATGAACGCGCGCACCGCGGGCGTCACGAACCAGCGCGCGTACGACGACCCGGCGAACGGCGTGTTGACCGCGATCATCGACGCGGTGCGGCCGTCGGGGTCCTCCCGCAGCATCGCGAGCTTGCCGATCAGCCCACCCTTGCTGTGCGCCACCACGACGACGTCGCGCAGGTCGTGCGCGGCGAGGTACCGACCGAGCACGCTCGCGCCGCGCAGGACGGGCCGGCGGTTGGTGCCCAGGTCCGGGAGCACGTGGACCCGCACGCCGTGGCCGTGCAGGAGCGTCGCCAGCGGGAGCAGGAAGTGCCACGACTCGTACACCCCAGGGACGAGGACGACGGGCGGCCCGACCGGGTTCTCGGGCCGGCGAAGGGTCTCGGGATCCACGCGCGAGACCAAGCCCGAGGCCTGCCACGCCAGCACCGCGGCGTAGTCGCGGGCACGCCACCAGGTCTGGCGGAGCAGACCGCCGGGCGCCTTCGTCGCATCGCGCATGACGACATGGTGCCGCACGACGGGTCCGGTTTGGCCCTATCTTGAGCCTGTGCCCCGACGTGACCGCCTCGCGAGCCCCGCCGCATGAACATCGTCGTGGGCGCGCTGATCACGCTCGGCGTCACGGCGTTCACCGTGACCGCCATGCTGCTGGTGCGGCGACGCGCCCCGGAGGGCAGCTACTTCAGCGACGGGGACCGCGCGTCCGGCGTGTTCGGGGTGCTGGCGACCGGGTTCTCGGTCCTGCTGGGGTTCATCATCTTCCTGGCGTTCCAGTCGTACGACGAGGCGCGCTCCGGTGCGGAGACCGAGGCCGTCACGGTCGCGCAGCAGGTGCAGACCGCCCAGTTCCTGCCCGCCGACGTGCGCGAGGAGCTCACCGGCCAGCTCGTCTGCTACGCCCGGGCCGTCGTCGGCGTCGAGTGGCCGCGGATGCAGGACGGCACGCTCGGTGATGCGTTCAACCCGTGGGGTCCGGCGCTGTTCGAGACCATCGAGACCGTCGAGCCGCAGACCGACGTCGAGCAGTCCGCGTACGACCGGTGGATGGACCAGACGTCCGCCCGGGAGCAGGCCCGCATCGACCGCGTGCACGGCGCGGAGGGTCTGATCCCCCTGCCCCTGTGGCTCGTCCTGTTCGTGATCTCGGGCGTGATCTTCGTGTACGTCCTGTTCTTCGCCGACTCGGCGGAAGGACCCGTCACGCAGGGCCTGCTGATGGGCAGCGTGACCGTGGTCATCACGTTGCTCCTGCTCCTGCTCGGGTTCTTCGACCACCCGCACGGGGACGAGGTGGGCAAGCTCGAGCCGGTCGCGATGGAGCGCACGGTCCGCATCGTGAACGCGGAGCTGGTCGAGGTCGGCCTCGACGTGACGCCGCCGTGCGACGACACCGGCATGGCCGACTGACCTAGCGACGGACACCACGCACCGGTGCCGCGGTGAGCGGGTCGTCGGGCCACGCGTGCTTCGGGTACCGGCCGCGCAGCTCTGCCCGGACCGACAGGTAGCCGCTGCTCCAGAAGGACTCCAGGTCGGCGGTGACCGCGGCAGGACGACCCGCGGGCGAGAGCAGGTGCAGGAGCACCGGGACCCGCCCGTCGGCGAGCCTCGGCGTGGCCCGCCACCCGAAGACCTCCTGGAGCCGGACCGGGAGCACCGGCTGGTCGCCCGTGTAGTCCACGCGCAGGCTCGATCCGCTGGGCACGGTGATGCGCTCGGGCGCGAGGGCGTCGAGCCGGCTCGCGTCCGGCCACGGGAGGAGCCGGCGCACCGCCTGCACCACGTCCACGCGGCTGAGGTCCCGGGCGCCCCGCACCCGGGCGAGGTCCGGTCCGAGCCAGTCCTGGAGGTGCGCCAGGAGGGCGTCGTCGGACACGTCGGGCCACGGTGCACCGAGCGCGCGGTGCAGGAACGCCATCCGCTGCCGCAGACCCGTGGCGGCGTCCGTCCAGCGCAGCAGGGCCAGTCCCTCGCGCGCCAGCCCGTCGCGCAGCGCCTCCACGAGGAGCGCCGGTGACGGGTCGGCGAGCGGCACGGACGTGAGCTCGATCGCGCCGAGCCGCCGGACGCGGCGCGCGACGACCGCGCCGTCCGCCCACGCGACGACCTCGTCGTCCCGCAGCAGCGCCGGCGCGGCCTCCGTGGCCAGCTCGAGGTCGATGGGCGCCGCGGACCGGATCGTGGCGTCCCGGCGGCCGGCGCCACGGTCGGCGTCGGCGACGGCGAGCCAGGGCAGTCCCGTCAGCCCGGAGCCGGGTGGCAGCACCGCGCCCGTGCCGGACGTCATGAGGTACGTCGACCCGCCGGGACGCAGCCGGGCGATGCGGTCGGGATGAGCCAGGGCGACGACGAGCCCCACCGCGAGGTCGTCGCCGAGGTCCTCGGGCGCGGGCCCGGGCGCTACCGTTGACCGCAGCCTGCCCACCTGGGCCTGCCACGGTCCGGACTGCGGTCCCCCGCGACGCAGGGCACGCAGCGCCGCGACCAGGTCACCACCGGGGGCGCGCACGTCGTCGGTGAGCAGGGCGACCACCTCGGCGGCGCGTCGAGCCCCGACGAGCGCAGCACCGTCCAGCACACCGCGGGCGAGCCGGGGGTCGGCAGGCACCGCGGACACGGCTCGTCCCCGCGCGGTCGGGTGACCGTCGGCGTCGACGGCGCCCAGTGCGACGAGCGTCGCGTGCGCCACCGCCATCGCCGCGGCGGGTGGACGGTCGAGCAGGGCGAGGCCGACGCCGTCGGGGCTCCCCCAGCACGCCAGCTCGAGCGCGAACGCCGTGAGGTCCGCCGTGAGGATCTCCGGCTCCGGGTGGGCGACGAGGCGGGCGTGGTCGTGCGCGGACCAGCACCGGTACACCGCACCGGGTCCCTCACGACCGGCCCGGCCGGCCCGCTGCTCCGCGGACGCCCGGCTCACCCCGACGGTCACCAGCCCGGCGAGCCCGCGTCGGTGGTCGGTGCGCGGCTCGCGCGAGAGTCCCGCGTCGACCACCAGCCGGACCCCTGGCACCGTGAGCGACGACTCCGCCACGGCCGTCGAGACGACGACCCGTCGCCGCGGACCCGCCGCGAGGGCCAGGTCCTGCACGTGCCCGGACAGCCGACCGTGCAGCGGGCGGACGTCGACCCCCTCCAGCCCGGCGAGCCGTCGCACGATCCCGTCGACCTCCCCGGCGCCCGGCACGAAGACCAGGACGTCCCCCGTGCGCTCCGCCAGCGCGCGCCGGACGGTCGACGCGACGTGGTCGAGGAAGCCGGGCGTCACCCCGCGCTCGTCGGTCCGGGCGGTGCGCGCGGGTGCGGGGCACCACACCTCCTCGACGGGGAACAGGGCACCGGGGACCGCGACGACCGGCGCGGGCTCGCCCCCGCCGAGGACCGCGGCGGTGCGTTCGGCCTCGACGGTCGCGGACATCGCCACCACCACGAGGTCGTCGCGCAGGTGTGCCCGGACGTCGACCAGCAGGGCCAGGCCGAGGTCGTCGACGAGGTGCCGCTCGTGGACCTCGTCGAGGATCACCGCCCCGACCCCTGGAAGCTCCGGGTCGCGCTGCAGGCGCCGCAGGAGCACACCGGTGGTGACCACCTCGACCCTCGTCGCGGCGCTCGTGGAGCTCTCGCCCCGGACCGAGAACCCGACGGTGCGGCCGACGGGCTCGCCGAGCAGCTGGGCCAGCCGGCGCGCGGCCGCACGTGCCGCGATCCGGCGCGGCTGGGTGACCACGACGCGCCCGGCGACGGCAGCGGCGACCGCGGGCGGGACCAGGGTCGTCTTGCCCGTGCCGGGCGGCGCCTGCACGACGACGACTCCGCGGGTCCGGAGCGCGGCGACGACGTCGGCGAGCCCCTCGCGCACGGGCAGGTCGGGCGGGTCGGCGAGCAGCCGCGCGATCGGGTCGTCGTCCACGGACGCAGTCTGCGGGGTCAGGCCGACGATCGCTCCTTCGCGGACTCCACGGGCAGCAGCACGGCGCCGACGAAGAAGCACACCGCGCCCACGAACGTGCCGAGGTTCACCAGCTCGAGGTTGGCCAGCTCGCCCGTGGAACGCACGTAGCGCGCGGCGACGGCGGAGACCCCGAACGCGACGGAGCCGAGCATGTTCAGCGCCGCGATGCGCCACCCGATCGAGCGGTCGGAGCGCGGCAGGACGCCCCGGTTCACCTCGGCGTAGGCGAACCAGCTGGCGACGAGGAAGCAGATGGACCCGAGCACGTCGGGTGCCCAGATGAGGTGCCGGGCCTGCGCCGTCGTCAGGTCGGCCTGGGTCGCCGAGAAGGTGCTGATGTTGAAGAAGACCGTGCCCACGAGCTGGACGAGCACCGCCCAGAAGTCGATCCGGCGTGGCTGCCAGCCCACCAGCGACGCCAGCCGGCTCGGCCGCGCCGACTCGGCGAGCACCCCGCCGGGCGCCCGCAGGGTCTCGTGGAACTGCAGGTAGCCGGCCGACGTGAAGAAGATCGACCCGACGAAGAACGTGCCGGCGACCACGGCCGGGTCGAGCGTGTCGAAGTACAGCGGCACCGACCCGAGGGCGAAGCAGAGCGACCCGACGGCGAACAGGCTCCCGATCCACCAGCTCATCGCGCTGGCACGACCACCCTCGGCCCGGACGCCGGCGAGCCGCAGGCCCAGACCCTTGCGGTGCCGCCGCGAGCTCCACTCGACCTCGCTGCCGTCCGGGCGCACCAGCACCGCGTGCGTGACGAACCCCAGCGGGCCGTGGGTGTGCAGGACCCGCCAGCCTGCGGGCAGGTCGGGGACGGTCGAGGTCACTTCTGCAGGCCGGTGCGTGCCTTGCTCTTGGCCGCGGCGTGCGCAGGTGACGTCCACACGTCGGGCTTGGCCGTCGGAGTGTGCACGGGTTGTTCCGCGACGAGCGCGTCCCACGCGGCCATGAGGTCGCGCAGGAGCAGCTCGACCATCATGCGGCTCAGGTCGAGCCGGACGACGACGCGCAGGAGGTGCACCGCGTCCGCGTCGGGCGGCAGGCTGTACGCCGGGACGATCCAGCCGTCCTCGCGCAGGCGGGCCGACAGGTGGTAGACGTCGAAGCCCGGGTCCCCCTTGATCGAGAAGGTGACCACCGGCTCCGCCAGCCCGGGGTTGAGGATCTCGAAGCGTCCGCTCGCCTCGAGGCTCTCGTTGAGGAACCGGGCGTTGGCGAGCATCGTCTCCACGATCGACGTGTACCCGCTGCGTCCGAGCCGCAGGAAGTTGTACATCTGCGCCTGGATCATGGCCGAGCCGCGGGAGAAGTTGAACGTGTAGGTGGGCTGCGCGCCGCCGAGGTAGTTCACGCTGAACACGAGGTCCTCCGGCAGCTTCGAGGCGTCCCGGAAGATCAGCCAGCCGACACCCGGGTAGACCAGGCCGTACTTGTGGCCGGACACGTTGATCGACGCGACCTGCTCGAGGCGGAAGTCCCAGCGCAGGTCGGGCTCGGCGAACGGGGCGATGAACGCGCCGCTCGCGCCGTCGACGTGCAGCGGGATGTCCCAGCCCTTCTCGGCCTTGATCCGCACCAGGAGGTCGTTGATCTCCTCGATCGGGTCCGCCTCGCCGATGTGGGTGGTCCCCAGCACCGCACCGACGGCGATCGTGTTCTCGTCGACGTGCGCCTCGACGTCGTGCGCGTTGAGCACGAACCGGTCCGCCTTCATCGGCACCTTGCGCATCTCGACGTCGAAGTAGTTCGCGAACTTGTCCCACACCACATGGGTCTCCGCGCCGAAGACCACGTTGGGCCGGTCCGTCGGCAGCCCAGCGGCCCGGCGCCGGTCCCGCCACGCGCGCTTGTGGGCGAGCAGGCCGAGCATGATCGCCTCGGAGGACCCGATCGTGGCCACGCCGACGACGGCGGTGGGGTCGGGCGCGTTGAACAGGTCGCCCAGCATGTGCACGCAGGCTTCCTCGATCAGCGACGCCGCCGGGTACTCCTCGTGGTCGATGTGGTTCTTGCGGAGCGTGTCGTGGATCAGCTTCTCGGCCTGCGGCTCCATCCACGTGGTGACGAAGGACGCGAGGTTGAGCGTCTCCCGTCCGTCGAGCATGAGGCCGGTGTGGATGAGCTCGTAGGCCTCGTCCGGCTCCAAGCCGTGGGCGGGGAACGTCCCGCGGTCGATGTGATCGCGGAAGCTGGGCCGGCCGTGGATCGGGCCGAACGGGTCGGACGTCTCGCTCACCTGTGCTCCTCCAGTTCATCCGTCCGGAGCTCTGGCTGGACTGCCGTCTCCGGCGGGCACCTGCGGAATCGAACGTAGCGCCGCCGAGGCTCGTCTGTCCCGATTTGTCGGGAGACCGCCCGATGGGGACCGAGGGCTCGGAGGCCCTCGCCGGGGGGCAGGTAAGATCGACCGTTCCCCCGCGCGCCCGGCTCTCGTGCTCCCTGCTCGTCGGCCACTCCCCTGACGACCAGCTAGGACCCGCACGATGACTGCCCTCACCACGACCCCTCCGGCGCTCGACGGCGTCGACCCCGCCGACCTCGACGTGTTCCTGCGGGTCGCGGACCAGATCAGCCGGCTCCCGTCCGACCACCCGCACCTCGCCCTCGCCCGGCGCGCGACGTCGGCACTCTTCAAGGCCGCCAAGAAGCAGCGGCGCGCCGAGAAGCGGGACGCCATCAGCGCCGCCGACCGTGCGGTCATCCACGCGACCGCCACCGGCAGCCCGGGCCGCATCGACGACGAGACCCAGGGCATCCCGCTCGTCTCCAGCGCGCAGGGCGCGACCGCGGGGACGCTCCTGAAGGCCCGGCCCTGCTACATCTGCAAGGAGCCGTACGTCGAGGTCGACGCGTTCTACCACCAGCTGTGCCCCGCGTGCGCGCGGCTCAACCACGCCAAGCGCGACGCCCGCACCGACCTGACCGGCAAGCGTGCGCTGCTCACGGGCGGCCGCGCCAAGATCGGCATGTACATCGCACTGCGGCTCCTGCGGGACGGCGCGACGACGACGATCACCACCCGGTTCCCCCGCGACGCGGCACGCCGGTTCGCCGCGATGCCGGAAAGCGCCGACTGGCTCGACCGGCTGAGCATCGTCGGCATCGACCTGCGCGACCCGGCCCAGGTCGTCGCGCTCGCGGACTACGTCGCCGCGCAGGGCCCGCTCGACATCCTCATCAACAACGCCGCGCAGACGGTCCGCCGCTCCCCCGGCGCGTACACGCACCTCGCCGACGCGGAGCTGGAGCCGCTGCCGGACCGCCCGCTGCCGCAGATCACGACCTTCGGCCGGACCAGCAGCGCCCACCCCGTCGCGCTCGCCGGCTCCGTCACCGAGCTCACGAGCATCTCGGCCGGCGCCGTCGCGACGTTGGCGCTGAGTGCCGAGCACGCCTCGCTCGAGCGGCTCGTGGCCGGCACCGCGATCGATGCGGGCGGCCTGGTGCCGGACACCGCGGAGACCAACAGCTGGGTCCACACGGTCGACCAGGTGGACCCGATGGAGCTGCTCGAGGTCCAGCTGTGCAACCAGACCGCGCCGTTCATCCTGGTCAGCCGCCTGCGCGGTGCCATGAAGGCGACCGCCGGCGCCCGTGCGTACGTGGTGAACGTGTCCGCCATGGAGGGCGTCTTCTCGCGCGGGTACAAGGGCCCCGGCCACCCGCACACGAACATGGCGAAGGCGGCGCTCAACATGCTGACCCGCACGAGCGCCACCGAGCTGGCGACGGACGGCATCCTCATGACCAGCGTCGACACCGGCTGGATCACCGACGAGCGCCCCCACCCGACCAAGGTCCGGCTGGCCGAGGAGGGCTTCCACGCCCCGCTCGACCTGGTCGACGGCGCCGCCCGCGTGTACGACCCCATCGTGCGCGGCGAGGCCGGCGAGGACCTGTACGGCTGCTTCCTCAAGGACTACGTGCGTTCTGCCTGGTAGTCCCCAGAGGCGCGCTGCACATCTGTGCACCACGATGGGCGCGTGCATCGCGACCTGAGCGCCCACCTGTCCCTCGACGTCACCTCCCCCGCCACGCTCGCCTTCGAGCTCGCCGTGTCCACCCAGCTCGTCGCGCAGGAGTCCCTGCGGATCACGCTCGACGGTGCGCCGGTCGAGGTGCGCGAGGTCCCCGACCACCACGGGACGCGGCTGCACGTCGTGCAGGCGGACGTCGGCCGCCTCGTGCTCGACTACTCGGCCGCGGTCCGCGGCCGCGCGGCACCCGTCGCCTCCGACGAGGCCGACCTGCTGCGCTACCTGCGGCCGAGCCGCTACTGCGAGTCGGACACGCTCGGCCCCACGGCGCACGCGGAGTTCGCGGGCCTGCGCGGGTTCGACCTGCTGTCCGCCGTGAGCTCCTGGGTCGGGTCCCGGCTGTCGTACGTCCCGGGGTCGAGCCTGCCCACCGACGGTGCGGTGCAGACGCTGCTGGGCCGCGAGGGCGTCTGCCGCGACTACGCGCACCTGGTCATCGCGCTCCTGCGCGCGCTGGACGTGCCCGCGAGGCTGGTCTCCGTCTACGCGCCGGGCCTGTCACCGATGGACTTCCACGCCGTGGCCGAGGCTCACCTGGAGGGCCAGTGGTACGTCGTCGACGCCACGACCCTCGCTCCGCGCACGAGCCTGGTGCGGATCGCGACCGGTCGCGACGCCTCCGACACCGCGTTCCTCAACGTGCACCACGGGTACGCCGACCTCGACGAGCTGGAGGTCACCGCGGTCGCGGACGTGCTGCCCGACGACGACGTGCGGGACCTGGTCATGCTCGGCTGAGACCCGCGCTGCTAGCCTCCGGAACGTGACAGAACCGGACGAGTCAGGCGCCGCGACCCCACCCCGCCGCCGCTCCTTCCTCGCCCGGCGCACGGGCACCGACGACTTCGGGATCGTCCTGTCCTTGCTGGTCACCGCGTACGTCGCCTACGCGCTGAGCTCCGCACTGTGGGTCGAGCTCATCGTGCTCGTGCTGTACCTCTTCACCCTCGGTCTGGCGGTGCGGACCTCCCGGCCGATGCCCCACCAGAAGCGGTTCGTCCGCATCGTGCTCGTCGTCTCGGCCGTCGTCGTCGTGGTGGCGCTCCTCGCCCTCCCCCAGGCCGCGGCGGACGGCGTGATCGATGCCGTGGTCTGCGTGATCCTCATGACCGCGCTGGTGGTGATCCTCGACCGGATCCTGCGCCGGACCGCGGTCACGGTGCAGTCGCTCGCGGGCGCCCTGAGCGCGTACCTGATCATCGGCATGTTCTTCGCGAGCCTCTTCGGCGTCATGGACGCGCTCACCGCGGGCGAGTTCTTCGCCTCCGGCGAGGCCGCCAACGCGCGCTCGTTCCAGTACTTCTCGTACACGACGCTGACCACGCTCGGGTACGGCGACTACACCGCTGCGGAGTTCCCAGGCCGCAGCATCGCGACGTTCGAGGCGCTCGTCGGCCAGGTGTTCCTCGCGGTCCTGGTCGCCCGGCTCGTCGCCTCGTTCCACGGCCGGTCGGAGGCCGTCCTGCCCGAGCACACCGACGGTGGACATGGATGACGGCACGACGTACGCCTGGCACGCCCTCGGCGGAAGCGACGACCTGGTCGATCACGTCACGTACGTCGGCGTCCCGGGGCTGACGTCCGGGCTGCCGGTCCGCGAGCTCGCCCGTGCGGCCGTCGGTGCCTGCTCGCTCGCCGCCGCGGAGCTCCTGGCGGCGCGCACCGGACGCACCGTGCCGGAGGTCCGCGTCGACGAAGGAGCGGTCGCGGTCGCGTTCACCAGCGAGCGGCACCTGCGGGTGGACGGCCGTCCGATCCCGCTGTTCGCGCCCCTGTCGGGCTTCTGGGAGGCCGCTGACGGCTGGGTCCGCACGCACGCGAACTACCCCCACCACCGTGCGCGACTGCTGGTCGCGCTCGGCATCCCGGAGTCGGGGGACGACGCCGCCCTGGCCGAACGCCTGTCCCGCGTCGTCGCCGAGCACTCCGCGACGGACGTGCAGGAGCAGGCCTACGCGGCGGGCGGGCTCGCGGTCGCCGTGGCGCCTCCCGGCCCCCTAGGCGAACCCCTGGTCACCACCCGTCCGACCGGCGCCGGCACGTCGCGGCGGGAGCACACGGTCACCCGCCCGGCGGACGGGATCCGGGTCCTCGACCTCACGCGGGTGCTGGCGGGCCCCGTCGCGACCCGGACCCTCGGCCTGCTCGGGGCGGACGTGCTGCGGGTGGATCCACCCTGGCTGCCGGAGGACGAGGGCACCCACATCGACACCGGCTTCGGCAAGCGGTCGACCCGGCTCGCGCTCGACGACGCCGCCGACCGTACGGTGCTCGAGGACCTGCTGCGGAGCGCCGACGTCGTGGTCACGGGCTACCGGCCCGGCGCCCTCGACCGCCACGGGCTCGACGCGGCCGCTCTGCACGACCGCCGGCCCGGCCTTCTGGTCGTCGAGCTCGACGCGTGGGGCTGGCACGACCCGTGGGCCGGCCGGCGCGGGTTCGACAGCCTGGTCCAGGCCCGGTGCGGGATCTCCGACCTCACCCGCGGGCCGGACGGCCGCCCGGGTGTCCTGCCCGCCCAGGCGCTCGACCACGGGACGGGGTACCTGATCGCCGCCGCCGTCCTGCGCGGGTTGACGGAGGGGACGGGCCGTCACGTCCGGCTCTCCCTGGCGGGGACCGCGTCGTGGTTGCTCAGCGGGATGCTCGCGCCGCCCCGCGACGCCGGTCCGGTCGCGGCCGCCGACCCCGACCGCTGGCTGGTGGAGACGGACTCGGTCTACGGCCACGTCCGCCACGCGCGCTCGCCGGTCGGCGTCGCGGGGCTCGCGACGGACTGGGACCGCCCGCCGAGCCGGTGGGGCACGGACGAGCCCCGGTGGGCGCCGACGGAGCCCGCGGGCTGACCGGCAGGTCCCCGTATCTGCGACCCGGGTCGCCGACCCCTTCTCACCAGCAGCGCTCGCGCCCGTCGAACAGGAGCCTCCGATGTCGACAGCACCAGGATCAGGCGGGCTGGTGCCCGCACCCGTCGAGCTCGGCGGACTCACCGAGATCCGCGTGCACGGCGTCGGCGGCACCAGCCCGGAGTCGCTGCTCGGCGACCCGACGCCCACCCGCGTCGCCGGGGACCGCGTCGCCGGCTTCTACCGGACCACCGACGCGGCCGGGCGTCATCGGGAGGCCTACTCGTGGGGCGGACTGACCTCGCGGAGCCGGATGCGTGCGCTGTGGGCCCTGCTCCTGCCCTCGATGCTGGCGAACATGGCCGGCTGGATGGCCCGGCGCTGGGTCACGGCCGGCGAGGAGGAGGTCAGCCGACCCGCCACGCTGTGGGTGTTCCGGTGGTTCGCGCGGCTGTCGGCACTGGCCCTGACCCTGAGCACCGCGGCGATGGTGACCTACCTGGCGCTCGACGTCCTCGCCTACCAGTGGGGCCGGACGCAGCCGCTGCCCAGCCCGGACCCGGCAGCGCAGCAGGACGGGGTGCCGGGGGGCGTCACGTCCTGGTGGAACCAGACCGTCGAGACGTGGACTGCGGTCGACCGCCCGGGCAACCGCATCGTGCTCGGCGCCCTGGCGGCCGTCCTGGTGGCACTGGTGTTCGCGGTGCTCGCTCGGCACTCGCGGTCGTCCTACGAGAGCGTCGTGCCGCCGACCCCGATCAGCGCCGAGCCCGGAGCGCCGGACGTCACCACCGCGGCCCCGCCCCCGCCGTCCCTGCGGTGCGCGGCGGCCCTCGACGGCGGGCTGCGCGCGGCCGACTTCTGGGCGGGTCTCGAGTGGCACCGGTTCCTGTCGCGGATCCACCTCACCGCCTGCCTCGGCGTCGTCGCGCTCATGCTCGGCTGGTCCACAGCGGCCCTCGGGGCCGGCAGCGGTGCGGGGTCCTACGGGCAGGTGGCCACCGTCGCGGCGGCCCTCGCGCTGCTGCTCCTGATGGGCATGCTCGCGTTCGACGACGCGCAGCCGGACCTCGGCCGGGTCGCGCTGACGCTCACCACCGCGGCCCTCGTCCTGGCCGGGACGGCTGCGGTCCTGCTGCCGTCGGACCCGGGTCCGGCGGGGATGCTGCCGGGTGCCCGCCCGGCGCTCAACGTCGTCTGGGGTGTCAGCCTCGTCCTGCTGGTGCCTCTCGCCGTGCAGCAGTCCCTGGCGTGGTTCTACCGGAGGTGGCAGGTGCACAAGCTGCGCCGGGACAACCAGCCGGTGCCCCGCCTGAGCACCTTCCCCTGGGCGGGCCCGTTCGTCATGAACACGATCGCCCTGGTCGTCGCGAACACCGTGCTGCTGTCCGCCATCGTCTACGTCGCGGGCGTCGTCGGCACGGTCGCATGGGGCTTCGGCCCGGACACCGGCACCACCGCCGCGCCGGGCACCATCTACGTCCCCATGGCGATCGGCTCGCTCGCGTCGATCCTCTCGCTCGGGCTCATCCTCCTGGTGCTGCTTTTCGGGGCCACGTTCCTGGTCGTCCTGCGCCACCGGACCACGGCGAACGCCCCGACGGTCGAGGCGGACCTGCGCACGCAGTACGCGGCCGCCGGGATCCCCGCGGTCGAGGCCGGCGAGTCCGCCGGGGCGGGGGCGGCGTGGTGGCGCTCCGCGTTCGACCCGCCGCTGTTCGGCGCACGCGGGCGCCAGCGGGCAGGTCGGCCGACGCCCTGGGTGCACAAGGTCGCCACCATGCGGTTCGTCGGCGACCACTCGCGTGCCGTCGCCGTCCTGTTCGTCGCGCTCACCGTGTGCGCGGTGGTCGGGCTCGTGCTCTTCCTCAACGAGGTGCTGCTCCAGCACCGCGAGCCGCCGATGTTCTTCGTCGGGATCGGCACCAAGGTCGCCGTCGCCTTCCCGCCCCTGTACGTCCTGGTGCTGACCCTCGCGTGGCGCAACGAGCGGTGGCGCCGCGTCCTCGGGTCGCTCTTCGACGTCGGCACGTTCTTCCCGCGGGCGTTCCACCCGTTCGCCCCGCCGGCCTACGCCGAGCGCGCCGTCCCCGAGCTGACGCGCCGCATCTGGCGCCTGCACGACAACGGCGGCCGGGTCGTGGTGTCCGCGCACTCCCAGGGCAGCGTGATCGCCGCCGCCGCGCTCGGCAGGACGTCGGGTCGGGCCGGACAGGAGCCGGCGATCGGCCTCATCACGTTCGGGTCACCCCTCGGCAAGCTGTACCGCTGGGCGTTCCCTGCCCTGTTCAGCGACGGGTTCCTCGCCGGGATCACCGACGACACCGCCGGGATCGGGCCGGTGCTCTGGCGCAACGTCCATTACGCGACCGACTACATCGGGGGCCACGTCAGCTCGGGCAGCTCGACGATCCCCGACAGCGTCGACGTCGAGCTCGTCGACCCGCCGACGCACCGGTACGTCGTCGACCAGCCCCTGCCGCGCGTGCTGAGCCACACCGGCTACTGGTACGACGACGCCTTCTGGCGGGAGGTCGACGAGATGTGCAGCCTGACGCTGTCCACCGGCGGCACGAGAGAGGGCTCGGAGGTCGGCGGTGGCGTGGACCTGGTGCCGCCCGACCCCACCCTGTCCGGGAACTACCGCGCTCAGGCGGTGATCCCGCTCGTGGACGCGACGACGTCGCCGATCTTGCGGGACAGCGCCTCGTAGAACATCGACAGCGGGAACTCGTCGTCAAGGACCGCGTCGGTGAACCCCTTGGGCGGTCCGTCCAGCGGCAGGTCCCCGCGTGCCCATGCGGACGCCGGGTGCGGCGTCACCGTGCCGGACACCAGCGCGTACGCGGCGAGCCAGTGCGCAGTCTTCGGCCGGTCGATCGAGCGCCAGTAGAGCTGCTCGATCTGCTCGGCGAGCGCGATCACCGCGTCGGGCACCTGCGGCCAGTCGATCGTCAGCCGCGAGTCCGTCCAGTGCAGCACGTGGTGCTGGTGCAGCCAGGCGAACAGCAGCTGACCGCCGAGGCCGTCGTAGTTGCGCACGCGGGTGCCCGTGACGGGGAACCGGAACAGGCGGTCGAACAGGATCGCGTACTGCACGTACCGCGCGTGCGGGACGCCGTCGTCCTCGAGCCGCACCGCCGCCCGGAACGCCGTGAGGTCGCAGCGCAGCTCCTCCAGGGAGTAGAGGAAGAACGGCATCCGCTGCTTGATCATGAACGGGTCGAACGGCAGGTCGCCGCGCATGTGGGTGCGGTCGTGCACCAGGTCCCACAGGACGAACGTCTCCTCGGCGAGCCGCTGGTCGTCGAGCAGCCGCGCCGCGTCCGGCGGCAGCGCGAGCCGGGTGGTGTCGGCCGCGGCGCGCACGACCCGGCGGAACCGGGCGGCCTCGCGGTCGGCGAAGATCGCCCCCCACGTGAAGGTCGGTACCTCGCGGACGGCGACCGTCTCCGGGAAGAGCACCGCGGAGTTGGTGTCGTAGCCGGGCGTGAAGTCGAGGAACGTCACCGGGACGAAGAGCGCGTTGCTGAACTGCTCGGCCTCGAGGTGCGCGACGAGGTCCGGCCAGCGCACCTGGAGCAGGACCGCCTCGACGCGCCGGTCGGTGCTGCCGTTCTGTGTGTACATGGGGAAGAGCACCAGGTGCGGCAGGCCGTCGACGCGCTGGCGCTGCGGGTGGAACGCGACGAGGGAGTCGAGGAAGTCGGGGACCCCGAACCCGGCGTCGGACCAGCGCGTCAGGTCCTTGCCGACGGCCGTCAGGTAGTCCTCGTCGTGCGGCAGCGCGGGTGCCAGCTCGTCGACGGACCGGACGATCGCGTGCACCAGCTCGCGGGCGCGGGCGTGCTGCTCCTCGTCCGGCACGGACCCGTCCTTGACCTGCAGGACCTGGAGCTCGCTGACGTCCCGCTTCAGGCGGGTCCACGCCGGGTGCGCCACGAGCTCGTCGTGGCGGTCGTCGGCCATCGCCGCAGCCGTCGGGCGGGCGGCCCAGATCGCCGCGTTGAGCAGGACCTCCGGGTGGGCGAGCGCGTCGACGCCGAGCACGAGCAGCCTGCCGCGCTCGTCGCGCACCCCTGCGCCCACCGTGAGGCCGAGCGCCTGGCTGCCGGTGGCGGTGCGCAGGAGGGGGGTGGCGGGACCGTCGACGTCCAGGGTCGCGTGCACGGGCAGGACCACGTCGGTGGTCCACGCGAGGAGGTCGTCGGCGGTGAGGTCGGCGGGGACGAGCCCGCTCGGCGGTGCCGTCGAGGCGTGCACGGTGATCCCGCGGGAGGCGAGCAGGCGCGTGACCTCCGGCGTCTCGGACCCGGTCGCGAGCACGACCACGCCGGAGCGTGCGGCGACGTCGGTGGGTGCCGTGCCGGGCAGGACGAGGACCAGGTCCGGGTCGTCGTCGGCAGCGACGAAGGCCAGGCCGTGGAGCTCCAGGTGGGCTCGGTGTGCGGGCGCCAGATCACCTGTCGCGTGGACGGTCGGGAACAGCCTCATGCGTGATCTCACCATTCGGACGGCAGCGTTACTGCACGGTACGTTTCGCGCGCCGCCCGGTCAACGATCTCAGGGGCGCAAGAACGTCAGGGCGCTGAGCCCGGCGATGAAGGCCACCGCGACCCCGACGACCACGAGCGCGACCCGCAGACCGCGTCGGCTGTCTCCCGTCCAGTGGGCCTCGAGCGTGTCCTTCGAGGTCAGGTAGCGCAGCGCCAGCCGGGTGCCGGGTGCGGGTGCCACGACGTCGTCGACCGGCGCGGTGATCCCGAGCGCGCGCGGGTCGGCCTGGACGGCCGCCGCGGCACCGTCGTCCGTCGCGGCGAGCAGGTGGCTCAGGTCCTCGACGGGCGGAGCCGTGGCCGGGCCCGGTGCGGGCGTGACGATCGGGGCGTCCACCGGCAGCGACAACCGGCTCGCCGCCGTCAGGGCCGCGCCCAGGCACACCGCGTACTTCGGGTGCGCGTCGACCACCACCGGGACGCCGAGCTCCGCCGCGATGAGCTCGGAGACCAGCGGGATCCGGCTCGAGCCGCCCGTGAGCAGGACCGCGTCCAGGTCGTGCGGCGCCAGCCCGGCGGACTCGATCGTGCGAGCCAGGGTGTCGATCGTGCGCAGCACGTCGATCCGGATGGCACCCTCCAGCTCCCCCCGCGTCATCCGGACCTCACGGGTGATCCCCGGCAGGATCACCGGGATCGTCGCCTCCACGTCCTGCGACAGCGTCTCCTTGGCCAGCACCGCCGCCTCCCGCACCGCAGCCAGCCCGTGCCGGACGGCAGGCTCCTCCACGTCGAGCGACGTCCACGCGCGGCCGAGCGTCGCGGCGACGTGGTTCATCACCACCTGGTCGACGTCCTGCCCGCCGATGTGCTCGTCGCCCCCGGGCTCGCCCCGCAGCTCGTACCCGTCCGCCGTCTTCTCGACGACCGCGGCGTCGAACGTGCCGCCGCCGAAGTCGTACACGGCGACGACCGCGCCCGTCGGCACCCGGCGCAGCGCCGCGTAGTGCACGGCCGCGGCCACGGGCTCCGCGAGCAGGCCGACGTCGGCGAGGTGGGCCTCCCCCGCCGCGGCGACCAGCAGGTCCCGGCGCAGGTCTCCCCAGCCGGCGGGGTGCGTCAGCGTGACGTGCGCCGCCGGGCCGCCCTCGCGCGCGGTCACCGTCTCGACGACCCAGCGCAGCAGCGTGCCCGTCAGCACCTCGGGCGCGAAGCTCTCGTCGCCCAGCAGCAGGCCCGTCGGATCACCCATGCGGCGCTTGAACCCGCGGCCGAGCCGCTCGGGCTCCAGCACGCCGCGCCGCACCGCCGCGTCCCCGACCAGGAGCGAGCCGTCCGACCGGAGCAGCACCGCCGACGGGATCGTGTCGGTGCGGTCCCCGAGCGCCACGGTGGCGGCCCGGCCGTCCCGCCAGACGGCGGCCGCGGTGTACGCCGTGCCGATGTCGATGCCGAGCGTGTACGAGCTCACTGCACTCCCCTCTGCACGATGCACTGCGACGCGACCGCCTTGAACCGCTGGCACTCGGCGTTCGCGGTGGGCTCGTCCGGGAAGCCGTCCGTGAAGACGACGATGTTCGGCACCCCGTTCGCGCCCTCGAGGAAGAGGGCGGAGTCGGCGCTGCTCTTGAGCTGCACCCCCAGCGCACCCGCTCCCTGGAGTGCCGCGACCATCGTGTCCGCCGCGCCCGCGTTCGCGGTGTCGTCCTGCGGGAAGTTGCCCCACCGGACGTAGAAGCCCTGCGGCTCGAACGCCGCCCCCGCGGGTGCGGCCGTCGTCGGTGTCGGCTCGGGTGTGGCGGTCGGCGTCGCCTCGGCCGGCGGCACCGCGACGCACTTCTCATCGCCGAACGTGCCCTGCACGTCGTCGGCGACCGCGCGCACCTGGAAGCAGTGCTCCGCCTCGGTCAGCCCCTCCCAGAGGAACGACGTCTGGTCGGGATCGTCCACGCCCTCGCTCGAGGTGCCCGTGACCCCCTGCGTCCACTCCTGGATCCCGTAGCCGGTGGCGTACGGGCTCCGCAGCCACACCACCCGGACGCCGCCCGGCACCGCCTCGAGCGACTCGACCTCGACGGGCGGTGGTGTGCCCGTCCGGAGCGTGGCCGCACCGCCCTGCCCGCGCAGCCACAGGTACCCGAGCACGGCCGCCACGACGAGCAGCAGCGCGAGCACCACCCAGAGCTTGCGGACCACGGCGCGCTGCTCGAACGTGCCTGGAAGCTCCCCGCCGCGGTCCGACCTGCTCACGCGGTACGTCACGGTGAACGCGTGCGGCACCGGCTTGCCGAACAGCTTGGGGTTGCGTGCCTGGACACCGAGGTAGGCCGGCACCGTGCGGCCCGCGGGCACCTCGACGACCTGCGGCGCCAGCACGAAGCGGAGCAGCTCGGCCGCGTCCGCCACCTCCAGGGTCACGGTCAGGTCCGTCGTGCCGGTGTTGCGCAGCTCGACCCGGAACCGTCCCGCGCGGGCGCCCTTGGGCCCGTCGCCGCGCAGCCGTACGTCCAGACCCTGGATCGGGCTGACGACGACGTCGCCCTCGACCACCGCGGCGACGTCCCGGTTCTCGAGCGAGACGCACCGCACGCCGAAGGGGATCGTGCCCACGGGCGCGGCGGGCGCCGGCGGCGGGCGGAAGACGATCTCGACCGTCTGCTCCTCGGACTCCCCCGGCAGCACGGAGACGTGCTGCGGCACGACGGTCGACCAGCGCGCCGCCTCGCCGAGGACCTCGACGCGGTACTGGGCGACGATGTCCCCGACGTTGCGGACCGTCACGCGGGTGCGCACCTGGCCCCCGGGGTCCGTGGCGAGGGTGCCTTGGGCAAGGACGAGCACCGGGTCCATGTCGGGGCCCCCTCCCGATCGGGCAGTGCAGGACGTATCTCTGCGACGGTTCGCGTCTCTACTATCGACGTACGGATTGTCCCAGTTGTGAAGAACACGACCGTATCGGGGGATGTCGTGGATCGTGAGGTCGAGGACGGCACGTCGGCGGGCCGGGCTGCCTGGTTCGCCGACCGGTTCGACGCACTGGCAGCGAACGTCGAGTCGTTCATCAAGGGCAAGAGCGACGTCGTGCGCATGGCCCTGATCTGCATGCTGGCGGAGGGGCACCTGCTGCTGGAGGACGTCCCCGGCACCGGGAAGACGTCGCTGGCCAAGGCGATGTCGCAGTCGATCGACGGGTCGATGCGCCGCATCCAGTTCACGCCCGACCTGCTGCCGTCGGACGTGACGGGGGTGCAGGTCTACGACTCCGGCAAGCGGGAGTTCGTCTTCCACCCCGGAGCCGTGTTCGCCAACATCGTCCTCGGCGACGAGATCAACCGCGCGTCGCCCAAGACGCAGTCGGCGCTGCTCGAGGTCATGGCCGAGCGTCAGGTCACCATCGACTCGATCCCGTACCTGGTGCCGCGGCCGTTCATCGTCATCGCCACGCAGAACCCCGTCGAGCAGGGCGGCACGTACGACCTGCCCGAGGCCGAGCTCGACCGGTTCATGATGCGCGCGACGCTGGGCTACCCGGACCACGACTCCGAGGTCCAGGTGGTCACCAACATCACCGCGGGCCGCACGACCGACGAGCTCCAGGCCGTCATGAGCACCATGGACCTGCAGCAGATGAACCAGATCGCCTCGTCCGTGCACCTCGCACCCGCCGTGCTGGCCTACATCGTCACGATCACCGCGTCGACGCGGACGCTGCCCGAGCTGCGGCTCGGCATCAGCCCGCGCGGCACCATCGCCGTGGCCAAGGCCGCGCAGGCGTTCGCAGCCGCACAGGGCCGCTCGTTCGTCACCGCCGACGACGTCAAGGCCGTCCTGCAGTACGTGCTGCCGCACCGGATGATCCTGCGGCCCGAGGCCGAGCTCCAGGGCCGGACAGCGCGCGAGCTGCTGGAGACCCTCGTCACCTCCGTGCCCGTGCCCCAGGTGCGAGCCGGGGTGTGAGCCGTGATCACCACCTCGGGCAAGGGGGTTGCGGTCGCCGGGGTCCTGCTCCTGGTCGCCGGCTGGTGGCTCGACTACCCGGAGCTGGTCGTCGTCGGCCTCGCGTGCGTCCTGGCCCTCGCGATCTCCGCGCTGTGGATGATCTACCGGCCGTCGCTGGACGCCGTCCGCGAGATCCAGCCGCTGCGCGTCCAGGAGGGTGAGCTCGCCCGCGGCGTCGTCACCCTGACGAACACCGCGAGCCGGCGCAGCCCGCCGGTCCTCGCGCTAGAGCGGTTCGGGACGCGGACCATCACGCTGCCGCTGCCGAGCCTCGCCCCCGGCGCGTCGCACGCCTCGACCTACCCCCTGCCCACCGACCGGCGCGGGGTGTTCCCGGTGGGGCCCCTGTCGATCGGGCACACCGACCCGCTGCGCCTCATGCGCATCTCCCACGACTACGCCTCGACCGGGGCGCTGACGGTCTACCCGCTGATCCACGCGGTCGCCGTCCTGCCCAGCGGCCGGTCGCAGGACTCCGAGGGGCCGACGTCGTCGAGCGCACCGCGCGGCGGCATCGCGTTCCACAGCCTGCGCGAGTACGAGCCCGGCGACGACCACCGGCTCATCCACGCCAAGGCGAGCGCGCGGACGGGGACGCTCATGGTCCGGCACAACGTCGTGCCCCAGGAGCCGCGCCTCATGATCGTGCTCGACACGTCCGCCGAGCCCTACGACGCGCAGAGCTTCGAGGAGGCCGTCCGCGTGGCCGCCTCGCTCGCCGTGGCCGCCGTGGACGGACGCTTCCCCCTCGCGCTGCACACCACCGGGGGCGCGGCGGTCGTCGTCGACCGCACGCGCGACCGCAGCGAGGTGCTCGACCTGCTCGCCCGGGTCGAGCCGTCAGCCGACGACCCCGGCCTGGCCGCGCTGCTCCGGCTCACCCCGCGGGAGGAAGGCGTGTCGCTCGGTGTCGTCACCGGCCAGCCGTCGCCCGAGCAGCGGGCCGCCGTGTCGCGCGCCCGCGGGCGGTTCCAGATGGTGTCGGTCGCCCAGCTCGGTGAACGGTTCGGTCGACGGGCCGCACCGCTCGAGGGAGCGCTCGTCGTGAACGTCGCCACGAGCGAGGACTTCGCCGAGGCGTGGAACTCGCAGATCAGGGGCTGACGTGGCGGACCGGGGGCGATGGGGCGCGACCGCGGCGGTCGTGCTCGAGCTCGTGCTCGCCGCTGTCGGTGTCGCCGTGGCGTGCCTCGCCTTCATGCCGTACTTCGCCGGGTCGTCCTGGCTCGCGGTGACCCTCGGGGCGGTCGTCGCCGGGGTGGGCCTCGCGGTGGCCGGGGCGGTGTGGCGCTGGCCCGCGTGGGTCCTGGCGCCGGTGGGGCTCGTGGGGCTCTTCCTGTACGCGCTGCTCGCCCTGCGTCCCTGGCCCCCGAACCCCGCGACCACCGCCCAGGACCTGCTCTCCGGGTGGGACCGCATGCTCACCGTGGCGCTGCCCGCCGACCCCGGGCCGGAGGTCCTCGCGCTGCCGGTCGCCGCCGGCTTCGTCGCCGCCTACGTCGTCGGCCTGCTGGTCCTGCGGACGTCCGCCGTCGTCACGCTCTGCCTCCCGGCGCTCGGCGTGCTGCTCCTCGCCCTCGCCGTCACCGCCGCGCGCGGCATGCCGCAGCTGCCGGTCACCGTCGGCGTGCTCGCGTGCCTCGCCGCGCTGGTGCTCGTGCGGGCGAACCGACCCGACCCGGCGGCGGTCGTGAGCCAGGCCGTGGCCGCGGAGCACGCCCGCGACGACGCGCTGGACAAGGCCGTCGGGTCGGACGCGGTCGCCGCCCGCCGCACGTCCGCCGTGGGCCGGGTCCTGCTCGGCCTACCGGGAGTGGCCGTCGTCATCGCGCTCGCTGCGGCGGGGGCGCTGCTGCTGCCGATCGCCGACGGCACCGACCGGGCGGACCCCCGCGACTCCCACGAGGCCGAGGTGCAGGTCACCGCCGGCCTGTCCCCGCTGGTGGAGCTCAAGCCGCAGCTGGTCGGACCGGCGACCCCGCTCTACCGGGTGACCGTCACGGGGTCGAGCAGCACGCCTGTCGACCGGATCCGTCTCGCCGCGCTCGACTCGTTCGACGGCGCCCTCTGGAGCCAGTCCGGCACCTTCGTCCTGGCCGGCACCCAGCTCCCGCACCCCCCGCCGCCGACCGCGGGCTCCGACGAGGTCACGCTCGACATCGCCGTGCTCAGCGGCCGCAGCCCCTACCTCCCCGTGATCGGCCAGCCCCTGACCCTGCGCGGGACGACCGTGGCGATCGACGAGGACAGCGGCTCGCTGGTGCGGGCGTCGACGGACGAGCAGGCGGGCGCCGTGACGTACGCGCTCACGGCCGACGTGGCGCGCGAGGCGGACATCGACACGGCCGCACCTCCGACGGTGCCGGACCGGTTGCTCGCGGTGCCCGACGCACCCGACTGGGTCCAGACGGAGGCGCGGGCGGCCCAGGGCGACTGGGTCACGCCGTGGACCCAGCTGCGCAGCCTGGAGGAGATGCTCCGCAAACGGCCCTACGACGTGCAGGCGCGACCCGGGCACTCCTACGGGGCGGTCAAGCGCACGCTCGTCGGACCGGATGCCGAGCCGGGCAACGCCGAGCAGTACGCGTCGGCGTTCGCCATCCTGGCGCGTTCGATGCAGTACCCCAGCCGGGTCGCCGTGGGCTACCTGCTGCGCGAGGACGCGCGTTCCGGCGACACCTACACCGTGACGACGGCCGACGTGCACGCCTGGCCGGAGGTGCTGCTCGACGGGTACGGCTGGGTCGCGTTCGACCCGACCGACACCGGCAACATCGCCGGGCCGCAGCCGCCCCGCGACCCCGAGGCACCCGTCCTCCCGCAGGACCCGGCCGCCGCGCAGCCCGCGCAGCCGGACACCTCCGCGCTCGACGCCGCGAGCGAGGTCCCGGGAAGTGCGCTCGCAGCGGTCGCGCGAGGCTCCGCGTACGTCGTCGCCGGCATCGTCCTCGTGGCACTGCTGCTGCTCCTCGCGATCGTGGTCGCCAAGCACCTGCGCCGAGCACGCCGCCGGAGCCGCGGGAACCCGTCGCAGCAGGTGGCCGGCGCCTGGCGCGAGACGACCGACCGCCTCCGGGAGGCCGGGGTGCCGACACCGCCCACCTGGACGGCCATCGAGGTCGCGCGCCGCGCGACGGTGGGCGAGCACGCGCCGGACGGTGCCGACCTCATGGAGCTCGCCCGGCTCGCGACCGCAGCCGTCTACGCACCGGGCGAACCCTCCCCGGGCGTCGCCCGCCAGGCGTGGGAGCTCGAGCAGCGCGTCCGGGACGACGTCGCACGGCGCCTGCGGCCGATGCGTCGATGGCGCGCCGCACTCGATCCACGCCCGCTCCTCGACCCCGGGAGCCGCTGGGTGCGCCGCTCGGTCCCGCCGACACCGCCCGGTGAGCCGCCGCCGACCCCCGAGCTGGTCACCGCGGGCCGGTCCGCCGAGGACTGACGCGTGCTCCGGGACACCCACCCCCGCCCGCGCCGCCGCCACCGCTCCCGGCACGTGGTGACCGCCGCCGTCGCGTGCCTCGTGATCGCCGCACCCGTCGCGCTCGCCGTCCGGATGGGCAGCGACGCGCCCCTCGACGCGCCCGAGCAGGCGGGGGGCCGCGCCTGGGTGGCGTCGCCGGAGCAGGCGACGGTCTCGCTCATCGACGGCTCGTCGCAGGAGGTCGTGGTGACCGTGCCCGCGCCCGACTCGCTCGCCGGCGACGACCTCACCGTCACGCAGAGCGGGTCGTCGGCGTACGTCGTCGACCGCACCCTCGGGACTGCCGCGCGCATCGACGGCGCCACGTTCGAGGTGGGCGAGCCGGCCGCGCTCGCCGCCCCCGTCGGGCGCCTCCAGGTGCTCGAAGGAGGCGGGTCCGTGTACGTCCTGGACCCGGAGCGGCGGACCGCCTCGCTCGTCGACCCCCTCGCACTCACGGAGGGCACCGAGCTCTCGCTCGCCGCGCAGCCCGGTCCCGGGCAGGCACTGGTCGACGACGCGGGGCGGCTCTGGGTGGTGGACGCCACGTCCGGCTCGCTCACCTGGTTCGACGACGGCAAGCACGTCGACGACACGCTCGGGCTCCCGGACGCGCAGCTCGTCCTGGTCCAGGGGCAGGCCGTCCTGGTCGACGTCGCCGGCGGACGTACCGTGCAGCTCGGTCCCGACGGTCCGCAGGGTCGCTGGTCGTGCGCGGGCCCCGCACCCGGGTCCCCGGCCCGCCTGCTGGGGTCGCAGACCAGCGGGCACGTGTACGCCGCCGTCCCCGCGGACGGCACGCTCGTCGTCGCGACGGTCGGGCGCGACGACTGCCGCACGACGATCCCGCTGGCGGAGCCGGGCACGGCCGACTTCGGTCCGCTGGCCCAGGACGGGCGGTACGTCTTCGTGCCCGACCGCGCCACCGGCACCACCTCGGTCGTGGACACCGCGAGCGGCACCCTCGTCGCGGACCTGCCCCTGTCCAGCGCAGGCAACCGGGTGGAGCTCACGGCCAAGGACGGCATCGTCTTCTACAACGACCTCGACTCCGAGGTAGCAGGAGTCATCACGCTCGACGGCGGGAGGTGGGCGGCCGACGAGGTGCGCAAGTACGACCCGGAGACCGACGAGAGCGTGGCCGCCCTGGGTGCCGGTGCGCAGTCCGACCGTCCCGCGGACGTCGGCGGCAACGCGATCGAGGGCTGGTCCACCGTGGCGCCGGAGCGTGACGGCCGGACGGCCGAGGTCGCCCCGTCGACGGCCGTCGCCGGCGGGCCGGTCATCGCGGGCCTGCGCGCGCGCCCCGACCCCATGGTCCTGGGCAGCCCGGTGCGGTTCGAGGCCCGCGCGCGCGGGACCGTCGGCACCACCTGGGAGTGGACCCTCACCCGCCCCGACGGGTCGATCGCGTGGTCGTCCGACCAGGCCGGCTCCGTGGACGCCACGATCCCGGACGCCACACCGGCCACGTACACGCTCTCGCTCGTCGTCGTCGACGCCGCCGGGCACCGCGCGACGAGCGAGCGCGACCTCGACGCGGTCCTGGTGCCGACGCCCCACATCGAGCTCTTCCAGGTGGAGGACCGGTCGCCCGGCCTGGGCGAGGTCACCAACATCTCCGCCGTCGAGTCGGGGCTGTCCGACGCGGCGGCGACCTGGACCTGGACGGTCGCCGTGGGCGACCTCGACCTGGCCTTCCCGGTGCAGCCGGCACCGGGGGCACCCCTGCCGCTCCAGTTCGACACCGAGGGCACGTACACGGTCACGCTGACTGTCGAGAGCGGGGGCCTCTCCGACGAGGCCTCCGTCCGCATCACCTACGCGGACCGGTGCGTTCCTGCGCTGGCCGACCGCCGCTTCGTCGACGTGCGCCGGGAAGGCACCGCGAGCGTGCCCGTCACCACGGCCGAGTGCTTCGTCGACGCTCCTGTCACGCTCGAGCTGCCGGCCTGGCTGTCGACGACGACGCCGACCGTCGACGTGCCGGCCGGCCGGACCGAGATCCTCGACGGGCTGCACCACACCTTCCCCCCCGACCCCGTCCCGGTCGAGGTCACCGTCGTCGGCACGCCTCCGGCCGACGGTCTGATCCGCGGGGCGGTCACCCTCGTGCTCGGGGAGCAGCGGGTGCCCGTCGACGTGCGGGTCAACACGGCACCCGTGTGGACGGCCGACCCGGTCTGCACCCGTGGCACGACCGGCCAGGCCCGGTTCGTGGCACCGCTCGCCGACGCCGACGCGGGATCGCTGGACGTCCGCCTGACGCTCGACGGCATCGCCGGTGGGCCCGAGGACGGCTACCGCATGGTTCCCACCGGCGCGGAGCAGGGCGTCTACCAGCTGCTCGTCCCGCTCACCGTCGACCTCAGCGCGCTGACCACGTTCACCGTCCGGGCGACCGACCGCTTCGGGGTCGCCGCCGAGGTCCGGACGGCACCTGCCGGGGAGTGCGCGCCATGAGGCGGCCGGCTGTGCGCGACTGGCGCCGGGCCGGGGTCGTCGTGCTCGTGGCCGCGCCTCTCGTCGCTGCGGTCGTCGCAGGACAGGGCAACCCGCTCGAGTCGTTCGCCCAGGACGGCGGCGGCGCGTGGGTGGTCTCGCCCTCGCAGGGGCTCGTGACCCTCATCGACGGGCCGTCGGAGGAGCTGGTCGCCTCGGTGCGGGTCCCCGGCAGCGAGAACGGGCTCACGGTCACGCAGGCCGAGTCGTCGGCCTACGTGGCGGACCAGACCGCAGGCACCGTCACGCACGTCGACGGAGCGACCTACGACGTCTCCGCCCCGGTCCTGCTCGGGTCGCCGGGCGCGGCCCTGCACGTGCTGCAGGGCGGCGGTGAGGTGGTCGTGGTGGACTCCGGGCGGCGGACGGCCGTCCGAGTCGACGCCCGCACCCTGGCCGTGCTGGACCAGGTCTCGCTCGCCGCGGCTCCCGGTCCCGGGCAGTCCGTCGTCGACGCCGACGGCCGGCTGTGGGTGGTGGACGCGGAGCGCGGCGGCCTGACCTGGTTCGACACCGCCAAGCACGTGGACGCGGACGCCGCCGACGCCGGCACCCGGCTGGTCCTCGTGCGCGACCGTCCCGTCCTCGTGGACATCGCCGCGGCCCAGGTCCGGCCGGTCGGACCCACGGGACGGGTCGGCGCCGCGACGTGCCTCGACGTCCGCCCCGACGACGAGGTCCAGGTCCTCGGCTCGCGCAACGGGGACGACGTCTTCGCGGCGGTGTCCGCCACCGGCACCGTCGTCGTCGCCGGGGTCGGGCGTGACGACTGCCGCCGCGTGATCGGCGTGGCGGATCCCGGGACCGCGACGTTCGGGCCCCTCGCGCAGTCCGGGAGGTTCGTGTTCGTCCCGGACGTGGCCTCCGGACGGACGAGCGTCATCGACACGGCACGCGACGTCGTGGTGACGACGTTCGACCTCACCGACCCGGGGCACCGCGTGGAGCTCATCGCCAAGGACGGCCTCGTCTTCTACAACGACCTCGACGGTGCGGAGGCCGGGGTCCTCACGCTCGACGGGACGACCTGGCGAGTCTCCGAGTCGCTCCAGAAGTACGACCCCGACACCGGCGCCCCGGCGGTGCTGGCACCGCAGGACGCCCCGGCCGCTGCCCAACCAGCTCCGCAGGTGCCGGGCGACGAGCCTGCGGCACCCGCTCAGGCACCGCCGACCACGCCGACCACCCCACCCGCGGACGCCGCCGCACCCCCCGCACGCGGCATCCCCGCGTCGACGACACCGGTGGACCGCCCACCGCCGACGACCCCGCCCCCGTCGGACCCCGACGAGCCACCCGTCGTGGGCAACCTCGTGATCGAGCCGGCCGTCCCCGCACTGGGTTCGTCGGTGACGTTCGCCGCAGCCGTGGACAACGCGGCGGGGGCGACCTGGGAGTGGACGTTGTCCGTCGCGTCGGGTCCGCAGGTGACGACCTCCACCCAGGCGAGCGGCTTCACGACGACGTTGCCCACGGACGTCGGGACCGACTTCCTGGTCGAGCTCACGGTCTCCGGGCCGGGAGGCACGTCCACCGGGGCGCCGCTCGCGTTCTCCGCGTCCGACCCGTTCGCGCTCGCGATCACCTCGCTGACGTCGGACGCGGCCGAGTACCAGCCGCTGACGACCGCCGTGATCACGCCCGTCGTGCAGGGTGCGGGTCCGGGAGCGACGTGGACGTGGGACGTGACGCGCGACGGCGCCCCGTTCGACCCGCAGAGCACGCCCGGTCCCGGCGAGCAGCTCCAGATGTCGGTCGACGTGGACGCCGACCTCGTCTCGCAGTTCCGGGTGACCCTGACCGTCACGGACGGGATGCGCAGCGACACCGCCTCCGTCGACTTCGCGGGAAAGTACGTCTGCTATCTCGCGGTCGAGGAGTCGGTCGACCTGCGGTCCGGGAGCGGTGGTCTGAACGTCTCCGCGTTCGACTGCGTGGGCGACGCGCACGCCACGATCTCCTACCCGGGCTGGATCACCGGCCCGGCGACGCTGGACATCGGGCCGTCCGGGCCGACGTGGGCGGACTTCGTGGTGAGCGGCATGCCTCCGGTCGACGGCACGTCGGCCGACGCGATCGTCGTGACCCTGGAGAGCACGCCCGTGCTGACCTACCCGATCGACGTCATCGCCAACCTGCCCCCGGTCAGCGTGAACGGCTACACCGTCTGCGTGCCGGACACCGCGAACGGTCGCGTCCAGTTCCTCGCGTCGTTCGACGACGGCGACCTCGACACCCTGGACGTCGTCGTGACCGTGAACGGGCAGTCGCTGACCCTGCAGAACGGCTCGTCGGCACCGACCCTGTTCGGCGAGTACCTCCCCATCGCGAGCCTGGGCGCTGCGACGACGTGGACGGTCCAGGCGACGGACTCGTCCGGGGCCAGCTCGGCGGTGGTCAACGGCAGCGACCAGTGGAACTGCTGGTGAGCCTCACCCCGAGACGCGTGGCGCCACCCAGACCGCCCAGTCCTGCGACGAGCTGGTGCCGGCCTCGACCCGCAGCACGATCGCCTGCGCACCGACCACCGGGGTGAGGTCGAGGTCGATCGGCCGCAGCACGCCGTCGGCACCGGTGTCCGTGACGGTCGCGAGCGGCACCCGAGCCCCGCCCGCCGTGACGGCGCTGACGCGGAACGTCGCGTTGCCGGCCGACGGCGGCGCCGCCACCGCGAGGAAGCCCACCGTCGCGCGGAACCGGTCGCCCGCGATCACCGGCGCGTCCAGGGCGAACACGCCCTCGATCCACCCGTCGGCCACCCACTCGGGATGGGTCTCGAGGACCGTCGGGGCGCTGCCGTCCTCGAGCAGGAGGGTCCCGGGCCGGATCAGGGCGAAGCCGCGCACGTCGTCGTCCCGGCCACCGAAGGCCAGACCGCCCGCGCCGCTCGACCAGCTCGCCGACGAGGCGCGCGAGAGGAGATCGGTCGGTGGCCGAGGACCGCCCGACGCCACGACCTGGACGGTGTCGCCCACCACGACGACCGAGCCCGCACCGGGGTCCGACCGCAGCGCGGTACCGGCGGGCACGGTGTTGCTCGCCTCGCTCACCACGTCCGCCGCGAGCCCGAGCTCGGCGAGCCGAGCGGTCGCGTCGTCGACCGACAGTCCCGCGACATCCGGCACGACCGCCGACGACGCGACCTCGGTCGTCGCGGACACCTCGGTGCCCTTGTAGCGGACGGCGAGCGTGACGACGTACCGCGCCGCCCGCGGGAGCGTCGTGACCAGCGGTTCGGTGGCGGTGCGGGCCGTGGGAGCCAGGACGACCTCGCCGCTGCCCACGTCGGTGACCGACCACGTCCACGTGCCGCGCGTTCCCACCACCGACTCGGTCGCCTGACAGGTCATGGCCTCACCGGGCGACGGGTGCTCCGGCGTGCACGTCGGGCCGGAGATCACCGGCGTGCTCGCCGGGTCCGCCACGAGCTCGACGGTGGTGCTCGACGTCGCCGTCCCGGCCGGGCCGACCACGACGAGGTCGACCGTGTGGACCCCCAGGCACTCGCTGGCGAGAGGGCCGAGCGAGGCTGACAGCCGGTCACCGTCCGGCACCGCGGCCATGGGCGTCGTGAGCTCGTAGTCGCAGTCAAGGGCACGCACCGTCACCGCCCAGCGGGCTCCGCGCGCGTTGACGACCGGGGCGGACAGGGTGGTGACGCCGTCCGCACCGAACACGGCCGGCTCCGCCGTCAACGTGCCGACGGCCAGCTGGTCCGGTGGCGGTGGCTCGGAGGCGGCCCGCTTCGCCGAGCCCGTCGGGGGCACGACGGCCGTCGGGGCGCGCGGTGGCTCGGTGGCCGCGGTCGACGGCTCCGGCTCGGGCGTGGCCGAGGGTTCGGTGGGCAACGGCTCCGCGACGCCGGGGACCGGACCGGGTTCGACAGGCGTCTCCACGGTCGCGGCCTGACCCGTCGCCGGGTCGTACTTGTCGACCGACGGCCCCTGCACCCACGTCCCGTCGCGCAGGGTGAGCACCCCCGCCGACTGCGAGTCCAGGTCGTTGTAGAAGACGAGACCGTCCTTGCTGAGCAGCTGCACGTCGTGACCGGGCTCGGTGAGGTCGAAGCTCGCCACCTGCTCGTCGGAGCGGGTGTCCACGACGGTCGTGGAGCCGTCCGCCTTGTTGGGCACGAAGAGGTAGGCGCCGCTCTGCGCGAGTGCGCCGAAGTCGCTGGCACCCGGCTGACCCACCGGGACGACCCGGGAACAGTCGTCGTTCCCGACGTCCGCGACGACGACGCTGCCCGTGCTGGGCACCGCGGCATACACCTCGTCGGCCGTCCGCGAACCGAGCACCTCGATGTCGTCCTCGGCCCGGACGTCCAGGCAGGACCAGTCCCCCACCCCGCCGCCCTGCAGTGCGGCGACCTGTCGCTGGGCGACGTCGACGAGCACCGGGCGACCCTGCACGAGCACGAGGCGCGCCCCGGCGTCGACGTCGGGCACGACGCCGCGCCGCTCCCCGTCGACCCAGGTCAGCCCTCCGCCGACGGAGTCCACCACCCACAGGCGACCGTCGTCGTCGACGACGGACTGTCCACGCCCCGGCTCGGCCGCGAGCGACACCGTGCTCCTCACCTGGAGCGTCAGGGGTGCCACCCGGGTCGCTGTCCGGGCGACCGAGTCGATGACGAACACCGTGCCCCCGCCCTGCAGGACGGTGGTCCCGCCGCCGGGGGTGCCCAGCTCGTACGCCGCGGACGCCTCGTACGTCCCACCGTCGACGCGGGTGACCGTGCCTGCTCCGGTGTCGGTGACGTACGCGGACGCCACGGCCTGCGTGACATCGAGGTCCGCCGACGGGACGGGCACCTGGACGGCCGCCACGACCTCCTCCGACGCACCGTCGATGAGGCTGAGCAGCCCTTGCCCGGGCGATGCCACCCACACGGTCCCCGGCGCCTGCGACAGCTCCGCGACCGGGTTGCCCTGTCCGGCCACGGCGACGAGCGCGAGCGGAGCGACGACGGCGCCGGCCGTCACCGCGAGCACGGTCCTGGCTCGTCGCCCCTGCACGAACCCGGGCACGGACCGTCACCTCCCCCCGCGCCCCGCACAGCGCGCTCGGCGGAGCGGGACCCACGTCCTAGTGCACACCTACACCGCGCCCCGCGGAAGTGCCTGCGCCTCGGCGACCATCCCCTCGCAGGACCTGCGCACGAGCTCGGCGGTCCGCCGCAGGTCGGGCGTCGCCAGCGGGCTCGATCCCCGGCGCTGCCACCGCCGCAGCGCCTCGATCGCGGCGGTCCGCACGTCGGCGTCCTCCGCGTCGGCGTCGAGCCCCAGCCGCTCGCGCGCGGAGGTGCCCTCGACGCCGAGCAGCCGTTCCGCGTCGAGGAGCGCGTCGTCGTCGCCGAGGTCCAGCTCCCCGGTGCGCAGGTCGCCCAGCAGGCGCAGCTCCGTGAGCTCGTGGGCACCGGCCAGCACCCCCTCGATGCGTCGGCGCAGCGCACCGGCCTCCGGCACAGGGCGCTCGGTCAGGGCGGCCTCCACCGTCCGCACCGCATGCTGCGCCTTGAGCACGCCGGCGCGGCCCATGAACCGCTCCAGGAGCAGCGCGCGCACGTCCTCCAACCCGCTGAGCCGGCGCAGCGCAGCCGCGAGGGCTCCCGCGTCCGGGGCGGACCCGAGCCGGACCAGGCTCACGCACAGGCGCACCCCGAACAGGCCGAGCACGTCGAGCAGCTCGGCGCGGACCTCCCGCGACGGGCCGAGCTCGGGCCGCGCGTCGAGGAGCCGGTCGGCCGACAGGAGCAGGGACGTCGGGGCGCCTGCCAGCTCGACGACGGCCGCGTGCTGCCGCTCCTGGAGCCCGGTCGACGCCAGGGCGAGCAGCCCCGAGACGGACACGACCGTCTGCACGAGCGCCCGCACGCGCGCGTCGGCGGCGTACTGCGCGGCGATGCGACCGGCCACCTCGAGGGAGTCCTCGCGGCCGCCCGCGATCTCGTCGGCGCGCGACAGGACGCCGACCGCGTTGACGGGCGACGTCCCGGCGTCGTGCTCGTCGGACATCGAGCGCAGGAAGCCGACGTCGGCGGTGTGCAGGTGCCGCATGAGGTAGAGGACCGCGTCGGACCCCGGGGCGGAGTCCACGAGGAACGCCTCGGTCCGGGCCGACACCTCGCGCCGGGCCGAGCCGATGCCCGGGGTGTCGATGAGGGTGAGCCGCTCGAGCCGACCGTTGGGGGTCTCGACGACGAGCTGGGAGACGTCCTCGACCGTCAGGGCACCGAGGTCGATATGTGTCTGCCCACGGGCACGGACGAACGGCACCTGCACCGGCTCCGCACCGAAGGGGTACGCCCACGCGCGCGTCGCGGGGCCGTTGACGTAGCTGGTGACGATGCGGGTGCACTCCGTCGCGTCGGTCGCCGCCAGCCGCTCACCGACGAGCGCGTTGAGCAGGGTCGACTTGCCGGCCTTCACTCGCCCGGCGAACGCGACCCGCAGCGGGCCGTCGAGGCGGTCGAGCACGTCCTGGAGCTCGTCGGCCTCGGGCAGGCCCTGGTACGCCATCCGCGCGTCGAGGAGCAGGGCACGGACCGCGGTCGACGTCGCGCTGCTCACGCCGGCACCGGGAGCAGGCCGGTGAGCAGGCCGCCCACCTCGCGCTGCAGGCTGCGCAGCGCGTCCAGCTCGGAGTCCAGCTCCGCGCGCCGGGTTGCACGCGCCTCGTCGTCGCCCGTCAGCGACGTGGACAGCGACTCGGCCGACCGGGTTGCCGTGGTGAACAGCTCGCTCGCCCGCGCGGAGAAGGTCTCGCGCAGCCGGCGCTGCAGCCGCCGGACCGCGTCGCGGGTGTCCTTGCGCGCGGCGGTGTCGACCTCCTCGAGGTACCCCGCGACCGCACGGTCGGTGTCGGCCCGCAGCGCCCGCAGCTGCGCCTTCTGCGCGCTCTGCCACGACTTGCCCGCGAGCACCGTCGACAGGACGAGGGCGGCGGGCAGGACCACGGGGAACGCGAGCCCGAGCACCAGTCCGGCGGCGTGCGTGATCATGGCGCCCGCCGACCCGCCGCGCAGGGCCACCAGGCCCATGTCGAGCCGCGACGCGGACGCGGACCCGGTGAGCGCGAACGCGATGTCGCGCACCGCACCCGGTTCGTCACCGCCCAGGTCGAGCCCGCGCCGCAGCTCGGCGGCGGCCGACCCGAACTGCTCGGCGACGGCGTCGGCGACCTGGTCGGCGTGCGAGCGCACGACGCTCTGGTGGTCGAGCAGGAGCTCCGTGGTGCGCTGCTGCAGCCAGGGACCGAGGTCGGCGGCGAGCCGCGCGGGCGGCATCTGCGCGATGCGGTCGGACGCCTCCCGGCGCAGGGCCCGGATGCGCACCGTGAGGTCCAGCTCGACCTCCGCGCCGAGGTCGGCCATCCGGTCGAACAGCACCTGCTGCCAGCGCGACCCGGCGGTGCGCAGGTCGGCCGCCTGCTCGCGCGCCCGCGCCCAGGCCTGGCGCTGCTCCTGGGCCGCCGGGTCCGCGTCGAGGCCGCGACGCTGCGCCGTGAGCTCGGCGACGAGCTGGCCGACGACGCTGGCGCCCACGGCGGCGGCCGACGCTCCCCCGGACCCGGCGACACCGGCGTGCTCCGCGGCGAGCCGCGCCGTCAGCTGCGGGTAGCCCGACTCGAGCAGCAGGTCGCGGTCGCCCTCGCGCAGGCCGTGGTGGCGCAGGGGCGCGGACAACGGGAACAGGTCGATGCTCAGGCCGGCCGCCCGCAGGTGGTCCGCGTCGGCGGCGACGATCCGGCGCCACTGCGGGTACAGGTCGACGCGGGTGACCGCACCGAGGACCACCGGGCACAGCGCGGCGGCCTGCGTGAGGAACTCGATCTCCGCGGCCCCCAGCTCGGCCCCCGCGTCGGTCACGAAGACGAGGACGTCCGCCACGGCGAGGGCGCGCAGGGCGATGCCCGCGTGCGTCGAGGCCAGCCCGCCGCTGATGCCGGGGGTGTCCACCAGCACCAGACCGCCCGCGAGCAGCTCGCGCGGGAGACGGATCTCGAGGGCGCGTGCCGACGGACCGGCGTGCCCGGTGGCGACCGTGTCGAGCTCGGCCCCGGCAACCGCGGCGCCCCGGGACGAGCCCGGGCTCTCCTCGTCGAGCACGTGCGCCTCGAGCCGCTCGCCGTACCGCACGTAGGTCGGGATCGCGGTGGCGACGTCCGCGTCGGTCGCGCACACGCGCGCGCCGAGCAACGCGTTGACCAGCGAGCTCTTGCCCTTCTTGAACTCCCCGCACACGACGACGCGGCACGCGGGGTCGGCGAGCCGTGCCTGTGCCACCTCCACCCGTGCCCGCAGGTCGGCGCGGTCGTGCCGCTCGGCAGCCCGGGCGATCGCCGCAAGCACGTGCTCCACGTCGCCCCCCATGTCCGCATTGTCCCTGCTCAGCCACCCGCCGGGAAGCCGACGCGACGCGTTGAGTTCTTGTGGAGCGGTTGTTGAGCCCGGCTCGGCACGCTGTCCGGGTGACGACGACGACGATGCGGCGGCCGACGACGACGACGGCGACCGAGCTCTCCACGTTCACCGAGCCCACCCCGCGCGTGCGGCTCAGGATCGGCGTGCAGGGCGGCGACTCCCTGACCCGGGCGGGCCTGCGGTCCATGCTGGGCGAGCTGCAGGACCTGGAAGCCGCCCCGTCCGACGGACACGTCGACATCGGGCTCGTGGTCCTCGACGCGGTGACCCCCCAGGGCATCGCCGCCCTGCACCAGCTGAGCGCGGTCCCTGGGGTCCGGGTGGTCGTCCTGCTGGGCGAGGTGAGCACGGAGGCGGTCGCGCTGGCCGTCCAGGCGGGGGCGGTCGGGCTGCTGCGACGGCGCGAGGTCACCGCCGACAGCCTCGGCCACCTGCTGCGGTCGGTCGCGGCCGGCGAGGCGGTCATCCCGCCCGACCTCCTGGCGGCGCTGATGCCGCGGCAGGGCGCGGCAGGCCCGACGTCGACCGCTCCCCGGCTGCTGGCCATGGCCACGCTCACCGACCGGGAGCGGGACGTCCTGCGGATGCTCGGGGACGGCTCCGACACCCGGGAGATCGCCCGCGCCATGAGCTACTCCGAGCGCACCGTCAAGACGGTCATCCAGGACATCACGCGCCGGTTCGGGCTGCGCAACCGGTCGCACGCCGTCGCGTACGCCGTGCGGCACGGGCTGATCTGACTAGGTGCCGACGATGTCCTCGGCCGACGGCACGAGCGGGTTGCTCAGCGGGTCCGCGAGGTCGTAGCCGGTCCCGTACTCCGCCGTGTCGGTGAACCCGTCGGCGTCGGAGTCGGTGCCGAACGGGTCGGAGTGCAGCACCTGCTCCAGACCGTCCTCGAGGGTGTCCCCGTCGCTGTCGAGCCCGCCGGGCAGGGCTCCGTCGAGGGTCCCGTCGGCGTCCGAGTCCGCCGCGAGCGGGTTGGTGCCCAGGCCGAGCTCGGCCGAGTCGCCGATGAGGTCGCCGTCCGAGTCGCTCGTCGCCGCGCCGGTCCCCGTCACGAGCAGCTCGTAGCCGTCGGAGATCCCGTCACCGTCGCTGTCGACGAGGAACAGGTCGAGGCCGAGCTTGGCCTCCAGGACGTCGGTGATGCCGTCACCGTCGGAGTCGAGCCCGGGGTCGACGGGTGCCGCGACGTCCGCCCCGGCCGTGCCGTCCGAGATCCCGGGGATGACGGCCGCGAACTGGAACCGCCGCTCGCTGGCCTCGCCGAACAGCACGCCCTTGGTCGGGTTCATCGCCTCGATGGTGCGGCCGTCGCCCATGCTGATCGCGACGTGCGCGTTCCCGGGCCGGCTGCTCTCGCCGGGCTGCGGCTCCCACGGGAAGTTGAACAGCAGGGCGCCGGGGGTGTCGATCGCCTCCTCGACGGGGACGACGAGGCCGAGCTCCTTGAGCTCGAGGTACTGCCGCCAGGACGCGTGCGGCAGGTCGACGCCGACCCGCCCCGCGGCCCAGCTGACCAGGCCCGAGCAGTCGAACGTGTCAGGGTCGGCGTCGTCGATGTCGACGCCCGCCCCGAACACGTAGGTGTCGCCCGCCTGGGCGGTCGCGGCGTCGAGGAACTGCTGCAGCGCGCCGCTCTGCTGCCACTCACCGGCGTCCGCACCGCCCGCGTCCCCACCCGCAGGCGTGACGTCGCCGTACCCGTCCGTGCCGGCCCACGACCCACCCACGGGGTCGCCGTTCAGCTGCGCCGCGACCTCGGCCTCCGTGCGGTAGCTCAGGTAGCGCGCACCGGCGCCGCCGTGCGTGACCGTCCACGGCGAGATGTCCGCGCCCCCGCCTGACACGTCGAACGCGGCCCTCGCGTTGGCCAGCGGGTCCGACAGGTCGACGCCCTGCAGGCTCGGGTGCGCCGCGACGTTGATCTGCCACAGCCCCTGCGAGTCCTCCCCGACCGCGTTGTGGGCGCCGGTCTCCCCGCCGGACTCCGCGAGGGCGATCGCGGTCATGGTCGCGGCCTCGTCCGGCTCGAACCCCGCGAGGCGGGCGAACCTGTAGATCTCCCGCGCCTCCAGAACGCTCACCCGTCCAGGCTAGGCCGGTCCCCCGGAGGAGTGAACGGCCGTCGCGGGTGGTCTTGCCTGCCCCTTCGGGCACGTCCGCCTCCGGGGCGTGTCGGTCGCCCGGCGCCCGGCGGACGATGGAGCGGTGATCTCCGATGTCGACGCGGCCCTCAGCGCGCTGCTGCGCGAGGAGGTCCTGCGCGGGCAGAGCGCCGACATCGTGTTCGACGCCCCCACCACCGAGTGGGCCGCCCGCCGCAACGGTCCCGTCGTCGACGTGTTCATGTACGACATCCGCGAGGACGTCGAGCGACGCGACGCCGCAGCGCAGCCCGTGCGCGACCAGCGCGGCCGGATCACCGGCCACCGGCCCGGTCCGCGCTACTTCCGGCTCTCCTACCTGCTCACCGCCTGGACCAGCCGCCCCGAGGACGAGCACCACCTGCTCGGGCAGATGCTGGAGAACCTCGTGCGGTTCGACCGCATCCCCGCGGCGCACCTGTCCGGGCGGCTGGCCGACGAGCAGGTCGTCCTCCAGGTGGCGCTGCCGCCCGGCGAGGACAGGTCGCTGACCGACCTGTGGAGCGCGCTCGGCGGAGAGATGAAGCCGTCCCTGGACGTCGTGCTCATCGCGCCCCTGCAGCCGGCGAAGGAGTTCGTCGCCGGACCGCCCGTGCGCGAGCGCGACCTGCGGGTCGTCGAGCGCTGAGCGGCGGGCGCTCGTCCGGTCAGACGTCGAACGAGGCCTGCAGCGCGTTGAGCACCATCTCCTTGACGGCGTTCTTCTGCTGCTGCGCCGCGTCGGCCACGGCGGCGTCCCCAGGCACTGCGGCGCTCTCGCCGCGTCGTGCACCCCAGGTGGCCCCATGCCCGCGGACCGGGTCGGGGTCGGGCTGTCCCCAGTCCGCGTCGACCGCGGCGACGGTCCGGCCGACCGCTGCGCCGACGTCCCCGTCGAGGCGCGCGAACATGGCGTCGACGACGCCTTCGAGCAGACCCGGCCGGATGAGCCGCGGGCCATACAGCTCGTCCTCCTCGACCGGTCCGCTCGGCGTCGAACGTCGCATGTCGCGGGCGATCACCAGGGCGTCCACCAGCTCCCTGGAGGCACGCGTGGCCGACGCTCGGGCAGCTGCGATGAGCGCGACGTCGCCCGGAGTCTTGAGGCGGGCCGCGTTGTAGTAGATGACGATCGTCGGCTGCTGACGGTCCTCGATCTCGCCGCGGATCGTGGGGAGCAACCGCAGCTGGCGCCACATCTCCCGGCCGATCGAGAACGGCAGGATGTGCTCGGCCTCGCCCTGCCACACGGGGTCGTCGTTCGTGAGGGACGCATGCGTGGGCCGGATCCGCGGCGGCTGGTCACCGTAGGGCGCGATCTCGCCGATGCCGGGGGCGCTCGCCCCAGGATTGCCGCCGCTGAGCGTCCTCGCGAAGTCCATGAGTGCCTGGACCGCCGCCACGAGGTCGCGACGGGTCGAGCTCAGGTTCCGTGCCGGTTGCGGCTGCGTGCGATCAGCCCGCCACGCCGACCACGCCTGCCGAGCGGCCACGAACGCCGCCTTCTTCGTGTCGTAGTCCGCGATCAGCGCCGTCAGGGCGGCCGACGTCGGCGCCATCGCCTGCAACGGTGTGGGCGCGCTGTGCATCACGAGGGCGTGGTCGGCCCCGTCGTCCTTGATCGTGTGGTCGGTGCCGTCCACGGTGACGTGCTCGTCGACGACGACGTCGGCGAAGTCGGCCTCGGCCGGCGGCTCCACCGGCTCCTCGGCTGCACCGCCGGCACCGGTCAGGGCGTCCAGTGCGGCGCGCCCCAGGGCCATCGCCTGGTCGAACAGCCAGTCGAGCGCCTGGTCCACGAGCTCGCGCAGGCCGACGATGATCTCCTGCACCTTCTCGGGCACGTTGCCCAGGCCCACCTGGTTGGCCAGGAACCCGATCGCGACGGGCACGGCGCTGGCGAGTCCGCGTTCGAGCATCGCGGCGCCGGGGGCGACGTCCCCACGGGCGACGGACGCGATCGTGGACACGTACTGGTCGACGATCTCGAGCAGCTCGCGCAGGTAGTCGATGGCGGACTGGACGGCGTTGAAGAACGCGATCGTCCCGTTGATGACGGCCATGATCCCGGTGGGGTCGAGCATCGAGAGCAGCCGGGTGACGACGCGGTCGACGATCTCCCGCATGATCCAGTCCTTGGCGGTGGTCAGGATCGTGTCCCACAGGTTGCTGAGCTGGCCCTGGATGAACTCCCACACGGCCGTGATGCCGCGTTCCTGCACGTCCTTGATGAACGTCCACGCCCCGCTGAGCTGGTCGAGGGCGCCGCGGATCTGCGTGACGCGCTCGGGGCCGATGCGCTCCCCCAGCTTGGTCCAGAGGGTCTCGGTGGTGACACCCAGCACCTGGATGACGAGCGTGATGATGTTCTCCACGGACAGCGAGGTGGGCGGCTCGATGCCGAGCCCGCGCAGGCCCCGGAAGAGCCAGCCGCTCAGGCCTTCGAGCAGGTAGTTCGCGATGTTGCCGAAGAAGCCCTCGAACCCGGCCTTCATGGCCGCGACGACGTTCTTCAGGAAGCCGACGGGGTCGTTCTTGATGTCCTCGATGGCGGCGGTGGCGTTGGCGATGATGTTCCCGAGCAGCTCGGACGGGAAGTTCATCAGCTCGAGGATCAGCCGGACGACCACCTGGATGACGACGCTGACGAACTCCGCGATCCGGTTCAGGGGGTCGCCGAACGCCGCGACGATGCGGTCGAACGTCTCGATCGGTGCCAGCAGGCTCTCCAGCGACACCGTGTTCCAGATGGCCAGGAACGTCCCGGTGATGAGGTCCCAGGAGATGTTCAGCCGCGTCATCGCCGACTCGATGGTCGCCGCCGCGTCGCCGATGACGCCCGACTCGGCCAGCTCGTCGTACATCGCCTCGCCGCCGGGCAGCAGCGTGATGAACCCCTTGATCAGGTTCTCGGCGGTGCGCGGGACCGCTTCGTCGGTGAACGGGTTGCGTTCGAGGATGACGGTGAGCAGGTGGAAGCCGGGGACGCGGTGCGCGTGCTCGCTGGCCCACCCCAGGAGCGACTTCTTCACCAGCTCCAGGACCTTGAGCAGGATCGTGGACGCGAACGCGCCGACGTCCTGCAGGAGGGTGAAGGCGCGGTCGGCCAGCGACGTGATGTTCTCGATGAGGTTCGGCAGGTTCTCCGGGCTGATGGCGGCCCACGCGTCGGCGAACAGCGCACCGGTGCGGCTGAGCAGGTCGGTGAACACGGCCCACTGCTGGTCGAGCCAGTCGGCGGTCTCCTGCAACGTGCCGCGCTCGGTCATCTGCGCGAGCACCTCGTCGCGGCCGGCCAGCCTGAGGAAGTCCCCGAGGATCTCGACGGTCGGTGCGCTGACGTCCTCGTCGCGCAGCGGGTCGTGGTGGAACACCTTCTTGGCGAGGTTCCAGTACGGCGCGATCTCGGGGCGCTGCAGGAGCGGCTCGGCGACGTCCGCGACGACCTCGCGGACCTTCTCGATGACGGCGTCGATCACGTCGGAGACAAACGCCCGGATGTCCGCGACGATCGCGTCGACGTAGCGCTCGACGATGGCGACGTTCCCGTCGATCCCCTCGGTGACCCCCATCTCGTCCCACGCGGCGGAGATGTCGTGGCCGATCCGGGACAGCGTGAGGTTGTGGGCCGCGAGCGCGTCCATGAGCAGGGTGACGATGTCGCCGAGGACGTCGATGGTCTGCAGGAGCGGCCCGACCGCGGCGCCGAACGGCCCGAAGGTGAGGAGCTTCTCGACGAACTCGGTGCGGCTGACCGTGGCGGGCTCGTCGGTGAGCGGGTCCTTGCCGGTGATGACGGTCAGGAGCGTGTACCCGGGGATCTCGCGGGCGGCGGACGTGACGCCGTCGATGATGAAGTCGGGCAGGAGGTCGGTGACCTCGAGGTCCCGGTAGACGGCGACGGCCTGCTGCTGGACGACGTGGGTGGCCTCGTGCGCCATGAGCTCGAGGTCGGCGGACGACTCTCCCTCGCCCAGGAAGATGTCGGCGCCGACGGTGAAGGCGCGGGCGTGCAGCTCGGCGGCGGCGGCTGCGACCTCGGGGCCCTGGTGCACGCGGACGGCGCCGAGGTCGGCGCCGAGGTGTGGTTCGACCTTCGCCTGGACCGCGGGGTCCATGGGCGCTCCGGCGCCGGGGCTCGCGATGAGTGAGGAGACGGCGGTGGAGACCTCGACGTCTCCGCCCGCGGCGACGTCGGCGGCGGGCGCCGGGGCGTCGTCCCGGGAGACGAGGGTCCGGGCGACGGCGGGCTCCAGGGTCCGGGCGAGCGCCACCGGCGGCGACGCACCGTGCGCGACCCGGGAGGCGAGCGCCTCGGCCTCGCGCTCGGCGGGGTCGTGGGGGTGCGAGACGGCGAGGGTGGAGCGCGCGACACGGTTGCCGCCGGTGCCGACGAGGTTCGCTCGCGCGGCCCCTCCGTCGCGGGCCAGCCGGGCCATCCCCGCGTTCGACGTCGGCACGCCACCGCGGGCGGCCGCCGCCGGCCGGCCGCGGCCGCGCTCCGCCGCCGCCGGCTCCTTGACCAGCGCGTCTCGTGTCAGGGTTGCCGTCATCAGCGTCCCGAGCGCACGACGTCGAAGTACCGTGCGAACTCGCTCTCGGTGGACAGGTGGCCGAGCTTGACGAACTCGCGCTGCATCGCGAGCACGAGCCGTTCCATCGTGATGGGTCCGCCCTCGTCCGCGGCGGAGAAGGCGGCGCCGAGCGCGGCGTTGCGGATCACGCCGCCGGTCACCTTGAACTGCCGGGCGAGGAAGTCGAGGTCGAGGTCCTCGACGGGTGCCCCGGCGGGGAACACGAGCTGCCAGATGCGGCGGCGCTGCTCCTCGTCGGGTGCGAGGACGTTGACCGCGACGCCGATCCGGCGCAGGAACGCGTCGTCGATGTTGCGCTGCAGGTTGGTGGCCAGGACCACGAGGCCGTCGAAGGTCTCCAGCCGTTGCAGGAGGTAGGCGACCTCGATGTTGGCGTACCGGTCGTGGGCCGACGACACCTCGGACCGCTTGCCGAACAGCGCGTCGGCCTCGTCGAAGAACAGCACCACGTCGCCTGCGCCGGCGGCGGCGAAGATGCGTTCGAGGTTCTTCTCGGTCTCCCCGATGTACTTGCTGACCACGGACGACAGGTCGACCTTGTACAGGTCGAGCCCGAGCTCGCGCGCGACGACCTCCGCCGCCAGCGTCTTTCCGGTGCCGGACGGGCCGGCGAACAGCGCGACGACGCCGCTGGACGGGATCGCGGGGAACCCCCACTCGCCGAACACCGTCCGCCGCCGCCGGTACCGCGCGACGAGCTCGCGCAGCTGGGACTTCTGTGCGTCGGGCAGCACGAGGTCGTCCCACCCGCGCTGCGCGCGCACGCGCACGGCGAGCCCGTCGAGGTGTCCCCCGGCGAGCCTCCTCAGGTTCGCCTGCACCGCGGCCGGGTTCCCGCCGTCTCCCCCGGCGACGAGGCGGAGCTGCTCGCGGGTCAGGCGGGCGCCGCCCGAGTCGGTCGAACCGGTCCGGGCGAGCCAGTCCTCGGGCCCGGCCTCGCCGTCGAGGACGTGGACCTCCCGCCAGCGCCGGTCGGGCAGCGCCTCGAGCGGAAGCTCGCGGGGCGAGGAGAGCACGAACGTGAGGTGCGGCGCGGCCTCGATGCGTGCGGCTGCGAGGGGCTCGGGCGGGCCGGCCACCTCCAGCAGCACCGCGCACCCTGCGACCGTCGCCTCGCGCACGACCGCCGCCCACTCCGTCGGCGACTGCGGGACGGTCGTCGCGAGCACCGGTCGGCCCGCGAGCTCGGCACCCGCTGCACGGCGCCGGCTCTCGGCATCGGCGCCGTGCACCAGCAGCAGGTCCGGTGGATCGGGCCGGTGCCCACGACCGCGGCTCTGCGCCGCGACGCGCCGGGTGCGGGCCGGCAGGTCCGCGTCGGGGGCGTCGACGCCGAGGACCGCCCACACGAGCCGGGGCACCACCCCGCACATCCGGACCGCCCACGGCCCGGAGTCCTCCACCGTGACCAGCTCGGCGACACGCATCGGCGCCCCGGGTGCCACGGTCGGAGGTCCGTCGGGACCCAGCACGCGCGCGAGGAGCGCCAGGGTGGGCCGAGGGAGCTGGACCGAGTCCTGCACGTAGGCGACCACGCGCTGACGCTGCGGGTTCAGCTCCACCGCCGTGAGCAGCGCGAGCGACTCCACGTCGGGCGACGTCAGGGCGGCGTTCCGGCACGTCCGTGCCAGGGCGTCGTCGCTCTGCGCGCACCACAGCGTGAGCGCCGCACGCGCCTCGACGACGAGGGGCGCGAACAGGTCGCGCACCGGAGCGACCGCCTCGGGGCGGGGGCCGTCGAGACCGGGCAGCGACCGCAGGATCGTGTCGAGGTCGTCGTCGTCCACGTACATGCCCGCGAAGTCCCGTGGGGGCACGCCGGACACGACACGGCACAGCGCTGCCTCCCGCTGCAGCACCAGGTCCGCGAAGCGCTCCCAGGGCGTCACCTCACTGTCGTAGCGCAGCGGGGCGGCCAGCGGTGCGGACGTCCCGCACGTGTGCGCGATCGGGCAGGCAGCCCGGCGCGATGGCGCGGCCCCCGGGCCCTGTCCGCGGCGACCGCGCAGGCAGAGGCTGGACCCCACACGTCGACGGAGGGAACGCCATGGCCACGCTGAGCAGCATCCGGTCGCCCGGTGTCTACATCCAGGAGCTGCCGGCCGGCTCGCGCCCCATCGAGGGGGTCGGGACGGCCATCGCGGCATTCGTCGGCATCACCGCCGACGGGCCGTACGACCAGGCGATCAAGGTCGCCAACTGGGGCCAGTACACCGCCACGTTCGGCATGTGGGTCGAGGGGGCCTATCTGCCGAACGCCGTCTACCAGTACTTCAACAACGGTGGTGGCTCGGCGTACATCACACGCATCGGGTCGCTCAGCTCCGACGAGGGTGCCCGCGCGAGCGCCGAGCTGACCAGCGCCCTGAAGGCAGGTCAGGGCGTCTACCGCGTCGAGGCGAAGGAGCCGGGCGGGGCCGGTGACACGATCACGGTGACCGTCGAGCCGAAGCACGAGCAGGAGCCGCCGCCGGAGGGCGAGCAGGCACCGCCGGCCGAGGAGGTCTTCACGCTCGTCGTGCAGCGCGGCGACGTCGTCGAACGGTACGAGGGGGTGACCCCGCGCAAGGGCAGCAACAACGTGGTGACCGCGCTGGCCGAGTCGGCTCTCGTGCAGATCAGCGAGCTCGGTGGCTCCTCGATCGTCGAGCGCGTCCCCACCTCGGGAGCCCTCGTGCTCTCGGGCGGCGCGTCGCTGCCGGCCCGGCTGACCCCGGACGACTACCTCGGGGACGTCACCGCCCGATCCGGGATCGCCGGGCTCGAGGCCCTCGACGACGTGACGATCGTCGCCGTCCCGGACCTCGTGGCCGCGTACGAGGCCGGCCAGATCGACGCCGACGGCTTCAAGGCCGTCCAGAGCGCGCTCATCACGCACTGCGAGACGCAGAAGGACCGGGTCGCCATCCTGGACACGCCGCGCGGCCTGAACGCCCAGCAGGTGCTGGAGTGGGTCAAGGAGAAGACGCGGTTCTCGTCGGCCTACGCGACGACGTACTGGCCGTGGCTCTCCTTCTGGGACCCGCTGGCCGGCCGCGCCCGGCTGTTCCCGCCGAGCGGCGCCCTCGCGGGCATCTGGGGCCGCAACGACGACACCCGGGGCGTCCACAAGGCTCCCGCCAACGAGGTCGTCGCGGGTGCGCTGGACGTCGAGCTCAACATCACGCGCGTCGAGCACGACGACCTCAACCCCGCGGGCATCAACGTGATCCGGGCGTTCCCGGGGCGCGGCATCACGGTGTGGGGGGCGCGGACGCTGTCCGACGACACGACCTGGCGCTACATCAACGTCCGGCGGCTCTTCAACTACATCGAGTCGTCGGTGCTCCGCGGGACCCAGTGGGCCGTGTTCGAGCCGAACGACCTGGACCTGTGGCAGCGGATCAAGCGCACGGTCAACGGGTTCCTGCTCGGGCTGTGGCGTGACGGTGCCCTGTTCGGCGCGACCCCCGACCAGGCGTTCTACGTGAAGTGCGACGAGGAGACGAACCCGCCGGACGTCGTGGACGCCGGGTACGTCGTCATCGAGATCGGCATCGCACCTGTGAAGCCGGCCGAGTTCGTCGTGTTCCGGGTGAGCCAGCTGCCGACCGGCGGCGCGGTCCAAGAGTAGCCAGGTAGGGAGGGACAACATCATGCCCATCGGTGAGGACGCACTCGCGAACTACGCCTGGCAGATCGAGGTCGACGGCATCACGCTCGCGCAGTTCAAGGAGGTCTCGGGCCTGAGCATCGAGGTCTCCGTGATCGAGCACCAGGAGAACAAGCCCAAGGGCATCCCGGTGATGAAGAAGCTGCCTGCCGCCCAGAAGTTCAGCGACATCACGCTCAAGCGCGGCATGACCACCGACAAGGGGTGGTGGGCCTGGGTCAAGGAGGTCCAGGAGGGCAAGATCGACAAGGCCCGCCGAGGCGCCGCGATCGTGCTCTACGACTACGAGCGCGGCGAGAAGATGCGCTTCAACATCACCAACGCCTGGCCGTCGAAGATCAGCATCGGCTCGCTGCAGGCGGGTGGCTCCGAGGTCACCGTGGAAGAGGTCACGCTCGTCCACGAAGGCCTCGCGGTGGCGTGAGGCTCGCGTGAGCACGACGACCCCAGCAGCTCCCGCGGCCCTCCAGACCGAGTTCAGCTTCGAGCTGCCCATCGGGTACGAGGACGACGAGGGCCGGGTGCACCGGTCGGGCGCGATGCGCCTGGCCCGGGCGCGCGACGAGATCGTCCCGCTGCGCGACCCCCGCGTGCGCGACAACGAGGCGTACCTGACCGTGCTGCTCCTGGCCCGGACGATCACGCACCTCGGCGACATCACGTCGATCACGCCCGCGGTCGTGGAGAACCTCTTCACACCGGACCTCGCGTTCCTGCAGGACCTCTACCGCCGGATCAACTCCGAGGGCCACACCACGGCGTCCGTGACGTGCCCCTCCTGCCACGAGGAGTTCGCCGTCGACCTGGCGGGTGGTCCGCCGGGGGAATCCTGACGTACGCGACCGCTGACCTGCTGGACGAGGTCGCGTACCTGGCAGCCGTCCTGCACTGGCCCCTCGACACGCTCCTCGACCTGGAGCACCCCGACCGGGCCCACTTCCTGGCGTACGCGCACCGGATCGTCGACGAGGCCGAGGCTGAGGAGGAGGAGCCGTGAGGCGATGGCCGTTCGCCGCGCGGGCCACCGCAGCCCCACCTGCTGCGCCGCCCCCCACCGCCCCGCGTCGTCACTCGTGGGACGCGGTGCCGGCGCTCGTCCCGCGCGCTCTCGCGTTGCAGCCGGTCGCGCGCAGCGCGGACTTCAGCCGTGGGCTGGGCACCCGGCAGGACTCCCCCGTGGTCCTGCGGGCACCCGAGCACGCCCTGGCCCGACACCCCGGGGGGCACGTCGACGGGCTCGTCTCGCACGCCGCCGTCCCGGCCGTGGCCGCCCCGCAACCCACCGCGGTCCCTCGCCGCGGGCTCGTCGGCCGGCGGCGTCGGTCGGCCGCTCCTGAGGAGCCGGTGGTCGGGCGGGCGACGACGGTGGTCGACGGCGGGCCGTCCTCCTTCGACGCCGTCGCGTCGCCGCCGGTCCTGCCGGTGGTGGCGCGCTCGGCGTCGGCAGGGAGCACGCACCTCGCCACCCCGTCCAGCTCACCGTCGGGCGGGACGCGTGCCGCACGGTCGTCCACGGCACCGTCGTCGGTGCCCCGACCGTCCGCCGCGCCGTCACCAGCAGCGCGGTCGGTCTCGACGACGTCGTCGGCGAAGCGGTCGTCGGCCGCGCCGCCATCGGCACCGCAGGCATCCGCACCGCGGTCGGCGGCACCCTCCTCGTCCGCACCGTCGTCGTCCGTCGCGTCGTCGTCCGTCGCGTCGTCGTCCGCACGGCCGTCGTCCGCACCGCCGTCGTCCGTCGCGCGCGCGGCGGCCCCGCCGTCGTCGGTGCCGGTCCGCCGCGCGCCGTCCTCGTCCACGGGTTCCGCCCGGTCCCTGGCCGGCCCACCCGCTGCGCACCCGGACCCGGTCGCCGCGCGCACCGTGGCCCCGGCCGAACCCTCGAAGGCGGCCGCGCCGGCCCCCACGGGGATCCACCGCTCCACCACGGGCGGTCCCGCGTCGACGGTCTCCTCGTCCGACCCGGTCGTCGCCCGTGCGCCGGAGCCCTCCTCGCGCGCGCCGGGACCTGCGCACCCCGACGCGGTCCTGCGGGCGCCCGTCGCACCCTCGACCCCCGGCCGACCGGTCCGCGCCGGCCTGCAGCCTCCGGTCCACCGCGTCACGGAGTCCCCGTCCGCGACGGCCGGTACCACGCCGCCGGCCGTCGCTGCCTCCCCCGGCCCAGGCACCTCGTCGGTGGCGCGGGCCGTGAGCGGCACGCCCTCACCCGGATCGCGCGCAGAGCGACCGGCGTCTTCGTCCCCCGGCGGACACGGCGCGACGGGCGTGTCGTCCACCCCGGTCACGGGTTTCCCGGGACCGTCGCAGACCCCGGTCGCCCGAGCGACGGCGCCGCACCCGCCGACGACCGCCCGCGCCGCCGCCCGGTCCACGCCGACGTCGTCGAGCCCGGTCCCCGGGGTGGCGTCGCCGGGCGCCGCCGACCGGACGAGCTCGCGGCCGGTCACGCCCGTGCGGCGCCTCGTCACGGAGCGGGCAAGCACCCCGCCGTCGGTCCGGGTCCCGCGCTCCGTCGACGCGCCCTCTGCACAGCCCGCGTCACCGGCAGGACTGTCGTCGACCCCGGTCGCCCGGGCGAGCGCACCCGTCCGGCGGTCTCCCGGACCGGCGCCCGGCGTCGACCGCTCGGTCGCGCCGGGTGCGGCAACGACCACGCACGTCGCCCGGTCTGCCGCACCGCCGCTCCCCACGACGCGCGCCGAACGATCAGCCGCACCGACCACCGGCTCCGCCACGCCCGTGCCGCGTGCCGCCGCTCCCGCCACCGGCTCCCCTGCACGGGTCTCGCGCGCCGTCGCGGCGCCCACCGCCGAGGCACCCACGCCGTCCGTCGCCGTCGCCCGCGCGCCGAGTGCCCGGACCCTCTCCGTCGCCCCGACACGTGCGGCAACCCCAGATCCGTCGACGCCGGCCACCCGCTCGGTCGACGCGGGCGTCGCTCGATCCGCAGAGGCGCCCCCCGCCCGCCCCGCGCAGGACCCTTCCGCGCGCCCTGGGCCGGCCACCTACCGGTCGCCCACGTCCGACGGGCGGGTCCTGTCCGTGGCGCCGCTCGCCGACCGGCCGGCGGGCGTGCGTCGCGCCCCCCTCGGGCTCGGCTGGCCCCCGGCCGCACCGGACGGCAGCGCGCCCGCGGCCTCGGCCGAGCCCGCCGTGACCAGGCTGATCGCCCCGGCCGTTCCCGCGGACGCCATCGCCCGCACGCAGGTGTCCGAGCCGACCGAGGCCGCCGCGCCCGACCCGTTCGACGCCGGCGCGGTCGCCGTCGCCGCGGGGATCGCCCGCCGGGTCGACCCCACCGAGGTCCGGTTCGCGGCGCCGGGGCAGGCGCCGGCCGCCCCGGTCGCCCGGGCCGCGACGGCCGTGGCCGAGCGGGCGCCGGAGACCACGGAGCAGCAGCCGGCCGAGGTGGTCGCCGCAGGGCCGGCCGCCCCGCCGGCGCAGGACCTCGGTGCCCTGGCGGACGAGCTCTGGGAACGCCTCGAGCTGCGTCTGCGGACCGACCTGATGCTCGAGCGCGAGCGTCGCGGCACGTGGCCGGACGCGTGAGGAGGCGACCGCGATGACCAACGACATCAACCCCGTCAACACCATGCGGTTCGACGTGACCATCGACGGCCACGACATCGGCTCGTTCACGGCGATCGACGGGCTCAGTGCGCAGTACGAGGTCAAGACGTACGCCGAGGGTGGCGAGAACGGGTTCGTGCACCGCCTGCCCGGACGCCTGTCCTACGGGACGATCAAGCTGACCCGCCCGGTGGAGATGCGGACGCGCGCGCTGGGTGAGTGGTTCCGGGAGGTCGCCAAGGGACAGGCGACCAAGGCGCACACGGCCGCGATCATGGCGATGAACGACAACCGCGTCACCGTCATCACGTGGGAGTTCGACGGTGTCTGGCCCGTCAGCTACAAGGGTCCGAGCTTCGCGGCCGAGGGCGGCAAGGTGGCCACCGAGGTGTTCGAGTTCGCCCACGACGGATGGAAGGAGTCGTGACCGGGGCCGAGCGGGCGCTGGCCGTCCTGGCCGAGAAGGACGACACCAGCAAGAAGCTCGTCTTCCACTTCAACCCGACGACGATCAGCTTCACGCGCGCCGTCCAGTACAACCGCAGCCCCAACCAGGCGAACGACCCCCCGGTGCAGTTCACGGGTGCGGGTCCGACGTCGATGACGCTGCAGGTGTTCCTCGACAAGGTGGGCAAGGGCGGGTCGACCGGGATCCAGCCGGAGATCGACCAGCTGGTGTCGTGGACGACCGTCGCCGACGTGTCGCAGCCGGGCAGCGGCCCGCCCAAGCTGATCTTCACGTGGGGCGTCCTGTCGATCAACAAGGAGACGACCCTCGTCGGCTACCTGGAGAACCTCAAGGTCACCTGCGAGATGTTCGACCGCAACGGGCTCCCGCTGCGCGCCACGATCGACCTGACGCTCAAGTCGGCCGCCGTCGAGCCCAAGGGCACCAACCCGACCTCGGGCTCGGAGTCGTCGCGCCGTCGGCACGTGCTGCGCCGCGAGGAGAGCCTGCACTCGGTCGCCCACTCCACGTTCGGCGACGCGGGTGCGTGGCGGGCGATCGCGGAGCTCAACGGCATCGACGACCCGACCCGGCTGCGGCCCGGCCGCGAGCTGCTCCTGCCGGACGTGTCCGAGCTCGCGGCGGGTGTGCGATGAGCCCGGTCGCGACGAGCGTCGGCGCGCGGCCCGTGGTCAAGGTCGGTTCCGCCGAGCTGCCCGAGCGGATCGCGGCGGCGCTGCGCACGACCATCGTCGACACGGACGCCGACGGCCCGGACTCGTGCCGGCTGGTGATCGACGACCCGACGCGCGAGCTGCTGGCGGACAGCGACCTCGACCTCGCCGCGGAGCTGACGATCACGGCGGGCCGCGTCGGGGAGAACTCGGGCGACACGCTGTTCGACGGCGTCGTCTACGCGATCGGCTTCGACTACGACGACCGCGGCGGGTACACGACGGTCACGGCCTACGACCGCTCCTACGGCCTGTACAACGGGTTGCACACCACGAGCTTCCAGAACATGACTGACGGCGACATCGCCAAGCAGATCGCCCGGGACGTCGGCCTGACGGCGGGCGACGTCGCGACGACGTCGGTGCTGCACGAGCACGTCTCGCAGGTCAACGAGACCCACATCGAGTTCCTCGAGCGGCGCGGCCGGGAGGTCGGTTGCGTCGTCGTCGTGTCCGGCTCGACGCTGCACTTCCGGGCACCCACCCCGGCGTCGGAGGCCCCCGCGCCCGGCGCGTACGACTCGGCGGACCGGCTGCAGCTGGTGCCCGGCAAGAACCTGCAGCGCCTGACGGTCCGCGTGACGGCCGCCCAGCAGGTGTCCCAGGTGGAGGTCCGCGGCTGGGACACGTCCACGAAGCAGGCGCTCGTCGCCACCACGGACGCCACGACCGGGACGGCGAGCCTGCGGGACACGCCCGCGTCGGTCGCGCAGCTGTTCGGCAGCCCGCGCGGGGTCACGGTCGACCTGCCGCTCGGGCAGCAGGCGGAGTGCGACGCCGTGGCCGCAGCGCGCGCGGAGCACCTGGGCAGCACGAACGTCTTCGCCGAGGGGGTCGCGGACGGCGACCCGCACCTGGTCGCCGGCGCGGCGGTGAGCCTGGGTCAGACGGGCGGCCGGTTCGACGGCAAGGTGACGCTCACGCGCGCGAAGCACGTGTGGGACGACCGCAGCTATCGCACGTACTTCACCGCCAGCGGCTCGCACGACCGCTCCGTGCTGGGCCTCGTGCGCGGCGCCGCAGAGCACCGCCCCGGACCGGGCGGACTGGTGGTCGCGCTGGTCACCAACGCGACCGACCCGGAGAAGCGCTGCCGGGTCAAGGTGAAGTTCCCGTGGCTCGACGAGGACTACGAGACCGACTGGGTCCGGGTCCTTCAGCTCGGCGCAGGCGCCGACCGCGGCCTGCAGCTGCTGCCCGAGGTGGACGACGAGGTGCTCGTCGGCTTCGAGCACGGCGACAGCCGACGGCCGTACGTGCTGGGCGGTCTGTACAACGGGGTCGACGCCCCACCGAAGGACGACGCGGTCGGCTCGGACGGTGCCGTCGCGACGCGGGTGTGGCGCAGCCGCAGCGGGCACGAGCTGCTCATGTCCGACAAGGCCGGTGAGGAGACCCTGGAGCTGCGCACGGGCGACGACAAGGCGAGCGTCGTCCTGGCCACGTCGGACGGTTCGATCACCATCACCACCGAGGGCGACGTGAAGGTGGACGCGAAGGGCAACGCCGAGGTGACCACGCAGGGAGACCTGAAGGTCGAGGCGCAGGGCTCCGCGACGATCAAGGGTTCCTCCGGGCTGACGCTCGAGAGCAGCAGCACGGTGACCATCAAGGGCTCGACGATCAAGCTGAACTAGTCCGAGGAGGGGCAGCGTGGGTGCACCAGCAGTCGTCATGGGCGACAAGGTGATGGGGATGTGCGTCGGGCACCTCGTCCCGTCCCCGGTCGGCGCCCCCATGCCCGCGCCCGCGCCGCTGCCGATCTCCGCACCGCTGACCCTGGGCCTGTCGACGACGGTGCTGATCGGCGGCAAGCCAGCCGCGGTCAAGGGCAGCAGCGGGTACAACGTGCCGCCGCACGTCGGCCTGCACCCGAGCGACCCGAAGCTGGTCCCGACCACGCAGGAGGCCAAGGTCGTGGTCGGCAGCAGCACGGTGCAGTTCGACGGGAAGGACGCGGCGTACACGGGGTGCACGGTGACGGCGTGCATCGCCCCGACGGCTGCGGTCGTCGGCACGGGCGCGACGGTCCTGATCGGCTCATGAGGCGTACGGGAGGAGGACCGATGAGCGACGCCAACAGCTTCGTCGGTGCCGGCTGGCACTGGCCCCTGACCACCGACCAGACCGGCGCGGTCGCCCTGGTGCGCGGTACCACCGAGCTCGAGCAGGCCATGTACCTGGTGCTGGCGACGAACCCGGGCGAACGCCCGATGCGGCCGGAGTTCGGTGCGCGGCTGCGCCAGTTCGTGTTCGCGTCGGGCGACGCCACGACCGCGGGCCTCATCGCCGCCGAGGTGCAGACCGCGCTCGCCCGGTGGGAGCCGCGCGTGACGGTCGAGCAGGTCGACATCACGACCGACGCCGAGGACCCGTCGACGCTCTGGATCGACATCGGCTACACCGTGCGGTCCACCAACGACCGCCGCAACCTCGTCTTCCCGTTCTACGTGATCCCCGCCGACCGGTCCGAGGTGCGCGCATGACGCTGCCCACGCCCCGCCTGGACGACCGCACGTTCCAGGAGCTCGTCGACGAGGCGAAGCGGAACCTGCAGCTGCGGTGCCCGGAGTGGACCAACCACAACGTCTCCGACCCGGGCATCACGCTCATCGAGACGTTCGCCTGGATGACGGACATCCTGCTGTACCGCGTGAACCGGGTCCCGGACCGGCTGTACGTGAAGTTCCTCGAGCTGGTCGGCGTGAAGCTGTTCCCGCCGCACGCGGCCCGGACGGAGATCTCGTTCCGGCTGTCGTCGCACCACGACGACGTCGTCCACATCCCCGCCGGCACCGCGGTCTCCACCCGGCGCTCCATCTCCCAGGAGTCCCTCGGCTTCACCACGCTGCACGGGCTCGACATCCCGCCGTCGGCGTCGCGCACCGTGCTCACCGTCTCCGCCGACGGGGACACCGCGGACCGCACGGGCGTGCTCGGGCTCGGCGACGGTTTCCCGGCGTTCAGCTCGACCCCGGTCGTGGACGACGCGCTGTACCTGGGCCTGGACCAGCCGGCGCGGTCGTCGCTGCTGCTGGTCCAGGCGGTCTGCTCGCTCGGCGGGTACGGGATCGACCCCCGGCGGCCGCCGCTGGTCTGGGAGGCGTGGACGCCGTCCGGGTGGGAGCCGTGCGAGGTCGAGCGCGACGACACGCTGGGCCTGAACGTCTCCGGGGCCATCGAGCTGCACGTGCCCGACGGTCACGACGAGTCGGTGGTCAACGGCGTCGAGGCGGCCTGGATCCGCTGCCGGGTGGTCAGGGCCGCCCGGCAGTACCGCTCGTCCCCGCTGCTGGTGTCCGTGACTGCCGCCACGATCGGTGGCGACGTCGAGGCGACGAACGCCGAGCAGGTCCGCGAGGAGGCGCTCGGCACGTCCGACGGCACCGCGGGCCAGGTCCTGCACCTGGCCTACCCGCCGGTCGTCCTGGACCGCGAGGACCCCCTGGTGCTCGAGGTCGGCATCCCGCCGGAGGACGGCATCGGGCCGGCGACCTGGGAGGAGTGGACGGCGGTCGAGGACTTCGGGGCGAGCGGGCCGACGGACCGGCACGTGACGGTGGACCCGACCACCGGAGAGATCCGGTTCGGACCCTCGGTGCGACTGGAGGACGGCTCCGAGCGGCGGTTCGGTGCGATCCCCGCGCGCGGGGCCGCGCTGCGGGTGCGCGGCTACCGGACGGGCGGAGGTGCACGCGGGAACGTCGCCGCCCGGTCGGTCTCGGTGCTGCGCTCCTCGATCCCCTACGTCGCCGCGGTCTACAACCGGCGCGCCGCCGCCGGTGGGGTGGACGGCGAGGACGTCGACAACGCCCGGACCCGCGGGCCGCTGGAGCTGCGCGGCCGGGGGCGGGCGGTGACCGTCGAGGACTACGTCGCGGTCGTGCACGAGGCCGCACCCGAGCTGGCGCGCGTGCACTGCGTGCCGGTGACGGACGGCCCGGACGCCGGGTCGGTGCGCATCCTCGCGATCCCGGGCGCCCCCGGGCAGGACGGCCGCATCTCGCTGCGTGACCTCCAGCTCCCGGACGGTGCCCGCGAGCGCGTCCTGGCCGCGCTGGACGCGACGCGCGTGGTCGGGGTGCGCCTGAGCGTCGAGCCCCCCAGCTACGTGGGGATCCGGGTCGACGCGCGGGTGCGGGCCCGTCCCGAGGCCGACCCGGCGCAGGTGGAGCGGGACGCCCTCGCAGCGCTGTACCGCTACTTCCACCCGTTGGCCGGGGGTCCCGACGGGACGGGGTGGCCCCTTGGCCGGCCGGTGCAGCCGGGCGAGGTGCACGGGGTCCTCGGCCGGGTGCCCGGTCTCGACTACGTCGAGGACGTCGTCCTCTTCCGGGCGAACCCGCTGGACCGGTCGATCTCCGCACCGCAGGACCGGGTCGACCTCGGGGACACGCACGTGGTGCTCAGCGTGGAGCACAGCATCGTGGTGCAGGGCGGTGCGGGGTGAGGGGCGCGACGGGGGGTCTGGCGCCACCGTCGACCTCGCTGGTCGAGGGTCTGCCGGAGGCCTTCCTGGGCAGCGACTTCACCACGGGCCTGATCGCCGCGTTCGACGACGTCATCGGGTCCGTGGGCGCCACCCTGGACGACCTCGACGCCTACCTCGACCCGCGGTACGCGCCCGACGACTTCGTCCGGTGGGTGGCATCGTGGCTCTCCCCCGCGATCGCTGCGCGCCGGGACGCCGACCACCTGCGCCGGCACCTCGGCGACCTGCGCCGCGCCCTGGTCGGTCGGGGGACGCTCGACGGGGTGACCGCGGCCGTGCGGGCGTGCACGGGTCTGGATCCGGACGTGCGGGACTCGGGCGGAGTGTCGTGGAGCAAGCGGCCGCAGGGGGCGTTCCCGGGCCGGTCGGCGCCGCTGCTGGAGGTCGACGTGCGGATCTCGGCGGACGAGCCCGACCCGGACGCCGTGCTGGACCTCGTGCGGTTCGTGGTGGACGACGTCAGGCCCGCACACGTGCCGGCAGCGGTCCGGCGAGCACCCGGGTGACAGGCAGCGGGACCGGCACGCCGAGCTCGGCGAGCACCTGCGCGTACTCCCGGCGGGCGGCGGCCGCGGCGGCGGGCTGACCGTCGGACGTGAGCGCGTCGATCAGGCGGCGCCACAGGCCGTCCTGGTAGCGGTCGAGCGCGAGCGCGTGGCGGGTGACGTGGATGGCGGCCGGTCCGTCGCCTGCCGCCGTGCACAGGTCGGCGAGCGTCTGGCACGCCCGCACGACCGAGCCGCGCACCTCGTCCCGCTCACCGGTGACCCACTCGGCCGGTCCGTCGTCGGGCAGGACGTCGGCCGTGAGCTCCCCGACCCCCGCCGCCAGGCTGCGCCGGCCGCCCTCGACGTCCCCGCGCTCGAGCGCCGACCGTCCCGCGGCCAGGTGCCGCTCGACGCGGCGCACGTCATGGCGGTCCGCGGCCCCGAGGTGCAGCGCGTACCCGCCGCCGGTCCGGCGCACGACCGACGTGGCCGGGGTCGCGGTCGGCCGGTCGAGCAGCCCGCGCAGCGCGCTGATCGCGACCTGGAGGCTGTGCTGCGCGCGCTCGGGGTCCCGACCCTCCCAGAACCACTCCAGGAGCCGTTCGCGGTGCACGGGCAGCGGTGCGTGCAGGGCGAGCGCCCGCAGGAGCGACTGGTGCTGCGGGCGCAGCGCGTCGAGCGCGACGGGTGCGCCGTCGCGCAGCACCGTGAAGCCGCCGATGCAGCGCACGTCGAGCGCGGGTGGTGCCTCGGTCGCGACGCTCACGGGTGTCTGGCGCAGACCTCGCAGCACGAGGCTCGTCCACGTCGTCGCGCCGCTGGTGCGGGCCAGCCGTGCCGCGCGGACCCGTCCCTGCCCGGTGCCTGCAGCCAGGAGGGCGAGGGTGTGCGGGAGGGGCCCGACGCCGGCGGCGACGCGCTCGACGTCGGCCGTCGCGGCCGGACCTGCCGAGTTCCAGCGCCCCGCACGCGCGTCCTCGACCGCAGCCATGGTCGTGCACCACGTGGCGAGCGCGGGCGCGCCGAGCCCGGTCAGCTCCGCCGCGAGGTCCCGGTGCTCGTCGGCGGTGAGCATCCCGGCGGGGAGTCCCGCCACGGCCCCGAACAGCCCGAGGAGCGCCGCACCCCACCGGTCGCCGATGGCGGCGCACCGGTCCCGCAGGTGGCGCAGGGCCTCGCGCGCAGTCTCGGGCCGGCACGCGAGGTCGAGCCCGTCGGCGATCCGTTCCAGGGCAGGCGCGCCGAGCATCTTCGCGGCGACGGCGGCTCGCTCGCGGCTCTCGGCAGCCTCCGGACGGAAGGACAGGGACAGGCTGGCGGCCTCGCCGAGCAGGGCGACCGCCTCCAGGGCCGTCGGCAGCGTCGGCAGCTCGGAGACGGCGGAGAACTCCCGCGCCGCTGCCGCGAGGTCACCCGAGGTCAGCTGGGCGACGGCGTGCGCGAGCCGACGCGGTGCGTCCGCCGGACGCGCCTCCGCGAGCTGACGCCGAGGGGAGACGAACGCGTCACGGGTCAGCGCCACCCAGTCGGAGACGGCGCCGAGCGGCGGGTTCAGCCAGCTCTGCACCATCCGCAGCTCGTGGGCGGCGAGCGTCCTCCCGGTCAGGGTCTCCACCCGGGTGCCGGCCAGCCGGTACGCCTCGAGCGCCTGGTCGAGCGCACCGTCCACCACGAGCCGGCGCGCGAGCGCGAGCGCCACCCACGGGTCGGTGTCCCTGATCGACGGCGGTAGCTCGTCGATCCACGAGCCGGGCCGCTCGGCCAGCTCACCCCCGCCGATGGCGAGGACCCGTTGCGCCGCGTCCCAGTCGTGCGCGCGGCACGACGAGCGCAGCGCCGCGTCGAAGTCCCCCTCGCGCAGCGCCAGCTGGGCGCCCCGCTGGTGCAGCTCCCGGGCGCGGGCACCTCCGTCCCGACCCACGAGCACGTCGAGCAGGTGCGCGCGCATCACCTCGTGGCAGCCGTAGACGGTGGTCTCCGCATCGGCCACGGCGCTCAGCAGCCCGAGCCGGTGGGCCTGCTCGAGCAGCGCGGCGGCGTCGGAGCTGCCCAGCAGCTCGTCGCACCGTGCCGCGGTCAGGGTGGACAGCACGGCGGTCCGCACGAGGAAGTCCCGCAGCGGCGCCGGCACCTGGTCGAGCACGTGCCGGGCGAGGTAGTCGCTCGACAGCTGCCCGCCTCCGACGCCGAGAAGTCGTGCCCGGCTCGACGGCGGGCGCCCGTGCGTGGCCAGGTGGAAGAGCTCCAGCCCGGCAGCCCAGCCACCGGTCCGGTGCGCGAGGTCAGCGACCTCGTCGGCCCGGAGCCGGGTGCCGTGGCACGTCCGGAACAGCTCCTCGACCTCCCAGGTCCGGAACCGCAGGTCCTCGGCGCCCAGCACGGTCGCCGTCCCGGCGAGGTGCCGCGTGAGCGCGGTCGACGTCGCCGTCCGTGATCCCAGGGCGACGCGCAGGTGCACGGGCTGGTGGAGCAGCAGGCCTTCGACGACGTCGGCGGCAGCACTGCCGTCGATCGACTGCAGCTCGTCGAGGACGAGCAGCGCCGGCGCCGCGAGCACGGTCTCGAGCGCTGCCAGGGCGTCCTCGGTGGTCGCCCACGGGTCGAGATCCGCCACCGCCGGTGCCAGGTCCGCGCAGGCGACCTGGAGGTGTGCGAGGACCGCGGCGGTGCTGCCGAGGGCCCCGTCGAGCGTGAGCCACGCGACCGGGCAGGTCTCGCGGGCGGCGACGTGCGACAGGAACGTCGTCTTGCCGCACCCGGCGGCCGCCACGACGCTGACCAGGGGTTGCGCGCCCGGTCCGACGACCGGGTCCAGGAGCCGGTCGCGCGGCAGCCCGCGAGGCGCCGGGCGCCGGGTGCGCGACCGCAGGACGGTCGGGTGCCCTTCAGCCCCCGACACAGCACACCTGGCTCGACGTCGTCACTCTGCCCCCGCAAGACCGTCGCGTACGCTGACCCTAGCCGTCGGGCGATTCATCCGAAAGGGTGTAAATCCGGCGTCGATGCGTGGGGGGTGAGGTCGTACGGTCACGGAACCTGGGGGCGGGTCCGCGGACGCGCCCGATCCTGCCCTGGACGACGAGCTCGCGGACCTGCTCGCGCCCGCCGACATGGAGTTCCAGGCGGGGCCGACCACGCCGATCCGCGAGCCGAGTGCTCCCCGTGAGCGGGCTGCGGCCGCCCGGCCGCAGCCCGCTCCCGAGCGGCCCGACGTCTCGCCCGACCCGGCGCTCGAGCGGCCCACCCCGCAGCACCGACCGGAGCCCGAGAGCCCGGCAGAGACCGATCTCCTGGCCGTCCCCGAGCGGCCCCTGCGACCCGTGGCGGCGCCGCGTCCGGTCCGGTCCGGTCCGGTCGACCCCGTCGTGGTCGGTCGACGCTTCCAGCCCGTCCCCGGCGGCGCCCTGCCGCGACCGCACCCGAGCGACCCGCTCATGGCCGCGCTGCTCGCCACCCCGGCGGCCCCGGTGTTCGCGGTGACGGCGGGCACCGTCCGGCGCGCCCCGGCGCAGATCACAGCCGGGGCCGTCGAGCTGCACGCCCCGGACGGCAGCGCGTTCGTCCTGCTGGGCGGCTCCACCGTGGCGTGGGTGGTCGACGACGAGGAGCCCGTCGTGGCGGGCGCGGTGCTCGGGATCGTCGCCGGCTCGCCCGGTGACCCACCCGGGGAGCCGCTGCTGGTCCTCGCGATCGACTCGTCGGGCACCCAGGTGGACGCCGTCGCGCTGCTGGTCGGTCTGCCCGACCCCGGGGAGCTCGACCTGCTGGGCTCGGACCCCGCGGCCGGCGTCGACCCCTACCGGCTCGACCTGGAGCTCGCCGCGTCCCTGTCGTCCACCGGGGAGGCGTCATGATCGTCTGCGCGCGGTGCCACCACGAGAATCCCGACGGCACCCTCCTGTGCGAGACGTGCCGGACCTACCTCGGCTGGTCGGCGACCGCCCCGGTGCCCACGCCGGCTCCTGCGCTCGCCCCCGAGGACGCCGAGCCGCCCACCGCGACGCAGGACGACGTCGCGCCGCCACCCACTCCCCCCGTGCCACCCGCTCGCCCGGTTCCTCCGACGCCCGTCGTGCCACCGGCCCGCCCGGGCCCGCCCACCCACCCGGTGCCGCCGACTCCCCCGCCGGCGAGCACGCGCGAACCGCTCACGCCGACGTCGCCGGGCACCCCCGCGGTCGCACCGGGCGCACCCCGGGCACCCGCGCCGATCACGGTCCGCACATCCGGCGGCCCGGGATCCCGGCAACCGGTCACGCCCGTCGCCGTCCCGGCCGCTCCGTCCGGACGACCCGCGCCCGTCGTCCCGCCCCCGGTCCCGGTCCCGACGACCACACCGACCCGCGTCACGCCAGCACCGTCCGCGTCCGCACCGTCCGCGTCCGCACCAGCCGCTGCCGCGACGACCTCACCGGCGACGGCCACACCGCCGACGGCCGGTCCTGCGGTGACAGCCGACAGTGCGACGCCCCCACCTGACCCGCCGCCGCCGGCGGACCGCCGCCCGCCGACCTCGGTGCGACCGGTCCCCGTCGTCCTGACCCCCACCGAGACACGGCCGCCGGAGCGGGCAGCCGCCCGGGAGGCCCCCGAGCGCACGATCGGCGTGCGGGTCGCCGCGGGCGAGGCGCGGATCGCCCCCCGGGCGCCGACGGACCCGGACCACCCGGCGGGGACGCCGGCCCCGCCGAACGCGTTCGACGCGGTGCTCCCGACGGACGCCGGTGCGTACTCCGGTCCGGCGGACGACCGCTCGTCCGCACCCGAGCAACCCCCACCCGCGGACGCCTGGCAGAGCTTCGAGGACGCGACCCGGTGCCCGTCGTGCGGGCGCGCGATCCCGGTGTCGCGGCGCTTCTGCCGGTGCGGAGCGACACTGGTCCGGGCGGCGGCACCGGACGTCGACCCCGAGCCGCCGCGCGAGCCGTGGTACCGCCGGTGGCTCGGCGGGTTCCGGCGGGGACGTGGGTTCTGGCGACGGATGCGTACCGCGAACAACGGGGTCCGGGTCCGCTACGACCAGGCCCGGTCGGCGCAGGTGCACCTCGCCGAGGTCACGGCGGTGCTGGCCGCGCTCGGCATCACCGCGGTCTTCGTCCTGCCGAGCACCGCCCAGCTCGAGAAGCAGGTGGTCGAGCAGGTCACCGCGCTCGACCCGCGCGGGTACAGCGCGATCGCCGACGTCACGGCCACGACCGACCCGCCGACGCCGCCCGAGCCGGGCTTCGACCCGAAGTACGCGGTCGACGAGATGACCGGTCGCGCCTGGGCGGGCGTCTGGACGCCACCGTCGGATGCAGGCCCGAAGTGCCGCCGCCCCGGGGGCACGGACACCCTGGTCCTCACCCTGCCGGAGCCGGCCGACGTGGACCGGATCGCGTTCAGCGCAGGCCTGCCGGAGACCAGCCCCGACCGTGCGACGCAGGACCTGCCGCGTGTGGTGGACGTGAGCTGGGGCGACGGCGCCGACGAGTGCGCGTCCTTCACCCTCACGGACTCGCCGGACCTGCAGCCGTTCGACCTCGACGCCACCGACGTCTCCGAGGTCCGCGTCGTCGTCGTGAGCGTGCACGAGACCCCGGACCCGCCCGAGGTCCGGCACGTCGCGTTCAACGAGGTGCAGCTCATGCAGCGCGGTGCACCGGGGCTCGACGTCCCGGTCCCCTGACCGACGTCAGACCGGGACGTCCGTCCGACGTGCGACGAGCAGGTGGTGCGGGTGCACCCGGCGGGCGTCCAGCCGGTGCAGCTCGACCTCCAGGCCGAGCTCCGTCAGCCAGCCACCCATCGTGACCGGGTCCACGAAGTCGAACGACGAGCCCTCCGTGATGCGCAGGACCTTGACCGACAGGGTCTCCTGGAGGGTGTTCCAGCGGACCTTCCACCGCGGCCGGGTGCCCATCTCCTTGACGACGACGCGTCCTCCGGGAGCCAGCCGGCCCACGGCCTCGGCCAGCAGACGCCGCTGCTCGTCGGCCGGCAGCAGGTAGAGGACGTCGACGAACACCACGACGTCCCAGGGCCCGTCCGGGACCGCACCGTCGGGCGCCACCCGGATCTCGAGGTGCTCGACCGCTCGGGCCGCCACCTGCGCGGCGTCGATCTTGTCGGCGTCGATGTCCACGCCCAGGACCTCGCGCGTCGGGTCGAGCAGCGCGGCGTAGGCGCTGAACAGGCCGTGGCCGCAGCCGATCTCCAGCAGCCGGCCACCGGGCGGCAGGGCCGCGGCGATCGCGGGGAACGGCGCGCTGAACCAGCGGACCGCCACGTGCGCGCGCGTTCCCGCGGGTGCCGACCGGTAGAGGGCGAGGGCGGCGCGCCCGGCCGTGTCGGGCCGGCGGCGGGTGGTCGTCGTCATGCGGCACCGTCCGAGGTGGTGAGGGCGGCGAACCCGCCCAGGGTGAAGCCCGCGGCCGCGATCTCGTCACGCACCGCCGGGTCGAGGAGCATGGCGAGCTCGTCGGCCCACTGGTAGTCCCAGGTGAACCGGCGCAGGTCCGCGTCCCCGGCGAGCGCCGGGTGCGTGTTGATCTCCAGCGTCCGTGGTCCCCGTCGGGCAGCGCGCTGCAGCGTCTGCCGGAACCGGTCCGCATCCAGGTGACCGGCCTCGTCGAGGCCCGCGTAGTCCTGCGTCGTGGCGCGACCGGCGGCACGCAGCGCCGACCGCGTGCGACGGGACAGGAACCGGACCCCCAGCCCGACCGGAGCGTGGGAGTGGCTGCCCGGGAGCCGGACGGCGGGCACACCCGCCTCGCGGGCCAGCTCCGCGACCACCGTCGCCACGGTGGGCCACAGGTGGGTGTGCTGATGCGTGTCCAGGTGCGTCAGGGGGACCCCCACGCCGAGCACGCGCTGCAGCTGCGCAGAGAGCTCGCGGCGCACGTCGTCGGGATCGAGGCGCCCGGCCAGGCCGCGTCGCACGACCGTGCGGTAGCTCAGCGGGAATGCTCCCCGGGCGTCGACGAGCGTCGGGATCTCTCGTGCGGACAGGAGCGGCGGGTCCTCGCCGACGAGCGCGAGGTGGGCGCCCAGCTCGAGGGTGGGCAGGTCGCGCAGCATCGCCGCGGCGTCGTCGAACTCCCGGCCGACCGCCAGCAGGGACGTCGCGGTGACGATCCCGTCCTCGTGCGCCCGGCGCACCGCCGCGTTGACGCCCCGGGTCAGCCCCAGGTCGTCGGCCGTGACGATCAGCAGCCGGGTCACGACGATCCTGTGGACCCGGTCACCGGGACGACGTGCTTGAGCTCGCTGCGCAGCCGGAGCATCTCCCCCACCATCGTCCGGATGACGCCGAAGGAGGACAGCGTCGAGACGCCGCGGGTGCGGGGGAAGTAGTCGACGCCGATCTGCAGGATCTGGAAGCCGGACCGCTGCGCACGGATGACGAGCTCGGCGTCGATGAACGAGCCCTCGCTCTTGAGCGTCACGTGGTCCAGGACCCGGCGCCGGCACAGCTTGAACGCGAAGTTGATGTCCCTGATCCGGGTGCCGAACGCCAGCTGGACCAGACCGTTGTAGAAGAACGAGTAGATCGCCCGGCGCGGCCCCTCGCCGGTGCGGTCCAGGCGGTAGGCGCTGACCAGGTCCACCTCGTACATCTGCAGCACGCGCAGCGCGCGAGCCACCTCGGTCATCTCGAACGGCAGGTCGGCGTCGGTGTAGAGGACGACGTCGCCCGTCGCCGCGGAGAACCCCGTCTTCAGGGAGCCGCCGAGCTTGCGGTTGACGTCGTGGTGCACCACGCGGACGTGCGGGTCCGCGGCGGCCATCGCGTCCGCGAGCTCGGGGGTCGCGTCGGTCGACGCGTCGTCGACGACGATGAGCTCGTAGTCGAGGATCCGCCCCTCCGTCACCAGGTCCTCGCACACCGTGCGGGCCGCGCCGACGGCGCGGTGGATGTACAGCTCCTCGTTCCACATCGGGAAGAAGATCGAGAGCTTCTTGAAGGGTTCAGGGGTCTGGGGAACGACCGTCACGAGACCGGTACCGATCTGCCGTAGAGGTAGGTGAGGACGAGCAGGAGCACCGCACAGACGCCCAGGACGGCGCCGCGAACCCAACGATGCCGGACACCGGCGAGGAAGTCGCCGGCCGCGGCGATGACCGGGAAGGCCACGAGCACGTACCGCCCGGTGCCCATGAAGTCCTTGGTGCCGATCAGCGGGATCACCAGGACGACCACCGCGAACACGAGGTAGCCCCACCCGAACAGCCGCCACACCCTGCGCAGCAGGAGCACCGCGCACAGGCAGGCGACGGCCTGGAGGGTGAGGAGGGCGGCCACGTCCCACGGGCCCCGGAGCAGCGTGCCCGCGTAGACGACCTTGAACCATGTGCGGGGTCCGACGCCCTGGTTCCAGCCGGGGGCCGACTCCACCTCGATCCACGCGAGCGGGTGACCGAACGCGAGACCGAGATACACGCACCACGCGACGATCCCGAGCACCGCGGTGAGCACGCCGAGATGGCGGAGGCGCACGTCCCTGACGGCGGGGACGAGGTCGCGCCAGCCGACCGTGCCGACGGCAGGGGCCCCGTCGGCCGCCGGTGCACGACGGGCCTCCGCGAGCATCTCGATCGTCCGGACGACGAGCCCGGCGACGACCGCGACCCCGACCGGTCGCCCGGCCGTCGCCAGCGCACCGACCAGGCCCGCAGCGAGGTACCAGCGACGCTCCAGCAGGACGAACGCGCCGATCGCGCAGAGCAGGAACAGCGAGTCGGCGTACATGGCGCCGTAGAGGAAGAACGAGTACGGGTAGACCAGCAGGACCGTGATCGCCAGGACCGCGGACCGCCGGGGCAGCCGCTGCCACACCCAGCGGGCGAACAGCAGGACTGCGGCGAGCCCGGCGAGCACGCCGAGCAGGGAGCCGGCCAGCTGGACGTCCCCGAGCACCTCGCCGAGCCCGCGCACGCCCAAGGGGTAGACCGGGAAGAACGCGATCGACGACTGGGACCCCGGTGCGTAGAAGTAGCCGTCGGTCGCGATCGACCAGTACCAGCCGGCATCACCCTGGAACCACCCGTCGAGCCAGTCCGGACCGCGCTGGAGGGGCACGGACGGCGGCGCGCCCCGGTGGGCGTTGGTCAGCGCGAGCAGGACCGAGAGGGCGACCGACACGGCGACGAACGCCAGCGCGACGACGGGCAGGCGCAGCGGACCGTTCGACTCCTCGCGGACCACGGCCCCTGTCACCTCGTCGTGCGCGCGCTGCACCTGTGCTCCCTGCGATGGATCGTGCCCCACGACGTCAGCGTGGAGCATAGGGTGCCTCGGGCACGTCGCGTGGCATCGGCGCACAGGACGGGACAGGAGATCAGCAGTGGGGCTCGCACTGGTGTGCGTCGGGGTGGCTGCCCTGTGCTCGGGGACGGCGATCGTGCTCCAGGCCGTCGCCGCACGACGGCTCCCCGCGGACGTCCGGCTCGACGCCGCACTCGTCGGCGGTCTGGCGCGCAGCCCGCTCTACCTGCTCGCGCTCGCGCTGGTCGCGCTCGGCTTCGGTCTCTCGTTCGTCGCCCTGCGCACGCTGCCCGTGTTCGCCGTCCAGGCGGGTCGCGCGTCGAGCCTCGCGGTCGCCGCGGTCCTGTCGGTGCTCGTGCTCGGCGCCCGGCTGCGGTGGAGCGACTGGCTGGGGCTGGGCAGCATCGCGGTCGGACTGGTCGTGCTCGCGCTCGCGGTCTCCCCGCAGACCACGGTCACGCCCACCGCGGGCACCACGTGGGTCGTCGTCGGTGCCACGGCGACGATCGCGGCGCTCGCCGCCACGCTCGCCCTCGGGCCGCCGACGCGGTGGCGTGGTCTCGTCCTGGCCGCTCTGGCGGGTGCGGCGTTCGGGGTGCTCGCGCTCGGCGCGCACACGGTCGACGTCTCGGCCCCCGTCGAGGTGCTCACGGACCCCGTCGCCTGGTGCGCGGGCCTCTGCGGCGCCCTCGGGCTGGCCGTGTCGGCGCTCGCGCTGCGCCGCGCGGCGGTGGTTCCCGTCACGGCCCTCATGGTCGGCACCGAGACCGTCGTCGGCGCCGGGCTGGGCATCGCCCTGGCGGGTGACCGACCGGCCGGTGGTGCGGGACCCGCGTCGGTCGCAGCGTTCGCGCTCGTCCTGGCAGGGGCGCTCGTCGTGGCACGGTTCGGGGCACCGGGCTCGGACCAGGCCGAGCTCGATTCGCCCGACCCTCGGGCCGCTCACGCCTGAGGGCGTCCGGCTCCCCACGCGGCCCACGCGCTGGCGAGCAGCTCGGGCATCCCGTACCGAGCCTCCCAGCCGACGTCGTCACGGATGCGGTCGACCGCCGCGACGACCGACGCCGGGTCGCCGGCGCGGCGGGGCGCGGCGTCGGGTACCGCGTCCAGGCCGGTGACCTGGCCGAGCAGGGCCATGACCTCCAGCACGGACGCCCCCCGACCCGTCCCCACGTTGTAGACGTCCCGCGGCAGGTGTCCCGCCTCGAGCCGGTCGAGCACGGCGAGGTGCGCCTGCGCGAGGTCGACGACGTGCAGGTAGTCGCGCACACAGCTGCCGTCGGGCGTCGCGTAGTCGGTGCCGTAGACCTCGGGTAGCGCACCACGGGTCAGCCGGTCGAGCGTCTGCGTCACGAGGTTCGTCACCCCGGTGTCCCCGAGCTCCGGCCAGCCGGCACCGGCGATGTTGAAGTACCGCAGCGAGACGGCGCGCAGGGCGCTGGACCGGACGACGTCGCGCAGCAGCATCTCCCCGGCCAGCTTGCTGCGCCCGTACGGGTTCACCGGCCGGGTGGCGTCGTCCTCGCTCACCGGTGCACCGCCGCAGGACCCGTACACGGCGGCGGACGACGAGAAGAGGAACGTGCCCACCTGCGCGGCCTGGGTCGCGCGCAGGACGTTCGCCAGCCCGCCGACGTTCTGCGTGACGTACCAGAGCGGCCGGGTGACCGACTCGTCGACGCGCTTGCGCGCCGCCAGGTGGATCACCGACGTGACACCGCTCTCACGGCACGCCTCCGTGAGCGGGTCGACGCTCGACGGGTCCGCCAGGTCGAGCTGCACGAGCGGCGCACCGCCGATCCGGTCGGCGGACCCGGTGCTGAGGTCGTCGACGACGAGGACGTCACGGCCGGTGGACTGCAGCAGACGGACCACATGGGCCCCGATGTACCCGGCTCCCCCGGTCACGAGCACGGTCACGGGCTGGACAGTAGCGGGTCGACGCCCGCCACGTGGGCGATCGACCACCCGTCGCCGCGCGCGACGGTGCGCACGCCCCCAGACTGATCCGGTGCGAACCCTGGGTGTCGAGGAGGAGTTCCTGCTGGTCACCCCCGAGGGGCGGCCGCAGCCGGTGGCGACCACCGTGCTCCGGCACGCGTCGCGGGTGGCGCCCGCCCCCACCGACGAACCCGGTGGCGATCTGGAGAAGGAGTTCAAGCAGGAGCAGATCGAGACGTCGACCCCGCCGCGCGTCGAGCTGGCCGAGCTGGTGGCGGAGATCCGTGCGGGGCGCACCCGGACGGATGCCGTCGCGCGCGAGGCGGGTGCGCGGATCGCGGCGCTGGCCACCGCCCCGCAGGCCGTCGAGTCCACCGTGCTGCCGGACCGGCGCGCCTACGCCATCCGGGCCGAGTTCGGCCAGACGGCCCGCGACCAGCTCACCTGCGGCTGCCACGTGCACGTCTCCATCGCCGACGAGGACGAGGGCGTGCGCATCCTCGACCACCTCCGGCCGTGGAACGCGGTGCTGCTCGCCCTGTCCGGCAACAGCCCTTCATGGCTGGGCACGACCACCGGCTACGCGTCGTACCGGTCGCAGGTGTGGGGTCGCTGGCCGACGGCGGGTCCGACCGCCGCGTTCGGCGACGCGGCCGGCTACCGCGCGGTGATCGACGAGCTCCTGCGCACGGAGACGATCCTCGACGACGGGATGGTCTACTTCGACGCCCGGCTCTCGTCGCGGTACCCGACGGTCGAGGTGCGCGTCGCGGACGTGTGCCTGGATGCCGACGACGCCGCGCTGCAGGCTGCGCTCGTGCGCGGGATCGCCGAGACGGCGACGGGCGATCCCGTGTCGCAGCCGCGCACCGAGGTCCTGCGCGCCGCGACCTGGCGAGCCGCCCGGTCCGGTCTCACGGGCAACCTGGTCAGTCCGCTGTCGGGCACGCCGCTGCCTGCGGCGGAGGTCGTGGCCCAGCTGGTCGAGCACGTGCGGCCCGCCCTGGCGGAGGCCGGCGACCTGGAGTGGGTGGAACGCCAGGTGGCCACGGTCCTGCGTCGCGGCAACGGCGCGATCCAGCAGCTCGGGTGGCGGGCGGAGGGCGCCGACGACGACGAGGTGGTCCGTCGTGCGGTCGACCGGACCGTAGCGGTCTAGAGGAGCTCCGGCAGCGGCACGTCGGGGTCGGCCAGCCGGTCGTGGTCCACCACGGCTCCCGACCGGATGAGCGCCTGCACGTCGTCGACGACGTCCCACACGTTGACGTTCATCGCGGCCAGCACGCGCCCCTCGCGCCGCCAGAACGCGATGAGCTCCCGGCCCTGCAGGTCACCGCGCACGACCACCTCGTCGTACCCGTGGGCGCCGACGTACCCGACGTACTCCATGCCGAGGTCGAACTGGTCGGTGAAGAAGTACGGGAGCTTGTCGTAGGGCTCGTCGGCGCCCACGATCGTCGCCGCGGCACTCGCCGGCTGGTTCAGGGCGTTCGCCCAGTGCTCCACGCGGACGTGGGTACCCAGGAGGGGGTGGTGCGCGCGGGCGATGTCGCCGACCGCGAGCACGTGCGGGTTCGACGAGCGCAGGTGGGCGTCCACGACGACGCCGTTCTCGACGTGCAGACCTGCCGCCTTGGCCAGGTCGACACGGGGAGCGGCCCCGATCCCGACGACGACCAGGTCGGTGTCGAGCAGCGTGCCGTCGGCCAGCTCGACCGCCCCCACGTGGGTCCCGTCGCCGGCGGCCACGATCTCGGAGATCTCGGTCCGCGTCCGCAGGTCGACCCCGTTCTCCCGGTGCAGGTCCGCGAACATCGCGGCGAGCTCCGGGCCGAGCACGGCCAGCAGCGGCAACGGGTCGCGCACGAGGACGCTCACCTCGCAGCCGGCTGCACGGGCGGCCGCGGTGACCTCGAGACCGATCCACCCGCCGCCGACGACCACGACCCGCTTCCCGGCCGTCAGGAGCGTACGCAGGCGGTCGCTGTCGTCGAGGGTCCTCAGGTGGACGACGCCGTCGAGACCCGCGCCGGGCACGTCGAGCCGACGTGGCTCCGAGCCGGTCGCGAGGACGAGGTGGTCCCAGCCGGTACGGACCCCGGAGCCGTCGACGACGTCGCGCGCCCCGAGATCGAGCGAGCGGACCGTCGTGCCCAGCCGCAGGTCGACGTCGTGAGCGGCGTACCAGTCCGCGGGGTGCACGAACGCTCCGTCGCGCTCGTCGCTGCCCTGCAGGTAGCCCTTCGACAGCGGCGGCCGCTCGTAGGGCCGCTCGGTCTCGGTGCCGAGCAGGACGACATCCCCGTCGTACCCCCGCTCGCGCAGCCCCTCGACGGTCTTCGCGCCCGCCAGCCCGGCACCCACGACCACGACCTGACCGCTCACGTCACTCCCCTGCCCTCGTCGACCGCCGACGGCAAGCGCACCAGGTCGCAGGCCTGCGCGCAATGGGGGCGGTGTGGCGAAGTCCACGCATGTCACCGGCTCGCACCCCGCGCCGGATGACCAGGCGCCTGGCACCCTGGGGGCCATGCAGATGTGGCCGGGACGCCCTTACCCCCTAGGCGCCACCTATGACGGGAGCGGGACGAACTTCGCCCTGTTCTCGGAGGTGGCCGAACGAGTCGAGCTCTGCCTGATCGCCGACGACGGCACCGAGACCCGGACGAACCTGACCGAGGTCGACGCGTTCGTCTGGCACGGGTACCTCCCCGCCATCACGCCGGGCCAGCGGTACGGCTACCGCGTGCACGGACCGTACGACCCAGCGCAGGGACACCGCTGCAACCCGAACAAGCTCCTGCTCGACCCGTACGCCAAGGCGATCGACGGGCAGATCGACGGGGACCCGTCGCTGTACTCCTACGACTTCGCCGCCCCGGAGAAACGCAACGACGACGACTCGGCCGCGCACACGATGACGTCCGTGGTCATCAACCCGTACTTCGACTGGGGCCACGACCGGCCACCGCAGCACGAGTACCACGAGTCCGTCATCTACGAGGCGCACGTGCGCGGCCTGACGATGCAACACCCCGCCGTACCGGAGGAGCTCCGCGGCACCTACGCCGGGATGGCCCACCCGGCGGTCATCGAGCACCTCACGTCGCTCGGCGTGACGGCGGTCGAGCTGATGCCCGTGCACCAGTTCGTCAACGACCCGTCGCTCGTCGAGAAGGGCCTCTCGAACTACTGGGGCTACAACACCATCGGCTTCTTCGCCCCGCACAACGGCTACGCCGCGTTCCAGCACGCCGGCCAGCAGGTGCAGGAGTTCAAGGCGATGGTCAAGGAGCTGCACGCCGCCGACATCGAGGTCATCCTCGACGTCGTCTACAACCACACGGCCGAGGGCAACCACCTGGGCCCGACGCTGAGCTTCCGCGGCCTGGACAACGCCAACTACTACCGGCTCGTCGACGACGACCAGGCCCACTACTTCGACACCACGGGCACCGGCAACTCGCTGCTCATGCGGTCGCCGCACGTGCTGCAGCTGATCATGGACTCGCTGCGCTACTGGGTGCTGGAGATGCACGTCGACGGGTTCCGCTTCGACCTGGCCGCGACCCTGGCCCGCCAGTTCCACGAGGTCGACCGGCTGTCGGCGTTCTTCGACCTGGTGCACCAGGACCCGGTGGTCTCCCAGGTCAAGCTCATCGCGGAGCCGTGGGACGTCGGTGACGGTGGGTACCAGGTGGGCGGGTTCCCCCCGCTGTGGTCGGAGTGGAACGGCAAGTACCGCGACACGGTCCGCGACTTCTGGCGCGGCGAGCCGTCCACGCTCGGGGAGTTCGCCAGCCGCCTGTCGGGCTCGTCGGACCTGTACGAGCACACGGGCCGGCGGCCGATCGCGAGCGTCAACTTCGTCACCGCGCACGACGGCTTCACCCTCAACGACCTGGTGTCCTACAACGAGAAGCACAACGAGGCCAACGGCGAGGGCAACAACGACGGCGAGAGCCACAACCGGTCCTGGAACTGCGGGGTCGAGGGCCCGACGGACGACGTGTCCGTGCGAACGCTGCGGGCGCGCCAGCGGCGCAACTTCCTCACGACGCTGCTGCTCTCGCAGGGCGTCCCGATGATCGCGCACGGCGACGAGCTGGGCCGCACCCAGCAGGGCAACAACAACGTGTACTGCCAGGACGGGCCGATCTCGTGGGTCGACTGGACACTGGACCAGGACGAGACCGACCTGCTCGAGTTCACGCGACGCCTGGTGCGGCTCCGCCAGGACCACCCCGTGTTCCGGCGCCGTCGGTTCTTCGCGGGCGAGCCCGACCTCGCGGACGAGTCCGACCTCCTCGACCTGGCCTGGCTCGGGACGGACGGTCACCACATGCGTGACGAGGCGTGGGGCGCCGACCACGCGCGGGCCGTCATGGTGTTCCTCAACGGTGACGCGATCGCGGAGCCGGACCTGCGGGGCCAGGAGATCGTCGACGACAGCTTCCTCGTGCTGTTCAACGGCCAGCCCGACGCGGCCACGTTCACGCTCCCGCCCGCGCGCTTCGGGGCCGTCTGGACCGCGGTGGTGGACACGGACTCGCAGATCGAGGCCGGCAGCACGGTCGAGGCGGGGACGACCCTCGAGCTCCGCGAGAAGTCGATCATCGTGTTCACGCGGCCCTCGATCCTGCCGTCGCCGACGTCGTCGGGCATCGGCGCGGTCGCGGCGGCGGCGAGCGAGGCGGCCAAGCAGGTGAAGGGCCGTGGGCACGGGGAGGCCGCCGACGAGAAGCCGAAGCGGCGGACCACCAAGCCGCGCCCCAGCGCATGAGCGAACCGCGTCCCACCCCCACCCGCCGGCTGCCGACGGCGGGCAAGCCCGTGCCGGGCTCGACCTATCGGTTGCAGCTGGGCGCGGACCTGACCCTCGACGACGCGGTGCAGCGCGTCCCGTACCTGGCGTCGCTGGGGGTCACGCACGTGTACCTGTCGCCCATCCTGCGGGCGGCCCCGGGCTCGACCCACGGGTACGACGTCGTCGACCACGACGAGATCGCTCCCGAGCTGGGCGGGCTGCCCGCGCTGCGTCGTCTGGCGACGGCGGCGCACGACGCGGGCCTGGGGCTGGTGCTCGACATCGTGCCGAACCACATGGCCGTCCCCACGCCCGTCTGGCACAACCGCGCGCTGTGGTCGGTGCTGGCCGAGGGGTCCGACTCCCCGTACGCGGACTGGTTCGACGTGGACTGGTCCGCGGGCGACGGCGCGGTGCTCATGCCGGTGCTCGGCGACCGCATCGGTGCGGTGCTGGGCCGCGACGAGCTGGCGCTCGACGAGGTCGAGATCCCCGGCGAGGGCACCCGCACGGTGCTGCGCTACCACGACCATGTGTTCCCGGTCCGACCGGGCACCGAGTCGCTGTCCCTGGCGGAGCTGGTGGAGCGCCAGCACTACCGCCTCGCGTACTGGCGGGTCGCCGACGAGGAGCTCAACTACCGGCGGTTCTTCGACGTCGGCACTCTGCTCGCGGTCCGCGTCGAGGACCCGGCCGTGTTCGACGCCACGCACGCGCTGGTCCTGTCGCTGCTCGCGGACGGCACGATCGACGGCCTGCGCATCGACCACCCGGACGGTCTCGCCGACCCCGCCGGGTACCTGGCCAGGCTGCGTGAGGCGAGCGGCGGTGCGTGGGTGGTCGTCGAGAAGATCCTCGAAGGCACCGAGACGCTCCCGCCCGACTGGGAGACCGCCGGCAGCACCGGGTACGAGGCCCTCTGGCGGATCCAGGAGACGTTCGTCGATCCCGGCGGCGCCGCGGTGCTCGGTGCCGTCATGCACCGGCTCACGGGCGACACCTCGGACGCCTTCGCGGCGATGGCCGAGCAGGCCAAGCGGGAGATCGTCGACGGTCCGCTGTACGCGGAGGTGCACCGGCTCACCTCGCTCGCGGCCGACATCTGCCGTGACGACCTCCGTCTGCGCGACCACACGTGGCGCGCGCTGGAGGACTGCCTGATCGAGCTGCTCGTCGCGTTCGACCGCTACCGCGCCTACGTCGTGCCCGGCGAGCCCGTGCACCCGGAGTCGCTGGAGGTCATGCAGGCAGCCGCCGCACACGCCCGCGCGCGGCTGTCCGTGGAGCGCAGCGCCACGATGGACGTCGTCGTCGACCTCCTGCTCGGCCGCGAGGTCGGCAGCGCCGGCCGCACGCGTGGTGCGCGCCGCGACGAGCTCATCGTGCGGTTCCAGCAGACCTGCGGTGCCGTCATGGCCAAGGGCGTCGAGGACACCGCGTTCTACCGCTGGACCCACCTGACGGGTCTCTGCGAGGTCGGGGGTGCGCCCGAGCAGTTCGCGCTGACGCCGACCGACCTGTCGGCGTGGGCCGCGCAGATGCAGGTCTCGGCCCCGCTGGGCATGACGACCCTGTCCACCCACGACACCAAGCGCGGTGAGGACACCCGGGCACGGCTCGGGGTGCTCAGCGAGCTCCCGCGCGAGTGGTCGACCCTCGTCGACGCCCTGCGCGCCGCCTCCGCCCCGTACCGCAGCGCGCTGCTCGACGGCCGCACGGAGTACCTCCTGTGGCAGACGCTGGCCGGCACCTGGACGGACGACGGCCCCATCGCCGAGGACCGGCTGGTGGAGTACCTGACCAAGGCGATCCGCGAGTCGAAGAGCCGGACCACGTGGACGGCCCCCGACGAGCCGTACGAGGCCGCGGTGCTGGACGCCGCGCGGCAGGCGCTGGTCGACCCGACGGTCGCCGAGCTGTTCTCCGGCTGGGAGCTGCGCACCCGGGCGGCCGTCCGCGCCGCGACGCTCGGCACCAAGCTCGTCCAGCTGACCCTGCCCGGCATCCCGGACGTCTACCAGGGCACCGAGGTGCCGAACCCGGTCCTCGTCGACCCGGACAACCGCCGGCCGGTCGCCCTGGAACCGCTGGTCACCCGGCTGGCCCGGCTCGACGACGGCGCCGGCCCGCGTGACCTCGCCGACGAGAAGCTGCTGGTCACCTCGCGAGCGCTGCGGCTGCGCCGGTCCGTGCCGGAGGCGTTCGTGGGTCCCGACAGCGGGTTCCTGCCGCTGGCGCACTCGTCCGGGCACTCCCTCACCTACGCCCGGACCGTCGCCGGCCACCCGCGCGTCGCGGTCGTCGCCACCCGTCTGGCAGCAGCGGTCGACCGGCTCGGGGGCTGGGCCGACCACACGGTCGCGCTCCCCGAGGGCGACTGGCACGACGTGCTCACCGACCGGCCGGTGACGGGAGGGGTCGTCGACGTCGGACCGCTGCTCGACCGGCTGCCCGTCGCCCTGCTCGTCCGCGCGGAGGGTTGAGGCGGTGCTCCCCCGCGTCTGGGCACCGACCGCCGCACGCGTCGACGTGGTCGTCGGCGACGAGCACCGACCGCTACGCGCCGAGGGTGACTGGTGGGTCGGCGACGACGACCTCCCGCACGGGACCGACTACGCGTTCTCGGTCGACGGTGGCCCGCCGCGGCCCGACCCGCGCAGCGCCTGGCAGCCGCACGGCGTGCACGGCGCCAGCCGCGTCTACGACCCCGGGACGCACCCGTGGTCCGACGACGGCTGGTCCGGGGTCGACGTCCGCGGGCACGTGACGTACGAGCTGCACGTCGGCACGTTCAGCGACGAGGGCACGCTGACCTCAGCGATCGAGCACCTCGACGAGCTGGTCTCGCTCGGCGTCGACCTGGTCGAGCTCATGCCGGTCGCGCCGTTCAGCGGCGTGCACGGCTGGGGCTACGACGGTGTCGCGACGTTCGCGGTGCACGAGCCCTACGGCGGCCCCGCCGGCCTGCAGGCGTTCGTCGACGCGGCGCACTCCCGCGGCGTCGGGGTCTGCCTGGACGTCGTGCACAACCACCTGGGCCCGTCGGGCAACTACCTCGGCGACTTCGGGCCGTACTTCACGGACGCGCACCAGACGCCGTGGGGCTCCGCGATCAACCTGGACGGGCCCGGTTCCGAGGAGGTCCGCCGCTGGGTGTGCGACAGCGCGCTGCGCTGGTTCCGCGACTTCCACGTGGACGCCCTGCGCCTGGACGCCGTGCACGCGCTCATCGACCTGTCGGACCGGCATGTCCTGTCGCAGCTGTCGGACGAGGTGGCTGCGCTCGCGGCAGCCCTGGGGCGCCGGTTGTCCCTGGTGGCCGAGTCCGACCTGAACGACCCCATCTCCGTCACCCCGACCGCCGACGGCGGCTGGGGCATGACCGCCCAGTGGGACGACGACGTGCACCACGCCATCCACGCGCTGGTCACGGGCGAACGGCACGGCTACTACGGCGACTTCGGCTCGCCCGAGGTGCTCCGCAAGGCGCTGACCGGCGTGTTCGTGCACGACGGCGAGATGTCGACGTTCCGCGGACGCCGCTGGGGCCGACCGGTACCGCCCGGGACGGACGGTCACCGGTTCGTCGTCGCGGCGTCCACGCACGACCAGGTGGGCAACCGGGCGCTCGGCGACCGCCCGTCCGCCCGTCTCGACCCCGGCCGGGTCGCCGCCGAGGCCGCGCTCGTCCTGCTGTCCCCGTTCAGCCCGATGCTGTTCATGGGCGAGGAGTGGGGCACCCGCACGCCGTGGCAGTTCTTCACCGACCACCCGGAGCCCGACCTCGCCGCGGCTGTGCGCGACGGCCGTCGTCGCGAGTTCGGCGGCCACGGGTGGGACGTCCTGTACGGCGGCGACATCGAGGTGCCCGACCCGCAGGACCCCGCGACGTTCCGCGCCAGCATCCTCGACCGCACCGAGCTCGACGACCCGGCACACCCCGAGCACGCCCGCCTGCGCGACTGGTACCGGTCCCTGATCGCCCTCCGGCGCACGGTCCCGGACCTTGCGTCCGGGGACCTGTCCGCCACCGACCTGGTGTGGGGCGGCGCCTCCGAGCGCGACCAGGACGACGTGCCCTGGGACGGCTGGCTGGTGCTGCACCGCGGCACGGCGCGCGTGGTCATCAACCTGTCGGGCGAGGAGGCCGCCGTCCCGGTGCACACGGACGGTCCGGTCGACGTGGTCGCGGCGTGGGACCCCGCCTCGGTCGAGCCGACGCCCGGCGGGGCACTGGTGCTGACAGCCCCGCGCTCGGTCGTCGTCCTCGCCTGAGCGGCCTGCGCCGCGAGCTCGGTGGTTGCGACCGAGATCGGTGGTTGCAGACACCGAGCTCGGCACGGAGCACCGAGTTCGCGCGTCAGCCGACGAGCGCGGCGCCGTCCGCGGCGAGCGAGCCCAGACGCGACAGCGCGCGGTAGTACTTCTTGCGGTAGCCGCCTGCGAGCATGTCGGCCGAGAACAGGTCTCGCTCCCCCGCACCGCCCAGCAGCACGGGTACGTCGCGGTCGTAGAGCCGGTCGACCAGCACGACGAGCCGCAGCGCGACGTCCTGCGTCGGGACGGCGTGCACGCCGGTCAGGGCCACGAGCCCGACCCCGTCGAGGAGGGCGCCGTAGCGGCTCGGGTGGACGGTCGCGAGGTGCGCGAGCAGGTCGCCGAAGTCGTCGAGCGTCGCGTCCGACCGCCGCGCCGCTGCGGCGCGGACCTCGTCGTCGTCGAGACCGTCGGCGTCGGTGACGACCGACCGGTGCCGGTAGTCGTCGCCGTCGACGCGCAGGACCTCGAACCGGGCGGCGAGCGCCTGGATCTCGCGCAGGAAGTCCTCGGCGGCGAACCGGCCCTCGCCCAGCGAGCCGGGCAGGGTGTTGGACGTGGCGGCGAGGGCGACCCCGCGGTCGGCGAGCTCGCGCAGCAGGCGGGACATGAGGACGGTGTCGCCGGGGTCGTCCAGCTCGAACTCGTCGATGCAGACCAGGCGGCGGGTGGCGAGGGCCTCGACGGTCGGCAGGAACCCGAGGGCGCCGACGAGGTTGGTGTACTCCACGAACGTGCCGTACGCCGCGTCCTGCACGCCGACCGCGTGGGCCAGCGACGTGAGCAGGTGGGTCTTGCCGACGCCGAACCCGCCGTCGAGGTAGACGGCGACCGGGGTGGCCTTGCCACGCTTCCAGAACGACTTGTGCGCCCCGCGCCGGATCTGCTCGGCGGCCGCCGACAGCCGGGTCACCGCGGCAGCCTGCGACGGGTGCGCCGGGTCGGGGCGGTACGTGGCGAACGACTCTTCGGCGAAGTGCCGGGGCGGGACGAGCTCGGCCAGGAGGCGGTCCGGCGGCACGACGGGTCGACGCTGGGTCAGGCTGGGGGCGCCCGGATTGGTCACGATCGAGGAGCCTACGTCGGGCTCCCCGGAGACTCGAATCGCCACCGGATCGGTCTCCTTTTACCGGGTCATGGACGCTTGTCCCACATGTCGACCGGAACATCTCATGATCCGGACGCCCTCTCCCGCGTTAAGCGCACGCGTGACAACCTCTTCTGGTGATCGCCCCCGGGTTCCGCAGTTCGTGTCGGTGCATGTGCACCGTCGCCGCGGACCTGTGCGTGTGCTGCTGTCCGCGGAGCAACTGACCCCGCCCCTCGTCCCCCCGGGCGCGCGGTCTGCGTCCCGAGAACCGCTCCCCCAGCGGTGGGTGCAGGCGCACGTCCATGTTCTCCCGGAGAGACCGCCCTATGGCGCAGACCAGGATCGCCCCGCCCGCCGCTCGTGCTGAGGGCCAGTGGGCGTTCGACCAGAAGGAACCGCTGAACGGCAACGAGCTGTTCAAGCAGCAGGACGACGCGCTCAACGTCCGGCAGCGGATCGAGGACGTCTACTCCCGCGAGGGCTTCGCGAGCATCGCGCCCGAGGACCTGCGTGGCCGTATGCGCTGGTGGGGGCTCTACACCCAGCGCAAGCCCGGCATCGACGGCGGCAAGACCGCCACGCTCGAGCCGCACGAGCTGGACGACGAGTACTTCATGCTCCGCGTGCGCTGCGACGGCGGCGCGCTGAGCCTGCAGCAGCTGCGCACCGTCGCGGACATCTCCGTCGAGTTCGGCCGCGGCACCGCCGACGTCACCGACCGGCAGAACATCCAGCTGCACTGGATCCGCGTGGAGGACGTCCCGGAGATCTGGCGCCGGCTCGAGGCCGTCGGGCTGAGCACCCAGGAGGCATGCGGCGACTGCCCGCGCGTCGTCCTCGGGTCGCCCGTCGCGGGGGTCGCCGCCGACGAGATCATCGACGGCACCCCGGCCGTGCGCGCGATCGTCGACAACTACATCGGCGACCCGCGGTTCTCGAACCTCCCCCGCAAGTTCAAGACCGCGATCAGCGGCTCGCCGCACCACGACGTCGCTCACGAGATCAACGACGTCGCGTTCGTCGGCGTGGTGCACCCCACGCTCGGCCCCGGCTTCGACGTGTGGGTGGGTGGCGGCCTGTCCACCAACCCGAAGCTCGGCGTCCGCCTCGGTGCGTTCGTCACGCTGGAGCAGATCCCGGAGGTGTGGGTCGGCGTCGTGAGCATCTTCCGCGACTACGGCTACCGCCGGCTGCGCACGCGTGCGCGCCTGAAGTTCCTGGTCGCCGACTGGGGACCCGAGCTGTTCCGGCAGGTGCTGGAGGGTGAGTACCTCGGCTTCGCGCTGGAGGACGGCCCCGAGCCTCCGCCGCCGCCCACCGGCCGTCGTGACCACGTCGGCGTGCACCCGCAGAAGGACGGCAACTTCTACGTCGGCATGGCGCCCACGGTCGGTCGCATCTCGGGTGAGCTGCTGCAGCAGCTGGCCGACCTCGTCGAGACCGCCGGGTCCGACAAGGTCCGGCTCACGGTCGAGCAGAAGATCGTCGTGCTCGACGTCGCTCCGGAGAAGGTCGACCCGCTGGTCGAGGGCCTGGAGGCGCTGGGCCTGCCGGTCCGCGAGGCGAGCACGTTCCGCCGCGGCACCATGGCGTGCACCGGGATCGAGTTCTGCAAGCTCGCGATCGTCGAGACCAAGGCCCGCGCCACGCACGTGATCGGCGAGCTGGAGAAGCGGCTGCCGACCTTCGACCAGCCGATCACGATCAACCTCAACGGCTGCCCCAACTCGTGCGCCCGCATCCAGACGGCCGACATCGGCCTCAAGGGTGCGCTGGCCGGCGGCGAGGACGGCTACCAGGTGCACCTCGGCGGCGGGCTCGGCCTGACCAGCGGGCTCGGGAAGACGCTGCGCGGCCTGCGCGTTCCCGCCGAGGAGCTCCCCGACTACATCGAGCGCGTCACGCGCAAGTTCGACGAGCAGCGCCTCGAGGGCGAGCTGTTCGCGCAGTGGACCCAGCGGGCGGACGAGGAGGACCTGCGATGAGCGGAACGTCTGGCGAGCGCGCGGTCCCCTACTACTGCCCGTTCTGCGCGAGCGAGGACCTGTGGCCGGCCGGCGAGACCCACGGCCAGTGGGAGTGCCGCTCGTGCACCCGTGCGTTCTCCCTGAAGTTCGTGGGGCTGGTGGCACGCTCATGACGACCACCACGGACCTCCAGGAGCTCGCGGAGCAGGCCGGGCGCGACCTCGAGGGAGCCCACCCCGCCGAGATCCTGCGGTGGGCGGCGCAGACGTTCGGCACCGACCTGGTCCTCGCGTCGTCGATGGGCGACGAGGTGCTCGTGCACATCGCCGCCGAGGCCGTGCCGGGGATCGACGTCATCTTCCTCGACACCGGCTACCACTTCGCCGAGACGCTGGGCACGCGCGACTACTACGCCGACTTCACGAACATCTCGCTCCGGACGATCCTGCCGCTGCGCACGGTTGCGGAGCAGGACGCGGAGCACGGCGAGAAGCTCCACGACCGGGACCCGAACCTGTGCTGCGCACTGCGCAAGGTCGAGCCGCTGGAGCGCGGGCTCGCGCCGTACACGGCCTGGGTCACCGGCATGCGCCGCGAGGACGCGCCGACGCGCACCGACATCACGGTGGTCGGCTGGGACGCGAAGCGCGGCAAGGTCAAGCTCAACCCCCTGGCGGCGTGGACGCAGGACGACGTGGACGCCTACGTCGAGGAGCACCACGTGGTGCTCAACCCGCTGCGCCAGGTGGGCTACGCGTCCATCGGCTGCGCGCCCTGCACGCGCGCCGTCGCTCCCGGTGAGGACCCGCGCGCGGGTCGCTGGTCCGGTACCTCCAAGATCGAATGCGGGTTGCACACATGAGCACGGTGACACTGACGCAGCTGGACGCCCTGGAGTCCGAGGGCATCCACGTCATGCGCGAGGTGGCCGGCGAGTTCGAGCGTCCCGTGCTGCTGTTCAGCGGCGGCAAGGACTCGATCGTCATGCTGCACCTGGCCCGCAAGGCGTTCTGGCCCGCACCCGTGCCGTTCGCACTCATGCACGTCGACACCGGGCACAACTTTCCTGAGGTCATCGAGTACCGCGACCGCGTCGTGGCCGAGCACGGTCTGCGGCTCGTCGTGGCCAGCGTGCAGGACGCCATCGACGACGGCCGCGTCGCCGAGCGCGCCGACGGCTCCCGCAACCCGCTGCAGACGGTCCCGCTGCTCGACGGCATCACGGCGAACAAGTTCGACGCGGTGTTCGGCGGCGGCCGTCGCGACGAGGAGAAGGCCCGCGCCAAGGAGCGGGTGTTCTCGCTGCGCGACGAGTTCGGCCAGTGGGACCCGCGCCGGCAGCGCCCCGAGCTGTGGGACCTGTACAACGGTCGCCACAAGCCGGGCGAGCACGTGCGCGTCTTCCCGCTCTCCAACTGGACCGAGCTGGACGTGTGGCGCTACATCGAGCGCGAGCAGATCGAGCTCCCGGCGATCTACTACTCCCACCAGCGCGAGGTCTTCCTGCGCGACGGCATGTGGCTGGCGCCGGGCGGCTGGGGCGGTCCGCGGGCGAACGAGACGCTCGAGGTCCGCACGGTCCGGTACCGGACGGTCGGTGACATGAGCTGCACCGGCGCCGTCGAGTCCACCGCGTCGACGATCCCCGAGGTCATCACCGAGGTCGGCGCCAGCCGGCTCACGGAGCGTGGTGCCACCCGCGCCGACGACCGCGCGTCGGAGGCCGCCATGGAGGACCGCAAGCGCGAGGGGTACTTCTGATGGGCGCCGCCCCGACCATCCAGCTGGGACCGACCGAGGAGACGCAGCACGTGACCGAGCACGCGACGCGGGACCTCCTGCGCCTGGCCACGGCCGGATCCGTCGACGACGGCAAGAGCACCCTGATCGGCCGGCTCCTCTACGACACGAAGTCCGTGCTGGCGGACCAGCTGAGCGCGGTCGAGGCGGCCACGCTGGCCCGCGGCGGCGGCGAGGTCGACCTCGCACTGCTCACCGACGGTCTGCGGGCAGAGCGCGAGCAGGGCATCACGATCGACGTGGCGTACCGCTACTTCTCGACGGCCACCCGCGCGTTCGTGCTGGCCGACACCCCGGGGCACGTGCAGTACACGCGCAACATGGTGACCGGCGCGTCGACGGCTGAGCTCGCGATCGTGCTCGTCGACGCCCGCAAGGGCGTGCTCGAGCAGACCCGTCGGCACGCGACGATCACCGCGCTCCTGCGCGTCCCGCACGTCGTGCTCGCGGTGAACAAGATGGACCTCGTCGACTTCGACGAGGCGACCTTCCGCGCGATCGCCGACGAGTTCACCGGCTACGCCCTCAGTCTCGGCATCCCGGACGTCACCGCGGTCCCGCTGTCGGCGCTCGCGGGCGACAACGTGGTGGACCGCTCCACACGGACGCCCTGGTACGACGGGCCGACGCTCCTGGAGCACCTCGAGTCGGTCCCCGTGGGGCGCGACGCGCTGTCCGAGCCGTTCCGGTTCCCCGTGCAGGTGGTCATCCGCCCGCGCACCGCGGAGCACCCCGACTACCGCGGCTACGCCGGCCGGGTCGCGTCCGGCGTGGTGTCCGTGGGCGACGAGGTCACCGTCCTGCCGTCGGGCAAGCGCAGCACCGTCGTGGGCATCGACACGTTCGACGGGCCCCTGACCGAGGCGCACGCGCCCCAGTCGGTGACACTCCGGCTCGCCGACGACGTCGATGTCGCCCGCGGGGACGTCCTCGTGCCGACCGCCGCGACCGTCGACATCGGCTCCGACCTGGAGGGCACCGTCTGCTGGCTGGCGGAGAAGCGCAGCGTCCTGGGCGCCCGCCTCCTGGTCCGCGTCGGCACCCGCACGGTCCGGGCGCTGCTGCGCGAGGTCAACGCCCGGCTCGACGTCGACACCCTCACGGTCGAGGCGTGGGACGGCGTGGACACATTGCACGCCGTCGACGCCACCGACACGTCGTCGGACATCCCGCCGCGCGCGCTGACGCTCAACGCGATCGGCCGGGTCAAGATCCGGCTGGCCGAGCCGATCGTGCTCGACGAGTACTCCACGCACCGCCGGACGGGTGGGTTCCTGCTGGTCGACCCCGCGGACGGCACCACGCTGGCCGCCGGGATGATCGGCGCCACCCTGCTCGACCGGCTCGCACCGACGTCGACCGCACAGGACGACGACGACTGGTTCGCCGGGGCGGGGATATGACGTCCCCGCAGCACGCTCTGTTCCTCGACGTCTCCGGCCGTCGCGTGGTCGTCGTCGGCGGCGGCCCGGTCGCCGCCCGGCGAGCGACCCGGCTGGTCGAGGACGGTGCCGACGTCCTCGTCGTCGCACCCGCGCTGTGCGAGGACCTCGCGGACCACGTCGCCGCCGGTCGCGTGACGTGGCGGGCCCGTGACTACCTCACCACCGACCTCGACGGCGCCTGGCTGGTCCACACCGCGACCGGCGACCGTGCGGTCGACGACGCGGTCGCGGCCGATGCCGAGGCCGTGCGCCTGTGGTGCGTGCGGGCGGACGACGCGAGCGCGTCGAGCGCCTGGACCCCGGCCGTCGCGCGGTCCGGTGACGTGACAGTGGCGGTCGGCACGGGGGGCGACCCGCGTCGGGCCGTCGCCCTGCGCAACGCGATCGCGCTCCTGCTCGACACCGGGGGGCTCCCCCTGCGGCACCACCGGCCCAGCACCGGACGCGTCACCCTCGTCGGTGGCGGCCCGGGTGATCCCGGCCTCATCACGACACGTGGTCGGCGAGCGCTCGCGGAGGCCGACGTGGTCGTCGTCGACCGCCTCGCCCCCCGTGCCCTCCTGGCGGAGCTGGACCCCGCGGTCGAGATCATCGAGGCCGGCAAGTCCCCCCACGCCCACACGCTCACGCAGACCGAGATCAACGCCGTGCTCGTCGAGCGCGCCCGGGCGGGCCACCGGGTGGTCCGGCTCAAGGGTGGCGACTCGTTCGTGCTCGGCCGCGGCGGCGAAGAGGTCCTGGCGTGCGTGTCGGCCGGGGTCCCCGTCGAGGTCGTCCCCGGAGTGACCAGCGCGCTCGCCGTGCCCGCAGCCGCGGGCATCCCCGTGACGCACCGCGGCCTGGCCCGCCAGGTCACCATCCTGTCCGCGCACGACACCGCTCCCGACTGGGAGGTGCTCGCACGCCTCGAGGGCACGTTGGTCCTGCTCATGGGCGTGGCGCAGCTGCCGTCCCACACCCGTGCGCTCCTGGCGCACGGGAAGGACCCGGGCACGCCGGTCGCCATCGTGGAGAACGGCACGCTGCCCGGGCAGCGCACGACCGTCGGGACCCTCGCGGACATCGCGGACCTCGCGCGGGAGCGTGGCGTGGGCAACCCGGCGGTCGTCGTGATCGGTGACGTCGCCGCCCTGGCGGACGTGCTGGCCTAGGTTGGCCATGTGTCCGACCTGCCCGCGCTCGATGTCCTGATCCCCGTCGACTCCCCCGTCCGCCGGCTCGCACCACGTTCCGACGAGGCCGAGCTGCTCGCGCTGTTCGCGGACGTCCCGACGTCCGGCGTGCACGTGCGCGCCAACATGGTCGGCACGGTCGACGGCGCCGCGACCGGTGCCAACCGGGTCAGTGGCTCCATCAACGGTCCCGCGGACCTCCGTGTCTTCCGCGTGCTGCGTGCCCTCGCGGACGTGGTCCTGGTCGGCGCCGGCACCGTGCGCGCGGAGCGCTACACACCTCTCGAGGTCCCCGCCGAGCTGCGGGCGGCGCGCGAGGCGCTCGGCCGCCCCGACGCGCTCGAGCTTGCCGTCGTCACGGCCAGCGGCGAGCTCCCCGACTCCCTGCTCGACACGGACCGTCCTCCCCTGGTCCTCACCACCGGCTCGGCCCCGTCGCTCGACACCCTCCGCGCACGCCTCGGCGACGACCGGGTGGTCGTCGCGGACGGCAGCGCACCCGGCGCCGTCGACCCTCGCGCGGTCGTCACGGCGCTGGCCGGGCGCGGGTTCGTGCACGTGCTGGCCGAGGGCGGACCGACCCTGCTGGCCCAGCTGGTGGACGCGGACCTGGTCGACGAGCTGTGCCTGACGTGGAGCCCGCAGCTGGTCGGCGGACCGGCCGGTCGGGTGACCCACCTGCCCACCTGGTTCGCCCCGCCCCGCGCGCTGACCCTGGCGCAGCTGCTCCACGCGGACGGCGTGCTGCTGGGGCGCTGGCAGGTGGCTAGGCTCGGCGCGTGACCGACACGATCATCGTCCTCACGGAGGACACCCTCGCCAGCGCCGACGTCGAGAAGCTGCTCGCCCTGCACGAGGGCGACACGTACGCGTACCGCGTTCTCGTCCCGGCGGACACCGACCGCCCGCTCGTCTCCACGATCATCGACAACCTCAGCCTCGGCGAGCTCAAGGAAGCCTGGCACCGCGCGCTCGGCAAGGAGCCGTCGTCGCACGAGGCCAAGGCCACCGCCGACGAGCAGCTCGCCGGCAGCATCGCGGCGTTCGTCGCCGCGGGCCGGGAGGCCACCGGCTCCGTGGTCGAGGACGATCCGCTGCCCGCCCTGAAGGCCGCCGTCGCCGACGGCGACGTGGTCGAGGTGGCCGTGGTCACCTACCCGCACGCGGTCGAGGACACGTTCCACCGCGACTGGGCCTCGCGGGCACGCGAGGAGCTCCAGGTCCCCGTGCTGCACCTGTACTCGGGCACCAGCGAGCTCGGCTGACGGATGACAGCGGGCGGCACCCCCCTCGGGAGGTGTCGCCCGCTGTCGCGTTCCCTCAGACCGACCGCAGAGCCTCGGTCGGCGGCACCCGCGCGGCCCGCAGCGCCGGGTAGAGGCCGACGACCGAGCCGACAGCCAGCGAGCAGGCCAGACCGGCCAGCACGGGGAGCCACGGGACCGTGACGGCCCACCCCTGCCCGGTGGCGAACACCCAGGTCACGGCGACGCCGAGCACCACGCCGGCCACCCCGCCGAGCAGCGACAGCAGCACCGACTCGATGAAGAACTGGCTGCCGATCGAGCTCCGCGGCGCGCCGAGGGCCCGTCGCACCCCGATCTCGCGGCGCCGCTCCAGCACCGACACGACCATGACGTTGGCGATGCCCACGCCGCCGACGAGCAGCGCGACCCCGCCGAGACCGAGGGCGAGGAGCGTGAACGACCTGTCGGCGACAGCCCCGGCGGCGAGCGCGTCCGACGGTCGGGACACCCGAACCTCGTCGGGGGCGGCGGGGTCGGCGGTGCGGCCCAGGACCGCCCGGGTGGCCACCACCTGGTCCGGCTCGACACGCACGTACACGGCGGACGGCGGGAGGTCGTCGTCGACGAGCGTGTGCGCGACGACCGTCCCGATGAGCGCCGCCTCGTCGAGCTCGGGCGCGAGGACCACGGGGTCGAGGATCCCCACCACCGTGAACGGCCGGCCCCCGACGGACACGTCGACGCCGTCCGCGAGCGGACCGATGCCGAGCCGGTGGGCAGCCGTCGCCCTGAGCACGACGGCGGGGTAACGCTGCGTCGCCGCGTCGAGCCACCGCCCCTCTCGGACCGTCCCGGCCACCGCGCCGAGCAGGTCGAGGTCGGCCGCGACGACGGAGAGGCCGCTGGTCCGGCTCTCGGGGACCTTGTCGGACCGCCGCACGGTCGCGTCGACCGCGCGGACGGCCGATGCTGCGGTCACCGTCGGGATGCGGGCGATCATGGCGACCGACTCGTCGGGCAGCGTGCCCTCGTCGCCGAGGAGCCCTTGCCCCGGGGCGACGGTGAGCAGGTTGGTGCCGAGCGCGTCGAGCTGGGCGCGCAGGTCGGCTCGTGACGACTCCGACAGCCCGAGCACCCCGACGAGCGCCGTGATCCCGATGGCGATGCCGAGGGCGGACAGGGCGGTCCGCCCCGGGCGGACGGTGAGTCCCCGCGCGCTGAGTCGCAGGAGGTCGCCGAGCGACATCCGCCGGACGACGGGATCCGCGGCGCGGACGACCGGTGGGAGCCCGACGTCGGTGCGGGTCATGCCGCCACCCCCGGGCAGGTGTCGTGCTCGACCCGGCCGTCGCGCATCGAGACCACCCGCGGGAGCCGCCCCGCGATCCGTTCGTCGTGCGTGACGACGACGATCGTCGCGCCGTCGGCGTGCAACGAGTCGAACAGCTCGAGCACCGCCGCGCCGGACGCCTGGTCGAGGTTGCCCGTCGGCTCGTCGGCGAGCAGGATCTGCGGCGCGTGCACGAGCGCCCGGGCCACGGCGACCCGCTGGCACTCGCCGCCCGACAGCTCGGTCGGCGTGTGCCGCACGCGGTCGGCGAGCCCCACCCGGTCCAGGGCAGCCCGCGCCCGGCGCAGCCGCTCGGGGCGCCGGACGCCCTGGTAGAGCAGCCCGTCGGCGACGTTCTCGAGCGCCGACCGGCCGTCCAGCAGGAAGAACTGCTGGAACACGAACCCCAGACGGACGGCCCGGACCCGGGACAGGGCGGCATCAGAGAGCGCGGTGACGTCGTCGCCGACCAGCCGCACCCGGCCCGTCGTCGGCCGGTCGAGCGCGCCCATGACGTGCAGCAACGTCGACTTGCCCGAGCCCGACGGTCCGACCACCGCCATGTAGTCTCCCGCCTCCACGGCGAGGTCGATCCCGTGCAGCACGGTGAGGGCAGACGCGCCGCCGCCGTACGTCTTGGTCACGTCGACCAGGTCGAGGACGCTCACGGGCTCACCACCACTTCGTCGCCCTCGGCGACGTCCTCACCGGAGACCTCGACGGACGTCCCGGCGAACGCACCGGTCGTCACCGTGACGTACTGCGAGGTGCCGTCGGGCAGCACCTTCTGCACGCCGTAGCCGCCGTCGGACAGCGCGACCAGCGCCGTCACGGGTACCACGAGCACGTCGGTCGCGACGGTCTGGTCGAGACCGACCTCGACGGGCGTGCCCTCCCCCCACCCGCTCACGAGGGCGTCGGGGGTGATCGTGACCTGGAGCTGTGCCTGGTCGTCGACCGTGACGACCGCGGTCGCCAGGACCGTGCCGCCCGTCGACGTGCCGTCGGGGAGCGTGAGGGACGCGACCCCGCCGACCGGCGCCAGGGCGGCCTGGCTGGTCCGCAGCACGACGGTGACGACCCGCTGCGTCCCGCCGACGGCGAGCACCGGCGCGCCGGGCTCCACCAGCGCGCCGAGGTCGGCCAGGTGCTCGTCGATGCGCACGTCCTGCGGCGTGAACAGCAGGTCGCCGAGCCGGACCGTGCCCGTCGGCGCGACACCCAGGGACGTCTGCCACCGTCGGACGGCACGTGTCGTGACCGACGTCCAGTCCTCGTCGACGGTCAGGTCCAGACCGGCGGTGTGACCGAGATCCGTGAGCGCCTGCTCGAGCTGGCGGATGTCGACACCGTCGGCGGACGAGGGACCGAGGTCGCGCCACGCCGGGGCTGCCCCCGGCAGACGGACCACCGGCCGGGCGTCGACGGCATAGACGGGCTGTCCGGCGGTCACCGTCGACCCCGCAGGGGCCAGCCACGTCACCGTGCCGGGCACGCGCGCGACGACCGAGGTGGTCGTGCCGTGGCCGACCTCTCCGCTCGCCGTCACGGTCGACACCAGGTCGCCCCGGGTGACCGACCGGGTGGCCCACGTCGGAGGCGACGCGGACGGGTCGGCGGCGCCCGACGGGGCTCCGCACGCAGCCAGCGGGAGGACCAGAGCGAGGGCCAGTCCAGCAGTGCGTCGCGACATCGTCACTTCTCCTGCCCGTCGGCCGAGCCGTCGGGCGCCTCCACGCCTGCCTCGACGAGGCACTCCTGCATGTCCTTCTCGAACTGCGGGTCGTCAGGTGCGGGGGCGCCGGCTCCGGCCTCGGAACCGCGCTGGAACTCCGACTCCACCCGTCCCCCGTCGAAGGTGGGGTCGGGCATGTCCCAGCCGCGGTCGCGCATGCACTGGGCGTGGTCGAGGAACGTCTGCTTCTGCTCCTCGGACAAGGGCTCGGAGCCCGCACCCGACTCGGCCATCCGTTGCCACGGCTCGCAGGCGTCGTCCGCGGCCTCGGCCTGCCCGGGCGTGAGGCCCTCCGCGTCTCCGAGCCGGTAGTGACCGTCGGTCGAGTCGGGCACGTCCACGCCGTGGTCGCGCATGCACTGCGCCCAGGCGAGCATCGCGTCCTCAGGGGCGAGGACCGTCGAGGATGCCGAGGGCGCCCCGGACGTCGCTCCGCCGGAACCGGGAAGCAGGGGGACCCGTGCCGGCGTGCACCCGGCGACGGCGCCGAGCAGGCACACAGCCGCGAGAGCTGACACGACGAGCAAGCGTCGCAAGACGGGCGGCGGGGTGGTGGGAAGGGTGCTCATGACGGTTCTCCTCGTCGGGGTCGGAGTGACCGGCCCAGCCCACCGCGCCACCGGTTCGGGCAGCGTTGGCTCCCGGCCCGGAACGGGCCCACGCCCTTACGCTGGCTGAACACGACAGGACCGATGCTGCGCCGACGGCCCACGTGCGAGCCGGGGCGGAGGTGTGCGGTGCGGGTGCTGGTCGCCGAGGACGAAGAGGTGATGGCCGACGCCCTGGCCCGGGGCCTGCGCCGGGCCGGGTACGCCGCCGACGTCGCTATGGACGGCGCGACGGCCCTCGAGCTCGCGACCCTCAACCCGTACGACGTGGTGCTGCTCGACCGCGACCTGCCCGTCGTGCACGGGGACGACGTGTGCCGCGCGCTGCTGGCGTCCGGGTCGTCGGCCAGGATCCTCATGCTCACCGCTGCGGGCGGGCTGCAGGAGAAGGTCGACGGGTTCGGTCTCGGCGCGGACGACTACCTGGCCAAACCGTTCGCGTTCGCGGAGCTGCTCGCCCGCGTGCAGGCACTGGCCCGTCGCACGGCGCCCGCGCAGCAGCCGGTCCTCGTGGCAGCCGGCCTGCGGGTGGACGTCGCGCGGCGGGCCGTGACCCGCGACGAGCTGCCGGTCGACCTGACGCTCAAGGAGTACGGCGTCCTCGTGGAGCTGGTCCGGGCTGCCGGCGCCGTGGTCTCCGCCGAGGAGCTCCTGGCGCGGGTGTGGGACGAGAACGCCGACCCGTTCACCAACGCCGTCCGCGTCACGATGGTCGGGCTGCGCAGGAAGCTCGGCGACCCTCCCCTCGTCGAGACGCTCCGCGGCGCCGGGTACCGGGTGATCGCGTGAGGCGCTCACTGAGCGTCCGCTGGCGCCTGACGATCGCCTACACGGTGATCGTCGCGGTGTCCGGTGCGGTGCTGCTCACCCTGGTCTACGGGCTGGTCACCGGCGGGGAGGTGCGCTCGGGCAGTGTGACGACCGAGCTGACGCCGGGTGTGGACGACGACGGCCCACCGCCCGTGCCGCCCGAGCTCCGCGACGACGAGCGCACGGACGGATCAGGCGAGCTCCTGCAGAGCTCGTGGCTCGCGCTGGCCTTCGTGACCGTCGTGTCCGTGGGGATCGGCTGGGTCGTCGCGGGCCGCCTCCTTGCCCCGGTGCACACCATCACCGCACGCGCGCAGCGCATCTCCGCCGACTCGCTCGACGAACGCATCGCGCTCGGTGGTCCGCGCGACGAGCTGCGCGCACTGGCGGACACGTTCGATGCCCTGCTCGGCCGGGTGCAGGCCACCGTGACCTCGGAGCGGCGGCTCGTCGCCACGATGTCCCACGAGCTGCGCACCCCTCTGGCCAACCAGCAGGCTGCGCTCGACGTCGCACTCGACGACCCCGCCGCCGACGCCGACGAGCTGCGGGCCGCGGCGACCACCGCGCTCGAGCAGAGCCGCCGGGCGGCCCGCACGATCGACGCGCTCCTCGTGCTCGCCCGGGCACAGTCGGGCGAGGCGGTCGGCCCAGCGGTCCCCGTCGACCTGTGTGCGGTGGTCGCCGATGCCGTGGAGCAGGTCCGGAAGCCCGACGACATCCTCGCGTGGGAGGTCCGCCTCGTCCCCATGACGGTGCCCGGTGAGCCGGACCTGCTGGCGCGCGCCGTCGCGAACCTCGTGGACAACGCCGCGCACCACAACGTGCCGGGCGGGCGCGTCGCGGTCACGCTGTCCGCCGAGCCGGGCGGCCCGCGGGTGACCGTGGAGAACACCGGCCCTCTCGTGCCACCGGACGCCGCCGCCGACCTCGTCCTGCCGTTCCGTCGCGGCGCCCCCGATCGCACCGCGGCCGTCAGCGGCGTCGGTCTCGGGCTCACGGTGGTCCGGGCCGTCGCCGACCACCACGGAGGCGCGCTCGTCCTGACCCCGCGGCCCGACGGCGGGCTGGTCGCCGAGCTGAGCCTGCCGACGCAGTGACCGGCGCGTCCACGCGCGCCGGTCACTGGCCTCAGAACCCTGTCGAGGTCACTTCCGGGTAGTACCGGCGGAACTTGCGCACCTGGTTGACCAGCGCCATCCACACGTACAGGCGTCGACGGGGCGACAGGTCACCCCGGTACGCCAACGGGTGCGCCACCGCGTTGGCCTTGATGAGTCTGCGGACCCACGCCGCGAGCTGCGGGTCGCGCACGTAGCGCAGCAGCAGCCGGTGCGGGACCACCGCGTAGAGGATCTCCCGGTCGACGACGACCGGCGGCACCGACCGGCCCTCGACGGCGTCCTCGACCACGAACCGCATCGGGTTGGCTCCGGCCGCGGTCACGTAGTAGTTGTTCCGGCCGATCCGCGGGTTGACCTCGAAGAACCGGAACTGGCCGGTGCGCGGGTCGACCTTCACGTCGAAGTTGGCGAACCCCCGGTACCCGGTCGACGCCAGGAACGTCCGCGCCTGCGCGAGCATCGGGTCGTCGCGGTACGTGATCATCGCCGCCGGGTTGCCGAGCCCGGACGGGGTGTGCTCCTCGAGCAGCACGTGCGCCGAGGCGAGCAGGGTGATCTCGCCGCGGGTGTCCACGTAGGCGGTGATGGACCGCATCTGGGTGTCGTCGCCCGGCACGAGCTCCTGCACGACGAACCGGCCCCGGTACCCCGCGGTCCGCAACGCGTCCCAGAGCCAGTCGAGCTCCTCGGGCGTCGCGATCTCGAAGACCTTCTTCTTGCCCTCGAACTCGACGTCCTGGTAGTCCGCGCTGCTGGCGGCCTTCGCGATCAGCGGGAACTCCAGGTCGACCGCGACGGCCTCCCACGGCTCCGCGGAGCCGAACTCCTGCACGAGCGTCCGCGGGACGGAGATGCCGAGGTCGTCGCAGATCTGCGCGAACGTGGCCTTGTCCGAGATCTGGTCGAGCAGGTGCTCGGACAGGAACGGGACCACGTAGTACTGCTCGAGCAGCGCGCGGTGCTGCACCACGACCCGGACGAGCCAGTCCGAGTTGGCCATGAGCAGCAGCCGACGGTCCGGCATCGACTGCGCGACCGCCACGAGCCGGTCCACCAGCTGGCGGGGGTCGTGGCCGTCGTCGACGATCTCGTGCCGCACGATCCGCGAGTGGGCCACGGGCCCCAGGGCGGCACCGGCGACGACCACCGAGGAGACGCCGTAGGCCTCGTGGAACGACCGGGCCAGCGCGTACACGCCGATGTCGGCGCCCAGGATGACGGGCTGCAGCGGCCCGGAGACCGCTGCAGCCGAGGACCCGTCGCTCACGCGGTCTGCTCGGAGCGGTCGCCCGACCAGGTGGTGTGGAAGGTGCCGTCCTTGTCCGTGCGGCGGTACGTGTGCGCGCCGAAGAAGTCGCGCTGCGCCTGGATCAGCGCGGCAGGGAGGCGCTCGGCGCGGACACCGTCGTAGTACGCGAGCGACGACGAGAACGCCGGGGTGGGCACGCCGTGCAGCGCGGCACCCGCGACGATCCGGCGCCACGCCTCGACGCCGTTGCCGACCGCACCGGTGAAGTACTCGTCGGCGAGCAGCAGGGGCAGGTGCGCGTCGCGCTCGTACGCCTCGGTGATGCGGTTGAGGAACCGCGCGCGGATGATGCAGCCGCCCCGCCAGATGCGGGCCATGGCGCCGCGGTCGATGTCCCAGCCGAACTCGGCGCTCGCCGCGGCGATCTGGTCGAAGCCCTGCGAGTACGCGACGACCTTGGACGCGTACAGCGCGAGCCGGACGTCCTCGATGAACGCGTCGCGGTCCGTGACGTCCCACGCCGTGGTGTGGGCCTGCAGGACGCCGGCTGCGGCCGTGCGCTGCGGCACAGAGCCGGACAGCGCACGGGCGAACGTGGCCTCCGCGATGCCGGTGATCGGCACCCCGAGGTCGAGGCCGTTCTGCACGGTCCAGCGCCCTGTCCCCTTCTGCTCCGCCTGGTCGAGCACGATGTCGACGAACGCCGACCCCGTCTCGGCGTCGACGTGCTGCAGGACGTCCGCGGTGATCTCGATGAGGAACGACTCGAGGTCGCCGGTGTTCCAGTCGGCGAAGATCTGCCCGATCTCCGCCGCCGAGGCACCCAGCCCCTGCCGCAGGAGGTCGTACGCCTCCGCGATGAGCTGCATGTCCGCGTACTCGATGCCGTTGTGCACCATCTTCACGAAGTGCCCGGCGCCGTCGGGGCCCACGTAGGTGCAGCACGGCACGCCGTCGACCTTGGCCGAGATCTTCTCGAGGATCGGGCCGAGCGACTCGTACGACTCCTTGGTTCCGCCGGGCATGATCGACGGGCCGAGCAGCGCGCCCTCCTCGCCGCCGGAGACGCCCGAGCCCACGAAGTGCAGCCCCTTCTCGCGCAGCGCAGCCTCCCGCCGGATCGTGTCCGGGAAGTGGGCGTTGCCGGCGTCCACGACGATGTCACCCTCCTCCAGGAAGGGCACCAGCTCGTCGATGACGGCGTCCGTGGGGCCACCGGCCTTCACCATGACGACGACCTTGCGGGGCCGGGCCAGCGACGCGACGAAGTCCTCGACCGACTCGGACGGGACGAACGCGCCCTCGTCACCGTGGTCCGCCACCAGCGACTCGGTCTTGGCGTACGAGCGGTTGTGGATCGCCACCGTGAAGCCGTTGCGGGCAAAGTTCCGGGCGAGGTTGCGGCCCATCACCGCCAGCCCGGTGACACCGATCTGCGCGGTTCCGGTGGCGGTTCCTGAGGCGACCATGCGGGAGAGCTCCTTCGATCGACGGCCCGGCTCGTACGCGTCCGCGACGGCGACGAGCACATGGGGGGCACGTGCGGGCGCAGGTCGGGCAGGGCGACGTCCGGGGGTTCTGGGTGCGCGGTCAGCCTAGTCCGGTGTGCACGCGCGAGGGCGGGCGGGCCGGACCGCGAGACGGTCCCCGGTTGCGGGCTCGTTCGCCGCGCGTAGCGTCGGTCTCTCTCGACGACGAGGCCTCAGGGGGCACTGATGGTTGCGCGCACACAGTCCGAGCCGATCCGGACCGACCCCGACCTCCCGCCCGTCGCGGTCGTGGAACGGGGACCGATGCCCGCGTCGCGGCGCGTCCTGTTCACCGTCATCGCCCTGGTCGGCGCGGTCGCCTGGTCGGTCGTCGCGCTGGCGCGCGGCGAGCAGATCAACGCCGTGTGGATCGTGTTCGCCGCCGTCTGCACCTATGTGATCGCGTACCGGTTCTACTCGCGGCTCGTCGAGGCGAAGATCGTGCGGCCGCGCAACGACCGTGCGACCCCGGCCGAGCTGCACGACAACGCCAAGGACTTCATGCCGACCGACCGGCGCGTCCTGTTCGGGCACCACTTCGCCGCGATCGCCGGTGCGGGCCCGCTCGTCGGCCCCGTGCTGGCGGCCCAGATGGGCTACCTGCCGGGCACGATCTGGATCGTCGTCGGCTGCGTCCTCGGTGGCGCCGTCCAGGACTACCTGGTGCTGTCGATCTCGGTCCGGCGCCGTGGGCGCAGCCTGGGTCAGATGGCGCGCGACGAGCTCGGACGGTTCGGCGGCGTCGCGGCGCTCGTCGCCGTGTTCGTCATCATGATCATCATCATCGCCGTCCTGGCGCTCGTGGTCGTCAACGCCCTGGCGGAGAGCCCGTGGGGTGTGTTCTCCATCGCGATGACGATCCCGATCGCGCTGTTCATGGGCGTCTACCTGCGCTTCCTGCGACCCGGCCGGATCTCCGAGGTCACGGTGATCGGCGTCGGGCTGCTGCTGCTCGCGATCGTCGCCGGCGGCTGGGTGGCCGAGACGGCGTGGGGACAGGACTGGTTCACCCTGAGCCCGGTCGCGCTCGCGTGGTGGCTGGCCGCCTACGGCTTCGCGGCGTCGGTCCTTCCGGTGTGGCTGCTGCTCGCGCCGCGTGACTACCTGTCGACCTTCATGAAGGTCGGGGTGATCGTGCTGCTCGCGGTCGGCATCCTGATCGCGCGACCGGAGGTGCAGGCACCGGCCGTGTCGTCGTTCGCACTCCGCGGCGACGGACCGGTGTTCGCCGGCACGCTGTTCCCGTTCCTCTTCATCACCATCGCGTGCGGCGCGCTGTCCGGGTTCCACTCGCTCATCGCGTCCGGGACCACACCGAAGCTGCTGGAGAAGGAGAGCCAGGCCCGGCCCATCGGGTACGGCGCCATGCTCACCGAGTCGTTCGTCGCCGTGATGGCCCTGATCACCGCGGTGATCATCGACCAGCACCTGTACTTCGCGATGAACGCGCCGGCGGGCGCCACGGGCGGCACGCCCGAGACGGCGGCCGAGTACGTCAACGGTCTCGGCCTGAGCGGGCCGCCGATCACCGCCGGGGAGATCGAGCGTGCTGCCGAGGTGGTCGGCGAGGAGTCGGTCGTCTCCCGGACCGGCGGCGCGCCGACGCTCGCGTTCGGCATGTCGCAGGTGCTCAGCTCGGTCTTCGGCGGCACCGGGCTGGCCGCGTTCTGGTACCACTTCGCGATCATGTTCGAGGCGCTGTTCATCCTCACGACGGTCGACGCGGGCACCCGCGTCGCGCGGTTCATGCTCTCCGACAGCCTCGGCAACCTCGGCGGCCCCCTGCGCAAGTTCCGCGACCCGTCGTGGCGCGTCGGGGCGTGGATCTGCTCGGTCGTGGTCGTCGTCCTGTGGGGAGCGATCCTCCTGATGGGGGTCACCGACCCGCTGGGCGGGATCAACACCCTGTTCCCGCTCTTCGGGATCGCGAACCAGCTGCTCGCCGCGATCGCCCTCACCGTCGTGACGGTCGTCGTCGTCAAGAAGCAGCTCTACCGCTGGGTGTGGATCCCCGCCGTCCCCCTGGTCTGGGACCTGGTCGTGACGATGACCGCGTCGTACCAGAAGATCTTCTCCAGCGAGCCGCGCATCGGGTACTGGGCCCAGCACCGGGCGTTCCAGGACGCCAAGGCCGCCGGCGAGGAGACGTTCGGCGTCGCGACGTCCCCCGAGGCGATGGACGCGGTCATCCGCAACACGGCGATCCAGGGGACGTTGTCGATCATCTTCGCCGTCCTGGTGCTGATCGTGGTGCTGGTCGGCGCCGCCGTGATCGTGCGGTCGGTGCGCGCCGGTGGTCTGCCCACCACGGAGGAGCCGGACGAGCCGTCGCGCATCTTCGCCCCGCGCGGGATGGTCCCGACGGCCGCCGAGCGAGAGGTCCAGGCCCTCTGGGACGCGCGCGAGCGCGAGCACGCCACGACGGGAGCGGGATCGTGACCGCGCGTCGCGCTCTGCAGGCGCTGGTGCGGACCGGCCGGTCGGTGCGGTGGTACGCGGCCGCGCTCCTCGGCGACCACGACTACGCCCGCTACGTCGCGCACGTCGCGCGCGTGCACCCCGGCACCGACCCCGGCTCGGAGGCCGCCTACTGGCGCGCACGTCACGCGGAGCAGGACGCCCACCCGGGGGCACGATGCTGCTGACCGAGCGGCGCCCGGGGGCGCCAGAACCCGCGGGAACGCGCCGCACGAGCGGCGTGCCGGACACGCGTACAGAGCCGCCCAGCCGTACGCTCCACAGCGTGACACCCGCTGGTCCAGACGACGTCCCCGCCGAGTTCGTCAACGCGCTGCGCTCGTTGCGCCGGGTGACGATCCGCCCCGAGGTGGTCCTCGACGAGGTTCCCGGTCCGGCCCGCATCGCCCCCTTCTCCGCCGCGCTCACCGCGGAGGTGCGCACGGCCCGTCGGTCCGTCGCCGCCGCGGAGCTCGCGTCGGGGCGCTTCGTCGTCCTGTACGACCCCGCCGGGCAGGAGGCCTGGGAGGGTCGGTTCCGGCTGGTCACGCTCGTGCGGGCGACCCTCGAGGCCGAGGTGGGCGCGGATCCTCTGCTCGCGGAGGTGGCGTGGACCTGGTTCACGGACGCGCTCGAAGGTTCGGGCCTCGACACGCACGCCGCCGGTGGGACCGTCACCCGGGTGCTGTCGCAGAGCTTCGGCGCCCTGGAGCGCCGGTCCGAGCAGACCGAGCTGGAGATCCGGGCGTCGTGGACTGCGGCCGACGAGGATCTCGGACGCCATCTCCAGGCCTGGGGGACCCTGCTGTGCACCGCAGCAGGGCTGGAACCACTGCCCGACGGCGTCATCGCCTTCGGGCCACGGCGCTGATCGCAGGCTCGGGGGGGCCCACTCACAGGAACCGGCTCAAGTCAACGGGTCACGATGCCGATGACTGGCACGTGACCATCGAGCCTCTGCGACGCGACCTGGCCCCGGCCCGACGGCCCGAGCTCAGGCCCAACGCGCCCGGCTCGCGCACGCAGCCGCCGCAGTCCACCCAACAGATGTGCGTCGTGGTGACCGAGGTCGCCGACGGCGACGGCGCTCCCCTGGTGCGCAACCTGCGCCGCCGCGGCGCTCCGCGGGTCGTGGTGCTGACCCGGCGCGCGAGCCGCCCGGAGCTCGGCATCCTGCTGCAGGGCGGGCTGCGCGGTGTCGTCGCCGGCTCCATCGCGCCGAGCCTGCAGCGCGCCGCGGTCGCCGCTGCGCCCCCGCCGCCGCTCCCCGACCTGACCGCGCGGGAGATCAGCGTCCTCAAGCTCGTCGCCGACGGACGGACCAACCGCCTCATCGGTGAGGACCTCGGACTGTCGGCCTTGACCGTGAAGAGCCACCTGGCCCGGATCTCGCGCAAGCTCGGCACCGGTGACCGTGCTGAGCTCGTCGCCATCTCCATCCGCGGCGGCGTGCTCGCCTGACCTGCGTGTACAGGTGGCGTCGGGGTGGAAGTACCCCACGGCGCGCGCAGCCTGCACAGAAGCGTCGGCGTCGTCGCTTACCGTGGACCTCATGCGACCTGAGGTGACCGCCGGCGCCCCGTCCGTGGGGCCCGTGCCGCCTCCGACCCCTGATCCTGAGGCGGAGGTCGACCTCCCGCAGGTCACCATGCTCACCGAGCCCGCCGAGGGCATCCCGCCCGTCGTGGAGACGCCCGAGGCCCTGGCCGCGGTGGTCGCCGCGTTCGGCGCCGGCACCGGACCGGTCGCCGTGGATGCCGAGCGCGCCTCGGGGTACCGGTACGGGCAGCGGACGTACCTGGTGCAGCTCCGCCGCGAGGGTGCCGGGACGGCGCTCATCGACCCCATCGCTGTGCCCGACCTGTCGGCGCTGTCCGACGCGCTCGTCGGCGTCGAGTGGGTCCTGCACGCCGCGTCGCAGGACCTCCCCGGCCTGGCCGAGCAGGGGCTGAAGCCGAGCCGGGTGTTCGACACCGAGCTCGGCGCCCGGCTCCTCGGCCTCGACCGGGTCGGACTGGCCGCCGTCGTCGCGGACGCCCTCGGGCTGGGGCTGGCCAAGGAGCACTCCGCGGTCGACTGGTCCACCCGGCCCCTGCCGTCCGAGTGGCTGCGATACGCGGCGCTCGACGTCGAGGTGCTGGTGGAGCTGCGCGAGGTGCTGGCCGAACGCCTCGCCGTCGCGGGCAAGGCCGAGTGGGCCGCGCAGGAGTTCGAGGCCGTCCGCACCGCGCCGCCGCCGCCACCGCGGGTGGAGCCGTGGCGCCGGGTGTCCGGACTGCACGCCATCCGCGACGCGCGCCGCCTGGCGGTCGTCCGCGAGCTGTGGCTCACCCGCGACCAGAACGCACGCACCCGCGACATCTCCCCCGGCCGCGTCCTGCCCGACCACGCGATCGTCGCCGCGGCGCAGGCGCTGCCGCGCTCGGTCCCGGAGCTGACGGCGCTGCCGGCGTTCGCGGGCAAGGGCACGCGCCGTCGGGCTGCTCTCTGGCAGTCGGCGGTCGACCGCGGTCTGGCCACCCCGGACGCCGACCTGCCGTCGGTGCGCGGTCCCAAGAGCGACGCCCCGCCGCCGCCCCGGGCGTGGGCCGAGAAGGACCCGGCCGCGGCCGCACGCCTGGTCGCGGCCCGCGAGGTGGTCACCGGCCTGTCGGCCACCCACGTGGTGCCGGCGGAGAACCTGCTGCAGCCCGACCTGCTGCGACGCCTGTGCTGGACACCGCCTGCCACGCTCGATGCCGAGGGGATCGCCGCGTTCCTGCAGGCCGGCGGTGCTCGGCCGTGGCAGATCGGGCTGGTCGCGCAGCCTCTCGCGGATGCGTTCGAGGCTCTCCCGCACGCCTGACGCCGGTGTTACTCTGGAGTAACTTATGGCTGGCCCTGCCCGGGAGACCCGGGTAGCGTCGGCCGTCGCGGGCCCGCTCTCGCGTGCTCGTCGGACACCGCCGTCCCGCCCTGGAGGCTCGATGCCCACCGCATCCCCCCGCCCCGCAGCACTGGTCCGCCGCGTCGTCTTCGTCGACGGGGTCCGCACCCCGTTCGGACGCGCGCGCAAGGACGGGCTGTACGCCCACACCCGCGCCGACGACCTCTCGGTCAAGACCGTTCGCGAGCTGCTCCGGCGGCACCCCCAGCTCCCGCCCGAGCGCATCGACGAGGTCGCCATCGCCGCGACCACGCAGCAGGGCGACCAGGGCCTGACCCTCGGCCGGACGGTCGGCGTGCTGGCCGGGCTCCCCCGGTCCGTGCCCGGGTACGCGATCGACCGCATGTGCGCCGGTGCGATGACCGCGGTGACGAACACGGCGGCCGCGATCGGCTTCGGTGCGCAGGACGTGGCCCTGGCGGGCGGTGTCGAGCACATGGGGCACCACCCGATGGGCTTCGACGCGGACCCGAACCCGCGGTTCCTGTCCGAGCGGCTCGTCGCGAACGACGCCCTCAACATGGGCGTCACGGCGGAGAACCTGCACGACAAGTTCCCCGCCCTGACGCGGGAGCGGGCGGACGCGTACGGCGTCGCCAGCCAGGACAAGTACGCCGCGGCGCTGGCTGCGGGCAAGATCGACCCCGACCTGGTCCCCGTCGCGCTGCGCGACCCGGAGAACGGCTGGGGGCTGGCCACGGCCGACGAGCCTCCGCGCCCCGGCACCACGGTCGAGGCGATCCAGAAGCTCTCCACGCCGTTCCGCGCGGGCGGCCGCGTCACCGCCGGCACCGCGGCGCCCCTGACCGACGGCGCCGCATCCTGCCTGCTCGCCGCCGAGGAGACCGCCGCCGAGCTGGGCCTGCCCACGCGCATGCGGATGGTGTCCTTCGCGTATGCCGGGGTCGAGCCCGAGATCATGGGCATCGGCCCGGTGCCGGCCACCGTCAAGGCGCTCGACCGGGCGGGCCTGTCCATCGAGGACATCGGCCTGTTCGAGATCAACGAGGCGTTCGCGGTCCAGGTGCTCTCGTTCCTCGACGCGTTCGGCATCGCCGACGACGACCCGCGCGTCAACCAGTACGGCGGGGCGATCGCGGTCGGCCACCCGCTGGCCTCGTCGGGCGTGCGCCTGATGACGCAGCTGGCCCGCCAGTTCGAGGAGAACCCGGACGTCCGCTTCGGCCTGACCACGATGTGCGTGGGGCTCGGCCAGGGCGGCACGGTCATCTGGGAGAACCCGCACCACGCCGACTACGAGCCTCTCGAGGGGACCGCCAAGTGAGCACGCCCACCGACACGCGCGCCGAGCGCGTCTCCCACGCCATCGCCCGTGACGTCACGCTGCCCGGCGGCGCCGGCACCCTGGTGCTCGTCACCATCGACAACGGCCTGGACCACACCAAGCCGACGACGCTCGGCCCGCTGGGCATCGCCGAGCTGACCGCCACGCTCACCGCCGTCCAGGCGCGCGTCGCGGCGGGTGAGGTCGCCGCCGTCGCCGTCACCGGGAAGCCGTACTACCTGGCCGCCGGCGCGGACCTCACGCAGATCGGGACCGTCCCCGGCCGCGAGGGAGCGCTCGAGCTCGGTCGCAACGGCCACCGCGCGTACGAGCTGCTGCACTCCATGGGGGTACCGACGTTCGCGTTCGTCAACGGGGTCGCTCTCGGCGGCGGCCTCGAGCTCGCGCTGAACTGCGACTACCGCACCGTGGCGTCCGACGTCCGCGCGCTCGCGCTCCCGGAGACCGGCCTGGGCCTGGTGCCCGGCTGGGGCGGCGCGTACATCGTGCCGCGGCTCGTCGGGGTCGAGAAGGCGCTCGACGTGATCCTCACCCGGCCCGCGGCCAACAAGCCGTTCGCCGCGGTCGAGGCCACGAAGATCGGTCTCATGGACGTCGTCCTCGACCCGGCCGACTTCCTCGAGGAGTCCATCCGCTGGGCAGCCCGCGTGGTCACCGGCGAGGTCGTCGTCCCGCGTCGCGAGCTCGACAGCGCCGAGATCTGGGACGGTGTCGTCGCCGCAGCCCGCCAGCGGCTGGACGCGGTGATCAACCGGTCCCGCCCGGCGCCGTACCGCGCGCTGGACCTGGTCGCCGCCGCGCGGACCGCGTCCCGCGAGGAGGCCTTCGCGGCCGAGGACGAGGCGCTCGCCGACCTGATCATGAGCGACGAGATGCGCGCGTCGGTGTACGCGTTCGGGCTCGTCTCCGGCGGCAAGAAGCCCGTCGGCGCTCCCGACCGCTCGCTCGCGCAGCCCGTCACCCGGGTCGGCATCGTCGGCGCCGGGCTCATGGCGGCGCAGATCGCGATGCTGTTCGCGCAGCGCCTCGGCGTCCCGGTCGTCATGCGCGACCTGGACCAGGAGCGCGTCGACAAGGGGCTGGCGGCGGTGAGGTCGTCCGTCGACCGCCTCACGTCGACCGGCCGGATGAGCGAGTCCGCAGCGAGCCGGCTGGTCGGCTCGATCCACGGCACGACGGACCTCGCGGAGTTCGCGACCTGCGACCTCGTCATCGAGGCGGTCACCGAGATCCTCGACCTGAAGAAGAAGGTGTTCGCGGAGCTGGAGACCGTCATCTCCCCGACGACGATCCTCGCGACGAACACCTCCGCGCTGTCGGTGACCGCGATGGCGGCCGACCTGCAGCACCCCGAGCGGGTCGTCGGGCTGCACTTCTTCAACCCCGTGGCCGCGATGCCGCTGGTGGAGGTCGTGCAGGCCGAGCGGACATCGCTCGAGGCGCTGGCCACCGGGTTCGCCGTCGCGGCCAAGCTGCGCAAGACGGCCGTCCTCGTCGCCGACCGTCCGGGCTTCGTCGTCAACCGGCTGCTCGTCCTGCTGCTCGGCGTGATCGTCGACGCCGTCGAGAAGGGCACGCCGGTCGAGGTCGCGGACCGTGCGCTGCGTCCGCTCGGCCTGCCGATGCCGCCGTTCGAGCTGTTCGACCTGGTCGGGCCCGCCGTCGGCCTGCACGTGCTGACGTCACTGCGCGAGGAGCTGGGCGACCGGTTCCCGCGCTCGCCCGGCCTCGAGAAGCTCGTCGCCGAGGGCACGACGGTGGTCCTGCCCGCGAAGGCGAAGGGTCTGCCCAAGCCGGTCGATCCCGCCATCCAGGCGGCGTTCAGCGAGACGTCGGGCACCCCGCTCGACGAGGCCGGCGTGCTCGACAGCGTGCTCACCGCCCTCACGGTCGAGGTCGGGCACATGCTCGAGGAGGGCGTCGTCGCCACCCCGCAGCAGATCGACCTGTGCATGATCCTGGGCGCCGGCTGGGGCTTCCACCTCGGTGGGCTCACGCCGTACCTGGACCGCACCGGTTACTCCGAGCGCGTGCTCGGTCGCCGGATCCTGCCCGACGGCGTCGCGAACGTGCCCGCCGTCTAGAAGACGCTCAGCCCCCGGTCCCGGAACGTCGAGCGCACGCGCTCGACGAGCTCCGGGGTCGGGGGTTGCGTGTCCCCCAGCTCGTAGCGCATCCCCAGCTCGTCCCACTTGTCGCGACCCATCTGGTGGAACGGCAGCACCTCGACGCGCTCGACCACGTCGCCCAGGGCGACGATGTGGCCCGCGACCGCCTCGACGTTCTCCGGCGCGTCGGTCAGGCCGGGGACGAGGACGAACCGCACCCACGTGCGTGTGCCGCTCTCGCGCAGCCGCTGCCCGAAGTCCAGCGTCGGCTGCAGCGCCCGGCCCGTGACACGTCGGTAGGTGTCCGGCAGACCCGACTTGATGTCGAGGAGCACCAGGTCGACGTCCGCGAGCATCGCGTCCGTGCACTGGCTGCCGAGGAACCCGGACGTGTCCAGCGTGGTGTGCACGTTCATGGCCTTCGCCCCGCGCAGGAGCCGCGCGACGAACGCCGGCTGCATCAAGGGCTCACCGCCCGAGATCGTCAGCCCGCCGCCGGTCGCCGCGAACACCGTCCGGTACCGGGCGACCCGCGCGAGGATCTCGTCGGCGGTCACGGCGGTCCCGCGCCGCATCTGCATGGTGTCGGGGTTGTGGCAGTACAGGCACTGCAACGGGCATCCCGCCAGGAACACCGTCAGCCGCGTACCGGGCCCGTCGACGGCGGTCACCAGCTCCCAGGAGTGCACCGACCCGAGGTCGCCCGCGCGCACGGCCGCCATCTTGGCGGCGTGGTCGAGCTCGACCGTCGAGAGACCGGCCGTGCCGGACCTCGCTCGGGGAAGACCCAGGTGCACGCTCGGCCACGGAGCCACGTCGTGCACCTGGGTGGTCTCTGTCATCGTCGGTCCGCTCACACCGAGCCGTGGAACGTCCGGGACAGCACGTCGAGCTGCTGCTCGCGGGTGAGCCGCACGAAGTTCACGGCGTAGCCCGACACCCGGATCGTCAGCTGCGGGTAGTCCTCGGGGTGCTCCATGGCGTCCTCGAGGGTCTCGCGGTTCAGCACGTTGATGTTCAGGTGGTAGCCCGACGACATCATGTACGCGTCCAGCAGTCCGACCAGGTTGGTCACCTGCTCGTCACGCGTGCGGCCGAGACCGGTCGGGACCACCGACGACGTCAGCGAGATCCCGTCCATCGCCTCGGCGTACGGGATCTTCGCCACCGACAGCGCGGACGCGAGCATCCCGTGCGAGTCCCGGCCGTTCATCGGGTTGGCACCCGGTGCGAACGGCTGGCCGGCGCGGCGACCGTCGGGCGTGGAGCCCGTGGACTTCCCGTAGACCACGTTCGAGGTGATGGTCAGCACGGACTGCGTGTGGATCGAGTCGCGGTACGTGGGGGTGCGACGGATCTTGGTCATGAAGGTCTCGACCAGCCAGACCGCGATCTCGTCGGCCCGGTCGTCGTCGTTCCCGTAGGTGGGGAACTCGCCGTCCACCGTGTACTCGGTGACCAGGCCGTCGGCGTTCCGCACCGGGTGGACGCCGGCGTGCTTGATGGCGGAGAGCGAGTCGGCCACGACGGACAGCCCGGCGATCCCGCACGCCATGGTCCGCAGCACCTCGCGGTCGTGCAGCGCCATCTCGAGGCGCTCGTACGCGTACTTGTCGTGCATGAAGTGCACGCAGTTGAGCGCGTCGACGTAGGTCTGCGCGAGCCAGTCGAGCATCACGTCGAGCTTGGCGACCACGTCGCCGTACTCGAGGACGTCCCCGACGACGGCCGGCGCGGCGGGCGCCACCTGCTTCCCGGTGAGCTCGTCACGGCCCCCGTTGATCGCGTACAGCAGGGCCTTGGCCAGGTTGACCCGGGCGCCGAAGAACTGCATCTGCTTGCCGACGCGCATGGGCGACACGCAGCAGGCGATCGCGGCGTCGTCACCCCATGCCTCACGGATGAGGTCGTCCGACTCGTACTGCAGCGCGGACGTGTCGATGGAGACCTGCGTGCAGAAGCGCTTGAACCCGTCGGGCAGCCGGTCCGTCCAGAACACCGTCAGGTTCGGCTCCGGCGCCGGGCCCAGGTTGTAGAGGGTCTGCAGGTACCGGAACGAGTTCTTGGTGACCAGCGTGCGCCCGTCCTGGCCCATCCCACCGATCGACTCGGTCACCCAGGTCGGGTCGCCGGAGAACAGCTCGTCGTACTCGGGGGTACGCAGGAACCGCACGATGCGGAGCTTGATCACCAGGTCGTCGATGAGCTCCTGGGCGTCCCGCTCGGTCAGCCGGCCCGCGGCGAGGTCACGCTGCAGGTACACGTCGAGGAACGTCGAGGTACGGCCCAGCGACATCGCCGCGCCGTTCTGCTCCTTCACGGCGCCGAGGTACGCGAAGTAGAGCCACTGGACGGCTTCCTTCGCGGTCGTCGCCGGACCGGAGATGTCGTACCCGTACGACGCGGCCATGGTCTTGAGCTCGCCCAGCGCCCGGATCTGCTCGGCGTTCTCCTCGCGGTCGCGGATGATGTGCTCCGACGAGCGCTCGCGGTCCAGCTCGGCGCGGTCCTTGCGCTTGCCCGCGATCAGCGCGTCGACCCCGTACAGGGCGACGCGGCGGTAGTCGCCGATGATCCGGCCGCGCCCGTACGCGTCGGGCAGGCCCGTGATCAGGTGGGCCGAGCGCGCGGCGCGCACGTCCGGCGGGTAGACGTCGAAGACGCCGTCGTTGTGCGTCTTGCGGTACTTGGTGAAGATCTCGCCGACGATCGGGTCGGGCTCGAACCCGTAGGTCTCGAGCGCCTTCTCGACCATCCGGTAGCCACCGTTGGGCATGATCGCGCGCTTCAGCGGCGCGTCCGTCTGCAGGCCCACGATGAGCTCGTTGTGGCGGTCGATGTAGCCGGGCTCGTGCGACGTGATCGTCGACGGCGTGTGCTGGTCGACGTCGTACACGCCGCGCGCGCGCTCGGCCGGGAACATCGCGGTCAGCCGCGCCCACATCGCGGTCGTGCGCGGCGTGGGACCGGCGAGGAACGACGCGTCGCCGGTGTACGGCGTGTAGTTGCGCTGCACGAAGTCCCGGACGTCGATCGCGTCCGTCCAGGGCCCTTCGGCGAAGCCGCGCCACGCCGGCTGCAGTGCGGGCTCGGTACGGGCGTTCACGGACAGGGTGCTGGTGGACATCTGCTGCTCCTCCGACGGTGGTCGATGTATTCGACGCTACGGAGGAATTGATCCCATGTCTCGGGACGAAAGGCCCTAAGTCTGGGAGGGACGGCGAGACGTGAATCACCGCCCCGGACGGGGCGACAGGTCCAGATCTCAGGGGGTGCGGCCCAGCGCCGCCAGGACGTCGCGACCGATGTCGCCCGGACCGAGCCGGAGCTCGGTCACCAGCTGCTCGCGGGTGGCGTGGTCGAGGAAGGTGCGCGGGATCCCGACGGCCTGCACGGGGGTGCCGATCCCCGCCTCGCGTGCCCGCTGCGCCACCAGCGACCCGAGGCCACCGTCGACGACGCCGTCCTCGATGGTGAGCACGTGGTCGTGGTCCCCCACCAGCTTGGTGAGCGCCGCGGAGACCGGCATGACCCAGCGCGGGTCGACGACCGTGACGCGCAGACCGTGCGCAGCGAGCAGGTCCGCGGTCTCGAGCGCGGTCGGCGCCATCGCGCCGTACCCGATGACGAGCACGTGCTGCGCGTCGGCGGGACCGTCGTGCCGGGCGAGGACGTCGACGCCGTCGAGGTGGTCGACCGCCGGGACCGGGTCGACCAGCGCACCCTTCGGGTACCGGATCACAGTGGGGGCGTCGTCGACGTCGACCGCGGTGCGCAGCGCGTCGCGCAGGGTCTCCTCGTCGCGCGGAGCGGCCAGCCGCAGACCGGGGACGACGCCGAGCATCGCCATGTCCCACATGCCGTTGTGGCTCGCGCCGTCGGACCCGGTGAGCCCGGCGCGGTCGAGCACGAACGTCACGCCCGCCTTGTGCAGTGCGACGTCCATGAGGACCTGGTCGAACGCGCGGTTGAGGAACGTGGCGTACACCGCGACGACGGGGTGCAGTCCCCCGAAGGCCATCCCGGCCGCGGACGTCGCCGCGTGCTGCTCCGCGATCCCGACGTCGAACACGCGCGCCGGGAACTCCGCCGCGAACGGCGCGAGGCCGACCGGCTGGAGCATCGCGGCGGTGATGGCCACGACGTCCGGGCGGCGACGGCCGATGCGCACGAGCTCGTCGGCGAAGACGCTCGTCCACTCGAACCGCGAGGGCGCGACGGGCAGGCCGGTCTCGGGGTGGATCTTGCCGACCGCGTGGAACCGGTCCGCGACGTCCTGCTCGGCCGGGACGTACCCGCGGCCCTTCTCGGTGATGACGTGCACGATGACCGGACCGCCGAAGGCCTTCGCGTTGCGCAGGGCCTTCTCGACGGCCCGCACGTCGTGCCCGTCCACCGGGCCGACGTACTTGATGCCGAGGTCCTCGAACATGCCCTGCGGCGCGAGCACGTCCTTGATGCCCTTCTTCATGCCGTGCAGCGCGTCGTAGGTCGCGCGGCCGGGCGCACCCGACCGGCGCAGCGTGCGCTTGCCCCAGGACAGGACGTTCTCGTACCCCTGGGTCGTGCGGAGCGTGTCCAGGTGGTGCGCCAGGCCGCCGATGGTCGGGGCGTAGGACCGGCCGTTGTCGTTGACGACGATCACCAGCCGACGGTCCTGCCCGGCCGCGATGTTGTTGAGCGCCTCCCAGGCCATCCCGCCCGTCAGGGCGCCGTCACCGATCACCGCGACGACGTGCCGGTCGCCCCGGCCCTGCAGCTCGTTGGCCTTGGCGATGCCGTCGGCCCAGCTCAGCGCTGTGGAGGCGTGCGAGTTCTCGACGACGTCGTGCTCGGACTCCGCCCGGCTGGGGTACCCGGACAGGCCGCCCTTGCTGCGCAGCTGCGAGAAGTCGCGCCGACCGGTCAGCAGCTTGTGCACGTAGGCCTGGTGGCCCGTGTCGAACACCATGGTGTCCAGCGGCGACTCGAACACCCGGTGCATCGCGATGGTCAGCTCGACCACGCCCAGGTTGGGTCCGAGGTGACCACCGGTGCGGGAGACCTGCTCGACCAGGAACGTGCGGATCTCGGCGGCGAGGTCGTCGGCCTGCTGCGAGGTGAGCCGGCGCACGTCGTCCGGGGAGCTGATGCGGTCGAGCTGACCCATGGTGGTGCCTCCTCCTCCGGTGTGCGGCGACGATGCCGCACCGTGCGGACGCCGAAAGCTTGCCCACACTGTAGGCCGACCCGACGATACCCACGCGCTGACGCAGGTCAGCGCCGTGTGGAGGCCCCGTGAAGACGGGCCGACGAGCGACTACCATGGACAGGAAAGGGGGAAACCCATGCGCTTCCTGCCCGGCCACGCGGCCACCTCTGACCTCACGTACGGCGACGTCTTCCTCGTCCCGTCACGTTCCGAGGTCACCTCCCGCTTCGACGTCGACCTCACGGCCGTCGACGGCACCGGCACCACCATCCCCATCGTCGTCGCCAACATGACGGCGGTCGCCGGCCGCCGGATGGCCGAGACGGTCGCCCGGCGCGGCGGCATCACCGTCCTGCCCCAGGACGTGCCGACGGACGTGGTCGCCGAGGTCGTCTCGTCCGTCAAGGCGCGGCACACCGTCATCGAGTCCGCGGTCGTCGTCAGCCCGCACGACACGGTCCACACCGCCCTGACCCTCATCGGCAAGCGCGCGCACGGCGCCGCGGTCGTGGTCGACGGCGGCAAGCCGGTCGGGGTCGTCACCGAGGTCGACTGCCAGGGCGTCGACCGGTTCACCCAGGTCGAGCAGGTCATGAGCGCCCACCCGACCACCGTGGACCTCGCGATCGTCGAGCAGGGTGGCCTGCGCGGCCTGGAGGCGGCGTTCGAGAAGCTGCACGGCTCGCGCCGCAAGTTCTCCCCCGTCGTCCGCGACGGCGAGCTCGTCGGGGTGCTCACCCAGGTGGGTGCGCTGCGGTCGTCCATCTACCAGCCCGCCCTCGACGCCGACGGGCGCCTGCGCGTCGCCGCGGCCGTCGGCATCAACGGCGACGTCAAGCAGAAGGCCCTCGAGCTGCTGGAGGCCGGGGTCGACGTGCTCGTCGTCGACACCGCGCACGGCCACCAGCGCAAGATGCTCGACGCGCTCGGCGCGGTCCGCTCGCTCGACCCGCAGGTGCCGGTCGTCGCGGGCAACGTGGTCACGGCCGAGGGCACGCGTGACCTGATCGCCGCGGGTGCGGACATCGTCAAGGTCGGCGTCGGTCCCGGTGCCATGTGCACCACCCGCATGATGACCGCGGTCGGGCGCCCGCAGTTCTCCGCGGTGCTCGAGTGCGCCGCGGAGGCGCGCCGGCTGGGCAAGCACGTGTGGGCCGACGGCGGCGTCCGCCACCCGCGCGACGTCGCGCTGGCGCTCGCGGCCGGTGCGTCGCAGGTCATGGTCGGGTCCTGGTTCGCCGGCACGCACGAGTCGCCCGGCGACCTGCACGAGGACGGCAACGGTCGCCTCTACAAGGAGAGCTTCGGCATGGCGTCCGCGCGTGCCGTCGCGGCCCGCACCCGGGGCGGCTCGGCGTTCGACCGGGCCCGCAAGGCGCTGTACGAGGAGGGCATCTCGTCCTCCCGGATGTTCCTGGACCCCCGTCGCCCCGGCGTCGAGGACCTCATCGACCACATCACCGCGGGCGTCCGCTCCGCCGCGACGTACGTCGGCGCGACGTCGCTCGACGAGCTCCACGAGCGCGCCGTGGTCGGCATCCAGTCGGCGGCCGGCTACGAGGAGGGGCGCCCGCTGCCCGACGGGTGGTGACCGGCATGCGGCCGGTCCTGGTGGTCATGCACGCCCCGCACGAGGGACCCGGGCTCATCGCGCGTGGTGTCGACGCGCCCGTCCGCGTCCGCACCGTCCTCGACCTCGACGACGCCCGCCTCCCGAGCCTCGACGAGGTGTCCGGCGTGGTCGTCATGGGCGGCCCGATGGACGCGGACGACGTGCCGGGCCATCCCGGTCTGGCGGCGGAGCGCGCCCTGCTGGCGGCCGCGGTCGACGCCGACGTGCCGGTGCTCGGGGTGTGCCTCGGGATGCAGCTCCTCGCGCTCGCGCTCGGCTCCCGGCTGCACCTGCGCGCCGCCACCGAGATCGGGTTCGCGCCGGTCGACGTCGTCGCGGAGGACCTGATGCTCGGCGCGCTCGGCGAGCGGCCCACCGTGCTGCACTGGCACTCGGACACGGTCGACCTCCCGAGCGGCGCCACGCTCCTGGCCTCGACGGAGGCGACCCCGGTGCAGGCGTTCCGGGCGGGCAGCGCGCTGGGCCTGCAGTTCCACCCCGAGCTCGACGCCGGGATGCTCGACCTGTGGCTCTCGACCCCGGACATGGTCGGCGAGCTGTCCCCCGAGGAGGTCGACGAGATCCGCGCGGCCGGCGCCGAGCACCTCCCGGGTCTGGTCCCCGCCGCGACGAAGATGTTCGCCGCGTTCGGAGAGCTCGTACGGGCTCGCGGATGACCGACCCGACGCCGGAGGTGCGTGGGGCGCGCGCCGAGCTCCTGGACCTGTGCGCTCGCGGCCTCGACTGGCGTGTCGACCCGGTCCGGGTGCTGGAGGACCCGTCGACCGCCCGCCCGGCCGCTGTCCTGGTCCTGTTCGGTGCGCTCGACGCGACCCCGTCGCGTGCGGCGGACCCCGTCGTCGCCCGCGACCTCGACGTGCTGCTCCAGCGTCGCTCCCAGGCCCTCGGCCACCACGCCGGGCAGATCGCCTTCCCCGGCGGCCGGTTGGAGCCCTCCGACGCCGGACCCCGCGAGGCCGCGGTCCGCGAGGCGGTCGAGGAGGTCGGGCTCGACGCGTCGGGCGTCGAGGTGCTCGGCACCCTGCCGCCGCTGCCCGTTCCCGTGAGCAACCACCTGGTCACGCCCGTCCCGGCCTGGTGGACCCGCCCGTCGCAGGTCGCGGCGGTCGACCACGCCGAGACGGTGGACGTGTTCCGGGTTCCCGTGGCGGACCTGCTGGAGCCCGCGAACCGCGCGAGCGTCGAGCACACGCGCTGGGGCCGCACCGTCCGTACCCCCGCGTTCACGGTCGACGGCATGCTGGTCTGGGGGTTCACCGGGATCGTGCTCGCCAGGATGTTCGACGCTCTCGGCTGGGCCGTGCCGTACGACGTGCACCGCACCGTGCAGGCCCGCTGACGTGGTGCACCCCGTCCCCGAGATCGAGGTCACGGCCGACCTCGCGCGCACGCTGCTGCGCGAGCAGCACCCCGACCTCGCCGACCTGCCCCTGACCTGGGCGGGCACCGGATGGGACAACGCGCTGTGGCGCGTCGGCGACCGGCTGGCGGCCCGGTTCCCCGTGCGGGCGGTCGCCGCCCCGCTGGTGGACCACGAGCAGCGCTGGCTGCCTGCCCTGGCGCCCCTGCTCCCCGTCGACGTCCCGACTCCGGTCCGCGTCGGCGTGCCGTCGTCGACCTACCCGTGGACGTGGAGCGTCGTCCCGTGGTTCGACGCCGTCGCCGCCCACCACACCCCCGTGGCGAGCCGCTCGGCGTGGGCGCCGGCGCTGGCCGAGGTGTTCGTCGCGCTGCACCTCCCCGCCCCGGACGACGCCCCGGTGAACCCGTTCCGCGGCGTGCCGATCGCGCCGCGCGAGCGGCCGCTGCGCGAGCGGCTGGAGCAGCTCGAGCTGCCCGAGGCCGACCGCGTCCTCGAGCGCTGGCGTGACCTGGCCGCCGCGCCTGCGTGGGACGGCCCGGCCCTGTGGCTGCACGGAGACCCGCACCCCGCCAACCTCCTGGTGCACGACGGCCGGCTGCGCGCGGTCATCGACTTCGGCGACGTGACCTCCGGCGACCCGGCGTCCGACCTGTCGACCGCCTGGCTCACGTTCGACGCCGACGGCCGCGACGCGTTCCGGGAGCGGTTGGCACCGGACGACGCGACCTGGCGCCGCGCGCGTGCCTGGGCGCTGCACATGGCCGTCGTGCTCCAGATGCATCCCGTCGACCACCCCACCCTCGCGGAGATCGGGCGGCACGGGATCGAGCAGGCGCTCGCCGACTGACTCGGCGGGATACTGGCGCGATGGCACACGAGCCCAGCAAGACCCAGCCCACCGACGCCGACGTCGACGCGTTCGTCGCGGCCGTGGAGCAACCGGTCCGCCGTCGTGACGCCGAGCGCCTGATCGAGCTGATGGCCCGGGTGACGGGCGAGCAGCCGCGGCTGTGGGGACCGAGCATCGTCGGCTTCGGCACCTACCACTACGCGTACCCGTCGGGCCGGGAGGGTGACGCGATCGCCGCGGGGTTCTCGCCGCGGAAGGCCGCGACGACGGTCTACCTCGCCGACGGCGTCGAGGCGCACGCCGACCTGCTCGCGAACCTCGGTCCGCACACGAGCTCCGTGAGCTGCGTCTACATCAAGGACCTCGACAAGGTCGACCTCGGCGTCCTCGAGGAGGCCGTCCGCCGCTCGTACGCCACCGTCACCGCGGAGAGCTTCGGCGACGCCGGGTGAGTGTCGGCGCCCGCACCTAGCCTGGCCGGATGCAGCACCGACCACTGGGCATCCTCGGTGTGCCGTCGAGCGCCGCCGCCCACGCCCCCGGCCTGGAACGCTCCCCCGCCGCCCTCCGCGCCGCCGGGCTCGTCCCCGCGCTCGAGCGCGCCGGTCGTCGCGTCGTCGACCACGGCGACACGTCGCCGGCCCGCTGGCGCCCCGACCCACCCGAACGGACCAACCCGCACGACGTGGCCCGTGTGGCGGATGTCCTGCAGAAGGCCCGAGCCGCCCTCGGCCCGGTGCTCGCGGCGGGCCACGTCCCGGTGGTGCTCGGCGGCGAGTGCACGGTGACGCTCGCGGTCGTCGCGGCGTCCGCCGACGCCGGGCTCGATCTCGGCCTGGTCTACGTCGACGGCGGCCAGGACCTCCAGCTCCCGGCGGACCACCCCGAGGAGCCGATCGCGGACTCCATGGGAGCGGCGCACCTGCTCGACCTCCCGGGTGCCCACCACGCCCTCGCGGGACTCGGCCCGCGACGCCCGCTCCTGCCGGCCGACCGCCTGTGCTTCGTGGGCTACGCCGACGACGAGGAGGACGTGCACGGCCTCGTCCCGTCCGCGCGGATCCCGGCCGCGACGGTGCTGGACGGCCCGGCCGCGGCCGCGCGACGGGCCGTCGCCGCCGTGGCCGGGGCGGCCGACGGCTTCCTCGTGCACCTCGACGTCGACGTGCTCGACATGTTCTCGCTGCCCCTCGCGGACATCCCGCAGTACGGCCGCGGACTGACCCCGCCGGTCCTGCGGGACCTCCTGGCGGGTCTCGTGGCCGATCCCCGCTGGTCCGGCCTCGTCGTCACCGAGGCGAACCCGTACCGCGACGACGAGCGCGGGACCTGGATGTCCGCCCTCGTCGACCTGCTCTCGTCCGCCCTCGCACCTGCCCGGTGACGAGGGCCGGACCACCCCGCTCAGGGCGGCATCCTGGTCACGCGCCCCACGACCGCGCTCGGCACGCGATGATGTCCGCCGTGAGCGACGCCTCGACCACCACCCCCGCACCGCGCGACGGCCTGCGCGCCTGGCTGCGTGACCTCGGCGCCGTCGTGGCCCAGGGCGCCCGGCTGTGGGCGCGCTCGTGGCCCCTGCTGCTCGTCATCGCGCTGCTCGCCGTCGCCGGCCGGCACGCCGCCGGCTGGGCCGCCGTCAACGCGTCGACCGTCAACAACACGCTCGGCTGGGCCGTGCTCGTGCTCGCGCCGCTGAGCATGGTCGCGGGGATCGTCGCGATGCTGCACGTGCTGCGCCGCGACCTGCCGGCGCTGGCCGCCCTCGGCCGCACGCGCGGCCCCGACGACGCCGCATCCGGTCACGAGCGCGGTCTGGTCGACGTGCTGGCCTCGGTGTTCGTGCCCTTCCTCGCGCTGTACGCGTCGTACGGGCTGCTGGACGAGGACCGGTCGAGGTTCCTCAACACCGCGGCGTTCCGGGAGTTCCGGGAGAACGGGTTCTCCCTGACCGGGGACGGTCCCGACGGCGGCTTCTCGGAGCTCGCCACGGGCTGGGGGCTGGTCGTCCTGGTCGTGGTGGCCGTCGTGGTCCGCTGGCTCCTGGGCCGCTGGGAGGGCCGGAGCCATCGGCGCGCGCTCGGTTTCGCCGGCGCGTACGTCGAGGCGTTCTGGCTGCTCGCCGTGGCGACGTTCGCGACAGGGCTCCTGGACCAGGTCTGGGCGTGGGTCGAGAGCCGGCGTGCGGTGTCGGTGGTGCTGGACTGGTGGCTCACGCTGCTCGACGCGCTCGGTCCGGTCGCCGCGCCGGTCGACGCGGTCGTGGACGCGGTCGCCGGCGTGCTGGGCAACCTCGACGACCTCGTCGTCATCCCGCTCGCGTGGCTCACCGTCGGAGCGGTCGTCTACGGGCACAAGCTCGCGGCACCGCCCCCGCTCCGGCCGCGCGTGCGCCTGACCGCGTGGCAGCGGATGCCCGCTCCTGTGCGTCGGTGGACCACCGAGGCCGCCGCCCCTGTCGTCGGCGACGTGCGGAGCCGCTTCACGGCCCTCACCGACGGGCTGCGCCGGCTCGCGGTCGCCGGGCTCGGGCCGATGCTCGTGTTCGCGCTCGCGTTCCTGGCCGCGACGCGCGTCGAGGAAGTGATCCTGCTGCTCGGCCGCGCGGTCGTCGGACCGCAGGACCTCGACACGTGGCTCGCGTTCGTCCCCATGGTGGCCTCCGTCGCGACCGCCGTCGGCCTGACGCTGACCATGGCGCTGCTCGCGGCCGGCGTGGACCGGATCCTCGCGGGCCAGGCAGCAGCAGCGGCGGCGGAGCCGGTGGCGAGCGAGGTCTAGTCCGGCACCTCGAGCTGCAGGTACTGCGGCTTCTGCCACCACAGCACCACCTCGGTGACCTCGGCGTCGTCGGGGAGGACGATCACCGGGGAGACGGACCACGTCGCTGGGCGGGGCGCAGACTCGCGCTCGCTGAGCACGTCGTCAAGGTCACCCAGCGACGGCGCCGGACCGGGGGTGTCCTCGGGGACGCACGGCACCACGGCCTGGAACGCACCCCACGCGTTCGCCTCGTACTCGTACCGGGTGCCGGCCGCGTCGCGCACCGCGAGCTCGCAGCCGGCGAGCACGATGTCGGGGTCGGCGCTCAACGTCAGGTCGACCCGCACGGCTCGGGTGCCGTCCGGAAGCTCCATGTCCCGGGGCAGGGTCGTCGCGTCGCCGACACCGTCGAGGTGCACCCGCACGTCGATCGGCATCGTGCCGCCCACGCCGTCGTACACCCGCTGGTGGAGCTCGCCGGTCGCGCCCGCGTCGACCGCGACGGGCGCGTGCAGGTCCTGCTCCCACCACAGCGTGCGCACGCGGTCGCCCGCCGCGACGACGGTGAGCACCAGCACGACGGGCAGCGCGGCCAGGGCCCACCTGTTGCGACGCCACCAACCGGCGGCGGGCGGTGTGACGGTCGGGCTGCTCACGACTCCCCCGGTGGCTCGTCGGACCGTGGGGGCACCGTGACCGGCGTGTCGTCCGCGGCCCACGCGTCCGCGTCGGCCTGCGTGAGGCCCAGGTCGATGTCGGCGAGGTCGTCGCTGCGCTGGTCCTCCAGGTTCAGGCCGATGCGCAGGTGCGCGCCCGGCAGGGCCTCGGGCGGGAGCTCGACGCTCACGGTGGCGTAGCGAGGCACCCCGGGCTGCGCGGTGCCGGGCAGGAACGACGAGCGCCCGCTCGTGAAGACCGTGTACGTCCGACCGTCTCCGCCGAGCAGCTCGGCGAACGAGAGCAGGCGCGGCTGCCCGGTCGCCACGATGGTCAGAGGGACCGTGAGGAACACGCCGGGTGTGGACAGCTGCGTCGTGCGGTCGACGCGGACGATCGTCGAGCCGTCCGGTTCACCGGCCGTCAGCCGCGCGTAGCGGAGCTCCACGGTCTCGCCGACCACCGTCGGCCGCACGAACGGCGCTGAGACGCGCTCGTCGACCGGGAACGCGGTGGCGACGACGTGACCGACAGCGAGGGCGGCGAGCACGGCCGCGCCGGCACCGAGCGTCTGCACGCGGGACCGGCTCGCACGCGCGGCGGGACCGACCGGCGCCGTGGGCTCAGGAACGCTCACGACTCGCCCTCGGCATCCGCGTCCGACCGGGCCTCGCGGACGTCGAGCTCGCCCCGCAACGCCGTCGCCGGCTCCCGCCAGCTGACGGTCGCGTCGAGGATGCCGCTGCCCCAGGTCTGCCGCTGCACCAGCACGGTCGCGCTCGTGGGCGGCGGGACCGACCCGTCCTGCTCGAAGAGGAACGCGGCCTCGTAGCTCAGGCCCGGCTGCACGGGGTTGAGCGACGAACCGTCCTCGAGGAGCGCGATCGACGAGGCCACCACACCGGGGGCCACCGATCCGGGTCTCGGCACCAGGCCGTCGACGTCGGCGAGCGTGAGTGCGTCCGCCAGGGTGTTCCCGAGGACCCCGGCGTCGGTCGTGTTGCGCACCGTGGCGACGACGCCGACCCAGCGGTTGGTCTTGTCGGACAGGTACTGCCCCGGCAGCTCCGTGGTCCACACGACGCGGTGCACGGTCAGCTCGAACGGTGCGACCTCGACGGGGACGTCGAGCACGAGCGCCTCGGGGCCGTCCTGCGTCTGCTCCCGCAGCCCACCGAACGCGGCCGTGACCGCCAGCAGCACGACGGCACCGCCGATCCCGATGCGCCGCAGCGGCTGGTCGAGTGCACGACGGGCCACGAGGCTGCCGCTGGCCCGAGCACGCGCACGCAGGTCAGGCGGGGCGGCGGGTCCGGGCACGGGAGCGAGTGTAAGGGCGACTCCGGGTGGACGACGGCGACGCCCAGCGTCCGTCGACGCCGCGAGCCCGGCCCCCGCTGGCGGGGACCGGGCTCGCGGGCGCGTGGTGCGTCAGGCCTTGACCAGCGAGCGCAGCACGTACTGCAGGATCCCGCCGTTGCGGTAGTAGTCCGCCTCGCCGGGGGTGTCGATGCGCAGCACCGCGTCGAACGCGACGACCGTGCCGTCGGCCTTCGTCGCGGTCACGGCCAGCGTGCGCGGCGTCGTGCCCTCGTTGAGCGCGGTCACGCCCGTGATGTCGAACGTCTCCGTGCCGTCCAGGCCGAGCGAGTCGGCCGACTCCCCCTCCGGGAACTGCAGCGGCAGCACGCCCATCCCGATGAGGTTCGAGCGGTGGATCCGCTCGAAGCTCTCGGTGATGACCGCCTTGACGCCCAGCAGGCTGGTGCCCTTGGCGGCCCAGTCGCGCGACGAGCCGGAGCCGTACTCCTTGCCGCCGAGCACGACCAGCGGGATGCCGGCCGCCTGGTAGGCCTGCGCGGCGTCGTAGATCGACGACTGCTCACCGGTGAGCAGGTTCTGCGTGAACCCGCCCTCGACGCCCGGGACCAGCTGGTTGCGCAGCCGGATGTTGGCGAACGTGCCGCGGATCATGACCTCGTGGTTCCCACGACGCGAGCCGTAGGAGTTGAAGTCGCGACGACCCACCCCGTGCTCGGCCAGGTACAGGCCCGCGGGGCTGTCGGCCTTGATCGAGCCCGCCGGGCTGATGTGGTCGGTGGTCACCGAGTCGCCCAGCTTGGCCAGCACGCGCGCACCGTGGAAGTCCACGACCGGCGCCGGGGCAGCCTGCATGCCGTCGAAGTACGGGGGCTTGCGGACGTAGGTGGACTCCTGGTCCCACTCGAACGTGTCGCCCTCGGGGGTCGGCAGCGAGCGCCACCGCTCGTCGCCGGTGAACACGTCGGCGTAGTCCTTGGTGAACATCGCGCGGTCGATCGAGGCGTCGATCGTGGACTGCACCTCGTCGGGGGTCGGCCAGATGTCCCGCAGGAAGATCGGCTGACCGGCCTCGTCACGGCCCAGCGGGTCGGACTCGAAGTCGAAGTCCATCGTCCCGGCCAGCGCGTACGCGATGACCAGGGGCGGCGAGGCCAGGTAGTTCATCTTGATGTCGGGGTTGATGCGCCCCTCGAAGTTGCGGTTGCCGGACAGGACCGCAGCCACGGCGAGGTCGTGCTCCTGCACGGTCTCCGAGACCTTCTCGTCGAGCGGGCCCGAGTTGCCGATGCAGGTGGCGCAGCCGTAGCCGACCAGGTGGAACCCGAGCTTTTCGAGGTACGGCCACAGGCCGGCCTTCTCGTAGTAGTTGGTCACCACCTGCGAGCCGGGCGCCATCGACGTCTTGACCCAGGGCTTGGCCGTGAGGCCCTTCTCCACGGCCTTCTTCGCGACGAGCGCGGCGGCGATCATCACCGACGGGTTCGACGTGTTCGTGCAGCTGGTGATGGAGGCGATCGCGACCGCGCCGTGGAACAGGTCGAACGACCGGCCCTGCGTGTCCGTCGTCGGGTACACCCGCATGGCCGACGACGTGATCGCGGGCGAGTCGGACGCGGGGAACGACTCGCGCTCGGCCTCGTCGACGCCGTTCGTGACCTCGGGGGCATACGTGGGCAGGTCGCGCTGGAACTGCTCCTTGGCCCGCGACAGCTCGATGCGGTCCTGAGGGCGCTTCGGGCCGGCGATGGACGGCACCACGGTGGACAGGTCGAGCTCGAGGTACTCGGAGAACACCGGCTGGACGTAGCTGTCCAGCGTCGGGTCCAGCCACATGCCCTGCTCCTTGGCGTACGCCTCGACGAGCGCGAGCTGCTCCTCGGAGCGACCGGTGAGGCGCAGGTAGTCGATCGTCACGGAGTCGATCGGGAAGATCGCCGCGGTCGAGCCGAACTCGGGGCTCATGTTGCCGATGGTCGCGCGGTTGGCCAGCGGCACGGCCGCGACGCCCTCGCCGTAGAACTCGACGAACTTGCCGACGACGCCGTGCTGGCGCAGCTTCTGCGTGATGGTGAGCACGATGTCGGTGGCCGTGACGCCCAGCGGGATGGTGCCGGTGAGCTTGAAGCCCACGACGCGCGGGATGAGCATCGACACGGGCTGGCCGAGCATGGCCGCCTCGGCCTCGATGCCGCCGACGCCCCAGCCGAGCACGCCCAGGCCGTTGACCATCGTGGTGTGCGAGTCCGTGCCGACGCACGTGTCCGGGTAGGCCTTGCCGTCGCGGACCATGACGACGCGGGCCAGGTACTCGATGTTCACCTGGTGCACGATGCCCGTGCCGGGCGGGACGACCTTGAAGTCGTCGAACGCCGTCTGGCCCCAGCGCAGGAACTGGTAGCGCTCGCGGTTGCGCTCGTACTCGAGCTCGACGTTGCGCTCGAACGCGTCGGCACGGCCGGCGACGTCGATCTGCACGGAGTGGTCGATGACCAGCTCGGCCGGAGCCAGCGGGTTGATCCGGCTGGCGTCCCCGCCCAGCTCGACCACGGCCTCGCGCATGGTGGCCAGGTCGACGACGCACGGCACGCCGGTGAAGTCCTGCATGATCACGCGGGCTGGCGTGAACTGGATCTCGGTGTCGGGCTGGGCGTCCGGGTCCCACTCGGCGAGCGCGCGCACGTGGTCGGCGGTGATGTTGGCGCCGTCCTCGGTGCGCAGCAGGTTCTCCGCGAGCACCTTGAGGCTGAACGGAAGGCGCTCCACCCCCGGCACGGCCGAGAGCCGGTACACCTCGTACGAGGCGTCACCGACCTCGAGTGTTCCCTTCGAACCGAAGCTGTCGACGCTGCTCACGGGGGCTCCTTCGCTGGCGAGTCTGCCGGTGGTGCTGCCGGGGATGGGTAGTCACCCGGACCGCTGGGCGGTGCGACCTCTCAGCCTAGGTGGCCGGGGTCGCGATTTATCTCGACATCAAGATACATGCTTGCGGGCCCCTGCGCACGCGCGTCCCACATCGGCGCGCCGCGTGCGCAAGGGCCCGCAGGACCAGTCCTCAGCTGCGCGCGGCCTGCTCCGCATCGACGGCGTCCTGCGCCTTGCGCTCGGCCTCGATCGCTCGCTGGTGCGACCGCGGGTCGTAGTCGGGTGTGCCCTGCTTGTGCAGCTCCTGGGTGACCAGCCGCTTGGCCTCCGCCAGCCGGCTGACTGCGTCCTTCTCGCTCACCGTGCCGCTCCTCCCTGCCGGGCCGTGGCCGGTCCGGCGACGACTTCCACGCTAGTCCGGCGCCCCTGCCCGCGCACGCAGTCAGCGCGTGAGGACCGCGACCGCCTCGAGATGGTGCGTCATCGGGAACAGGTCATAGGCCTGGAGGTCCGCCAGGGCGTAGCCGGCGTCGGCGAACAGCGCGATGTCGCGGGCCAGCGCTGCCGGGTCGCACGCCACGTAGACCACCCGCTCCGGGCGGAGCTCGGTGATCCCCGCGACGACCTTGCGTCCGGCGCCGGTCCGCGGCGGGTCGAGCACGACCGCGTCGGCGTGCACCACGTCGGAGTCGGCGTCGACGCGCCCGGTGAGCACCTGGGCGACGTCGCCGGCGTGCAGCTCGACGTTGCGGCGGTCGTGCAGGTTGCGGCGGGCGTCCTTCACGGCTCGCGCGTCGCCCTCGATGGAGATCACCTCGCCCGTCTCCCCCACCGCGTCGGACAGGGGCGCGGTGAACAGACCGGCACCGGAGTAGAGGTCCAGAACCGCGGCCCCGTCGACGTCACCCAGGCCGGCCAGCACCGCGGCGACCAGCAGGTCCGGAGCCTCACGGTGGACCTGCCAGAACCCGGCGCCCGCGACGCGGAAGTCGTAGCCGACCTCCCCGTGCTGGACGTGCTCCTTGACCGCCGTCCGGGCGTTGGGCCGGCCGTCCATGCGCCCGCGGCCGATGTCGAACGGCGCACCGTCCACCAGGACCAGAGGGCTGTCGCCGCTGGACGGGGCGATCGCCTCGACGCGCGCGCCGCCCGACCAGCGGCGGCCGAACAGGTCGAGGGCCGCGATCGCGTCGTTCGCCAGCGGCATCGAGTCCAGCAGATGGATGTCGTGGGAGCGGAAGCCGTGCATGCCCGCTCGACCCTCGGCGTCGGTGACCAGGTCGATGCGGGTGCGCCAGCCGAGCCCGCCGCGCTCGTCGTCACCGGGTGCGGCCTGCACCGGCACGTCGAGGTCGAGCTTGGCCAGCCGGCGCAGCTGCTCGGCGAGGACCGCGGCCTTCCACGCCCGCTGGGCGGGCAGGGACACGTGCGCGAGCTCTCCCCCGCCCACGCCACCGGCGCCGGCAGCCGGCCACGCCGACTCGACGCGGTCCGGGGACGCCTCGAGCACCTCGACCGCATCGGCACGCCAGAACTTCGCGGTCTCGCCCGCATCGGTCAGCCGCGCGCGGACGCGCTCGCCCGGGAGGGTGTGCCGGACGAAGACGACGCGACCCTCGTGCCGTGCCACGCAGTGACCGCCGTGGGCCACCGGGCCGATCTCGAGCTCGACCAGCTCGCCGGAAACGTCCTGTGCAGGGTCAGTAGCCACGCGGAACCGTACCCCGGACCGGCTCCTCCAGCCCCGTCTGCCCCTCGGAGGACGCCAGCTGCCAGGGGACCGACGCCACCACGACGCCGGGCGTGAACAGCAACCGACCCTTCAGGCGCAGCGCGGACTGGTTGTGCAGCAGGTGCTCCCACCAGTGCCCGACCACGTACTCGGGGATGTAGACCACGACGAGGTCGCGCGGGCTGTCCCGGCGGATCGAGCGCACGTAGGTGAGCACCGGCCGCGTGATCTCCCGGAACGGGGAGTCGAGGACCCGCAGCGGCACCGGGATGTTCATCGCCTCCCACTGCTCGCGCAGGACGTCGACGTCCTCCGGGTCGACCCCGACGGTGAGCGCCTCGAGCACCTGGGGGCGGGAGGCCCGCGCATAGGCGAGCGCCCGCATCGTCGGGCGGTGCAGGTGCGAGACCAGCACGATGGCGTGCACCCGGCTGGGCAGGGCGCGGGCTGCCTCCGCGTCGGCGCCCAGCGCCAGCTCGGCGCGGACGAGTGCGTAGTGCCGGTGGATCGACTGCATGAGCACGAAGACGACGGCCATGGCGATGATCGCGATGTACGCGCCGTGCGTGAACTTGGTGATCAGCACGATCACCAGCACCGTCGCCGTCATGACGAGGCCGACGGCGTTGATGACGCGCGACCGCTTCATGCGCGTCCGGGAGTCCGGGTCCGGCTCCGTGCGCAGGTGGCGGGTCCAGTGGCGCACCATGCCGAGCTGACTGACCGTGAAGGACACGAAGACCCCGACGATGTACAGCTGGATCAGCCTCGTGACCTCGGCGTCGAAGGCCCAGATGAGGGCGATCGCGACGAGCGCGAGGGTGACGATGCCGTTCGAGTACGCCAGCCGGTCGCCGCGGGTGTGCAGCTGGCGAGGAAGGTAGCCGTCGCGCGCGAGGATCGAGCCGAGCACCGGGAAGCCGTTGAACGCCGTGTTGGCGGCCAGCACCAGGATCAGGCCGGTGATGATCGCGACCACGACCGCAAGGAACGGCAGGCCCGAGAACACGGCGCTGGACAGCTGGCTGATCACCGGGTGCTGCACGTAGCTCTCCCCCACCGGCACGCCGTTCTCGAGGAGCTGCGTCTGGGGGTCGTCGGCGAACACGATGCCGGTGGCACGGGCGAGCAGCAGGATGGACATGATCATGACGATCGAGAGCCCGCCGAGCAGCGCGAGGGTCGTCGCGGCGTTCTTCGACTTCGGCTTCTTGAACGCCGGCACCCCGTTGCTGATCGCCTCGACGCCGGTGAGCGCGGCGCACCCGGACGCGAACGCCCGGAGGATCAGGAAGAACCCGGCCAGGCCGGTCAGCCCCTGGTCGAAGGCGGCGTCCGGCGCCAGCTCGAGTCCGGCGCTCTCGGCCATCGCGAGGTTCCCGGTGAGCAGCTGGACTGCACCGACGACCGCCACGGACCCGATCGCGAGCATGAAGAGGTAGACGGGCAGGGCGAAGAGGCTGCCCGACTCCTTGACGCCTCGCAGGTTCGCGATCGTGAGCAGGACCACGAGCCCGACGGCGAAGAGCGCCTCGTGCCCGCGCAGCGCCGGGATGGCCGTCGCTGCGTACTGAGCACCCGACGAGATCGACACCGCCACCGTGAGCACGTAGTCCACGAGCAGCGCGCTCGCCACGGTGACGCCGGCGTTCGGGCCCAGGTTGGTCGTCGCGACCTCGTAGTCGCCGCCACCCGAGGGGTAGGCGTGGACGTTCTGCCGGTACGAGGCGACGACCACGAGCATCACCGCGACGACGGCCAGCCCCACCCACGGTGAGATGACGAGCGCCGCCATCCCGGCGAGCGAGAGCGTCAGGAGGATCTCGTCGGGCGCGTACGCCACCGACGAGAGCGCGTCCGACGCGAACACCGGCAGCGCGATGCGCTTCGGCAGGAGCGTGTGGCCGAGCCGGTCGCTGCGGACGGGACGTCCGAGCAACAGGCGTTTGGCGGCATCCGAGAGGTCCGACACGATCCGCAATGCTAGGCCCGCGCACGGCCACCCACACCACCCCACCCGGCGCGCCGGGTGAGGCGGACGGTATAGCGTGCCGCACTGTGCACTTCGTGATCATGGGATGTGGCCGGGTCGGGGCGACGCTGGCAAAGAGTCTCGAGGACAACGGGCACTCCGTGTCCGTCATCGACCAGAACCCCGAGGCCTTCCGGCGGCTCGACTCCGAGTTCGGCGGCAACAAGGTCACCGGGCTCGGTTTCGACCGCGACACCCTCAAGCAGGCGGGCATCGAGGACGCGTTCGCGTTCGCCGCGGTGTCCGACGGCGACAACTCGAACATCCTCGCCGCGCGCGTGGTGCGCGAGACCTTCGGCATCGAGAACGTCGTGGCCCGCATCTACGACCCGCACCGGGCCGAGATCTACCAGCGCCTCGGCATCCCGACGGTCGCGACGGTGCGCTGGACCGCGCACCAGGTGCTCCGCCGCCTGCTGCCGATGGGCGCCACCGACGAGTTCCGCGACTCCTCCGGGCAGATCCAGCTCTCCCAGGTCGACGTGCACGAGGGCTGGGTGGGCCGCCCGCTGCGTGTCCTCGAGGACGCCACGGGCGCCCGGATCGCCTACCTCACCCGCTACGGCGACGGCCTCCTGCCGACGTCGACCACCGTCCTGCAGGAGAACGACACCGTGCACGTGCTCATGCGGGCGGACACCTCCGCCCTGGTCGAACGCATCCTCACCAGCGCACCGGCGGTGACCGAGTGAGGGTCGTCATCGCAGGTGCCGGCTCGGTCGGCCGCTCCATCGCGCGCGAGCTCCTCGGGCACGGGCACGAGGTGACCCTCATCGACCGGCAGCCGTCCGCCATGCGGGTCTCGCAGGTGGCGGAGGCGGACTGGCTCCTGGCGGACGCCTGCGAGCTGCCCACCCTGCGTCAGGTCAAGACCGAGGAGTGCGACGTCGTCGTGGCGGCGACCGGCGACGACAAGGCGAACCTCGTCATCTCGCTGCTGGCCAAGACCGAGTTCGGCGTCCCCCGCACCGTCGCCCGCGTGAACAACCCGAAGAACGAGTGGATGTTCGACGAGGCGTGGGGCGTCGACGTGGCCGTCTCCACCCCCCGGATCATGACGGCGATGGTCGAGGAGGCCGTCACCGTCGGTGACCTCGTGCGGATCTTCACGTTCCACCAGTCCCGCGCCGACATCCTCGAGCTCACGCTCCCGGACGACTCCCCGCTGGCCGGCGTGCGCGTCGGTCAGATCGAGTGGCCCACGGACACCGTGCTGGCGTGCATCGTGCGCGACGCGCGCCCCATCGCCCCCAGCCCCGACGACACGCTCGAAGGCCGCGACGAGCTGCTGTTCGTCACGGCCCGGGAAGCGGACGAGACGGCTCTCGAGCAGCTGTTGACCCACGGACCAGCAACCAGCTGACCCACAGGGCCAGAGCCGTCCCGGGAACACCCATGACGAGCTTCGCGGTGCCCAGCCAGGTGACCTCGGAGCTGAAGTAGAGCGGCAGCTGGACTGCCAGGCGCAGGCCGAAGAGCGCGACGAACGGCACGGTCGCGAGCGCGTACCGCCTCCGCAGCGGGCGGTCCTGGCGCCAGGCGACGGCTCCGGCCCACGACCCGCCCTCGTTCAGCGGACCGGCCTTCGAGAACAGCCCGACGACCAGACCGACGAGCGGCCAGCCGATCACGATCGTCAGCAGCGTCCCGAGGAACCAGGAGACGTTCACCCACAGGCCGTAGGCGAAGAAGTCCTTCGCGTCGCCGGTGCGCCACGCCCACAGCACGCCGATCCCGACGCCCAGGAAGCCCCCGAACGCCTGGGTGGGAGCCTGCCTCTGGAACAGCCGGACGGCGACCGTGATCACGGCGGCGGAGAGCGCGACGACGAGCGCCGGCGCGAGCGTCTGCCCCGTTGCGATGTACACGACGACGAACAGCATGCCCGGGGCGACGGACTCGATGATCCCGCGCACACCCCCGACGGCGTCCGACGCGGAGAAGGTGTCCGACGACAGCACGCGCATCCCGCGCGCCGGGCCCTCCTGGGCGTCACCGACGTCGTCGACCGCCTCGAGGAGGTGCTCGCCGTCGACCGGGTCCCGGCGCTCCGCGTCACTCACCGGGACGCGGCCTGAGCTCGTAGCGGGGGTTGAAGACGGTCTTGCGACCGTCGATCAGGCAGACCAGGCCCTCGATCTTCAGCCGGCGGCCCGGGGTGACGCCACCGATCTCCCGTCGACCCAGCCAGACCAGGTCGAGCGCGCCGCTGCCGTCGTACAGCTCGGCCTCCAGGGCCGGGACGCCCTCGCGCGGCCGCAGCGTGACCGACCGGATGACGCCGGAGACGCTGGCGCGCGACCGGTCCGCCAGCTGGTCGACCGGGGTGCAGCCGACCGAGCGGTGGGCGTCGGCACGCTCCTCGTCGGCCTCGATCTCCGCCTGGGACGCGACCGCCTTCTTCAGGCGCTCCTTGAGGCTCATCGGATCTCCGTGATCTCCGGGCCGCGGGTCAGCGGGTCGAAGTCGGGGCCCGGTGCTGTCTCGCCGGTCTGAGCCTGCGCGGCTGCGTCGGCGGACTGGAGGTTGGGTGTGCCCGGCCCCGGGAGGCTCAGGGTGAGCAGGTCGCGAGGCGGGCGGGCGTCCGTGCCGCGGACCACGACGATCCCGGCGAACAGCTGCTCCAGCGCGGTCGCAGCCGACGGGTCGACCGCCGCACGACCGGTGATCACACCGCGGACGAACCAGCGCGGACCGTCGGCACCGATGAACCGGGCGGGGCGGTGCCCCGTGCGCCCCTCCGGCGTCCGGACGGGGAGCCGGGCCAGGAGCTCGCGCCCGAACGGACCTGGCAGGTCGTCGGCGGAACCGCCCTGCTGCGTCACGGACTCGGCGATCTCGGCGCGGATCTCGTCCCAGATGCCGTCCGTGCGCGGGGCCGCGAACGCCTGGACCTGCAGCGAGGAGCCGTCGAGCAGGATCGACGCGGCGGACACGACGTTCGTGGCCTTGTCGATCTCCATCCGCAGCTCCATGCCCTGCACGCCCGGCAGGAGGATGGCCCCGAGGTCGACGCGCGGGAGGTCGTCGTCGACCTGCGAGGCGTCCCACGGACCGCCGGTCCGCTCGACCGGGGCGGACGACGCCTGCGGGGCGTCGTCGAGGTCGAGCCCGTCGTCGACGACCGCCGACTCCTCGGCCTCGGTCTCCACCGTGTCTTGGGGGGCGGGATCCTTCCCGCCACGCCGGAACAGCGCCACGTGCTCACTCCTCTTCGACGCGCTCGCGCGCATCAGTTGCCTACAGATCGACAGTAGTCCCGACCTAGCGCGTCGGCGCAGCCTTCCAGCCGCCGCTCGACCCGAACCCGCCGTCGCCGCGGTGCGACCCGGGCAGCTGCGTGGCCTCGACGAAGCGCACGCGCTCCACGCGCTGGATCACCAGCTGCGCGATCCGGTCACCGCGGTGAAGCTCGATCGGGTGCTCGACGTCCGTGTTCAGGAGCGTCACAGCGATCTCGCCGCGGTAGCCCGCGTCGACCGTCCCGGGTGCGTTGACGATGGTGAGCCCGTGCCGCATGGCCAGACCGGAACGCGGGTGCACGAACGCGGCGAACCCGTCGGGCAGGGCGATGGCCACCCCGGTGGGGACGGTGACGCGGCCCTGCGGCGGGATCACGACGTCGATCCTGGAGACCAGGTCGGCACCGGCGTCGCCGGGGTGTGCGTAGGCGGGCGCAGGAAGATCGGGGTCGAGGCGCAGCAGGAGCACCTCGGTACTGGGGTCGGCCGTCACGGGGCCCGACCCTACCCGCCAGGATGGGATGCTGGGTGCATGCCCGAAGCTCCCCGTGGAACCCCGCTGCCCTCGTCGCGGGCGACAGCGCCGACCTACACCGAGCGGCTGTGGCTCGGTCCGCTGGGCTGGGTCCTGCTCGTGGTGTTCTCGGCGATGATGGCGGTGGCGTTCGTGCCGCTGGACCCGCGCGTGGCGGCGCTGGTCGCCGTCGCCGTCCTGGTGGTCGGCGCGGTCCTCCTCGTCGGGCTGGCACCGCGGGTCGAGGTACGGGACGGCGTGCTCCGGGCCGGCGGCGCACACATCCCGGTCGACCTGCTCGGCGCAGCGGTCACGCTCGACGCGGAGGCGACCAGGGCCGAGCTGGGCCCCCGGCTCGATGCCCGCGCGCACGTCTGCCTGCGCGGCTGGATCCACACCGCGGTCCGGGTCGAGGTGAACGACCCGCGGGACCCGACGCCGTACTGGGTGGTGTCCACCCGTCGGCCGGCGGCGCTCGTCGCCGCCCTGCACGCCTGAGGGTCGGCCGCCCGGTGGTGCTGGGCGGCCGACCCTCAGGTGAGCCGTGCGCGTTCTGGGTTCGGACGGTCGGTGCGAACCGTCAGGCAGCGCACTCCGAGCAGACGGGACGACCGTCGCGCTCGTAGGCCAGCTGGCTGCGGTGGTGGACCAGGTAACAGCTCGAGCAGGTGAACTCGTCCGCCTGCCGGGGCAGCACGCGCACGGAGAGCTCTTCGCCGGACAGGTCCGCGCCCGGGAGCTCGAACCCTTCGGCCGCCTCGGTCTCGTCCTCGTCCACCACGCCCGAGTTCTTGTCGGAGCGCCGAGCCTGAAGCTCCTGGAGCGAGTCCTCGCTCAGGTCCTCCTCGGTCTTGCGCGGGGCGTCGTAGTCGGTAGCCATGTGTGGCGTCACACTCCGTGGTCTTGATGGAAACTCATACGCGGGATCAATGCACGCGACGCGCTTTTTGTTCCCGCGCGCGGTGGGATTCTGCACCACTTTCGAGCGCCGTGCGAACCGGACGCTCGACCGATTTCGTCACACGCGCTGTGGGAGCGTTTTCATCCGCCGGAGTCGGCGTCGAGAGCCTCGAGGAACGCCCTCAGCTCCTCGACCCGGCCGGGGAGCCCGGCCACGGTCATCGACTCCTGGGCTGCACGTCCCCGAAGGCCCGTGACCTGCGCGCCCGCCTCCTGGGCGACGAGCGCACCGGCCGCGAGGTCCCACGGCTGCAGCCCGCGTTCGTAGTACAGGTCGAGGGTCCCTGCGGCGATCGCGCACAAGTCGAGAGATGCGCAACCGACGCGACGAATATCACGTACCTGCGGCAACAGTTCTGCGACGATTCGCCCCTGCGCCCGCCGCCTCGACGCGACGTATCCGAAGCCGGTGCCCACGAGCGAGTCGATCAACGGTCGCGCAGCGCCGACGCGCAGGCCGGCCCCGTCCAGCGTCGCGCCGAGCCCACGACCCGCCACGAACGTCCGCCCGTCCTCCGGGGCGAACACGCACCCGGCGAGCGCCGTCCAGGTGGCCGGGTCGGGCGCGACCGTGAGGTCCGGACCGGTCGCGGCCGCCACCGAGACCGCGTAGGCCGTCGACCCGTACAGGTAGTTGACCGTGCCGTCGATCGGGTCCACCACCCAGGTGATGCCGGAGGTGCCCGGCCGGAAGGCCTCCTCCTCGCCGAGGATCGCGTCGTCCGGTCGCAGCTCGGCCAGCCGGCTCCGCAGCAGCGACTCGGACGCCAGGTCCATCGCCGTCACCACGTCCTGGTCGCTGGACTTGGTCGCCGCGACGGTGACGAGCCTGCGCCGCCCGTCACGGACGAGCGCACCGGCCTCCCGTGCCAGCGACTCGGCGACCTCCATGAGCGTGCGGACCTGGTCGGGAGAGTCGGGGTTCACCCGCCCATCCTCTCAGCGCGCGGTCAGCGCACCGTCCCCCGCCACGGCCCAGGAGCCTTCAGCTGGAAGCGCAGGGCGGTGACCCGCAGCGCGAACACCGCGATCACGACGAGCACGCTCGTCACGGTGGTGATCGCACCCTGCCACCACAGGATCGCCGTCACGGTCGACCCGAGGAGCGCGGGGATCGCGTAGAGCTGCCGGTGGTGCAGGACGACCGGCACCTCCCCCGACAGCAGGTCGCGCAGCACTCCCCCGCCGACGCCGGTCATGACGCCGACGATCACGGCCGCGGTCAGCGTCGTGCCGTACTCCAGCCCCTTGATGGTGCCGACGACGCTGAACAGGGCGAGCGCCCCGGCGTCCAGCACCACGATGAAGCGACGTGCTCGTTCGAGCCGCGGGTGGAAGAAGTAGATCAGGGTCGCGCCGGCGACGGCGGTCGCGATGAACCGCCAGTTCGAGATCCCGACCGGGGGAACCGCACCGATGAGGACGTCACGCAGGATGCCGCCACCCAGCCCGGCCGCCCAGGCGAGCACCATGATCCCGAAGACGTCGAACTGCTTGCGCACGGCGGCCAGCGCCCCGGACATCGCGCCGACGAACACCCCGACCAGCTCGAGGATCGGCTCCAGGGGGATGTCGGTGTCCACGGCGCCGATCATCGCAGCGGGACGCGCCTGGACGTCGTAGGCGGGCCGTCATCGCGGAGATCATGCGCCGCACCGCCCCGGGTGCACGCCGACGGGCCGGATCGGTGGCAGGCTCGTGCCCGAGTTCCCGGGAGGTCGCATGGGTGAGCTGGAGCTGGTGGGTCTGCACGAGGACGGGGAGCATCTCGTCCTGGTGGCCCCGGACGGGGCACGCTTTCGTGTGCGCATCGACGAACCGCTGCGCGCCGCCGTGCGGCGCGACCGCCCGCAGCTCGAGCAGCTGCGCGCGGAGAGCGCCGGGACGCTGAGCCCGCGGGAGATCCAGGCGCGCATCCGCGCGGGCGCGACCACGCAGGAGGTGGCGGACTCCGCCGGCCTGCCCGTGGAACGCGTCCGCCGCTACGAGGGACCGGTGCTCGCCGAGCGCGAGCACGTGGCGGAGCAGGCACGCAGCACGCGCGTCGGCCGCGACGTCGGCGCCCCCACGCTCGGCGACCTGGTCACCGACCGGCTCGCCGCCCGCGGCGTCGACCCCGCCTCGCTCGCGTGGGACGCGGCGCGCGACGCGTCCGGGCCGTGGGTGGTGCTCGCGCGGTTCGCGGTGGGTGACACCGAGCGCGAGGCCCGGTGGACCTTCGATCTCGCCAAGCGCACCGTCGTCGCCGACGAGGACGAGGCCCGCTGGCTGTCGGAGACGGAGCTGCCCGACGAGCCCGTGTCGCGCCGCCACCTGGCCGCGGTACGTGACGTCGTCTTCGACTTCCAGGGCGACGGGACCCTGCGGACCCCGCAGGACGTCCCCGTCGACGAGCCCGAGCCCGAGCCCGAGCCTGTGCCCGACCCGCAGGCGGAGACCGCGTCGCTGCTGGACGACCTGCGCAGCAGACGCGGCGTGCGGCAGGCCGTCGAGCTCGACGACGACGACTCCGAGGAGTTCGAGGGCTTCGGGCCGCAGCACGCGTTCGACTTCGGACGGCCGGACGCCACGGTGCCCGGCGCCCACCCGGTCGATGCCGACCCCGCGGCCGAGACAGTGGTCTACCCGGCGCCCGTCTCCGTGCCCGAACCGGTCACCACCCCGGCCGCGGAGCACGAGGACGCCGAGCGACCACGGGCACGCAAGGGTCGCGCCAAGGTGCCCAGCTGGGACGAGATCGTCTTCGGCGCAAAACCTGAATGAGGCCTGCGTAGAGATCCATCAGATGCTGAGCTCCTCCGCGGAGGTCAGCATCTGCGGGCTCGGCGAGGACGCCCGGGCGGTGGCGGCCGTCATGCGCCGCATGTGGTGCCGACGGCACAGGACCTCGTAGCCGACCTCGTCGGCACCGGCCTCGACGTCTCCCACGACGACCTGCGCGCCCTCGACCACCATGGTCCCGCCGATGGTGCGGGCGTTGTGGGTCGCCCGCGCGCCGCACCAGCACAGCGCGCGGACCTGCAGGATCTCCACCCGGTCGGCCAGCTCGACCAGCCGGGCGGCACCGGGGAACAGCCGAGCCCGGAAGTCGGTCGAGATGCCGAACACGAAGACATCGACCCCGAGCTCGTCGACGACCCGCGCGAGCTGCTCCACCTGGTCGGCGGTGTAGAACTGCGCCTCGTCACCGATGAGGTAGTCGACGGGTCGACCGCGCGTGCGGCGGGAGATGACGTCCGACCAGAAGTCCGTCGAGTCGTCCACCTCGTGCGCCTGCTGCGTCAGCCCCAACCGTGAGGAGATCGTCGCCGCGCCGGCGCGGTCGTGCCGCGTGAACAGCACTCCGTCACGGCCGCGCGCCGCGTGGTTGTGGTGCATCTGGAGCGCGAGCGTCGACTTGCCGCTGTCCATGGTGCCGGAGAAGAAGACCAGCTCGGCCATCAGGCCACCACCACGCACGGGACGAGCATCTCGTGGCGCGTCAACGAGCCGTGCACCCCGACGAGATCCAGCGACGCCGGCGTCTGGGTCCGGGAGTCCACCACGGTCGCGCGGCCCGCCATCGCCACCACGACGTCCCCGATGACCGGCAGGACGTGCTCGGAGACGTCTCCGAACCACGCGTCGGACATCGCCTCGTCACGTGTCACGACGACGGCTGCGGAGCCGAGCGTGTCCCGCCACCGGTCCGCCACGTGCGTCGCGTCCGCGCCCGGCTCGAGGTGCAGGTGCAGCGCACGAGGCTCCCCCGCGACCATCGCGACGCCGGCGCCGAGGCCGGGGTCGGAGGCGACGTCCCACCGCTGCGACCGGTCGACGTCGACCATCCCGTGGTCGGCGGTCACTACCAGGACCGTGTCCCGCGGCAGGAGCCGTGCGAGCCTGCCCAGCTCGGCGTCGAGCTCCGCGAGCGCGTCCCCCCACTGCCACGACCCCCACCCGTGGTGGTGACCCGCCTTGTCGACGTCTCCCCAGTACAGGTACGCGACGCCGGGGCGGCGCAGCGCGTCCACGGTGGCGTCGACCCGGGCGGCCAGCGACTCGGCGGCCTTGTAGGTGGGACCGCGCAGGGCGGCCTCGGTGAGCCCGGAGCCCGCGAACCGTGCCGGCCCGATGCTCGTCACGCTGGTGCCCGCCGCGACGAGCCGCTCGAACACGGTCGTCTCGCGCTGCCACTGCCGCGCGGGCGGCAGACCGGTCCAGCTGACCAGGTTGCCCAGCTCCCCGGTCGCGGGGTCGCGGACGGTGTACCCGAGCATGCCCGTGCGGCCCGGCGGCAGCGCGACCCCGAAGGTGCCCATCGCGGTGGCGGTGGTGGAGGGGAACGTGCTGGTCAGGGGTGTGGAGTCGCCCAGCCGACGACGCAGGAACGGCGCGTGACCGGCGCGCTCCGCGAGGTTGGTGTGCCCCAGCCCGTCGACGAGAACCACGCAGACGCGGGCCGCGTCGGGCAGGCCGAGCAGCGACTGGGAGTCCCTCGCGTCGGGCACGTCGAGCACCCCGAGGGCACCGGCGACGGCGGGGAGCACCCGGCCCAGGCACGGGTGGTCTGAGCCCGGCGTCAGGAAGTCGGCCGCATCGACCTCCGCGCGCGTCCGCGTCGAGACCCTCGACGCCGGCGCCTCGAGGCCGGTCATCGGGCCCGGGCGCTCGCCGCGGACAGCTGCCGGGCGAACGCCGTGGCGGCCCGCACCGAGTCGAGACCCTCCGCGGCGGCACTCACCCGCACGACCACGTCGTCGGGCGCCAAGGTGCCCGTGAGGCCGTGGTCCGCGTCGCAGTTCGGGTCGCCGCACGTGGCCGGCTCCAGGTCCACCCGGGAGACCGCACCCCAGCCGACCACCAGGGTCAGCTCCTGCGCGGGCCTGCCGCGCTCGTGCTTCTCCGGCAGCGGCACGACGTGGGTCAGCGCGACCGACGTGAGCTCCGCCAGCGGCACCGCCTCGGTCGTGGCCGACGCGGACGCCGACGGGTGCTCGGAGTCGGCCGGGTGGTCGTCGACGTGGGCGACGATCAACCGCGTGGGCGTCAGCACCAGCACGGTGACGTGGCGGCGGACCTCGGCGGCGTCGAACGTCGTCTCGGGGTGGACCAGGTGAGCCACGACCTCTTCGTCCGCGAGGGCCACGTCGAGCACGTCGACGACGAGCTCGGGGTAGTAGCCGGCACGGTGGAGGTCGTGGTGCAGGGCGGGAGCAGCAGCAGGCACCTGCCCATCCTCCCACCTCACCGGCCCTGTCCGGCGAGCACGCACAGGGTCACACCCTCGGCAGCCGTCGGGTGGCGTCGGCGCGGTCCGCGCGGGACACCGAGGCGCGGGCACCGAGGACAGCCGCACCGTGCTCGGAGACGACCACCGGGTTGAGCTCCAGCGAGCGCAGCTCCGGGAGGTCGTCGGCGAGCACGGCGACGCGCGCGATGATGTCCTCCAGCGCGGCGACGTCCAGTGCCGGCAGCCCGCGGTACCCGAACAGCCGCGGGGCCGCCCGCGCCGTGCGGACCAGCTCGGAGACGTCCACGTCGGTCAGGGGCGGCACGCCGTACGCGATGTCGCCCAGCAGGTCGGAGGCGTCGCCGGCCAGCCCGAAGCTGACGATCGGGCCGAACGAGGGGTCCTCGACCGAGCGCACGACGCACGCCGAGCCGTGGGGAGCCATCGCCTGCACCTCCAGGGGCTCGTCGCCCTCCGTCGCCCCGAGCCCCGCGGCGAGCTCGAGCACCTGGGCGACGTCCGCCCGCAGCTCGGCCTCGTCCGCGACGTCGAGGCGCACTCCCCCGAGGTCCGCGCGGTGGCGCAGCGCCGGCACGGTCGTCTTGAGCGCCACCGGCCAGCCGATCCGCTCCGCGGCGGCGACGGCCTCGTCGGCGTCGTGCACGCGGGTCGACGGCAGCACGCTCACCCCGATCGTCGCGAGCAGCTGCGCCGTCCGGTCGCTGTCGAGCGCCAGGGCTGCGTCACCCGACGCCTCGGCGTCGAGCCACCCGGCGACGAGCCGCCGGGCGATCCGGGTCTCCGCTCCCTCGGGGTGCAGCGGGCGCCCGCGGTCCCCGTCACGCCACTGCGCGTACCGGGCGGCGTGGCCGAGCGCCAGCGCCGCGTCCTCCGGCGTGCTGTACGCGGGCACCGTCCACTCCCGGCCGTCGTCGTCGCGGGCGGTCAGCTCCGGCGTCAGGCCGTGCAGGTCGTAGATGCACGCCACGGTGGTCCGCCGGGAACGCGCGGCCCGCTGCGCGACCGCCTCCTGCAGGACGGTGTCGGGACCACCGACGGTCGGGATGCGGACCACGACGACGACGTCGCTGTCGGGGTCGTCGTAGAGGGCGTCGACGGCTGCCCGGACCCGGTCCGGGGAGGCGTCCTCGGCCAGCAGCTGCACGTGCCCGCTGACCACGAGACCGGCCGCGGCGACGGCCTCGGCGACGAGGGCCGCCACGGACGCGGAGCTGGCCAGGATGGCGGCGCGTCGCCCGGCGGGCAGCGGCTGGTGCGCGAGCACCTGTGCGACGTCGAGCAGCTGGTGCGTGTTCTCGACGCGCACCACCCCGGACTGCCGCAGCATCTCTGCGAGCGTGCGAGGTGGTGCGTGCGTCGGTCGGACGGCGTGCCCCGGCGGCACCACCTGACCCGACCGGCCCGCCGTCACGACGATCACGGGCTTGATCAGCGACAGCCGCCGAGCCACCCGGGAGAACTTGCGCGGGTTGCCCAGCGACTCGAGGTACAGCCCGACGACGTCGGTGCTCTCGTCGTCGGCCCAGAACTGCATCAGGTCGTTGCCGGACACGTCGGCGCGGTGCCCGGCGGACACGAACTGCGAGATGCCGATGCCCCGGCGCCGGACCGCCGCGAGCAGCGCGACGGACAAGGGGGCGGACTGGCAGAAGAGCCCGACCCGTCCGGACGCCGGCGGGGGCTGCGCGAGCGACGCGTTGAGCTGCAGGCCGCCCTCCCGGGTCGAGATGATCCCGTAGGAGCTCGGGCCGACCACGCGCATCCCCGCGCCGTGCGCCGCGCGCAGCACGGCGCGCTGCCGGTCCAGGCCGTCGGGGCCGTCCTCGGCGAACCCTCCGGTCAGCAGGACGATCCCGTGCACCGCAAGACGTGCGAGGTCACGGGCCACGTCGGTCGCCGCGTGGGCGTGGACGGCGACGACCGCGAGCTCGACGGGTCCGGGCACGTCGGCGAGCCGTGCGTGCACCGGGATCGGCGGGTCGCCCGGGACGCCGACCGCGTGCACGACCACCGAGGGGTCCCCGACGAGGAGCTCGGCGAGCACGCGGGAGGCGAGCCGCCCCGCGAGCGTCCCGCCCGCGTCCGACCCCGGCCCGACGACGACGACCGACGACGCGTGCAGGACACCCCGCATCGACAGCGCCTCCGCCCGGTGCTCGCGGTCCGCCATCACGGCCAGCGACCGGTCCGTCGGGTCGATGTCGAACCCGACCGCCACGATGCCGTCCTCGGTCCGCTGCCGGACCTCGTACCCCGCCTGCTTGAAGACGGCGATCATGCGGCCGTTCTGCGGCAGGACCTCGGCGACGAACCTGCGCACGCCGCGCTCCCGAGCCGCCGCGGCAAGGTGCTCGAGGAGCACGGACCCCAGGCCACGCCCCTGGTGCGCGTCCGCGATGTTGAAGGCGACCTCGGCCTCGTCGGTCCCGATCCGGTCGTACCTCGCGACACCGATGATCTGGTCGTCACTCCCGGGTTCGGACCCGCTCGACACGGCGACCAGGGCGACCCGGTCGACGTGGTCGACGTTGACCAGCCGTGCCAGGTCACGCTCGGACAGCCGCTCCAGCGGGGCGAAGAACCGCAGGTAGGTCGACCGCTCCGACTGCCCGACATGGAACGCCTGGAGGGCATCGGCGTCGTCGGGCCGCAGCGGGCGGACGTGCGTGGTCGAGCCGTCGTGCAGCACGACGTCCGCCTCCCACGCAGCCGGGTACGCGTGCCCCGGGTGCGGGAGGCCGTCAGCCGTGACGTCTGCCATGAGCGTCACGGTAGCGGCGGGCGCCGCGCGCCGCGCCCGCCAAAGGTCCCGGACGGTCCACAATGGTCGCCGCACAGCCAGACCGGCCCCCCGAGGAGCAAGCACCATGGCGCGTCGCCCCGCGACCCCCGACCTCCCGCCCGAGGACCTCGTCGAGCGCATCGTCGACATCGACGTCGCGACCGAGATGGAGGGCTCGTTCCTCGAGTACGCCTACTCCGTCATCTACTCGCGGGCGCTGCCCGACGCCCGGGACGGCTTCAAGCCCGTGCAGCGCCGAATCCTGTACCAGATGTCGGACATGGGCCTGCGCCCGGACCGCCCGTACGTCAAGTCTGCGCGCGTCGTCGGCGAGGTCATGGGCAAGCTGCACCCGCACGGCGACGCGGCGATCTACGACGCGATGGTCCGCCTGGCGCAGCCGTTCTCGCTGCGCCTGCCGCTGGTCGACGGTCACGGCAACTTCGGCTCGCTCGACGACGGCCCGGCTGCACCGCGGTACACCGAGGCGCGCATGGCACCCGCCGCGCTCGCGATGACGACAGGGCTCGACGAGGACGTCGTCGACTTCGTGCCCAACTACGACAACAAGCTCACGCAGCCCGAGGTGCTCCCCGCGGCGATCCCGAACCTGCTCGTCAACGGCGCGTCGGGCATCGCGGTCGGCATGGCCACCAACATGGCCCCGCACAACCTCGTCGAGGTCGTCGCCGCGGCCCGTCACCTCGTCCTGCACCCGGACGCCACGCTCGAGGACCTGCTGCGCTTCGTCCCCGGCCCCGACCTGCCCTCGGGCGGCAAGATCGTCGGTCTCGAGGGTGTCCGCGACGCGTACCGCACCGGCCGCGGCGCTTTCCGCACCCGCGCGACCGCCCGGATCGAGAACGTCACGCCCAAGCGCAAGGGCATCGTCATCACGGAGCTGCCGTACACGGTGGGCCCGGAGAAGGTCATCGAGAAGATCAAGGAGGGGGTGCAGAGCAAGAAGCTCTCGGGCATCTCCGATGCCGTCGACCTGACCGACCGGCAGCACGGCCTGCGCCTCGTCATCGAGATCAAGACGGGCTTCGTCCCGGAGGCCGTGCTCGAGCAGCTCTACCGCTACACCCCGCTCGAGGACTCCTTCTCGATCAACAACGTCGCCCTGGTCGACGGCCAGCCGCGCACGCTGGGGCTGCGCGAGCTTCTGGTCGTCTGGGTCGAGCACCGCCTCGTGGTGGTGCGCCGGCGCTCGCAGCACCGGCTCGCCAAGCGGCTGGAACGACTGCACCTGGTGGAGGGCCTGCTCGTCGCGATCCTGGACATCGACGAGGTCATCCAGGTGATCCGCACGTCCGACGACGCCGACACGGCCCGCGCCCGGCTGCGCACCGTCTTCGACCTGTCCGAGCCGCAGGCGGAGTACATCCTCGAGCTGCGTCTGCGCCGCCTCACCCGGTTCTCCCGGATCGAGCTGGAGAAGGAGCAGCAGCAGCTCGTCGAGGAGATCGCCGAGCTGCGGGCGATCCTCGCCGACGAGTCCCGGCTGCGCGGCCTGGTCTCCGACGAGATGGCCGAGGTCGCCGCGACGTACGGCACCCCGCGCCGCACCATCCTGCTCGAGTCGGCCGGCGGCACCTCGATCACCGGAGCGCCCGCCGCCCGCGGTGCGGCCGCCCCGCTCGAGATCGCCGACACGCCGTGCTGGGTGCTCCTGTCGGGCACCGGGCTGCTCGCACGCACGGCGTCGGAGGACCTGCCGGCGCGGGGCGACGGTGCCCGCCGGGCCAAGCACGACGTCGTGGCTGCGTCGATCCCGGCCACCGCGCGCGCCGAGATCGGCGTGGTGACGTCGCAGGGCCGCATCGTGCGCGTCTCCGTGCTGGACCTGCCCGGTCTCCCCCCGACGGACGGAGCGCCCTCGCTCTCGGGTGGCGTGCCGCTCGGCGAGGTCGTGACCCTCCTGCCCCGCGAACGCGTGGTCGGACTGGCGTCGCTCGCCGCCGACGCACCGACGCTCGCACTCGCCACCGCCCAGGGCACCGTGAAGCGCGTGACGTCCGGCGATGTCCCGGGCAACCGCGACGCCTGGGAGGCGATCTCCCTGAAGGACGGTGACGAGGTCGTCGGCGCGGTGCCTGTGAGCGAGACCGACGAGCTGGTGCTGATCTCGTCCGACGCCTCCCTCCTGCACTTCCCGGCGTCGGCCGTCCGGCCGCAGGGTCGTTCGGCGGGCGGCATGGCGGGCATCAAGCTCGCGGCCGGGCAGCGCGTGGTCGCGTTCGGGGCGGTCCCGGAAGGCACCGCCGAGGCCGTCGTCGTGACCGTCGCGGGCGCGTCCGGCGCTCTCCCGGGCACGCAGGCGGGCTCGGCGAAGGTCACGCCGTTCGAGGCGTACCCGGGCAAGGGCCGCGCGACCGGCGGCGTCCGGGCGCACCGGTTCCTGCGCAACGAGGACGCGCTCCTGCTCGCGTGGGTCGGCTCCGCGCCGGCCTGGGCGACGGGGTCCGCCGGTCAGCCGATCGAGCTGCCCGCGGTCGACCCGCGCCGCGACATGTCGGGCACGCCGCTGTCCGCACCCGTGCACGCCATCGGCTGACCCTCAGACGAGCGCGACCACGTTGTCCGGCACCGGTGGGTGTTGGGCGTAGCTGCGGACGGGCCGCGGCGCGGGTGCCTGCCGCTCGGCGACGTTGCGCCCGATCACGGCCGCAGCCAGGAGCCCCTGGCCGACGGCGTACGTCAGCATCACCCAGAAGCCCTGCGCGGCCAGGTCCCACCCGGGCACGAACGCCTCCAGCGCGATCAGCCCGTCGCTGACCAGGAAGACGGCGCCGCCGATCGTGGCGAGACGACCGAGGCCGGTGGCGAGCACCGCCATCGCGACCAGAACGCCCCCGTAGAGGGCGACCGGGACGAGCAGGGCGTCGGCCCCGGGTGCGCACAACGCGACCAGCGCGACGAGCACGGCCGCGTACGGCAGCAGCAGGACGGGACGGGTGTGCACCACGGAGCGCCGGACGAAGGGCGCGAACGCCACGACGTACGCCACCTGCGCTACCAGGAAGAACCCGACCATCACGAGGAACGACGCGTCCTCGGCGACCAGCGCCGGGACGAGGTCACCCAGCCACGAGAAGCCGAGGGCGACCAGCGTCCATGTCACGACGTGCCCGCGTGGCCAGCGCGTCGCGCTGACGACGACCGCCGCGAGCACGGGCATGAGCATCCACTGCGTGATGTCCGCCAGCGTGGTGGCGCCTGCACCCTGGGCGACGAGATGCACGAGCACCAGCACGACGAAGACCGCGACCCACGTGCGCGCGGCCACGGACAGCGAGCGTCCCACGGCGACCTCCAGGAGACCGGACGTCCTCGTCCGGCGACAGGTTCGGCAGGACCTCGTCGTCCCGCCGCGCCGATGCTAACCCGCGTCGCGGGCCGCCGGAGGACGTTCGCCCGCGCGGCTCAGAGCTCGATCGAGAACAGCGTGGAGCTGTGGAACACCGCGTACCCGAGGCCCTCGTACAGCCGGTGCGCGCCGGACTGGTTCGCCGTGTCGACACCCAGCTCGGCGTAGTCCATGCCGTCCGCCTGGTACGCGGCCATCACCGTGGCGAGCAGCGCCGGAGCGAGCCGCCGGCCGCGCCACGCCCGCCGCACGCCGAGCAGGTCCGTGTACCCGGCCTTGTAGCCGATCACGGGCCAGTCGTGCTCGTACCGACCCGACATGAGGTACCCGGCCACGTCGCCCGTCGAGTCGTCCAGCGCCACGAAGCTCCACGTCGGGGCGAACATGCTGCGCCCCTGGCTCCAGTCCTCCGCCGTGCGGGGCTCGCTGCCCCAGTGGTCGGCGAACGCCTCGTTGTGCGCGAGCCGCACCTGCTCGTCGAGCTCGGCGCTCCACGGCACGATGCTCAGCCCGTCGGGCACCTCGACGGCGGGGAGCTCGACGTCCAGCGGTCGGCGCATCTCCGCGTAGAACCGCGCGGGCGTGAACCCGCTCGCCCGGAGGAGCCGGACCGTCGCCTCGGCGCCGTCGTCGGTGAACACCGCGAGCCGGGCGGGGAGCTCCTTGCCCGACGCCGCGAGCAGCTGCCGGCCACGCGCCTGCTGCCACGCGAGCACCTGCCGGCCGATCCCGCGCCCCCGCCACTGCGGGTCGACCGCCCCGTCGAGGAACGCGCGGACCACCCGGAGATCGCCCGGGGGCTGGTTGACGCGCGCGTACGCACGGATCACGCCGTCCGCGTCGACGCCGGCGAGCGTGTCGCGCGCGTGGTCCTTCCAGTCACCGTCGAACTCCTCGTCGACCTCCTCGGCCGAGGTCCGGTACGGCGTGGCGTCGGCCTCTTCGACCGCGGTGAGCAGACGGGTGACGGCCGGCACGTCGTCACGGGTGAGCGGTCGCCACGTCAGGCCGTCGGTGCCGGTGGGCACGGGCACGTCCGCCGGCGCGGCGACACGGTCGGCGAGGGGCGCGAGGTCGGTGGTGGTCACCGGACCACGATCGCCCGCCGGTCCGCGCGACGGCAACCGAAATGGGTCAGGCGTCGATCCGGCTGCGGTCCAGGCCGTCGGCGCCGGCGACGATGAAGTCCTTGCGCGGTGCGACGTCGGACCCCATGAGCAGCTCGAAGATCTCCTCGGCGCGCTGGGCACCCTCGACGGTCACCCGGCGCAGCGTGCGGTGTCGCGGGTCCATCGTCGTCTCCGCGAGCTGGTCCGCGTCCATCTCCCCGAGGCCCTTGTAGCGCTGGATGTCGTCCTTGTAGCGCTTGCCCGCCTTGTCCAGCTTCTTCAAGGTCGCCACGAGCTCGGCCTCGGAGTACGTGTAGACGTACTCGTTCTTGCGGCCCCCACCCCCGATGACCTCGATACGGTGCAGCGGCGGGACGGCGGCGTAGACGCGACCGGCCTCGACGAGCGGCCGCATGTACCGGAACAGCAGCGTGAGCAGCAGGGTGCGGATGTGCGCGCCGTCGACGTCGGCGTCGGTCATCAGGACGATCTTCCCGTAGCGCGCACCCTCGAGGTCGAACGAGCGACCCGAGCCGGCGCCGACCACCTGGATGATCGCGGCGCACTCGGCGTTCTTCAGCATGTCCGTGACGGACGCCTTCTGGACGTTGAGGATCTTCCCGCGGATGGGCAGCAGCGCCTGGAAGTCGGAGCTGCGCGCCAGCTTGGCGGTGCCCAGGGCGCTGTCGCCCTCGACGATGAACAGCTCGCTGCGCTCGACGTCGTCGCTGCGGCAGTCGGCCAGCTTGGCGGGCAGGGAGGACGTCTCGAGCGCGTTCTTGCGTCGCGAGATCTCCTTCTGCTTGCGTGCCGACAGCCGGGCACGCATCTCGCCGACGACCTTGTCCAGCAGCAGGGAGGACTGCGCCTTGTGGTCCCGCTTGGGCGAGGCGAAGATCGCGGCGAGCTCGGTGTCCATCACCTTGGCGACGATCGCGCGCACCGGCCCGGTGCCCAGCACCTCCTTGGTCTGCCCCTCGAACTGCGGCTCGGCCAGCCGGACGGTGACGACGGCGGTCATCCCGGCGAGCACGTCCTCCTTCTCGATCCGCTCCGAGGTGTCGCGCGACGAGATCTTCAGGCGCCGCGCGTTCGCGTCGACCGCCTTGCGCATGGTCCGGAGCAGGCCCGCCTCGAACCCGGCCAGGTGCGTCCCGCCCTTGGGCGTGGAGATGATGTTGACGAAGCTGCGGACCTCGGTCTCGTAGCCCGTCCCCCACCGCAGCGCGATGTCCACGTCGCAGGTCCGCGACACCTCCTGCGCGGTCATGTGGCCGCGCTCGTCGAGGACCGGCACCGTCTCGGTGAACGCCCCCGAGCCGGTCAGGTGCCACGTGTCGGTCACGGCTGTGTCGGGCGCCAGGTGGTCCACGAAGTCGACGACGCCGCCGCTGTGCAGGAACGTCTCCTCGTGCGGACCGTCGGCGCCGGGCGTGCCCGCGATGCCGCGCTCGTCGCGCACCGTCAGCGTCAGGCCCGGCACCAGGAAGCTCGTCTGCCGGGCGCGGGTGACCAGCTCGTCGTAGGCGAACACAGCGGTCTTCGGGAAGATCTGCGGGTCCGCCCAGTACCGCACGCGCGTCCCGGTCCGGGCACGGGCGACCTTGCCGCTCACCGTGAGCTCGGACCCGGAGACGAACGGCTCGAACGGGTTGTCCGGGCCGATGCCGGCGCGGTCGTCGAAGACGCCGGGCTCGCCGCGGTGGAACGTCATCCGGTGCGTGCGACCGCCCCGGTCGACCTCGACGTCGAGACGCGCCGACAGGGCGTTCACCACCGACGCGCCGACGCCGTGCAGGCCACCCGACGCCCCGTAGGAGCCACCGCCGAACTTGCCGCCCGCGTGCAGCTTGGTGAACACGACCTCGACGCCGGTCAGCCCCGTCTTCGGCTCGATGTCCACCGGGATGCCACGCGCGTTGTCCCGGACCTCCACGGACGAGTCGGCGTGCAGCACGATCTCGATGCGGTCTCCGTGGCCACCGAGGGCCTCGTCGACCGAGTTGTCGATGATCTCCCACAGGCAGTGCATGAGGCCCCGGCTGTCGGTGGTGCCGATGTACATGCCGGGGCGCTTGCGCACCGCCTCGAGCCCTTCCAGCACCGACAGGTGCCGGGCGGTGTAGCCAGACTGCGGGGAGGTCGTCGTCACGGGGCCGATGGTAGTCGCCGGGCCCGACAGCCCGGAGGCGCCATGCCGCCGGCAACGGCTGTGTTGCGGGCCGGTTACGGTCTGCTACGCGGTGAGCGAACCACCCGCTCCGGGTGCGTGTGATCCGGCGTCGGGATGGTTCTATTGATCTGTGACCGGGACCATGACGCATCCACTGACCGCGGCCGACCGCTGCGACCGCTGCGGCGCACAGGCCTATGTCCGAGTTGTCCTCGCGGTGGGAGAGCTGCTGTTCTGCGCGCACCACGCGCGTGAGCACGCTCCGAAGTTCGCCGAGCTGGCGACCCACGTGCAGGACGAGACGGACCGCCTCCTCGCCGAGCACGGCGCCGGGGCCGGCGCCGCGATCTGACGCAGCTCGCCCCTACTGACGACGCGAGGCCCGGACCTGATGGTCCGGGCCTCGCGCTCTGTCCGGGTCCTCCACCCCTATGCTCGGCCTCGACGGGCACAGCGGCCCGTCGACCCGATGACGCAGGAGGCCCCCGTGACCGAGCCCGACGTCGACAAGGCCGAGCAGCTCGAGCTGGTCAGCCGCGGCCTCCTGCAGGGCGAAGAGGTGCTCGCCGTCTACGACTGCATCGGCACCGGCACCGGCTTCGTCGGTCTCACGACGCTGCGGGTCGTCATGCAGGACAAGAGCTTCGTCGGCAAGCGGGTCGCGATCACCTCGATCCCGTACCGGCACGTGCGCTCGGTCTCTGTGGTGAGCAACACGTCGTTCGCCGGCAAGTTCACGTCCAGCAGCAGCATCGCCATCGACGTCGGCGGCACCGTGCACGAGGCGGACTTCCGTGGCGTGGAGAAGGCGCACAAGGCCCACGACCTCATCCTCTGGTACATCACCCGCTGACGCCGCGCCCCGTCGACTCAGCCGAGCACGTCCCGCCACTCGAGGACGCGGTACGACTGCACGACGCCGTGCACGACGAACGGGTCCGTCGCCGCGAACGCCTCCTCGCGTCGCCCCACGGACGACGAAGGCCCGGACCATCCCGGTCCGGGCCTTCGTCGTGGTGGGCTGTCTGTCAGTCCAGGTAGTCCCGCAGGACCTGCGAGCGCGACGGGTGCCGCAGCTTCGACATGGTCTTGGACTCGATCTGACGGATCCGCTCGCGCGTGACGCCGTAGACCTTGCCGATCTCGTCGAGCGTCTTCGGCTGGCCGTCCGTGAGGCCGAACCGCATCGAGACGACGCCGGCCTCGCGCTCGGAGAGGGTGTCCAGCACCTGGTGCAGCTGCTCCTGCAGGAGCGTGAAGCTCACGGCGTCCGCGGGGACGACCGCCTCGGAGTCCTCGATGAGGTCACCGAACTCGCTGTCACCGTCCTCACCGAGCGGCGTGTGCAGCGAGATGGGCTCGCGACCGTACTTCTGGACCTCGACGACCTTCTCCGGCGTCATGTCGAGCTCCTTGGCCAGCTCCTCCGGCGTGGGCTCACGGCCCAGGTCCTGGAGCATCTGGCGCTGGACGCGGGCGAGCTTGTTGATGACCTCGACCATGTGCACGGGGATGCGGATCGTGCGGGCCTGGTCCGCCATGGCGCGCGTGATCGCCTGACGGATCCACCAGGTCGCGTACGTCGAGAACTTGTAGCCCTTGGTGTAGTCGAACTTCTCGACCGCACGGATCAGACCGAGGTTGCCCTCCTGGATCAGGTCCAGGAACAGCATGCCGCGACCGGTGTAGCGCTTGGCCAGCGAGACGACGAGACGCAGGTTGGCCTCGAGCAGGTGGTTCTTGGCACGCCGGCCGTCGTTCGCGATCCACTCGAGCTCGCGCTTGATCTTGGGCTCCATGGTGATGCCCGCGTTCAGCCGCTCCTCGGCGAAGAGGCCCGCCTCGATGCGCTTGGCGAGGTCGACCTCCTGCTCGGCGTTCAGCAGCGCGACCTTGCCGATCTGCTTCAGGTAGTCCTTGACCGGGTCGGCCGTCGCGCCGGCCGTGACGACCTGCTGAGCGGGAGCGTCGTCGTCGTCGGCGTCGGAGTAGACGAAGCCACTGTCCTCGCTCTCCTCCTCCTTCGCGGCAGGCTTCTTCTCGCCGTCCTCCGAGTCCTCGTCGTCCGAGTCGGCGGCGTCGTCGACGACCTCGACCACCTCGACGACGTCGACGACGACCTCCTCGATCGCCTCGATGTCGGGCTCGTCGCCCTCGACGACCTCGATCTCGTCGACGTCGGCGTCAGCCGTGGCCTTCTTGGCGGCGGTGGACTTGGCGGCGGTGGACTTGGCCGCGGGCTTGGCAGCGGCTGTCTTCGCGGCGGCGGTCTTCGCCGACGCCGCCCGGGCACGCGTGGTCGGGGCGGGAGCAGCAGCGCCCTCCTCGGGGGTCACGACGGCCTTGGTCGACGGACGGGCCTTGGCGCTGGTCGCTGCGACGGCTCGGGCGGGCGCCGCGGCAGGCTCACGCACGCCGATCCCGGCGGTGGACAGGCCGCGGACGACGGCGCGCAGGCGCTTGGCGTCCTGGACGTCCGCCTGCTCGCACGCGGTGCGCAGCTCCTCGGCGCCCACGGTGCCGTGGGTGCGCCCGCGCAGGACGAGGTCCTGCAGGGCGGGGTGCTCGAACTCACGCGGAAGAGCGGGATGCGGGGTCTGGGACGACACGAACGACCTTTCGGCAGCGCGACACCCGGAACGGGGCCGGGAGGTAGATGGATATTGTACCGACCCCACGGGCCGCTCGGCGCGATCACGGGCACGACGACACGGCCGTCGGGGACGGCAGTCACGGGGTTCTTGTTCTCAACGAACGGCAGGCACCAGAGATTCCCGCGCGCACGGGGCGTCCGGCGGGTCCGATGATCAGCCATCCGGGTGTGTCCGTAGCGTCGCGACCGACGTCAGGCGGGACCGGGTTTCACGGTGAGGACCGGGCACGGGGCGTCGAACAGCACCCGTTGCGCGTTGGCCCCGAGGATGAGCTTGCCGACAGGGCTACGCCTCCGCAGACCCAGGACGACGAGCTGGGCGCTCACCTGCTCGGCGGTCAGGATCAGGTCGTCCGCGACGTCGCCACCGCTGAGCAGCCGCACCTCGTGGTCGACTCCCGCGGTCGCGAGCTCCGCCCGGACCCTGTCGAGCTCCGCCTCGAGTGCGCTGCGCTGCTCCTCCGGAGCATCGGGTCGTGTGCTCACGACGACCACGACGCGCGTGTCGCGCTGCCGCGCCTCCTCGATCGCCGCCCCGAGGGCCGCCCGACCTTCCGGAGTGGCCAGATAGCCGACCACGATGCCCATCGGTCCTCCCCTCGTCCCGCGGCAACAGTGCCGTCACCGTGACGCTACCGGAGGCGACGGGCCGCGACGACCTCACGACGGGATCTCTTCGCAGGTCAGTCGCCGTGCCGGACCCATCCCGGCGGGATGGCGGCCATCAGCGCGTCATCGAGCAGCTCAGCCAGGTGGTAGTCGGCGTCGGCGTCGAGCGCCCCGTCCAGCAGCAGTCGCGCCCGTGCGCCGTCCCCGCGCCACCAGGCCAGGAGCGCCAGAAGGGTCAGGGCGGGAGCCTGCGCTCCGGTCCGGCCCCGCGCGACGACGGCCTCGAGGACCGCCTCGTTCACCGCCGTGGCACGGACCGGCGGCACGACGCCTCGGCTCGGGTCGAGGATCAGCGCCATCGCGCCGCCGAGCGCCGCGTCCAGCTCGGGCGTCGAGGGCACGGTGCGGACGCACCGCTCGGGCAGGTCCGCCGTGCCGGGGACGAGCGCGACCAGGACGCTGTCGCGCACACGTCGGTCGGCGAGACCGGCCTCGATGCGACCCCACGGCGCACCGCCCGGGCCCGGTTCGCCGGCCTCGACGATCGCGACCGCATCCCGCCAGGCTGAGAGCGAGTCCTCCCGCCACCGGCCCACCGCGTCGGCACCCGCGAGCAGGGCCTCCTCGCACCGGTGCTCCCACCGACGCCGCACGCGCGCCACGGACCGACGGACGTCACCGCTCTGCGGACGGATCCGGGCGATGTCCTCCCGCGAGTCGGCGACGGCGGAGCCGGCCAGCACGAGCGCCGCGCCGACCTGCGTGGAGTCGAGGTCCCGCAGCGGTCTGCCTCCGGGCGGGCAGCAGTCGTCGGCGCAGTCGAGCGAGAGGTAACCGGTGGAGGTGACAACCCACACCAGGACGTCCCCGAGCGCATCGGCCGCCGCCTCACGGAGGTGGCGCACCGCCGGCTGCGCCGAGCCCTCCTCGCCTCGGGGATCGCGGTCTGTGTAGAGCACGAGGATCGCCCGGCTGGCACCGTCACGGCCGAGGTGAGCGACGAGCGTCCTGGCGAGGAGGGGCCCGTCCTCCTCGTCCGCGAGGTGCGGCAGGTCCACGCGCACGACGAGCCCGACCGCGCCGCGCGGGGGTCGCAGGCTCACGGCGACGGCGCTGTCCCGTGGCCGGAAGCCGAGTCGGTGAGGAACGAGCGCGAGGATCTCCTGGGGTTCGCTCACGCGGAGCGTGGTGGTCTGCATGGCGTCAGCCCACCGCCCCGGAACTGGTCCCGGGACACCTGTCGGCGCATCTGTGCACGCCGTCACCGGAGGAGGGCCATGTGGGCGTCTCGGTGCGGCGCGCGTGCGGCTACCCTGTCGCGATGCTCCGTCCCGCGCCCCTCTCAGCGCGCGTCCGGTCCGGCTTTGCCGTCACCGTCGTCGCGCTGGCCGTCGGCGTCTCCACGGCTGCGTGCACCACCAGTGCTCCTGGTCAGGGCTCCCCCACCGGCAGCGCGGCGGTGCTGGCCACCCCCGAGCCCGACACCTCGGAGACGCTCCTGCCCGGCGAGGGCGGCGACGCGCACTCCGCAGTCGGTGAGCTCGTCACGGGCTTCCCCGCCACGCTCATCCCGGTGCCGGACGGTGCCGAGGTGCTGCTCTCGTCCGCGGCGCCCGTCGACGGCACCGACCTGACCGAGGTCAGCCTGAACCTCCGCACGGCGCAGGACACCGCCGGGCTGCTCGAGGCCGTCAGGGCACCGCTGCTCGCCGCGGGCTTCGTCGAGAACGCCCCGCCCGCTGCCGAGCCCGGACTCGCCGCGCAGTCCACGTTCTCGCGCGGGGACGGCTCCGAGCTGCTCGTCGTGGGCGTGCTCGACCGTGACGACGAGCGCACCCTCACGCTCGGCGGGCGGGTCCGCGCAGCGGCGCCGTAGGCTGCCCGCGTGAGCCCCACGACCCAGCCCCTCGTCGACGTCGAGGACGTCCGATCCCGCATCGACGAGCTGCTGACCAGGCACGTCGCACAGCTGCGCACCGTGCTGGCTGCGGCGAGCGACGACGCGGACGTGCTTGCCGACGCGGTCGCCCAGATCCTCACGGGCGGGAAGCGGCTCCGGGCCGCGTTCTGCTACTGGTCCTGGCGCGCCCACGGCGGGCGGGCCGGGACCGCGGAGGCGGACGCGGTGCTGCGGGTGGGGGCTGCACTCGAGCTGTTCCAGGCGGCCGCGCTGTTCCACGACGACGTCATGGACGACTCCGACACCCGCCGCGGATTCCCCGCCGCGCACCGCGCCTTCGCGGCTCTCCACGCCCAGCACGGGCTGACCGGCGACGCCGAACGCTTCGGGATGTCTGCCGCGATCCTGCTCGGCGACCTCACGCTCATCGCGAGCGAGCAGGAGTTCGCGGGGGCGCTCGCCCTGCAGCCGCTGCCACGGTCCGAGCGCGCCCGTGCCGTCTTCGACCTGATGCGCACCGAGGTCACCGTCGGCCAGTACCTGGACGTCCTGGCGCAGGCGCTCCCGTGGGGCGACGACCCGGCCGCTGACGAGGCGCGCGCCCGCGAGGTCATCCGCGCGAAGGCTGCCCGGTACAGCGTCGAGCACCCGATCGTCCTCGGCGCGACGCTGGCCGACGCCGACGAGGGCGAGCTCGAGGCGTGCCGCAGGCTCGGCCTGCCCCTGGGCGAGGCGTTCCAGCTCCGGGACGACCTGCTGGGCGTGTTCGGCGACCCCCGGACGACCGGCAAGCCCTCCGGCGACGACCTGCGCGAGGGCAAGCGCACGATCCTGGCGGCGCGAGCGGTCGCCCGGGCCCGTGCCGCCTCCGACGAGGCGACCGTCGAGCTGCTGCGCACGCGTCTCGGTGACCGCTCGCTCACGGACGCCGACGTGATCACCCTCGCCGCGGCCATCCGGGGCACGGGTGCTCCCGACGACGTCGAGCGTCTCATCGACGACCTGGCCGGCGGCGCGTTCGTCCTCATGGACGAGCGCCCGTGGGACGAGCCTGCTCGCACCCAGCTGATCGGGCTCGCGCACGCAGCGGTCGACCGGCACGCCTGAGCACTCCTCAGCCGGCGCGCGCTCGAGCCCGTCAGAGCTCGGCGGCGGCCCTGCGGCGGATCTCCGTCTTGCGGCCCGTGCGCAACGCCTCGATCGGCGTCCCCGGCAGGGAGTCGTCGGGCGTGAAGAGCCACTCGATCGCTGCCTCGTCGGTGAACCCCGCGTCCGACAGGACCGTCAGCGTGCCCTGCAGGGACGCCAGGACCGTCCACGGCTCGTCGGCGTCGGGGGTCGTGGGCTGCGCCGGGTTGGCGAGGTGGCCCGGCACGAGGAAGGCCGCGGGGACGACGAAGATGCGCGGGTCACCGCGGCGGACGCCGATGATGCGGCGTTCCTGCACGATCCGGCGCACCTTGGAGGCGTCGAGGCCGAGCCGGTCGGCGACATCAGGGACGGTGAGCCACTCGTCGACCAGGCGGTCGAGGGTCTCTTCAGAATCGTTCACCCGACAAGAGTACGCATCCGGGAATTACACCCGGGCAATTCCCCCGCGCGCTTTCCCCTTGTGCAGTATTCGGATACGTTCGCATTCTGTCACTCCAGTCACACAGGCACCATCCGTTCACTTCCGCACCATGAGGTAGGCACCATGTCGCACCAGCACGCCACCGCCCGCCGCGTCGCCACAGGGACCGGCGCGACGCTCGCGCTGGCTGTCGTCGGTGTCACCGCGACCGCGGGTGCGGCCCACGCGGACGACACCTACACGGTCCGCACCGGCGACACCGTCAGCCACATCGCCACCCGCAGCGGCACCACCGTGGCCGCGATCGCCCGCGCCAACGCCCTGGCGGACGCGTCCCGGATCCGCATCGGGCAGGTGCTGACCATCCCGACCGGCTCGGCCGCCGCAGCCCCCGCGCCCGCGGCCCCCGCACCTGTCGCGGCCGGGTACAAGGTCGTCGCCGGCGACACCGTCAGCCGCATCGCCGCCAAGCACGGCACGACGGTCGCGGCCGTGGTCGCGGCCAACGGGCTGGACTCCAGCGCCTTCATCCGCATCGGCCAGACGCTCTCGATCCCTGGCACCTCCGCCCCCTCCGCCGCCGCTCCGGCGCCCGCCGCCGTCGCGCAGGCCTCCGGGTCGATCTCCTACACGGTGCGGTCCGGGGACACGGTCACCGGCATCGCGGCCAAGCACGGCGCCACCGTGGCGGCCGTCGTCGCGGCCAACGGGCTGGACTCCCGCGCCCTCATCCGCATCGGGCAGACCTTGACCGTCCCCGTGCCCGCGGCGGCCGCCTCGGTCGGCAACACGTTCGCCGGACGGACCTATGCCGACTCGGTCGTCGCCGCCGCGAACGCGAACCTCGCGACGCTGCGCAGCGCACCGACCCCGTCGAAGGCGGAGATGCAGGCCAAGATCGCCGCCACGGCGCGCGCGATGGGCGTGGACCCGGCGCTGGCCCAGGCGGTGGCGTTCCAGGAGTCGGGGTTCAACCACGCGGTCGTCTCCCCCGCCAACGCGGTCGGCACCATGCAGGTCATCCCGACCTCGGGGCAGTGGGCGTCGGAGCTCGTCGGCCGCCAGCTCAACCTGGTGAACCCGGACGACAACGTCACCGCGGGCGTCGCCATCCTGCGCGCACTCGTCGGCAACGCCCCGGACCTGCCCACCGCGATCGCCGGCTACTACCAGGGCGCAGCGTCCGTGAAGAAGAACGGCATGTTCGCGGACACCCGGCGCTATGTCGCGAACGTCCAGACGCACATGACGCGGTTCCGCTGAGGCCCTGCCTGCCGCATCTGCGACATCTGCGACCGTAGACTCCCTGGCGTGGGAGCCACCATCACCGATCCGTTCGTCGGCCGCCTGGTCGACAGCCGGTACGAGGTCGTGTCCCGCATCGCCCGCGGCGGCATGGCCACCGTGTACCTGGCCGTCGACCGGCGCCTGGACCGGGACGTAGCGCTGAAGGTGATGCACGCCCACCTCGCCGAGGGCACGTCCGGCTCCGACTTCGTGGCCCGGTTCCGGCGCGAGGCCCGCACGGCCGCCCGGCTCACGCATCCTGGCCTCGTCGGCGTGTACGACCAGGGCGTCGACGGCGAGACCAGCTACCTGACGATGGAGTACATCGACGGGTGCAACCTGCGACGGCACATCGGCGAGCGCGGCGCGCTGACGGTCGGTGACGCGCTGCGCATCGGCGAGAGCGTGCTGGACGCGCTGGCGGCCGCGCACCGCGTCGGACTGGTGCACCGGGACATCAAGCCCGAGAACGTCCTGCTCGCCACCGACGGACGCGTGAAGCTCGCCGACTTCGGGCTGGCGCGCGCGGTCACCGAGGTCACCTCGACGACGACGGGCACCGTGCTCGGCACGGTCGCCTACCTGGCGCCGGAGCTCGTCGTCCGCGGGCTCAGCGACGCGCGCACCGACGTCTACGCCAGCGGGATCCTGCTCTACGAGATGCTCACCGGGAGGCAGCCCTTCACGGGCGAGACCCCCATCCAGGTCGCGTTCCAGCACGTCAACAACGACGTCCCGGCGCCCTCGGAGCTGGTCGACTGGCTCCCCATCGAGATCGACGACGCCGTGCGCGCCCTCGCCGCGCGGGACCCGGAGGACCGCCCGGTCGACGCCGCGGCCGCCCTCGCCCTGCTGCGTCGCACCCGCGCAGCGCTGGACGACGAGACGCTGGCACGTCACGCCTCCGTCACCCCGTCGATCGTGCTCCCCGCGGCCACCGACCCGGCCGAGACCGACCTGGACGCGGACGCCGACGAGTCGGACGACGACATCGACGCGTCGGGCGACGACGAGTCGGCGAGCGACGGCGACGAGACCACCCTCATCGAGACCGGAGACGCCCGGGGCACGACGGTCGCCCTGCCCATCGGCCTCGGCGTCGGTGTGGAGGTACTGACCACTCCCCCCGCCGAGCCCCCGCGGCGGCGCCACCGCGCCCGCTGGATCGTCCTGCTCGCCCTGCTGGCCGCGCTCGTCGGCGGCGGCATCTGGTGGTACCAGCAGATCGGACCGGGCGCCTACACGACCGTCCCGACGATCATCGGTCAGACCGAGGCGGAGGCGACGGCGATCCTCGCGCGCGCCGGGCTCGGCGCCGACCCGTCCTCCGCGTTCGACGGCGAGGCACCCATCGGCGAGGTCTTCGCGACGGACCCCGGCCAGCGTGACCGCATCCGCAAGGACGGCACCGTCGCGTTCACGATCTCCAAGGGCCCCGACTACGTGGCGTTCCCCGAGGGGGTCGTCGGCGCGGTCCAGGCCGACGCCGAGGCCACGCTCGTCGCCGCCGGGCTCACGGCCACCTATGCCGAGCCCGAGTACAGCGACACGGTGGGGAACACCAGGATCATCAGCGCGACGCTCCCCGACGGCACCCCCGCCGAGCCCGGGAACCAGACGATCCGGGACACCGAGGTCAGGCTCACGGTCTCGAAGGGCCCGGAGCCCGTCACGATCACGTCCGTCGTCGGGACGACGCTCGAGGACGCCACCGGTCAGCTGGAGCCGGACAACCTCACGCTCGCACCGACCGAGGTCTTCAGCGACACCGTCGCCGCCGGCCTGATCATCGACCAGAGTCCTGTCGCGGGCGCGGAGGGACACCGCGGCGACACGATCGCGGTCAACGTCTCCAAGGGCCCGGAGATGCTCCCCCTGCCCAGCACCTACGGCCAGAACGTCAAGACGGCAGAAGCCGCCCTGCAGGCTGCGGGATTCATCGTGAAGGTCGAGCACCCGCAGGGGATCTCGCCGCTCAACATCGTCTACTCACAGAAGCCCGAGGGCGGCGAGGGCAAGACGGCCCCCCGGGGCAGCACGATCGTCATCAACGTCTTCTGACAGCGCCGCCGCCCCGCCCGCGTGAGCGGACCAGGGCGGCGGCCGTCGTCAGTCGTCAGGACGCGCGGAGCAGCTCCACGACCTGGAACGCCATCTCCAGCGACTGCTGGTGGTTCAGGCGCGGGTCGACGAGCGTCTCGTACCGTCGCGCCAGGCCCTCGTCGTCGATCTCCTCGGACCCGCCCAGCACCTCGGTGACGTCGTCGCCCGTGAGCTCGATGTGCAGTCCGCCCGGGACGGTGCCCAGCCCGCGGTGCACCTCGAAGAAGCCGGCGACCTCGTCCATCACGTCGGAGAACCGTCGCGTCTTGTAGCCGGACGCCGACGTGATCCCGTTGCCGTGCATCGGGTCGCACACCCACGTGACGGGCCGGCCGTCCGCGGTCACCTTCTCGACGAGCGCGGGCAGCAGGTCGCGGACCTTGCCGGCGCCCATGCGGGTGATGAACGTGATGCGGCCGGCCTCGCCCTGCGGGTTCAGCTTGTCGATGAGCGCGAGCGCGTCGTCGCCCGACGTCGTCGGCCCCAGCTTGATGCCGAGCGGGTTCTGGACGCGCGAGAAGTAGTCGACGTGCGCCCCGCCGAGCTGACGCGTGCGCTCACCGATCCACACGAAGTGCGCCGAGCAGTCGTATGGCAGCCCCGTGCGCGAGTCGATGCGGGTCAGCGGGCGCTCGTAGTCGAGCAGCAGACCCTCGTGGCTCGAGAAGAAGTCGACTGACCGCAGCGCGTCGAAGTCGGCGCCGCACGCCGCCATGAAGCGGATGGCCCGGTCGATCTCGGCCGCGATCTCCTCGTAGCGCGAGTACGACGGGTTGGCCATGAAGCCGCGGTTCCACTCGTGCACCCGAAGGAGCGACGCGAAGCCGCCCGTGGTGAACGCCCGGATGAGGTTCAGCGTCGAGGCGGACGTGTGGTACGCCTCGAGCAGCCGCTGCGGGTCCGGCGTCCGGGCCTCGGTGGTGAACTCGTAGTCGTTGATGATGTCGCCGCGGAACGCAGGCAACGTCACGCCGTCGCGGGTCTCGGTGTCCGAGCTGCGGGGCTTGGCGTACTGCCCGGCCATGCGGCCCATCTTGATCACAGGCAGGCTCGCGCCGTAGGTCAGCACGACGGCCATCTGCAGGATCGTCTTGATCTTGTTGCGGATGTTGTCCGCCGTCGCGGTGCTGAACGTCTCCGCACAGTCCCCGCCCTGGAGCAGGAACGCCTCACCCCGACCGGCCGCGGCGAGCTGCGCGCGCAGGTGGTCGGCCTCGCCGGCGAACACGAGCGGCGGGAGCGTGGACAGCTTCGACGTCACGGCGTCGAGCGCGGTCGCGTCCGGCCACTGGGGCTGCTGGAGCGCCCCCATCGACCGCCAGGCGTCCAGGCCGGCGACGACCTGCGGGTCCGGCTCGACGCTCATGAGTGGCTCGCAGGGACCAGGGGCTGACCGATGTCCGCCAGGAGCGCGCCGAACCACGGCTGCGAGACGTCGAACGCCTTGCCGCCCGCGATCCGCGGGAACTCGATGGCACGCAGCACGTCGCCCTGCTCCTCGTCGTGACCGATGACGCCCGACTCGCCGCGCAGGGCGGAGTCGACGGCGAGGTCGGTCATCGACTTGATGAGCCGCAGGTCCTCGGCGTTCGCGGCCGCGGCGCGCGAGTAGTACCCGGACTTCTGCACCATCGTCTTCTCGGCGCCCAGCTTCTCGCCGAACTGCTTGGCGAACCACTGCCCCGGGTTCACGGTGTCGAGCTTCACGTGCCCGAACGGGTCGCGCTCGACGGGCGTGCCGGCGGCCTCGAGCTGCTCGACGATCTCGTGCATGCCGGCGCCCTCGGACAAGAAGATGTTGACGTTGCCCTGCTCGTCCATGATCGCCTTGAGGCGCGCCGCCTCGGCGTCGATGTCGAGCGCGAGCTCGGGCACGAAGACGGCGTGGATGTCCCAGCGCTCGCGCGTGAGACCGATCCCCGGGACCCACTCCTGCGTGTCGAGCCACTTGCGGTACTCCGCCGCTGCGGCTGCCGTGAGCCACCCGCAGTGCCGGCCCATGACCTCGTGCACGATCAGCATGCGCGGGCCGGACCGGTGCTCGCCGATGATGTTCGCGGCGAACCCGGCGGCCTCCTCGGCGGCGGTCCACGCGCCCAGGGACTGCTTGATGGGCACCACGTCGTTGTCGATCGTCTTGGGCAGGCCGACGACCGTCAGGTCGTAGCCGTTCTCGTGCAGGTAGGCGGCGAGGTCCGCGGCCGTCGTGTTCGTGTCGTCGCCACCGATGGTGTGCAGCACGTCGACGCCGTCGGCCTTGAGCTGCTCGGCGGCCACCTGCAGCGGGTCCTGACCCTCCTGGACGAGGCCGCGCTTGACGCAGTCCTTCGCGTTGGTGAGCTTGACGCGCGAGTTGCCGATGGGCGAGCCGCCGAACTTGTGCAGGATGCCGGCCTTCGCGCGGGTCTCGGCGTCGACGACGATCTTGTCGCCACGCAGCAGGCCGTAGTAGCCGTGCTGGTACGCGATGATCTCGATGTCGGGAGCGATCTCCGTGTACCGCTCGATGAGCCCGCCGACGGCGGACGACAGGCACGGGGCGAAGCCACCTGCGGTCAGGAGGGCGACGCGACGAACCGACATGAGACACACCTCTCGTAGACAACCTTCGGCGCGCACGCATCGGCGGCGCGCCACGATGTCGGCGCTGAGGCCGACCGCGTCATCCTACTGACGTCCCGCTCTCGTCCTGCGGCGGTACCGGCACCTGGACGTCGGGCACGGGACGACCGCCCGGTGCGGCCGGCAGGTGGTCGGCCGCGTCGCCCGCGACGGCCGGGTGACCGGTCGCGATGCGGGCCTTCTGCGTCGCCGCGTAGACGTCGACGTACTCCTGGCCGGACAGGCTCATCACCGCGTACATGATCTCGTCGGTCACCGACCGCAGGATGAACCGGTCGTTCTCCATGCCCTGGTAGCGGCTGAAGTCGAGCGGCTCTCCGATGACGACGCCGATCCGCATGACCTTCGGGATCCGTCGACCGGGAGGCTGCGCCTCGTCGGTGCCGACCATCGCGACCGGGATCACCGGGGCGCCGGACTCCAGAGCCAGACGCGCGATGCCCGTCTTGCCGCGGTACAGCCGCCCGTCGGGGCTGCGCGTGCCCTCCGGGTAGATGCCGAAGAGGTCCCCGTCCGCCAGGCGGCGCAGACCGGTGCGCAGCGCGGCCTCGCTGGCCTTGCCGCCCCCACGGTCGACGGGGATGGTGCCGACGCCGCGCATGAACCCCGCGGTGAGCCGGCCCTTGATCCCTGCACCGGTGAAGTACTCCTGCTTGCCGATGAACACGAGCTCACGGTCGAGGACCAGGGGCAGGAAGAACGAGTCGATCACCGCGAGGTGGTTGCTCGCCAGGATCGCGGCACCCTCCTCCGGCACGTTCTCGGCGCCGCGCACCCACGGCCGGTAGACCAGGTGCAGCAGCGGGCCCACGAACACCCGCTTCATCAACCAGTAGAACAACGGCTCACCTCTCGACCCGACACACGGACTGTCCGTCCACCCGAGCCCGGCGCTCGCTCCCGACGACACCTTGCGGCACACCTGGGCCGAGCGCGAACCACCCCGACTGCTCGGTCCGACTCTAGAGTGCTCTTATGGCACCCCGCCCTGACGACCCCGACGACGGCGTCCAGCCGACCGGCGCGGACGTCCCGCCGTCCTCGCCTGACGCGGCCGAGGACCTGCCCGACGGGCTGCCCGATCATGCCGCACCCTCGGAGCCCACCGACGACGAGGTGTGGGCCGCGATCGTCGCCGAGCTCGGCGAGCTCGACGGGTACGACGGCGCCGAGCCGTCCCCGGAGCCGGAGAGCGTCCCGCCCGCGGGTGCGAGCACGGAGCAGGCGTCGGGACTGTCGTTCCCCGTCGCGCCCTGGGTCGCCGACCGCCGCGTCGTGCGGCCCGCCGCGGACGCGTCGCCGGAGCTGAGCGGCCGGGACTGGGACGGCACCTCGCAGATCGACGACGCCGAGGCGAGCATCGACGCGGAGGAGCACTTCGTGCCGCCCGACCCGGGTCCTGTCCTCGGTGGCGACCCGTTGCTCACGATGGCGTGGTGCGCGGCCGCGGGCGTGCCCATCTTCCTGCTGATCGTGCTCGTCGTCTGGCGTGATGCTCCCCCGGCCCTCGTGCAGGCGGCCGCGGCGCTCTTCGTGGTCGGCGTCGGTGTGCTGCTGTGGCGGATGCCGCACCGTCGGGACCCCGACGATGACGACACCGGTGCGGTGGTCTGACCGGCGCAGGCGCCCGTCGTGTTCGGCACCCCGTCGTCAGCCGCGTGCGAGGTCGGCCGCGCCGACCAGGCCCGCGTCGTTGCCCATCGACGCCACGACGATCGCTGCCTCCGGCCGGTGGCCCCGGCCCGAGAGCTGCTCGGCGAAGCTCTTACGAGCCGGTGCCAGGAGCAGGTCCCCCGCGTCCGCCACGCCGCCGCCGACGACGATCAGCGCAGGGTCGAGGAGCGCCGCGGCCGAGGCGGCGCCTTCGCCGACCCACCGACCGAGCTCCGTGAGCAGCTCGACGGCGAGCGGGTCGCCCTCCTGTGCGGCCTGCGTGACCTGCGGGCCGGTCAGCTTCTCGGCGTTGCCGCCGGCCAGCTCGAGCAGCCGCGTCGCGCGCTCCGGGTGGATGATCACGGTCGCCTGGGCGTCCCGGACCAGTGCGCTGCCCGAGGCGTACTGCTCCCAGCAGCCCTCGTGCCCGCACCCGCAGTAGTGCCCGCCGGGGACCACGCGCATGTGCCCGACCTCGGCGGCAACGCCCCACGCCCCGCGCACGAGCTTCCCGTTGGACACGATCGCGCCGCCGAGCCCGGTGCCCACCGTGAGCATGAGCATGTCGTCGACGTCGCGCGCCGCCCCGAACTGGAACTCGGCCCAGCCGGCCGCGTTGGCGTCGTTCTCGACGACGATCACGACGTCGTCGTCCCCGAGGATCGCCTGGACCTTCTGCCGCAGCGGGTAGTCGCGCCACGCGATGTTCGGGGCGAAGAGCACCGAGGACCGGTCCGCGGAGACGAACCCCGCCGCGGCCACGCCGACGGCCCCGACCTCGTAGGACCCGCTGAGCTCCAGGTAGACCTCGGCGATCGCCTTGTCGATGCCCGCGACGTCGTCGGGCGACGTGTCGCGGCGCGTCTGGGCAAGGATCGTGCCGTCCTCGTCGACGACGCCCGCCGCGATCTTCGTCCCGCCGATGTCCACACCGATGGCGTGCATGTTCGTGTGTGCTCCTACGCGCTCGTACCCGTGCTCGCTACCGTTCGGTGCGGGCTCCCACGCTATCCGCCTGCGCGGCCCCGGGCTCACACGCCCGGCGACGCCGCCACCTGTCCGCCGCAGAGCGGACCCATTCGGGTGCTCCCGGCGTCGGGCCACACGTCCCGTATCCTCAGGGCACACTTCGCCCCTCTGTCACTGGAGCCAGCATGGACGAGTTCCACCTCCCGTTGCGCGTCGAGGTCGATCCCTCGAAGAACCTCAACGACCTGTTCGCCGAGCGCGTCGCCACCACGCCCGACGGAGTGCTCGTCGAGCACAAGTCGCAGCAGGACGGGCCCTGGATCCCCCTGACCGCGCGCGAGTTCGACGCGGAGGTCGTGGCGGTCGCCAAGGGCCTGGTCGCGCGCGGCGTGCAGGCCGGGGACCGCGTCGGCATCATGTCGCGGACCCGCTACGAGTGGTCCCTGCTCGACTGGGCCGTCTGGGCCGCAGGCGCCGTGCCCGTCCCGCTCTACGAGACGTCGTCGGCCGAGCAGGTCCTGTGGATCCTCACCGACGCGGACGTCTCGCTGCTGGTCGTCGAGTCCGCCGCGCACGCGGCTGTCGTCGACGAGGTCCGCGCCGACACGCCCCACCTGCGCGAGCTGCTGGTCATCGACGACGGCGCGATCGACGCGCTCGTCACCGGCGGCGCCGAGGTGGGCGACGACGAGATCGCCCGTCGGCGGGAGCTGGCCTCGTTGACCGACGTCGCGACGATCATCTACACGTCGGGCACCACCGGTCGTCCCAAGGGCGTCGAGCTCACGCACGGCAACTTCTACGAGCTCACGGTGAACGCCGTCGCCGACCTGCACGAGGTGTTCAGCGAGCCCGGCGCGCGCACCCTGCTCTTCATGCCCCTCGCGCACGTCTTCGCGCGGTTCATCGAGGTGCTGTGCATCCCCGCCGGCGCGGTCCTCGGGCACAGCCCCAGCACCGTGACCCTGATCGAGGACCTCGGCACGTTCCGGCCGACGTTCATCCTCGCGGTGCCCCGCGTGTTCGAGAAGGTCTACAACTCCGCGGAGCAGAAGGCCGCCGCCGCCGGCAAGGGCTCGATCTTCCAGCGGGCCGCCAAGACCTCGATCGTCTACTCGCGTGCCCTCGACAACCCGCGCGGACCGAGCCCGTGGCTGCGTCTCCAGCACAAGGTGGCGGACGTCCTCGTGCTGCACAAGCTGCGCAACGCGCTGGGCGGACAGGCACGCTGGGCCGTCTCGGGTGGCGCACCCCTCGGTGAGCGCCTCGGTCACTTCTACCGCGGCCTCGGCCTGAACGTGCTCGAGGGCTACGGCCTCACCGAGACCACCGCTCCCGCGACGGTCAACCGGCCCGGCCGGGGCACCAAGATCGGCACCGTCGGGCTCCCCCTGCCCGGCAGCGGGGTCCGGATCGCCGCCGACGGCGAGGTCGAGCTCCAGGGTGTCCAGGTGTTCCGCGGCTACCACAACAACGACGCGGCGACCGCCGAGGCCGTGCACGACGGCTGGTTCCGGACCGGTGACCTCGGGTCGCTCGACGACGACGGCTACCTGCGGATCACCGGACGCAAGAAGGAGATCATCGTCACGGCCGGCGGCAAGAACGTCGCGCCCGCCGTGCTCGAGGACCGCATCCGTGCGCACCCCCTGGTCAGCCAGGTGGTCGTGGTCGGCGACCAGCGGCCCTTCATCGGCGCGCTCATCACGCTCGACCCCGAGGGCGTGCCGGGCTGGCTCGCCGCGCACGGGAAGCCGGAGATGACCCTGGCGGAGGCGAGCAAGGACGCCGACGTCCTCGCGTCGCTCGACAAGGCCGTCGAGAAGGCCAACAAGGCCGTGTCCCGTGCCGAGTCGGTGCGCAAGTACCGGATCCTCGACACGGACCTCACCATCGCGAACGGCTACCTGACGCCGAAGCTCAGCATCCGTCGCAACGAGGTGCTGAAGGACTACGCGGGCGAGGTCGACGCGCTCTACGACGGCCCGGCGCAGGACTGACGGCTCACACCGCGCGCACCAGACGCAGGGGCGGGACGAGACCCGACGCCGCGAGGACGCCGATGGCGTGCTGCTCCGCGGCATCGAGCTCGACCGCCCCTGCTGCTGTGCCCGGCCCGGTGTCGGCGAGGACCGGCGCGGGTGCCGACGCGCGCACGGGGATGGTCAGGAACGTCACGACGCAGTCCGCGCACGCGGTGGCGCGCGCCGTGCAGGTGTCGCAGTCGATGATCATGCGTCGGACGCTAGCCACGACCACCGACAACGGCGTCAGAGGCGCTGCAGGCGGGCGACCAGCGTGCTCGACGGCACCACCCACGCTCCGGCAGCCTCGACGTCCCGGGCGACCTCCCGGTCGCTGGTGACGACGACGAGCACCCGCCCGGGCGGCTCCGCCTGGACGAGCCGGCGGATCAGGTCGTCGGCGATCTCCCCCACCGCGAACAGCACCCGCACGACGCGCGAGTATCCGCCGCCGGACGGCTGGGCCTGACCTTCCTGGCCGTCGAAGCAGCACGTCACCTCGGCTCCGGTCCGGGCCACGATGCCGGCGAGCCCGTCGACGAGACGGCGACGCTGCTCCGCCAGGGACAGGTCCCCGAAGCCGGTCTTGGAGACGTTGTAGCCGTCGACGACCAGGTGCGCCCAGGGCTGGCGCAGCAGCTCGTCGAGGAGAGCCGGGTCGTCCACCGAGCGGCCGCGCGACCCGGGGCGCACCGCGGCGCGCTCGGTCGGCGGGCTGACCAGGTCGGCGGGCAGGTCCGCGACGGGCGGCAGGGCCAGCTCGGACCGCAGACCGCTCGCGGCGTCGACGATGGTGTCGAGCAGCAGGCGCACGCGGACGTCGGCAAGCTTGCGGGCCGCACGGAGCTCGGCGCGCGCCGCCGTCCGCTCCGCCTGGGCGGACCGTCGCTCGTCGTGCGCCTGTCGCAGGTCGTCCTCGGCGCGCGCCCGCGCGAGCTCGGCTGCATCGAGCGACGCGCGTGCCTCGTCGGCCGCACGCCTGCCCTCGCTGCGGGCACGGTCAGCGTCCGACCGGAGCCGGCGCAGCTCGCGCTGCAGGGCACCGAGCTCGTCCTGGGCTGCTCGCGCCTCCTCGCGCGCCACGGCGGCGTCCGACCGGAACCGTTCCACCTCGTTCTGGGCGCGCTCGAGCCGCGCCTGCACCTGCGCGGCGCCGGCACCCTCGCCGGCCTCGTCCGGGGGCAGCAGGTCGCGCCACCGTGCGGTCCCGAGCAGCCAGCCGCCGACGGCAGCCTGCACCGACGGCGGAACCGGCTCCGACGCGTCGGGTGCGACGGAGGCGGCGAGCTCCGGGTGGGACTGCGCCCACACGCGGGCGACCTTGGCCCGGAAGGCATCGTCCTGCAGGGCCAGCCACAGCGGCCCGGCGCCGGCGGTGGCCCGACGCCGGGGGGCGAACCTGTGCACGGCCCGTAGCGACGGAGGCACGTCGACCGGATCCGTGGCGCCCAGGACATCCGAGGCGACCTGCACGAGCGCCGACCGCAGCGCCGTCGGCACCTCGCCGGCGTCGTCGCCGGTCCCCGCGTCACCACCCATGTCCAGCACCCTAGGTGGCGGCTGGACGAGACGCGGCCCGACACCCACCCGTGAGGGTGAGCGTCGGGCCGCGTGTGTCGTCCGACGTCAGGGCGTCGTCGCGCCCAGGACGTAGGAGCCGGAACCGGAGTACGCCAGCACGACGTACCGGTAGGTGCCGGCCGTGCCGTTGTAGGTGAACGCCTCGTTGTTCGACGAGGACGTGCCCTGCGCGACGGTCGACCACGCCGACCCGTTGCGCTTCTGCAGGTACAGGTCGAAGTCGGCGCCCGACGGACCTGCGAGGCACAGCCGGAAGGTGCCGCTGCGCGTCACGCTCACCGAGCCGCCGGACGGCTGCGCGACCGCTGCCCCGGAGCTCAGGGAGCCCTGGTAGCTGGCGGCGTAGCCCGAGCACGCGGTCGTCGGGGGCGGTGTGGTGCCGCCTCCCGTGGTCAGCGTGAGGCCGTAGGCGGACAGGATCTCGTTGACCGGCTGGAAGTACGTGGTGCCGCCCGAGGAGCAGTTGCCGGACCCACCGGACGTCACACCCTGCGCCTGGGTGCCCGCGATGAGCGAGCCGCCGGAGTCACCGGGCTCCGCGCACACGTTCGTGCGGATGAGCCCGCTGACCGTGCCCTGCGCGTAGGTGACGCTCGCGTTGCGGGCCTGGATGGTGCCGCAGTGCCAGCCCGTCGTCGAGCCGGACCGGCAGACCGAGGCACCGATGGCCGCGTCGGTCGACCCGGCCACGGTCACCCGGGTCCCGTCGTAGCGGTTCACCGCACCGACCGGCGTGTTCCCCGAGGCCGCGGCGATCCAGGAGTAGTCGTTGCCGGGGAAGCTCGACCCGCGGAAGGTCCCGCTCGGCGACGTCGTCGTCGCGCCCGTCGTGCCGCAGTGCCCGGCGGAGACGAACCCGCCGGTCACGGCGAACCCGACGGAGCACCGCGCGCCGCTCCCGATGTAGTAGGCGTTCCCGCCGACGATGTCGATGTACGTCCGAGGCGCCTCCTGCGTGGCCTCGAACGTCACGGACGTGGCCGGCACGCCCGCCTGCTCGATCAGTGCCTGGGCCGTGGCCTCGCCGCCGGGACGCACCGAGACGACGACGGAGTTGGTGGCGACGTCCACGAACCAGCTGGGCACCTGGTCGGCCGCGACGGGGCTCGCCGCGTCGAGCGACGCCTGCCAGCCCTGGAGCTCGGCCAGCGTGTCGTCGACGACGACCGCCTTCGCGCCCGCGGCCTGGACCGCGGCGGCGGCGCCCTGGTCGGCCACGCCGACATACAGCACGTTCTTCGTGGGATCGACCCACGCCCCCGCGAAGGAGGCACCGAGGCGCCGCTCGAGGGCGTCCTCGATGCCTGCCGCACGGGCCTGGAAGGTCAGGCGCGCGGCTGCGTCGGTGCGACTGATGCCGAGGTCGCGCTCCAGGGCTCGGGCGATGCCGGGGTCGACCTTCTGCTCGATGCCGAGCTCGTGCGGGCTGGTGGATCCGGGGTCGGATGCTGCGGCAGTCGATCCGACCGCCAGCGGTCCGACGAGGAGCGCGCCGGCCGCACAGGCCGTCACCGCCCCTCTCCAGGTGTGTCGCGTCATGTCTGTCGTCCCTCCGTCGTCACATCGGCCGGGTAGGCCGCTTGTCACGATAGGGATGACAGGTGTCGAGCAACAGATCACTCGCGGGGCATAGCACCGCGGTTATGCCCCGGGGCCAGCCAGTCGACGAAGCGCGGGCTGCTCCGGCTGACCGCCTCGGCATGCGCCCCGGCCGCGGCGTCGACGAGGCCCTCCACCGGCAGCGCTGCACGCTCCTCGTGCCACCCGACGTGGTGCGCCCACTGCAACGGTGCGCCCGCGAGCGGGACCACGGAGACCCCCGGCGTGTCCGGGAAGGTGGGCTGCACCAGCGCCACGCCGTGGCCGGCACGCACCAGGTCGACGCACGCCGCCCGGTCCGCCTCGCTCACCTTGACCGGCGTGAACCCCGCCCGCGCGCAAGCGGTGACGAAGCAGCGCTGGAAGCAGCCCGCGCCGGTGACCCCGAACCACTCGGCGTCCGCGAGGTCGCCGAGCGTCACGACGGCACGCGCAGCGAGCGGATGGTCGTCCGGCACCAGGAGGAACACGGGGTCGGTGCTCACCCGCGACCACCGGACCCCGTCCGCGGCGGGCGGCTCAGCGTTGCCGCACAGCCCCACGAGCGCGACGTCGAGCGCCCCGGTCGCCAGCTGGTCGGTGACCCCGTCGACGTCGGGCAGCGTCACGCTCGTCACCTCGACATCGAGCTCCGAGATCAGCCGGTTGACGAAGAGGCCGCCCAGCGCGGTGCTCGCCGTGCCGACGCGCACCGAGCGCGTCCGCAGGTCAGTGCCCGCCACGATGCGGTGCGCGTCCTCGACCAGCGCCGCCATCGCCGGGAGCAGGACCTTGGCCCGCCCGAGGACGAACTCGCCCAGCGCCGTGGGTCGCGCCCCGCGCTGGTCGCGGGTGAACACCGCGGCCCCGAATGCCCTGTCGATGCGGTTGAGCTGGGCGGTCAGGGCAGGCTGCGTGAGGCCGAGAGCTGTAGCCGCACGCGTGACCGAGCCCTGCTCCGCGACGGTGACGATGAGGCGCAGGTGACGCAGCTCGAGCTCCATCAGTCGAAACTATCGACCTGCCGCGCCCCAGGGGAGGTTGGCGGGGGCGGCGACGCACCGGGCGGAGATCCCGGTCGTGTGGGTGGCCGTGGGTAGCGTCCGCGTCATGTCGACCGTCCGCCGCCTGCGCCCCGTCTGGGCGGACGCCACCCCGGACCCGGCCGGCCGACCGGTCCAGCTGACCCTGGAGGACCTGGGGACGCCGCTGTCGGACGTCACGTTCGTCGTCGTCGACCTGGAGACCACCGGCGGCACCCCTGCGGACTGCGCGATCACCGAGATCGGGGCGGTCAAGGTGCGCGGTGGGGAGGTCCTCGGCGAGTTCCAGACGCTCGTGGACCCCGGAGGCCCGGTCCCGCCGTTCATCCAGGTGCTGACCGGGATCACCACCACCATGCTGATCGGTGCCCCGCCGATCGAGCAGGTGCTGCCCAGCTTCCTCGAGTTCTCCCGCGGCGCGGTGCTCGTCGCGCACAACGCCCCGTTCGACATCGGCTTCCTCAAGGCGGCCGCCGCGCGGACGGGTCACGCGTGGCCGGGCAACCAGGTGGTGGACACGGTCCGGCTCGCCCGGCGCGTCGTCACCCGCGACGAGGCACCGAACCACAAGCTCTCGTCGCTCGCCAACCTGTTCCACGCCACCGTGACGCCCAACCACCGGGCGCTGTCGGACGCGCAGGCGACGGTTGACGTGCTGCACGCCCTCCTGGCGCGGCTCGCGCCCCTGGGCGTCACCCACCTGGAGGATCTCGCCACGGCGACGGACCCCGTGCCACAGGACGTGCGCCGCAAGCGCACCCTGGCGGACGGGCTGCCGGACACCCCTGGCGTCTACCTGTTCCGCGGACCCGGCGACGAGGTCCTGTACGTCGGGACCTCCACCACGTCGCTGCGCCAGCGCGTGCGGTCGTACTTCACGTCCGCCGAGAAGCGCAGCCGGATGATCGAGATGGTCCGTGTCGCCCACCGCGTCGACCCCGTCCCGTGCGCCACACCGCTCGAAGCGCGCATCCGGGAGCTGCGGCTCATCGCCGCCCACTCCCCCCGGTACAACCGCCGCTCCCGGTTCCCCGAGCGCATGCCGTGGGTCCGGCTCACCTCCGAGCCGTACCCGCGGCTGTCCGTCGTCCGGGAGGTCAAGGACGAGGACGGCGCCACCTACATCGGCCCGTTCTCCTCGGCCTCCACCGCGCAGCTGGCCGTCGAGGCGCTGCACGAGAGCTTCCCGATCCGGCAGTGCACCCGCCGGCTCCCCCTGGTGGCTCTGGCAGGCTCCTCCGCCTGCGTGCTCGCCGAGATGGGCAAGTGCGGAGCGCCCTGCACGGGTCACCAGGGCGTCGTCGACTACGGGGACGTGGTCGACCGGGTCCGGCACGCGATGCTCGCCGACCCGGCCGCGGTGGTCGAGGCCCACGCCGACCGGATCGCGTGGCTCGCAGCGCAAGAACGCTTCGAGGAGGCTGCGACCGTCCGGGACAGGCTCGGCGGATTCCTGCGCGGCGCAGCACGCGCCCAGCGGTTCGCTCCGCTCGCCACCTGTCCCGAGCTCGTGGCCGCGCGTCGCAGCGACGACGGCGGGTGGGAGATCGTGCTCGTGCGCTACGGGCGCCTCGCGGGGACCGCACGCGTCGACCGCCGCACGGATCCTCGCCCGACGATCGCCACCCTCCAGGCCACCGGCGAGCAGGTCGAGCCTGCGGTGGCGCCCGCGACGGCGGCGCACCCGGAGGAGACCGACCTGATCCTCGCGTGGCTCGAGAAGCCGGGCGTGCGGCTCGTCGCCGTGGACGTGCCCTGGGCGTGCCCCGTGCGGTCGGCGGAGTCGCTCGGGGACGCCACCACGGCCGTCGCCACCCTGGTCCGCCCTCGTCTCGCGACCGCCGACGACGGCCGCGTCGTGCAGCTGGTGCCGGCGTCCGACGGCTCCGCCGGGGAGCGTGAGCTCGACATCACCGAGGCTCGGCCGGTGACGCTCGACCTCGACGACGCGCGGGTCATCCCGATCAGCGTTCGCCCTCCGCGCACGGCATGATGGCGAGCATGCTGACCGCCATCGTGCTCATCGACTCGGACGCCGCGAGGATCCCGGAGGTCGCCGCCGCGATCGCCGACCTGCCCGGCGTCAGCGAGGTCTACTCCGTCACCGGAGAGGTCGACCTGATCGCCATGGTCCGCGTGCGCGAGCACGACGACCTCGCGGACGTCATCGCGGACAAGGTGAGCAAGATCGAGGGCGTCCTGCGCACCCAGACCTACATCGCGTTCCGCACGTACTCCCAGCACGACCTGGAACAGGCGTTCGCGCTCGGGTTGGAGGACTGACCTGGAGCGGAGCGCAGGCTGAGGGGCGCGGAGCGTCACTCGGCCGGAGCGGAGCGCAAGGTCAGTCCGACCAGAGGGGCGCGGAGCGTCACTCGGCCGGAGCGGAGCGCAAGGTCAGTCCGACCACAAGCACAGGGACTGACCTGGAGCGGAGCGCAGGCTGAGGGCGCGGAGCGTCACTCGGCCGGAGCACAGCGCAAGGTCAGTCCGACCACAAGCACAGGGACGTCCGGTGACGTGCCCAGGCAGCCCGACCACGAGGAACCGGGACTGACCCCTCAGCGCTCGCTGGCTGCCCGCCAGCGCGCCAGCGCGTCCGCGGCCGCGCCGCTGTCCAGCGCCGCGCGCGCATGCTCGCTCCCGGCAGCCAGGCGCTCGACGAGCGTGCCGTCCGAAGTGCCGGGCAGCGTCCCGTCCGCCACGAGAGCGGCCGCCACGTTGAGCACGACGGTCTCGCGCACGGGGCCCGTCTGTCCGTCGAGCAGACGCCGGGCGACGTCGGCGTTGTAGTCCGCCTTCGCGCCCCGCAGTGACTCGAGCGAGATCCGCTCGACCCCGAGGTCCGTCTCCCAGTCGATCACCGACTCGGTGACGCCGCCGCCCCGGACCTCCCAGATGCGGGTGGGACCGGTCGGGGCGATCTCGTCGAGACCGTCCTCGCCGCGGAACACGAGCGCGCTGGCGCCCCGTCCGGCGAGCACGCCGGCGAGGAGCGGTGCCATCCGGGCCTCGGCGACGCCGATGGCGGCGGACCTCGGCTGGGCCGGGTTGGTGAGCGGCCCGAGGAAGTTGAAGGCCGTCCCGATGCCCAGCTCGGTGCGAGCCGCGGCGGTGTGCCGGAACGAGGGGTGGAACACCTGCGCGAAGCAGAAGGTGATGCCGACCTCGGTGGCGAGCTCGGCGATGCGAGCGGGCGAGTGGTCCAGCCGGATCCCGAGCGCCTCGAGCACGTCTGCCGACCCGGAGGACGACGATGCGGCGCGGTTGCCGTGCTTGACGACGGTCAGCCCGGCTCCTGCGATGACGAGGGCGGACATCGTCGAGATGTTCACGGTGTGGGACCGGTCGCCGCCGGTGCCGACGATGTCGAGCGTGCGGCCGGGAACCTCGATCCGGACGGCGTGCGCGAGCATCGTGTCGGCCAGCGCCGTGAGCTCACCGACGGACTCACCCTTGGTCTTCAGCCCGAGGAGGAACGCGGCGATCTTCGGGGTCGACGCCGCGCCGGTCATGATCTCGGACATGGCCCACGACGTCTGGTCGGACGAGAGGTCCCGCCGGGACGCGAGCGTGGCGAACAGGTCGGGCCACGTGGGCGAGGTCGGTGCGGTGGGGGCGTCCGTCATCGGGTGACGGCCGACGACTCGACGATCGCGGCGACGGCCCCGTGCAGCTCGACCGGGTCGAGGGGGCGGCTGACCACGGCGTCGGCGTTCGACCAGGACGCGAGCCAGGCGTCCTGCGGGCGTCCGGTCAGGACGAGTGTCGGCGGGCACCGGAAGATCTCGTCCTTGAGCTGGCGCGCGAGACCGAGGCCACCGACCTTGTCGGCCTCGCCGTCGAGGATCAGCAGGTCCAGCCCGCCCGACTCGGTCTGCGCGATGACGGCGGCGGCGGTGGCCACCTCGACCCACTCGATGTCCGGGGCGCCGCGCCGGAGCCGACGACCGACCGCGAGCCGCACCTGCGCGCGGGCGTCGACGTCGTCGCTGTACAGAAGGATCCGCGGGCCGGGGGTGGCGGCTCCTGCGTTCTCGGGCTGCGCCGTGCTCATGGAAGGTCCCTCACTCGTCGTCGACGTGCGTCCGTGGGGATTCTGGCACGGCTCGTCCCACCGGCGTGGGCAGGCCCGCCATCGGGTCGCCGGAGCGCATAGCACGGGCCGTGCGGCGCGCCCGCGCACGACGATCTGGTGGACCTCCTGCGACCCCGTCCGCACTCCCCCGACGGCGCGCCAGATCCGCATGATCTCCCTGTCTCTGCTCGCGCGCGAGGGTCCGGATCATGACGGTGTGACATTTACCTGAGGCCACGCTGAGCGTCCGACGTCCCACAGGGGTGCGTCATCAGCCATAATGACGATCGTGTCGACCGCAACGGCTGCCCCGCGCACCAGCCCCCACGTGAGCGTCAACCGACCCAACCCCGTGTCGGTAGGGACGATCGTCTGGCTGGCCAGCGAGCTCATGTTCTTCGCCGGCCTCTTCGCCATGTACTTCACGCTGCGTGGCGCAGACCCTGAGGCCTGGGCGGAGAACACGCCGAAGCTCAACATCACCTTCGCCGCGATCAACACCACGGTGCTGGTGCTGTCCTCGGTGACGTGCCAGATGGGCGTGTGGGCCGCGGAGCGGTTCCAGCCCGTGCGCACCGGTTCGCTGATCCAGGTGAACCGGTGGGGCATGAACGAGTGGATGGCCCTCACGTACCTCATGGGCGCCTTCTTCATCGGCGGCCAGATCTACGAGTACGCCGCGCTCGTCCAGGAGGGCCTGACCATCGCGTCGAGCCCGTACGGCTCTGTCTTCTACCTGACGACCGGGTTCCACGGTCTGCACGTCGTCGGCGGTCTGCTCGCCTTCCTGTTCCTGCTGGGCCGCTCGTTCAGCGCCAAGCGCTTCGGCCATCACGAGGCCACCACCGCGATCGTCACGTCGTACTACTGGCACTTCGTCGACGTCGTGTGGATCGCGCTCTTCGCCATCATCTATCTCCTGAAGTAGCGGCGGCGGGCGCCCCCGCCCAACGCTTCGTAGTCCCCTATCCCCCATGTGCGAGACGAGGATCGATCCGTGAAGGCACTCGCAGCCCGCAGGCAGGATCGGCGTGCGCCGATCGTGCTGCTCCTGCTGGCGCTGCTGCTCACCGGTGGCCTGTACGCGGTGCTGGCACCGACGTCGGCCGACGCGACGCCTGTGCAGGCGAGCACGAACGACATCGCGACCGGCGAGAAGCTGTTCCAGGCCAACTGCGCCTCCTGCCACGGACCGGCCGCGTCCGGCACGGCGAGCGGCCCGTCCCTCATCGGGGTGGGTGCTGCCGCCGTGGACTTCCAGGTCGGCACCGGTCGGATGCCCATGCAGATGAGCGGACCGCAGGCGCAGGTCAAGCCGGTCCAGTTCGACCAGGAGCAGATCAACCAGCTCGCCGCGTTCGTCGCGTCGCTGGGTGCCGGGCCGGCCATCCCGACCGCGGAGCAGGTCGACCCCGCCCTCGGTGACGTGTCCAACGGGATGCTGATCTTCCGCACCAACTGCGCGATGTGCCACAACGCCGTCGGCGCGGGCGGTGCGCTCTCCCAGGGCAAGTTCGCGCCCAACCTGTGGGAGACCACCCCCACCCACCTGTACGAGGCCATGCTGACCGGCCCGCAGTCGATGCCCGTGTTCAACGACGCGAACATCACCCCCGAGGAGAAGCGCGACATCATCGCGTTCATCGACAAGCAGGGCGGCACCTCGCCCGGCGGTCTCGACCTCGGCGCCCTCGGTCCGGTGAGCGAGGGCCTGTGGGCCTGGGTCGTCGGCATGGGCCTGCTCATCGGCGCAGCAGTCTGGATCGGAGCGAAGTCCTCGTGAGCAACCACGACACGGGCCACGAGGCCGGGAACGAGATCGTCACGCACGCGCCGGGCGCGCTGCCCGACCGGTTCGAGGACCCGGGCCACCCGGAGCACCACGACCGCATGGGCGACAACGACCCGAAGGCGAACAAGCGGGCCGAGCGTCAGGTCGTCGCCCTGTTCGCCGTCTCGGTGCTCGCCACGCTCGGCTTCCTGGTCGCGTACTTCGCGCTCCCGCCGGGCGACACGCCGGAGTCGATGCTCCGCTCCAACCTCGCGCTGGGCCTCGGGCTCGCGCTCAGCCTGCTGGGCATCGGCTTCGCCGCCGTCCACTGGGCCAAGGCGCTCATGAACGACCACGAGAAGTCCGAGGACCGGCACCTGCAGCGCAGCTCGGACGAGAACCGCGAAGCCGCGGTGACCGTCCTCAAGGAAGGCGCTGCGGACTCGGCCATCGGTCGGCGCGGCGTGCTCCAGGGCGCGATGATCTCGGCCCTCGCACTCTTCCCGCTCGCGATCGTCGTGCCGTTCGTGGGCAACATCGGTGACGACTGGAACGTCTCGAAGTTCCGGCACACGATGTGGAAGAAGGGCACCAAGCTCGCCACGGACCCGTCGGGACGGCCGATCAAGGCCGCCGACGTGACTATCGGCTCGGTGTTCCACGTCATCCCGGAGGACCTCCACGAGGCGGAGCACCCGCTCGACGAGAAGGCCAAGGCCGTCGTCCTGCTGGTCCGCCTCGACCCGGCCGACCTCACCGAGGCCGAGGACCGCAAGGGTTGGTCCTATGACGGGATCGTCGCATACTCGAAGATCTGCACCCACGTGGGTTGTCCGGTCGCGCTGTACGAGCAGCAGACTCACCACCTCCTGTGCCCGTGCCACCAGTCGACGTTCGACGTGGCGGACGGAGCAAAGGTCGTGTTCGGACCGGCGAAGCGGCCCCTGCCGCAGCTGCCGATCACTGTCGATGACGAGGGCTACCTGATCGCGCAGAGCGACTTCACCGAGCCCGTCGGCCCGAGCTACTGGGAGCGTCTGGCCCGATGACGACCACAGCCACCCCGACCCCCGTCGAGAAGATCGCCGCGGGTACAGCGGACTACCTGGACCAGCGCACCGGCATCGGGACGTTCGTCAAGACGTTCGCGCGGAAGATCTTCCCGGACCACTGGTCCTTCCTGCTCGGCGAGATCGCACTGTTCAGCTTCATCACGATCCTGATCTCGGGTGTCTTCCTCACGATCTTCTTCGTGCCGAGCATGACCGAGGTGCACTACGAGGGCCCCTGGGCCGCCATGAACGGCGTCGAGATGTCCGAGGCGTTCGCCTCGACCCTGCGGCTGTCGTTCGAGGTGCGCGGCGGTCTGCTCATGCGGCAGATCCACCACTGGGCCGCCCTGATCTTCATGGCCGCGATCGTCACGCACATGATGCGCGTGTTCTTCACGGGCGCGTTCCGCAAGCCGCGCGAGGTCAACTGGGTGGTCGGCTTCCTGCTGCTCATCCTCGGCCTGGCCGCCGGCTTCTCGGGCTACTCGCTCCCTGACGACGTCCTGTCGGGCAACGGTCTGCGGATCACCGACGGTGTCGTGCGAGCCATCCCGATCATCGGCAGCTACACGTCGTACTTCATCTTCGGCGGCGAGTTCCCGGGCCAGGACCTCATCCCCCGCCTGTTCACGGTGCACATCCTGCTGGTGCCGGGCATCATCCTGGCGCTCATCGGGCTGCACCTGTTCTTCGTCGTGCTGCACAAGCACACGCAGTACCCGGGCTCGGGTCGGTCCGACAAGAACGTCGTCGGCTACCCGCTCTTCCCCATCTACGTGGCGAAGGCGGGCGGCTACTTCTTCACCGTCTTCGGCGTCATCGCGCTCATGGCGGCGACGATGTCGATCAACCCGGTGTGGAACTACGGTCCGTACGACCCGTCACCGATCTCGGCGGGAGCCCAGCCGGACTGGTACATGCTCTTCCTCGAGGGATCCCTGCGCCTGATGCCAGGGTTCACCGAGATCGTCATCGGGCACTACACGCTGTCGCTCAACGTGATCATCCCGGCGATGGTCGTGCCGGGCATCCTGTTCACGCTGCTCGCGGCGTACCCGTTCATCGAGGCGTTCGCCACGGGCGACAAGCGTGAGCACCACGTCCTGGACCGCCCCCGCAACCGGCCGTTCCGGACCGCGTTCGGCGTCTCGCTCCTGACCGCGTTCTTCATCCTGATCCTCGCGGGCTCCAACGACCTGATCGCGACGCACTTCCACATGTCGCTCAACGACATCACGTGGGCGTTCCGTGTGCTGATCTTCCTCGGCCCCTGGTTCGCGTTCTGGGTGACCAAGCGCATCTGCCTCGGGCTGCAGCGCAAGGACCGTGAGCTGGTCCTGCACGGCCACGAGACGGGCCGCATCGTGCGGTTCGCCAACGGTGAGTACATCGAGGTGCACAAGCCGCTGGACGCCCACGAGCGCTGGCTGAGGGTGCAGCACGACGCGATCCGCCCGCTGGAGATCGAGCCGGCGGAGGACTCGCGTGGCGTCCGCCGCAAGGGCTACGGGCTGGACCGGATGCGGCAGCGCCTCTCGCAGACGTTCTACGAGGACCGCATCGAGCCGGTCACGCCCGCTGAGCTGGCCGCATCGCACTCGCACGGGGAGCACGACGCGATCGCGCCCACGGGCGAGCACGCGCCGGCCGAGCTGACCAGTGCCGTGGGCGGCGGGCAGCACCTGGTCGATCCGCAGGATGAGACGGCCCCCGACGGGCGGAATCGCTGATCCTGAGCAAGAGTTGACCGTGGAGTCGGGCGGCTCGCCGTAACGGCGAGCCGCCCGTTCCTTTGTACAGAGCGGACCGCGACAGTGGTCCCAGACCGACGCAGGAGAGGTGTACTCACGCATGGCTGACTACTCGCTTCCGGATCTGCCCTACGACTACGCGGCACTCGAGCCGCACATCTCGGGCCGGATCATGGAGCTGCACCATGACAAGCACCACGCCGCGTACGTGACCGGCGCCAACACCGCGCTCGAGAAGCTCGCGGCCGCCCGTGCCGCCGACGACTTCGCCGCCGTGAACCTCCACGAGAAGAACCTCGCGTTCAACCTCGGCGGTCACGTCAACCACTCCGTGTTCTGGCAGAACCTCTCCCCCGACGGCGGCGACAAGCCGACCGGTGAGCTGGGCGCCGCGATCGACGAGTTCTTCGGCTCGTTCGAGGCGTACCAGAAGCACTTCGCCGCCAACGCGCTCGGGATCCAGGGCTCCGGCTGGTCCATCCTCGCGTGGGACTCGATCGGCCAGAAGCTCGTGATCGTGCAGCTGTACGACCAGCAGAGCAACATCGCGCTCGGCCTCGTGCCGGTCGTCGTCCTGGACATGTGGGAGCACGCCTTCTACCTCGACTACGTCAACGTCAAGGCGGACTACGTCAAGGCGTGGTGGAACATCGTGAACTGGGCCGACGCCGCCGCACGCTTCGACCGTGCGCGGACGCAGACGGCGGGACTCATCGTCGCCGTCTGACACGCTGCCTGAACGCCTGAGGGCCGCCTCCCCGTCCGGGAGGCGGCCCTCAGGCGTTTCGCGCGCCCTCAGGAGTTCGGCTGCAGGGTGCCGATCTCGATGCCGTTCTCGTCGACGAAGATGAGGTTCTCGCCCTCGAGCGTCGCCTTCACCGACAGCGACAGCCAGGTGTCGACGCTCTGGCAGGCCATTCGTGTCGTCGCCCACTCCCCGAACGCCACCTGGGTGTCGTTCTGCTCCCAGGTGCCGACCATCTGGTTGCACCCGTCGGTCCCGGTCGCCGTCCCGTCCTCGGCGAGCTCGAGCGAGGCGATCCCCTCGGTGTCCTGCATGCCCCAGACACCCGCGACGTCGTCGACAGGCGCACTGCTCGCGGCGTCGTCGGCGCACGCCCCCAGCGACGCACAAGCGACCGTGACGAGCACGAGCGCCGCGGTCACCCGGATCCGGTTCACTCAGACTTCTCCAGGGTCCCGATCTCCTTGTCGCCCGAGCCCAGGACCGTCATCTCGTCGCCGTCGACGGTCGCCGACTCGGCGCCGGAGAGCCAGGTGTCGACGTCCTCGCAGGCCATCATGGTCGCCGCCAGGTCGCTGAAGGCGACCTCGGTCCCGTCGACCTCCCACGACCCTGTGAGCTGGTTGCAGCCGTCGCTGCCGGTGAGGCCGCCGTCCTCGGCGAGCTCCAGGTAGACCCGCGGCTCCGAGTCCCCCTGCGCCCACTCGCCTGCGACGTCGGTCGGGGAGAGCTCAGCGCCTGAGCCGGAGCTGCTCGCACATCCGGCGAGCACACCCCCGGCGGCGAGAACGAGCACGAAGGATCGAGCCACGGAGGTGCGCGAAAGCCTCATAACGGCGACGTTATCGCAGAGCACACAAGAAAACCCCCACCTGTCGGCAGGGGCTCTCTCGACGTGTCGGTCAGTGGGCGTGCTGGCCGCGGGAGAACTCGAACACCCAGCCGACCAGGCCGATGACGCCGAGGGCGATGCCGATGTACGACAGCCACCAGCCGATCGCCAGGCCGGCGAAGGTGATCGCGCCGGAGACGCCGAGCACCAGCGGCCACCAGCTCCACGGGCTGTACACGCCTTGGTCGCCGGCCCCCTGCTCGATCTCGCCGAGCGGGTCGTCCTCCGGGCGGTCGTCGATCCGGCGGGACAGCAGGGCGAAGTAGGCGCCGATCATGCCGACGAGACCACCGACGAGCGGGATCCCGACGGTGCCGACCGCCTCACCACCGCTCCACGCCGCGTAGATCAGCCCGACGGGGACGAAGAACAGGACGCCGTACAGGAAGAGCTTCGTCTCGAGCTTCATCGGGTGCCCTCCTCGTCCGTGCCCGGGCGCTCCTCGACGATCGTCGCGGTCGACTGCTCCGGCTCACCCTTGTCGTTCACGACGCGGTCGGCCGCGACCTCGCTCTCGCCGCGGCGGTCCGCCTCCCAGTCGAGCGGCCCAGGGTTGGGCTCGACGTGGTCCATGGCGGCGACCTCGGGGTGGTGCAGGTCGAACGCGGGGCGCTCGGAGCGGATGCGGGGCAGCGACGTGAAGTTGTGCCGCGGCGGCGGGCAGCTGGTGGCCCACTCGAGCGAGGCACCGTAGCCCCACGGGTCGTCGACGGTGACCAGGGGCGCGTTGCGCCACGTGGTGTAGACGTTCCAGAGGAATGGCAGGGTCGACGCGGCGAGGATGACCGCACCGATCGTGGAGAGCTGGTTCATCCACGTGAAGCCGTCGTCGGGCGAGTAGTCCGCGTACCGACGCGGCATGCCCTTGACGCCCAGCCAGTGCTGGATGAGGAACGTCGTGTGGAAGCCGATGAACAGCATCCAGAAGTGCACCTTGCCCAGGCGCTCGTCGAGCATCCGGCCCGTCATCTTGGGCCACCAGAAGTAGAAGCCCGCGAACATCGCGAACACCACGGTGCCGAACACCACGTAGTGGAAGTGCGCGACGACGAAGTACGAGTCGGACAGCGGGAAGTCGAGGGCCGGGCTGGACAGGATGATGCCCGTCAGACCACCGAACAGGAACGTGACGAGGAAGCCGATGGTCCACAGCATCGGCGTCTCGAAGGTGAGCTTGCCGCGCCACATCGTGCCGATCCAGTTGAAGAACTTCACGCCGGTCGGGACCGCGATGAGCATCGTCATGAAGGCGAAGAACGGCAGGAGCACCGAACCGGTGACGTACATGTGGTGCGCCCACACGGTGACCGACAGGGCCGCGATCGCGATCGTCGCGTACACCAGACCCTTGTAGCCGAAGATCGGCTTGCGGCTGAAGACCGGCAGGATCTCCGTGATGATGCCGAAGAACGGCAGCGCGATGATGTAGACCTCGGGGTGCCCGAAGAACCAGAACAGGTGCTGCCAGAGGATGGCTCCCCCGTTTTCGGGGTTGAACACCTGGGCACCGAGGCGCCGGTCCGCGCCGAGGGCGAACAGGGCCGAGGCCAGCGGCGGGAACGCCATGAGCACCAGCAGCGACGTCACCAGGGTGTTCCAGGTGAAGATCGGCATGCGGAACATCGTCATGCCGGGCGCGCGCATGGTGACGATCGTGGTGATGAAGTTGACGGCACCGAGGATGGTGCCGAAGCCGGCGAGCGCGAGGCCGAAGACCCACAGGTCACCGCCGACACCCGGTGAGTACACGGTGTTCGACAGCGGTGCGTAGGCGAACCAGCCGAACGACGCGGCGCCCTGCGGTGTGAAGAACCCGGCGCCCGCGATGGTGCCGCCGAAGAAGAACATCCAGTACGCGAGCATGTTCAGCCGCGGGAACGCGACGTCGGGCGCGCCGATCTGCAACGGCATGATCACGTTGGCGAAGCCCGCGAACAGGGGTGTCGCGAACAGCAGCAGCATGATCGTGCCGTGCATGGTGAACGCCTGGTTGTACTGCTCGCGGGACTGGAAGATGTCCATCCCCGGCGCGAAGAGCTCGGCACGGATGAGCAGCGCCAGGACGCCGCCGATGGCGAACCAGACGAACGACGTGATCAGGTACAGGTACCCGATCGTCTTGTGGTCGGTCGAGGTGATCCACTTGATCACCGTGCGCCCGAGGGTCTGACGCGAGGGCGCCAGGCCGGGGATGTGCTCCGCGACGGCGGCCATCAGTTCTCACCCTCCTGCGGAGTGCTGTCCAGGTCCTGCTGGCGGCTGTACTCGAGCCCGAGCGAGCCTTCCTGGCCCTTGGCCTTCAGCTCCTCGATGTGTGCCTCGTACTCCTCGCGCGACACGACCTTCACGTTGAACAGCATCGACGAGTGGTACTCGCCGCAGAGCTCAGCGCACTTGCCCAGGTACTCGCCCTCTTCGTTGGGGGTGACCTGGAACGTGTTCGTCTTGCCCGGGATCATGTCCATCTTGAAGAGGAACGCGGGCACCCAGAACGAGTGGATGACGTCGCGCGAGTCGAGCGTGAACTCGACCCGCTCGTCGACCGGCAGGTACAGGGTGACCTGGTCGCGCAGCACGCCGGTGCCGGCGGAGCCGACGTCCTGCGCGTGCTGGCCGGTGTCGTACGCGTCGTCGTCGAGGTAGTTGAAGTCCCAGCTCCACTGCTTGCCGATGACCTGCACATGGACGTCCGCCTCGGCGGAGGTGTCGACGATCGCGGAGGTGTCGCGGTTCGTGTAGTAGAAGAGCACCCCGACCATGATGATCGGCAGGATCACGTACATGACCTCGAGCGGAACGTGGTACCGCAGCTGCACGGGGAGGGTGTCGTCACCCTTGCGCTTCCGGTAGACCGCGACGCACCACAGCATCAGGCCCCACGTGATGAGGCCGACGATGAGTGCGGCGATCCAGGAGCCGACCCACAGGTTCGTGATGCGCCCTGTCTGGTCGGTGATCTCGGCGTCGGAGTTGCCGGGGAGCCAGCCGCGCTGCACCTCGGCGGAACAACCGCTGAGTACGACGGCGACGACGCCAAGCAGACCGGCCAGCAGCACGGCTGGTCGCCGCGTGCGACGGGGGGTGTCCGGGTGCAACGGGGGGACCTCTCACTCGCGTCCCGTCGACACCCCAGCGTTGCAGCAGGGCGCCATGCGGGACCTTCGTCCTCGACCTGTGCAGCCTAGCGCGCCGACCAGATCCTTTCGTGCTGACGACACCCGTTGACGACACGGTGTCAGCACCATCACAGCGCGCGTCCTTCACCGGACCCGACCGTCGCCACCGCGCCGATCCCGGTGGTCCCGCGCCTGGTGACGGCTCTGCGGGGTTACGGTGCCCCGGTGAGCAGCCCGTCCGACCGTGATCCCGCCGCCGGCTCCGCGGCGGCCGCTGTGACGCACGCCACTGCCGGCAGGGTGGTTCTCGACGCCGGCGGCCGGGCGCCGCTGCTGCCCGAGGCGCGCAGCGCGTTCCTGGAGGCCCTCGACCAGGGCTGGGCGGATCCTCGGCGCCTGCACGCCGAGGGCCGTCGCGCGCGCATGCTGCTGGACGGTGCACGGGAGGCGATCGCCGCATCGGTCGGCGCCCGCACGCCCGAGGTCGACCTGGCTCCGTCGCACACCGCAGCGCTGCACGGCGCGGTCCGGTCCGTCGCCCGCGGGCGTCGACGGACGGGGTCGCAGGTCGTGGTCAGCGCGGTCGAGCGCGCGGCGGTGCTGAATGCGGCGGACTTCACCGGGGACCGCGCGACGGTCGGCGTCGACCGGTACGGGCAGGTGGACGCCCAGGAGTTCTCGGCTGCGCTCGCCCGTCCGGGGGTGGCACTCGCCGCGCTGCAGCACGCGAACGGCGAGGTGGGCACGCTGCAGCCTGTCGGCGCCGTGCACGACGCTGCGCGGACCGCGGGTGTCCCGCTGCTGGTGGACGCGGGCGCCAGCCTCGGCCACGTGGACGTCGGCGACGCGTGGGACCTGCTCGCGGCGGACGCGGGCGACTGGGGCGGCCCCGGAGGGCTCGGCGTCCTCGTGACGCGGTCCGGGGTCCGGCGTTCGCCCGACTGGCCGGAGGACGAGGACCGGTGGTTCCCGGGCGGGGTGAGCGTGCCCGCCGCGCTGGCGGCCGCGGTCGCGCTCCAGGTGGCCGTCTCGACGAGGTCTCGGGACGACGCCGCTCGCCGCGCGCTGGTGGACACGCTCCGCTCGCGCGTCGCGGCCGAGGTGCCGGACGTGGACGTGGTCGGGCACCCGGTGGACCGTCTCCCCCACGTCCTGACGTTCTCGTGCCTGTACGTCGAGGGCGAGGCGCTCCTGGCCGCGCTCGACGCGCGCGGCTTCGCGGTCGGCTCGGGGTCGGCGTGCACGTCGAGCGCGCTGGAGCCGAGCCACGTGCTGGCGGCCATGGGGGCGCTGACGCACGGGAACATCCGCCTGGCGCTCCCCCGCGGCACGTCGGCCCAGGACGTCGAGCGGTTCCTCGCCGAGCTGCCCGGGATCGTCGTCGGCGTCCGTCAGGCCTGGGGGGTCGGCGGCCTGTGACGACCGTCGACGCGCGCGGGCTGCGCTGCCCGGCACCGGTGATCCGCCTCGCACGGGCCGCCGCGGAGGCGCCGCCGGGCACCGAGCTGACCGTGCTGGCCACCGACCCCGCCGCGGTGCACGACGTGCCCGCCTGGGCCCGCATGCGTGGCCACGAGATGGTCGGAGCCACCGAGCAGGACGGCGTGCACGCGCTCACCGTCCGGACGCACGCATGACGAAGGCCCGGCTCCCCTGAGGAAACCGGGCCTGCGTCGCGTCAGATCAGCTGAACGAGCCGCCGCACGCGCACGCGCTGCCCGCGTTCGGGTTGTCGATGGTGAAGCCCTGCTTCTCGATCGAGTCGGCGAAGTCGATCGTCGCGCCGTCGAGGTACGGCACGCTCATGCGGTCGACGACGACCTCGACACCGTCGTAGTCCTTGACGACGTCGCCGTCGAGGACCCGCTCGTCGAAGTAGAGCTGGTAGATGAGGCCGGAGCAACCACCGGGCTGGACGGCGACGCGCAGACGCAGGTCGTCGCGGCCCTCCTGCTCGAGCAGGCTGCGGACCTTCGAGGCGGCGAAGTCGGTGAGGAGGACGCCGTGCGTCTCGGTCGCGCTCTGCGTCGCGGTGGTCTCGCTCATTGGTCTCTCCTGGGTGCTCGCTGGACAGCAGTTCTGGTGCGTCAACCTCGGCAACAGCACCGAACCCGAGGTTGTTCCCGTCCAGGGTACGACTCCGACGGCGGACTTCCGCTCAACGTGACCAGGTTCTCGCTACCCGGGCGGCACGCGCCGCGAGGGTCTGCGCCGGCGCAGCGAGCGCGGCGGCCACCTGCTCGGGGTTCTCGCCGACCGCGTAGGCGGCCGTGATCCCCGCTGCGGACAGCTCACGACGCCCGACCAGCACCTCCCCCGCGAGGACGACCGTGGGGACGGCGGCCGGGAGCGCGCGCGAGGCCACCTCGGACACGACCTTCCCGTGCAGGGACTGCCAGTCGAACCTGCCCTCGCCGGTGACGACGACGTCGTGGTCGGCGATCAGGTCTACCAGGCCGACGGCGTCCGCCACGAAGACCGAGCCGGGCACCAGCCGGGCACCGAGCAACGCCAGCCCGAAACCCAACCCGCCCGCCGCACCGGCGCCGGGCGCGGCCGTCAGCCGGGACGCGGTCGCCGCGGGACGGGCTCCCGCGAGCAGGTCCGGGCGGACCGCGTCGCCGAGGGCAGCGGTGGCGGCGTGCGCGAAGTGCCCGAGCGCCCGCTCGAGGTCCTGCGCCTGCTCGGGCGTCGCCCCCTTCTGGGCCGCGAACCCGGCGCTCGCGCCGTGCAGGCCCAGCAGCGGCACGTCGACGTCGGTGGCGACGACGAGCTCCACGTCGTGCAGCCGGTCGCGGAGCTCCCGCAGTCCGAGAAGGTCGTCCGCTGTGACCTGGCCGAGCGTCCCGCCGCCCGCACCGAGGACGTCGGCCGGGCTCTGCAGTCCGAGCGCGCGGGCCAACCCCACCAGGGCCCCCGCGCCGGCGTCGTTCGTCGCGGAGCCGCCGAGCCCGACGACGACCCGTCGGGCACCTGCGTCGAGGGCGGCGGCGAGCAGCTCCCCCACCCCGCGGCTGGAGGTGCGGGTGGGGTCGCGCAGCCCGTCGGGGACCAGCGGGAGGCCGACGGCCTGTGCGGACTCGACGTAAGCGGTCGTGCCCACCAGCAGGATCACCGCCGGAACGGGCGTGCCGACCGGCGACTCGACGGTCACCGGGAGGAGCTCACCGCCGAGTGCCGACTGCAGCGTGGCGACGAAGCCGGGGCCACCGTCCGACAGCGGGCACACGGTCACATCGTCGTGCGGTGCCGTCGTGCGCCACGCCCCGGCGATGGTCTGGGCGGCCTCGGCGGCCGTCAGGCTCGAGCCGAAGCTGTCGGGGGCGATGAGCACGCGCACGGCGTGCATCGTGACACGGTCCGCGGCGGTGAGCGTGCAGGCCCCGTGTGCGAGGATCGCCGCGTGAGCGTGAGCACCTTCTCCGAGCCGGCTCCGTCGGCCCTCCTGCTGCTGGGCCGCGGTGTCGACCTGGCCTCCGAGCGCGGCGTCGAGTGCGTCGGCGGCCTGCCCGCACCGAGCGACCCGGACCTCGTCGAGCGAGCCCGTGCCGCACGCGCTGCCCTGGGGTCCCGCGCGTTCGTGCTGGGCCACCACTACCAGCGCGACGAGGTCATCGAGTTCGCCGACGTCACGGGCGACTCGTTCAAGCTCGCGCGTGAGGCCGCCGCCCGGCCCGAGGCCGAGTTCATCCTGTTCTGCGGCGTGCACTTCATGGCCGAGTCGGCCGACATCCTCACGTCCGACCACCAGCAGGTGATCCTCCCGGACCTCGCCGCCGGTTGCTCCATGGCGGACATGGCGGCGATCGACCAGGTCGAGGACGCCTGGGACGTGCTGGTCGAGGCCGGCGTCGCGGAGTCGACGGTGCCCGTGACCTACATGAACTCCGCGGCGTCGATCAAGGCGTTCACCGGGCGCCACGGCGGCACCATCTGCACGTCGTCCAACGCGCACGTGGCGCTGAGGTGGGCGTTCGACAAGGTGGGTGGCGTCGACGGCACCGGCAAGGTGCTGTTCATGCCCGACCAGCACCTCGGGCGCAACACCGCGGTCCAGCAGCTGGGCCTCTCGCTCGACGACTGCGTCGTGTTCGACCCGCGCAAGCCCGGCGGCGGTCTGACCGCTGAGCAGCTGCGGGACGCTCGCATGATCCTGTGGCGCGGCCACTGCTCGGTGCACGGTCGGTTCTCGGTCCGGAACGTCACCGACATCCGCGCGGCCGTCCCTGACGTGACCGTCATCGTGCACCCGGAGTGCCAGCACGAGGTCGTCCTCGCCGCGGACCTGGTGGGCTCGACGGAGTACATCGTCAAGGCGCTCGACGCCGCCGCGCCGGGCAGCTCCTGGGCCGTCGGCACCGAGCTCAACCTGGTCCGCCGGCTCGCGGCCGCGCACCCGGACAAGAACATCCACTACCTCGACTCGACGGTGTGCTTCTGCTCGACCATGAACCGCATCGACCTGCCGCACCTGGTGTGGGCGATGGAGTCCCTGGTGGCGGGCCGGCCGGTCAACCGGATCGTCGTGGACGCCGACGACGCCCACTGGGCCCGGGTCGCGCTCGACCAGATGCTCGCCCTGCCGGGGTACTGACCGTGCCGACCGGGCACCACATGCGGGTGGGCATCTTCGTGTTCGACGACGCCGAGGAGCTCGACGTCGTCGGCCCGTACGAGGTGCTCGCCTACTGGGCGCGGCACTCGGAGCTGCGGCCCGAGGTCGTGACGTTCTCGCTCGACGGCAGCGGCGTCCGGTGCGCCAAGGGCCTGCGGCTGGTCCCCGACCTGAGCGCGGACGAGGTCGGCCCGTTGCACGTCCTGGTGTACCCCGGGGGCTTCGGCACCCGGGCGCTCCTGCGCGACCCGGCCCACCTGGACTGGGTGCGTGGGATGCGGGCCTCGACGCCGCTGATGACCAGCGTCTGCACGGGTGCGCTCGTGTACGCCGCGGCGGGTCTGTTGTCCGGGCGCCCGGCGACGACGCACTGGCAAGCCTTCGACGAGCTGGCCGTGCTCGACCCGAGCGTGCTGGCGGACACCGAGGCCCGGTTCGTCGACGACGGCGACATCGTCACCTCGGCCGGGGTCTCCGCGGGCATCGACATGGCCCTGCACCTGGTCGCCCGGCTGGAGTCGGTCGACGCCGCCCGCGCGGTGCGTCGCGGCATCCAGTACGACCCCGAGCCTCCCGTATGACCGGTCTGCTCGACGCCCCCGTGCTCGAGCACGCCCTCCTGCCGGTGCGCGCGGGCGAGCACGAGGCGTTCGAGGCGGCGATGGCCGAGGCGGTGCCGCTCGTCTCGGGCATGCCAGGCTTCCGCGGGATCCGCGTCTCGCGCGGTGTCGAGCAGGAAGGGACGTACCTGCTGCTGATCGGGTGGGACTCGGTGGAGGCGCACGAGGTGGGGTTCCGCGGGTCGCCGCAGTACGCCCGGTGGCGCGAGCTCCTGCACCACTTCTACGACCCGTTCCCGGTCGTCGAGCACTTCGTCCCGGTTCCGGTCGAACCTACTCGCGAGTAACATCGCGCGAATGACCAGGATGATCCAGCTCGCACTGGCCACCACCCGCCCTCGCCGGGCCGTTCCCGGCCGCGGGGTGCTCGACCCGTCGGTCACGCAGCTGCGGGTCCACCTCGGCGACCTGGACTTCTACCGCCACGTGAACAACGGCGTGTACCTGCAGATGATGGACGTCGCGCGGAGCAACTTCCTGGCGGACCTCGGAGCGTTCGGCCTGCTGAACGAGCGCGGCTGGTACCCGGTCGTCGCGTCGTCGACCGTCTCGTACCGCCGTTCGCTGACCCTCGGCCAGCGGTTCGAGATCACCACCCGCCTGCTGGGCTGGGACCCGCGCTGCGCATACCTCGAGCAGACGTTCACGCGCGGCGGTCAGCACGTCGCCCGCGGGGTGATCGCCGGTCGGTTCCTCAGCCGTGACGGGTCGCGCGTGCCCGCACCGGACGTCATCGACCTGCTGGGCACGCACGACGGCCCGTCGCCCGAGCTCCCCGCCGACGTGCAGGCGTGGGCCGAGGCGGTCGGTGTCGCGCACAGGGACCAGCCCGCCACCTGACGCCGGGGGCTGCAGGGCACGGCACGCGTGGGCGACCTCTAGCTGCCCGAGGCCAGCCGCTCCAGCAGCAGCGCCTCGGCGAGCACGACCTTCTCCAGCTCTCCGAGGTGCACCGACTCGTTGGCGCCGTGCGCGCGGCCGTCCGGGTCCTCCACACCCGTGACCAGGATCGCCGCCTCCGGGTAGACCTCCAGCAGGTCGGCGATGAACGGGATGGACCCGCCGACCCCGATGTCCACAGGCTCGGTCCCCCACGACTGCGCGAACGCCCACCGGGCCGCCTGCATCGCCGTCGAGTCGGTCGGCGCCTGGAACGGCTTGCCCTTCTCGCCGTCCGTCACGGTGACGCGCGCGCCGAAGGGCGCATTGCCGACGAGGTGCGTCCGCAGCGCGACCATGGCGGCGTCCGGGTCCTGGCCGGGTGCGAGGCGGACGGAGAGCTTGGCCGACGCGCGCGGCGTGATCGTGTTCGACGCGCTCGCCACCCGCGGGGCGTCGAAGCCGATGACACCGATCGCCGGGCGGGTCCACAGCCGGGCCGTGATGGGTCCCGTGCCCGCGAGGCGGACACCGTCGAGCACGCTCGCGTCGGCACGGAACGTCGCCTCGTCGTAGTCGACGGTCGGGTCGGATGCCTGCACCAGGCCGTCGACGGCGACGTTGCCCTCGTCGTCGTGCAACGTGGTGATCAGCCGCGCCAGCAGCGTGGGCGCGTCGAGGATCGCGCCGCCGAACATCCCCGAGTGCACGGCGTGCTCCAGCACCGCCACCTCGACGACGCAGTCCACCAGGCCACGGAGCGACGTGGTGAGGCCCGGCACCCCGATCGCCCAGTTCGAGGAGTCGGCGACGACGATCACGTCGGCGCGCAGAAGGTCCTGGTAGGCGTGCAGGAACTCGGTGAACGTCGGCGAGCCGATCTCCTCCTCGCCCTCGATGAACACCGTGACACCGACGCCGAGCTCGTCCCCCAGCACGCGCAGGGCTCCCACGTGCGCGATCACGCCGGCCTTGTCGTCGGCGGCACCGCGCCCGTACAGGCGTCCGTCGCGCTCGGTGGGCTCGAACGGCGGGCTGTCCCAGTCGGCGTCGTCCCCGGGCGGCTGCACGTCGTGGTGCGCGTACAGGAGGACGGTCGGCGCACCCTCCGGCGCTGGGCGGCGGCCGACGACCGCGGGAGCACCCGACGGCACGGACAGGACCTGGACGTCGTCGAGGCCGGCGCCGCGCAGCAGTGCCACGACGGCATCGGCGCTCGCCGCCACGTGCGTCTGGTCGAACTCGGCGTTGGACACGCTCGGGATGCGGACGAGGGCCTCCAGGTCGGCGCGCAGCGCGCCGAACGCGGCGGCGGTCCGCGCGCGCAGCGCGTCCGTCCGGTCGCCGGGGAGGATGGGCGAGGAGGGGGCGGCGTCGGTCACGGACCAGCACGCTACTCGACTACCCTGGCGGGGTGTTCGGACGCAGCAACGACCCCCAGCCCGTGACTCCCGCACTGACGGAGAGCACGCCGCCGCCCACGGATGCGGGCAAGGGCCGCCCGACGCCGAAGCGGAAGGTCTCCGAGGCGGCGAACAAGCGTCCCCTCGTGGCACCGGCCACGAAGAAGGCCAGCCGCGAGCGGGCCAAGGCGCAGCGTGACATCGAGTACCGGGCGATGCAGACCGGTGACGAGCGCAACATGCCGGCGAAGGACCGCGGGCCTGTGCGTCGCTTCATCCGTGACTCGGTCGACGCCCGCTGGAACCTGGGCGAGTTCTTCCTGCCGGTGGCTGCCGTGTTCCTGGTCATCCAGTTCGCCCTGGCCAAGACCGAGTTCGCCGTCTTCGCCATCCTGGCGCTGTACGTCTACATCATCGCGGCGGTCATCGACGGCTGGCTGATGTGGCGCGGCCTGAAGAAGCGCCTCGTCGCCAAGTTCGGGATCGAGCAGATCCCGCGCGGCGCGGCCATGTACGGCGTCCTGCGGGCGTTCCAGATCCGCCCGTCCCGCATGCCCAAGGCACAGGTCAAGCACGGACAGCGACCCGTCTGACGCCGCCGTAGGGTGGCGGGCATGGTTTCCTACCGCTACCTGGGCCGCTCCGGCCTGAAGATCACCGAGATCACCTACGGCAACTGGCTCACGCACGGCTCGCAGGTGGAGAACGACACCGCGAAGGCCTGCGTGCGCGCCGCGCTCGACGCGGGCATCACGAGCTTCGACACCGCGGACGTCTACGCGAACACCAAGGCCGAGACCGTCCTCGGCGAGGCGCTGAAGGGCGAGCGGCGCCAGTCGCTCGAGATCTTCACCAAGGTGTACTGGCCGACCGGCCCTGGCGGCGCCAACGACATGGGGCTGTCGCGCAAGCACATCCTCGAGTCGATCGACGGCTCGCTGCAGCGCCTCCAGACGGACTACGTCGACCTGTACCAGGCGCACCGCTATGACGAGTCGACCCCGCTCGAGGAGACGATGCAGGCGTTCGCCGACGTCGTGCGCTCGGGCAAGGCGCTCTACATCGGCGTGAGCGAGTGGACCGCCGACCAGATCCGCGCCGGCCACGCGCTCGCCCAGGACCTCGGCTTCCAGCTCATCTCGAACCAGCCGCAGTACTCGGCCCTCTGGCGGGTCATCGAGGGCGAGGTCGTCCCGACGTCCGCGGAGCTCGGGGTGTCGCAGATCGTCTGGTCGCCGGTGGCGCAGGGCGTGCTCACCGGCAAGTACAAGCCGGGCGAGGCGCCGCCCGCCGGGTCCCGCGCGACCGACGAGAAGGGTGGCGCCCGGTTCATCGGCCGCTTCCTGGAGCAGCCCGACGTGCTGCAGCGGGTGCAGGACCTCACCCCGGTCGCCGACGAGCTCGGCCTGTCGCTGGCCCAGCTGGCCGTGGCATGGGTGCTGCAGAACGAGAACGTCGCCGCCGCGATCATCGGCGCGTCGCGGCCCGAGCAGGTCACCGAGAACGTCAAGGCCTCCGGCGTGACGATCCCGGCCGAGCTGCTCACCCGGATCGACACGGTCCTGGGTGACTCGGTGGTCTCCGACCCGGCCGAGACCGCGAAGAACGCGCCGCCCGCACGCTGAGCGAGGACCCGGCCCCAGCGATGGGGCCGGGTCTGCCTCACACCGTGACGAGTTCCTCCGTCGCGACCGGGACCGGGACCGTCAGGCGCGCCAGGAACAGGTGCACGAGCGGCCCGATGGCCAGCGCGTAGGCCAGGGTCGCGAACCCGACCGTGCCGCCCAGCAGCCAGCCGACCGACACGACGGTGACCTCGATGGTGGTGCGGACCAGCCGCACGGAGCGCCCGGTCCGGCGGACGAGCCCGGTCATGAGTCCGTCGCGCGGGCCCGGCCCGAGGCGGGCACCGACGTACAGGCCCGTCGCCAGGCCGTTGAGCACGATGCCGGAGGCCGCCAGCGCGATGCGCACGCCGAGCGCGTCCGGGAGCCCGTCGAGCAGTGTGAGGAACGGGTCCACGAGTGCGCTGATCACGATGACGTTCGCGACGGTCCCGACACCGGGCCGCTGCCGCAGCGGGATCCAGCACGCCAGGACGACCAGCCCGGTCAGCAGGGTGACGACACCGAACGACAGGTCCGTGCGGAGCACGATCCCCTGGGTGAGGACGTCCCACGGCATGCTGCCCAGGCCGGCGTCCACCAGCATCGCGATCGACGCCGCGTACAGGACGAGGCCGACCAGCAGCTGCACGCCTCGACGCACGGGGCGCGCGTCGGGACGCATCCAGGGCAGCACCGCGCGAGCATACGTCCGCCCGCCGTCGCGGCTCACGTGAGCAGCTCGGACTGCTCGGACCATGCCCGCTGTGCCGTCGGCGGAGGCCTGTGTCCCAGCCCGTCTCGCCGGACCGTGCGCCACAGCGCCACGACGAGCCCCGCGAGCAGGACGACCGCTATCCCGAACCACAACCACATCTCCATGGGACGCAACTCTGGCTCCTATGTGGCCTCGCTTGGAATAGCCACTTCTGCCATAGTGGCCCTATGACCACGGAGGAGCTGCCCACGGACCGCCGGATCAGCGGCCTCCGCCTGGACGCCGTGCTGGGCGCATGGCAGCGGCCCGGCCCGGCCTACGTCGCACTCGCGGACGCACTGCGGGCCGCGATCCTCTCCGGATCCGTCCCGCTGAGCACTCGCCTACCCAGCGAGCGCGAGCTCGCCGATGCCGCCGGTGTGTCCCGAACGACAACCACCGCGACGTACGGGCTGCTTCGTGACGAGGGCTACCTCGTGAGCCGACGGGGCTCGGGAACGGTCACCACCCTTCCGACGGGACCTGGCGCTCGCGTGTCGATGGCGGAGTCCGTAGGGCACGAGCCGGGCGTCGTCGATCTGGCGATGGCGGCTCCGTCGGCACCCTCGTCCCTGCACGGCGCCTACCTCGCGGCGCTCGACGCACTCCCCCGCCACCTCTCCGGAACCGGCTACTCCCCCCTCGGTCTCCCGGTGCTGCGTGAGGCCGTCGCCCGCTGGTACACCGGGCGCGGAACTCCCACGAGCCCGGACCAGGTCCTGATCACGACGGGGGCGCAGCAGGCGATCCACCTGCTGGTCACAGCGCATGCCGGCCCCGGCGACCGAGTCGTCGTCGAGCACCCCACCTACCCGCTCGCGATCGACGTGGTGCGGAGCGTCGGTGCCCGCCCGGTACCGGTCCCGTCAGGCAGCTCCGGTCTGGACATCGACCTGCTCGAGTCGACCCTGCGGCAGGTGTCGCCCCGGCTGGTCTACCTGATCCCCGACCACCACAACCCCACCGGGACCAGCCTCGACGACGAGGAGCGCGCCCAGGTGCGTGCCCTGGCCCGGCGGTATCGCACGGCGATCGTCGGCGACGAGGTCCTGACCGAGCTGACCATGGACGGCCCGGCGCCCCGCTCGTACGCAGACGACGGCACGGCGTCGGCCTACGTCATCTCGATCGGCTCGGCGTCCAAGAGCTACTGGGGCGGGTTGCGGGTCGGCTGGGTCCGCGCGCACCCGGACCTGGTCTTCCGGCTCGCCTCCACGCGTGCGCACACCGACCACGGGACAGCGGTGCTGGAGCAGCTGGTCGTTGCCGAGCTGCTCGCGCAACCGACCGATCTGCTGGACCGTCGACGGACCGAGCTGCGCGCCCGGCGCGACCTGTTGGCCGGCCTGCTGCTCGACCAGCTGCCCTCCTGGCGGTTCGACGTGCCGGCGGGCGGGCTGTCCCTCTGGGCGGATCTGGGCGCTCCCGTGTCCAGCGCCCTGGCCGCTTTCTCCACCCGGCACGGGGTCCGCGTCGTCCCCGGCACGGCGTTCGGCGTGGACGGCAGCTTCGAGCGCAACCTGCGGCTGCCGTTCACCACGTCACCCGACGACCTGCGCCGAGCGGTCGCCGGGCTGGCCTCCGCGTGGGCGGGGCTCGGGATCACCGCACCGGTCACCGGACCCGACCGGGTGCACGCGCTGGTGTGACGCTCAGATCAGCGGCAGCGTGAGAGTGGGCGTAGCCTGGGTGCCCTCGTGCAGCAGACCCACCGCGTGCACACCCTGGGCGGCCAGCGTGCGCCAGTGCTCGCCGAGCCACTGCTCGGCGTCGTACTGCGTGGTGAACACCGGGCTCACCGGCCGGTCGAGCACCGACCCGTCGGCACCGTCGAAACGCCACTCCCACTGCGGCCGCACGACCATCACGCGACCGCCTTGCGTCGAGCCGGACCGCGCAACGCCTCGTCCGCCGCGAGGGCGCGGGTGATCCGCGACGCATACGCCGGACCCTCGTAGATGAGGCCCGTGTAGCCCTGGACGAGGGTCGCGCCGACGGCCACGTACTCGCGCGCGTCGGCGGCGGTCGTGATGCCACCTACGCCGATGATCACCGCGTCGGGGCCGAGCTGGTTACGCAGCCGGGCCACGACGTCGAGACCGCGGGCCAGCACGGGAGGGCCGGACAGCCCGCCGGGCCCGAGGTCGTGGCCGATGGTCGTGTTGACCGCGACGATCCCGTCCAGACCCAGCTCGGCGGCGAGCTCGGCCACCGCGTCCACGTCGTCGTCGGACAGGTCCGGGGCGATCTTGACCAGCAACGGCACCGGGGCGAGCCCTGCCGACGCGGTCGCCTCGTCGGCGGCCACCCGGGTGGCCTCCAGGATCGGGCGGAGCGCCTCGACCGACTGCAGGTCGCGCAGGCCCGGGGTGTTCGGGGACGACACGTTCACCACCAGGTAGTCCGCGTACGGCGCGAGGCGGCCGGCACTCGTCGCGTAGTCGGCCGGCGCCTGCTCGGCGGGGGTCACCTTGGTCTTGCCGATGTTGACCCCGACCACGAGCCGACGGCCCGCCGGAGTAGCACGCAGGCGCCGCAGCCGGTCCGCCACCGCCGCCGAGCCCTCGTTGTTGAAGCCCATCCGGTTGCGCAGCGCGCGCTGCTCCAGGACGCGCCAGAGCCGGGGCGGCTCGTTGCCCGGCTGCGCGTGCGCCGTGACCGTACCGACCTCCACGAACCCGAAGCCGAGCATCGTCAGGCCCGCGACCCCGACCGCGTTCTTGTCGAACCCGGCCGCCAGCCCGAACCTCGAGGGGAACCGTCGCCCCCAGACGTGCACGACTCCTGCGTCGGAGGCCCGGAAGACCCGGTGCACCGCGTCGCGCAGGAACGGGACCTGCGCCACCGCCCGGATCAACCGGAACGCCACCTCGTGGGCGCGCTCCGGATCCATGCGACGGAACACGAGGTCGAACAGCAGTCGGTACACGTTCTTCACCCTAGGTCGTCCGACGCGGGCGGCACGTCGGGCGTCCGCCGCGTGCGCCACAGCCACACCAGGCCGAGGAACGGCAGCACCAGCGGGACGTACCCGTAGCCCTGGCCGAACGCCGACCACACCGTCTCGTCGGGGAAGTCCCCCACGTCGACGAGCGACAGCAGCCCGACGGTCAGCACGCCGACCATCTCGATCGACACCGCCCACCACGCCAGCGTGCGCCGGTCCGTGGCCAGCGCGATCGTCGCGACGACGTACACGAGGCCGGCGGCGAGCGAGAGCAGGTACGCGACCGGCGCCTCGTCGAGCTTGGTCGCCACCTGGTAGATCCCGCGGGCCGTCGCGGCGAGCGCGAGGATCCCGTAGACCGCCACGAGGAGGCGGCCCGGGCCGCTCCCCGTCGGTCTCTGCGTTGCCGTCGGTCGGTCGGTCACACGGTCCCCCAGATCTGGAGCAGTCGGAACTCGAGGAACGCCACGGTCACCGCCGCCACGAGCAGCACCACCGAGCTCCAGCGGGAGCGCTCGGCGAACGCCCACGCGGCGGCGATCGGCAGGATCAGCGCCTGGGTGAGGACGTAGCCCCAGAGCAGGACACCGTCGACGTCGGGCGAGCCGGTCGCGGCGAGGATGCCGGCGATCGCGGCCTGCAGGACGAGCACACCTTCGATGACGGCGGCGCCCCACAGCTGGCGCAGCACCACGGCGCGGTCCCGGACGACGAACCAGGCGGCCCATGCACCCAGGGCGAGGCACAGGGCGCCGACGAGGAGCGCGAGGGGGACGATCACGGTGCCCCACCGTACCGGCGCAGAGCACCAGAGCCGACCGGCCCGACAGTGCCCATGCCTATCATCGACGCGTGACCGTCTCGCTGACCTCCCACGACCCTGCCCGCCTCGCCGTCGACGCCCTCGTGGTCGCTGTCGCCCAGCAGGACGGGGCACCGACCGTCCTCGGCATCGACAGCCTCCCCAAGGAGCTGCGCGCCCAGCTGGCCGATGCCGCAGCGCTCGGCATCACCGGGGCGGCGGACGAGGTCCGCCGGCTTCCCGGCACCGCGCTGGCCGCCACGGTGCTCGTGCTCACGGGCGTCGGACCGGCCGACAAGATCACCCCCGAGACGCTCCGCCGCGCAGCCGGGGCGGCGACGCGCGAGCTCGCCGGCACCGCGAGCGTCGGTCTCGCGCTCCCGGCAGACGACGCGGAGTCCGTGGCCGCGGTCGCGGAGGGCGCCCTGTTCGGCGCGTACTCCTACATGCGCTACCGCGCCTCCGAGGCGGCCAAGCAGGCGCCCGTGAGAACGATCCAGATCGTCACCGCGCACCCGCGGGACCGCGCGACGCTGTCAGCGGTCGCCCGCGCCGAGATCGTCGCCGCCGCCGTGCACGGCACGCGCGACCTGGTCAACGCTGCGCCGAACGACCTCTACCCGGCCGCGTTCGCGGAGGCCGCCAAGGCCGCCGTCAAGGACTCGGGCGCCAAGGGCCTCAAGGTCACGGTGCTCGACGACAAGGCGCTCGCCGCCGGCGGCTACGGCGGTCTGATCGGCGTCGGTCAGGGCTCCGTGCGTGGTCCCCGGCTGGTCAAGGTGTCGTACTCGCCGTCGCGTCCGAAGGTCAAGGTCGCCCTCGTCGGCAAGGGGATCACGTTCGACTCGGGTGGCATCTCGATCAAGCCGGCCGCCGGCATGGAGGCCATGAAGTCCGACATGGCCGGTGCTGCCGCCGTGCTGCACACCGTGGTCGCGGCCGCGCGCCTCGAGCTGCCCGTCGCGGTCACCGGCTGGCTCTGCCTCGCGGAGAACATGCCGTCCGGCACGGCGCAGCGCCCGTCCGACGTGCTGACCATCCGCGGCGGGAAGACCGTCGAGGTGCTGAACACCGACGCCGAGGGCCGCCTCGTGATGGCCGACGGTCTGGTCGCCGCCATCGAGGAGAAGCCCGACGTCGTCCTCGACATCGCCACCCTCACCGGTGCCCAGCTGGTCGCGCTCGGGCACCGCGTGTCCGCGGTGATGGGCACCGACGACGTGCGCGGTGAGGTCGTCGCGGCCGCCGAGGTCAGCGGCGAGCAGTTCTGGCCGATGCCGCTCCCCGCGGACCTGCGGGCGGGCCTGAAGTCGAAGGTCGCGGACATCGCGAACATCGGCGACCGGTTCGGCGGCATGCTCACCGCGGGGATCTTCCTGCAGGAGTTCGTCGGTCAGACGCCGTGGGCGCACCTCGACATCGCGGGCCCCGCGTACAACGAGCGGACCGCGCACGGCTACACGCCCGTGGGCGGCACCGGCGTCGGGGTGCGGACGCTGCTCGCCCTGCTCGAGAGGCGTGCGCCGACGGCCTAGGACGCTAGGCGTGCTTGCGCTTGCCGGCGAGCCGCTGGCGCGAGTTCCAGTCCCGGACGCGCTGCGGGTAGCCGGTCCGCTGCACGTCGTACACCGGGATCCCCATGTCTCGGGCCAGCTCCCAGGCCGTCTTCGGGTCCGGCACCCGGCGGCGGGTCCACTCACCGTCCGTGGCGACGAGCATCATCGTCGTCGGCGTCGAGTTGGTCTGCGGCTCGACGTACGCCTCGACGCCGACGCGGGTGGCGACGAAGTCCTTCAGGTGGGCGAGCGTCGCCTCACGCGCGCCCCGGTCCGTCGGGGCGTCGGTGGCGGCCGGCTTGCGGCGGGAGAACAGGCCCATGGCGCACGAGGGTAGCCTGCGAACCTGTCGATCTGCGGGGTGGAACCCGGACGTGACGCACGAGACGGAACACCAGTCATGGGACGACTGTTCTGAGTGTCACATGGGCGCGTCCGCCGTCCGGGTCGTTCCATCCCTGCGGGGATGACAGGATGGTCGGCGAGCTCGAGACCACCAAGTCTGCGTATGAGGAGTCTGCACGTGGCCGACACGAACGGCACCGCTTTCGACATCGTCGTCCTGGGCGGAGGCAGCGGCGGCTACGCAGCCGCACTGCGCGCCGCACAGCTGGGCAAGTCCGTCGCCCTCATCGAGGCCGACAAGGTGGGCGGCACCTGCCTGCACGTCGGCTGCGTACCCACCAAGGCGCTGCTGCACGCCGCCGAGCTGGCGGACAACGCCCGCGACGGCGCCCACTTCGGCGTCCACACCAGCCTCGACCACATCGACATGAACGGTGTGAACGAGTACAAGGCCACCGTGATCGGTCGCCTCTACAAGGGCCTGCAGGGACTGATCAAGTCCCGCAAGATCACCGTCTTCGAGGGCTACGGCAAGCTCGTCGCCAAGGACACGGTCGAGGTCAACGGCGAGCGGGTCACCGGCGAGTACATCGTGCTCGGCACCGGCTCGTACGCGCGCTCGCTGCCTGGCCTCGAGATCGGCGGCCGGGTCATCACCTCGGACCAGGCCCTCCAGCTCGACTGGGTCCCGAAGTCGGTCATCGTGCTCGGCGGCGGCGTCATCGGGTCGGAGTTCGCCAGCGTCTGGAAGTCCTTCGGCGCGGACGTCACGATCATCGAGGCGCTCCCCCACCTCATCGCCAACGAGGACGAGTCGCTGTCCAAGGCGTTCGAGCGCCAGTTCCGCAAGCGCGGCATCAACTTCAACCTGGGCGTCCGGTTCGCCGGCGTGACCCAGGACGACAACGGCGTGCACGTCTCGCTCGAAGACGGCAAGACGTTCGACGCCGACCTCCTGCTCGTGGCCGTGGGTCGCGGACCCCGCACCTCCGGCGTCGGCTACGAGGAGCAGGGCATCACCCTCGACCGCGGCTTCGTCATCACCGACGAGCGCCTGCACACCGGCGTCGGCAACATCTACGCCGTGGGTGACATCGTCCCCGGCCTGCAGCTCGCGCACCGCGGGTTCGCGCAGGGCATCTTCGTCGCCGAGGAGATCGCCGGGCTCAAGCCGGCCGGCATCGTCGAGTCGGGCATCCCGCGCGTGACCTACTCCGACCCCGAGGTCGCCTCGGTCGGTCTCACGGAGGCGCGCGCCAAGGAGGTCCACGGGGCCGACGGCGTCGAGACGCTCGAGTACAACCTGGGCGGCAACGGCAAGAGCCAGATCCTCGGCACCCAGGGATTCGTCAAGCTCGTGCGCCAGAAGGACGGACCGGTCATCGGCGTCCACATGATCGGCGCGCGAGTCGGCGAGCTCATCGGCGAGGGCCAGCTCATCGTGAACTGGGAGGCCTACCCCGAGGACGTCGCCTCCCTCGTGCACGCCCACCCCACGCAGAACGAGGCCCTCGGGGAGGCGCACCTCGCGCTCGCCGGCAAGCCGCTGCACGCCCACAACTGACCTCACGAATCGAAGGAGACACGAGCGGTCATGTCCGACAACGTGCAGCTGCCCGCACTCGGTGAGTCCGTCACCGAGGGGACCGTCACCCGCTGGCTGAAGAACGTGGGCGACACGGTGGAGGTCGACGAGCCGCTGCTCGAGATCTCGACCGACAAGGTCGACACCGAGATCCCCTCGCCGTTCGCCGGCGTCCTGGAGCAGATCCTGGTCCAGGAGGACGAGACCGTCGAGGTCGGCGCGACGCTCGCCGTCATCGGTTCCGGCGAGGGCGCGTCCTCGCAGGACGCCGCTCCGGCCGAGGAGTCGGCCCCGCAGGCGGCCGCCGAGGAGGCTCCGGCCGAGCAGGCTCCCGCAGCGGAGGCGCCCGCCGAGCAGGCTCCCGCGGAGGAGCCCGCTGCGGAGACCGCTGCCGCGGAGCAGTCCGTCGAGGAGCACGAGGAGCCCGCCGCCGCACCGGCTGCCGTCGAGCAGGGCGGGACCGGCGAGAACGTCACGCTCCCTGCGCTGGGCGAGTCCGTCACCGAGGGCACCGTCACCCGCTGGCTCAAGGCGGTCGGCGACGAGGTCGCGCTCGACGAGCCGCTGCTCGAGATCTCGACGGACAAGGTCGACACCGAGATCCCGTCCCCGTTCGCCGGCACGCTGCAGCAGATCCTGGTCCAGGAGGACGAGACGGTCCAGGTCGGTGCGGTGCTCGCCGTCATCGGCTCCGGGTCCGCCCCCGCCGCCGCGCCCCAGGAGTCGGCGCCGGCCGAGGAGAAGGCGCCCGAGCCCGCTCCGGAGCCGGAGAAGACCCCCGAGCCGGAGCCRGAGCCGGCCGCCGAGAAGGAGACCACGCCCGCTCCCGTCCCGGCGACACCGACGCCTGCGCCGGTGCCCGCCACGCCCGCAGCCTCCCCCGCCCCTGCTCCTTCGGTGTCGGGCACCTACCTGACGCCGCTCGTCCGCAAGCTCGCGGCCGAGAAGGGTGTCGACGTCGCGTCGCTCGTCGGCACCGGTGTGGGTGGTCGGATCCGCAAAGAGGACGTCCTCGACGCCGCGGCCAAGGCCGAGGCGGAGAAGGCTGCCGCCGAGGCCGCCAAGGCCCAGCCTGCTGCCGCAGCGCCGGCCGCACCCGCCGCCAAGCCCGCCGCCGCAGTTCCGGCGGTCTTGCCGCTGCGGGGCACGACGGAGAAGGCCAGCCGGCTCCGTCAGATCATCGCCGAGCGCATGGTCGACGCACTGCACTCGCAGGCGCAGCTGACCACGGTCGTCGAGGTCGACGTGACGCGTGTCGCCCGGCTCCGAGCGAAGGCCAAGGAGGACTTCAAGGCACGCGAGGGCGTCAACCTCACGTTCCTGCCGTTCTTCGTGCTGGCCGCCGTCGAGGCGCTCAAGGCGTTCCCGAAGATCAACGGCGTGCTCGAGGGCAACCAGATCACGTACCACGCGCAGGAGAACGTCGGCATCGCCGTCGACACCGAGAAGGGCCTCCTCGTCCCGGTGATCCGCGACGCGGGCGACCTGAACCTCGCCGGCATCTCGCGCAAGATCGTCGATCTGGCGGGTCGCACCCGCCAGAACAAGGTCACGCCGGACGAGCTCAGCGGTGCCACGTTCACCGTGACCAACACGGGTTCCGGCGGCGCGATCATCGACACCCCGATCGTCCCCGGCGGCACGTCCGCGATCCTGGGCACGGGCGCGATCGTCAAGCGCCCCGTCGTCATCCAGGACGCCGACGGCGCCGAGGTCATCGCGATCCGGTCGATGTGCTACCTGTCGCTGTCGTACGACCACCGCCTGGTCGACGGCGCCGACGCGTCCCGCTACCTCTCCGCGGTCAAGAGCCGCATCGAGGAGGGCTCGTTCGAGTCCGAGGTCGGCCTCTGACCCGCAGCACCTGACCCACCACGACGGCCCGGTACCCCGCGAGGGTGCCGGGCCGCCGTGCGTCGGCGCCCGCCGGGCCGGCGACGCGGACCGACCGTAGGGTGAGCGCCATGCAGGTCGTCATCGCCGGGTCGCACGGCTTCATCGGGTCCGCTCTCGTCCCCCACCTCCAGCGCGACGGTCACGACGTCCGCGTCCTGGTGCGGGGTTCTGCGCGGGGCCCGTCGCAGATCTCCTGGGACCCGGACGCAGGGCGCCTCGACCCCGACGCGATCGCCGGCTCCGACGCCGTCATCAACCTCGCGGGGGTCAACCCCGGCTCCCGACCCCTCACGACGGCCCGCAAGCGTGAGGTCCTCTCGTCCCGCCTGAACACCACCGGTCTGCTCGCCCGGACGCTCGCTGCCCTCGACGACGGCCCGCAGGTGCTGCTCCAGGCGTCGGGGATCGGCGCGTACGGCTCGCGCGGCGAGGACCTGCTGGACGAGGACGAGCCGATCGGGACGACGTTCTTCGCCAACGTCGTGCGGCACTGGGAGGCGGCGACCGCTCCCGCGCAGGACGCCGGCGTGCGGGTGGTCCACCTGCGGACCGGCATCGTGCTGGGCCAGGGTGGCGGTGCCCTCGGCCGGCTGCTCCCGTTGATCCGGCTCGGCGTCGGAGGGCGGCTCGGGTCGGGGCGGCAGTTCTGGCCGTGGATCACCCTGCTCGACCACGTCCGGGCCGTCGAGCACCTGCTGACCGCACCGGTGCACGGCCCCGTCAACCTGGTGACCGCCCCGGCGCGCAACGCCGAGGTGGTCGCGGCGCTCGCCCGGGCGATGCACCGGCCCGCGGTCGTGCCGGTGCCCGCGTTCGCGCTCCGCGCGGTGCTCGGAGACTTCTCCTCCGAGGTCCTCGGGTCCATCCGCGCTGTTCCCGCCGTGCTCGACGCCAGCGGCTTCGTGCCGGTTCACGCCGACCTTGCCACCGCGGCGGAGTGGGTCGCCCAGCGCGACTGACGTCACGGCTCCACGACGTCCCAGACGCGCCAGCCGTCGTCGGTCCACCGCAGGCCCAGCACCACGGTCCGCGCCTCGGACGCCGCCACCTGCACCGCGGCACCACCGTCGGCGGGAACCCGGACGTGCGCGGACATCGCGGACGTCACGGCGACGTCCGTGGTGTCGCGTCGTCGGCCGTCGTCCTCGACGAGACGCGCGTCCCGCACGTCGATCGACAGCCCGTCGACGCGCGCGCCGTCGAGGCCCGCCAGGACCTGCGCGTCCGCCGCCGCCGCCGGCCCGTCGGGGACGTCGACCGTCCCCAGCTGGGACACGTCGCCGGTCTCGATGACCTGCGCCCGGACCCGGCTCAGCTCGATGGCGGCCCGCACCGGGTCGTCGGCCACGGGTGCCGGCTCCGGCGGTCTGCCGACGAGGTGCACTCCCCCGACGCCCGCTGCCACCACCGCGACAGCGACCAGCACACCGACAGAGATCCGGGCCGTGCGCCGCCTGCGCCGCGCCCTGTCCTGCCGACGGGTCGTGCTCAGCACCCGCGCGGGATCGCCCTCACGGGCCATGGCCGTCAGCGCCGAGGAAGCCCGGGCGCCCGCGTCGGGGAGCCGCACAGGTTCGGGGTCCGCGGTCGCATAGCAGGCGTCGACCACGTGGTCGGCGTCGAGCCCGGGCCGGGCCAGCAACCCGGCGAAGGCCTCCCGCAGACTCCTGTCGTCCTCCTGGTCGGACACCAGGTGCACGTCCGCGCCCGGCATCTGGTCGAGCACGGTGGCGACCAGGCACCGGACGTCCGTCTCGGTGTCGGCGCCGCCGGAGAGGGCACCGCGCAGGTCGACCAGGGCCGGGCGGCCATCGGGTCGGACCACGACCGTCGACTCGCTCACGGCCCCGTGGGACAGCCCGGCGTCGTGCAGCGCGGCAAGGGCACCGGCCACGGGGATGGCCACCGTCGCAGCCTCGCCGTCGGCCAGCGGTGCTCGGGCGGCGCGGATCTGCGCGAGGGAGAGGCCGTCCACGTGCTCGACGACGAGGCCGAGCCGACCGGACGACAGCTCGATGACGTCGAGGACCTGCGGAAGGTGCTCGTGCCGGACCGCGCACAGCCGCGCGGCGCGGTCGGACGTCCCGGCGTCGACCACTGCCGGGACGACGTGCAGCTCCAGCCGTCGGTCAGAGCCGTCGAGAGCCACGGCGAGCCACCCGGATCCGGCGACCTCGACGGGATGGAACCCGGCGTCCACGAGGGCGGTCTCGACATCGGTCGGCACGACGAACCTGTCCATCGGGACATCCAAGCCTGGTCGGCTCACCCCGGTCGGCGGTCGTCCACAGGCCGCGTCAGGACAGCTGGACCACCCTGCGCTCGGCAGCCGACAGCAGCGCCGCGTCGAGCACCCGGGCGGTGCGGGCCGCGTCGGCCGGGTCGACCGGGGGCGGGCCTCCGTCGACGACCCACCGCACGACCGCGTGGTACAGGTCGACGTGCCCTCCGGCGGCCTGCGGCACCGGCTGACGGTCGGCCCCACGCACCAGCCAGCCCTCGTGCACGGCCTCGCCGGGCCGGCGGGTCTCCTCGTAGGCGTCGTCGAGCGCACCGAACGGGGTCGGCTCGCCCTCGAAGCTGGTCACGAGGTACGCGCCACCGTCACCGAGCACCCGCGTGCGCGGCCCGGGGGCACCCACGACGGCGCCGGCCTGCAGGTGGCTCACGACGCCGTTGGCGGCGTGCACGAGCGCCAGGAAGACGTCGTCGACGGCGGGCGTGGTGCGAGCGTGGAGCTCGGCGTACACCTGCGCGACAGGCCCGAACAGCTGGACGGCCGAGTCGACCAGGTGCGCGCCGAGGTCGAGCAGGAGCCCGCCCGAGTCCGGGTCGTTCTCTTTCCAACGGTCCTGCGGTACGGGACGGAACCTCTCCCACCGCCGCTCGAACCGGTGCACCGTGCCCAGCTCCCCGCTCGCGATCACCCCGAGCAGGGTCAGCTGCTCGGGGTCCCAGCGGCGGTTCTGGAACACGGTGAGCCGCCCGTCGCCGCGCGATGCCAGCAGCTCGGCGTCGTCGGCGGTGGTGGCCAGCGGCTTGTCGACGAGCACGTGCAGCCCGGCGTCGAGCGACGCGAGGACGTGCGCCACGTGCTCACCCGTCGGGCTGGCGATGACCACGAGGTCGAGCTCGTCAGCATGCGCGAGGAGACCGTCGACGTCGGGGACGACGAGGGCGCCGGGCCAGTCCGCCTCGACCTGCTCCGCCCGGCTGCGCGTGACCACGCACATCACCTGCTGACCGGCCTCGCGCAGCAGCCGGGCGTGGATCCCCCGGCCCGCTCCCCCGTACCCGACCAGCCCGACCCGCAGCGCCTCCATGCGCCTCACTCTAGGTCGGGTGCGACCTTGTGCAGACCGTGCTCCTGGTGCCGGGACAGGGCGCTCGGCCACCACGTCCGGCGGCCGAGGTCGTGCACGAGCGCCGGCACGAGCAGGCTGCGGACGACGAGCGTGTCGAGCAGCACACCGAACGCGACGATGAACGCGATCTGCGCCAGGAACAGGAGCGGGATGACGCCGAGCGCGGCGAACGTGGTGGCCAGCACGACACCCGCCGACGTGATCACGCCGCCGGTCACGGCGAGCCCGCGGACCACGCCGGCGCGCGTCCCGACCTTCAGCGACTCCTCACGGACGCGCGTCATCAGGAAGATCGAGTAGTCGACGCCGAGCGCGACGAGGAACACGAACGCGAACAGCGGGACCACCGGGTCGGCACCGGCGAAGCCGAAGACGTGGTTGAAGAAGATGGCCGAGACGCCCAGCGCGGCGGCGAAGGAGAGCACGTTGGCGGCGAGCAGCAGCGCCGCAGCGACGACCGACCGCAGCAGGAACATCAGGATCACGCCGATGACCAGGAGCACGACCGGGACGATCACGCGCAGGTCCCGCTCGCTGGCCAGGTTGGTGTCCAGCGTCTCCGCGGCGGCGCCACCGACGACCGCGGTCGGGCTGACCTCGTGGACGGCCGTGCGCAGGTCCTCGACGGTGTCGACGGCGGCCTGCGTGTCGGCGGACGCCGTCGTCGCGACGTCGAGACGGACGCGTCCGTCGACCGCGAGCGGCGGGGCGTCGCCGGCAGGCGCTCCAGCGGGGGCTCCCGTGTACGGCGTCACGGACTCGACGCCGTCGACGCCCTCGGCCGCGGCCGTCACGGCGTCGACGTCGGCCTCGTCGACGATGAGGATCGCGGGCTGGACGGAACCCGCCGGGAAGTGCTCGGCGAGCACCTCCTCGCCGGCGACCGCGTCGACGTCGGTCAGGAAGATGTCGACCTGGTTGGTCCCGGACGCGTTCAGGGTGGGCAGGAACGCCGCCCCGACACCGAGGGCGACGGCCGTGATGATCCACACGGGCCGGGCCTTGCGGCCGACGAACCGCGCGAGCCGGGGCCACAGACCCGTCCCGTCGGCGGGGTCGGGCTCGACCGTCGTGTCGACGTGCGGGTGCCCGGTCTCCGGGGCGACGACGACCGCAGCGGGGCGCGGGGCGCGCGGCCAGAACAGGATGCGCGAGTGCTTGCCGAAGACGAGCAGGAGCGCGGGCAGCAGCGTCAGTGCACCGAGCAGCGCGGACGCGATGCCGATCGCGGCGACCGGGCCGAGGCTGCGGTTGGAGCCGAGGTCGGACAGCAGGAGACACAGCACGCCGGCGATGACGGTGCCGGCGCTGGCGGCGATCGGCTCGACGCAGGCCCGCAGGGCGCGCCCCATCGCCTGCGCGGGGTGCTCGACGTGGGCCAGCTCCTCGCGATATCGGGCGACCAGCAGCAGGGCGTAGTCCACGGACGCACCCACCACGAGGATCGACAGGATCCCCTGCGACTGCCCGTTGAGCACGAGCGTGCCGTTCGCGGCGAGGGTGTACACGACGAGTCCCGCCAAGCACAGTGCGAAGACAGCGGTGAAGATCACGACGAAGGGCAGGAACGGCGAGCGGTAGACCAGCACGAGGATCAGCAGCACGGCACCGAGCGCGACGAGCAGCAGGACGCCGTCGATCCCCCCGAACGCCGTGACGAGGTCGGCGACGAACCCGGCGGGGCCGGTCACCCAGGCCTGCAGCCCGAGCTCCCCGGCGGACGTGGCGGTGGCGCCGAGCTCGGACTCCAGGGATGCCCGCAACGCCGTCACGAACGACTCGGTGACACCCTCGTCCTCGGCCAGCAGCTCGTCCGCCGTGGCGCCGTCCAGCGAGTACGCGACGAGCACGGCCTCCCCGTCCTCCGACGGCACGACCGCCACCTCACCGACGAGGTAGTCGGACCAGGTCCCCTCGTTGCCCGGCGGCAGCGCCTCGTCCGGGAACGCCAGCGCCCAGTCCTGCACGGCGGTCAGCTGCTCGGGGGTGACGTCGCTGCCGTCGGCGGGCTGAAGCACGACGAGCGCGGGTAATGTCTCGGTGTCGACGAAGCCCTTGCTCTCCTCGGCGGCCTGGGTGGACTCGGCCGACGACGGCAGGAACGCGGAGGCGTCGTTCGTCTGGACCTGCGACAGCTTGCCCTGCGCCATCCCGCCGACCGACCCGATGCCGAGCCACACGACCAGGGCGACGCCGACGAGCACGGCGCGGAGAACGGTGGACCGGCGATTACTCAGCATGCTGAGTATCATTGGGGCTATTGCTCCGATGAGCAAATGGAGGCAGGGACGTGGTGCAGGACAGCCGGGCGGCGCAGTCCATCGACCCGGCCTCGCCCGACCCCGCGCACTGGCCGGTCGGCCGCCTCCTGTCGTCCGCCGCGCGCCGCGTCGAACGGGACTGGAACGCCCACCTCGCCGCGTGGGACCTGAACCACGCCAGCCAGGCGGTCCTGGCACATCTCCTGCGGGCGCCCATGTCGCAGCGCGAGCTGGCCACGGCCAGCGGCGTGACCGAGCAGACGATGAGCCGCGTCCTCGCCCGGATGGAGCGCAGCGGCTACGTCACGCGGACGCCGCACGACGACGACCGGCGCCGGCACGTCATCACCATCACGGATGCGGGGCGTTCCGCCTTCTTCGTCGCGTCCGACCGCGAGCTCGCCGAGGCGATGGTCACGCGTGGGCTCACGCCCGAGCAGGCCGAGCAGCTGCGGCAGCTCCTCGCTGTCGTCGCCGGCGAGCCGGACAAGGGCGGCGACGCAGACACCCCTCGAGGCTCCCCGGGTTAGCCTGACCGCATGCGGTTCGACGAGCTCGACCTCGGTGCACGCCTGCTCCCCTACGAGCCGACGTGGCAGCTGCAGCGCGAGGTGCACGCGGCGGTCGCCGACGGGACCCGCGAGGACACGGTCCTGCTGTGCGAGCACGAGGACGTGTACACGGCGGGCCGACGGACCGCGACCTGGGACCGCCCGGTCGACGGCACACCCGTCGTCGACGTCGACCGCGGCGGCCGCATCACGTGGCATGGACCCGGCCAGCTCGTCGGCTACCCCATCGTGAAGCTCGCCACGCCCATCGACGTCGTCCGCTACGTGCGCGTGCTCGAGGAGGCGCTCATCCGGACGTGCGCGGACCTCGGGCTGACCGCGATCCGCGTGGACGGGCGCAGCGGGGTCTGGTTCGCGGCCGACGACACCCGACGGGAGCGCAAGGTCGCCGCGATCGGCGTGCGCGTCTCCCGCGGCGTCACGATGCACGGGTTCGCGCTCAACTGCGAGCCCGACCTGGCCGCCTTCGACCGCATCGTGCCGTGCGGGATCGAGGACGCCGACGTCACGTCGCTCTCGGTGGAGACCGGTCGGCGCGTGACGATCGCCGAGGTGCTGCCGCTGGTCCGCGGTCACCTGGTCGACACCCTGGTCCCGATCCTCGACGCCCGCGCCGTCGCGGTGTGACGCGCGACTCCCCCGCAGCCGTCGGCCCGACGGCGGGTTAGTCTGACCGGCGTGACGATCGCAGCCGATGGCCGACGCATGCTCCGCATCGAGGCGCGCAACGCCGAGACGCCCATCGAACGCAAGCCGGAGTGGATCCGCACGCGCGCGACGATGGGGCCCGAGTACACCGAGCTCAAGGGCCTGGTGAAGCGTGAGGGCCTCAACACCGTCTGCGAGGAAGCCGGCTGCCCCAACATCTTCGAGTGCTGGGAAGACCGCGAGGCCACGTTCCTCATCGGCGGCGACCAGTGCACGCGGCGCTGCGACTTCTGCCAGATCGACACGGGCAAGCCGGCCGACTTCGACGCCGACGAGCCCCGCCGCGTCGCCGCGTCCGTGCAGGCGATGGGCCTGAAGTACTCGACCGTCACCGGCGTGGCCCGAGACGACCTGCCCGACGGCGGCGCCTGGCTCTACGCGGAGACCGTCCGCCAGATCCACGCGGTCAACCCGGGCACCGGCGTCGAGCTGCTCATCCCGGACTTCAACGCGACGCCCGAGCTGCTGGACGAGGTCTTCTCGTCGCAGCCCGAGGTCCTGGCGCACAACCTCGAGACCGTCCCGCGCATCTTCAAGACGATCCGCCCCGGCTTCCGGTACGACCGGTCGCTGTCAGTGATCACCCGGGCGCACGAGCAGGGTCTCGTCACCAAGTCGAACCTCATCCTCGGCATGGGCGAGACCACCGACGAGGTCGTCGAGGCGCTCGCCGAGCTGCACGAGGCCGGCTGCGACCTCATCACGATCACGCAGTACCTGCGTCCGTCCGTGCGTCACCACCCCGTGTCGCGGTGGGTGCGTCCGGAGGAGTTCGTCGAGCTGTCGGCCGAGGCCGAGCGCCTCGGCTTCCTGGGTGTCATGTCCGGGCCCCTGGTGCGGTCGTCGTACCGCGCCGGCCGGCTGTGGGGTCAGGCGATGCGACGCTACGGGCGACCGATCCCCGAGGCCCTCGCGCACCTCTCCGAGCCGACGACGTCACGCCAGGAGGCTGCGAGCCTGCTCGCACGCTGAGGGGTCAGGCACGACCCGATCCGTCGGTAGACTTCGGGCCCATGGCCCGCGACAAGACCTCCGACGCTGCATCGACGCCCAAGGTGAAGAAGACCCGCTGGTACCACCAGGTGTGGCAGGCGTACCAGATGACCCGGAAGAACGACCCGGCGGTCACCTGGATCATCCTGGCGGTGTTCGTCGGCATCGTCGCGCTCGGGCTCGTCATCGGGTTCCTGGTCCACGCGGTGATCTACGTCCTGCTGCTCAGCATCCCGTTCGCGCTGCTCGCGGCGATGTTCGTCCTCGCCCGCCGCGCGGAGACCGCCGCGTACACGCAGATCGAGGGGCAGCCCGGTGCGGCCTACGCGGCGCTCGGCACCATCCGCCGCGGCTGGACCTTCACGCAGGAGCCGGTCGCCGTCGACCCCCGCACGCAGGACCTCGTGTTCCGTGGCGTGGGCCGCCCGGGCGTCGTCCTGGTCGGCGAGGGCCCCGCACCCCGCATCGCCAAGCTCCTCGAGGCGGAGCGCAAGCGCACCGCCCGCGTCATCTCCGGTGCGCCGATCACGCTCATCCAGGTCGGCGACGGCGAGGGTCAGGTCGCGCTGCGCAAGCTGCCGCGCGCCGTCCAGAAGCTCCGCCCCAAGCTGAGCAAGCAGGAGGTCGCCGAGGTGAGCAAGCGGCTCACCGCACTCGGCGGCGTCCGGCTCCCCGTGCCGAAGGGCGTCGACCCGATGCGCGCACGCCCCGACCGCAAGGGCATGCGCGGCCGCTGACCAGCAGATGAGCGACGGGCACTGGAACCACAACACCCACTATCACCGGCTCGCCCTGCGTGTCGCAGGCAGCGCATCGAGCGCGCTCGACGTCGGCTGCGGCGAAGGCCTGCTGACGCGTGAGCTGCACGCGTCCGGGGTCGCGCGCGTCACCGGCGTCGACCTCGACCCGGACCAGGTCGCGCGCGCCCGTTCGCAGGCCGACGACAGCCTCCGGTACCTCGTCGGCGACGTCCTCGAGGTTCCGCGGGACGAGCAGTTCGACCTGGTGACGTGCTTCGCGACGTTGCACCACCTCGACCTCGACGTCGGGCTGCGGCGTCTGCGCAGCCTCGTCGCCCCCGGCGGCCGCCTGGTCGTCGTGGGGCTCGCCCGCGTCGGCTCGCCCACGGACGCTGCACTCAGCCTGGCGGCCGTGCCGGCGGCGATGGTGGCCGACCGCGCACGAGGGGTCTGGGAGCACGGCGCGCCGGTGCGGGACCCCGAGCACAGCTACGGCCAGGTGCGGGCGGCAGCGCGGTCGATCCTGCCGGGCGCGCGCTGGCGACGACACCTCTACTGGCGGTACAGCCTGGTCTGGCAGTCCCCCGCCTGAGCGGTCACCGCCGGACGATCGCCGTCCCCGCCACGCGGTCGTGCAGTCCCCGCCCGTCCGAGTCCCAGACGACGGCCGGGACCACGAGACACAGCAGAAGGGTGCGAGCCAGCGCGCTGATGAAGCCGGGCGCCATCGTCGCCCACGCCGCGTCGTCCCGCTTCTGCCCCGGGAACACGCGACGCACCCGCAGCCCGACGAGCCGGTGCCCGAGGGTGTGACCGATCGAGCCGACGAGGAGGACGTTCTCCAGCGCGAAGATCCCGAGGGTGGCCAACGGGTTGCCGCGGCTCAGCAGGAACGCGTCCGGCACGCTCGCGAAGAACGCGCCCGAGATGGCCAGGCACGCCACCCAGTCGATGACCAGCGCCGCGACCCGTCGTCCCAGGGGCGCCAGCGCACCGGGTCCGGCCTCGGGCAGGCCCAGCCGAACGCCGCGGCCGCTGCCGGGTTCCGGTGCCGGTCCGCCACCGAGCCACGAGCTGAGGTCCCCACGATCTGCCACCCCAGAAGGGTAGGCGACCCGTGGGAGCGAGACGGCAACGCCCCGGAAACACCGGCGGTACCCGACGTTCGTACGGTGACCCCACCTGCTCCGCTGACCACACCGGGGCGCCAGTCCTGCCTGAGGGGTCTTCATGAGCGGCAACGCCGTGCGTCGCGAGGCGATCTGGAACGTCGAGGCCTACGTGCCGCCCGCCATCAGCTTCAACGGTGCGGAGGCGCCCGGCGAGATCTTCGGCCTGAACGTCTTCAGCAAGACGGTCATGCAGAAGCGGCTGCCCAAGTCGGTCTACAAGTCCGTGATCGCCACGATCGAGCACGGCGCCATGCTGGACCCGGACGTCGCCGACGCCGTCGCGTCCGCGATGAAGGACTGGGCGCTGGAGAAGGGCGCGACGCACTACGCGCACGTCTTCTACCCGCTCACCGGACTGACCGCCGAGAAGCACGACAGCTTCTTCGAGCCGGTCGGCGACGGGTCCTCGCTGGCCGAGTTCGCCGGCAAGACCCTCGTGCAGGGCGAGCCGGACGCGTCGAGCTTCCCGAACGGCGGGTTGCGCAACACGTTCGAGGCACGCGGGTACACGGGGTGGGACGTGACGAGCCCCGCCTACATCCTGGAGAACCCGAACGGGAACACCCTGTGCATCCCCACGGTCTTCGTGTCGATGACGGGTGAGGCCCTGGACCACAAGACCCCGCTGCTGCGCTCGCAGCAGGCGATGGGCGAGCACGCGGCGCGCATCCTGACGCTCTTCGGGCACGAGAACCAGAACGTCGTGGCGTTCTGCGGTCCCGAGCAGGAGTACTTCCTGGTGGACCGGCACTTCTTCCTCGCACGCCCGGACCTGCTGAACGCGGGCCGCACCCTGTTCGGCACCAAGCCGCCCAAGGGCCAGGAGTTCGACGACCACTACTTCGGGGCCATCCCGGACCGCGTGCTGGGCTTCATGATGGACACCGAGCGGGAGCTGTTCAAGCTCGGCATCCCGGCCAAGACGCGGCACAACGAGGTCGCCCCGGGGCAGTTCGAGATCGCGCCGATGTTCGAGCGCGGCAACCTCGCCGCCGACCACCAGCAGCTGCTCATGACCACGTTCAAGGCGATCGCCAAGAAGCACGGCATGGAGTGCCTGTTCCACGAGAAGCCGTTCGCCGGCGTCAACGGCTCCGGCAAGCACGTGAACTTCTCCCTGGGCAACGCCGACCTGGGCTCGTTGCTGGTGCCGGGCGACACCCCGCACGACAACGCGCAGTTCCTCGTGTTCTGCGCAGCCGTCATCCGCGCGGTGCACAAGTACGCCGGGCTGCTGCGCGCGTCCGTCGCCTCCGCCACGAACGACCACCGGCTGGGTGCCAACGAGGCTCCCCCGGCGATCATCTCGATCTTCCTCGGCGACCAGCTGGCGGACGTGTTCGAGCAGATCGCCAAGGGCGCCGCCTCGTCGTCCAAGGGCAAGGGCGTCATGCACATCGGTGTCGACACGCTGCCCGTGCTGCCGACGGACCCGGGCGACCGCAACCGCACCAGCCCGTTCGCGTTCACCGGCAACCGCTTCGAGTTCCGCGCACCGGGCTCGATGCAGACGGTCGCCGGCCCGATGACCACGATCAACACGATCATGGCCGACTCGCTCGACTACGCCGCCGGGGTGCTGGAGACCGCGGTCGCGGCGGGAACCGACTTCGACACCGCGGTGCAGGACCTGCTCACGCAGATCATCACGGACCACGGCAACGTCGTGTTCAACGGCGACGGCTACTCCGCGGAATGGCCGATCGAGGCGGAGCAGCGCGGCCTGGCCAACCTCAAGACGACGCTCGACGCCCTGCCCGAGCTCGTCACCGAGTCCGCGATGGAGCTGTTCGAGCGGTACGGCGTCTTCAACCACCGCGAGATGCACAGCCGCTACGAGATCGGCCTGGAGCAGTACGCGCTCACGATCGGGGTCGAGGCCCGCCTCTCCCTGGAGATCGGCACCACCGCGATCCTGCCGGCCGCGGTCAAGCACCAGACGGAGATCGCGCTGAACATCGGGGCGCTCAAGGCCGCCGGCGTCGAGGCGGACATCGCGCCGCTCGACGAGGTGAGCGCGCCGATCACCGCGCTCCGGGCCGGGCTGGCAACCCTGCGCGCCGCGCTCAAGTCCGACGTCGGCCACTCGGCACTCGCGGAGGCCGAGCACGCCCGGGACGTGCTGCTGCCGGCGATGGCCGACGTCCGCGCCGCCGCCGACGCGCTCGAGGAGCTGGTCGCCGACGAGCTGTGGCCGCTGCCGACCTACCAGGAGATGCTCTTCATCCTGTGATGAGACGGGCATGACCGACACCCACGCCCAGGGCATAGGGTCAACATTCGTTACACGAGGGACGGCCCCGTAACGCTGTCGAAACACTTGGTACACGACAGAGAAACCAGGCGCTCGTAACCTCGCCTTGCCCGACCCCACGGGTACCACCGACCGAGGAGCAGCGGATGTTCAGCAAGCCAGAGGAAGTCCTGGCGTTCATCAAGAGCGAGGACGTGAAGTTCGTCGACGTCCGCTTCTGTGACCTGCCCGGCACGATGCAGCACTTCAACGTCCCCGCGTACTCGCTGGAGCTGGACTTCTTCACCGAGGGCCAGATGTTCGACGGGTCCTCGATCCGCGGCTTCCAGGCGATCCACGAGTCGGACATGAAGCTCATCCCCGACATCAGCACCGCGTACCTGGACCCGTTCCGGGTCGAGAAGACGCTGAACATCAACTTCCACATCGTCGACCCGTACACCGACGAGCCCTACAGCCGCGACCCGCGTCAGGTCGCCGCGAAGGCCGAGGCGTACCTGAAGTCGACGGGCATCGCGGACACGGCCTTCTTCGCCCCCGAGGCCGAGTTCTACATCTTCGACGACGTCCGCTTCCACACGAAGCAGAACGAGTCGTTCTACTCCATCGACTCCTTCGAGGCGGCCTGGAACACCGGCCGCGAGGAGGAGGGTGGCAACCTCGGCCACAAGATCCCCTACAAGGGCGGCTACTTCCCCGTGCCCCCGGTCGACGGGTTCTCGGACATCCGCGACCAGATCAGCCTGCAGCTGGACGCCCTCGGCCTCGGTGTCGAGCGCGCCCACCACGAGGTCGGCACCGCGGGCCAGCAGGAGATCAACTACCGCTTCGACAAGCTCGCCATCTCCGGCGACAAGGTCATGCTCTTCAAGTACGTCGTGAAGAACGTGGCCCACGAGAACGGCAAGACGGCGACCTTCATGCCGAAGCCGCTCTTCGGCGACAACGGCTCGGGCATGCACGTCCACCAGTCCCTCTGGAAGGACGGCGAGCCGCTGTTCTTCGACGAGAAGGGCTACGGCGGCCTGTCCGACCTGGCGCGCTGGTACATCGGTGGCCTGCTCAAGCACGCGCCCTCGCTGCTGGCCTTCACCAACCCGACGGTGAACTCCTACCACCGCCTGGTCCCCGGCTTCGAGGCCCCCGTCAACCTGGTCTACTCGGCCCGCAACCGCTCCGCGTGCATCCGCATCCCGGTCACCGGTTCGAACCCGAAGGCCAAGCGCATCGAGTTCCGCGTGCCGGACCCGTCGTCGAACCCCTACCTGGCGTTCGCGGCCATGCTCATGGCCGGCATCGACGGCATCCAGAACCGGATCGAGCCGCCGGACCCGGTGGACAAGGACCTGTACGAGCTGCCCCCCGAGGAGCACGCCGCCATCCAGCAGGTTCCCGGCTCGCTCGGCGAGGTTCTCGACCGCCTCGAGGCCGACCACGACTTCCTCACGGCCGGCAACGTCTTCACGCCCGACCTGATCTCGACGTGGATCGACTACAAGCGCAACGCCGAGGTCGACCCGATCCGTCTGCGCCCGCACCCGCACGAGTTCGAGCTGTACTACGACGTCTGACAGTCACCGCTCATGGCTGCTCCCCTGAGCGTCTGACCAGCAGGAATGGCACCCCCGTCACCCCAGTGGTGGCGGGGGTGCCGCGCGTCTGCCACCCAGTCGGCATTGCGACCCCTCCCGCGGGGCCTCGAGGACGCTCCGCGTCCTGCACGGCCTACGCGCGCCGGGACGCTGATCGCGCGACCGGTGCGAGCTCACCCCGTCGTAGACGGCTGGCGTGCGCAGACCCACGCCTGTCCCGCGATCGCGACAAACCCGGCTCTCGTGAGGCAGTGACCTGCAGCGCCGGCATCCCGTGGCCCACGTCGCGGCGGGGATGCCTCGCTCACCGTGGGTCGATCGAAGGGAGGTCATGGTCGGGCGGTGACGGCGGGGCGGTCAGCGTCGGTCCGGATGCGACTATGCGACCGGCTCTGGCGTCGTCCTCGCGAGCGTCGTTCGCGTCGTTTCCACCCGCGGAGCCTGACGACCCGGGTCCACCCCAGGTATCTCGCTCCTGACGGAGCCCCTCCTCTCCTCGAGCGAGCACACCGACGTGCCTGCACGCATCAGGGGGAGAACGACCATGGCATACGAGATCCGCGGATCCCTGTGGGGAACGCTGTGTCACGACGTACGAGAGCCGCTCGCCGGCCTCGAGCTGCGCGCGTACCGGTCGAGGGGTGACCGGGCCACGGAGCAGGCGGTCGCGGCCGACAAGGAGACGTTCCACGAGGTCGCCGAGGGCGAGCGCACGGGAGCACCCCTCGCCGTGGCCCGCGTCGAGGACTCGGGGGCGTACGTCCTGACGATCGACGACAAGGAGTACGACGGCGGGCCGCTGGACCTCGACCTGTACGTCGAGAAGGCACCCCGGCCGCGGCAGGACCCGACCGCGAAGCCGCGACAGTTCGCCGTCACCACGCTGCAGCCGCGCTGGCGCCAGACCGAGGACCGGGTCATCGCGGCGTGGGAGTACGCGATCCCGAACCGGTTCTGGTGCTACATCCTGGCGCTCTTCGGCATCTGGACGATCAGCGGCCGGATCACGACCTGCGACGACAAGACACCGATCCCGGGCGCGGTCGTCCGTGCGTTCGACGCCGACTGGCTGCAGGACGACCCGCTCGGCACCGCGACCACCGACGGGACGGGCCACTACGTCATCACGTACCTGGCGTCCGACTTCCGGCGGACGCCGTTCTCCCCGTTCATCAACATCGAGCTGACCGAGGGCCCGGACGTCTACGCCAAGGTCGAGCTCGGCGGGCAGCCGATCGTCACCGAGACGCAGGCGGACGGTCGTAAGCCTGGCCGGCAGAACGTCGGGCACTGCTTCTGCCTGGACCTGTGCACGGACAAGGTGGTGGGCGGCCCCGAGACCGTGCCGCACTGGCAGCAGGTTGAGGTGTTCGACATCCACCCCGGCAACGGTCAGCCGGGCTCGACGTTCGACACGCTCGGGTACGCCGATCCTGCGGGTGGCGCGTACGTGTTCGGGGGTTCCGTCTCGCTGCGCGGCAACTGCCCGCTCACGGACGTCGGCACCGGCCACGCGCTGAAGTACCGGTTCCTGGTGGGCGAGTACACCTGGACGGGCGGCACGGAGGACCCCGCGAACCCGCCGACGGTCGCGCCGGCGAGCCTGACCCCGGTGACGACGCAGCTGACGGGCACGCACGTCGGTTACGTGTTCTACACCGACGGCAACGGCCAGGCGCAGTCGTCTGCCGTCGTCGTGACCGCGGCCGATCTCGACGCGGACGGCTTCGTGCAGGTCGACGGGCTCCCGGTCACCGTGCAGATGTACAACCCGCCGGGTTCGACCGCGGTGGTCAACGTGAGCGGGTCGAACTTCCTGCGCACGTTCGACCTGCTGGAGCTCAACACGGCGGCGTTCACGTCGCTGCACCCGCCGAAGAAGCCCGGTGGCCTCCCGATCACGCAGGCGGGCGAGACGCTCCCGACGGCCGAGCAGGAGCCCGTTCGCCGCTACCGGGTGGGCTTCGAGGTACGCGACGCGGTCACGAACTCCACGACCCACACCGACCAGCTCGACGCGATCATCTTCGACAACTCGGCGGTCATCGCCACGCTGGACCTCGAGGAGCTGCGGCTCGACGCCTGCAACCCGCTGTCCAGCGCGACCACGGTCCACCTGCTGTACACGGTGGACCACCCGCACCTGAGGAACTTCTCCGTGTCGATCACCAGCAACGGTTCGACGTCGCATGTGCCGCCGGAGACGCCGTCGGGGGCGTTCACCACGGGGGCCTACTCGTTCCGGGGCGGCGCGTCCGGCCCGCACAACGGCACGAACACAGGTGGCGTTCCCATCGACGTGTCGGGCGACCCCGCCTGCGCGTACGCGGTCAACCTCGGCTGGGTGACGCGTCGCTACACGGACACGGGTCAGTCGCTGCAGCGGCTGTACTGCCACTGACAGCGTTCCTCGGGGGCGTCCGGTCGTCCCGGGCGCCCCCGAGGCAGGACCAAAGGCCCGTCCGCGCCCTGACCGGACGGTGGACGATAGGTGGTACCGGCAATCCCGGCTCTGTCCGAATGCACCCACCAGGAGCGACCATGTCCGCCGTCCACCCGTCCCCCACCCCGAGCGACCGCGTCAAGCGTCTCGTCGAGACCGTCCGGTGGGCACCTGCGCCGGTCTGGGGCGAGTCGACCGGTGAGCACACGCGGTACTCGGTCTACCTGGCGGGGAGCATGCTCGCCTGGGCCGTGGCCGGCCTGGTGATGGCGGCGCTGATCGGCACGGCGCTCAGCCTCGTCGTCTGACGCGGAGCACGCCCCAGCCGAGATGCCGGGGTGCCGCACGTCACAGCGACACGCGGCGCGCGCATCACGCGCCGACCGGCAGGGTGGCTGCATGGCACCCTCGCGCCCCACTCGTGCGGCAGCTGCGCTCGCGTCGCTCGTCCCCGTCCTGCTTCTCGTCGCTTCCTGCGGGTCGGGCGCTGACCCGGACCAGCCGACCAGCGCGTCCACGAGTGCATCTCCGACCCCGACGCCCGAGGCTGTCGCGCCGTCCCCGTCGGTCACGGTGACCTCGGAGCTCCCCACCGCAGCTCCCGCTCAGCTCGTCACGGCCGGAGCGGTCGCAGAGGACGCGCCGGCGCAGGCCGCGGGAGTCGGCAGCGCGACGGTGACCTACACCCGTGGCGGTGAGTTCGCCGTCGTCATCGTCCTCGACTGCACCGCGTGCGCGGGCGGCATGTCGCCGACGGTGCTCACGGGTCCGGGCAGGGGGACCCCGTACGGCGAGGCTGCCGGCCCGCTCGCAGGGTCGTACCTCATGGACGTCTTCCAGGGCAGCGACCCCGAGCAGTCGGTGTGGTTGCAGGCGGACGGTCCTTGGTCGATCCGGTTCGAGAGCTGGAACGACCTCCCGGGTACGACCGGGCCACTGAGCGGCACCGGGTCCACCGTGCTGCGCATGTTCGACCAGGGCGCCCACGCCGAGGTGACCTGGGCGCCAGCAGGGCCGGACGACGACTTCTCCGGCCGCTTCTTCGGTGTCGGCGACCAGCAGCTGTTCGGCAACGACGAAGCGTTCACCGAGGTGGTGGACCTGCCGATGCCCGGAGTCTTCGCCATCCGCACGGACGGCACCTGGACCGTGACCCCGCAGCCCTGACGCGCGGTGCTCATGTGATCCGGCGCAGGGCGATCGCCGCGTACAGGAGTGCGGCCACCGTCTCGCCGTCCGTGATCGTGCCGTCCGCGACCATGGCCAGGACCTCGGCCCAGGGAACGGTCCGGACCGCGGTGATGCCTTCGACGGCGTGCTCGGTCTGCTCGCCCGAGGGGCGCAGGTCGCGGGCGAGGAAGACGTGCTCCGGCGCGTTGCTGATCCCGTTGAGCGCGAACATGAATCCGACGCGCTCCCAGGAGTCCGCGACCAGGCCTGTCTCCTCCCGCAGCTCACGTTGCGCGGCGAGGAGCAGGTCCTCGCCGTCGGAGCCGCCCGCGGGGACCTCGAGCGACACTCCGGTGGTGTAGCGGTCCACCTCCACGAGCACCACCTCGTCGTCGGCGGTCACCGGGACGATGAACACCGCCGGGTTGCGGACCTCCACCACGCCGTAGATGCCCGCGCTGCCGTCCGGGCGGTCGACGGCGTCCTCCCGCACCCGGATCCAGGGGTTCTCGTACACGGTGGTCGAGCTGCGCGTGCGCCAGAGCGTCATGAGAGAAGCCTTTCAGACCGCCAGAGGGATTGCGCTTACCGGACATCCTGTGACACCGTACGGAAACCGGTTTCTCACCCATCTGTCGGAGACAAGGACGTCTCATGCGAGCTCGTCGTTCCCTGGTCGTCACCCTCGCCGCAGGAGCCCTCCTGCTCCCCTCGACGACCGCGAGTGCCACTCCCCCGCCCCCGTCCGTCGACCTCGGCCGTGAGGTCCTGCCACCCGGCGACGGCTGGGCCTCGTACGAGGGTCCGACGGTCCCCGACGGCAAGCCGACAGTCGCCACCGGCACCACCGGCGGCGCCGCCGCGGACGCCTCCCAGGTGTATGTCGTCGACACGTGGCAGGAGCTGCGGGACGCCCTCGCCGGCAAGGCGGGCGGCAGCCAGACGGACGCGCGCACCAACACCGTCCCGCGGATCATCTACGTCACCGGGACCATCACGGCCTTCGACCCGGCGACCTGCGACGGCTTCGCCCAGCAGGTCACGGTGTCCGACACCGGCAAGCCGTTCCGCATGGCCGACTACATCGCGTACTACGACCCGACCGGGCCGTGGGGCAAGGTCAAGCCGAGCGGGCCGCTCGAGAACGCCCGCATCGCCGCCGCGGCGATCCAGGCGACGAGGACGCTCCAGCACGTGGGCTCGAACGTCACGCTGGTCGGCGTCGGCGACGACGCGCAGATCGTCGGAGCCAGCATCCGGATCCGCGACGCGCACAACGTGATCGTCCGGAACCTGACCGTCGCCGACGCGTACGACTGCTTCCCCGTCTGGGACCCGACCGACACCGCCGTCGGCAACTGGAACTCCGCGTACGACAACGTCTCGGTGTGGACGTCGACGAGCGTCTGGGTCGACCACAACACGTTCGACGACGGCGCCCACCCGCACTCCGCGCTGCCGGTCGTGTTCGGTCGGCCGTTCGAGACGCACGACGGACTGCTCGACATCACGCACGGCTCCGACCTGGTGACCGTCAGCTACAACGAGTTCGAGGAGCACGACAAGACCGAGCTCATCGGCTCGTCGGACTCGCGGCTCCAGGACCGGGGCCAGCACCGCGTCACGCTGCACCACAACCACTGGACCGACATCGGCCAGCGTGCGCCCCGCGTGCGGTTCGGCGACGTGCACCTCTACGACAACCTCTACACGCAGACCACCGAGGGGCTGTTCCAGTACTACTGGGGTGCCGGCATCGAGTCGAGCATCTACGCCGAGAACAACGCGTTCGAGCTGGCGCCCGGCGTCGACCCGGCCCGCATCATCACGCGCTGGGCAGGCACGCAGCTGTTCGAGACCGGCTCGACCGTGAACGGACAGCCGACCGACATCCTCGCCGCGTTCAACGCGACCGCGCCGGTCCCGCTGGCCGCGACGGCGCGGTGGAACCCGGCCGACGTATACGACTACACGCTCGACCCGGTCGAGGACGTGCCTGCGATCGTCCGCGCCGAGGCGGGCGCGGGGGTGCTCGCCTCCGGGACCCCCGTGGCCACGGCCGCACCCGGCGTCGCGGTGCTCTCCGACGACAACGGCCAGGGCACCGGTCTGTTCGACGGCTCCTTCACGGTCACGGCCAACCTCTACTGGGGCCAGAACGCCACGGTCGCCAAGCTCTACGAGAACGGCGTGCTCGTCGACGCCGAGTGGCTCACCGGTACGACACCGCGCCGCCAGACGGTGGCGTTCCCGATCACCGGCAAGGTGAACGGGTCCTACACCTACGTCGTCGAGCTGCTCAACCCGTACGGCAGCAGCACGTCACGTCCGCGCACCGTCGTCGTCAAGGACGCGTCACCCGCGCTCGCGGTCCTGTCCGACGACAACCGCGACGGTGACGGCTCGTTCACCGTCACGACGAACCTGTGGTGGGGCACCAACGCGACCCACTACGCGCTGTACCGCGACGGGGTGCTGGTCGACGAGCAGGAGCTCACGGCCGCGACCCCGCGCCGCCAGACGGTCCGGACGGCGGTGACCGGCCTCGCGCCGGGCACCTACCGGTTCGTCGCGGTGCTCAGCAACGACGCCGGGAGCACGCCGACGGCAGAGCGGGTGGTGACGGTGCTGCGCTGACCTGTGCGCACGCTGGGAGTCAGTTGTGGAGGGACCCGGCAGCACTGCACACAACGTGCACGGGACCCGCGCGCAAGTCCCTGACGTGCAGGAACGCACGGTCCTACCGTGTCGTCCATGAGCGACACCGGAGCACCGACGCCCCCGACTCCCCCAGCTCTCCACGGCCCGCCACCCACCTGGGTGGCGGGCCGCGGCGTGCCCGTCCCGCGCGAGGCCGGCCGGCTCGCGCGGGTGCTGACCGCGTTCTGGGCGGAGCGACGACGACCGGTCCCCGTGAGCACGCTCGTCCTGTGCGGTGTCGTGGGCGTCCTCGGCGGCGTGCTGCTCGTCGGCCACCAGCCCGGCCTCGGTGCCGCGCTGATCGGCCTGCTCGTCTGGGCTGCGGCCGCCCCTGCCCTGATCCGTCGGCGGGACGTCAACGACCTGATCACCGCGGCGCTGTCGATCACGCTCTTCGCAGTGGTCGCCCTGCGTGACGCAGGCTGGGTCGTCGTGCTCTGCGCGTTGGTCGCCGCCTGGACCGGAGTGGTCGCTGTGACGTCCGCCCGGTCCGCACCGGCGGCCGTGCTCGCGCCGCTGACCTGGGCGGCGGGCAACGTCCGGGCGATGCCGTGGGTGGCGAAGGGCATCGAGACGCTCGCCGGCTCGCGTCGCGGACAGCTCCTCGTCGCGCTGCGCAGCGTCGGGATCACCGTCGGCCTGCTGGTGGTGTTCGGCCTGCTGTTCGCCAGCGCCGACCGCATCTTCGCCCGGATGATGCCGCGCGTCGACGCGGAGCTGCTCCCGGGACAGGTCGTCGTCGGCGTGCTCGTGGCCGTCGTCGTCGCGACCCTCGCGCACCTCGCCCTGGCACCACCCAGCTGGTCCGACGCCCGGCTGGCACCGCGCCCGCCCGCGAAGCGCGGCGAGTGGCTCCTCCCGGTGCTCGCCCTCGACGCGCTGGTCCTGCTGTTCGTGACGGTCCAGGTCGGCGCGCTGCTCGGCGGCCACCGCCACGTGCTGGAGACCGAAGGCCTCACGTATGCGGAGTACGCGCGAGAGGGGTTCGCCCAGCTGGTGGCGGTCACCGCCCTCACCCTCGTCGTCGTGGCGGTCGCCGCGCGACGCGCACCCCGTGAGACCCCGCGGGACCGCCTGGTGTCCCGGCTGGCGCTCGGTGCGCTGTGCGTGGGAACCCTGGGCGTCGTGGCGTCCGCGCTGCGGCGGATGGACCTGTACGTGGACGCGTTCGGGCTCACGCGGCTGCGGGTCTTCGTGACCGTCACGGAGATCGCGCTCGCCGCCGTCTTCGTGCTGCTGCTCGTCGCGGGGATCCGGTGGCGCGGCGGATGGCTGCCGAGAGCCGCGCTCCAGGTGGTGGCCGTCGCGATGCTGGGCCTCGCACTCATCAACCCGGACGCGCAGATCGTCCGGCACAACACCACGGCCGACCTGGTCACGACTCTCGACGCCGACTACCTCGCGGGCCTGTCCGCCGACGCGGTCCCGGCCTACGACGCGATCGAGGGCGACCCCGCCCTGCGCCGGTGCCTGCTCGCGTCAGCCAGCGTCGCGCCGGCCACGGGGATCGGTGGCTGGAACCTCAGCCGGGAACGCGCCACGCAGGTCCTGGCGACCGAGCAGCCCGACACCGACGCGTGGTGCAACTCGGACCGCTGACGCGCGGTCAGACCAGGACCGGTTCCTCCTCCTCGACCGGCGCGAGCGATCGTGGACGGCTGGCCAGGGTCACCAGGCCGAGCACGACGAGCGCGACGACGAACACGCCGACCACGTACGCCGGGGTGAGCCGGTCGGCCAGGACCAGCGCGAGAGCGGCCAGGGAGATCACCACGACCCGGATGAGGATGCGCTGCTGGTCGAGCCACACACCGACCGGTCCGGTGCTGATCCCCCGGCGCTCGCCCGCGGTGCGCAGCCAGGTCGAGGCGTGGGACGACGAGGCGCGCAGCTGCCTGGCAGCCGTCGTGCCGCCCGCGACGAACGCGATGATCGCCAGGAGCAGACCGAGCACCAGGCCGACCCGCAGCTCGATGCGCAGCAGCGAGACGAACTGGTCGTAGATCGAGACCGCCGTGTCCACGCGTTGCACGGTCGGTGGCAGCGAGCTCGCGTACAACGATCGACCGACGGTCAGCGCGAGCCCGAGCAGCAGCATCGCGCCCGCCAGGGAGAGGCCCGCGACCACCAGCGCGCGCGACCGGTGCTGCGCGGCCAGCACCCCCGCGGCGAGCAGGGCCAGGGACAGGTACGGCAGCAGACCGCCGACGATGTCGATCAGCCGGTACGCGCTCTGCAACCGGACCAGGTCCGCGCTGGACGCGATCGGGAAGGTCACGTTGATCGTCGGGATGCGGCTCACCAGAGTGAAGCCCGCCTCCTCCAGCGAGGTCTTGACCTGCTCGATGATCGGCGTGACGTCGAGCGTCAGGGTTCCGCTGTCGCTGATCTGCGCGAGTGCGTCGGGGTCGCCGCGCAGCGTCGCGACGATCTGCTCGTGGGCGGCCCGATTGGCCTCCTCCCAGACGTTCTCGAACGCGTCCGAGCTGACGATCTTGGTGACGTTCTTGCGGATGAACCCGGTGATCGCGTCCTGCAGCGGCGCCTGCAGCGAGGTGACCGCCTGGCCGACCAGGGGTGGCAGGTCGAGCCCGGCCACCGCGTCGGTGGCCTGGGTGGTCAGCTCCTCGACGTTCAGCGCGTCGACCACGGCGATCGTGATCCGGTTCGCCACCGCCGACTGCACCAGCGGGTCCTCGGCGATCGGCGCCACGGTGTCGACGTAGCGGTCGGTGTCGACGACCAGCCCGCGCGCCCAGCTGCCCACGACGGCGATGGGAGCGAGCAGGGCGCCGATGAGGATGAGGACCACCGCGGCGGTCGAGCGGCCCACCTTGCGGCGCGGACGCGGTGCCGGCGGGGCGGGCGGCGGGACGGTCGCCGTCGCGCGCAGCCGTGCGTTCTCCGTCTCGAGGAGCTGGAGACGTGCCAGCAGGACGGCACGATCCTCGCTCGGTGAGGATGCGGGGACCTCGACCTCGATGCTCGTCGGGATCTCCGCGGTGTCGTTCGCCGAGCCGGTCGGGATCTCGGCCGTGTCGTTCTGGTCCTCCGGAGACGCGACCGCGTCCGCCGGCCCCGTGTCGTCCGGGACCTCCTCGGGGTTCACGTAGGGAGACTCGGTGTCCGGTGTCGCCGCGGCGACGTCCGGGGCGGGTGTGTCCACCAACGCGTCCGGGGAGCCGGCCTGCGGCTTCGCTCCGGTTCCGCGCGGTTTGCGGGGCGACGGCTTGTTCTCGACCACGAAATGCCCTCCCGACATGTCGGACATGCTGCGACCTGCTGAGCATGGCAGTTGCGCTGCTCAGAGCGCGAGAGGCGGTCGGCACGGACCCGGCGCGGGATCACCGTCGCGTGCCGTGGCGACGGGTACCGTGCCACCGAGACGAACGCCGCCCGCGAGCCCGCTCGCCTGCCCGCACGGGGGACACCGATGCCGAACAGCCCTGCGACCCGTCCGGTCCGCGTCGCCACGCGCGACCCCCGCAAGCCTCCGGCCTGGCTCCCCCGCGCGCTCCTGATGACCGGGTTCGCGGTCTTCCTCGGGCTCGCGACCTGGCGGGCGCTGTCACTGCTCGGCAACGTCATCTTCATCGTGGTGATCTCGTGGTTCCTGGCGCTCGCGATGGAGCCGCTGATCCGGTGGCTTGTGGCGCGCGGTCTGCGGCGCACGCGCGCCACGGGGCTGGTGATGATCGCCTCCCTGGTGGGGATCCTCGCGGTGGTCGCGCTGTTCGGCGGACTCTTCGTCACGCAGGTCATCGAGCTCGTCCAGTCGCTGCCGGAGTACTACGCGCAGTTCGCCGACTGGGTCACGCAGCGGTTCCCGGTCGAGATGCCGGAGGCCGACGACCTGCTCATCGGGCTGAGCGAGAACTGGCAGCAGCTGGCACCCGGCCTCATCGGCCTCGGCTCGTCGATCGTCGGCGGGCTCTTCACCGCCAGCGCCGTGCTGCTCGTCGTGTACTACATGGCGAGCGCGGGCCCCAGGCTCCGGGCGGCGATCTGCCGGCTGCTGGCCCCCGCCCGGCAGCGCGAGGTGCTGCGCCTGTGGGAGGTCTCGCAGGAGAAGGTCGCCGACTTCATCAACTCCCGCATCGTGCTGGCGGCCCTGTCGACGTTCTTCACGTTCGTGTTCCTGACGATCCTGAGCATCCCCTACGCGCTGCCGCTCGCGGCGTTCACCGGCGTGGTCTCGCAGTTCGTCCCGACCATCGGCACGTACATCGGCGGTGCGCTGCCCATCGCGGTGGCGCTCGCCGTCGACCCCGTCAAGGGTCTGCTCACGCTGGCGTTCATCGTCGGGTACCAGCAGGTCGAGAACCTGATCTTCTCGCCCAAGGTCTCGTCGCGGTCCCTCGAGATCAACCCAGCGATCTCGTTCCTCGCGGTGATCGCGTTCGGCGCCGTGTTCGGACCGATCGGCGCGTTCCTCGCGCTGCCCGTCGCGGCGACGATCCAAGCGGTCTCCTCGACGTACATCCGACGGCACGACCTCGTCGACGACGAGCTGCTCCAGGAGGACGAGCAGGCGCGTCGGCGACGTGGCTGGGTCGACGTACCCGAGGACGAGGACGACAACCCCTCGGACCGCCCCGCGGACGCTCAGCCGTAGAAGACGCGCTCCACGACGGCACGCGCACGTCGCGCTGTCCGCAGGTAGTCCTGCTCCAGCTCACCACCGGACCCGGCGGGGTAGCCGATCACGCGGGCCAGCCCGGCGAGCGCCTGCCGGTCGTGCGGCAGGACGTCCGCGTGCGCTCCCCCACGACCGCTCCACAGCACGTTGGCGTCCCGCAGCCGGCTCGCCAGGAGCCACGCCTCGCTCAGCACGCGCGCGTCATCGCCGTCGAGGAGCCCCGCCTCCGTCGCCGCCTCGAGGGCACCGAGCGTCGCCGTGGTGCGCAGGGCCGGCACCGCGTGGGCGTGCTGGAGCTGGAGGAGCTGGGCCGTCCACTCGACGTCCGAGATGCCCCCGCGTCCGAGCTTGAGGTGCCGGGCGGGCTCGACACCCCGTGGCAGACGCTCGGACTCGACCCGCGCCTTGATCCGGCGCACCTCGCGCTCCACGGCCGGCTCGACGCCGCCGACCGGGTACCGCAACGGGTCGATGAGCCGCAGGAACCGCTCGCCGAGCTCGTCGTCACCGGCCACCGGGCGGGCCCGCAGCAGCGCCTGGCTCTCCCACGGAGAGGACCAGCGTTCGTAGTACTCGGCGTAGGAGTCGAACGACCGGACCAGCGGACCGTTGCGGCCCTCCGGACGGAGGTCGGCGTCGACCTCGAGGGTCGGCTCCGGTCCGACGGTCCCGAGCAGCGTGCGCAGCTTCGTCGTGACCAGGAGCGCGAACTCCTGCGCCGCACGGGCGTCGGCCCCCTCGACGGGATCGTGCACGAACAGCACGTCGGCGTCGGAGGAGTAGCCCATCTCCGCGCCGCCCCACCGGCCCATCGCGACGACCAGCAGCCGGGTCGGGCTCTCCGCCAGACCCTTGTCCGCACGCGCCTCCCACTCCGCCACGCGCAGGGCGCCGACCAGGACGACGTCGGCGGCGACGCTCAGGCTGCGCGACGCCCGCTCCCCGGTGACGACACCCAGGACGTCCGCGGCGGCCGTCCGCGCGAGCTCGCGGCGGCGCAGCCCCCGCAGGGCGGTGACCGCCGGCACCGGCTCGTCGGACCGTGTGAGGATCGCGTCCGCCTCGGCGGTCAGGCGCTCGAACGTGCGCGGCACGAGGTCGGCGTCGTCGGCCAGCCACGTGACGGACTCCGGTGACCTCGTGAGGGCGTCCGCGACGTAACGGGAGGTCGACAGCACCCGGGCGAGCCGGCGAGCCGCCGTGCCCGAGTCACGGAGCAGCTTGAGGTACCAGTGCGTGGTGCCCAGCTCGTCGGACAGGCGTCGGAACGCCAGCAGGCCGCCGTCGGGGTCGGCGCCGTCCGCGAACCACCCGAGCATCACGGGGAGCAGCTGGCGCTGGATCGACGCGCGGCGCGACACCCCCTCGGTGAGCGCCGCGATGTGGCGCATGGCGCCCGCCGGGTCGGTGTAGCCGATGGCCGCGAGCCGGGCCTTGGCGGCCGCCGGCGCCAGGCTGGCCTCCGCGGTCGAGAGCTGGGCCGTGGCGGGCAGGAGCGGCCGGTAGAACAGCTCCTCGTGCAGGCCACGGACCTCGCGGCGCGTGGCACGCCAGCGTTCGAGCAGCCCGTCGGCACCCTCGGCCCGCATCCCGACCGAGCGGGCGAGCCTGCGCAGGTCCGGCTCGGCCGTCGGCAGGAGGTGCGTGCGGCGCAGCCGGTGGAGCTGGATCCGGTGCTCCAGCACGCGCAGGAGGCGGTAGCAGACGGCGAGCTGCGCCGCGTGGTTGCGCCCGACGTAGCCGCCCGCGGCCAGCGCGGCGAGCGCGGTCAACGTGCTCGAGCTGCGGATCGACTCGTCCGCGCGACCGTGCACCAGCTGAAGGAGCTGCACCGTGAACTCCACGTCCCGCAGGCCGCCGACCCCGAGCTTGAGCTGCCGGTCCGCCTCCGCGGCGGGCACGTTCCCCTCCACCCGCCGGCGCATCGCCTGCGAGTCCTCCACGAAGTGCTCGCGCGTCACGGCGCTCCACACGAACGGCTGCGTCATCTCGACGTACTCGCGCCCGAGCGCCTCGTCGCCCGCGAGCGGTCGCGCCTTGAGCAGCGCCTGGAACTCCCACGTCTTGGCCCAGCGCTCGTAGTACGCCTTGTGGCTCGCGAGCGTGCGGACCAGGGGCCCGTCCTTGCCCTCCGGCCGCAGCGCGGCGTCGACCGGCCACAGCGCCGGCTCACCCGACGGTGTCGAGCACACCCGCGCCAGACCGGCCGCAAGCCGCGACGCCGCGGCGAGCGCCTCGGCCTCGTCGACACCGTCGACCGGCTCGGCCACGTAGATGACGTCGACGTCGCTCACGTAGTTGAGCTCACGCCCACCGCCCTTGCCCATGCCGATGACCGCGAGCCGGACGCCGAGACCGTGGTCGTCGAGGTCGGCGCGTGCCAGCGCGAGCGCCGACTCCAGCGCGGCACCCGCCAGGTCGGCCAGCGCCGCCGCGACCCCCGGGAGTCGGCTCAGCGGGTCGGAGCTGGTGAGGTCGGTCGCGGCGATGCGCAGCAGGCGCGTCCGGTAGGCCAGCCGCATCGCGTCCGTCCCCGCGGCACCCGCGCGCGTGGCCACCGGCACGTCCGCGTCCGGATCGGCACCGACCGCGCGCAGGAGCTCGGCCCGGACCTCGGCCACGGGGACGCCGGTCCCCAGCGTGTCGTCGAGGAGCACCCGCAACGTCTCCGGGTGCGCGACGAGCGTGTCCCCCAGGGCCACCGACGCGCCGACGACCGCGAGCAGCCGCGCGCGCGGCGGACCGTCCTCCTCGAGGATGCCCCGCAGCACCCCGACCAGGTCGGGGTCCCCGACCACGGCGCCGGCGAGCTTCGCCAGCGCCAGCAGCGCCTGGTCCGGGTCCGCCACGTCCGCGAGCGGAGGGATCAGCACGTCCGCGGGCGTCTCGATCACCTGGAGCAGCGCGGCGTCCGCGAGCAGGCGCTCGGAACGGCCGGCGTCGGACACGCCGACCCGGGTGAGCCGACCGGCCAGCGTCGACCCGCGCCCGGACGAGGTCGAGCTCACAGCACCGGGAGGAACCGCCGCAGCTCGTACGGCGTCACCTGCGAGCGGTAGGCCTCCCACTCCTGGCGCTTGTTGCGCAGGAAGTAGTCGAACACGTGCTCGCCCAGCGTCTCCGCGACGAGCTCCGACTTCTCCATGATCGAGATCGCCGCGTCCAGCGAGGTCGGCAGCGGCTCGATGCCCAGCGCGCGGCGCTCCGAGTCGGTGAGCTCCCAGACGTCGTCCTCGGCGCCCTCGGGCAGCTCGTAGCCCTCCTCGACGCCCTTGAGGCCGGCGGTGAGCAGCAGCGCGTACGCGAGGTACGGGTTGGTGGCGGAGTCGACCGCGCGGTACTCGATGCGGCTCGAGTTGCCCTTGCCCGGCTTGTACATGGGCACGCGGACGAGCGCGGAGCGGTTGTTGTGACCCCAGCAGACATAGCTCGGCGCCTCGGCACCGCCCCAGAGCCGCTTGTAGGAGTTCACGAACTGGTTGGTGACCGCCGTGATCTCGGCGGCGTGCCTGAGCAGCCCGGCGATGAACGAGCGCGCGGTCTTGGACAGCTCCAGGTGTCCGCCCGGCTCGTGGAAGGCGTTGCGGTCGCCCTGGAACAGCGACAGGTGCGTGTGCATGCCGGAGCCGGGCTGGTCGGCCAGCGGCTTGGGCATGAAGCTGGCGAAGACGCCCTGCTCGAGCGCGACCTCCTTGACCACCGTGCGGAACGTCATGATGTTGTCCGCGGTGGTCAGGGCGTCGGCGTAGCGCAGGTCGATCTCGTTCTGGCCCGGCCCGGCCTCGTGGTGGGAGAACTCCACCGAGATGCCCATCGACTCGAGCATCGTGATCGCGGCGCGGCGGAAGTCGTGCGCGGTGCCGCGCGGCACGTGGTCGAAGTAGCCACCCTGGTCGACGGGCACCAGCGGCAGCGTCGGGTCCGCGGGCGCGTCGAACAGGTAGAACTCGACCTCGGGGTGCGTGTAGAAGGTGAAACCCTGGTCGGCCGCCTTCGACAGCGCCCGCTTGAGCACCGTGCGGGAGTCCGCGAGCGACGGCTCACCGTCCGGGGTGAGCAGGTCGCAGAACATGCGGGCGGTCCCGTGCCGCTCGCCGCGCCACGGCAGGATCTGGAACGTCGACGGGTCGGGCTTGGCGATCATGTCCGCCTCGTACACCCGGGTCAGGCCCTCGATGGCGCTGCCGTCGAACCCGATCCCCTCGGAGAAGGCGGCCTCGAGCTCCGCGGGTGCCACCGCCACCGACTTCAGGATCCCGAGCACGTCGGTGAACCAGAGACGGATGAAGCGGATGTCCCGCTCCTCGACCGTGCGGAGCACGAACTCCTGCTGCCTGTCCATGCGGTACATCCTGCCTGATGAACGGTCCGGTGCAGGGCCAGTGTCCGAGGTGGGTCGCACGAGATGGTTAGGCTCGTCCACATGCCTTCCCCCCGCATCGCCCTCGCGCAGATCGACACGCGTGTGGGCGACGTCGACGCGAACGCCCAGGCCGTCCTCGAGTGGGCCCGGACGGCCGCCCAGGCGGGCGCCGACCTGGTGGTCTTCCCCGAGATGACGTTGACCGGCTACCCCATCGAGGACCTTGCGCTGCGCGCGTCGTTCCGCCGCGGGGCCGAGGCCGCGCTGCAGCGCACAGCCGCCGCCCTGGCCGACCAGGGGCTCGGGGACCTGGCGGTCCTCGTCGGCACGGTCGGCGAGAAGTCGGTGACCCCGGTGCACGAGCCCGGAGCACCCGAGGGGCCGCGACGCCCGACCAACCAGGCGGTCCTGCTCCAGCACGGCCAGGTGCAGGTGCGGTACGACAAGCACCACCTGCCCAACTACGGCGTCTTCGACGAGTACCGGATCTTCGCGGCCGGCGACGACGTCTGCGTGATCGACGTCGCGGGCCGCCGGGTGGGCGTCGTGATCTGCGAGGACATCTGGCAGGACGGCGGCCCCGTCTCGCAGATGGACGAGAACGAGGTCTCCCTGCTGGTGGTGCTCAACGCGTCGCCGTACGAGGAGGGCAAGGGGTATCAGCGCGTCGAGCTGGCCGCCCGCCGCGCGCACGAGGTCGAGGCACCCGTCGCGTACGTGAACCTCGTGGGTGCGCAGGACGACCTCGTGTTCGACGGCGGGTCGTTCGTCATCGCCACCGACGGCACGGTGCTCGCACGCGCGCCGCAGTTCGTCGAGCACCTGCTGGTGTGGGACCTGCTCGGCGACGACGACGCCCCCGCGACCGGCGTCGTCGCACCGCCGCTCGCGCCCGACGAGGAGGTCTACCGCGCCCTGGTGACCGGGCTGCGCGGCTACGTGACGAAGAACGGGTTCCGGTCCGTCGTGTTCGGGATGTCCGGCGGCATCGACTCGGCGCTCGTCGCCGCGATCGCCGCGGACGCCATCGGGGGCGAGAACGTCGTCGGCGTGTCGATGCCGTCGGTGTACTCCTCGGAGCACAGCAAGGACGACGCGGCCGACCTGGCCAAGCGGATCGGCGCGGACTTCCGGGTGCAGCCGATCGGTCCGATGGTCGACGCGTTCGAGAGCCAGCTCGCCCTGGAGGGCCTCGCCGCGGAGAACCTGCAGGCCCGGATCCGCGGCGTGATCCTCATGGCGATCTCCAACTCGGAGGGCCACCTGGTGCTCGCGCCCGGCAACAAGACCGAGCTCGCGGTCGGGTACTCCACGATCTACGGCGACGCCGTCGGCGGCTTCGGACCGATCAAGGACATCGACAAGTCGCGGGTGTGGGCACTGGCGCGGTGGCGCAACAACGCGGCCCTGGACGGCGTGTTCGGTCCCGACGAGCTGCCACCGATCCCGGAGTCCTCGATCACCAAACCGCCGTCGGCGGAGCTGCGACCGGGGCAGGTCGACCAGGACTCGCTCCCGCCGTACGAGATCCTCGACGAGGTCCTCGACGCCTACGTCGAGAACGCCGAAGGGCGTGCGGAGCTGCTCGCCCGCGGGTTCGACCCCGCCGTCGTCGACAAGGTCCTCGCCCTCGTCGACCGCGCCGAGTGGAAGCGACGCCAGTACCCGCCAGGCACCAAGGTGACCGCGCTGGCGTTCGGCCGTGACCGTCGGCTGCCCATCACCACCCAGTGGCGCGAGCCGTGACCACCCCGACAGGAGCTCCGCGTATGAGTCCCACCCCGAAGCGCGTGCGCGTGCACCACCTGCGCGAGGCGAAGGAGCGTGGCGAGCGGCTGACCATGCTCACCGCCTACGACGCCGTCACCGCGCGGATCTTCGACGACGCCGGCATCGACATGCTGCTGGTCGGCGACTCGATCGGGAACACCATGCACGGGCACACGACGACGCTGCCGGTGACGGTCGACGACCTGATCCCCCCGGCACGGGCGGTCGCCGGGGCCGCCAGACGCGCGTTCGTCGTCGCCGACCTGCCGTTCGGGTCCTACGAGGCCGGACCCGAGCAGGCGCTGACCACCTCCGTCCGCATGATGAAGGAGACCGGCGTCGCGGCCGTGAAGTTCGAGGGCGGCAAGCGGGTCGCCGCGCAGATCAAGGCGATCACCGACGCCGGCATCCCCGTCGTCGGGCACCTGGGCTACACGCCGCAGTCGGAGAACCTGCTCGGTGGCCCGCGTGTGCAGGGCCGCGGCGACCTCGCGGCCGAGCTGCTCTGCGAGGACGCCGTGGCCATCCAGGAGGCCGGAGCGGTCGCCGTGGTCCTCGAGATGGTGCCCGCCCCGGTGGCCGCACGCGTCACCGAGATCCTGCACATCCCGACGATCGGCATCGGCGCCGGCACGCAGTGCGACGGCCAGGTGCTGGTCTGGGTGGACATGGCGGGGATGACGGACTGGTCCCCGCGGTTCGCCAAGCGGTTCGGCGAGGTGGGTGCGGCACTCAAGGCGGCGGCCACGGCGTACGCCGACGAGGTGCGCGGCGGCACGTTCCCGGACGCGGACCACCAGTTCGACACGTGAGGACGGGCGCTCGCGTCCTCCTCTGGGTCGTCGCCGCTCTCGTCGGCGGTGCGCTCGTCGCGCTGGCGGTCCCCGTCGCGTCGGGCGTCTACCCGGTCGCCCAGCTGGTCTCGTTCCGCGCGCTGCTCGGGGTGGGCGCCGCCGGCGCGGTCGCGGTGCTCGTGGCCGTCCCGTGGTCGCGCCGCCGGCTGCTCCCGCTGACCCTGGCGTTCGCGCTCGGTGCCGCGGCGCAGGCCGCCGTGCTCGTCGTGCGGTCGTCCCCGCAGGAGTCGGCGTCGACAGTGTCGCGGGACGAGGTCGTGGTCCTGTCCTTCAACACGCTCGACACGGTGGGCGCCGACGTGCTCGCCGACCTCGCCCTGGCGCAGGACGCCGACGTCGTCGTCCTGCCGGAGACGTCGGCGACCGTCGCCCGGTCGACGGCGGAGCGGCTCGAGGTCGCCGGACGCCCGATGCAGGTGCTGACCGCGGACGGGAACACCACGTTCATCGCCGGAACCGCCTTGCTCGTCTCCCCCGGCGTCGGCACCTACGCGGTCGCCGAGCCGTTGCCGACGCGCCTCGGCTCCCTGGTCGCGAACCCTGTCGAGCCGACGGGCTCGCCGGTCCTCGTGGCCGCGCACCCGATGTCCCCCATCAGCCGCGGGTCGATGGCGTCGTGGCGCACGGAGACGCGCCTGATCGCCGACACGTGCGCGGCGACTCCCGGCGCGATCGTCGCGGGCGACCTGAACGCGACGCTCGACCACCCCGGGCTCCGCGAGCTGGAACCGTGCGTGGACGCCGCACGGGCCGCCGGCGTCGCCTCGTCCGGGACGTGGCCGGCGGACGTCCCCACGGCGTTCGCCGCTCCTATCGACCACGTCCTCGTGGACGGACGCGTCTGGCGCGTCACCGGCTTCGAGGTCCTTCCGCCGACGGGCAGGAGCGACCACCGGCCGATCGTGGCGACTCTCGCGCGGCGATGACCGCGGCCCGTCCATGGGTCACGTGCCGACCAACCCTGCAGTCCACCGCTCGCGGTGGTGCACCACGGCTCAGGACTGCTCCTCGTCCTGCGCGTCCCAGTCCTGGTTGCGCTTGCGCGCCTTCTCCAGCGCGTGCGTCGCCTCCTCACGGGTCGCATACGGCCCCATGAGCTTGGTCCAGTCGCTCTGCCGGCCCTCCTCGACCTCGTGGGTCTCGGTGTTGAACCAGTACTTGTCCGCCACGGCGGTCTCCCTTCCTCGGGGCACCGGTACCGATGCCTCCTGACCGGCCGCGATGCCCTCCTGTCCGTAGACTGCCAGGTATGCCGCCCGTCCACGCGCCACGATCCGCCTTGGTCCCGGGCACGCTGAGCCCTCGCCGGCCCGTCCCGTCCACGATCGACCGCCCCGAGTACGTCGGCCGGCCGGGTCCTGCGCGGTGGACGGGCAGCAACGTCCTCGACGCCGACATGATCGAGCGCGTCCGCGTCGCCGCACGCCTCGCCGCCCAGGCTCTCGAGCTCGTCGGCAGCCACGTCGCCCCCGGCGTGACGACGGACGAGCTGGACGTCATCGGGCACGACTTCCTGGTCGACAACGGCGCGTACCCGTCGACCCTCGGCTACCGCGGCTTCCCCAAGTCACTGTGCACGTCGGTGAACGAGGTCATCTGCCACGGCATCCCGGACTCGACGGTGATCGAGGACGGCGACATCGTGAACATCGACGTCACCGCGTACATCGGCGGCGTGCACGGCGACAACAACGCGACCTTCCTGGCCGGGGACGTCGACGAGGAGTCGCGTCTGCTGGTCGAGCGCACGCAGGAGTCGCTCGCCCGCGCGATCAAGGCGGTGGTCCCCGGTCGCGAGATCAACGTGGTCGGCCGCGTGATCGAGAAGTACGCCGCACGGTTCGGCTACGGCGTCGTCCGTGACTACACCGGGCACGGCGTCGGCCCCGCCTTCCACACCGGGCTGGTGGTCCCCCACTACGACGCCGCCCCCGCCTACGACACGATCATCGAGCCGGGGATGGTGTTCACCATCGAACCGATGCTCAACCTCGGCACCCCGGACTGGGTCATGTGGGACGACGACTGGACCGTCCTGACGGCCGACGGCCGACGCAGCGCGCAGTTCGAGCACACCCTGCTGGTCACCGACACCGGAGCGGAGATCCTGACCCTGCCATGAGCGACCACAAGCACAAGAAGTCCGTCGAGACGGCGTTCGGCATCGACATCGGCGGGAGCGGGATCAAGGGCGCACCCGTCTCGCTGTCCGACGGGCAGTTCGCCGCCGACCGGCTGCGCATCCCGACCCCGCAGCCCTCCACCCCCGACGCCGTCGCGGCGACGGTCGCGAAGGTCGTCGACTCGTTCCACCTGGGCAAGGACGTGCCGATCGGCGTCACGTTCCCCGCGGTGATCCTGCACGGCGTCGCGCAGTCCGCGGCGAACGTCGACAAGTCGTGGATCGGCACCGACGTCGAGAAGGCGGTGCACGACGCGACGGGCCGCCGGGTGCTCGCCGTCAACGACGCCGACGCCGCCGGGTTCGCCGAGGTGCAGTACGGCGCTGCCAAGGGCGTGCAGGGTGTGGTGCTCGTCGTGACGCTGGGCACCGGCATCGGCTCGGCGCTGATCGTGGACGGGCACCTGGTGCCGAACACCGAGCTCGGGCACCTGGAGATCGACGGGCACGACGCCGAGTCGCGCGCCGCCGAGAGCGTGCGGGACCGGGACGACCTCGACTGGGCGCAGTGGGCGGAGCGCCTGCAGCGCTACTTCACCGTCGTGGAGAACCTGTTCTGGCCCGACCTGTTCGTCGTCGGCGGCGGCGTGAGCAAGCATCACAAGGACTTCCTGCCGCTGCTCGACATCCGCACGAAGATCGTCCCTGCCGAGCTGCGCAACGCGGCGGGCATCGTCGGTGCCGCCGCGCTGGCGGCCCAGGCTCACGGCTGACGTCCCGCGCGACCTCGTGCAGGTCGCCCCCGGGGTGCACGTCGCGACGAGCGCCGTGTACACGACGACGTCGACCGTCGTCGTCGCTGCGGACGGAACGTGCCTGGTCGTCGACCCCGCGGTGACCGCCCGGGAGGTGGACGACCTCGCGGCGACGATCCGCGCGCGCGGCTGGACGCCCGTGGCCGTCTGGTCGACGCACGCGCACTGGGACCACGTGCTCGACGGTCCCGGGCTCGCGCACCTGCCCCGCTGGTCGGCCGACGTTCCGACCACCGACCGCGAGACGCTCGCCGCGGAACGGGACGCCGACCCCGAGCTCGCCGGCAGCGGTGCACCCCCGGCACCCATCGCCGCGGCGGCTACCCGTTACCCCCAGCGGTCGCCCGGCGTGCTCGACTGGCCCGGCCCGACCGTGCAGGTCCTCGTCCACGCGGCGCACGCGCGGCCCCACACCGCCCTGTTCCTGCCCGACGCCGGCGTGCTCGTGGCGGGCGACATGCTCTCCGACATGGAGATCCCGTTGCTGGACCTCTCGGCGGACGACCCCGTCGACGACTACGTGCGTGGGCTCGCACTGCTCGAGTCGACCGGGGCCGATCTCGTGATCCCCGGTCACGGGCACGTCGGAACGGACCTGAGCCGACGCGCCGCCGCGGACCGCTCCTACCTCTCCGCACTCGTCGCGGGCGACGACACGATGGACGAGCGATGCGCCCTGCCCTGGACCGCCGCCGCCCACGGAGCCCAGCGGGCGGCCGTGGGACGATGAGCGGCATGGGGTGGCTCATCGCCGGTGCGGTCGTCACGCTCGCGCTCATGCTCGTCGCGGTCGACCGGATGATGGCCCGCGGCTGGTTCGACCACCGCCGCCCACGGGAGCGGCGTCCGACCGGAGGCGTCGGTGGCACCGGGGCGTTCGGTGCGCTCGTCGACGTGTTCCAGCCCAACCGCGAGTACCTCACCGCCGAGCAGGACCGCCAGCAGCTGGACATCCAGCAGACCGGTGACGCGGCAGGGCGGATCGACCTCGACTCCGGCGTCGTCCGCCTCGACCAGGGTCCGTCGCCGAAGTAACCGGTCGCGAGTGTCGGTGGTCGCCCCTAACCTGCCGTGCATGACGCCTGTGGTCTCCCACCTGACGATCGACGCCGCCGACCCGTACGCCCTGGCCCGCTGGTGGGGCGACGTCCTCGGGTGGTCCTTCGTCTGGGACGCCGCGGAGGGCGACGAGGAGGTCGCCATCCAGCCCGCCGATGGTGCCGCGACCGGGTGGCTGTTCATCCAGGTCCCCGACGCCAAGGTCGCCAAGAACCGCCTGCACGCCGACCTGCGTCCGCCCAACGGCTCGGACCAGGCCACCGAGCTCGACCGCCTGCTCTCGCTCGGCGCCACGCGGGTCGACATCGGGCAGGGAGACGTCCCCTGGCACGTGCTCGCGGACCCCGAGGGCAACGAGTTCTGCCTCCTGCGCAGCACCCCCGACCAGCTCGCCGCCGCCCTCGCCGCACAGGCGTCCGGCACCTGATCGTTCCCCCACACGGGTGATGGAGGATCCTCAGGGTCGAATTCGGACGAATCGGTCGGTACCTTCCCTGAATGATCAGCGTCGAACTACCGCTCGTGGGGGACGTCGTCTGGCAGGACTGGGAGCAGTGGGCACCGCTCGCCATCTCCGTCCTGACACTCATCGCCGCTCTCGGCGCCTGGATCGTCGCTGGCAGGGCCGCCCGCCGCTCCAAGCGGCTGGCTGAGGCCACCACCAAGCAGACGAAGGTCTTCGACGAACAGGTCTCCATCGCTCGGGACGCCATCGCGCTCGCGCAGCAGGAGGCCCAGAGCGCGCGCGCCGACGCCGACCGGCAGCGCGCCGAGTCGTACCGGATGCGCCGGATGCTCGAAGAGGCGCGGCTCGACGTGCTGGCCCCCACGATCGTCGCCCGAGCCTTCCCCGAGGGCTCCGGCACGCCCGGCAGGCCCGCCCTCGAGTACTGCCAGCTCACCACCGGTGGACAGGACCGGTGGCGCCAGCTGACCGGCCAGCTCCAGGTCGGGCGCGACGAGACCTACGCGTTCCGCACCGCCTTGACCATCTGGTTCGAGAACGTGTCCGACGGCGTCGCCCAGGTCAACGTCATCGAACCCGCCGGCGGCGAGCTGGACCTGCTGCCCGGGCACCCGCTCGTCGTGCCCGCACGGGAGTCGCGCAGCGTCACCTGGATGCGGCTGTGGACGTCGCGGGACCTCGACAGCGACGCCCGGATCCAGGACCCCGCCGCGTGGCTGTTCAACCTGACCTTCACGGTCACCGACCTGGGTGTGCACGTACGCGACACCTACGCGTTCGACGGCGATCTGCGGTTCTTCGACCGGGACGGCTCATGGCTCGTCGTCATGCCCGAGCCGCCCCTGCCGTGGACCTCCGACGTCGCGTCGATGCTGTCGGGCCGCACCTACGAGTCGCTCCCCGCCTCCGTCAGCTGAGCGCGGCGCGCACCAGCGTCGACAGCTTCTTGCCGTCCGCCGACGCCCCGGCACGCGCGGACGCCTCCTTCATCACCGCACCCATGTCCCGCACCGACGTGGCGCCGACGTCCGCGATCACCGACGTCACCAGCGCCTGCAGCTCCTCGTCGGACAGCTGCGCGGGCAGGTACGTCTCGATGAGGTCCGCCTCGGCGGTCTCCGTCGCCGCACGCTCCGGCGCCCCCGCGTCCGTGTAGATCTGCGCCGAGTCGCGACGCTTCTTGACCTCGCGCGCCAGGATCTTCAGCACGTCGTCCTCCGACAGCTCCTTCTCGACCGCACCGGCCTTCGCCTCGAAGCGCACCGCCCCGATGATCTGGCGCAGGACGCCCGTGCGCTCCGTGTCGCGCGCCTTCATGGCGGTGGTCAGGTCGGACGTCAGCTGGTCGAGGGTGCTCATGGGAGCCATCGTGCCTTGCGGGCGCCACCTGGCGCAGTCGGAATGCGCAGGGGGCGCCGCTGCCGCGTGCCGGTGCGAGGACGTCCGACGACCGCGACGACCTCCGGGTCAGAGGTGCGGACCTCTCAGCAGGTCCCGCACCCCGACCGGAGGTCGTCGCGGTCCACGTTCGCTCACGCGCGTGGTCTCACTCCGTCGGCCGGAGCTCCCGGGGAGTCCTCCGGATCGAGCACACCGATGACGGTGCGCTCGACCGCCGTCATCGGGTCGCGCGCCGACGGATCGCCGTCAGGCTCAGGCCGGACAGCGCGAGGAGCAGAGCAGCCCCCAGCGTGATCGCCACGCCGTCGCTCCCGGTCGCCGCGAGCTCACCCGCGGCGGGCGTGCCCGCAGCAAGCACCTCGGAGTCGAAGGCCTCCTCGACGACGTCGTTCGCGACGAGGACCTCGTCGACCTCAGGCGTGCCGGCCGGAGCAGCGGGCGGGTCCACGAGCGGCGCTGCGGGCGGGTCCACGAGCGGAGCCACGTAGCCGAACGGCTGAGTGGTGCAGCCGTAGTCCTGGCTGCCGACGACAGCCCACTGGCCCTCGTTGACGTAGATCTTGAGCGACCCGACGTTCGGGTCGACCAGAAGGTCGGCCGCCAGGTCGTCCGACTCGTAGAAGCCGCCCTTCAGCGAGTCGTCCGGGAGGATGCCCTGCTGGGCGGTCCAGAAGCGACCGTCGCTGTCGTAGTGCAGCTGCTTCGTCAGCTCTCCTCCTTCGAGGATCACGCCGCCCCACCAGTCTCCCGACGACGAGACCAGGTCGGTGCCCAGGCTCGCGGCGATGTCGGACAGCTGCGTCCCGGCCGGCAGGTCGAGACGAGCCCATGCCGAGCCGGTCCCGACGGTGCCGTCCAGACCGAGACCCCCCTCGACGTACGCGGATCCGCTGTTGGGCTTCAGGACCCAACCATTCGGCTCGAGGTTCGTGGCGAGGGGCAGGACGTCCGGCCGCACGCAGGTCGGGACCGTGATGCCGGCAGACGACAACGCGCACTGCTCGTCGGTGAAAGCGTCCGGCATCCGGAAGTCGAGCACCTTGGTGTGGTCCCGACCGAAGGAGTAGCCGGGGTCGGCCGCCAGCGTGATCTGGTACTGACCGGCGAGCGGTCCGGGGTAGTCGCCCGAGTAGAACTGACCGAACTCGGCCGGGGTCATCGGGACGGTGTCGAACGCGGCGCCGGTGATGCGCGCGCCCTCCCACGTCAGGCTCGCCGCACCGTCCCGGTCCGCACAGGACGGGGCGGCAGTGACGCGGAAGTCAGCCGAGGCTGCTGCACACGTCACAGCGGGGATGGCGTCGTGACCCTCGACGTCCACGACGCGGATCGTCGGCTCGCCCTGCGCCGGAACCTCGGCCTCGACCCACGCGGGCTCGTCCACGACGGTGACCGTCTTGGTCGTCCAGTAGAAGTACGCGCCAGTGTCGGCGGGGTTACTCGCGACCCAGACGGTGCCGAGCGGGTCGCCCTCCTTGTAGTTCGACGTGTTCGGGGTCCACCTGCCCTGGGCAGGCGTCGGCCAGGTCGGCTCGACGGCCGACTCATCCACCGGCCCCTGCGGGTTCCACGAGTAGCGCTGGTCGGCGACCGTCGCCTCGTGGGTCTCGGCGGGGTGGTCGACGGCAGGCTTGCCCGGCACGTAGTCCGGGTTCGGGACGTCCTTGTACGTGGTCTCGACGCGAGGGGATCCCTCGGACGGGACGCAGACGTCCGGCAGCGAAGCGGCTGGGAGCTCGCCGGCAATCGCCGCGCCCCCCGTGCCGAGCACGAGCGCGAGGCTCACCCCCAGCACGATCCCGGTCTTTCTGAGCATGTCGTTCCCTTCAGCGGTCCGCTCGGTGCGGACGATCGACGCTGCCCAGGACGCGGTACGAGCTCGCGAGCAGCCGTGGTGACGTGGGGTTCGTCGATGAGCGTCCGGCTCCGCGAGGAGCCCACGGGCGTCCGACTCAGCGACCAAGGCGCGAGTCGACGACAACGCTCTGCCGACGTGTTCCGACCAGCGCCGGAACCTCGGCGCTGGATCACGTCAAGTCTGACGCGCCTGCGCAGGCGTCGTCTGGGACCTAGGTCCGGGGAGGGGTCGACGGACTCACCGCGGACCGTTGAGCGAGTCTGCGGGCGTCTTCGCACGTCAGACCACTCAGAGCGCGTGGCGCGCAGCGAGGACCAGGCGGGATCACCACTCACCGGAAGAGCGATATCCCACACAACGATGAGCACCCGATGCGACGATCAGTCATGGCCGACCCCAAGCCCAACGCCAAGACGACCGTGCTGCCGCTCTGGACGCCGTCGCTCCCAGCACTCTGGGTGCTCACCGGCTTCGCGGTAGCCGTCGTCGTCTTCGCGATCCTCACACGGACGGTCTGGGTCTGGCTCACCGCCACGTCGGTCGTCATGACGACCACGACGATCTGGTTCCGCCGACGCGGTGCGAAGCGCGAGTCCTGACGATCGCCGCTCCCGAAGGGGACGTCCTTCACATGCTCGGCTCCGAGACGAGTCGCGGAACGTTTCCGCAGGTCAGCGGCCTAGTAGCGGATGAGTCAGTCGATACGCCGGGTTCTGTCCTCGCGCGCGGTTGCCCGCACTGCGCGAGTGGCGGCCATCCCTCTACGACGCACGTTGCCGTACGCCTCCAGCGGCCTACCCGGGAGCTCGGGCGAGCAGCCCTCGAACGCTCCCTGTCTGACCTTGCTCCGGGTGGGGTTTACCTAGCCGCACCGGTCGCCCGGCACGCTGGTGGTCTCTTACACCACCGTTTCACCCTTACCCGACCGGCGGACCGGTCGGGCGGTCTGTTCTCTGTGGCACTGTCCCGCGGGTCACCCCGGGTGGGTGTTACCCACCACCCTGCTCTGCGGAGCCCGGACGTTCCTCGGCGAGCCCGAGGGCTCGACGCGGCCGCCTGACTGACTCATCCGCGGGCGCCAGCATACTCGGCGGCAGCTGCCACCCATCCATCCGAGGTTCGGCACCGAACCAGGGGTATGGAGACTGCACACGGACTGACCCGGCGCGAGCGTGTGATCCTCGCGCACCTGGCCCTACCCCTGACGCTGAGCGAGATCGCCGCGTCCCTGTACGTCACCCGGAACACGGTGAAGTCGCAGGTCCGCTCGATCTACATGAAGCTCGAGGTGGCCGATCGCGTGTCGGCCCTGGCCGTCGGTCGAGCACGAGGGCTCGTGCCGGCAGACCTCGGGCTGCCCGAGGTGGAGCAGTCGCGCCGGCGGCTGATGGAGGTGCCGCGGCCGTCGGTTCAGACGTCCACGCGGTAGGTCAGGGACAGCTCGTCGCCGGAGACGCCACGGATCCCCCAGTTCTCCGGTGGGCTCTCGATGATGATGATCTCGAGGTCGTCGGCAGCCAGCCCGAGGGTCGGTGCGACGTCGTCGTAGAACGCGGCGATCAGGGCGCGGCGAGCCTCGCGCGAGCGGCCGGTGAAGCAGAGGATCTCGATCACGAGGTAGTCCTTGCTGCGGGGTGCCACCAGGTCGTCGGCGTCGAGGAGCAGGAAGCGGTGGAACCGCTTGCTCTCCGGGAGGCCCCAGGTCCCGGTGATCGCGCGGTGCACCGCGTCCGACAGCGATCCCCGGCGGTCCTGCCAGACGTCGCGCCGGCCGTAGATCTTCACGTGCGCCATCTGGTCCTCCTCGCGCTGCACCGTCGCGCGGAGCCTACAGTTCAGGCGTGCTCGTGCTCCTGCCGCCCTCCGAGGGCAAGACGCCGCCGCGCGCCCGCGGTCCTCAGCTCGACCTCGACAGCCTGTCGTCGCCCGGCCTGATCCCCGTGCGGGAGAAGGTGCTGGACGCGCTCATCGAGGTCAGTGCGTCGGCCGACGCCATGCAGGTGCTGGGCGTCGGCGCGAGCCTCGACGCCGAGGTCGCGCGGAACGTGCACCTGCGCACCGCCCCGACGCGCGAGGCGAAGCACGTGTACTCGGGCGTCCTCTACGCCGCCGCCGGTCTGGACCGGCTCACCCCGACGGGCCGGGCGCGCGCGGCGGAGAGCGTGCGGATCGTCTCGGGGCTCTGGGGTCTCGTCGCGCCGGACGACCTGATCCCCGCCTACCGCCTGTCCATGGGCACCGACCTGCCGGGCATCGGGCCGCTGGCCGGTGCGTGGCGCGGTGCGCTCGGGGTCGAGCTCCAGGCGCGTGCCGACGGTGAGCTGGTGGTCGACTGCCGGTCCGCGACGTACCTGGCCGCGTGGCACCCGCCGCGGTCGGCCGACTGGGTGCAGGTGCGGGTACTGCGCGAGCTCGACGGTCAGCGGTCGGTCGTCTCGCACAACGCCAAGCACACGCGCGGCGTGCTCACCCGTCATCTGCTGACCCGGCGCGGACGCGCGCCCCAGGACGCGGAGGCGCTCGCCCGGGTTGCCCGCGAGCTCGTCGGCACCGCCCTGCTGGCGGTCGAGCTCGGCGCGCCGACGCGGGGTGCGCGCACGCTCGAGCTCGTCGTGGCCTGAGTGGCACGCCGTCGGCACGTGCCGTGGTGGCTCGTCGCGGTCGCCGTGACCGTGCTGGTGCTGGTCACGGGTGCACTCCCCGCGGACGACGCACGGGAGCTCGCCGAGCGGACGCTGCCGATCCTGGTGTTCGTCGCGGCACTGACCGTCGTCGCCGAGATGTGCGCCGGCGCGGGCCTGTTCGACGCAGCCGCCGGGCTGGCGTCACGGGTGGCGGGCGGTCGTCGCTGGGCGTTGTGGGGGCTCGTCGTCGTCCTGGCGACCGTGAGCACGGCCGTCCTCTCGCTGGACACGACCGCCGTGCTGCTCACGCCGGTCGTGATCGCCCTCGCCCGGCACACCCGCACCCCGCCGCTGCCGTTCGCGCTCGCGGTGCTGGCGCTGGCCAACACCGCGTCGCTCGTCCTGCCGGTCTCCAACCTCACCAACCTGCTGGCCGACCACCTGCTGCGCGCGGACGGCGTCGGCTACCTCGGCCTGATGTGGGCGCCGGCGCTGGCGGCGATCCTGGTCACTGTCGTCGTCCTCGCGGTGCGCGACCGGCGGTCGCTGGGCGGGTCCTATGACCCCGGGCCGCCGCACCCGGTGCGCGACCGGCTCCTGCTGGTGGTGTGCGCGGTGGCGGTCGGCGTGCTCGCGGTCGCGTTCGTCGTCGGCGCACCGACGGCACCCACCGCGATCGTGGTGGCCGTGGTGCTGCTGGGAGTGACGCTCGCCCGGCACCAGAAGCTCCCCGTGGCCGCGCGGGACCTGGTGCCGTGGCGGACGCTGCTCGTCGTCCTCGGGCTCTTCGTCGTCGTCGCGACGGCCCACGCCCAAGGCCTCGGGGCGCTGCTCGCTCAGGTCGCCGGCACCGGCAACGGTCCGGGCGCGCTCCTCCAGGTGGCCGCCACGGGCGCGCTGGCGGCCAACGCGATGAACAACCTGCCCGCCTACCTGGCGCTCGAGCCGGCCGCCGGGACCGACCCGATGCGCCTCGCCGCGCTGCTGATCGGCACGGGCGTCGGCCCGCTGATCACGCCGTGGGGCTCGCTCGCGACGGTCCTGTGGTGGCAGCGGTGCCGCACGGTGATGCTCGACGTCCCCGCCGGCACGATCGTGCGTCAGGGACTCCTGCTCGCCCCGCTGACGGTCGTGGCAGCCACCCTCGCGCTCGTTGCCACGAGCTGACCGGTCAGGACGACCAGCCCTCGCTCGGCACACCCACCACGGCGATCTCGTCGCGACGGTCCGCGAAGAGACGCACGATGCTCACCGACGCGGGCGCGACCCGGAGCTGGCTCCACGACGACGGCTGCGCGCCCATCGTCACGCCCAGGGCCGCGCGGATCGAGACGGCGTGGCTCACGACGACGACGGTCCGGTCGACGCCCTCGGCCAGCAAGGCGTCGAGGCCGGTCTGCAGCCGACGGCCCACGTCCTCGATCGACTCGCCGCCCGGCGGCCGCAGGTCCGCCTTCGTGTGCCACGGCTCCAGCTGACCGGGCCACCGCTCCTCGATCTGCTCGGCGGTCAGCCCCTGCCACTCCCCGAAGTTCGCCTCCTGGAACGTGGCATCCGTCCGGACCGGCAGCCCGAGCCGCTCGGCGATGATGGCGCCGGTCTGCTGCGTGCGGACCATGGGCGAGACGATGATCTCGCTCGGGTACGGGATGTCGCCCCACAGGTCCCGCCCGACGCGGTCGACCAGGTCGGCGGCGTCACGCGCCTGCCGCAGACCGGTCTCGTCGAGGGGCGGACCGGGCTCACCGGACCCCGAGTACCCGCGCGAGACGGTCATCGTCGTCTGGCCGTGCCGGACGAGCACGACCGTCACCGGCTGCTCCTCGTCGAACCGGACACCCGCCCCGGACGGACGCGGTGCCCGTCCCGCGGGGTCGGCAGCGGTGGTCTTCAGCGGTTCAGCGGCGTCGCTCACGACTCGCAGTCTGTCGCTCCCCCGCCGGACGCGCGACTCCCCGGCTCAGCCCTTCGCGGGCTCGGGGAGGCGCACGAGGATGCGGCCGCACTCCTCGCAGCGCGCCACCTGGTCCTCCGGGGACTTGACGATCGCCTCGACGTCCAGCGGGTTGAGCTCGAGCCGGCAGCTCTCGCACCGTCGCCCGCGCAGGGCACCGGCACCCTTGCCGCCCAGCTGGGCGCGCAGGCGTTCGTAGAGCGTCACCAGCCCGGCGTCCAGGCCGTCGACGGCCGTCGCGCGCTCGGCGCGGACCGTCTCCGCCTCGGCGTCGAGCGCGGCATACGCGGCGTCACGCTCCGCCTCGACCCCGGCACGCTTCTCGGCGAGCGACTCGTGCGCGGTCGTGACCTCGGCGAGCGCCTTCTCGTGGGCCTCGAGCCGCTCCATGACGTCGAGCTCGACCTCCTCGAGCTCCGCCTGACGCCGCCCGAGGGTGACGAGCTCGCTCTGCAGCGCCTGGAGGTCCTTGGGGCTGCCGGTGCCCGAGTCGAGCCGGGCCTGGTCGCGCGCGGCACGCACCCGCACCTGCTCGACGTCCGCCTCCGCCTTGCGCAGCTCACGCTGCAGGTCGCTGACAGCCGTCTGGGACGTGACCAGGGCGGTGTGCAGGTCGGTGACCTGCGAGCCCAGCTCGGTCAGCCGCGCGAGCTCCGGCAGCGTGCGCTTCTTGTGGGCGATCTGGTCCAGGCGGGTGTCGAGGGCCTGGACGTCGAGCAGTCGGCGCTGGTCCGCTGCGGGTGCAGTCGTCACGGGTGTCCTTCCGGCGGTGCTGTGGTGTGAGGCTTCATGCGGTTTCCGGGCTCGCGACGCGTCCCGTCCACGGGTCGGTGCTCACCGTGCTGACGCGGGTCTCCACCGTAGTGCCCGCGGCGGCGGCGTCCTGCTCCAGGGCGTGGGCCGCGAGGGCGAGCCACGGCCACTCGGAGGCGAAGTGGGCGACGTCGACGAGGTAGGGCGTGGCTGAGCCCTCGTGGTCCGCGCGCTCGCGCAGCTCGGAGGTCGGGTGGTGGCGCAGGTCGGCCGTCACGTAGGCGTCTGCGCCCGAGGCGCGGACGGCGTCGAAGAACGAGTCGCCCGACCCACCGACCACCGCGACGCGCTCGACCCGACCGTCGGGATCGCCCGCGAACCGCACGCCCTGGACGGTCGCCGGCAGCGCGGCGGCGACGGTGGCCGCGAACGCGCGCAGCGTCGTCGGTCCCGCCAGCGTGCCGACGCGGCCGGTGCCGGTCGAGCCGGGCCACGGGGCGAGCTCGAGCACGTCGAAGGCCGGCTCCTCGTACGGGTGGGCGGTGCGCATGGCCGCGACGACCGACGAGCGCAGGCGGCGCGGGGCCACCATCTCGACGCGCGCCTCGACCACGTGCGACGCCTCGCCGGCCGAGCCGATGGTGGGCGACGCGGCGTCGGACGGGGTGAACGTGCCCTGGCCGGTCGACGTCCACGCGCAGCGCGTGTACTCGCCGATCGCTCCCGCGCCCGCGGCTGCGAGCGCGTCGACCAGGCGTTCGGCGTCCGCGACGGGGACGAACACCACGTGCTTGTCCAGGGCCTCGGCGGGTACGGGATCGAGAGGCACCGTGTCGACGAGGCCGAGCGCCGCGGCCAGGGCGTCGTTGACTCCCCCGGTCGCCGCGTCGGCGTTGGTGTGCGCGGTGTACAGGGCGGTGCCGGAGCGGACGAGCGTGTGCAGGAGGGCGCCCTTGAACGTCGTGGCCGCGATGGAGTGCACCGGCCGCAGGAGCAGCGGGTGGTGCGTCACCACGAGGTCGGCGCCCCAGGTTGTCGCCTCGTCGACGACGGTGGCCACGGGGTCGACGGCGAACAGGACGCGGCGGACGGGCTGGGTCGGGTCGCCGGTGACCAGGCCGACCGCGTCCCACGACTCGGCCGTGGACGGCGGGTAGCGGCGCTCGAGCAGCCGGACGACGTCCGCCAGGGCCGGTGAGGTCACGTGGCGCACGCTACCGGTCCGACGTCTCGACGCGGTCGCCGACCGTGACGACGCCGCCCCGCACCGGGACCATCTGGATGCCGAACCAGACCTCGCCGTCGCGCCGCCGGTGCCGGGCCAGCGACGCGAGGGGTTCCTTGCCCTTGGCCTGCGTGTCCGGGTCGATCGTGGTCAGGACGCACCGCCCGCAGTGGTCGGCGAACCTCAGCTCGACGTCCCCGACCACCAGCGTCGCCCAGCCGTCCTCGACGAAGGGCTCCAGGTCGCCGTCGACCACCAGGTTGGGCCGGAACCGTCGCATGTCGAGAGCGGTGCGGGGAGCGGGCGCCTCGTCGCCCTTCTCGACGGCGCGGGCGACCCGTTCGTCGTGCAGCTCGGCGGCCCACGCGTCGAGGCGGCGGAGCGACGCCGTCGAGGTCACGTGCACCGGTCCGGTGTCGGTGAGGGCGAGCGGGTCCGCGAGCGTCCCGCCGTGCTTCTCCGCCATCCCCCGGCGGGCCGGGTCGTCCAGCCAGACGAGGCTCGCGCGCTGCCCGAGGAGCTCCGAGACCCACGCGTCGGCCTCGTCGCCCGCACGCGTCGCGGTGTCGAGGCGCGTGAGCTGCACGGGAACGTCGGGCGGCCCCGCCGGTTCGGCCACGTCGAGCGTCGGCAGACCATCGGCTCGCAGGCGCACCCCGCCGTCGTACGACGTCGCCCGGGCGGCGAGCATGCGCGGGTGGCTGCGGGCGGTGAGCGTCGAGCCGTGCTCGTCGACGACCATCCAGCGGCGGTCGCCTCGCGGGCCTGCGATCTCGAGCTCCATCGACGTCATCGGGGCGCCGGCGAACGACTTCACCGGGAAGAGGGTGAGCGCCGAGACGACGAGGGCTGGCTCCGACATGGTCGGACCCTAACAATCGCTGCGTCCGGGTGGAGTCGCCCCCGCGCCGACGGGGCCGTCAGTCCTCAGTGACCAGCACCCGCCCGAGCGCACCCGCCTCGGCGTCGGCCATCGCGTGGGTCACGAAGGCGTAGGTGCCCGGCTCGGGGAACGTCAGCTCGACGAACCCGCCCTGGGCGGGCGCGAGGTCGAGCACCTGCGCGCCACCCGTGCCCGTCGAGCCGCCGTCCCTCAGCACCCAGTCGCCCTCACGGTAGACGGTGTCGAACTGGCCACCGACGACGTGGAACGCGCTCGACAGGTACGGCCCGGCGTCGAGGACCCAGAAGCGCACACGCTCACCCGCCTCGGCCTCCAGCGGTCGGTCGCGGTACTGGTTCGCGTACCCGTTGAACACGACGAGGTCGGGCGTCCGCGCGACCACCTTCGCCGCGTCGGCGACGTCCCCCTGCGCACCCAGGTAGAGCTCGGACTGCACGAGCACGTACTCGCGGTCCACGTCGGGCAGGCCGGGCGGGTCGATGATGACCGCGCCGAACATCCCGTTGGCGATGTGCAGCGACATCGGCATCGTCGAGCAGTGGTACATCCAGATCCCGGACCGCGTCGCCGTGAACTCGTACGTGAGCGACTCCCCCGGCTGGATCGTCCGCATCACGTCGTCGGGCGCGAGCGCGCCGGCGTGGAAGTCGATCGAGTGGCCGAGGGACCCGTCGTTGACGAGGGTGATCTCGAACCGGTCCCCGACGCGGCCGCGCAGCACCGGTCCCGGCGCCTGGCCGCCGAACGTCCACAGCCGCTGCGTCACGCCGGGTGCCACCTCGCGCACGACCTCCGACACCGTGAGCGTCACGCGATGCGTCGTGGAGCCGGGTTCGGCGGGGGCCACGGCAGCCTCGTGCGGGGTGAACGACGGCTCCGGGGTCGCCATCAGGTCGGGTCCGGCAGTGTGCTCAGGATGCTCCGCGTGCTCGGCAGCCGCGGTCGGCGCACCCGTCGCGACGATCGTCAGGGTCATCCCCATCTGGCGGTGACCGGCCACGGGGCACCACCCGTCGAGGTCGCCGCCGACGACACCCACGTCGACCGTGCCCTGCTCGCCGGGCGACAGACGGCCCGACCCGGCACCCGTCTCGACGACGAGCTCGTGGACGTCGTCGTCCTCGTTCGTCACCTCGAGCACGAGCGTGTCGCCCACCGGGACCTGCACGGTCGACGGGCTGAAGCGCATGTCGAGCGCGCGCACGGCGACGGTCGTGGTGCGCCCCGTCGCAACGGTCGGATCGGTCGGCGTGCTGGACCCGATGCCCGCGGCCGCGGGGTCGACGGCGACCCCCAGCGCGACGACCATCGCGAGCAGACCGGTCGCGACGACGGCTGCCCCGCTGCGCGACGAGCCGGTCGCGGACACCGGGACCCCCTCGTGGCGGAGTGCGGCGCGCACCGCGCGGCCGGCGAGTGCCAGGAACGCGACGAGCGCGCCGAGCACGACGAACGACGCGAGGACCCGCACGGCGCTGGGCACCGGTGCGGCGAACAGCACGAGGCCACCGTTGACCAGCACCACCCGCAGCAGTGCCTCGCGGTCGAGCTCTGCCGCGGTCCGTCGTGCGGTGGCCGGTCCGCCCCCGAGGACCACGGGCAGCAGGTACGAGAGGGAGCCGACGAGGATCTGCGCGGCGAACCCCACCGCGAAGGGAGCCACCAGGACGCGGAGGTCGTCGGCAGCCGCGACCCACCCCGGGGCGGCCACGACGAGGGCCCCGAACGCCACCGTGCACGCCACGAGCCACGCGACCGCGGCGGCGAGGGTCCAGGCGGCGTAGGTGCGCGGCGGCGACGTGCGCGCCTGGGCCACCATGACGCTGCCGCCGATCGCGGTGCCGAGGGCCACGACGACCGCGCCGAGCCCGACGAGCACCCGCCATCCGCTCGCTGCACCCGCGGTGACGAGCACCAGGCCGAGGAGCACGACGGGCAGCGCCCTGCGGCCCGCGCTCTCCTGCGCCGGCTCGATCCGGGCGTGCAGCACCGTCGGCCACAGGACCACGAGGGTGCCGAGCACGGTGAGCCCGACCCAGCCCAGGAGCGCGAGGGCGACGTGCCCGACGTACAACCGGGCGTGGACGACGTCGCTCACGTGCCCGCGCGCCATCAGGACGCCGCACGCGACCGCGACGGGCAGCACCAGCCCCGCCGCCACGTAGTACCGGACCGCGTGGCTGAACCTCGACGGGAGCGCGGCGCGCGACTGCACGACCATGATGCCCACCTGCGCGAGCGCGGCTGCGGCCACGAGCACCGCACCCGCGACGACGAGCCACCCGGTCGACCCGACGACGCCGATCACCACGGCAAGGGCGCCGACGGTGTGCACGGCGAGCCGCACGGTGAGCCCGAGGCGCCCGCCCCACGCAGGCCGGCGCAGGAGGGTGTCCGCGAAGTGCTGGCTCCAGACGAGGATCGCCGTGCTCACGGCGCCGAGCAGGAGCAGATGGACGAGCAGCCACGGGGCGGCCGGCACGGCCCGGTGGGCCAGCGCGAGCAGGGCTGCTGCCACGAGCCACGCGCCGACGAGCGCGTTCGCGCGCAGGTGCCAGGATGCGCGGCTCATCGCAGCGCCGCCTCTCGGACCAGCGGTTCGACCGGCACGGCGGCGACCGTCGGACGAGCCGGCGGCCCGGCGGCGACGCTCCACACCGCCACCCCGAGGAACGCGAGGACGGCCACGACGTTCGCGACACCGCCCACGCGGACGGCGGCCACGCTCCCCCACCCGTCCCCGACCACGAGCCGGAAGGCGAGCGAGACGTGCAGCAGGAGCAGCGGGGCGAGCATCACCGGCCGGTACGGCAGCGGCCGCCGCAGCACGGCGGGCAGGATCACGGGCGCGTGCGCCATGACCATCGACATGACGAAGCCGAGGAACACGGCGTGCAGCACGGCGTCGTAGGCGCGTCCGTCCGTCACCGCTCCGCCGAGCAGCCACACCCCTCCCGCGACGCCCAGCCACGCGAACCCCGCGAGCATCGCGAGGGCCATGAAACGCGGCAGTCCCGTGCTGCGGACCGTCCGGCGGGCCACGTCGTGACGCGCGAGGAGGACCGCCAGCGAGACGAGCGCCAGGCCGAGCACGGCACCCCCCGCTCGCGGGTGCAGCAGGGCCACGGCCGACCCCCCGAGGAGCGCGAGCCCGGCGCCGACGATCCCCGCGCGGACGGATGCCGGTGGCGCGGCGACACGCATGAGCTCGATGCGCTCGCCGACGACGGTGAGCACGAGGAACGCGACGAACCACGGCGTGACCACGGGCACCGGGACCCCCGCGAGGATCAGCAGAGCGGATCCCACCGCCGCGGCTGCCCCTGCGCCCTGGACGGCGATCGCCGGCGCCGGCTGCCGGCGCCACACGACGACGTAGGTCCCGACGAGCGCGACCGTCCCCGCGAGGTGCAGCGCGTGCCCGACGGCGAGAGGGGCGGTGCTCAGCAGCGCGAGCGAACCGGCCGCGAGCAGCAGCGGCGAGGAGAAGGCGAGGCGTCGGCGCACCGCGACGGCCCGCTCCAGCGCGACGAGGGTGCCGACGACACCGAGGACCATGAGCTGGCCGTGCACGTCGGCGAGCCGGTCGAGACGGATCGGTGCGGGCACGCCCAGGAGCAGCAGCGCACCGTCGAGCCCGGCCAGCATGGCGAGCCCGGCGGGCGCGAGCAGCACGAGCCGCAGCGGGGGACGGCCCGTGCCGCCAGGGTTTTGCACGGCTCCGACGCTAGTTATCCACGCCGTGCGTCGTCCCGGGACGAACGTCCTGCCGACGGGACCTCCGACCCATGACCACGGCACGGTCCCGACCGATACTTCTTCCATGTCCGTCCGCCGCACCCCGGCCGCACGCACGCTGGCGTCCGGCAGCCGCGTGGACCTGCTGCACCTGCTGCAGGACGGTGGCGAGCACACGATCGGCGAGCTCGCCGTGGCGACGGGGCTGCACGAGAACACCACGCGCGAGCACCTGCAGCGGCTGGTCTCCGACGGCTTCGCGCAGCGCCATCCCGAGCGGCGCACCGTGCGGGGGCGTCCGCGGATGGTCTACCGCGCGGTGTCGGCGGACGACCTGCGTACCGACCCGCGCGAGCAGGACCGGATCGAGGAGTCGATCGCGCGGGTCGCCCTGACCCGCATCCTGCTCGAGGGATACGGGCGCGAGGTCGCCTCGCCGACGGCCGCGGCACAGGCAGCCGGCCGGGCGATGATCGTCGACCAGGACCTGCCGCCCATCTCCCCGACGACGAGCACGGTGGGTGCCGACCGCCAGCTCGACGCGCTCGAGGGTCACCTGGAACGGCTCGGCTTCGACCCGGAGCTCGACCGCACGCAGCTGGCGTTCCACCTGTACCGGTGCCCGTTCCTCGACCTGGCGAAGGCACGGCCCGAGGTCGTGTGCAACGTGCACCTCGGCCTCGCGCAGGGTGTGCTCGACGCCGTGCCCGGGCCGGTCGCGGCCCGCGAGCTCCTGCCGTTCGTCGGGCCGGAGCACTGCGTCCTGCAGCTGCGTCGCGACGACGTGGAGAGCCCGGCCGAGCCCCTGTGAGCCGTTCGGATTTTCCACGGTCTTTTCCCGCGCACGGCCCCTGACACCGCGGACATGCTCGCCGTGAACCCGAGCTGCGGGCTCACGGAACGGATGACCGCGGGAGGTCCCGATGTCCAGCCTCACCCTGCGCGGGCCAGATCTGTCGCACTGGGACCCGGAGAACGAGTCCACCTGGGACCGACGGCTGGCGTGGCGCACGCTGTGGATCACGACGTACAACCTGACGCTGGCGTTCTGCGTCTGGTATCTCGTCAGCGCGATCGCGCCGCGGCTCAACGACATCGGGTACGACCTGACGACGGGTCAGCTCTACTGGCTCGCGGCGATCCCGGGGCTCTCGGCCGGGCTCGCGCGGCTCGTCTACATGTTCCTGCCGCCGGTCGTCGGGACGCGCACCCTGGTCGGTGGCTCGGCGACGCTGCTCCTGCTGCCGATGGTGGGCTGGGTGCTCGCCGTGCGGGACCCGGGCACGCCGTACGCGATGCTGCTGCTCCTGGCGGCAGCGTCGGGCATCGGCGGCGGTGCGTTCGCGGGGTTCATGCCGTCGACCAGCTACTTCTTCCCGCGCCGCATGGCGGGCACCGCGCTGGGCCTGCAGGCCGGCATCGGCAACTTCGGGGTCAGCCTCATCCAGCTGCTCGTGCCGTGGGTCGTGGGCTTCGGCCTGCTCGGGACCGCGGCGCTCACCCCGCAGCAGCGTGCCGACGGCTCCTCGATCTGGCTGCACAACGCCGGTCTGGTGCTCATCCCGTGGGTGCTGCTCGGCATGGTCCTCGCGGCGGTCTGGCTGCGCCGCGTCCCGGTCACGGCGAACTTCCGGCAGCAGCTCGACATCTTCGGTGAGAAGCACACCTGGTACATGACGGCCGTCTACCTCATGACGTTCGGCGCCTTCTCCGGCTTCGCGGCCCAGCTCGGCCTGCTCATCAAGAACATGTACGAGGGCATGGAGGGCGCGCCCGACCCGCTGAAGTACGTCTTCCTGGGCCCGCTGCTGGGCTCGATCACCCGGGCGGCCTGGGGTCCGCTGTGCGACCGGTTCGGCGGTGCGGTGTGGTCGCTCGTGGCCGGCATCGGCATGACGGCCGCGACGGTGTTCACCGCCTGCTTCCTGGCACCGACCGACACCAGCACGTTCGGCCTGTTCCTCGGCGGCATGCTCACGATCTTCACGTTCGCCGGTATCGGGAACGCCGGCACGTTCAAGCAGATGCCCATGATCTTCGAGCGCCGCCGCGCGGGCGGCGTCATCGGGTTCACCTCGGCCATCGCCGCGTTCGGTCCGTTCCTCGTCGGCGTCGGGCTCTCGCTCGTCGCACCCCAGGCGTTCTTCATCGGGGCCGCCGTGTACTTCGCGCTCTGCACCGTCCTGGTGTGGCGCCAGTACGCCCGCCCCGGCGCACCCCGCCCCAGCTGAAGGAGGCCGTCGTGACCGCACGCACCGACAAGCCCGGCACCGACAACGCGGCCGTCGACGCGCTCCTGGCCCTCGGGTCCCGCCTGCGGCCGGGCACGATGTCGCCGGACAAGCGTGCGCTGTTCCTGGAGGGCGGTCGCGAGGGCGACGCGTTCTACCGGGACCGCTGGAGCCACGACAAGGTGGTCCGTTCGACGCACGGCGTGAACTGCACGGGGTCGTGCTCGTGGAAGGTGTACGTCAAGGACGGGATCATCACCTGGGAGACCCAGCAGACCGACTACCCCTCGGTCGGTCCCGACTCCCCCGAGTACGAGCCCCGCGGCTGCCCGCGTGGGGCTGCCTTCTCCTGGTACACGTACTCACCCACGCGCGTGCGCTACCCGTACGTACGCGGTGCGCTGCTCCGGGCGTACCGGGCCGCCAAGCAGCGCACGGGCGACCCGGTGCTCGCCTGGGCCGAGGTCACCGGCGACCCCGAGACGGCACGCTCGTACAAGTCGGCGCGCGGCAAGGGCGGGCTGATCCGCGCCACCTGGGACGAGGCCTCGGAGATCGTCGCGGCCGCGCACGTGCACACCATCAAGACGTACGGCCCGGACCGCGTCGCAGGGTTCTCCCCGATCCCCGCGATGTCGATGGTGTCGCACGGCTCGGGTGCGCGGTTCGTCTCGATGCTCGGCGGCACGATGCTGTCGTTCTACGACTGGTACGCGGACCTGCCCGTCGCGTCGCCGCAGGTGTTCGGCGACCAGACGGACGTCCCGGAGTCCGCCGACTGGTGGAACGCGAGCTACCTGATGATGTGGGGCTCGAACGTGCCGGTCACGCGCACGCCCGACGCGCACTTCATGACCGAGGCGCGCTACCGCGGCCAGAAGGTCGTCACGGTCTCCCCCGACTACGCCGACAACACGAAGTTCGCCGACGAGTGGCTCGCTCCGCACCCGGGCACCGACGGCGCGCTGGCCACCGCGATGGGGCACGTGATCCTGCGGGAGTTCCTCGTCGAGCGGCGCACCGCACGGTTCGCCGAGTACATGTCGACGTACACCGACGCGACGCACCTGATCACGCTGCGGCAGCGCGGCGACGCGTGGGTGCCCGACAAGTTCCTCACGGCCGACCAGGTCGACGGGCCGGTCGCCGGACCCGACGGCGTCCCGCGCGACACCCACGGCAGGGACGCCGCGTTCATGACCGTCGTGCTCGACGCCGACGGCTCCCCGCGCGTGCCGAACGGGACCCTCGGGCACCGGTTCGACGCGGCGCAGGCCGGCTCCTGGAACCTGGACCTGGGCACGATCCGGCCGGTGATGTCCGTGGCGGACCTCGACACCCACGACGGAACGGCCGTCGCCGTGGACCTGCCGCGGTTCGACGTGGCGCCCGAAGGACCGGGCGGCGAGCACACCGGCGGTGCAGGCGTGGTGCGCCGCGGCGTGCCCGTGACCCGCATCGGCGACGCGCTGGTCACGACGGTGTTCGACCTCCTGCTCGCCCAGTACGGGGTCGGCCGCGTCGGTCTGCCCGGCACCTGGCCGACCGGCTACGACGACCCGAGCACGCCCGGGACGCCGGCCTGGCAGGAGGAGATCACCGGCGTGCCCGCCGCGGCGGCCGAGCGCATCGGGCGCGAGTTCGCGGAGAACGCCGAGGCGTCGGGCGGCCGCTCGATGATCCTCATGGGCGCGGGCACCAACCACTGGTTCCACTCCGACACGATCTACCGCACGTTCCTCGCGCTCGTCACGATGACCGGCTGCCAGGGCGTCAACGGCGGCGGCTGGGCGCACTACGTGGGCCAGGAGAAGTGCCGGCCCGTCACCGGCTGGGCGCAGTACGCGTTCGGCCTCGACTGGGTCCGACCGCCACGGCAGATGATCGGCACCGCGTTCTGGTACCTGGCCACGGACCAGTGGCGCTACGACGGGCTGCCCGCCGACGCGCTCGCATCGCCGCTGGCCGAGGGCCTGTTCGCGGGCAGGACCACCGCCGACTGCCTGGTCGAGTCCGCGAAGCGCGGGTGGATGCCCAGCTATCCGACGTTCAACCGCAACCCGCTCGAGCTGATCGACGAGGCTCGCGCCGCGGGCAAGGACCCGGCGGCGCACGTCGTCGACGAGCTCCGCGAGGGCCGGCTGAAGTTCGCCGTCGAGGACCCTGACGACCCGGTGAACTTCCCTCGGGTGCTGACGGTCTGGCGGGCCAACATCCTCGGGTCGTCGGGCAAGGGGAACGAGTACTTCCTGCGCCACCTGCTCGGCACCGACTCGGCCGTCATGGCCGAGGAGTCGGGCCCGGACCGTCGCCCGAACACGATGACCTGGCACGACGAGGCGCCGCGCGGCAAGCTCGACCTGCTCGTCACCAGCGACTTCCGCATGACGTCGACGACCCTGTTCTCCGACGTGGTGCTGCCTGCCGCCACCTGGTACGAGAAGCACGACCTGTCCACGACGGACATGCATCCGTTCGTGCACTCGTTCAACCCGGCCATCGCCCCGCCGTGGCAGACCCGCACGGACTTCGACATCTTCGTCACGCTCGCGAAGGCGGTCTCGAAGCTCTCGGTCGGGCACCTCGGCAAGCGCGAGGACCTCGTCGCCGTGCCGCTCCTGCACGACACCCCGGACGAGATGACCACCCCGCACGGCACCGTCAGGGACGTCGAGGACCTGGTCCCCGGCGTGACGATGCCCAGGCTCGTGGTCGTCGAGCGGGACTACCCCGCGCTGGCCGACCGCCTCACGTCGCTCGGCCCGCTGACCGCGACGGCCGGCATGGTGACCAAGGGCGTGAAGTTCATGCCGGACACCGAGGTCGCCGAGCTCGGCCGGCTCAACGGGGTCGTCACCGACGGCCCTGCCGCGGGCCGGCCCCGGCTCGCGACCGCCCAGCACGTCTGCGAGACGATCCTCGCGCTCTCGGGCACGACCAACGGTCGCCTCGCGGTGCAGGGTTTCGAGGACGTCGAGAAGCAGTCGGGCACCGAGCTCGCGTGGCTCGCCCGCGAGCACGAGGGCAAGCGGATCACGTTCCCCGACGTGCAGGCGCGTCCCGTGCCCGTGATCACCTCGCCCGAGTGGTCCGGCTCGGAGCACGGCGGCCGTCGGTACACCGCGTTCGCGATCAACGTCGAGCAGCTCAAGCCGTGGCACACCCTCACGGGCCGGCAGCACTTCTTCCTCGACCACGACTGGATGAGCGAGCTCGGCGAGAACCTGCCCGTCTACCGGCCGCCACTGGACCTGGGCCGGTTGTTCGGTGACAAGCGCCTCGGCTCGACGGACCCCTCGGGAGCACCGGGGTCCGAGGGCCACGCCGAGGTGACGGTGCGCTACCTGACCCCGCACTCCAAGTGGTCGATCCACTCCGAGTACCAGGACAACCTCTTCATGCTCTCGCTGTCCCGCGGCGGTCCGACCATCTGGATGTCCCCGCAGGACGCCACGACGATCGGTGTCCGCGACAACGAGTGGATCGAGGCCTACAACCGCAACGGCGTCGTCGTCGCCCGCGCGATCGTCAGCCACCGGATGCCCGCGGGCACGGTCTTCATGTACCACGCCAAGGACCGCACCGTGGATGTCCCCCGGTCCGAGACCTCCGGCCTGCGTGGCGGCATCCACAACTCGCTGACCCGCGTCCTGCTCAAGCCGTCGCACCTGATCGGCGGGTACGCGCAGCTGTCGTTCGCGTTCAACTACCTCGGCCCCACGGGCAACCAGCGCGACGAGGTCACCACGATCCGCCGTCGCTCGCAGGACGTGACGTACTGATGGGGAGCATCGCATGAAGGTCATGGCGCAGATGGCGATGGTGATGAACCTCGACAAGTGCATCGGGTGCCACACCTGCTCGGTCACGTGCAAGCAGGCGTGGACCAACCGCACGGGCGTCGAGTACGTCTGGTTCAACAACGTCGAGACCCGGCCCGGCGTCGGCTACCCGCGCGGGTACGAGGACCAGGAGAAGTGGGGCGGCGGCTGGGTCCGGAACAAGCGCGGGCGCCTCAAGCTCCGGTCGGGCGGCCGGTTCACCAAGCTCGCACACATCTTCTCGAACCCCCGGCTGCCGGAGATCCAGGACTACTACGAGCCGTGGACCTACGAGTACGACACCCTGCTCTCGGCGCCGCAGGGCGAGCACACCCCCGTCGCGCGTCCCATGTCGCTGCTCACGGGCAAGGCGATGCAGATCCACTGGTCGGCGAACTGGGACGACAACCTCGGCGGGTCGATGGAGACCATGCAGGACGACCCGGTCCTGAAGCAGATGAGCGAGAGCGTCACGGCCGAGCTCGAGCAGGCGTTCATGTTCTACCTGCCGCGCATCTGCGAGCACTGCCTGAACCCGTCCTGCGTCGCGTCGTGCCCGTCGGGCGCGATGTACAAGCGGGCCGAGGACGGCATCGTGCTCGTCGACCAGGACCAGTGCCGCGGCTGGCGCATGTGCGTGTCCGGCTGCCCGTACAAGAAGGTCTACTTCAACCACAAGACCGGCAAGGCCGAGAAGTGCACGATGTGCTACCCGCGTCTCGAGGTGGGGCTGCCGACCGTCTGCTCGGAGACGTGCGTCGGCCGCCTGCGCTACCTCGGGCTGGTGCTGTACGACGCCGACCGCGTCCTGGAGGCCGCCTCGGTGGAGGACCCCGCCGAGCTGCTGGCCGCCCAGCGGTCCGTGCTGCTGGACCCGCACGACCCCGAGGTCATCGCCGGTGCCGAGCGCGAGGGCATCCCTCGCGACTGGATCGACGCCGCCCAGCGCTCCCCCATCTGGTCCCTGATCAGCACCTACGAGGTGGCGCTGCCGCTGCACCCGGAGTACCGGACCATGCCGATGGTCTGGTACATCCCGCCGCTGTCGCCGGTGGTCGACGTCGTCACGGGGTCGGGCAACGACGGCGAGGACGCCCGGACGCTGTTCGCCGCCATCGACCGGCTCCGGATCCCCGTGGAGTACCTGGCCGGCCTGTTCACGGCGGGCGAGACGGCGCCGGTCACGGCCGTGCTCCAGCGCCTCGCCGCGATGCGCGCGCACATGCGCAACGTGAACCTGGGGACCGAGCAGGACCCCCGCATCGCCGCGTCGGTCGGCATGACCGCCGCACAGATCGAGGGCATGTATCGCCTGCTCGCCATCGCGAAGTACGAGGACCGCTACGTGATCCCCGCCGCGCACGCCGAGAGCGCCGCCGCCCTCGAGGAGACCGCGACGGGCTGCTCGCTCGACGTCGACGGCGGCCCCGGCATGGGCGGCGGCGGGCGGTTCGGCTCGTCGTCGGGACGCCCGGTGCGTGCCGCCGTCGAGACGTTCCACGCGCTGCGCAACCGGCAGACCGCGGACAAGGCCGCGGGGCCGTCGCAGCCCACGCGCGTCAACCTGCTGAACTGGGACGGCAACGGGGCCCCACCCGGGCTGTTCCCGCCGGAGCCCGGCCACGACGGCTACGGCGACGGACCGGAGGCCGGCGCATGAGGCGCCGAGCGGGCGCGGGCCGCGCGCCGTCTCTGCCGTTCCTCGACCCCGTCGACGCGCACCCGCGGCAGCGCGTGATCGCGCACCTGGCGGCGTCGCTGCTGCTCGAGTACCCGACGGCGGAGCTGCGCGAGCGGCACGGGCTGCTGCGCGACACGACCGGGATCCTGTCCGACGACGTCGCGGCGGCGTTCGCGCGGTACCTCGACGCGGTCGAGCCGCACGACCTCGACACCCAGCAGGCGCACTACGTGGAGACGTTCGACCTGCGCCGTCGGTGCGCGCTCTACCTGACGTACTACGCGGCGGGTGACACGCGGCGCCGCGGCATGGCGCTCGTGACGTTCGTCGAGGCCTACCGCGCGTGCGGCTGGGAGCCGCCGGACGACGAGCTGCCCGACCACCTGCCGACCGTCCTCGAGCTGTCGGGGCGTGAGCCGGGACCGGTCGCCGACACCCTGCTGGGCACCCACCGTGCCGGGATCGAGCTCCTGCGCTCCGCCCTGCACCACGCGGGCACCCCGTACGCGCACCTGCTCGACGCGGTGTGCCTCACGCTGCCCCCGATCGACGACGCCACCGCGGCGCGGTTCGCCGACCTGGTCGCGAGCGGCCCGCCGTCGGAGACCGTCGGCCTGTCCGCACCGCTGCTCCCGTTCCCCACCGTCCGTTCGGAGGTACCGGCATGACGACGCGCGACATCCTGCTGTGGGTGGTGCTCCCGTACGTCGCCGGGGCCGTGTTCGTCGTCGGCCACCTGTGGCGGTACCGGTACGACCGTTTCGGCTGGACCACCCGCTCGTCGCAGGTCTACGAGTCGCGCCTGCTGCGGGCCGGGTCGCCGATGTTCCACATCGGGATCCTCATGGTGATCGGCGGGCACGTCGTCGGTCTGCTGATCCCCCGGACGTGGCTCGAGGCCGTCGGCGTCACGGAGCACGCGTACCACCTGGTCGCCACCTGGGCCGGCACCATCGCCGCGGTGCTCACGCTCGCCGGGCTCGCGATCCTCGTCTACCGCCGCCGGACCGTCGGACCCGTCTTCCTGGCCACGACCCGCATGGACAAGCTCATGTACGTGGTACTCGGCGCGACCCTGGCGTTCGGCACCGCCGCCACCGTCATGTTCCAGGTGCTCGGCGACGCCTACGACTACCGCGGCTCGGTGTCGCCGTGGGTGCGCGGGCTGCTGACGTTCCAGCCCGACCCCGCCCTGATGGCCGACGTGCCCGTGGCGTTCCAGCTGCACATCCTGTGCGCCCTCGCGCTGTTCGGCCTCTGGCCGTTCACGCGGCTGGTGCACGTGTTCTCCGCGCCGCTCGGCTACGTCACGCGGCCCTACATCGTCTACCGGACCCGCGACGACGACCGCCTGGGCAACCGCGCCCCACGACGCGGCTGGGAGCGCGTCGAGCGCCCCGGCGCACCCCGCTGACCCGCATCACCCACCCCGAGGAGAGACCATGACCGCCGAGCACGTCGAGATCCTGCCCACCGCCCCCGAGCCCGCCGGCCACTCCTGCGGCTGCGGCGGCCACGACGAGGCCGACCCGGTGCTCGACGTCCGCCCGATCCCGCACGCCATCCGGCACGCGACCGTCTTCGGCGCGTTCGAGGCGATCCCGCCCGGCGGGTCGCTCGTCCTCGTCGCCCCGCACCTGCCCCGCCCGCTCATCGCGCAGCTGCGCGAGCGCGCCGTAATCGACGTCGAGGTGCTGGTGGACGGTCCGGACGCCTGGCACGTCCGCCTGACCCGCCTGGGGTGACGTCACCGAGCCCAGCGTCGCCGTCGCAGTGCCGCGGCGGCGACGCTGTGGTGTGGGCCCGGCCGGTTTCGAACCGGCGACCTCCGCGGTGTAAGCGCGGCGCTCTGACCAGCTGAGCTACAGGCCCCAGAGCCGCCCGGTGCGCGGGCGGCTCGACGGTCGCCAAGGATACCGGCGCGGGCCGTCGTCAGGCGGCGAGGTCCGCCAGCGCCGCGCGGTAGGACCCGAAGTCGCGAGCCCGCCCGGGAGGGTTGACCAGGCTCCAGCGCAGCACACCCTCGGCGTCGACCAGGAAGCTGCCGCGCACCGCGAAGCCCCGGGTGTCGTCGAAGACGCCGTACGCGCGTGCCACCTCGCCGTGCGGCCAGAAGTCGGAGAGCAGGTCGAACCCGAAGCCCTCCTGGGCCGCCCACGCGCGCAGCGAGTGGCCCGGGTCGCACGACACGACCAGGACGTGGACGCCGGCCTCCTCGAACTCCTTGATGTTGTCCCGCAGCTCGCACAGCTCACCGGTGCACGTACCGGAGAACGCGAACGGGACGAAGACGATCACCACGGGGCCGCCCCCCAGCCCGCTGAGGGTCACGGGCGTGCCGTGGGTGTCGGGGAGCGAGAACTCCGGGGCGGGTGCGCCGATCGGGGGCGTGGTGCGGGCGGTGGAGTCCATGGCGCGGACTGTAACAACGACCGTCGAGCCGTGCGATCCGTGGGCCGGCGACGGTCAGCGGCCGCGGCCGCGCGCGCCGAGCCGGGTGGCGGACCAGTCGGGTGCGATCGAGAAGGTGCTCATGGCGTGCAGCCCGGAGGTCGTCGCCGCCTCCTCGATGTCGCTGTGGGACACGTGCCCGGGACGGCCGGCCTTGGGCGTGAGGACCCAGATGGGGCCGCCGTCGTCCAGCACGGTCATGGCGTCGACGAGCGCGTCGGTGAGGTCACCGTCGCCGTCGCGGAACCAGATGACGGCGCCGTCGGTGACATCGTCGTACTCCTCGTCGACCAGCTCCGTGCCGGTGACGGTCTCCAGGCTGGCGCGCAGCTCGTCGTCCACGTCGTCGTCGTAGCCGAACTCCTGGACCACCTGGCCCGAGGTGAAGCCCAAGCGGGCGGCCGTCTGCGACGCGCCTTCGTCCGCGGTGGATGACACGTCCGGACCGCTCCCTCCGTCTCGGCGACCCCGTCCGGGAGCGCCTGATCATTGCCGCACACGCTAGCCCACCGCACCCGGGCGGGCGCACGCAAGACCTGCACGGATGATGGTGTCGCGCGGTCGCGCGGCCCACTGTCGCGGACGTCACGTGGACGTTCCTGGTACTCGGTGTGACTTTCGGGCCCGTGGGGTCAGAGAATGGGTCGACTACCCGCACCCGTCGTCGCCGCCCACACCGGCGCGCGCGCTGGGGTCGGGCCAGATGCGCCGCCGATGCCGACCGGGCTCGTGCGCGCGGACGAGAGGCAAGGAGCGCTGGTGGCTTCGATCGACGAGACAGGACCGCTCATCGGTGGCCTGCTCAGCCAGGTGCCGGACATCGATCCGGACGAGACCGGCGAGTGGGTGGAGTCCCTCGACGGGCTCATCGACGAGAAGGGCGGCCCTCGCGCGCGCTATGTGCTGCTGAGCATGCTGCGGCACGCGCGACAGCGGAACGTGGCCATCCCGGCCTCGCTCAACACGCCCTACGTCAACACCATCGCGGTGCACGACGAGCCCTACTTCCCGGGGGACGAGGCGCTGGAGCGCCGCTACCGCTCGTGGATCCGCTGGAACGCCGCGGTGATGGTCACACGGGCGCAGCGACCCGGCATCGGCGTCGGCGGGCACATCTCCTCGTACGCGTCGGTCGCGACGCTCACCGAGGTGGGCCTCAACCACTTCTTCCGTGGCAAGGACCACCCGGGCGGCGGTGACCAGGTCTACTTCCAGGGCCACGCCTCCCCCGGCGTCTACGCCCGCGCCTACCTCGAGGGCCGGCTCTCGGCCCACCAGCTGGACGGGTTCCGCCAGGAGCTGTCCCACCCGGGCGGCGGCCTGCCGTCCTACCCGCACCCGCGCCTCGCACCGGACCTGTGGGAGTTCCCGACGGTCTCGATGGGCCTCGGCCCGGCGTCCGCCATCTACCAGGCGTGGACCAACCGCTACCTGCACCTGCGGGGCATCAAGGACACCAGCCAGCAGGACGTCTGGGCGTTCCTCGGCGACGGTGAGATGGACGAGCCCGAGTCGCGCGGCATGCTCCAGCTGGCCGGCCAGCAGGGTCTGGACAACCTGACGTTCGTCGTCAACTGCAACCTGCAGCGGCTCGACGGCCCCGTCCGCGGCAACGGCAAGATCATCCAGGAGCTCGAGGCGCAGTTCCGCGGCGCCGGCTGGAACGTCATCAAGGTGATCTGGGGCCGCGAGTGGGACGCGCTGCTCAACGCCGACAAGGACCGCGCGCTCGTCAACCTGATGAACACGACGCCCGACGGCGACTTCCAGACGTACCGCGCCGAGAGCGGCGCGTTCATCCGCGAGCACTTCTTCGGCCGCGACCCGCGGACCAAGCAGCTCGTCGAGAAGATGTCCGACGACGAGATCTGGGCGCTCAAGCGCGGCGGGCACGACTACCGCAAGATCTACGCCGCCTACAAGGCCGCCCGCGAGCACACGGGGCAGCCGACGGTCATCCTGGCCCACACCATCAAGGGCTACGGCCTGGGGTCCGGGTTCGCGGGCCGCAACGCCACGCACCAGATGAAGAAGCTCAAGTCCGACGACCTCAAGACGCTGCGCGACTCGCTGCACATCCCGATCACGGACGAGCAGATCGACGAGAACCCGTACGTCCCGCCGTACTTCCACCCGGGGGCCGACGACGAGGGCATCCAGTACCTGCTCGAGCGTCGCCGCCAGCTGGGCGGCTTCGTGCCGGAGCGCCGCACGACGCACAAGCCGCTCGTGCTGCCCGAGGACAAGGTCTACGAGGGTCTGGCCAAGGGTTCGGGGCACCAGGAGGTCGCCACGACCATGGCCCTCGTGCGCCTGTTCAAGGACCTGGTGCGGGACAAGGAGTTCGGCCACCGCCTGGTGCCGATCATCCCCGACGAGGCCCGCACCTTCGGTCTGGACTCGATCTTCCCGAGCGCCAAGATCTTCAACACGAACGGCCAGAACTACATGGCCGTGGACCGCGAGCTCATGCTCTCCTACAAGGAGTCCGAGACCGGCCAGATCATGCACACGGGCATCAACGAGGCCGGTTCCGCCTCGGCGTTCCAGGCCGTCGGCACGTCCTACGCGACGCACGGCGAGCCCCTGATCCCGTTCTACTTCTACTACTCGATGTTCGGGTTCCAGCGCACGGGCGACCAGTTCTGGGCCGCCGGTGACCAGATGGCCCGCGGGTTCCTCATCGGCGCCACCGCCGGCCGCACCACCCTGACGGGTGAGGGTCTGCAGCACGCCGACGGCCACTCGCCGCTGCTGGCCGGCACCATGTCCCACGTCGTCCACTACGACCCGGCCTACGGGTACGAGATCCGGCACATCGTCAAGGACGGCATCGAGCGGATGTACGGCGAGGGTCACGACCGTGACCGCGACGTCATCTACTACCTGACCGTCTACAACGAGCCGATGCAGCAGCCGGCCGAGCCTGAGGGCGTCGACGTCGAGGGCATCCTGCGCGGCATCCACCTGGTCGCGCCGGCCGAGGGTGACGGGCCGCGCGCCCAGATCCTGGCGTCGGGCGTCGCGGTGCCGTGGGCGCTCGAGGCCAAGAAGCTCCTGGCCGAGGACTGGGGCGTCCAGGCCGCGGTGTGGTCGGTGACCAGCTGGAACGAGCTGCGTCGCGACGGCCTGGCCGCGGACCAGCACGCCTACCTGCACCCCGGTGAGGAGGAGCGGGTGCCGTACCTGACGGCCAAGCTCCAGGGCGCCGAGGGTCCGTTCGTCGCGACGACGGACTTCGACCACCTCGTCGCCGACCAGGTGCGCGCGTGGGTCCCGGGGACGTACGCCACGCTCGGCGCCGACGGCTTCGGCTTCTCGGACACCCGCGCCGCGGCCCGTCGCCACTTCAAGATCGACGGACCGTCGACCGTGGTGCGCGTGCTCCAGCAGCTCGCCCGCTCCGGCGCGGTGGCCCCCGAGGCCCCGGCGCAGGCGATCGAGCGCTACCGGCTGTACGACGTCACCGCCGGCACGTCCGGCAACACGGGCGGCGACAGCTGACCTGAGGGAAGACGCAACGAAGGCCCGGCCTCTTCGGAGGCCGGGCCTTCGTGCTGTCGTCGTACGGGAGGTCAGGTGCCGGGGATCGACTGCTCGGCGTGCGCGACGTCGCGGGCCAGCTCGCCCTTGAGGTCGGCGACCGCCCGCGGGTTCGGGTACAGGTCCAGGGCGGCGATGTGCTGCTTGGCCTCCAGCGGACGACCGGCCTCGATGGACGCCAGCACCAGCTGGCGGGCGACCTCGGGGTCGTGCTCGCGAGGCCGCCAGTGGCCGACCCCGAGCCCGAGCGCGTCCACCGGGAGCCCGGCCTCGCGCAGGAGGGCGAGCGCCTCGACGAGCGCCTTGCCCGACGGGTCGCGCTCGGCGGCCGTGGTCAGCCGGCGCAGCGTGCCCTCGTGGTCGTCGTGCACGGACAGGCGCGCCACCTCGATGAGTGCGTACCAGGCCCGCGGGTTGCCGGCGAGCTCCTCGCCGAGCGCCCAGACGGCAAGGTCGGCGGCGCGCTGCCGCTCGGTGTCGGTGGTCTCCGCGGAGAGCGGGTCGTGGTCGGGGCTGGCCTCGGCGGCTCGGCGACGGACGATCTCCGCGAGGGCCACGAAGGCCCTCTCGTTGTTCGGGTCGTCGCTGAGCATGGAGCGCAGCGCGTCCTCGTGGAGCGTGTCGCCGCGCCGCGCAGCCTTGGTCGGACGGCGCGCGCCGACCCGCGAGGCCGAGGACGGCCGTCGCATGAGCTGACGCAGACGGGGCAGAAGAGCCATGACGAGACCCTATCCGCTGGGGGCGGACCACACCCTTTTGACGACGTACCTCACAATCCGGTCCCGCCGCCGCGCCGGGCGTGCCCGACCCGGTTTTGTCGACTTCCCACAAGGCCGGACCCTATGCTCGGCGCATGTCCAGCACCCTGCGCGGGAAGGGCTCCGCCCCCGACGTCGCGCCCGATCGGCCCGACCCGGCGGACCCGTCGCCGTCGGCGGGCCGACCCCGCCGCTCAGCGCCCGCACGCCTGCGCGCGCCTGTGCTCGAGGCGCGCGGCGGCCCGGAGACCCAGCGGCGGGTGCGCGACAGCGCCGGTCTGCTGGCCGCCGCGGCCATGCGCCGGCTCGACGAGGACCTCGAGTGGTACCGCGCACTGCCCGCCGAGGACCGCTCGTGGGTGGGCCTCGTGGCCCAGGCGGGCATCACGGCGTTCGTCACCTGGTTCGCGGAGCCCACCCGCCCGCCGCACGGGGTCGGTGACATCTTCGCCGCCGCCCCGCCCGAGCTGACGCGCTCCATCTCGCTGCAGCACACCCTTCAGCTGGTCCGCGTCGTCGTCGACGTGGTCGAGACCCACAGCGACCGCCTGGCCGCCCCGGGCGACGAGCGGGAGGTCCGTGAGGCGGTGCTGCGCTACTCGCGGGAGGTCGCGTTCTCCGCGGCGGAGGTCTACGCCCGCGCCGCCGAGGTCCGCGGGGCCTGGGACGCGCGCCTCGAGGCCCTCGTGGTCGACGCCCTCGTGCGCGGTGACGTCGACGACGCCCTGCGCTCACGGATCGCCGCGCTGGGCTGGAGCGGACGGGGATCCACGCTGGTCATGGTCGGGACGACGACGTCCGCGCTCGACGACGTCCGCGCCGCCGAGCTCCGTCGCGCGACCCGCCGCGCCGCCGACGACGCCCTCGTCGGCATCCAGGGCGACCGCCTCGTGGTGTTCCTGGGCGGCGAGGGCGACCTGGCGGCGGCCGCCGTGACACTGCTCCCCCGGTTCGGTCCCGGACCCGTGGTCATCGGACCGGTGGTCGGCGACCTCACCGACTCGGCGCGGTCCGCGCGCGCCGCGCTGTCCGGGCTGGTCGCCGCCCCCGCGTGGGAGCAGGCCCCCCGCCCGGTGCAGGCCGACGAGCTCCTGCCCGAGCGTGTGCTCATCGGGGACGTCACCGCGCGACGCACGCTCGTCGCGCAGGCGTACGCACCGCTGGCGGCCAGCCAGGGGTCCCTGCTCGAGACCCTGTCGGCCTACCTCGGCACCGGTCGCTCGCTCGAGGCGGCCGCCCGCACGCTCTACGTGCACCCCAACACGGTCCGCTACCGCCTGCGCAGGGTGGCCGACGTGACGGGCTGGGACCCCCTGGACGCCCGCGAGTCTTACGTGCTGCAGACCGCGCTGGCACTCGGGCGGCTCGACGCCGTGGAGCCTGCTCCCACGGTCGGCGCCCGCTGACCCATGCACGTCGACGCGCCCGACGCGTTGTAGGAGTCGCACAAGGGCGCCCGACAAGGTTGGTGCACGCCGTGAGCCGGGTCGGCCCGCTGCGCCAGGCAGAGTGGTCGGGTGCTCGTCGTCGTCTGCCCCGGTCAGGGCGCCCAGTCCCCCGGCATGCTCGCCCCGTGGCTCGAGCTGCCCTCCGTCGCCGAGTCGATCGCGCGGGCCTCCCGCACGACCGGCCTCGATCTCGTCGCCCACGGCACCACGTCGGACGCCGACACCATCCGGGACACCGCCGTCGCGCAGCCGCTGCTCGTCGCGTCCGCGCTGGCCAGCCTGCGGGCCGTCCTCGATCTCGGCCCGGACGACGCCCTCGACATCGCCGCACAGCGCGTGGTCGGCGCCACCGCGGGGCACTCCGTCGGCGAGCTCGCCGCGGCGGCGATCGCGGGCGTCCTCACCGACGACGAGGCGCTGCGTCTCGTGGCGGTGCGCGGTGCCGCGATGGCTCGCGCCGCGGCGACGACCCCGACCGGCATGTGCGCGGTGCTCGGCGGAGACCCCGACGAGGTGCTCGCCGCCCTCGCCGAGCACGGCCTAGTCCCCGCGAACGTGAACGGCGGTGGCCAGGTGGTCGCCGCGGGCACGCTCGACGCCCTCGCCGCGTTCGCCGCCGCTCCCCCTGCCCGCGCCCGCGTCGTCGCGCTGCAGGTGGCGGGTGCGTTCCACACCGAGCACATGGCGCCGGCCGTCGCCGAGCTGCGCGCCGCCGCCGAGGACGTCACCCCGGGCGAGCCGATGGTCCCGCTGCTGACCAACTCCGACGGCACCGTCACCGCGTCCGGCGCCCGGGCGCTCGAACTGATCGTCGCGCAGGTCGCCAACCCTGTCCGCTGGGACCTGTGCCAGTCCACGCTGCAGGCGCTCGGCGTCACCGGGATGCTCGAGGTGGCCCCAGGAGGGGTGCTCACCGGCCTGGCCCGGCGTACGCTGCCCGGGGTCGAGACGGTCGCCGTCAAGACCCCCGCCGACCTGGACGCCGCGCGCGACCTCGTCCGTCGGCACACCGGAGCCCCCGAGAGCCACCAGGAGAAGTCGTCGTGACCCGTCCCACTCTCACGCAGGCCACCGGCCCGGCCCACACCCGGATCCTGGGCGTCGGAGGCGTCCGCGGCGAGCGGGTCGTCCCCAACGACGAGCTGGTCGGCCCCATCGACTCCTCGGACGAGTGGATCCGTCAGCGGACCGGCATCGTGACGCGTCGCCGCGCCGAGGCGGGCACGGACGTGCTCGACCTCGCCGAGGGTGCCGCGCGGGCCGCGCTCGAGCACGCCGGTCTCACGGGGGCGGACATCGACGCGGTGATCCTGTCGACGGTCACCTACTTCCACCAGACGCCCGCGGGTGCGGCCATCATCGCCGACCGCATCGGCGCCACCCCGGCGGCCGCGTTCGACATCTCCGCGGCGTGCGCCGGGTACTGCTACGGCATCGGGCAGGCCGACGCGCTGGTCCGTGCAGGTACCGCCCGCAACGTGCTGGTCATCGGCGCCGAGAAGATGAGCGAGCTGGTCGACCCGACCGACCGGTCGATCTCGTTCCTGCTGGGCGACGGCGCCGGAGCGGTCGTGATCGGCCCGTCCGACACCCCCGGCATCGGCCCGACCATCTGGGGCTCGGACGGCAGCCAGGCCCAGGCCATCCGCCAGACGCACTCGTGGCTCGCCACCCGCGACGAGGGCCTCGGCTGGCCCACGCTGCGCCAGGAGGGTCAGAGCGTCTACAAGTGGGCCGTCTGGCAGATGGCCCCGGTGGCGCAGAAGGCGATGGACGCCGCCGGTGTGACCGCCGACGAGATCGAGGCGTTCATCCCGCACCAGGCGAACATGCGGATCATCGACCAGATGATCAAGACCCTCAAGCTCCCCGACTCGGTCGTCGTCGCCCGTGACATCGCCGAGACCGGCAACACGTCCGCCGCGTCGATCCCGCTGGCGACCGAGCGGCTGCTGCGCGAGGGTCAGGTGAGCAGCGGTGCGCTGGCCCTGCAGATCGGCTTCGGCGCCGGTCTGGTCTACGCGGCGCAGGTCGTCGTCCTGCCCTGAAACCCCTGAGGTACGACCCCCGGTTGTACCGTTCGTCCGACCCCACACCGCAGGAACAGACACGAGGAGAAAACCGATGGCGTACAGCGAGCAGGAGATCCTGGCCGGGCTGGCCGAGATCGTCAGCGAGGAGACCGGTCTGCCCACGGACTCCGTCCTGCCCGAGAAGTCCTTCACCGACGACCTCGACATCGACTCGCTGTCGATGATGACGATCGTCACGCTCGCCGAGGAGAAGTTCGACGTGCGCATCCCCGACGACGAGGTCAAGAACCTCGCCACCGTCGGTGACGCCGTCACGTTCATCACGGGCGCGCAGGCCTGATCCTGCGCGACCTGGTTGGTCCCGGGCCTGCGTGCCCGGGACCGACCACCCTCTCGACCGCAGATCTGGAGCACCGATGAGCCACGTACCCGACGTCGTCGTCACCGGACTGGGAGCCACCACGCCTCTCGGCGGTGACGTCCCCAGCACCTGGGCCGCCGCACTGAACGGCGAGTCCGGCGCGCGGCGCTTCGACAACGACTGGGTCGAGAAGTTCAGCCTGCCCGTCGAGTTCGCGGCCACCATCAAGGTCGACCCCTCCGAGGCCCTGACGCGGCCCGAGATGAAGAAGATGGACCCGTCCGCGCAGTACGCGGTCATCGCCGCCCGCGAGGCCTGGGCCGACGCCGGCTCGCCCGAGGTGGACAACGACCGGCTGGGCTCCGTCGTGTCTTCCGGCATCGGCGGCATCCGCACGATCCTGGACGCCTGGGAGGGCCTGCTCGCGAGCGGCAACGCACGCCGGGTGCTGCCCATGACGGTGCCGATGCTCATGCCCAACTCCCCGACGGCCTACGTGTCTCTCGAGTTCGGCGCTCGCGCCGGAGCCCACGCGGTCGTGTCCGCCTGTGCCTCGGGCGCCGAGGCCATCGGCTACGGCGTCGACATGATCCGCAGCGGCCGCGCCGACATCGTCATCGCCGGCGGCACCGAGGCGTCGATCCACCCGATGAACGTGGCCGCCTTCGCCGCGTCGCGCACGCTCTCGCTGCGCAACGGCGACCCCGAGGGCGCCTCGCGCCCCTACGACGTCGACCGCGACGGCTTCGTGATGGGCGACGGCGCCGGTGTGGTCGTGCTGGAGAGCGCCGAGCACGCTGCCGCTCGAGGCGCCCGCGTGTACGCACGCATCGCCGGTGTCGGCCTCTCCGCCGACGGGTACCACATGACCTCTCCCGAGCCGTCCGGCGAGGGCCAGATCCGCGCGATGCGCGCCGCGCTCGAGGAGTCCGGGATCGCCCGCATCGACGTGGTGCACGTCAACGCCCACGCGACGTCGACGGTGGTGGGTGACCTCATCGAGGCTCGCTCGATCCGCGGCCTGCTGGGCGACGAGGCCGACCACGTGGCCCTCTCCGCCACCAAGTCGATGACCGGCCACCTGCTCGGCGGCGCCGGTGCGCTGGAGACGATCTTCGCCATCCTCGCGCTGCGCGACCGGCAGGCTCCGCCCACCATCAACGTCGAGAACCCCGACCCCGAGCTGGTCCTCGACCTGGTCCGCGACAAGCCCCGCACCCTGCGCGACGGCGACATCGCTGCGATCAACAACTCGTTCGGCTTCGGCGGCCACAACGTCGCCCTCGTCGTCGCCTCGGTCTGACCGCACGGCCGGGCTCAGGTCCGTCGTCGTCCCGACCGATGCCGTGACATGACCAAGACACCTGGCGGCCCCGCCCGCCCGAGCCCGCTGGTGGCGCTGGCGGGGCTGGCGGCGCTGCTCGCGCTGATGGCGGCGGGACTGGTCCTCGCGGTCGACGGGGTTGCCGACGTCCCCTCCGGGCTCGTCTCCGGAGCCCTGGTCGTCGCGGCGGTCGGGCTCGGCGCGGTCGTGGTGCTGAGCTGGCGGGCGTCGCGACGGTCGGGTGTCGGGGTGTTCCGCTCCATCGGCCGGGCGATCAGAGCCGCAGGTCGCCTGATCGCCGACCTGTTCTGACGCGCGCCTCGCTCAGTAACCGGTGAACGCGTCCGTGCGGATGCGGCGGACGCCCGAGCGGCGCAGGACGCGACGCGAGTGGTCGACCATGCCCGGTCCCCCGGAGACGTAGGCGACACGTCGGCCGGCGTCGGGCACCGTCGCGTGCAGGATCGTCCCGTCGATCGTCGGGCCGGTGGCGAACACCCACGACTCCGGCATCGCGGGCGGCAACTCCGGGCTCACGACGACCACGCGGGCCCCGGAGTCGAGGAGCACCTCGGCGTACGGCGCCTCGTCGCCCGGAGGGAGCAGCAGGACCACGACGACGTCACGCTGGTCTCCGGACCGGGCGAGGTCGGCCAGCTGGCTCACGAACGGGGTGATGCCGATGCCGCCCGCGACCAGCAGCAGCGGGACGGCTGGGTCCTTGGGGAGGACGAAGTCGCCGCCGACGCCGGTCGCGCGCACGAGACCACCCTCGGGAAGCGCGCTGAGCGCCTGCTTGAACGAGCTGAGGGTCTCGGTCACCCGGAACGCGACCGCGACCCCGTCCGCATGGTCGGGTGGCGTGGCCAGCGAGAACACACGGCGTGACCCGCGGGCGTCTGCGCTGGTGTGCGGGACGTGGAGCTCGATCCACTGCCCGGGCCGGAACCGCACGGCGGACTCGGACGCGAACGCGACCTCGCGGATGCCCGGGGTGACCATCCGCTGGGCGCGCACCCGCAGGTGGACGGCACGGCGCTGGCCCACCAGGAACGCCAGGACGTTGCCGACGACGAGCGCGAGCTCCGGTGAGGCGTACAGGACGCCGAGGCTGAAGGGTACGACCGTCAGCGCGCCCACCAGGGCGGCCTCGGACAGCTGCTGCCACCGGCGCGGCGGCAGGGTGAGCGGCTCGGTGAGCATGAAGCCGGCCGCGAAGACGAGCGGGTAGGACTGCAGGGCGGTCAGGAGGGCGTCGAGGGGCGCGGCTCCGGCGGCGACGAGCCGCGGCAGGAGCACGGCGAGCGCGGCGGCGAGGTAGGTGGCCACGAGCGCGAGCCGACGGGTACGCAGGACGACCGTCAGCGCGGCCAGGGCGACGACGGGCAGCAGCGCGGGGGTCGCCACCCACCAGGTGGCCCCGAAGCCTCCGAAGGCCGGCGCCAGCAGGCCCGCCGCGAGGGCGCCCGCGGCGGCGGGGTTGAGCACGTGCCTCGCGCGGACCGCCACCACGAACTTGGAGAGTGCCGCGAGGGCGGCCCCCAGCGCGACGACGCCCAGCCCGGCGGTTGTGGTCTCCGGCCAGAACAGCAGCGCCAGGATCAGGCCGGTGATGACGGCGGACTCCGTGTGCACGCGGGTGCGCCAGAGGGCGCCGCACGCGCGACTGGCCAGCACGCTGACCCCCACCGCGACAGCCGTGCTGAGCGCGACAGCGACGGGGTCCTGCTGCACCGGTCCGAGGACGGAGAGCACCAGGGCCGCCAGGAGCACGCCGGCGAGCGCCAGCGTGACCAGCCGGTACATCGTCACCCGGCCGAGAACCTTGTCGACGGCGCTCATCCGAACAGCTCCCCAGGCAGGCCGAGCGAGTAGCGGACGCGACCGTCCGCGTGCACGCGCACGTAGGTGTGGTCGAACGCCGCCTCCAGCCGGTCGGGGTCCCCGAAGAAGTGCGCGGTGCTCAGCCCGTCGGCGACCATCGCGGTGTCCGCGACCACCCAGGTGGCGACGACGTCCTGCGTCGGCCGCCCGGTGCGCGCGTCGAGGACGTGGTGCAGCCCGTCGCCCCACGCCCGGCGGTCGACGGCCGACCCGCACAGCGCGGCACCGTCGAGCTCCACGACGCCGAGAGCACGCGTCGGGTCGCCGGGCTGCTGGAGGGCAACCCGGAAGGCAGCCCCGCCGTGGTGCACCAGGTCCCCGCCTGCGTCGACGACGTACTCCTCGATCCCGCAGTCCCGCAGCTCGGCTGCGACGAGGTCCACCAGCTGACCCTTGCCCGCAGCGCCGACGTCGAGCAGGACGGGCTCGCGGACGACGAGGGTGCACCCGTCGCGCTCGAGCACGTCGTCCCACGCCGGAGCCGGCTCGGGCTCCCCTGCCGGTCGCAACGAGTAGCCGGCGTCGTACCCGAGCCGGACCAGGCTGCGCGCGACCAGCGGGGAGACGGCGCCGTCGGTGCACCGACCGAGCGTCGCGTACAGGTCGAGCAGCGGGCCGGCCTCCGCGGGCAGGCGGTACGTTCCCGGTTCGCGAGACATCCGGGCGACCACGGAGTCGTCGCGGAACCGCGACCAGACGGCGTCGTACGCCGCTATCCGGGACCGGACGCGGGCGAGCGTGACGACGTCCAGCGGCCCGTCGACGTGGATCGACCACCGGGTCCCGATCGCATCGAACGAGACCTCAGGCGTGCGCATCCGCGGCGATCTCCACGAGCGCCGCGTTGAACCCGTCGGGGGTCAGCGACGAGCCGGAGACGGTGTCGACCGTGAGCCCTTCGATCGGCTTTCCCATGACGACGTCGGCCACTCCTGAGGCGAACTGGGTCTGGAACTTCTGCGACGCGGGGTTGGTCGCCTCCGGGGTGACCTCGACGCCCATCACCATGCCGTCCTCGAGGGTGATGGAGACACCAACCGTCTCCGGTCCGGCCGGCGACTCGTACGAGCCGGTCGCGGTGTAGGTCCCGTCGGCGTACTCCGGCTCAGCAGGTGCTGCGGAGGTATCGGCGACGGCCTCGTCCGCGGTGTCCTGGCTCGCGGCTCCGCTGCTGCAGGAGGCGAGCGCAGCGACTGCGGATACCCCCGAGACGAGCGCGATCGTGGTCCGGTGTGGCGTCTTCATGCGTGGTGTCCCCTCATCGTGTCCCCCTGGCCCCGACCTGCACGGCCGCAGCGGCAACAGGTCAGGACGCTAGGGTCCACGGCTGGACGCACGCTGTGAACGTCCAGCGGGTGAGCGAACCGATTAGGCGTACGGGTCAGCCGACGCGGTGCAGCCAGCGGACCGGGGCCCCTGCTCCGGCGTACCGGAAGGGTTCGAGCTCGTCGTCCCAGGCCTGCCCGAGAGCGAGGTCGAGCTCGCTCCGCAGCCGGACGGGGTCGGCGCTGTGCTCCAGGGCGGCGCGGATGCGGTCCTCGGGCACGACGATGTTGCCGTGCACGTCGGTGGCGGCGTGGAAGATCCCGAGCTCGGGCGTGTGGCTCCAGCGGGAGCCGTCGACGCCGTGACTGGCTTCCTCGGTGATCTCGTAGCGCAGGTGAGCCCAGCCCCGGAGCGCCGACGCCAGGCGCGCACCGGTGCCCTGGGCGCCCTGCCACGAGTGCTCAGCACGGTAGAACCCCGGACCGGCCGGCTGCGCCGTCCAGTCGAACGTGGTGCGTGAACCCAGCACGTTGCCTGCCGCCCACTCCACGTGGGGGCACAGCGCGCGCGGTGCAGAGTGCACGAAAAGTACACCGCGGGTGATCGCACCAGCCATGTCGTCCTCCTGAACGGGCTCGAGGTTCGCCTTCCCCAACGACCTCAGTCACGTTCCCAGGAGCACGCATGCCGGACAGAGAGCTTCGCGGCGTGCTGGGGACAGCATGCCGGACGTTCCTCCAGCACGCCAGCGATCTACAGCGTGTCGCGGATGGCGCGCATGGCTTTCTTGCGCACGGACCGCTCCAGGCGGTCGAGGTAGAGCATGCCGTCGAGGTGGTCCACCTCGTGCTGGAGGCAGCGGGCCATGAGCTCGACGCCCTCGACGACGACCTCCTTGCCGTCCAGGTCCGTGCCGACGACCCGCGCGTACCAGGACCGGTGGGTCGGGTACCAGAGGCCGGGAACCGACAGGCAGCCCTCGTCGCCGTCCTGGTACTCGTCCTCGGACAGCTCGACGATCACGGGGTTGAGCACGTAGCCGACCTCGTCGTCGATGTTCCAGGAGAACGCCCGCAGGCTGACACCGATCTGGTTCGCGGCCAGGCCGGCGCGCCCCTCGGTGTCGACGGTCTCCAGAAGGTCGTCGACGAGACCGCGCACGCGGTCGTCGATCGTCGTGATCGGGTCGCAGGGGGTGCGCAGGACGGGGTCCCCGACGGTCCGGATCTCTCGCATGGCCATGCGGACGATCCTCGCACGGCGTGCCCGCCGGCGAGGCGGGGACGGGACCCCGCGCCCCGTCCCGACGGCCCAGTGTGAGCAGGACGACAGCCCCGGCAGGTGCACCGGACCCGCTCCAGGCGTACTTTGTACTGACCAGTCAGTTTAAGGAGACGTCGTGACCGCACCCGCCGTGACCGCGCTCGCCCTGCAGCTGCACGGCGAGCGGGGACCCGTCTTCGGGCCGGTCGACCTCGAGATCGCCGCCGGGACCCTCACCCTGGTCCAGGGACCGCAGGGCGCCGGGCGGACCAGCCTGCTGCTCACCCTCGCGGGTCGGATGGTGCCGGACCCGGCGTCCGACCTCGTCGTCCTGGGCCACCGGCTGCCGGCGCAGCGGACGCTCACGCAGCGCCAGGTCGCGCTGGCCGGCTTCACGGGCATCGACGAGCTCGACGACTCGGTGACGGTCGGCGACCACGTACGCGAGCGCCTCGCCTGGCTCGCACCCTGGTACCGGCGGGCACCCCGCGCCGACCAGGCGGTCGTCGACCGCGTGCTCGCTCCGGTCTTCGGCGACCTGCCGCTCCCCAGCGTCGACACGGTCGTCTGGCATCTGGACGAGGTCGAGGCGCTCCTGCTGCGGATCGCGCTGGCGATGGCGCAGCGACCCCGGCTGCTCGTCGTCGACGACGTGGACCAGGTGCACGACCGCGCCCGACGCCGCACCGTCTGGGACCGGCTCGACGCACTCGCCGGGAACGCCGGGACCGACCTCACGGTCGTCGCCTCGTGCGCCGACCCCGACGAGGCCGTCGGCACCCGCTGGACCGTCCTGCCCGTCTCCGCCCCCACCCTCTGAAGGTTCGTCATGCTCTCGCTCACCTCCGGCACCGAGCTGCGCCGGTTCGGCCGCGGACGCCTCCCCCGGCTCGCCGTCGCCGCGATGCTGCTGGTCCCGCTCCTGTACGGCGCCTTGTACCTCTGGGCGTTCTGGGACCCGACCGGGCACCTGGACGCGATGCCCGTCGCCCTGGTGAACGCCGACGCCGGCGCCGACCGCGACGGCACCCCGGTCACCGCGGGCCAGGACCTCACCGACGAGCTGACCGACGGCGCCGCGCTCGACTGGGTGGTCACCGACGCCGCCGACGCAGCCGAGGGCGTGCGCGACGGCGACTACTACTTCGCGGTGACGATCCCCGCCGACTTCTCCGCCGCGCTCGTGTCGGCGGGCGGCGACGAGCCGACCGCCGCGCAGATCGACGTGACCTACAACGACGCCAACTCCTTCATCGGCACCACCCTCGGCCGCTCTGCCATGGACCACGTCCGTGAGGGTGTCGCGGCGACCGCCGGCGAGCAGGCCGTGGACCAGGTGCTGGTCGGGCTCGGGTCGGCGCGCGACGGCATGCTGCAGGCCGCCGACGGCGCGGTGTCCCTGCGCGACGCGTCCGAGCAGCTCGGGGACGGCGCCGACCAGGTGGCCGACGGCGCGACCGACGCCCGGGACGGCGCCGCTCAGCTCGCCGCCGGGGCGGCGACGCTCGATGACGGGGTCCGAGCGGTGGCGGGCGGAGCGGACCGGCTGTCGTCGGGAACCGCGCAGCTGTCGGACGGCGCGCACACCGCAGCGGATGCGAGCAGCTCCCTGGCCACGGGCACGCAGGCCGTCGCCGACGGGGTGCACGCCGCGACCCAGCAGGTCGACGCCCTGGCAGGAGAGCTGCCCGCACTCACCGACGGTCTGTCGCAGGTCGGTGCGTACCTCACCGCTCGCGCGACCGCGGGCGACCCGGACGCTGCGGCGCTCCTGGCGGGGCTGGGCGGCGCGGACCTGCCCGACGCAGCGGCGATCTCTGCCATGACGGACCAGCTCCACGCGCTCGACGCCGGCTCCGCGCAGGCCGCCGCGGGCGCGCAGACGCTTCGTACCGGGCTCGCCACGCTCGCCGACTCCTCGGCCACGGCGGCCTCCGGCGCGTCGGCCCTCGCCTCGGGCGCCGGCGAGGCTGCCGCCGGTGCCGACACCCTCGCCGCGGGTTCGGCGTCGCTGGCGACCGGCACCGCGACGCTCGCCGACGGAGCCGCCCAGGTGGCCGACGGCACCGGCCGGCTCGGCGGCGGCGCCCAGCAGCTCGCCGACGGGCTGACCGACGGCGCGTCGCAGATCCCGGACGACACCGCCGCCCAGCGCACCGCGCGTGCCGACGCCCTGGCCACCCCGGTGGCGATCGACGACGACGACGTCGCCCCCGCAGCGAGCCTCGGCGAAGGGTTCGCCCCTCTGTTCATCCCGCTGGCGCTCTTCGTCGGGGGTCTGATCACGTGGCTGCTCCTGCGCCCGCTGCCCACCCGCGCGCTCGCGACACCCGCGTCCGGGTGGCGGGTCACGCTCGCCGGCTACCTCCCGTCGCTCGTCATCGGTGCAGGTCAGGTGCTGCTCCTGGTCGGCGTCGTGGGGTTCGGGCTGGGCCTGAGCATCGGGCACCCGGTGGGGACCGTCGCGTTCCTGCTCCTCGTCACGGCGACGTTCCTGGCCGTGCAGCAGATGCTCCTGTCGGTGCTCGGCTCCGCGGCGGGCAAGGTCGCCGCGATCGCGCTGCTCATGATGCAGATCACGTCGGCGAGCGGCACCTACCCCGTCGAGACCACGCCCGCCTTCTTCCAGGCGATCCACCACGTGCTGCCCATGACCTACGCCGTCGGCGGCCTGCGCAGCCTGATCACGGGCACGCCGGACGCGCGGCTGTGGACCGCCGTCGCCTACCTGGTGGGTGTCTCGGTGGCGTCGCTGGCGGTGACCGCGTGGAAGGCGGGGCGCCTGCGGACCTGGACCGTGGCGCGTCTGCACCCCGCGCTGAGCATCTGAGAGGCTGACGGCCATGCGTACGACCGCCACGCGGGACCACATCGTCGAGGCCGCGCTCTCGCTGGTCGCCGACCGCGGGTTCACGGCCACGTCCGTCGACGACATCGCGTCGGCGGCCGGGGTGGCCAAAGGCAGCGTGTTCTACAACTTCGGGTCGAAGTCGGGCCTGTTCGAGGCGATCATCACCGAGGGCGTCGCCCGGCTCACCGCGGCGCTGCGCGCAGCCTCGGACGGCCTGCACGGCCGCGACGCGCTCGAGGCGCTGGTCAGCGAGCTGCTCACCCAGATCCGTGCGCACCCCGACTTCGCGAAGCTCATGGTCGCCGAGACGTTCCGGACCGGCCGCAGCTGGCAGGACTCCATCCGGCTCGTGCGCGAGGAGTCGATGGGCACGTTCGCCGTCGTCGTCGCCGAGACCTGGCCGGACCGCGATGCGTCCCTGACAGCTGCCGCCCTGTTCGGCGCAGCCCTCCTGGCGGGGCTCGAGTGGCTGGTCTTCCAGCCCGAGCGCACCCTGGAGGACGTGAGGGCAGCCGTACTCGCCACCGTGCACTGAGCCGACCGGGAGCCGCCGCGATGCCCACCGACCCACCGAACGGCGTGCACTCCGAGGTCGGTCGCCTACGCCGGGTGCTCGTCTGCGAGCCCGGGCTGGCGCACCGGCGGCTCACCCCGACCAACGCCTCCGACCTCCTGTTCGACGACGTGCTCTGGGTCGAGAACGCGATCCGTGACCACCGCGCGTTCGTCGCGGAGCTGCGGGCGCGCGGCGTCGAGGTGCTGGAGCTGCACGACGTACTGGCCGAGACGATGGCGGTCCCGGGCGCGCGCGACTGGCTGCTGGACCGCAAGATCGTGCCCGACGACGTCGGCCTGGAGCTTCTCGACGACACCCGCGAGTTCCTCGAGCGGCTCGAACCCCGCCGGCTCGCCGAGTTCCTCATCGGCGGCCTGGCGACCGTCGACATCACCGGCGGGTTCGACGACGACCACTTCGCACTCGCCGAGTACTCGCCCGACGCCCGCGAGTACGTCATGCCCCCGCTGCCCAACACCCTGTACACGCGCGACACCACCTGCTGGCTGTACGGAGGCGTCACTCTCAACCCGCTGTACTTCCCGGCACGGCACGACGAGACGCTGCTCATGAAGGCCGTCTACCGGTTCCACCCGGCGTTCGTCGACTCCACCGTGTGGTGGGGCGACCCGGAGCAGCACTGGGGCCGCTCGACCATCGAGGGCGGCGACGTCATGCCCGTCGGCAACGGAACCGTGCTCGTCGGGATGAGCGAACGGACCTCACGGCAGGGCATCACCCAGCTGGCGGCGGCGCTGTTCGCCCAGGGGGCCGCCGAGCAGGTCGTCGTCGCCGGGATGCCCCGGCTGCGTTCGGCGATGCACCTCGACACGGTGTTCACGTTCGCGGACCGCGACGTGGTGACCCTCTACCCGAAGATCGTCGACGCCATCCACTCGTTCACCCTGCGCCCGGCCGACGGTGGTCGTGTGCACCTGACCGACGAGGGCTCGGCCCGGTTCGTGGATGTCGTCGCCGGCGCGCTCGGGCTGCCCGGGTTGCGGGCGATCGAGACCGGTGGGGACGTGTACGCGTCCGAGCGCCAGCAGTGGGACAGCGGCAACAACGCGGTCGCCGTCGAGCCGGGCGTCGTGTTCACGTACGACCGCAACACGACCACGAACTCCCTGCTGCGGGCCGCCGGCATCGAGGTGCTGGAGATCCGCGGGGCGGAGCTGGGCCGCGGGCGCGGCGGTGGCCACTGCATGACCTGCCCGATCAGCCGCGACGCCGTCTGAAGAATGCAGAAAGCCCCCCGTGCTCAATGAGCGCGGAGGGCTTTCTTCGATGCTGTGGAGAGTGAGCTCACTCCGCCGTGCGCTGCGTGGGAACGCCGGTGAGGAGCGAACGCACCTCGGACTCGTGGAAACGGCGGTGGCCGCCGAGGGTGCGGACGGCGGAGAGCTTGCCGGCCTGGGCCCAGCGGGTGACCGTCTTCGGGTCGACGCGGAACAGAACGGCGACCTCGCCCGGCGTGAGCAGGGCACCCTGCGAGAGGGGGGCGTCCGTGGTGGTAACAGCCATGATGAATCTCCTGTCGTTCGGTAGCTCGGCTGGCCCTGTAGGCCCCGTGGCTTTGCGTCCCCGCCTTGCAGCGGGTTTGCCGTTGTCGCTGACAAAAGGAACTATGCCCGAAACTGGACGTCTGTGCAACAACCTCCGCCGCACGATTCGCGCGCAAACGGGTGATTTAGATACGGCCATATCGGGCACGGACGAACGAGTACACACCGTATGCAACGAACCCCAAAGCGACGATGACCAGCAGGATGACCCCTGCGGGCTGTGCGCGCAGGGTGTGCAGGGCCCCGTCCAGACCCGTCGACTTCGACGGATCGGCGGTGACCGCGGCGGTGACGAAGAGCACACCGACGATGCCGAGCGCCACGCCCTTGGCCACATAGCCGAGCATCCCGAGCCGCGTGACGACGGGCCCCGCCGTCCCGGACGGCAGCCGCTGGAGGTCCTCCAGGAACTTCTTCTTCCACCCCTTGTAGACGTGGTAGATGCCGACGCCGATGATCGCGAGACCGACCGCGCCGACGAGCACCCGACCGAACGGGGCCCCCATCAGCTTCGCGGTCATGTCCGCCGTCTGCGTCGACGCGTCGGAGCCACCACCGCGCGCGAAGCTGAGGGCCGCGAAGGCGAGCGCGACGTAGACGGCCGCCCGCCCGACGGCCTTGGCGCGCTCCCCCGTGTCGTTCGAGCCGAAGCTCCCGTGGATCGCCTTCGCCACCTGCCACGCGCCGAGCGCGAGGAACGCGACCACCGAGAACCACAGGACCAGTGCGCCGAACGGGGTGCTGGAGATCGTGCTCAGCGCACCGGACTGGTCTGCCTGCTCCCCGCCGTTCCCGAAGGCCACCCGCAGGGCCAGCACACCGATCAGGATGTGCAGCACACCGCTGACCGCGTACCCCGCCCGCGCCGCCAGCTCCCAGGACCGTTGGGCGTTCGCCGTGCCACTCGTCGTCACCGTCGTCATCTCCTCGCGTCGACCCCCGGCGCTGATCGTGACAGGAGAGGGGCGCTCCGGCGACCGGAGCGCTCGGGAGGTGGTGGGGCAGGTGGGGCTTGAACCCACGACCGACGGATTATGAGTCCGCTGCTCTGACCGGCTGAGCTACTGCCCCGAGGCACCGCACACCCTACCGAGGCACTCCGGGTGGCGTCCGGCCACACCGGCAGGCCACTGCTCGAGCGCGCGGTCGACCGTCGACCTCGGCCGGGACTGCGCCGTTCGGGGGGCAGAAGGCGGGCGTAACGGTCACCCGTTCGGAGGAGACCTTCAGGCTCAGGTACCGTCGCGCGGCACTTTCCTGTCCGAGCACCATGCTCGTTGCCTCGGCGGCCTCGCCCGACGGTTCACGGAGTGCACGTCCGAGCACTCAGGAGAGTCGTGCGCCGCCCTCACGCACCCGTCATCATCGCCGCCACCGCGTTCGTCGCCCTGGTCGGGGCCGGCGTCGGCCCCGCGGGTGCTGCGACACCGGCACCCCAGCCTTCGGAGACAGCCGCGCCGGGCTCTGACCGGTACGGGCTCGACGAGGTCGAGCTGCCTGCGCCGAGCGACCACGACTACTCCACCGACCACGTGCTGGTGCGCTTCGCGGACCGGACGAGTCCGTCGGACCGGCGATCGGCGATCGAGAGCGCGGGCGCGTCCGGGCAGTCCACGATCGCGGGTACCGGGTTCCTCGCGGTCGAGGTCGAGGGCGCCGACCCGTCGACGGTCGTCGCCCAGCTCGAGGCCGACCCCGCGATCGCGGACGTCCAGCTCGACCCGATCCGCCGGGCGAGCGGGCCGGCCTACCCGGTGAGGGACTACAGCCGCGAGCCGTACCTCGACCTCATGCGACTCGCGCGAGCCTGGGACGAGAGCACCGGGGCGGGCGCCACGATCGCGATCCTCGACACGGGAGTCACCGCGAACAGCGAGTTCGATGGTCGCCTTCTCGCCGGCACCGACCTCGTGGACGGCGACACGGACGTGATCGACTCCGTCGGCCACGGCACCGTCGTCGCGGGGGTGGCGGCCGCCGCCGACGACTTCCGCGGTTCCGTCGGTGCAGCCCCCGGCGCCTCCGTCCTCCCGGTCCGGATCCTCGATACCGACGGAGAGGCGCCGGACTCTCGTGTGGTCGCGGGCATCACCTGGGCCGTCGCCCACGGCGCCGACGTGATCAACCTGTCCCTGGGCGGCCCCGCGCCCTCGCCGATGCTGCGGGACGCGATCGCTGCGGCCGTCTCCGCCGGCGTCGTCGTCGTGGCCGCGGCGGGCGACGAGGGGACGGACGCACCTCAGTACCCCGCGGCGTACGCGCCGGAGATCGACGGTCTGCTCTCCGTGTCCGCGACCGACGACTTCGGGGCGCTCACCGACTTCTCCAGCTGGGGCGACTCCGTCTCGCTGGCGGCACCCGGGTTCATGATCGTCGGGCCGCGCGGCTACTACACCTGGGAGGCCGGTTCCGGGACGTCGTTCGCGGCACCCTCCGTCAGCGGCACCGCCGCACTCGTCGCGGCCCAGGACCCACGTCTGACGCCCGCCCAGATCGAGGACCGGCTGACGACGACCGCGCGCGACGCCGGGCCGAAGGGACTCGATCCCTACTACGGCGCCGGCATCGTGGACGCCGCGTCAGCCGTCACGGCGGCTCTGCCGTCCCGGGCCGCGGTCGCGGTCGCGGTCGACCGCGCACCCGCCGATCCTGGGCCTGACGACGACACCTCCTCGAACGCGCAGCCGCTGCCCGTCGACGGCGCAGAGGCGACGCTCAGCCCGGAGGGTGATGTCGACTGGTACACGTTCACCGCGCCGGAACGAGGCTGGTACCGGTTCACGGCGGAGGCCGAGGAGGCCGACCACAGCTCCTACGTCGCCACCTCCCTCGCCCCCCTCATCGAGGTCCGGGACGCCGACGGCAACGTGCTGCCCACTTACGACCCGTCGGTGTATCCGCCCGCGGCGCGGGTCGTCGTCGCCGCGCAGCACGCCGGTGCCGAGCTCGTCGTGGGCGTGTCCAACGCCAACGGCTCAGCAGCCGTCGAGCACTACGAGCTCCGAGCAACCGCTGACCCAGGCGCTCTCTTCGAGTCCACCACCATGAGCGTGTCTCCCAACCCCGGAGCGCTCGCAGTGGGCGACGTCGACGGCGACGAGGTCCCCGACGCAGTCACCATCGCCGACGCCGGCTACATCAGAGACGTTCCCGTCCTGCTGGTGCTGCGCGGCCTCGGAGACGGGCACCTGGCGGCACCCGAACAGCTCGCCGTCCCGGGGGGAGTCGCGAGGGCGGGCAACGTGCAGCTGGCCGACCTGGACGGCGACGTCGACGCCGATCTGCTTGCCCCGAGCACGCAGGGGTACGAGGTGTTCCTGCAGAGCGACGGCCGGCTCGTCCACGCCCTGACGATCCCGACCCAGGGGGCGGGGACGATCGGCCGCGCGCACGATGTCGACGGGGACGCCGACATCGATCTGGTGCTCGACGAACCGGGAACCGCGCGCATGCTCGTCATGCTCAACGATGGCACCGGTACGTTCGCTGCGGGTCCGCCCGTGCCTCGCACCCTCGGCGACTTCGCCGTCGGTGACCTGACCGGCGACGGGCTCGCCGACGTCGCCGCCTACGACGAGCTGATCGTCCAGCAGCCCGGTGGCACCTGGGCGGAATCGTTGACCCTGTCCTGGCTGGTGAGCGGGGGGCCGATCGCGATCGGTGACGTCACGGGCGACGGTCTGGCCGACCTGGTGCGGAGCTCGCACTTCGATGTCGTCGTCGAGCCCCAGCTCGCTGGCGGTGGCTTCGGGAGCCCGCAGAAGTACCGGTTCAGCAACGACGAGCTCGTGATCGCGGACATCGACGCGGACGGCCGACTGGACGTTGTGGCACGCGACGCCGGCGCGAGCAAGCTTGGGGTGCTCTTCCAGCAGGCAGACGGCTCGCTGGGTACGCCGGTCGAGTCGTGGTGGTCCGGCTGGCCCAGCTACGGGACCGACAATCTGCAGATCGCCGACCTCGACAGTGACGGTGACCTCGACGTCGCCGCAACGGGTTGGAACAGCATCGCGACGCTGCGCCAGAACCGACTCGACGCACCCCCGCTCAGCACCGCCTGGGTGAACGGGATCACGCCGACGGCACACACCGCCGGTGTCGACACCCGCCCGACCGTGCAGATCGCGTTCGACCGCGACCTCGACCCCGCGTCGATGACGCCCACCTCCGTGCGGCTGATCGACGCGGTGAGCACGCTCGACGCCCCGGCGACGCGCACCTACGACGCTGCGACGAGGACGGTCAGCGTCGTGCCCTCAGCCCCTCTCACCGCCGGATCGCACTACGCGGTCACCCTCTCCGGCGTGCGGGACACGTCGGGCGCGTCGATGACCGGAGCCGCCCGCACGTGGTTCACCGTCGCAGCCGGAGCGGACCGCTACACCCCGATCGATCCCGTGCGCGTGCTCGACACCCGGTACGGGACCGGGCTCGAGTGGCCGGGCCCGGCGGAGTCGGGTGAGCAGCTCGAGCTGGACCTGTCCTACCTGCCGGCCGACACGACGGCGGTCGTGCTGAACGTCACCGCCGCTAGCCCGTCGTCGTTCGGCAACGTCCGGGTGTTCCCGTCAGGCACCGGCACGATCCCCCGCGTGTCGAACCTCAACGTCGTCCCGGGCGTCGACCAGCCCAACCTCGTCACCGTCGCGGTCGGGCCCGAGCTGTCCGTGACGCTCCTCGCCGAAGCGACCGCGACCGACCTGATCGCGGACCTGGCGGGCTACTACTCGCCCGGCGGCGCGACCGCGTTCGAACCCGTGGCGCCCGTGCGCGTGATGGACACGCGCGACGGGACGGGCGCGCCACGGGGCGCGCTCGGCGGCGGGCAGTGGGTGGATCTGCAGGTCACCGGCTCGCACGGTGTCCCCTCCGACGCCGCGGCAGTGGTTCTCAACGTGACGGGCACCCAGGTCACCGGTGCAACGCACGTCCGGGTGTACCCAGCGCCCGGCGCCGGTGAGGATCAGATCCCGCCGGACGTCTCGAACCTCAACCTGACCCCGGGTCGCGACCAACCCAACCTCGTGACCGTGAAGGTGGGCGACGGTGGCCGGATCCGGTTCTTCACGCCGGTGGCGTCGACGTTCCTCATCGCAGACCTGGCCGGCTACTACACCTCGACCGCCGATCACGGGTTCGTCGCGATTGCACCCATCCGACTCGCCGACACCCGCACCGGGCTGGGCATCGGGTCCACCCTCACCAAGGGGTCGACGTCGACGCTCGCCGTCGGCGGGACCGCCGGTGTGCCGGCCGACGCGGTCGCGGCGGTGCTCAACGTGACAGGCGTGCACCCGCGCGGGATCACCCACGTGCGCACGTTCCCCACGACCGTCCCCGCGACCGTTCCCGACATCTCGACCATCAATCTCGTGCCGGGCCGCGACGAGGCGAACCTCGCGGTGGTCAAGCTGGGCGCCGCGGGCAAGGTCGGCTTCTTCCCTGCGACTGCCGACGTCGATCTCGTCGTGGACGTCGGCGGCTACTTCCGTCGGTAGGGCCGACCGTGGCTCGCGGGTACCGTGAGGCGGTGGCCCTGTTCTCCCGTCGTCGACTCCCCACGACCGACCGCTCCCGGCTCGACCTGCGGCCCGGCGACGCCGTGCTGGTCAGCACCGAGCTGTCCGACGGCCGGTGGGCCGTCGCGTCCCGGCGCGCACTGCACCTCGTACCCCCTGACGGTCCCGTCGTCCGGCACCCCTGGTCCGACGTCGACCACGGCTCCCTGGACCCGGCGACGCGCACGATGACGCTGCGCTGGGTGTGGGGAGAGTCGGAGCGGCTGACCTTCGCCGAGGTGCCGGGGTCGTTCGCGTTCTCCCAGACGTTCCGCGAGCGGGTGCAGCAGTCCGTCGTGCATGCGGTGGCCGTCACCCTCCCCCGCGGCCAGCGTGCGCGCGTCGTCCTGCGCCGCGACGAGGCCGGGACGATGTTCACGCAGGTCCTCGGGGACGCGTCGATCGACCTGTCCGACCCGGCCGTCGCGGCTGTCCTGGACGCCGCCGAGGACGAGGTGCGCGACGCCGTCGGCCTCCCCCGATGACGACCCGCTGAGCTGTCCGGGGCACCCTCCGACGGCTGCTAGAGTTTCTTCCCGCACGATCCCTCGTAGCTCAATTGGCAGAGCATCCGACTGTTAATCGGACGGTTACTGGTTCGAGTCCAGTCGAGGGAGCCAGAGTCACCGCAGGTCGGGCCCCCTTTCGAGGGGGCCTTCGTGCTGTCCGGCCAGAGCCGTGTGCGCTGGCTCCTGCCGAGCTGTCGGGACTGCGCGGGCCGCGGCACCCGGCCGGAGAACCACGAGGCTCTCAGCCGTTCGGGCTGCCCTTGCCGCCGCCGCCGTTCGTGCTCCCCTCGCCCTTGTTGCTGTTCACCGCGTCGGTGTCGTCGTCCTGGGGCAACGGAGCGGCTGCGGACGGCAGGACCGGGAGGGCAGCGGGCGGGTCGGGAACAGGCTTGGGTGCGCTGGTCTCCGCCGGCGACGGAGCCACCGGGAGCGCGACGACTGGGTCCGTGGGTGTCGGAGCCACCGGGAGCGCGACGGCTGGGTCCGGCGTCGACCTCGCCACGACGCCGGGCACCGCGGAGGGGGCCGGGTCAGGTCGAGGCGGCGCGGCTACCTCGCCCTGGCCGGTCGGTGCCGACGGGGACGGGTCCGGCGACCCTGCACCGCCCGCCAGGGCGCCGCCGGCTGCGGTCACCGACAGGACGAGGCCGATCGCTCCCGCGCTCTGCAGAGCACCAGCGCTCGTCAGCCGCTGCACGGCGGACGGCAGGTCGGCGGTGAGCGGCACACCGGGTAGCGCCGAGAGCACGCCCAGGGGCCCGGCGACCCGTCGCAGGCTGCCGAGCCCGATCTCGAGGAACGCCCGGACCACCTGCGGGTCGAACTGCTCGCCGGCGCACTGCGCGAGCTCGGCGCGCGCAGCGGCTGCGGGCAGGGGCTTCTTGTACGACCGCGCCGAGGTGATCACGTCGTAGGCGTCGGCGACGGCGACGATGCGGGCGCCTCGACTGATGGCGGTGCCCGCCAGTCCGGCGGGGTAGCCACCGCCGTCCCACCGCTCGTGGTGCTGACCGATCACGTCGAGCCACGGGCCGAGCCACTCCCGCAGGGGCTCGGCGATCTCCATCCCGGCCTCCGGGTGGCCCGCCAGGACGGTCCACTCCGTGGGTGTCGGCTCCCCCGGCTTGCTCAGGACGCCGGCCGGGACGCGCAGCTTGCCGACATCGTGCAGGAGCGCCGCCCAGCTCAGCTTGGCGGCGTCCTCCTCGGACAGTCCCAGCTCGGTGCCGATCAGCGCCGAGTAGGCCTGGACCCGCTCGGAGTGGCCGCGGGTGAGCGGGTCGTGATCGCTGATGGCCGCGACGAGTCGCAGGATCTCGCCGGCGTGCTCGCCGTCCGGAGGCACCGCACGCGCGCTGCCCGGCCGGCCCCCTCGCCCGTGCAGGATGTGCGGCGAGTAGTGGCGCATGGCGACGGCGAGCCGCGACGGAGCGCGGTCGGGGAAGTACGACGTCAGTCGCAGCAACGTCGTCAGCGGCACCAGCTTGCGCACCGACCGGGTGGCCACGACCAGCACGACGGTCGCGCAGACGAGCTCAACCAGCAGCCAGACCCACGGGTTGACGCCGAGACGGTGCGGCGGGAACCAGTGCACCGCGGCGATGCCCAACCCTACGGACAGCAGGACGGGGACGACCGCGATCAGCGTCCGGACCACCGCCGCGAGGATCGGGCGGCCCTTCCAGACGCCGAGACTCACGTCGTCGTAGTTCTGCGTAGGACCGAAGGCCACACCACTGCTTCGACACCGTGCCCCTCCACCTTGATAGAGCGGCCGTGTGACCTGCGGTCACCCGAACGGGCTACGTCGTGACCTCCGTGGTCACGCTTGGATGATCGGCCCGTGCGCGTCGGGGTTCCCCGGGTCCTCGGTCGCGGGCGGCGAGTCCGAGGGCTCGTCGTGGGGCAGCCCGTCCAGGTCGTCGGGCAGGTCGGGGACGTCGTTCGTCGGAACCGGTTCGATGCTCATCGTTCCTCCATCTCGACAGGGGTGGTCGTGGTCGCGACCTCAGCGGAGGAACGACCGTGCGCGGTGCGCGGTCGACTCCACGAGCCGCAGCCCGCGGGAGCCCAGGGTGGGACCGGCGTGGCGACGCTCCGACCGGTCCGCCAGGCGCCGCGACACCGCGGCGATCACGGGCAGCAGGACGGCGAGCATGACGAGCAGCCGCAGCCGTCGGAAGATCAGGGCCCACATGAGCGACTCCAGGGCGGTTCCACAGGACCGGCGCCACTGCCCGACGCCGCCACCATCGTGAGCCGATCTGCCGCGTGCCGCACGTCGTCGCACCCGGTTGCGAGGCGCCGGGGCCGGGGCTACGTTCGCCGCCACGTGGCTCCGGCCACCTGAGGCGGTCAAGTCGCGGCCCCGACTCGGATCTGGCAGCTCCCCTGCTGCAGGCGAGCGGAGGTGCGCATGACGCAGCGCGACACGGTGCACACGCATCCCCACGGTTCAGGCGTACGCGAGCTCGTCCTCGTCCGGCACGGCGAGAGCGTGGGGAACGTCGCGGCCGCCGAGGCGGAACGCGCGGGTCTCGAGCTCATCGACCTGGAGACCCGGGACGCCGACACCCCGCTGTCGGACCTGGGCGCCGAGCAGGCGGCTGCCCTCGGCACGTGGCTCGGCACGCAGGCCGGCGACGACGCGCCCGACGTCGTCTGGTCCTCGCCGTACGTCCGCGCGCTGCAGACGGCGGAGATCGCACTGCAGGAGGCCGGCTCGGCGATGGACCTCCGCCAGGACGAACGGCTGCGCGACCGCGAGCTGGGCATCCTCGACCTGCTCACCAGGACCGGGGTCGCGGCCCGGTACCCGGACGAGGATGCGCGGCGGCACCACCTGGGCAAGTTCTACTACCGGCCACCCGGTGGGGAGTCGTGGGCGGACCTGGCCCTGCGCGTCCGCAGCTTCCTCGGCGACCTCGACCGTGCCGAGCCGGGCCGCTGCGTGCTCGTCGTCGCGCACGACGCCGTCATCTCGTCGATCCGCTACGTGTGCGAGGCGCTGTCCGAGCGAGAGGTCCTCGACCTCGCCCGACGGTGGCCGGTCCGCAACGCCGCCGTCACCCGGCTCGCCCGTCGCCCGACGGGCTGGGTCGCCACCGTGGTCAACGACGACGCGCACCTCCGCCACGACGAGACCCCCGTGACCGAGCACCCCGGAGACCGCGATGCCCTCCCGCACTGAGGCGCTGACCCCCGCCCTGCTGCGCGAGTGGCCGCTGCCGGAGCCTGCCGGGTCGAAGTACGGACGCGGTCAGGTGGTCGTCGTCGGGGGTGCTCGGACCAGTCCCGGCGCTGCCGTCCTGGCCGGCGTCGCGGCGCTCCGGGTCGGAGCCGGCCGGCTGACGCTCGGCGTCGCACGCTCGGTGTCCGTCGCCACGGCGGTGGCGGTGCTCGAGGCCGGCGTGCACGGGCTGCCCGAGTCGGAGGCGGGTGCGCTCGACGGGACCGGCACGGAGGTCCTCGGGCCCGACCTCGACGACGCGGACGCCGTGCTCGTCGGGCCCGGTCTGGACGACCCCGACCGCACGGCCGCCCTGCTGCGCGCGCTCGCGCCCCGGCTCGGCACGAGTGCTCCGGTCCTCCTCGACGCCTTCGCCCTCGGGGTCCTCACCGACGTGCCGGACGTGTCGGAGCCACTGCGGGGGCGGCTCGTCCTCACCCCGAACGCCAAGGAGGCGAGCGCCCTGCTCGACGGCGATGACGTCGACGACACCGCGAGCGCTCGGATCGCCCACCGGTACGACGCCGTGGTCAGCTGCGCCGGCACGGTCGCCGCGCCGGACGGCCGGACGTGGGCCGTGTCGACCGGCGAGAACGGGCTCGCGACGTCCGGCAGCGGCGACGTGCTCGCCGGCGCCCTGGTCGGTCTCCTCGCGCGCGGCGCCGACCCCGCGCAGGCGGCGTGCTGGGCGACGCACCTGCACGCCGCTGCAGGCGACCGTCTGGCGGCGCGGGTGGGGCGGGTCGGATACCTGGCGCGCGAGCTCGTCGACGAGCTCCCTGCCGTGCTGACGGAGCTCTCACCATGACGTCCGACGGGGGAAGGGGACCATGATGAACGACGGGACGAAGGCGCAGGTCGCGGCTCTCCTGCAGCTCCAGTCGATCCTGCTGGACGCGGACAGCGTGGAGGACCTGGCCGGGGCGGTCGCGCGGGCGGCCGCGGTGCACGTCGGCCCGGCGACGTCGGCGACGTTCACCCTGCGACGGGACGGTCGACCGACCCTCATGAGCGCGAGCGACCCGGCCGCCGCCGCCTGCGACGAGGTCGAGTACGCGACGGGCGACGGACCCTGCCTCGAGGCCATCGACACCGGTCGTCTCATCCACGTCGCCGACGTCGCACGGGAGACCCGCTGGCCGCGCTGGCGGTCGGCGGCGACGGACCATGGGTTCGCCTCAGCGGCTGCGCTCCCCCGCGCGGTGCGGCCGGGAGTCGAGATCGCCCTGAACCTGTACGCACCCGAGCCGCGTGCGTGGACCGAGGCGGCGCTCTCGGTCGCCGACGTCTACGCGGACCAGGTGGCGTGCGGGCTGACGTTCTTCCTGCGGACCGCGGACCAGGCCGAGCTGAACGCCGACCTCCGGGCCGCCCTCGTCTCGCGTGCCGTGATCGACCAGGCCATCGGCGTGATCATGGCCGAGAACCGCTGCACGTCGGCGGAGGCGATGTCGATCCTGCGCAGCGCCTCGCGGCACCGCAAGACCAAGCTGCGCGACATGGCGGGGGCGGTGGTCGAGGGCGTCGCAGGCAGCCCGCCGTGCCACGCGGACACCTTCGTCGAACGCGCTCGAGTGGCGGACCGGGTGCACCGCGCCTAACGTCCGAGTCACCGGCCGGAGAACCTCGGCCGGCAGACCGTCGCCCGGGACAGGACACGTCGCCGGGCATGGGACAGATGTCGGAGCGGAGCCGCTCGGGCATCACGACAGAGCAGCTCGAGGGCGCCCACGGCGCGCCTCGGCCCCCATGCGGACGGCGCCGCGGCAGAAGGCCCGCGACCAGGTCACCCCGATCCGGGTGACCCTCCCCTGCGCCCCTCCGTGCCCGCACCCCTGCAAGCGAGGACACCATGACCGACCAGTACACGACCAGTACCTACCCCCAGACCCCCGCGGAGACCCCCACCGCGACACAGACGGCCAAGGACGAGACCGCCCAGCTCAAGGACAAGGCCGCCGACGCCGGCGGACGCCTGGTCGACGAGGCCAAGGGCGAGGCTGCCGCCGTCACCCAGGAGGCGCGCCGCCAGCTCGGCGACCTGTGGTCGCAGGCACGCTCGGAGCTCTCCGACCAGGCCGGCAGCCAGCAGAGCCGGCTCGCGTCCGGCCTCACGTCGGTGGGCGGCCAGCTCACGCAGATGGCCGCCGCGCCGTCCGAGCAGAACCTGGCCACCGACATCGTGCGCGAGGTGGGCGACCGGGTCGACGCGCTCGGCGGCTGGCTCGAGTCGCACGGCCCCGACGACGTGCTCGACGAGGTCCGCAGCTTCGCGCGCAGGCGGCCCGGCACCTTCCTGCTCATCGCCGCCGGCGCCGGTGTGGTGCTGGGTCGGCTGACCCGCGGGCTCAAGGACGCACCGAGCACCTCCACGAGCACCCCGAGGACTGCTCCCGTGGCGACCCGCCGGACGATGTCCACCGAGCCGCTGCCGGTCTACGACGACGCGGTCGAGCGCCGCCCGCGCTTCACCGACGAGCTGGCGTCGCCGGTGCCCGGCGCGCCTGCGACGACGTCGTGGGAGGAGCGATGACCGACCCGGTCGACTCGCCCCCGCGCCAGTCGGTCGGGGACCTGCTGGGCGACGTCACCCGTGACCTCTCGACGTTGCTGCGGCAGGAGGTCGAGCTGGCCAAGGCCGAGGCCCGACAGTCGGCCAAGCAGGCGGCCAAGGGCGGGTCCATGTTCGCCGGGGCCGCCGTCGCGGGCCACTTCGTCCTGCTGTTCCTGTCGGTCGCGCTGTGGTGGGCGCTCGGCGACGCCATGGACTCCTGGGCGTGGTCGGCGGTCGTCGTCGCCGTGCTCTGGGCGGTCGTCGCCGCGGTGCTCGCGCTGCGGGGCCGGGCCGAGTCCCGGCGCGTCCGCGGCCTGACCCAGACGACCGACTCCGTGAAGAAGATCCCGAACGCTCTGCAAGGCCACGAGGAGAAGAACCGATGAGCACCGACCCCGACCAGATCCGCGACGACATCGAGCGCACCCGCGCCGAGCTGAGCTCGGACGTGGACGCCCTCACCGACAAGGTCAGCCCCACGCAGGCGGCCCAGCGCCAGGCGGACCGCGTCCGCGCCACCGCCACCGACGTCAAGGAGCGCATCATGGGCGGCGTCTCCGACGGCGCGGACACCGTGGGCTCCGCCGCGTCCGCGGTCGGCGACACGGCGTCGAACCTGCCGACCGCCGCCCGGACCAGGACGAGGGGCAACCCGCTCGCCGCGGGCCTGGTCGCCTTCGGCATCGGCTGGCTCGCCTCGTCCCTGCTGCCCAGCACGCGCCAGGAGCAGCAGCTCGCGCAGTCGGCGAAGGAGCAGGCCGAACCCCTGGTGCAGGGGGCGAAGGACGCCGCCCAGGACGTCGCCGAGCACCTGCGCCAGCCGGCACAGGAGGCGGTCGCGGCGGTCAAGGACCGGGCCACCGAGGCGGGTTCGACGTTGAAGGACGAGGGCAGGTCCGCAGCTCAGGACCTCCGCTCGGACACCAGGGACGCCGCGGAGAACATCCGAGGCACCGGCACCGGCACCGGCACCTCCGCCCCGACCTCACCGGGCGGCACCGGCTTCTAGCAGGGCGGCGCGGCGGGGTCACATCGTGCCCCGCCGCGCCGACCACGACCCGGCTTCGACGAGGAGGACGCATGTACCTGCACGTGCAACGACTGATCAACGAGATCGAGGCCGACGAGCCGGATCCCGCTGCGGCCAACGCCCTGCAAGAAGGGCTCGGGGGCCAGTTCGGCGAGATGCGCACGATGATGCAGTACCTGTTCCAGAGCATCAACTTCCGCGGGCCGACGGGGAAGCCGTACCGCGACCTGCTCCAGGGCATCGGCACCGAGGAGATCAGTCACGTCGAGCTCATCGGCACCACGATCGCCCGGCTGCTCGACGGGTCACCGCGGTACAACGGCACGACCTCGGATCCCCTGGACACGCCCGGTGCGGTGGGCGCCACGCCGCTGGAGTCGGCGCTGGACCAGGGCAACATCCACCACTACCTCGTCGCCGCCCAGGGCGCGCTGCCCGTCGACGCCGCGGGCAACCCGTGGTCCGGCTCGTACGTGTACAACTCCGGCAACCTCGTTCTCGACCTGCTGTACAACCTCATGCTCGAGTCCACGGGTCGGCTGCAGAAGTGCCGGATCTACGAGATGACAGCCAACAAGACCGCGCGGTCGACGATCGCCTACCTGATCGTGCGAGACCAGGCGCACGAGAACGCCTACGCGAAGGCCCTGGAGACCCTGGGGGTGGAGTGGAACAAGGTCCTGCCGATCCCGAAGACGAGCGCGGAGAAGTTCCCGGAGGTCAAGAAGCTGCTGGACCTGGGGCTGCAGAGCAAGCAGTACAGCTTCGACCTCACCGCCGCGTCGGAGGCGGGCAAGATCTTCCGGGGCATGTCGCCGTCGAAGGACGGGACCGAGCTCGACGCCAGCGAGCAGGCGCCGGCGGGTGTCCCGTCGACCATCGCCGAGGAGCGGTTCGAGGAGTTCTCCCCCGGGCTGGACCCGGACCTGCTCGCCCTGATCCAGGCCACCGCCGACCTCGAGCTGGCCGAGGTCCAACCGATCTACGGCCCCGTCACGCCGACCTCGGGCTCGGGCTCTGGCTCGAAGAAGGGAACGTCCGATGAGTGAGCAACCCGTCCCGCGCGACGGCGACGACACCCCGCCTCTCCCGTCGACCACGCCGGGCTCCGGCGACCCGGACCAGGGCGACAACCAGGACGTGCCGGCGGAGCGGATCTACCCCTCCGACCCGACCGGCGAGGCACCCGCGTGAGCGGGCGTCCGACCGCGACGACCTCGAGGAGATCCCCGTGCACGCACTGACATGGCAGGGACGCGAGAAGGTCAGCGTCGAGCAGGTGCCCGACCCGACGATCCAGGAGGCCACCGACGCGATCGTGCGGGTCACGTCGACGGCCATCTGCGGCTCCGACCTGCACCTGTACTCCGTGCTCGGTGCCTTCCTCGACGCGGGCGACATCCTCGGGCACGAGGCGATGGGGGTCGTCGAGGAGGTCGGTCCCGACGCAGGGTCGCTCCGGGTGGGCGACCGTGTCGTGATCCCCTTCGGCATCGCGTGCGGCACCTGCTGGATGTGCGGTCGGGGCCTGTACTCGCAGTGCGAGACCACGCAGGTGCGCCCGCAGGGCAAGGGTGCGGCCCTGTTCGGCTACACGAAGCTGTACGGCCAGGTGCCCGGCGGGCAGGCGCAGTACCTCCGCGTCCCGCAGGCGCAGTTCGGCCCCGTCGTCGTTCCGGACGACGGGAGCCCCGACGAGCGGTACCTCTTCCTGTCCGACGTCCTGCCGACGGCGTGGCAGGCCGTCGAGTACGCCGACGTCGCCGCGGGCGGCACCGTGGCCGTGCTGGGGCTCGGGCCGATCGGCCAGATGTCGGCGCGCATCGCCGCTCACCGTGGCGCGTCACGGGTGATCGGGATCGACCTCGTCCCCGAGCGCCTCGCGATGGCGCGGCGCCACGGCATCGACGTCATCGACCTGGCCGGCACCGACGACGTGGTGGCCGCCGTGCAGGACCTGACCGACGGGCGCGGGGTCGACGCGGCGATCGACGCGGTCGGCATGGAGGCACACGGCTCACGCGTCGCCGCACTCGGGCAGAAGGCGGCCGGTCTCCTGCCCGACGCGCTCGCCGCGCCGCTCGTCGAGAAGGCGGGCATCGACCGGCTCGACGCCCTGCGCTCCGCGATCGACGTCACGCGCCGCGGCGGCACCGTCTCGATCTCCGGCGTGTACGGAGGGGCGGTCGACCCGCTGCCGATGATGACGATGTTCGACAAGGGCCTCACCCTGCGCATGGGGCAGGCGAACGTCCGGCGCTGGGTCGACGACCTCCTGCCGCTGCTGACCGGCGAGGGCGACCCGCTCGGCGTCCTCGACCTGCGCACCCACCGTGTCCCCCTGCAGGACGCGCCGGCGGCGTACGAGATGTTCCAGAAGAAGCAGGACGGGTGCATCAAGGTGGTGCTCGACCCGCAGGTGGCGACATGACGGCCGGCCGACGCCCCCGAGGGTGGCGGTCCTGGCTGGCCGCCGCCCGGGCCCTGTGCCGGTCGCAGAGCGTGCGCGCCCTCCGGAACCACTGATGGCAGCGACCGAGCCCGGCCCGCTCACGGCGGTCGTCCTCGTCGGCACCCTCGCCGCCTCACTCGTGACTCCTACCCAGTGACCACCCGAGGGAGGTCGACCTCATGACCACGCACGACACCTCCAGCACCCGCAGCACCGAGAAGGCCGCAGCCCCGGCGCCGGAGGATCCCCGCAAGCCGGACTCCCCCGACGACATCACCAAGCGCTCGTGGCTGTACGTCGTGCGCAAGACGCTGCGGGAGTTCGGCAAGGACCAGTGCACCGACCTCGCGGCGGCGCTCACGTACTACGCGGTCCTCGCGATCGCCCCGGCACTCCTGGCCGTCGTCTCGGTCCTGGGCCTCGTCGGCGACCCGGAGAAGATGGTCAGGGACGTCCTGACGATCGCCTCGGACGTCGGTGTCTCCTCGGTCGACGAGACGCTGGAGCCGATCCTCACCCAGCTCACGCAGGCGCCCGCGGCCGGACTCGCGCTGGTCCTCGGCCTGGTCCTGGCCCTGTGGTCGGCGTCCGGCTACGTCGCAGCCTTCAGCCGGGGCATGAACCGGGTGTACGAGATCGACGAGGGGCGCCCGATCTGGAAGCTGCGACCGACGCTGCTCGCCGTCACCGTGGTCCTGGTGCTGATCGCCGTCGTGATCGTCACCGCCGTCGTCCTGTCCGGCGAGGTCGCCCGCGCGGTCGGCGGCGCCGTCGGGCTGAGCGACGTCACGGTCACCGTCTGGAGCATCGTGAAGTGGCCGGTCATCGTGGCCCTCGTGGTCGTCGCGATCGCGGTCCTCTACTACGCCACGCCGAACGTGCGGCAGCCGAAGTTCCGGTGGATCAGCATCGGGGCGATCGTCGCGCTGGTCGTGTGGGTGCTCGCCTCGCTCGGCTTCGGCTTCTACGTCGCGAACTTCGGCAGCTACGGCGACACGTACGGCTCGCTGGCCGGCGTGATCGTGTTCCTGCTCTGGCTGTGGATCACCAACCTGGCGCTGCTGTTCGGCGCGGAGCTCGACGCCGAGGTCGAGCGCGGCCGCCAGCTCCAGGGGGGCATCGAGGCCGAGCGGACCATTCAGCTCCCGCCACGGGACACGCGCGCGAGCGAGAAGAAGCAGGCCAAGCAGGAGGAGGACGTGCGCCTCGGTCGCGCTCTGCGCCGGGCGCGCGGCACCGAGGCGCACGCGACGACGGACGAAGGACAGCGCGATGAGGGTCGCCACTGATCGGGTCCAATGAACACCGCAGGAACCGCTGGGCGCAGACCGGGCGCCCCGGGCCTCGTGACCACTCCGACGCGCCGGCGCGCCTGCTCACCGTGCTGTACGACCGACCGTGAGGTCGTGGCAGGGTGACCCTGGGGGCACCGATCCCCTCGGGAGGCGCAGCGCGATGGACTGGAACCACCACAACGGTCCGGGTGTCAGGCGTCCGCTGGCAGCGATGACCTCACTGTTGCGACGCACCCACCTGACGCCACCCGACCTGCTCGCCGATGCCGTCGACGAGGCGGTCGCGCACCTCGGCGCTCAGGCCACGGTGTACCTCGCGGACTACACGCAGACGGTGCTCGTCGCGATGGCACGCCCCTCGATCGAGCCTGCGCCGAACCTGACCATCGACGGCACCCTGGGCGGTCGGGCGTACCGGATGCTGGCGGTGCAGACGGCCGTGGTCGACGGTGAGGCACAGCTGTGGATGCCGATCATCGACGGCGTCGAACGTGTGGGCGTGCTGAAGATCGTCGTCGAGGACGGCGGCTCGCTCGAGGACCGCGCGTTCCGGCGGCAGTGCTGGTGGTTCGCCCACTACCTCGGGCACCTGGTCACGATGATGGACACCTACGGAGACGGGATCGACGCGGTACGCCGCCGGCAGCCACGGACCCTGTCCGCCGAGCTGATCTGGCAGCTCCTCCCACCGCTGACCTCCGGGACCGACAAGGTGATCGTGAGCGGGCGGCTCGAGCCGTCCAGCAGCGTCGGCGGCGACGTCTTCGACTACGCCCTGTCCGACACGGCCGCGCAGTTCGCGATCTTCGACGCCACCGGCCATGACCTGCACTCCGGGCTCGCCGCGGCGGCGGCCCTCGCCGCGTACCGTAACGCCCGTCGTCAGGGGCACGGACTCTTCGAGCAGACCGAGTCCGTCCACCGTGCGGTCCAGGACGCCTTCGGGGGTCGCATGTACGCGACCGGAGTCCTGGCCACGCTCGACCTCGACACCGGTCGGCTGCGCTACCTGTCGGCCGGTCACCCACCGCCGCTGCTCCTGCGCGCCGGCAAGATCGTCAAGACGCTGGATGCGGGACGCCGTCCCCTGCTCGGCCTCGACATGCGCGAGGGCAACATCGCCGAGGAGATGCTCGAACCCGACGACACCGTCGTCCTGTACACCGACGGCATCACCGAGGCTCGCGACGAGCAGCACCAGTTCTTCGGCATCGACCGCCTCGCGGACTTCATCGAGCGCGAGGTGTCGGCGGGCACCCCGATGCCGGAAATGGTGCGACGGGTGTGCCGGCGGATCCTCGACCACCAGGGCGGCGTGCTCCAGGACGACGCGACGATGCTGCTCGTCCAGTGGACCACCACCGGCCAGGCGTACCTGGAGCCCACCCGCTGACCGCTCGACGCCCTTGCGCCGCGCGCGCGAGCGCGAGGAACATGGCCGGGAGCCGACGCCCTTCCGCGACGCGCTACCAGTCGTCGTGGGAGGCACCAGGTCGCCGTGCCGGGCGACCGTACGAGTCCGAACGACCAAGGCGGCGACCGGTGGTCCGGTACGAGCTGATGCGTCCTGACGAGGTCGCCGACGCACGCCGCAGGACGCCCGTCGCCTACGTGCCCCTGGGGCCGCTCGAGTGGCACGGCCCGCACCTGCCGCTCGGGCTCGACCCCCTGCACGCGCACGAGGTCGCCCTCAGGGCGGCGCGCGAGGTAGGCGGGGTCGTGCTCCCGGCGCTCTTCGCCGGCACGGAGACCGTGCGGCCGGCCGGACCCGGTCCGCAGTCGCTCGCGACGCTCGGCCTGCCCCCGGACGTGCGCGTCGTGGGGATGGACTTCCCGGGCAACCCCGTGAGCAGCACGTACATCGAGGAGAGCGCGTTCGGCGTCATCGTGCGCGAGCTGGTGCGCAACCTCCTGGAGGCCGAGTTCCGCGTCGTCGTGCTGGTGAACGGTCACGGCGCCGTGAACCACCAGGCGGCGCTGCGCCGGATCGCCGCCGAGACGGACCGGCCTCCCTCGCAGCGCGTGGTCTACCACCTGGCGTTCCTCCCCGACCCGGACGCCCGAGGTCCCGGTCATGCCGCACGCGAAGAGACCGCCATCGCGCTGGGCCTGTTCCCCGAGCGGGTCCGGACCGACCTCCTGCCCCCGCCCGGCGCACCCCTGTACTACGCCGAGCACGGCATCGTCGACGCGCCGGCGTTCGACGGCCACCCGTCCCCGGACTTCGCACTGCCGCAGGACGAGCACCCGCGGACGGCCACGCCGGAACAGGGCGCCTCGATCCTCGAGGCCGAGGGCCGCGCCCTGGCCCGGTCGGTGCGCGAGCTCGTGACCTCCCTCCCGACGGGATAGCTCCGCGCTCGGCACCTTCGGGCACCGTTGTTGACACCGGTGGTCCGCTCAGGGGTAACGTCCGATCGCAGGCCGCGATGGGTCATTTCGCGCCCGGCGCGCTCGACACCCGCACCTGGTGCGGCCTGCGTGAGGGGGCGGCGAGAGTGGCACCGATCGACACCAACGCGGTTCTCAAGGACGCGGTCAAGGGGGCGTCGACCGTCCCGGCGTACGCGCTCGTCATCGTCTGCCTCGTCATCGTCTTCGCGGTCTCCACCCAGGTCCCGTTCGCCGCCATGATCGTCGTGGACCTGACCGTCCTGATCCTGTGCGGCTACGTCATCTGGGTCATCGAGCTCCGGTCACGCAGGTCCGTCGCCACGCCGCTGCCCGGGCAGACCCAGCGAATCCTGGAGATGCGGGACCTGGACATCCCGATCCAGGGCGTCCTCGAGGACCTGGTCGGCGAGGACGACGTCTACGTCGTCTACTCGAGCACCGAGCAGAGAGAGTTCGTGGACCAGCTCGGGAACGTCGTCCGACCGGAGGGCGACCCGGCGTACGGCGGCGCACCGGAGAAGCGCGCGACGACCATCCCTGACGCCGTCGGAGCCAGCCGGCTCCAAAACCTCCTGTACCTCGGCGGCAAACGCTCCCGGCTGAAGTCGATCACGTCGTGGAAGGACGACTTCAAGTCGGAGTACTGGGACTCCAGCCTCATCCTGATCGGCAGCGGGAAGTCCAACGCGATCACCCCCCAGGTGCTCAAGGAGTTCGACTCCCCGTACGACTTCACGCCGAACTTCAACGCGATCATCGACCGCACCGAGCCGGAGATCTTCTGGCCCGCGGACGGCACCCACCTGAAGGACGTCGACTACGGCATCGTCGTCAAGCTCAAGGTGACGCACGGCGACAGGACCACGGTCTACCTGGTGGTCGCGGGCGTCGGGCCGTACGGGACCCTGGCGGGCTGCAAGTTCGTCGAGCGTGAGATCCAGCGGATCCACACCGACTTCGGCTCGGAGCCGTTCGCCTACCTGCTCAGCGTGACCCGCGACAGCACGAGGTCGTTCACGCCCGTCGTCGAGCGGCAGCGGGCGCTGCCCGTCATCCGCCGGTAGCCGCCGTGTACGTGCTCGGGCTGAGCGGGGGCTACGGCCACGACCCCGCGGCGGCCCTGGTCCGCGACTCCGAGGTCCTCGCCGCCGTCGAGGAGGAACGCTTCACCCGGCGCAAGCACGCGTTCGGCCAGGTGCCGGTGCACGCGGCGGCGTACTGCCTGGCAGCGGCCGGGATCACGATGTCCGACGTCGACGCCATCGCCCTCGCGTGGCAGCCGGAGCACCCACCCCCGTGGCCGACGAGGCTGCACGAGGACCTCCTCGCGCACCCGTTCTTCGCCGGTGCGCGTCGGCCCCCGATCGAGGTGGTGCCGCACCCCGTCGCGCACGCGACCGCCGCTCTGCGGTACTGCGGGTTCGACGAGGCGGCCGTCCTCATCGTCGACGGGCAGGGCGACGGGATCTCCACGACCCTGGCGCACGGGACCTCCGGCGGCATCGACGTGCTCGACCAGTACGAGATCGAGGACTCCCTCGGCTTCTTCTACTGGGCGCTCACCACCTACCTCGGCTGGGACTGGGGCGAGGAGGGCAAGGTGATGGGCCTCGCCCCGTACGGGCTGCGCAACGGTGCCCCTGCCGCCTTCGACCTGCGCCCCGACGGCTACGACACCCGGATCACCGTCGAGCCCTCCGACGGTCACTGGCGGCGCGGCCGCGCGACCTTCGCCGCATGGCGGCACCTGCTGGAGGACCAGTTCGGCCCCGCGGTCGACGTCCGGTTCAGCATCGACCCCCTGACCCAGCGTCCTCGCCGATCGATCGCGCCGAGCGACAGGGAGCGCGCAGTCGCCGCCTGGGGTCAGCAGCAGCTCGAGAGCGTGATGTGCCACCTCGCCCGGGTCGTCGTTCAGCAGACCGGGTGCCGCACGCTGGTGGTCGGCGGCGGCTCCGCCTACAACTGCTCGGTCAACGGCCTGCTGCGGGGTCTGCCCGAGGTCGACGACGTCTTCGTGTTCCCCGCGAGCGGAGATGCCGGCACGAGCCTGGGCGCAGCGCTCACCGTCGCCGGCGCCCATGCCGGACCGCCTGGTTCACCTCCCCTGGACCACGCCGCCTTCGGGCCGGGCTTCGACGACGACGACATCGCGACGCTCCTGCGGGACAGCGGCGTGCCGGCGCACCGCTCGCCCGACGTGGCGGCCGAGGCAGCCGAGCTCCTCGCCGCCGGACGCGTCATCGGGTGGTTCCAGGGCCGCACGGAGCTCGGACCCCGAGCGCTCGGTAACCGGTCGATCCTCGCGACACCGTCCAGTCGCGATGTCCGTGACCGGGTGAACGCGATCAAGGGGCGGGAGGCCTGGCGTCCGCTGGCACCGTCCCTGCTGGTCGAGTCGGCCCGCACCTACCTCGCCGACCCCCGGCCCGCCCCCTTCATGCTCACCGCGACCACCGTCCGCGAGGAGGTCCGGGACCTGGTCCCCGGTATCGTCCACGTCGACGGCTCCTGCCGACCGCAGACGGTGGAGCGGAGCGCCGGCACGCGCTACGCCGACCTGCTCGCCCGCCTGGACGAGCTGTCCGGGATCCCGGTCGTCCTGAACACCTCGTTCAACATCGGCGACGAGCCGATCGTCCTGTCCCCCCGGGACGCCGTCCGGTCGTTCGCCGTCAGCGGCCTGGACGCCCTCGTCATCGGTGACTCGGTCGTGGTGAAGGAGCCGCGACGGATCCCAGCGGCCGACGCGGACCGTTAGCACCCGGCGGAAAGTTCGAGGGGCATCCACCGTAATATTCACCCGTTCGCGTGCCGATAGAGCGGGTGAGGTCGACGTCAGGCACCCCCGCCGGACGGAACGACCTCCCGAGCGCAACCGACGTCACACCGCAGGAGGCACCCCGTGACCAGCCAGCAGACCATCCAGACCCCCACCACCGGCGTGAACGCGCTGACCCAGCGCGAGCGGGTCGTGCTCGGGGAGATCGGCGACAACATCACGCTCGAGGAGATCGCCGCCCGCCTCTGGGTCACCCGCAACACGGTGAAGACCCAGCTGCGCAGCGCGTACCGCAAGATCGGCGTGTCCACGCGTGCCGAGGCCGTCGCCTGGGCGCGGGCGCACGGGATCTGACCGGCTACGCCGGCTCCGCCCGGCGTTCGAGCGGGTCGAGGACGTCCCGCTCGTCGCCCGGCCTGGCCGGTGGGTGCGGTCCGGGGGCTGTCCCGCCGCGACCCTGCAGCAGGACCTCGGCCGCGTGGTCCGCGAGCGCGAACCCCGCGGAGCCGTACAGGTGGAACACCGCGTCCGCGCCGTGACGCTCCAGCTCGGCGACGTCGTCGTCGTACCGGGCGACGGCCGCGACCTTGCCCGTGAACCCGGCGGCCTGGAGCCGTGCGAGGGCGATGAGGTTGGCGTTGTGGAACGGCATCGCGAGCACGGCCATCTTGACCCGGCCGGCGCGTTGGACCCGGTTCCAGAACTCCAGGTCGGTGGCGTCCGCGCGCACGACGTCGAACCCTTCGTCCTCGAGCGCGAGGACGCGGGTCTGGTCGTGCTCGACACCGACGACGGACAGCCCGTACTCGTCGCGCAGGCGTGCGTAGGTCGCGGAGCCGACCCGGCCGAGCCCGAGGACCAGCGCGTCCGCGTCGCCGACGTCCACCAGCCGGTCGTCGGGGTGCAGGCGGTCGCTGTCCCGCGCGGGGAGCAGGCGGGACAGCCGTGAGGCGAGCTCGACGCCCCGGCGGTTCACGATCGCGGACAGACCGAAGCTGAACGCGACGGCGAGCGAGACGACGACGACCCACTGCTCGTCGAGGAGGCCGGTGCTCGCCCCGACGGCGACGACGATGATCCCGAACTCGGAGTAGTTCGACAGGACCAGGCCGGCGAGGAACGAGGTGCGCCGACGCAGCCGCATCAGCCACAGCACGACCGCGTAGGCGGCGACCTGGAGCGGCAGGAGCAGCAGCAGGAGGAGCGCGAGGCCGACCTCGAGCATGTGCGGCGTGCCGTGCAGGCCGATCTGCACGAAGAACGCGACCAGCATGAGGTCCTTGAACGTCATGAGGGACCGTGAGAGCTCGCCCGCCTGCGGGTGGGACGCGAGGAGCACCCCCACGACGAGCGCGCCGACGTCGCCCGCGATGCCGACGAGCTCGAACAACCCGAACCCGAGCACCACCGCGACGCTGACCCCGAACAACGCCTGGAGCTCGCCGTGGCCGACGCGGTCCCAGATCCGGTACAGGATGCGCCGGCCGGGGACCAGCAGGACGAGCAGCAGCGCCCAGGGGCTCGGCGGCTCGCCGCTGGACAGCGACAGGAAGATCACGGCCGCCACGTCCTGCATGACGAGCACACCGACGGCGATGCGCCCGTACAGCGCGGTGGTGTCGGAGCGGTCGTCGAGCACCTTGACGACGAACACGGTCGAGGAGAAGCACAGGGCGAACCCGACGAGCGCCAGCGCGCCGAACGACTCGCCGCCGAGGAAGCCGAACCCGATCACGGCGAGCAGGCCGAGGAAGCCGAGCGCGATCGCGACACTGATCCCCAGGTGCACGAGCGTGGTCAGCCAGATCTCGCGGCGCAGCAGGCTGCGGACGTCGAGCTTCAGCCCGATCGCGAAGAGCAGCAGGACGACCCCGAAGTTCGCGATCGGCTCCAGGTAGGGCAGCTCCGGTGCACCCAGGGCGCCGAGGGCGAAGCCGGCGGCGAGGAAGCCGACCAACGGCGGGAGACGCAGGAGGACGGCCAGGAACCCGCCGAGCAGTGCGGCGCCGAGGTACAGGGCAGCTGCTGCCATGAGGTTCCTCTCGCCCGCGCGGTGGTGAGGTCCCCTATCTTGCCTGGTCCGCGGGACCGCCTCAGCGGGCCTGGGCGGACCGGACCACGTTCTGTGCGACCTGCGCGAGCGTGGACCCGTTCGCGGTGGACCGCGTGACCAGCTCGTCGTAGGCCCCCGCCATGTCCAGCCCCAGCTGGTACGCGAGCACACCCTTGGCCTGCTCGACGACGACGCGTCCCTCCAGCGCCGCGGTGATCCGCTCCGCGAGGTCGTCGTCCCCGAGCGAGGCCGGCTGCACGATCGCGAGGGTCGCGAAGTCGGCGAAGCTCTGCGCGAGGACCGTCGACGCCGCGGAGAGCTCCGTCTCGGCGACGGCGAAGAGGTTGAGGCCTCCGATCGCGCGCCCGCGCCAGTGCATCGGGAAGGCGTGGACGGATCCGAACCCGGCGTCGACGATCTCCTGGCCGACGTCGGACCAGCGCGCGACGATCTGCGGGCGACCGACCGTGCAGGACGGTTCTCCGGTGCGGGCCGCCTCCACGCACGGCCCGGTCTCCTGCTGCGCCTGGTACAGCTGCAGCTCGTCGACACGGTGCGAGGTGGCGCTCAACAGCTCGAACCCGCCGTCGGCGGTCCGCACCAGGAGGGCGGCGGCGTCGGCCGGGAGCAGCTGCGCGCAGTCGGACACCAGGCGCGCGAGCAGCCCGGTGATCTCGTGGTCCTCGACCAGCGCGCTCGCCACGTCCGCGAGCGCCTGCGCCGACGTGCGTGCGGTCATCGTCCACCACTCTCCGTGCTGTGGTCGGGGGGTGCCTCGTCGTGCGAGACGCCCTGCTGCGTGTCCGTGAAGTTCAGCTCCCGGTCGACGACCGCCCGGGCGATCTGGTCGAGCGACGCGTTCTCGGCGAACGCGTGCGCCCGCAGGATCGCGAGCGCGTCCTCGGGGGCGATGGCGAGCTGCGCCACGACCATGCCGGTCGCCTGGTGCACGCGCGCGCGGTCGGTCCATGCGGCGAAGGGCGTGTGCCCGGTCGTGGTCGTGTCGTCGAGGAGCGCAGCCCCCACCGCGTCCGCGAGGAACTGTGCGTCGTCGAGGCTCTCGTCGAGCGTGCCGCCGGAGCGGTACAGCGTGATCACGCCGATCGTCGCGCCACCGGGGTGCATCGGGATCGCCCACACGGTGAGCGGACCGGCGATGTCCCCGGCGAGCTCGGTGAACATCGGGAACGGGCCGCCGCGTGCGCCGTCGACGTGCGTGACGACGATCCGGCCCTCGCGGTACGCCTCCTGGCCGGGTCCTTCACCGAGGACGTCCTGCAGGTCCTCGATCCGCGCCGACGTGCCGTTGGACGTGCTGACGGTGAGCCGTTCGGGTCGGGTCGACGCGAGCGTGATCGCGCCACCGTCGGCGCCGAGGATGGTCACGCACGCGACGCACAGGCGGACGGCGAGGGGCTGGTCGCGCGCTCCGGTGGCGACCGAGCCGGCCAGCCGCGCCAGGACCGTGCTGCGGTTGGTCACGATCCCTCCCCCATCCGGTGCATGCGCCCATCCTCCTCCGCAGATCGGTGAACGTCAGGCCGCTGGAGGCATAACCTAGGAGCCAACCGTCGACGGCGACGCGACGGGCGTCCTGGAGGTTCAGGAACGAGCCTCCAGCGCGGGGCCCTTCACGGCGCCACCTCTGGGGGTTCCGATGACGGCGACCAGCACCCACGTGGGGCGCTTCCGGTTCGCGGCGGCCACCGATCGGTGGTGGTGGTCCGACCACATGTTCCTCATCCACGGCATGCAACCAGGCGATGTCGTACCCACCCGCGAGCTCCTGCTCACCCATGTCCGGCGCGACGACCGAGCGGTCGTCGTCGAGGCTCTGGAGGGATGCTTCGCGGAGCCCGACCCGCGCGCGGCCGACTACTGCCTCGTGGACATGTCGGGAAACCCGCACCGTGTCGTGCTCGCCGTCGCCGGGGACGGGGACGGCGACCTGACCGGGTTCCTGGTCGACGTGACCGCGGCCTACGACGCGTTCCTGGCCGAGCACGTGAACACGGAGCTGACGCTCGCGCTCGAGTCGCACGCGGCGATCGACCAGGCGAAGGGCATCCTGATGCTCACCTACGGTGTCGACGAGGAGGCGGCGTTCGGCATCCTCAAGCAGAGCTCGCAGCGGCACAACACCCGACTGCGCGAGCTCGCGGGCCGGGTGGTCCAGACCGCGGCCGTCGGCCTGGAGTCGATCACCCGGGAGCTGGTCGACGAGGCGCTGTGCTCGGTGTCCGCGCCGGACGTGCCGGGCTCGGGCGCGCGCCGACGGCACCTCGACCTGCATGCCGAGCACACCGCCGACGCGTCGATCCTGCGCGTCTCGGGTGCGGTCGACCTGTCGAACCGGGACGAGCTGGCCGACGCGATCTCCCTGGCGATGCTCGGCGCGGGGGACCTCGGGCGGGTCACCGTGGACCTGCGCGGGCTGGGCAGGATCGGGCCTGCTGCCGTCGACGTGCTCACGGCGGCCCTGCGCCGGAGCGCCGCGCACGGCATCACGCTGACGATCGTCGGCGGCTGTCCCGGCGACGCCGCAGTCTCCGCGAACTCGCACCGGTCGACGATCGCCTCTCGGAGCTGACCCGACCTCCCGCACCGCTAGCGCCCGACCGGCATCGTCGCCAGACTGGGCCGGTGCGATCACGGATGCCAGGTATGTGGTGGGGACCCGCCATCGAGGCGCCAGACCCGTCGGCACTGGCTGCGTTCTACTCGCAGCTGCTCGGGTGGCCGGTCGTCCACGAGGAGCCGGGCACAGCCGTCATGGGAGCCCCGGGCGGGTCGACGTTCTTCGTGTTCCAGCAGGCGGACGGGTACCGACCTCCGGTGTGGCCGCCCGTGGACGGCGAGCAGCGCCCGATGATGCACCTCGACTTCCAGGTGGGTGACCTCGACGCCGCGGTCGAGGACGCCGTCGCGCTGGGCGCCACCGTGGCGACCTCCCAGTTCCGGGAGAACGTGCGCGTGCTGCTCGACCCGGTGGGACACCCGTTCTGCCTCTGCCTCGACGAGGACTAGCCGCTCACCCGGTCCAGGTGCTGCAGCAGGTCGTGCGCGGCGAGCTCGACGTCCTTGTGCCGCCACTCCGACGCCCGGTAGACGCACGCGATGAGCGCCGTGCGGTGCACCCGACGGAAGTCGCCCGCGACGAACGCGTACCGTGCCTTCGTCTCGTCGGTGGCCCCCACGGTCAGCCCGAGGTGCCACGACGCGTACTGCTCCCAGGTGTGCGTCTCCAGGTACGCGTTCTGCGCAGCCGCGTCCGGCTGCGTCTCACCCCAGTCGCTGTCCAGCACGTACTGCCGCGCGTCGATGAGCTCACGCACGTGCCGGACGGCCTCCGCGTTGACCGTGTACTCCGCCATGGACCGATCCTGCACCGACCGTCACACGGTGCGCAGCACGAGCAGGAACTGACCCCCGCCCGGTTCGACGTCGACCGACACGCGCAGGCCGGGCGCGAACCGGGAGAGGCGGTCGACCAACCAGACCGCGGCCGCCTCGCCGTCCGCGCGCGTCGGGCAGCGGCCGACCACCTCACGGCCGCCCTTGCGCGTCAGCCGTTCGACGGTCGCGACGATGGGGGCGGGGTCGACGACGAACAGGTCCGGCGACCAGGCGACGACGGGCTTGACCGCGCCCTTCTTCGTGTTGCAGGCGCGGTGCGCGAGCCGTTCGGCGCCCGGGACCGGCTTCTTGCCCTTGGGGGTCGCGCCGCCGTCGATGCTCGGGCCGCGGTCGGCGTTGACGGACGCGTCCGGGTCGACGGGCTCGTCGCACAGCCAGCATCGCCAACCGTCGCGCTCGCCGACCTCGTGAAGGGTGCTCATGGCCCGGAGACTACGGCGCTACCGTCGGTGGATGGGATTCGAGGTCACCCCGGAGGTGTACTTCCGGTTCATGGGCCGGTTCTCCGAGCCGCTCGCCGCACGGTTCGCGGCGGCGCTGGAGATCCCCGCCGGTGCACGGGCGCTCGACGTCGGCTGCGGTCCCGGAGCCCTGACCGCCCAGCTGGTCGCCCGCCTCGGCGTCGATGCCGTCACCGCGGTGGACCCCTCCGAGTCGTTCGTCGCGGCGGTCCGCGCCCGGTTCCCCGGTCTGCGGGTCGCCCTCGGTGTCGCCGAGTCGCTTCCCCTCCCCGACGACGCCGTCGACCTGGCGGTCGCCCAGCTCGTCGTCCACTTCCTGTCCGACCCCGTGGCCGGGCTCACCGAGATGGCCCGCGTGACCCGACCGGGCGGGACGGTCGCGGCGAACGTGTGGGACCACGCGGGCAACGGCGGACCTCTCGACGCGTTCTGGCGCGCGGCGCACGACCTCGACCCCGCCGCCCCCGGCGAGGCGGCGCTGCCGGGGACGCGGGAGGGGCACCTCACCGAGCTCCTCGGCGCGGCAGGACTCGACGACGTCGTGTCCTGGAGCGAGGCGGTCGGCGCGCGGTACGAGTCCGTCGACGAGTGGTGGGCGACCTTCACCCTCGGCGTCGGGCCTGCCGGTGCCTACGTCGCCTCGCTCGGCGACGCCGAGCGGGACGCGCTCCGGGCCCGGTGCGCGGAGCTGCTCCCGCCGGCGCCGTTCGAGATCCCCGCCGTCGCGTGGTGCGCCCGAGGCTCGGTCGCCTGAGCTCGCGCGAGCTCCGAGGCCTCCGCAGACCGGTCGGCTGACCGCTCAGACCGCAGCAGCCTGCCTCGCGAGGTCCCCGACCTCTCGCGCGACCATCGGCCAGAGCTCGGCGGGCAGGTCGTGCCCGACCCCGGGAAGGGTCACGAGACGCGCCCCGCTGACGGCCTCCGCGGTCGCCCGGCCGGCCTCGAGGCGCAGGATCGGGTCCGCCTCGCCGTGCAGCACGAGGGTCGGCCGGTGCAGGTCCCGCAGCCGGGGGCCGTGCCACTGGGCGCCGATCTGGCGGCTCTGGGCCTTGGTGTCTCGCGGGCCGGTGTCGACCGCGCGCGCGATCCACTCCCGGGCCGCCGTCTCGTCGAACGGGTAGGCCGGCGACGCCACCCCGCGCGCGACCGCGAGGCTCGCCTCGATGTCCCCCTCACGGCCGTCCGGGAACTTGGTGCGCGCCAGCCTGGCGAGCAGCCCGACGCGCAGGTAGCGGGCGACCCTGAGGCCCGAGACGTCGCTGGGCAGGGCCGCAGAGGACACCACGCTCAGGACCCGGTCGGGATGCCGGAGCGCGAGACGCTGAGCGACGACGCCGCCCATGGAGTGGCCGAAGACGTGCGCCCTCGGCCAGCCCAGCTCGTCGAGCACCGCGACGGCATCGTCGACCATGTCCTCGGCGGTGTAGGCGTCGCCCTTCTTCGCGAACAGCGCCCGGAACGGGTTGGACCCGGCGACGTCGGGCAGCCGGGTGGACTCGCCGGCGTCGCGCTGGTCGTAGCGGGCCACGGCGAAGCCCTCGCGGGCGAACGCGTCGCACAGTCCCGTGGGCCACCAGAACCGCGAGGTCGCCAGCCCCATGACCAGCAGCAACGGCATCCCGTCGGAGCCCGTGAGGCAGTCGTAGGCGATCTCGACGTCGCCGTTGCGGGCGCGCTGCGTGGGGGTCCAGGTGGTCATCGACGGCTCCTCAATTGCGATCAGTGTTCGCTATTCTAGACCACGAATGAGAGGGTGACCGCATGGAGACGGAGCGCACGAGCATCTGGCTGCGTCCCGAGCGCGGCAGCCGCGGCCGCGCACCGGAGCACACCCGCGACGGCATCGCCGCGGTCGCCGTGCGGCTGGCGGACTCCGCCGGGCTCGATGCCGTGACGATGCGGTCCGTGGCTGGGGCGCTCGGGGGCGGTTCCGCATCGCTCTACCGGTACGTCGAGTCCCGGGACGAGCTCGTCGCGCTCATGGTCGACCAGGTCAACGGCGAGCTCGACTACACGGTCCTGCAGCACACCGACTGGCTCGCGGACCTCCTCGCCCTGGGCCGGCAGAGCCGCGACGTCTACCTGCGGCACCCCTGGCTCACCGACGCCCCTGCCGCGACAGGCGACCTCGGGCCGAACGCCGTCGCGTACCTCGAGCACGCGCTCGGTGCGATGCGCGACCTCGACGTCGACGGCCACCGCAAGCTCGAGGCCGTCGGCGTCTTCAATGCCGTCGTCCGGCTCCTGGCCCGCAACGAGATCGAGCAGCGCGGCACCGACCCGCTCGACCGGCGCCGCCAGCTCGCCGCGGCCGCGCAGCTCGCGCAGGGCGGTGCGCACCCGCACCTCGCCGCCGCGCTGTCAGCCCCACCCGTCGAGCCCGACGTGGACCAGACCGAGCGGCTGCTCACACGCGTCCTGCGCGGGCTGCTCGGGGCCTAGGTCGTCGGTCGCGCTACGCCGCGCGTCCGTAGCCGGAGCGCCGCCCTCGGCCGGACGCGGCGACCGTCGCGCCGTCCGGCACCACCTGGTCGGCGTGCACCGACGCTCGCTCCTGGATCGAGACTCGCGCGCCGATCCGAGCACCTGCACCGACGTGAGCGCCGGCGCCCACGCGCGTCCCCGCCCCCACGTGCACGTTGCTCCCGACGACCGCTCCCGCGCCGACCACGACGTCCACGTCGACCCAGCTGCCCGGTCCGACCCGGGCTCCGTCGTGGACGACCGCACCCGCCTCGACGTACGTGGTCTCCGCCAGCCACGCGCCCTCGTGCACGTGCGCACCCGGGGAGACCAGCCCGCCTCCGTGCGGGTGCCGCAGGTAGCGCACGACCGCACCACGGTCGTCCTCGAACTCCACCAGGCCCTTGATCCGTCGCGACATGCCTCTCCTTCGTCGATGCTCCTGCATGACATAACGATGTTGCGGCGATGGAGTTTCCCGGAACCGCTCAGCCCGCGGCGAACACACCCTTTGACAGACTCGCCGCATGATCGAACGGGTGCTGCCGACGGGTGTCGAGGCAGCCGAGCACGCCGGTCCCCCGCTCCCCGCCCCGCTGCACCCGTCGGAGGAAGCCGGCGTCGCGGACGCGGTGCCCACCCGCCGCGCCGAGTACGCGGCCGTCCGCGAGTGCGCTCGCACCGCTCTGCGTCGGCTCGGCCTCGCGGACGTCGCGGTTCCCGCCGGCCCCGACCGGGCGCCGGTGTGGCCCGCGGGGATCGTCGGGAGCATGACGCACGTCGACGGGTACCGCGCGGCCGTGGTCGGGCGCGCTGCGACGTGGGCGGGCCTCGGGATCGATGCGGAGGTGCACGCTCCGCTGCCGCCCGGGGTCGCGTCCGTCGTCCTGAGCGAGGGCGAGCGGGCGGCCCTCGCGCGCACCGACCCGGCGCGGTGCCTCGACCGGGTGCTGTTCTCGGCCAAGGAGTCGGTCTACAAGGTCTGGTACCCGCTGACGCGGTCGTGGCTGGGGTTCGAGGACGTCGACGTCCGCCTCGGCGACGACACGTTCGTGGCGCGGATCGGACGGACCGGGCTCGGCACCGACGTGCTGCACGGCCGGTGGGCGGTCGGCGACGGCCTGGTGGTCACCGCGGTCGCGCTGGCCCGGGCCTGAGCCCTGCCGTCAGCCGGAGCCGACGGCACCCTCGAGCACGGGCAGGAGACGCTCGAGCACCCACGTCTGGCTCAGCGGCGTCGGGTTCGCGAGCGGTGGGACGACGTCGTCCTCGACGACCGCGTAGTGACCGGCGGCGACCGCGGGGATCTTCACGAAGGTCTTGTCGGTCTCGAGCGCGGCGCGACCGACCAGGCCCTGGTCGCCGAACGGGTAGGCGACGAGCAGGACGTCGGCGTCCAGGAGGCCGATGCTCTGGGGGGTGAGCGCGCTGGTGGTCCCGTCGAGCTGCGTCGCCGTCGGGGGCAGCGTGAAGCCCAGGTCGGTGAAGAAGCTGACGTCGCTGCCCGCGACCGAGACGTACGAGATCTGGTCGGGTCGGACCACCGCGTACGTGATGCTCCTGCCCGCGAACTGCGGGTGGGCGGCGCGCGCGTCGGCGAACCGCTGCTGGACCCCGGCGATCGCGGCGGCGCCCTGCTCAGGTACGCCCAGGGCGGCGGCGGCGACAGTGGTCCTGTCCGCCCAGGTCATCGCGGCGAGTCCGTCGGCACCCCGGAAGGACACGACCGGTGCGATCGCAGCCAGCGGCTCGTAGTCCTCGGCGAGGGTCCAGCCGCTGGTCGCCAGGATGACGTCGGGCTCCGCGGCGGCGATGGCGGCGTAGTCGGTGCCGTCCGTCGCGTCGTAGAAGTCGACCTCCTCCTCGGCGTCGGCGAGCGCGTTCTGCGTCCACGGGTCCGGCGGCAGGTCGCCGAGCCTCGGCGCCGTGACCGGCACGATCCCGAGGGCGAGCGCGATGTCGAGGTCGACGGCAGAGACGACGGCGACGCGCTCCGGCTGCGCGTCGAGCTCGGTGGAACCGAACGGGCTGTCGAGCGTGACCGGGTAGACACCGCTGCTCTCCACGGTCGCCGGCGGCTGCGTCGGCTCGGTCGGGGGGCTCGCGGCGTCGCTGCACGCCGAGAGCACGGCGACCAGAGCCGCGACGCCGACAGCGGCGAGGGCGCGGGTCCGGGAAGAGGTCATCAGTCGTCCTTCTGCTCTGCTGGGGCCGCGAGACGGTGCCGGGCGTGCGGGCCCCTCGCCGGCTCTCGTGCTGCCGTTCCCCGTGCGGTGACCGGAACGACCGTAATGCCCGCTTCGCAGCGCCCGCCACACAGAGCGACGGGTCTCACGTGTCGGGACGATCGGGCCGGACCCACAGGTCGTTGCAGTCGGCACGAGACCGCACTTGACGCCCGACGCCATCGGGGGCATCCTGGGCACAGGCGGTTAATCGATTTAGCAACTCACGAGGAAGTGGGGTGTGACGTGGCACGGGTGCGGATCTCCGACGTCGCGACCGCGGCGGGTGTGTCCACCGCCACCGTGTCGCTGGTGCTCAACGACCGGACCGCCAGGATCTCCGACGCCACGCGCGACCGGGTCCGGCAGGCGGCCGCCGAGGTGGGGTACACCCCCAACTCCGTGGCGCGGGGACTGCGGACGCAGCGCAGCCACACGATCGGCCTGATCTCCGACCGCATCGCGACGACCCCGTTCGCCGGCCGCATGCTCGCGGGGGCCCAGGACGTCGCCCGCGAGCACGGCTACCTCGTGTTCCTGGTGGACACGGACGCGGACGAGACGGTGGAGCGCGAGGCGATCCGCGCCCTGGCCGACCAGCAGGTCGACGCCATGATCTACGCCTGCATGTGGCACCGGGTGGTCGACGTCCCCGCCTCGCTCCCCCGCGGCACCGTGTTCCTCGACTGCCGCCCGGCGGGCGGTGGCTTCCCGGCGGTCGTCCCCGACGACCGTGCCGGAGGGGTCTCGGCCGTGCGCGCGCTCGTCGCCGCGGGGCACCGCCGGATCGCCTACCTGGACGTGGACGAGCCGCACCCGCCCGTCGCCTCCGACCTGCGCCACCAGGGCTACCTCCAGGTGCTCGCCGAGGCCGGGATCGAGCCGGACCCCGCGCTGCACGTGCGCGGCGACACGTCGTCCGCGGGCGGACGCCAGGCCACGGACCGCCTGCTCGACCTGCCGGACGACCGCCGGCCCACGGCGCTGTTCTGCTTCAACGACCGCATGGCCGCCGGGGCGTACGTCGCGGCGCACCGTCGCGGGCTCGCGATCCCCCAGGACCTCTCGATCGTCGGCTACGACGACCAGCAGCTCGTCGCGGCGGAGCTCGACCCCCCGCTGACCACCGTGGCGCTGCCGCACTACGAGATGGGCCGGTGGGCGATGGAGGTCGCCCTCGGCATCCGGACGCCGGACGACCTCGGCGCCCCACACCTCATGCCCTGCCCGATCGTCGATCGGGACTCGGTGGGTCCGCCGCCGGCCACAGCTGCGAGCGACAGCCGGCGACGGACCTGACACGCAATCCCCAAGCGGCCACCGTCGGTGGCCGTGGAGCGGTGACCCGACTTGCCGGTCGGGCACCAGGAAAGGAACCCCCGATGAAGCGCAGGTCCCTTGTCACGATCGTATCGGTGTCGGCGGCGTCAGCCCTGGCACTCTCCGCCTGCGGACAGGCAGGTCAGGGCGACGGCGGGTCCGGTGACGGCCCCCAGGAGCTCACCATGTGGACGCACTCGGCAGGCAACCCGGCCGAGCTCGAGGTCTACAGCAAGATCATCGACGAGTTCAACGCGTCGCAGGACAAGTACACGGTGGTCGAGGAGTCCTTCCCCCAGGGCGCCTACAACGACGCCATCGTCGCGGCGGCGGCCGCCGGCGACCTGCCGTGCCTGCTCGACATGGACGGCCCGATCGTCCCCAACTGGGCCTGGGCGGAGTACATCCAGCCCCTCGGCCTGCCCACGAGCATCACCGACAACCTGCTCCCGACGGCCGTCGGGACGTACCAGGACGAGATCTACGCGGCCGGCTACTGGGACGCGGCGCTGTCGATCTTCGCCCGCAAGTCGGTGCTCGACGCCAACGGCATCCGCATCCCCACCATCGACCAGCCCTGGACGATCGACGAGTTCGACGCGGCTCTGACCACGCTGAAGGCCGCCGGCTACGACACCCCGCTGGACATAGGAGCCGAGGACAAGGGCGAGTGGTGGTCCTACGCCTACTCCCCCATGCTGCAGAGCGCAGGCGGCGACCTCATCGACCGCGACACCATGCTCACGGCCGACGGCGCGCTCAACGGTCCGGAAGCGGTCACGTTCTTCACGTGGTTCCAGGACGCCTTCGCCAACGGCTGGGCCAGCAACTCGGGCACGATCGGCAACCAGGAGTTCAACGACGACGTCGTCGCGCTGAGCTACACGGGCGTCTGGAACGCGATGGACTCCCTCGAGGCGGTCGGCGACGACCTGCTGATCCTCCCGCCGCCGGACTTCGGCGACGGCCCGAAGATCGGTGGCGGCTCCTGGCAGTGGGGCATCTCGTCCAGCTGCGACGCCGCGGACGGTGCGCGCGAGTACCTGGAGTTCAGCTTCCAGGACAAGTACATCGCCGAGTTCAGCGACAAGCAGGTGGTCATCCCCGCGACCGCTGCCGCCGAGGAGCTCTCCGCCAACTTCGGTGAGGGCGACCCGCTGCGCCCCTTCGTCGAGCTCTCCCAGGCCTACGCGCTCGCCCGTCCCGCCACCCCGGCGTACCCCGTCATCTCCAGCACGTTCGAGAAGGCGGCCAAGGACATCATGAGCGGCTCCGACGTCCAGTCGACCCTCGACGGAGCGGTCCAGGAGATCGACACCAACATCAAGTCCAACGACGGCTACGGCTTCTGAGCCGTCCTGACCGGCGGGGGCAGCACCGCTGCTGCCCCCGCCCGATCGGACACCTGCCATGACCTCTTCCACCACGTCCGTCGCGCCTCCGCGACCGCCGGACGCCCCCGTGCGTCGGCGTCGGACCTCTGCCGGTGCCCGCGGCGAACGCCGCTCCGGGCTCGCGATGGCCGCGCCGGCCGCCGTCCTGCTCGGCCTGTTCCTCATCGTCCCCGTGCTGCTGGCGTTCGCCCTGTCGTTCACCAACGCCCGGCTCATCTCGCCCAACCCGCCCCGATTCGTCGGGCTCGACAACTTCGTCCGGGCGTTCACGCAGGACCCCGTCTTCCTGCGGTCGGTCCTCAACACGTTCCTGTTCGCGATCGTCGTCGTCCCGGTGCAGGCCGGGCTCGGCCTGCTGCTCGCGGTGCTGGTCAACCAGAAGCTGCGCGGCGTGACGTTCTTCCGGATCGTCTACTTCATCCCGGTGGTCACGTCGATCGTCGTGGTGTCGATCCTCTGGAAGTTCATGTACCAGCCGACCGGGCTGATCAACTCGTTCATCGACACGGTCACGTTCGGGGCGCTGCAAGGCGCCGACTGGCTGAACAACCCGAGCACCGCGCTGCCGGCGATCATCGTGCTGTCGATCTGGCAGGCGGTCGGTTTCCACATGCTCATCTGGCTGTCGGGGCTGCAGACCATCCCCGACGAGCTCTACGAGGCGGCGCGGATGGACGGCGCCGACGCCTGGGCGCAGTTCAAGAACGTCACCTGGCCGGGCCTGCGCTCCACCATGATCTTCGTCCTGGTCACCATCACGATCGCGGCCCTGGGCCTGTTCGTGCAGATCGACGTGATGACGCAGGGCGGCCCGCAGGACTCGACGACGACGATCGTCTACCACGCCGTCCGCAAGGGGTACCGGGAGCAGGAGACCGGCTACGGCGCCGCGATCTCGCTGATCTTCTTCGTCCTCGTGCTCGTGATCGCCCTCGTGCAGCGCTTCGTCACCCGAGAGAAGGACTGAGCCATGACCGCCGTCACCGTCTCCCGGCAGGACCGCACGGAGCACCAGCAGCGTCGCCGCCGCCGGATCTTCTCCTACGTCGCGATGGGCATCTTCGCGGTCGTCTTCCTGTTCCCGCTCGTGTTCATGTTCGTGTCCAGCCTCAAGCCGGACGGCCAGATCCTGTCCGACGTGCGCTCGCTGCGGGCCTTCCTGCCCGTCGGCGACATCAGCCTGGACAACTACGTCGGGGTGTTCGACCGCGTCCCGGTCGCCCGCTTCATGTTCAACTCGGTGCTGGTCACCACGTTGATCGTCGGGCTCGGCCTGGTGGTCAACAGCATGTGCGGGTTCGCGCTGTCCCGGCTGGAGTGGAAGGGCCGCGGGGTGGTGCTCGCGGTCATCATCGCGACGCTCATCGTGCCCTTCGAGACGATCGCGATCCCGATGGTCTACTGGGTGTCCAAGCTGCCGACCCTCGTGTTCGAGGGTGCCGTCCCGAAGTACGACTTCGGCTGGCTGAACACCTACCAGGTACAGATCATCCCGTTCATCGCGAACGCGTTCTCGATCTTCCTGTTCACCCAGTACTTCTCGACGATCCCGAAGTCCCTCGACGAGGCCGCACGGATCGACGGCGCCGGCTGGTTCACGATCTACCGCAAGATCGTCGTCCCCCTGGCCGGTCCGGCCTTCGCGACGGTCGCGATCCTCACGTTCCTGCCCGCCTGGAACTCCTACCTGTGGCCGCTCATGGTCGTGCAGGAGGAGAGCCTGCGCCCGGTCATGGTCGGGATGCAGTACTTCTTCCAGCTGAACACCGCCTGGGGCGAGGTCATGGCGTACACGTCGCTGATCACGCTGCCCGTGCTCATCGTGTTCCTCTCGTTCCAGCGGGCCTTCGTCAGCAGCGTCGCCGCCAGCGGCGTCAAGGGCTGACCCCGTCGAACCCCTCGGACCCCTCGCCGGCAACGGCGTGAAAGGCACACATGTTCACCCTTCCCGAGTCCTGGGTGTGGGACTTCTGGCTCGCCGACGACGGCGACCAGTACCACCTCTTCTTCCTCTACGCGTCGCGGGCCCTGCACGACCCGGACCGCCGGCACTACCGGGCCTCCATCGGGCACGCGGTGTCGTCGGACCTGCAGGACTGGACCCGCGTGACCGACGCACTCGTGCGCAGCGACGCGCCGGCGTTCGACGACCTGGCCACGTGGACCGGCTCGGTCGTGCGGCACCCCGACGGCACGTGGTTCCTCTTCTACACGGGTTCGACGCTCACCCCCGCGGGCAACGTGCAGACGATCGGGTACGCCACCTCGGACGACCTGATGACGTGGGACAAGTCCCCGGACAACCCCGTGCTGCGCGCCGACGGCGTCTGGTACGAGGTGCTGGCCGACGGGCAGTGGCACGACGAGGCGTTCCGCGACCCGTGGGTGTTCCCCGACCCGGTCGGCGACGGGTGGCACATGCTGATCACCGCCCGGGCGCGCACGGGTCCCGCCGACGACCGCGGTGTCGTCGGGCACGCCTGGTCGCCCGACCTGCGCACGTGGGAGCTCCGGCCGCCGCTGAGCGAGCCCGGTCAGGGATTCGGCCAGCTCGAGGTCATGCAGGTCGAGATCGTCGACGGCGCCCCGGTTCTGCTGTTCTCGTGCCTGGCGACGGACATGTCCGCCGCCGGGGTCGCCACCGGCTCGACCGGGGGCGTGTGGGCGACCCCTGCGGCGAGCCTGCTCGGGCCGTTCGACGTCTCCGCCGCCCACCAGGCGACGGACGACACCCTGTACAGCGGGCGGCTGGTGCGCCGCCGGTCCGACGACCGGTGGGTGCTGCTCGCCTTCCATCACACCGGACCGGAGGGGGGCTTCGTCGGCGGGGTGAGCGACCCCGTGCCGGTGCACTGGGACGGCCGTCGGATGGACCTCGCGGACCCCGCGGAGCAGCTCGGCTGACGGACCGGACGAGGGCGCGGCGCGGAGGTCGGCTACCGGTCGGTAACCCGGCGCGCCGCGGGGGTGGAGCAGGCGTCTGACCTGCAGGTTCATCGGGTGCCGTCCGCGGGCTGGACGGATGGCCCCGCGAGCCTCACACTTGCGCCTGCCCCCCTGATGGTCCGGCCGCCGATGGCCGGGAAAGGACCCCCGGCCGTGCTGCGCACCGTCACCTCGCACCTGTCCTTGGACGTGCGCAACCCGCTCGAGATCCTCCTCTCCGTCGCCGTCGCGGACGGGGCCTACGACCGCTCCGAGATCCTGTCGGTGCGCCACGAGGACGGCCCCCTGGACGTCGCCGAGATCAAGATGGCGCACGGGGGTCGCATGCACCGCGTGCTGTCCCCCGTGGGCCGTCTGGTCGTCGACTACCAGGCGACCATCACCGGCCAGAGTGACGTGCCGACCGTCGAGGACGTCGACCTCGTCGAGTACCGCCGGCCCAGCCGCTACGCCGACTCGGACCGCCTCCTGGCGTTCGCCCGGGACCAGTTCCGCGGCATCGAGGGCCCCGAGCTGCTCGACGCCGTCGTCGCGTGGGTCACCGGGCACGTCACCTACCTGTCGGGCTCCAGCCTGCCCACCGACGGCGCCACGGACACCCTCCTGAAGCGCCGTGGCGTGTGCCGCGACTTCGCGCACCTCGTCGTCGCGCTGCTGCGGGCCAAGGACGTACCCGCCCGCCTGGCGTCCGTCTACGCGCCTGGGCTCAAGCCGATGGACTTCCACGCGGTCGCCGAGGCCTACGTCGACGGTGCCTGGCACGTCGTCGACGCGACCCGGCTGGCCCCGCGCGAGTCGTTGGTCCGGATCGCCACCGGTCGCGACGCCACGGACACGGCGTTCCTGTCCTACTACGGGGGCCAGCTCTCCATCCGGGCCATGACGGTGACGGCTGCCGTGCACGCCGTGCTCCCGGTCGACGACGGCACGGGTCTCGCCACGCTCCGCTGACTAGATCGAGAGTCCGACCAGCGACCCGACCGCGTACGTCACGGCCATCGCGATCGAGCCGCCGAGCACGTTGCGCAGCACGGCCCTGCGGGGCTCGGCGTCGCTGAACCGCGCCGCGACCAGCCCTGTGACGACCAGCGCGACGACGACCGCGGCGAACGTGGCCGGCGCCCGGACGGCACCCCACGGGGCCAGCACGACGAGCAGCGGGACGAGGCCGCCGACGAGGAACGCGCCGAGCGACGCGACGGCGGCGTGCCACGGGTTGGTGTACTCCTCGGGGCCCGTCACGACGAGCGTCGGCAGCACCCGGCCCCGCCGGACGGCGGACCGCTCGGCATCGCGCTGGCTGCTCACCGACACGTACTCCCCCGCCGCCATGGACAGCGCGCCGGCGACGAGTGCGGCGATCCCGGCGAGGGCGATCGTGCCCACCGGCGTCGATGCGCCGGCGACGCCGAGCACGGTCGCGGCAACGGAGACGATGCCGTCGTTGGCGCCCAGCACACCGGCGCGCAACCAGTTCAGGCTCCGCAACGTGGGGGCAGGTCGGTGCGTCTGGAGAACGGTCATACCTCTACGGTAGGCACCCGGGCATGCCTTGTCATCGAAGCAAAGCCTGTCCTGACCTGCGGCGATGCAGGTTTGCCTTGCCTCAGTCAGGCGCTCTCGCGCAGGTTGCGGCGGCGGCCCTCGACCTCGACCAGCTCCGCGAACGCGGCCTGGTAGGCGGCCGGGTCCGCCTCGGCGTCCATCCGCTGGAGGCGGCCGCGCAGGTCGGCGATGTGCCGCGTGAACCCGATCTCGACCAGGCGCAGGACGACACCCTTGACGTAGCCCTCGAGCGACTCGGGACGGTCCTCGGGCAGCGGCGCGACGGCGAGCTCGGTGACCAGGGCGCGGACCGGCTCGGCGGCCTCCTCGATGACGGCCCCCACCCACCCGGTGGAGCCGCCGGACGCCTGCAGCAAGGGTCGCGCAGCGGTGAGCCCGCCGGCCGCCCGGATCGCCTCGTGCACCGCGCGGTAGGCGGGGGCACCGAACGCGTCGGACGGGAGCTCGTCGAAGTCGGCGGCCACCAGGTCCGGGCGCTGGAGGACCACCTCGAGGGCGGTCCGCTCGATCTGCGCGACCGGGTCCCGGCGGTCGGGGACGGGCATGCGCTGGACGGGCACGGGAGTCGGCCCGGAAGCTGCGGTGGGTCGCTCGTTGCTGGTCTGCGAGCGCCCGGCCGCCTGCGGGCGGGTGGACGCACCCTGCACGGCGCGGCGCACGGAGTCCTGGTCGTCGATGCCGAGCCAGCCGGACAGCAGCCGGGTGTACTCGGGGCGCAGCGCGGCGTCGCGGATGCCGGCGACGATGGGGGCGGCCGCGCGCAGTGCACCGATCCGGCCCTCGGCGGTGCGCAGGTCGTACGACGCGAGGGTCGAGCGGATGACGAACTCGTACAGCGGGGTCCGGCCGGCCACAAGGGCGCGCACGGCGTCGGGGCCCTTGGCCTGGCGCAGCTCGCACGGGTCCATGCCGGACTTCTCGACCGCGACGAACGTCTGCGCCGAGAACGACTGGTCCTCACCGAACGCCCGCAGCGCGGCCTTCTGACCGGCCGCGTCACCGTCGAACGTGAAGATGATCTCGCCGCCGACCGAGGCGCCGGACGCCAGCTGGACACCGCCGGAGGACCCCGAGTCGCCGATGAGCCGCCGCACGATGCGCGCGTGGTCCGACCCGAACGCCGTGCCGCAGGTGGCCACCGCGGTGCCGACCCCGGACAGGTGCATGGCCATGACGTCGGTGTACCCCTCGACGACGACCACCCGCTTGTCGCGCTGCAGGTCCCGCTTGGCGAGGTCGATCCCGTAGAGCACCTGCGACTTCTTGTAGAGCGGCGTCTCCGGAGTGTTCAGGTACTTGGGCCCCTGGTCCTCCTCGAACAGCCGCCGCGCCCCGAAGCCGACGGTCTCGCCGGTCACCTCGCGGATGGGCCACACGAGCCGCCCCCGGAACCGGTCGTACACGCCGCGCTGACCCTGGCTGACGAGCCCGGACAGCGTCAGCTCCGCCTCCGTGAACCCGCGGCCGCGCAGGTGGCGCATGAGCGAGTCCCACCCCTGCGGCGCGAACCCCACACCGAAGTCCGCCGCGGCGGTCCGGTCGAAGCCGCGCTCGGCGAGGAACTGGCGACCGGCCGCGGCGGCCGGAGTGCTCAGCTGCTCGCGGTAGAACTCCTCGGCCACCTTGTGCGCCTCGATGAGCCGACGTCGCTTGCCGGGCTCCTCGCCCGGGCGCGGGGCGCCGCCCTCCTCGTACCGGAGCTGCAGACCGACCTTGCCGGCGAGGTACTCGACCGCCTCGGAGAACCCGAGCCCGTCGACCTTCTGCACGAAGTCGATGACGTCGCCGCCCTCGCCGCAGCCGAAGCAGTGGTAGCGGCCGACCTGGGGGCGCACGTGGAAGGAGGGGGAACGCTCGTCGTGGAACGGGCACAGGCCCTTCATGGAGCCGACGCCCGCGGACCTCAGCGTGACGTGCTGGCCGACGATCTCCTCGATGTGGGCGCGCTCGCGGACCGCTTCCACGTCCTCCCGCCGGATGCGTCCTGCCACGCGAGGAGTCTAGGCGTCGGCACCCTCCGAGCCGGACCGATCTCAGACCAGGACGGGCGGTCCGCCGTGCCGGGGCGGGTGAACCAGGCGGGCGTGCAGCTCGGCCGCGGAGACGTCGGTGAGCGAGGCCACCTGGTCGATCACCACGCGCAGGCGGGCGGCGTCGTTCGCGGCCTCCACCCAGTCCGCCGCGAACGGCGGCTCGAGCGCGATCGGCGCCCGCTCGGACAGCACGTGCACCAGGTCGACGAGGACCTCGCGCTGCCGGTGGTAGAGCGGTTCGAGCTCGCGCGGTGCCATGACGTAGGTGACGGCGAGGCCCTTGAGCACGAGGATCTCGGCCAGGGTGTCGTGCGGCACGATCAGGTCGGCCGCGTACCGGGTGAGCGGTCCCGGGCCGTACTCCTCGCGCGTGGCCAGCTGCGACGCCTTGGCGAACCGGCCGATCAGCTGGCTGGTGGAGTCCTTGAGCGACGCCAGCGCGGCGCGGGAGCCGTCGAACCCCGGACGCCACAGCCGCGCTGCCACCAGCCGGTCGATCGCGTCCTGCAGCCCGTCGGCGCTGACAGCGTCTCCGTACCAGGTCTGGACGGCCTCGACCACGCGGTCGCGCTCCCCGGGCACGCCCAGGACCTCCAGGTCCAGGCGACCGCCGACGACCGCGTCCTCCACGTCGTGCACCGAGTAGGAGATGTCGTCGGCCAGGTCCATGACCTGCGCCTCGAGGCACTTGCGGCCGTCGGGCGCCTGCTCGCGCAGCCACTCGAAGACGGGCAGGTCGTCCTCGTAGACGCCGAACTTGTGCGTCGGCCTCCCGCTCGCGGCGCTCACCGGTCCCTGCAGGTGCCGCCACGGGTACTTCACTGAGGCGTCGAGGCTGGCGCGGGTCAGGTTGAGGCCGACCGCGCGACCGTCCGGGGCGACGACCTTGGGCTCCAGCCGGGTGAGCAGCCGGAGCGTCTGGGCGTTGCCCTCGAACCCGCCGATCCCCCTGGCCAGCTCCGCCAGCGCGCGCTCGCCGTTGTGCCCGAACGGCGGGTGCCCGAGGTCGTGCGCCAGGCATGCGGTGTCGACGATGTCGGGGTCGCAGCCCAGCGCCTTGCCGATCTCCCGACCCACCTGGGCGACCTCGAGCGTGTGGGTCAGGCGCGTGCGCACGAAGTCGTCGGACGACGGCCCGAGCACCTGCGTCTTGGCGCCCAGGCGACGCAGTGCCGAGGAGTGCACGAGACGCGCGCGGTCCCGCTCGAACGCCGTCCGCTCGCGTGACTTGACCGGCTCGGGGACCCAGCGCGCCCGGTCGGCGTCGACGTAGCCGTCGAGGTCGAGAGACTGGTCGAGTTGGGTCACGGTGCCAGCCTAACGATCAGGCCAGCCGCCAGACCTGCACCCCGGGTCCGTCGCCCGGCAGCCGGAGGCGATCGGGTCGCACCCCGAGGTCCCCACCGCCGTACAGGTTCTCCGGCGATGCCCCCGGTGCGAGCAGGTGTCGCGGCAGGTCGGTCCCTTCCCACGGAGCGCGCGCGACGAGCACGAGCACGCGCTCGTCCAGCGTCTCGCGCAGGTACGCGACCGCGTCGGGCGTCACGACGGCCCACCGCATCCCGCCCTCGCGCAGCGCGCGGGAGCCGCGGCGGACCGCGATGAGCGACCGGTAGATCTCGAACGTCGCGGCGTCCCAGCGCGGACCGCCGCCGGCGTCGATCTGGTCCCAGGGCATCGGGACGCGGGCGTGCTCGCCGTTGGTGCCGGTCAGCCCGCCCTCGTCGCCCGCGAACATCGCGGGCGTCCCCGGGTACGTGAACAGCAGACCGGCGGCCAGCTCGACGCGCTCGCGCGTGCCGACGACGGTCCGCAGCCGGGCGGTGTCGTGCGAGCCGAGCATGTTCCACTGGTGGGTGGTCACGGCCCACGGCACGGTCGAGTCGAAGTCGCGCATGGTGTCGACCATGGACACCCCGTCGCGGCGCGGGATCGGCACGGGCATCCCGAGGAAGCCGAGATCGAGGTGCGGGTCCACCAGCCACGTCCACACCGGCCGCGTGAACGCCGAGTAGTTCATGTTCGCGTGCCAGCCGCCCGCCGCGAGGTCGGTGCCGGCGTCGTGGAAGTGCTCCGAGACCAGCACCGCCTCGGGGTTGAGGGCGTGCATCGTCGACCGGATCGTGCGGGCCACCTGGAGCGTCAGGTCGTCGTCGGCGTACCGGCCGGTCATGTTGGCGACGTCGATGCGCCAGCCGTCCAGGGAGTACGGCTCCACGAGCCAGCGACCGATCACCGAGTCGGGTCCCTCGACCATGCGGCCGGACAGCGCCGGGGCGTTGTAGTTGAGCTTGGGCAGCGACGCGTGCTCCAGCCAGCCGACGTAGCCGGGGTCGTCGTCGGTCCAGTAGTAGAAGGTCGCCTCCTCGCCGGACCGGTCCGCCTGGGCGCGGGCGAACCACTCATGACCCGCGCCGGTGTGGTTCGTCGTGAGGTCGCCCAGGATCCGCATGCCGCGCGCGTGCACCGCGCGGCTCAGCGACGCGAGCGCCTCGTCGCCACCCAGCAGCGGGTCGACGACGTCGAACGTGCTCGCGTCGTAGCGGTGGTTCGAGCGGCCGGGGAACACCGGTGTCAGGTACAGGGTGTCGACACCGAGGCGCTGCAGGTGGTCGAGCCGCTGCTCGACGCCCGGCAGGTCGCCGCCGAAGTACTGCTGCGCGACGCCGCGACCGGACGCGATCGGCTCGTCGTCCCACGCCGCAGGCAGCGCCCAGTCCGGGAGGTCGCCGGTCTGCTGCCCCGAGCGTGCGAACCGGTCCGGGAACACCTGGTAGACCACCGAGGTGTCCATCCAGGCCGGCGCGGGGTCGTGCACGGTGAGCCGGAAGTCGCCCGCGTCGGGCACGTCCCGCTCGTGCACGCCGCGGCCGTTGAGCCAGCGGTACCCGCCGGGCTCGTCGAGCAGGACGCGGTAGCCGGCCACGGGGTTGTGCACCGGCACGTCGCCGACGTACCAGCGCGCGTCGTCGCCCACCCGCTCGAGCCGCGTCGGCACCATCCGCGGCTCCGCGTCGCGGACCGTGCGCAGCCAGACGGCCCGCTCGGTCCCCGACAGCGGCACCCGGACGCGCACCGGGACGACGTCCCCGAGCCGCGGCGTGGCGCGCCGGACGTACAGCTCGGAGCCGTCGTGGTGCGGCTGGTCGAGCAGGTGGCGAGACGGGCTCACCCCTTGACCGCCCCCGCCGTCAGCCCCCCGACGATGTACTTCTGCAGGGCGAAGAACAGAACGAGGACGGGGATCGCGGCGATCACGGCGCCCGCCGCGAAGACACCCCAGTCCGCCGTGCGCTCGTCGGACGCCCACGAGTACAGGCCGAGCGCGACGGTGTACTTGTCCTTGGACTGCAGGATCACCTTCGCGAGGAGGAAGTCGCCGAACGAGCTGACGAACGACAGGAGCCCGACCACCGCGAGGATGGGCGCGGTCAGGCGCAGGATCATCGTCCAGAAGATCTGCGCGTGGGACGCCCCGTCGATCTTGGCGGCCTCGTCGAGCTCACGCGGCACGGTGTTGAAGAATCCGTACATCAGGAACGTGTTCACGCCGAGGGCACCCCCGAGGTACACGCAGATCAGTCCGAGCAGACTGTTCAGACCCAGCGCCGGGAACACCTTGCCGAGCGTGAACAGCAGCAGGAAGATCGCGACGAACGCGAGCGTCTGCGGGAACATCTGCGCAAGCAGCAGGCCGGTGAGAGTGCCGTGGCGCCCACGGAACCGGAAACGCGAGAACGCGTAGGCGGCTGCGGCTCCCAGGAGGACCGTGCCGACCGCCGTGACCGTGGAGACGATCAGCGTGTTGCGCATCCAGCCCCAGAAGCCCTCGGGTGCCAAGGTCCCGTAGTTGGCCAGGTCGAAGGTGCGGAACAGGTCGTTCGAGCCGGTCAGCGTCCCGCCGGGGTTCAGGGAGGCGGACAGGATGTAGAGGATCGGCAGGGACACCGCCGCGATCGTGACGATGGCGACGACGTGCCGCCAGCCGACCTCCCGCCACCAGCGAGCGCCCTTCACGGGGGACCTGTTGGCCTCGACCGAGTGCGTGGTCATCAGATCTCCTCGAGGGTGCGCGTGCGACGGAAGCCCCACCAGGAGATCGCCCCGACGAGGAGGAAGATCATGATCGACAGGGCGCTCGCGAAGCCGTACTGCTTGATGCCGCTCTCGAACGCGATCGCATACACCGTCGATATCAGGATGTCCGTCGAGCCGACCGTGATCGGAGCGCCGGGGAAGTTCGGCCCGCCGCCGGTGAGCGTGTAGATGAGCGTGAAGTTGTTGAAGTTGAACGCGAACGACGCGACCAGCAGCGGTGCCACCGAGACCATCAGCAGCGGCAGCACGATCGAGCGCTGGACCCGCCACGCGTTGGCGCCGTCCATGCGCGCGGACTCGAGCACGTCACCCGGGATCGACTGCAGCGCGCCCGTGCACACCAGGAACATGTACGGGAAGCCGAGCCACAGATTGACCATCAGCAGAGAGAACTTGGCCAGCCACGGGCTGTCGAGCCATGGGATCGACGCGCCGCCGAGCAGGACCTCGTTGACGAAGCCGAAGCTCTGGTTGAGCATGCCGCGCCAGACGAGGCCGGCCAGGAACGCCGGGAACGCGTAGGGGAGGATCATCAACGCCCGGTAGTACCGGCGGCCCTTGACCCGCGGGTCGTTGAACACGATCGCGAGGAACAGCCCCACGACGAACGTGGTGGCGACCGACAGGAACGCGAACGCGAACGTCCACAGGAAGATCTCGAGGAACGGGCCGCGCAGCCGCTGGTCCGTGAACGCCCGCGTGAAGTTCTCGAAGCCCACGCTCACGCGCCAGCCCGGGGTGAGCGCCTCGCCCTCGGCGGAGCGGAAGTTCCCGTGGTCGTCCGGGGTGTAGACCGTGCCCGTCACCGTGTTCGTCATGGTGTCGGCGGCCTCGTCGTAGACCATGGTCGACTCGTAGACATAGCCGGTCGAGCCGTCATTGGTCCGCAGCGCACCGTCGTTCGGGTCGTCGGACACCTGCACACGCAGCGCGACGACCGCCTCCTGCTGCTGTGCGATGGCGGCGAAGTCCAGCACGTCCCAGGTGGGCACAGCGGTGACCTGCTCGCCCTCGACCGTCGCGTCGGGTGCGGCCTGGAGCGGGACCTCCGCGCTCCCGACCTGCGCCTCGCCGTCCTGCACGATCGCGAAGCCGAGCTCGTCGGGCCGGGACAGCACCGTGAGGTCGTACGCCTCCGAACCCTCGACCCGGACCTCGTTCTGGGCCAGGATCGCCTCGATCGCGTCGGCCTTGTCGGAGTTGTGCCCGTCGCCGTAGTTGGTGAAGGCGATGTACGCCGTGTACACCGCCGCGAAGATCACGTAGGCGAACAGGAAGATCATGCCCGGCACCAGGTACTTGGCGGGCAGCGCGCGCTTGGAGAAGTACGCCCAGTTCACCGCGATCAGGACGAGCACCAGGAACGCGGCGATCACCCAGGACCGGACGGCGACGGCGGCGAGGATCCCGTACACGGCGCCGGCGTCGATGAGCGCGACGAGCACGAGCTTGACGAGGAACCCCCCGCTGAAGTTCCGGGCGTGCGACCCGTCGCGACTTCCTGCGGGCAGCTCGCGCGGTGGCGGCGGCGGCACGCGGTCTGTGACGTCAGGGCGGTCGGTCTGCTGGGTCATTGAGGTGCCTCCTCGGCCGCGGGAGCGCCCTCGCACCCGCCCTGACTTGCAATCTGGCACTGATGATCGGCGGCCGCGCGCTCGGAGATCTCGCGCGGACTGAGAGACGCCCGCCCCACCGTCGGATGTGCGCCGACGGTGAGGCGGGCGGTGTGCTCAGGCGGCGTCGATCGCGCCCTGCATGTTGGTCACCATCGTGTTCCACGCGGCGGCCGGGTCAGGCGCCTGGCCACCGATGATCTGGACCTCGGTCGTGCCCCAGAACTCCCACATCGAGCCCATCTCGGGGGTCGACGGCATGGGCGCACCGGTCGCGCCGGCCTCGTTGAAGCCCTGGAGGATCGGGTCGTCGATCTTCTCCGCCGAGGCGGTCAGGGCCGGGAGGCGACCGCCGGACTCGTACAGCTCGGTCTGGATCTTCTCGGTGGTGAGGAAGTTCGTCACGAACTCGTTGGCGAGGACGGCGTTCTTCGACTTGGCGGAGATGAACGCGCCCTGGACGCCGACGAACGGCTTCGACTCCTGGCCACCGGCGCTCGGGACGGGGAGCACGGAGATGTCCATGCCCTCGTCGACGAACTCCGTGGCGTACCACGGGCCGGAGACGATGTACGGGGCCTTGCCGTCGAGGAAGGCCTGCTTGGCCTTGTCGCCGTCGATCTGCGGGTCGAGGACCTTCTCCTGGCCCAGCTTCTGCAGGTAGGCCGCGAACGCGTCACCCGCGGGGCCGCCCAGGCCGAGCTCGGTCGTGTACGAGCCGTCCTCGGTCTGCGTGAAGATCGGGGCACCGAACGACGTCTGCAGCGGGTACAGGTGGTACGCGTCGCCGGCGTCCGGACCCTGCTGGATCACGACGGAGAACTCGGTGCCGGCACCCTTGGCCTGCGCGACGAGCTCGTCGAAGGTGGTGGCGGGCGTGTCGGGAAGGATCGCGTTGTTGCGGATGAGCGCGATGTTCTCGATCGCGTACGGCATGCCGTACTGCTGGCCGTCGTAGGCGAACGCGGTGATGGCGGACTCCGCGAAGTTGCCGGCCTGGTCGCCCAGCTCGATCGGGGCCACGACACCGTTGGTGACGAAGCTGCCGGTCCAGTCGTGGGCACCGATGATGACGTCGGGGCCCTCGCCCGTCGGCACCTGTGCGATGAAGTCGTCCTTGATCTCACCCGAGATCTTCTGCACGAGCTCGACCTTGACGCCGGTCTCGGCCTCGAACTCGGCGGCGATGGGCTTGAACGAGTCGATGCGGGTCTCGTCGACCCACATCACGAACGAACCGGTGGACTCGGCCGCGCTGCTGGTGGTGTCGTCGGCCGGCTCCTCAGCCGAGCCCGAGCACGCGGTGAGCGTCAGCGCGAGGCCGAGCGTCGCCGCGACGACAGGGATGCTCCGTCGCATCGTCATCTCCAAAGTGGGGTGTGTGCCGCGCGGCGGAACCCCACCGACGCTGGCCTGATGCGCCGAAGTTAGCCTCGTTGCCACAGCGCTTGCAAGTCGTTACGGTAACTTTCAGGCAACGGTTTCACGGAGCGTGCAGACGCATCACTGCACCCACGACGAACCACTCATGAACGACTACGGACGAGGAGGTCCGGTGTCCCCTACGCTGCCGCCTGTGCGCACCCGACTGACGGACCTGGCCGAACAGGCCGGCGTCAGCACGGCAACGGTGTCTCGGGTCCTCAACGGCAAGCACGGCGTGTCGGCCCAGGCGCGGCAAGCCGTGCTGGCGGCCCTCGACGTGCTCGGGTACGAGCGACCCGAGAAGCTGCGCACCCGGTCCGCCGGCCTCGTCGGCCTCGTGGTGCCCGAGCTGTCGAACCCGGTGTTCCCGGCGTTCGCGCAGGTCATCGAGACGATGCTGACCGAGCGGGGGTACACGCCGCTGCTGTGCACGCAGTCGCCGGGCGGGACCACCGAGGACCAGTACGTCGAGATGCTGCTCGAGCACGCCGTCGACGGGATCGTCTTCGTGTCCGGCCTGCACGCCGACACGACCGCCAGCAAGGAGCGGTACCACCGCCTGCGCAGCCGCGGCATGCCGATCGTCCTGGTCAACGGCTTCGCCGAAGGGGTCGACGCCCCGTCCGTGTCGACCGACGACTCGGCCGCGCTGGACCTGGCCTTCCGGCACCTGGTCTCGCTGGGCCATCGCTCGATCGGCCTAGCGATCGGCCCGGAGCGCTTCGTGCCGGCCGCCCGCAAACGGGTGGAGTTCGCGGTCAACCTGGAACGCCACCTCGGCGTCACGGACACCGACGGTCACGTCGTCACCACGCTGTTCACGGTCGAGGGTGGCCAGGCGGCGGCCCTCGAGCTGATCGACTCGGGGCACACCGCGATCATCTGCGGCTCGGACCTGATGGCGCTCGGCGCCATCCGTGCGGCCCGCTCGCGCGGGCTGTCGGTGCCGGGCGACCTGTCGGTGGTCGGCTTCGACGACTCCCCGCTGATCGCGTTCACCGACCCGCCGCTGACCACCGTGCGCCAGCCGGTGCTCTCCATGGGCCACGCCGCGGTCTCCGCGCTCGTCGGCGAGATCAACGGAACCCCGGCATCCCGGACAGAGCTCAAGTTCCACCCCGAGCTCATCGTCCGCGGCTCCACCGGCGCCGCACCTGTCCTGACCTCGGTCGCTGTGACCGCTGAGGCTCCCGCCGTACTCTGACCGGACCGTGAGTCCTCCGGGACCCCTGTTCGGCAACGGCGCCTCCCCCCTTCTGAGACCCCGCGAAGTGAGGCATGCCCGCATGACGACGATCGACACCCGACCCCTGCGCACCCTGGTGCACACCGCCGGATCGCCCGACGGCGAGTGGTGGCGGGATGCCGTGATCTACCAGGTCTACCCGCGCTCGTTCGCCGACGCGTCCGGTGACGGCATCGGCGACCTGCCCGGCGTGACCTCGCGCCTGGACCACCTGGCCGAGCTCGGCGTGGACGCCGTGTGGCTCTCGCCGTTCTACCGGTCCCCCCAGGCCGACGCCGGGTACGACGTGGCCGACTACCGCGACGTCGACCCGCTCTTCGGCACGCTCGCCGACTTCGACGTCATGCTCGAGCGCGCCCACCGCCTCGGCCTGCGCGTGATCGTCGACCTGGTGCCCAACCACACCTCCGACGAGCACGCGTGGTTCCAGGCGGCGCTGGCCGCCGGACCGGGCTCCCCGGAGCGCGCCCGCTACCTGTTCCGTGAGGGCCGCGGGGTCGACGGGACCGAGCCGCCCAACAACTGGCAGTCGATCTTCGGCGGCCCGGCGTGGACCCGGACGACGGACCCCGACGGCACGCCCGGCGAGTGGTACCTGCACCTGTTCGACTCGCGCCAGCCCGACCTGGACTGGGAGCACCCCGAGGTGCGGTCGGAGTTCGAGGACGTCCTGCGGTTCTGGCTGGGCCGCGGGGTCGACGGCTTCCGCATCGACGTCGCGCACGGCATGGTCAAGGCCCCCGGGCTCCCCGACTGGGACGGCCACGTCTCCATGATCGAGGGGTCCGACGACGTCGAGCCCACCGACACCGTCTCCGGCTCCGGCAACCAGGGCCCGATGTTCGACCAGGACGGCGTGCACGACATCTACCGCGCGTGGCACCAGGTGCTCGCCGAGTACGACGGCGACCGAGCTCTCGTCGCCGAGGCCTGGGTGGAGCCCCTGTCCCGGTTGAGCCGCTACGTGCGGTCCGACGAGATGCACCAGGCCTTCAACTTCGCGTTCCTGGCGACGCACTGGGACGCCCCGGCGCTGCGCACGGTCGTCGAGGCGTCGTACCGCGCGTCGGACGCTGTCGGCGCCCCGACCACCTGGGTCCTCTCGAACCACGACGTCGTCCGGCACGCCTCCCGGCTGGGCCTGCCCGAGCCGGGCTCACGCCCCAACGGCATCGGGCACGGCGACGAGCAGCCCGACGAGGCCCTCGGCCTGCAGCGCGCCCGCTGCGCGTCGCTGCTGATGCTGGGCCTGCCCGGCTCGGCCTACCTGTACCAGGGCGAGGAGCTCGGCCTTCCGGACCACACGTCGCTCGACGACGACCTGCGCCAGGACCCCGCGTTCTTCCGGACCGGCGGCGCAGAGCGCGGTCGCGACGGTTGCCGTGTGCCGCTGCCCTGGGCCGCCGCTGAAGACGGCTTCGGCTTCTCGCCGACCGGTGTGACGTGGCTCCCCCAGCCGGCCGAGTGGGCCTCGTACGCGCTCGACGCCCAGCGCGGCGTCGCCGGGTCGACCTACGAGACCTACCGGTCGGCGCTGCAGCTGCGCCGGGAGTCGGGTCTGGGCTCGGGCGGGATGGAGTGGCTGCACGGCCTCGGGGACGACGTCATCGCGTTCGTGAACCGGGACGTCCTGGTCGTCGCCAACCTCGGCCCCGAGCCCGTGGGGTTGCCTGCAGGCGCAGAGGTGCTGCTGGCGTCGATCGACCCGGCGGTCGCCGCCGACGGCTCGGTGCTGGTGCCGTCCGACGCCACCGTCTGGGCGCGTTACTCCGCCTGACCGGCGACGACGGCCCCGCCCTCGCGGCGGGGCCGTTCGTCGTTCAGGGGCGTGAGGACACGTCCCATGCCTGTGCCGAGCGGGGCGGGAGGGTGACAGTGATCGTGCCGTCCCGCACGGTCGACCCGGCGCAGTCGTCGGTCGAGAGCACGTCGCAGTAGTCGCCGTCGGGCAGGCTCGTCGCCAGGTCGGCGCGCAGCTCGTCGTCGCCGGCGTTGACCACGACGAACCCACGGTCGCCGCGTCCGAACGCCACGGCGTCGCCCTGCGACCACTCGTCGGTCCGGGCCGCGTCACCGACGACGTTGCGCCAGCCGACCATGCCCGCGATCTGCGGCCAGCGGTGCTGGCACACCCAGTCGCCGTCCTGCGGGTCCGCGCTGCAGGAGGCGTCGAGCACCGTCCCGTCGCTGTCCTGCGGCGGTCCGGCGTCGCGGTCGGAGAACGCGTAGCCGCTGTAGACCACGGGCGTGCCGTACGTACCGGCGAGCATGAGGACGTTCGCCAGCGCGTACCGCTCGCCGTCGGCGTAGCTGAGCGTCGAGCCGTTGCGCTCGGTGTCGTGGTTGTCGACGAACACCACCGCCTGGTCGGACGGCACCCACGTCGAGGACGAGCCGAGGTCGAGCGCGAGCCCGGGAGAGCCCGCGAGCACGCCCTGCAGCTCCTTGGCGTAGGCGAACTCGTAGACCTGGCCGTTGCCGAGGTACTGCTCGGGCGTGATCGGCTCGCCGCTGCCGCGGATGACCTCCTGCGCGATGCCGGCCCCCTCGGGCAGCCCGGCGACGACCGCGGCGATGTCCTCAGGAGCCATGTGCTTGGCCGCGTCGATGCGGAAGCCGTCGATCCCGAGGGAGAGCAGGTCGTCCAGGTACGCCGTGATCGTCGACCGCACGTGCTCGGTCGCGGTGTCCAGGTCGGCCAGGTTGACCAGCTCGCAGGTCTGCACCTGGGCCGCGTCCTGGTAGCTGGCGATGTCGTCGTTCGGGGTCAGTCCGCAGTGGTGGAAGTCGGCGTCCGTCCAGATCCCGGGGTACTCGTAGTGCGTGTACGACGAGCCCGCCCAGCCGGTGCCCGGAGCGTCCTGGCCGGTCATGTGGTTGATCACGGCGTCGGCCCACACGTCGACGCCCGCGTCGTGGCACGTCTGCACCATGGCCGCGTACTGCTCCCGTGTGCCCAGCCGGGACTCCACCCGGTAGCTCACCGGCTGGTAGGAGGTCCACCACTGGTCTCCGGTGATGTGCTCCTGAGGCGGGCTGGTCAGCACCCAGCCGTAGCCGTCGGGGCCGAGGGTGTCGGTGCACTCCGCGGCGATCGCGTCCCACGTCCACTGGAAGAGCTGGACGCCGACGTCATGACGTTCGTCGGCGGCGGACGGCTCCGGCGTGCCCGAGCAGGCGGCGAGGAGCATCAGCGCACCGACCAGGGCGGTCGCACGGGCGGGCAGGCGCGTCATCGTCACCATCCGGAGCGGGCTGCAACTCGTTGCAGCAACTTGCAGGAGGGCCCACCCTAGAGCGTGACGGTGGTTCCCACCAGCACCAGCTCGCTCGTGTGCGAGCCGAGGATCCCCACCCCGGTCGGCCGCGGCTCGAAGCCGGGCAGCTCTTCGAGCCCGTCGCTGCCGTCGGCCACCTGGAGCACCGCCTCCTGGTCACCGGAGAGCGTGAGCGTCACGTGCACACCGTCGTCCGGCGGCGCGTTGAACACGGCCGCGAGCGTGCCGTCGGCCACCGGGATGTCACGACCTTCGATCTGCGCGGACTGCACCCCCCCGTCCGCGATGGTCAGGGACACCAGTCGCACGTCTCGCTGCGGGGCGACCGTCAGCTCGAGCGTCCGGACGCCGTTCGCCGTCGTGTCGGAGTCGATCGTCACCTCGGGTGCGGGCAGGTCCGCCGGTTCGGCCTGGCCGGTCCACACGTCGGTGCCGAGCAGCGGGAACGTCGAGTGGACGTCCTCGTGGTCCGAGACGAACTGGCCGGTCCAGTCGCTCGGGCTGACCTCCGAGCTGATCCACCAGGCGTCTCCGGAGTCCGCGTCCAGCGCGTACATGAGCTGCGTCGGCAGAGGGTGCGCCTCGTCGAACTGATCGACCACCAGGCCCACGCCTACGCAGGCCACCGCCACGACGCCGGCCCCGAGCGCCGGGAGCAGCGACCGGCGGCCCCGCGGGACCAGACCGTCGAGCACGGGCAGCAGCGCGAGCCCCAGCAGCACCGCGAACAGCGCCGGAGCCGCACCGGTCGCCAGCCCGAGGGCCGGCAGGAACAGCATCACGATCGGCGCGAGCACCACGACGGCAACAGCCCCGGCGACCGTGTGCACCACGACGCGCGACGTGTCACCGAGACGCAGCGCGACGATGCCGCCGACCGCTCCGGCGAGCGCCGGCAGAGCGGCCAGGTACGAGCCACCCGGTGTGACGGACGCGAGGACGAGCCCGAGCACGGCCAGCCAGCCGAGCGCGCCGACCACCAGCGCGGGAGCACCGAGCCGGGCGCGCAGCGCGCCGAACCACAGCAGCAGGACGGTGACCACGAGCGAGACGAGCGCGACCCGGAACCACCACGGCTGCCACGGGTCGAGCAGCTCGGCGTACCCGGGCCGCAGCGCCACCAGCAGCATCCAGAACAGCTGCGCCACGACCACGACCAGCACGATCGGCGCGAGGGCCCACGCGAAGCCCGCGGCCAGCCGTCGCCCGGTGACCAGCTCGCGCCGTACGGAGAGCCACCCGAGGGCCACCACCGCGAGCGCGGCCAGCACCGCGACCGGCCACACCAGCCAGCCGGGGTAGCGCGCGAGCTCTCCGAAGGCCGGGAAGTAGGTGGCGTCGTTCGCCGACGGGACGCTCAGCGCGGAGATGTCGTCGTCACCGAGCGCCCGGGCCAGCGCGAGGGCGTTCGAGCCGTGGTGCTGCAGGCTCGCGAGGTCCATGTACTCGGGGCGGTCCTCCGGCGCGTGGTACGCCGCCGAGCCGTCGATGTAGGCGGTGTTCAGGCCCGCGAAGCGCTCCTCCTCGCGGAACGGCGTGAAGTCCGTGTCGTTGGGCAGGATCCGGTAGACCTCGACGGCCATCGAGCTGCCGACGGGGTGCGGGACGGTGGAGTACACGTCGACCAGGGCGGCGTTGCCGCGCGACGTCTCGAACATGATCGCCGGGCCGGACGAGCCGCGGGCCTCGACGTTGAGCACCACGCCGCCGTCGGCCCCGAGCGGGTCGTCGTGCACGAACGCCTCGGCGCCGCACAGGCAGGCCTCCTCGGCGTCGGTGAACAGCAGGACGAGGTCGTTCGTCAGCGGCGGCCCCTCGCGCAGCGCGCGGACGGTCTCGAGCAGGGTGGCGGTACCGGCGCCGTCGTCGTTGGCGCCGTAGGACACCTGCACCGAGTCGTAGTGCGCGACCAGGAACACGGTGCCCGTCGAGTCGGTGCCGGGCAGGACCGCGACCACGTTCTCGACGGCGGCCAGCCCGTACCCGCTGCCGAGGGCGCCCGTCGCGCCGACGCCCTCGACCACCTCGGGCTCCAGGCCGAGGTCGGTGAGCGTGTCGACGAGGTAGTCCCGCACGTCTCCGGCTGCCGCGCTGCCCGCCGGGTGGACCTCCTGCCCGATGACCTGCACGTGCTCGAACGCCCGCTGCGCGCTGAACGAGTCCGCGGGTGCGTCGGCAGATGCGGGCGGGGGCGGCCAGACCGTCCACAGGCTCACCGCCGTCAGCACCACGAGGACAGCAAGGCTGAGCAAGGAGAGTCCGCGGGACCTCGTCGTCTCGTTCACGCGTTCATGATCGCGCGCCGACCCCCTCCTAGGGTGTGCACCGTGCCTCGTGTCCTCGTCAACGGTCCCGCCTCCTGGAACACGCTGGTCCGGCTGCCGTCGCTGCCGGAACCGCGCTCGCAGACGCTCTTCGCCAGCGGCCATCACGACGGTCTGGGTGGGACGTCGGCGGGCAAGGCGCTCACGCTGGCCGCGCTCGGCATCGACGTGACGCTGCGCACCGCGATCGGGGACGACCGCGAGGGCTCGCTCGTCCGCGCCGCGCTGGCGCACCCGAGGATCTCGCTGGTCGTCCAGCAGGTCACTGCCACCGAGCGGCACGTGAACCTCATGGCCGACGACGGCTCGCGCGTCTCGCTCTACCTGGAGCTGCCGTCCCCGGGCGCCGGCACGATCCCGTCGTTCGACGGCGTCGACGCGGCCGTCCTCGACCTGGCCGACCACAGCCGTCCCCTCCTCGGCGCGGCTCGTGCCGCCGGGGTGCCCGTCTGGTGCGACGTGCACGACGACGACGGTCTCGCCGACTTCCCGCGCGACTTCGTGGCGTCCGCCGACGTGCTCGTGGTCAGCGCCGCGAGACTGGCAGACGCCCGCGCGTACCTCGTGGACGCGGTCACGCGCGGGTGCCGGCTCGCGGTCTGCACGGACGGCGCGGCGGGCGCGCTGGCGCTCGATGCCGCCGGCTGGATCGAGGTGCCGGCCGCACGCGTGGACGACGTCGTCGACACCAACGGCGCCGGCGACGCGTTCCTGGCCGGGCTGCTCAGCGGCACGCTGGACGGCCTGCCGGCCGAGAGTGCTCTCGCCCGAGCGTCGGCGGCAGGCGCGGCGGCGGTGACCACCCGCGACCTGGGAGCACCCACGGCCACGCTCTCGTCCCTCGACCGCCGTGCTGCGACGGTGCGGGTCCGTCGCGTGTGACGCACCGCGGGCGCCGGCCCTCTCCCGCGAACAAGTCCTGAGTGCTGCCACCGGGGCGTCACGCGGCACTCATGGCTCGTTCGGGGGTAGGTCGACGACGTCAGCCGCCCGAGACGCTCAGCTCGGCCTCGTGGAGGGCCTTCGCGAACTCCGGGGACAGGTCTCGGGAGTCGAGCCAGCCGTACGGGAGCAGGGGGCGCTTGGGCGACCCGGCCCGGCCGCGCTGCCCCTCGGCACCGGCCCCGGGGTAGCCCTGGTCCAGGTCGAGACGGGCGAGGCGCTCGTCGAGCTCGGCCATCGTCGAGACCAGCCCGAGGGCGGCCCGGGTCTCCCCGCCGACGACGTAGCCCTTGAAGTACCAGGCCATGTGCTTGCGCATCTCGCGCAGCGCCTTGCCCTCGTCACCGAAGTGCTCGACCATCAGCTCGGCGTGGCGGCGCACGATCGTCGCGACGTACCCGAGGCCGGGCCGGATGCGCTCGTCGGACCCCGCGAACGCGGCGGCGAGGTCGGCGAACAGCCACGGCCGGCCCTGGCAGCCACGGCCGACGACGACACCGTCGCACCCGGTCTGCGCGACCATCTCCAGGGCGTCCTCGGCGGACCAGATGTCCCCGTTGCCCAGCACCGGGATGTCGGTCACGGTGGCCTTGAGCTGCGCGATCGCGTCCCAGTCCGCCGTGCCGGAGTAGTAGTCGGCGGCGGTCCGGGCGTGCAGCGCGACGGCGGCGACCCCGACCTCCTGCGCGACCAGCCCGGCCTCGAGGTAGGTCAGGTGGTCGTCGTCGATGCCCTTGCGCATCTTCACCGTGACGGGGACGCCGTAGGGACGGGCGGCGTCGACGGCGGCCGTGATGATGGCGCGGAACAGGTCCCGCTTCCAGGGCAGCACCGCTCCCCCGCCGCGCCGCGTGACCTTGGGCACCGGGCAGCCGAAGTTGAGGTCGACGTGGTCGGCGCGGTCCTCGCTCGCGATGAGCCGGACCGCGGCGCCGACCGTCGCGGGGTCCACGCCGTACACCTGGACGGACCGCGGCCGCTCGTCGGGCTCGTGCGAGATGATCCGCATCGACTCCTCACCGCGCTCGACCAGCGCGCGGGACGTGACCATCTCGGCGACGTACAACCCGGCGCCGGACTCGCGGCACAGGCGTCGGAACGCGGCGTTCGTGACACCGGCCATGGGCGCCAGGACGACGGGCGTGTCGATGGTCAGCGGACCGATGCGCAACGGCGGCAGCACGGCGCCGGGGCGCGCCGGAACCGCAGGAGTCGTCAGGGTCATGCCCCTAGTGTCCCTCAGCCGAGCAACCAGCCATATTCCTGGGCCAGACGGACCGCCTCGGCGCGCGTGCGGCCGCCCGTCTTGCCCATGGCGGCGGACAGGTAGTTGCGCACCGTGCCCTCGGACAGGAACGTCTCCCGGGCGATGTCCGCGACGGTTCCTCCGCCCGCCGCGGCGACCAGCACGTCCCGCTCCCGCTCGGTCAGCGGGCTCGTCCCGACGGCGAGCGACTCGACGGCCAGGTCCGGGTCGACGACGCGCAGCCCGCGGTGCACGCGGCGCACGGCGTCGGCCAGCTGCTCGGCGGGGGTGTCCTTCACGACGAACCCGCTGGCCCCGGCGTCGAGCGCGCGCCGGACGTAGCCGGGCCGCCCGAACGTGGTGACGATGAGCGACCGGCACGCGGGGTGCCGGGCCTTGAGCTCGGCGGCGGCCGTGATGCCGTCCATCCCGGGCATCTCGACGTCGAGCAGGGCGACGTCGGCGGCGTGCTCCCGCGCGGCGTGCAGCACCTCGTCCCCGCGACCCACCTGAGCGACCACCGTGAGGTCCGACTCGAGCTCCAGCAGCGCCGCGAGCGCGCCGCGCACGAGCGCCTGGTCGTCGGCGAGCAGCAGTCGGATCATCGGGCGCCCTGGGTGGTCACCAGCAGGCGGTACCCCCCGAGCGGGCTCGCGGACACCTCCACGCGCGCCCTGGACTCGCGGGCCCGCTCGGTCAGCCCGCGCAGCCCGTTGCCGGGCACCACGTCGGTGTTCGCCGGCCCGTACCCGTCGTCGTCGACGATGAGCGTGTCTCCCGTCATCGTGACCCGGACGCGGCTCGCCGCCGCGTGGCGCAGGACGTTCGTGGTGCCCTCGCGTACCGCCCACGCGAAGAGCTCGCGCAGGTCGTCGGGCACCTGGTCGACCGTCCCCGGGACGTCGGCGTCGACGCCCGCCGAGTCGAAGGCCTGGCGCGCGCCGGCAAGCTCGCCGGCGAGCGTCACGGCGCGCGTGGCGGAGACCATGCCGCGCACGTCGGCGAGCGCCGCACGGGCCAGCGCCTGGACCTCCGCGATCTCGGCACGCGCGCGGTCGGCGTCGAGGTCGAACAGCTTCCCGGCGAGCTCCGCCTTGACCGAGATCACCGTCAGGGAGTGGCCGAGGATGTCGTGCATGTCCCGCGCGATGCGCTCGCGCTCCCGCTCGACGGCCAGCACCGCGACCTCGTCCTGGGCGAGGGCCAGCTGCCGGTTGCGCAGCACCAGCTGCGTGAAACCGTAGACGGCGACGGACGCGAGGACCACCGAGATCACGAGGTCGTCGATCGGCTCCCAGCCGGGCACGATCCGTGGCACCACGACGATCACGACCGAGGCGAACACGGCGACCAGCAGCGCCCGCGGGTCCCGCATCAGGAAGATCGCGGAGACGCACACGAACACGAGGCCGACCAGGCCCTCTTCCCCCGCCGCGAGGGTCGACACGCCGACGAGGACGACCTGGCCCGCAAGCACGAAGCCGGTCCTCGGGTCGGGGAGGCTGCTGCCGTGCGGTCCCGCGCGGGTGAGGACGACCCACGCGAAGCTCACCGCCAGCCCCGCGATCGCGATGAGGGACAGCGTCCGCTCGATCCCGTGCGGGGCGTCCCACGCGGCCTGCCACGGCTGCAGCAGGAACACCGCCCAGACGATCCCCATGACCGGGCCGACGACGCGCATGACCCGCCGCGTCCGGGGACGGGACGGTCCGTCGTCGCCGACGAACGCCTCGCGACCGCCCCAGCGCGGCGCCGACCGGCTGCGGTCCGGAACCTCGCTGCTGGTCACAGCGCCCACGGTATCCGGACGGCAGCCGGTCGGACCGGCGTCGCTCGTGGTCACACGCGCGCCGTGTCGCGGCGGAACCGCCACGCGGCGCCGCCGACGAACACCGCCGCCCAGCCGACCACGTTGACGACGGCCCAGATGCTCGGGGTCTCGCCGGTCAGGGGTGCTCGGACGATCTCCGCCAGGCCGTAGGTGGGGACCATCTTCGCGATGTCCGCGAACAGCCCGTCACCGAGCGGCACGAAGAGCCCACCCGCGAACGCGAGCAGCGCGAGCACCGGGCCGAGGATCTGCATGACGTTCTCCGCCGGCAGCAGGTACCCCATGAAGAGGCCGAACGCGGCGAACACCACGGAGCCGACCCACGCGAGCCCGAGGGAGGCCGCGAGCGCGCCGGCGTCACCCGTCGCGCCGCTGGCCAGACCCACGATCGCGACCACCACGACGGCCGCGAGACCCATGACCATCGCGACGAGCACCTTGGTGAAGACGTAGGTCGACGGTCGCAGCGGGGTGAGCCGCAGCTGCCGGGTCCATCCCTGAGAGCGCTCGACCGACACGCTCGCACCGCCGCTCGTGGTGGCCAGCATGGCGCCGTACAGGGCCATCGAGACCATGATGAACGCGGTGACGTTGCCGTTGCCGACCGACTGCGTCGTGTACATGTCCGCCGTGCCGAAGATGAGGAAGAACACCGGCGGCATGATCAGCGTGAAGATCACCGTCCGGCGGTTGCGCAGCAGGCGGCGCAGCTCGATCGTCAGGAACGGGCCGTTGAGCAGGCCGGTGCGGGGCGTGCGGTCGACGGGTCGGACGGTGGTGATGGCGGCGGCGCTCATGCTGCACTCCCCTGGGTGTCGCCGGTCAGCGCGAGGAACGCGTCCTCGAGCCCGCGGGCGGTGATCTCGATGTCGCTCGCCGCGGTCGCGGTGAGCAGGTGACGGGCGACGCCGTCGGAGTCGGAGGTCCGCACCAGCAGCCGGTCCTTACGCAGCTCGACCGACTGCACCCCGGGGATCGCCTCGAGGGCCGCGGTCTGCGCGACGGTGACGTCCGGCAGCGTGGCGGTGACCAGCCGGCCCGACGCGAGGTTCTTCACCTGCGCCGCGGACCCGTCGGCCACGATCCGCCCGTGGCTGACCAGGACGATCCGGTCGGCGTAGGCGTCGGCCTCCTCGAGGTAGTGCGTGGCGAAGAGGATCGTCCGGCCGCGCGAGGCGTCGGTTCGCAGGGCGGTCCAGAAGTCGCGGCGGCCCTCCACGTCCATGCCCGTGGTCGGCTCGTCGAGCACGATCACGTCCGGGTCCGGCAGCAGCGCGAGCGCGAACCGGAGCCGCTGCTGCTGACCTCCGGAGCACTTGCCCACCTTGCGGTCGGCGATGTCGGCGATGCCGGCCCGGGCGAGCACCTCGCCGACCGAGCGCGACGCACGGAAGAACGATGCCGTCAGCTCGACGGTCTCGCCGACCGTGAGGTCCTTGAGCAGTCCGCCGCTCTGCATGACGGCCGAGACCCGACCCTCGGCGATCGCGCGGTTCGGGTCGAGCCCCAGCACGGAGACCGAGCCGGAGTCCGGACGGGCGAGGCCGAGCAGCATGTCGATCGTCGTCGTCTTGCCGGCCCCGTTGGGACCGAGGAACGCGACGACCTCGCCGGGCGCGATCGCCAGGTCGATCCCGTCGACGGCACGGACGGTGCCGAAGGACTTGTGCAGGCCCCGGAGGTCGATCGCCAGCGGGCCCGGTCCGGCCGGAGCCGGTGTGGGGAGGGTGTCGGTGAAGGTCATGGCTCGATCCTGACCGGGGCAGGCAGCCCGCTCCCCCGTCGCCCGTCACCGGCTCGCGATGACGGATGTCACCCGCGCGCTCAACCTTCCGGGCAGGTGCTGCGTCTTCTACGGTGTGAGCCCGATGCCCCACGCGCCGCAGCGTCCCGCCCCGACCGACGACGTCGGCGAGGAGTCGGCGCGCGTCCTGAGCACCGGCGGACCACCGGACACCGACGCCGAGTTCACCGCGTTCATGCGGGCGCACACCGCCGACCTGCTGCGCACGGCGTGGCTGCTCGTCGGCGACGCGCACCGCGCCGAGGAGCTGGTCCAGCACGCCCTGGTCCGCACCTACGCGTCGTGGTCCCGTGCTCGTCGCGACGACCCCCTCGCCTACGCCCGCCGCACGCTGGTGAACCTGCGCATCGACACCTGGCGACGACGCCGCCGCGAGGTCCTGTCCGCCCCGGAGCAGCTGCCAGAGACGTGGGCGTCCGGCACCCTGAGCCCCTCCGACGACCGTGACCAGCTCGTCCGCGCCCTCGCCCTGCTGTCCCCCCGGCAGCGTCGGATCGTCGTCCTGCGGCACTTCGTCGGGCTGCCGGAGGCCGAGGTGGCCGCCGAGCTCGGCGTCAGCGTCGGCACCGTCAAGTCCACCGCGTCGCGAGGTCTCGCGACCCTGCGCACCGCGCTGACCACGATCGACCGGAGCACCCGATGAGCGCCACCCTGTCCGACGAGGACCTCGTCCGCTCCCTGCGCACCCGCGCCGACGCTGCTCTGCCGACGATGTCGCTGGACCCGGGCGCGACCGTCGTCGCCGGTCGACGCCGCCGCCGACGTCGTGCGGTCGCGGGCTCGGTGTCCGCCATCGCGGCACTCGCACTCGTGGCCGGAGTCGCCGTCGGCGCCATCCCGCTCCCGCACCGCACGCCGGTCGCCACGCAGGCGCCGCGGATGCTCGGCACCGAGGCCTCCGTCGAGGTCGCCCCGAACATCTGGGCCGCCAACGCGCCGATCACGCGGACCGCACCCGACGGCGACTGGCTCGACCTGAACCTGTCCGTCAGGCTCGACACCCGCAGCCCCACAGGCGGGCGGAACTACTCGGTGGGCATGCGTTCCCTCGACAACCTCCCCGATGGCCGCGCCGGCGTCGCGATCGCCGCTCGGGACGGCTACGACGGCGGGGACGGTTCGTCGCTCGGCACCGCCGCGACGCTGACGTGGAGCACCGACGGGGCCGACGACGGCAAGGCGCTGTACCCGGCGGCGCAGCGGGCCGCCTTCTTGCTGCCGGAGCCCTCGAGCAGCGACTGGCGGAGCCTCGTCGCGGTCCTCGTGGGAGACGTACCGCCCGGTCTTGAGAACCCACGCGTCTTCGTGACGTACCCGAGGGGTGTCGGCGAGGTCGTCGAGGACACCGTCTCCGACTCACCCGCGACCTTCGAGGTCCCCACCTTCCTGGCTCCCGGCACGGACGCGCGGCTTCTCTACGCGGTCCGTGAGACCGTCTCCGTCACCAACGGCATCGTGCTCCAAGGCGACCCGCCCCCGTTCGCGACGTTCGTCGGCGCGGACGGCACCTCCGTCGCGGGTGTGGGCTGCGGCAGGGTGAGTGCCTGTGCGTGGACCGCCGACCAGGTGCTCGAGCGGGTGCGCACCAGGGAGTGAGAACGCAGCAGGCCCGGAGAGCGCGCTCCGGGCCTGCTGCGTTCTCGGGTCAGGCGCCGACGAGGTGCTGCGCCAGGTAGCCGACGACCTTGTCCAGGGCGACGCGCTCCTGCGTCATGTCGTCGCGGTGCCGGATGGTGACGGCCTGGTCGTCGAGCGTGTCGAAGTCGACCGTGATGCAGAACGGCGTGCCGATCTCGTCCTGGCGGCGGTAGCGGCGACCGATGGCCCCGGCGTCGTCGAACTCGACGTTCCAGCTCTTGCGCAGCTCGGCGGCCAGGTCACGGGCCTTCGGCGACAGGGACTCGTTGCGGGACAGCGGCAGCACCGCGGCCTTGACGGGCGCGAGGCGCGGGTCGAGCTTCAGCACCGTGCGGACGTCGACGCCGCCCTTGGTGTTGGGCGCCTCGTCCTCGGTGTACGACTCGACGAGGAACGCCATGAGCGAGCGGGTCAGGCCGGCCGCGGGCTCGATGACGTACGGCACGTACCGGGTGTTCGTCGCCTGGTCGAAGTACGACAGGTCCTGGCCGGAGTGCTCGGTGTGCGTCTTGAGGTCGAAGTCCGTGCGGTTGGCGATGCCCTCGAGCTCGCCCCACTCGCTGCCCTGGAACCCGAAGCGGTACTCGATGTCGACGGTCCGCTTCGAGTAGTGCGACAGCTTCTCGGCCGGGTGCTCGTAGTGCCGCAGGTTCTCCCGGGCGATGCCCAGGTCGGTGTACCAGTCGGTGCGCTGGTCGATCCAGTACTGGTGCCACGTCTCGTCGGTGCCGGGCTCGACGAAGAACTCCATCTCCATCTGCTCGAACTCGCGGGTGCGGAAGATGAAGTTGCCGGGCGTGATCTCGTTGCGGAACGACTTGCCGATCTGGCCGATGCCGAACGGCGGCTTCTTGCGCGACGTCGTGCTCACGTTGGCGAAGTTCACGAAGATGCCCTGCGCGGTCTCGGGCCGAAGGTAGTGCAGGCCGGACTCGTCCTCGACGGGGCCGAGGTAGGTCTTGAGCATCATGTTGAAGTCGCGCGGCTCGGTCCACTGGCCGCGGGTGCCGCAGTTCGGGCACGCGATGTCCGCCAGACCGTGCTCGGGGACGCGGCCCTTCTTCTCCTCGAACTCCTCCAGCATGTGGTCCTCGCGGAACCGCTTGTGGCAGGAGAGGCACTCGGTCAGCGGGTCGGTGAAGACGCCGACGTGGCCGGACGCGACCCAGACCTGCCGCGGCAGGATCACCGAGGAGTCGAGGCCGACGATGTCGTCGCGGCTGGTCACCATCGTGCGCCACCACTGGCGCTTGATGTTCTCCTTGAGCTCCACGCCCAGCGGTCCGTAGTCCCATGCGGAGCGGGTACCGCCGTAGATCTCACCGCTCGGGAAGACGAACCCGCGCCGCTTGGCGAGGGAGACGACGGAGTCCAGGCGGGAGGGTGCAGCCACGATCGATCACTCCAGGGTGGTGGCGTCCGCGGCTGGGTGTCGCGGACGGGTGGACCGCGGCGGAGACCGCCACGGTGTGAGCAGAGGTTGAGCAGCCAGGCTACCGGTCGGGAGCCGAACGCGTTTTGACAACGGTTCTCGTCTAACTGAGAATGATCGTCATGTCCATCGCGCGCCGCCACCTCGCCGTCCTTGCTGCTCTCCCCCTGGTGCTGACCGGTTGCGCGAGCGCGTCGGGGACTGCGGGCTCAGCCGACGGGGCCGTACAAGTCATGGCGTCCTTCTACCCGCTCCAGTTCGTCGCCGAGCAGGTGGGCGGCGATCGGGTCAGCGTGCAGTCGATGACCCCGCCCGGCGCCGAGCCGCACGACGTCGAGCTCTCCCCCGCGCAGGTCTCGCGCATCGACACCGCGGACCTCGTCGTGTACCTGTCCGGCTTCCAGGCCGCGGTCGACGACGCGATCGCGCAGACCTCCCCGGCGCACGTGGTCGACGCCGCGAGCGACACGACGTTGATGTCGCCCGCTGAGGAGCACCACGAGGACGAGACGGAGGCGGAGCACGAGGAGCACGAGCACGGCGACCTCGACCCGCACTTCTGGCTGGACCCGAGCAGGGTGCCGTCGGTCGTGCAGGACGTCGCTGACACGCTCACCGAGCTCGACCCCGACGGCGCCGAGACGTTCGCGGCCAACGCGGCGGCGCTCACCCAGCGATTCGAGGACCTGGACGCCGCCTACGCCACGGGTCTTGCGCAGTGCGACTCCCGCACGTTCGTCACGACGCACGAGGCGTTCGGCTACCTGGCCGACCGCTACGACCTCGAGCAGGTCGGCATCTCCGGCGTCGATCCCGAGGCCGAGCCGTCGCCCGCCCGGCTCGCTGCCGTCGAGAAGATCGTCCGCGACGAGGGTGTGACGACGATCTTCTTCGAGACGCTGGTCAGCCCGAAGGTCGCGGAGACCCTGGCCGCCGACCTCGGCGTCGACACCGCGGTGCTGGACCCGATCGAGGGCCTGGCGGACCCCGACGCCGACTACTTCTCGATCGCCGAAGCCAACCTCGCCGCGCTGCGCGTGGCATTGTCCTGCTCGTGAGCACCCCCGTGATCGAGGCGACCGGCCTCGGCGTGACGCTCGGCGGCCAGCCGATCCTCGACGGCATCGACCTCGTCGTGCCCGCCGGTGAGGTGCTCGCGCTGCTCGGGGCCAACGGCTCCGGCAAGTCGACCCTGGTGCGCTCGCTGCTCGGTGTGGTGACCCGCACCGCCGGGGACGTGCGGCTGTTCGGCGCCCCGCTGGGCCCGTCGGCCCCCTGGGACCGCATCGGGTACGTGCCGCAGCGGCTGCCCGCCGCCGCGGGCGTCCCGGCGACCGCCTACGAGGTGGTCACGTCCGGGCTGCTGCACGGCCGGACCCTGCGACCGCCGCGCGGGCACAAGCGCCGCGCGCTCGCCGCGCTCGCCGACGTGGGCCTGGCCGACCGGGCGTCCCAGCGGGTGCAGGAGATGTCCGGCGGGCAGCAGCAGCGCGTCCTCATCGCCCGCGCCCTGGTCCGCGACCCCGACCTGCTGGTCCTCGACGAGCCCACGTCCGGCATCGACATCCCGACGCAGGCGACGTTCGTCGACACCGTCAGCCGCCTGCACGACGCGGGGACGACCGTGGTCGTGATCCTGCACGAGCTCGGCCCGTTCGCGCCCCTGATCGACCGCGCGGTCGTGCTGCGCCACGGCCGCGTCGCGCACGACGGCCCGCCGCCACGCGCCCGCGGCGAGCACGCCGGCCAGTGGCACGACCACACCCACGCCCACCCCGACCCGGAGCCGCCGCACACCGGCCCGTCGCTGTCCGTGGAGGTGAACCCGTGACCGCGTGGGACCAGGTCGTCGAGCTGCTCAGCTCGCCCCTCATGCAGCGCGCGCTCATCGCCGCTGTGCTCGTCGGCGCCGCCGCCCCGGTCGTCGGCACGTTCCTGGTTCAGCGCCGGATGGCGCTGCTCGGCGACGGCATCGGGCACGTCGCCCTCACCGGTGTCGCGCTCGGCTGGCTGGTCGGCAGCTGGGCCGGTCTGGTGCCGCAGGACACGCTCGCCCTGCCCGGCGCCGTCATCGCGGCGGTGGTCGGCTCGATCGTCATCGAGCTGGTGCGCGAGCGCGGCCGGACCAGCGGCGACCTCGCCCTCGCGCTCATGTTCTACGGCGGCATCGCGGGCGGTGTCCTGCTCATCAAGCTCGCCGGCGGTACCAACGCCAACCTGATCAGCTACTTGTTCGGCTCGATCTCGACGGTGTCCACCGCCGACCTGTGGTGGACGGTCGCCCTGGCCGTCCTCGTGCTCGGCGTCGGCGTCGGCCTGCGCACCGCCCTGTTCGCGGTCAGTCACGACGAGGAGTTCGCGCGGGCCAGCGGGCTGCCGGTCCGGCTGCTGTCGATGCTCGTCGCGACCATCGCCGCCCTCACCGTCACGATCGCGATGCGCGTGGTCGGCCTCCTGCTGGTCAGCGCGCTGATGATCGTGCCGGTGGCGATCGCGCAGCTGTTCGCGCGCTCGTTCAGCCGCACCATGACGCTGGCCAGTGTGATCGGAGTCGTCGTCAGCGTCGCCGGGCTGGTGCTCACGTACTGGCAGGACATCCCGCCCGGGGCGACGATCGTCGTCCTGGCGATCGGGGTGTACGCGGTCGCCGCCACCCTGCAGCCGGTCCTGCGCCGGCCCGCACCCCCGCAGGACCCGCACCCCGACATGGTTGACGACGTCCTGCTGGTCGACGACGTCGACGATGCTGACGAGGTGGCAGTTAGGCGACCCTCACCTACCACGTAGGATCAGGACGTGGACCCCCTCGACGCCTATCACCTCGGCAGCGTGCCGCTCGGCGTCGCCGTCGCCGGGCTGTTCGTGATCGTCATGGCCCGCTCGCACGGCACCTACTGGGCCGGCCGCGGCGTCGTCCGGGGCGCGCAGGCGGTGGACGAGAAGGAGGGTGCGCCCGGCTGGTGGCACGCCTCCGTCCGGCGGCTCGAGACCTGGACGGACAAGCAGAGCGCCCAGCGCGGGCTCGACCTCGTCCGGCGGTGGGGTCCTATCGCCGTCACGCTGGCGTACCTGACCGTCGGGCTGCAGACCGCGATCTTCGCCGCAGCCGGACTCGTGAAGATGCCGTACCTGCGCTTCGCGATCGCGTCGGTCCCCGGAGCGCTCGTGTGGGCCGTCGTCTGGGCGACCATCGGCTTCGGCGCCGTGTGGGGGGCCATCTCGCTCTTCGCGACCTCACCGTGGGCGCTCGCCGGGGCGGTGCTGCTCGTGCTCGTCGGGGTCGCCGTCGTGGTCCGCCGCCGGCTCCTGCGCCGAGCGGCGACGAGCGTTCAGGCCGAGGTCTGACCCGGCTTGTCCACCGCGCCGCCGTAGCGCCGGTCCCGCCGCGCGTACGTCTCGACCGCACGCCACAGGTGACGCCGGTCGACGTCGGGCCACGGCTCGTCGAGGAACACCAGCTCGGCGTACGCGGCCTGCCAGATCATGAAGTTCGACGTCCGCTGCTCGCCCGACGACCGCAGGAACAGGTCCACGTCGGGCAGGTCGGGCTCGTCGAGGTACCGCGCGAAGAGCTTCTCGTTGACCTTGTCCGGCTTCACGCGACCGGCGGCGACCTCGCGCGCGATCGCCTGCGCGGCGTCGGCGATCTCGGCACGGCCGCCGTAGTTCACGCACATCGTCAGGGTGACCGTCGAGTTCTGCTTGGTGAGCTCCTCGGCCGTCTCGAGCTCGGTGATGACCGAGCGCCACAGCCGCGGACGCCGGCCCGCCCAGCGGACGCGCACCCCCCAGGAGTTCATGAGGTCGCGCCGGCGGCGCAGCACGTCCCGGTTGAACCCCATGAGGAAGCGCACCTCGTCGGGCGAGCGTGACCAGTTCTCGGTGGAGAACGCGTACGCCGAGACGTACTCGACGCCCACCTCGATGGCACCGGCGACGACGTCGAGCAGCGACGCCTCCCCCGCGGCGTGACCGGCCGTCCGCGGCAGACCACGCGCGTTGGCCCACCGGCCGTTGCCGTCCATGACGACGGCGACGTGCCGTGGCACGAACTCCTTCGGGATCGCGGGAGCGCGTTCGCCGCTGGGGTGCGGCGGGGGTGGGACCGGCATTCAGACCCTCTCGACCATCGGGAGCGAGCGCAGCTGGCGCTCGAGGTGGAACTGGCAGAACGCGGCGACCAGGCCGTTGCCCTCGCCGCGGTGCCGCTCGGCGCTCGCGTCGGCGACGGCCCAGTCTCCCGCAAGCAGCGCGGCCAGGAGCGCGAACGTCTCCGGTGCGGGCGCGGCTGCACCGGGCGGCCGGCACGCCCGGCAGACGGCACCGCCCGAGGCCACCGCGAACGCGGAGTGCGGTCCGGGCTCGCCGCAGCGCGCGCAGTCGGTGAAGCTGGGCGCCCACCCGGCGACGGAGAGCGCGCGCAGCAGGTACGAGTCGAGCACCAGACCGGGCGCGTGGTCACGGCCCGCGAGCGCCTTCACCGCGCCGACCAGCAGCCAGTACTGCTGCAGGGAGGGTTCGTGCTCGGCCTCGACCAGCCGGTCCGCGGTCTCCAGCATGACCGTCCCGGCGGTGTAGAGCGTGTAGTCCTCGCAGATCCGTCGGCCGAACGGTCCCAGCGTCTCGGCCTGCGTGACGATGTCGAGGTTGCGCCCCGTGCTCAGCTGCAGGTCGACGTACATGAACGGCTCCAGTCGCGACCCGAACTTCGACGACGTGCGGCGGACCCCCTTGCCGACGGCACGGACCTTCCCGTGCGACCGGGTCAGGAGGGTGACGATGCGGTCGGCCTCCCCCAGCTTGTGGGTGCGCAGGACGATCGCCTCGTCGCGGTAGAGGCTCACTCGTCCATTGTCTCCCGCGCCGCCCACACCGATGCTCCGGGACACGCGTCCGGGAGGTGCGACCATCGGGCGTGCGGTGGCGACGAGCAGGTCTGGTGACGACGGCCGCGCTTGTCCTCGCCGCATGCGCACCCGCTGTGGACGTCGTGCCGCTGCCCGTCGGAGTCGCCGACTACCAGCTCGGCGAGGCGTACCGACCGGCCGAGGACGTCACCGTCGTCGTCCGCGACGCGACGGCGACCCCCGAGCCGGGCGTCTACTCGGTCTGCTACGTGAACGCGTTCCAGACCCAGCCCGGCGAGACCGTCGACCCCGCCCTCCTGCTGGCACCGGACCCCGCGTGGCCCGACGAGTACCTGCTCGACACCACGCGGCGCGGCGCCCTCGTCGAGCGGGTCGAGAAGGTGCTCGACCGGTGCGTCACCGCCGGGTTCGATGCCGTGGAGCTCGACAACCTCGACTCGTGGACCCGGTCCGGCGGGCAGCTGGACCGGCAGGACGCCCTCGCGATCGCCGAGGCCGTCGCCGACCTCGCGCACGCGCGCGGGCTGGCGGTCGGGCAGAAGAACACCCCCGAGCTCACGGCCGACGAGATCGCCGAGGTCGGGTTCGACTTCGCGGTCGCCGAGCAGTGCCACGAGTTCGACGAGTGCGCCGCCTACACGGACCCGTACGGCGACCAGGTGATCGCGGTCGAGTACAGCGGAACGATCGACGACATCTGCGCCGATCCGGACCGGCCGGCCATGACGAGCCTGCGCGACCGGGACCTCGTCGCCCCGGGATCGCCGGGGTACGTGTCCGGGCACTGCTGACCCGGGGAGGGGTGCGGGCGGGATCGCCGAGCGCGCCCCTCCCCGGGCACACCGACCGGCGGGGTGGCCGCCTGGTCGGTGGTTCTGGGGCGGGAGCGCTCAGCGCTCGTGCCGGTTGACCGCCGAGATGATCGCCTTGAGCGAGGCCGTCGTGATCGACGGGTCGATGCCGACGCCCCACAGGATCTCGTCGCCGATCGCGCACTCGACGTAGGCGGCCGCGGTGGCGTCGCCGCCCGCCGACAGCGCGTGCTCGGCGTAGTCCAGCACCGCGACGTCGACCCCGAGCGTCTTCACGGCCGCGACGAACGCCGCCACCGGACCGTTGCCGGAGCCCTGGAGCGTGCGCTGCACGCCACGGTCGACGAGGTCGACCTCCAGGGTGTCCGGCCCGTCCTCGACGCTGGTCCCGCGCGTGCCGCGCAGCGAGAACCGGCCCCACGGCGCGAACGGGCTGCCCGGCTCCACCGGCAGGTACTCGTCGTTGAAGATGTGCCACAGCTCGTCGGCCGTGACCTCGGTGCCGTGCTGGTCGGTGTGCCGCTGCACCACCTGGGAGAACTCGATCTGCAGCCGGCGCGGCAGGTCCAGGTCCTTCTCGGACTTCATCAGGTAGCTGATGCCGCCCTTACCGGACTGGGAGTTCACGCGGATGATCGCCTCGTACGAGCGCCCCACGTCCTTCGGGTCGATCGGCAGGTACGGGACCGCCCAGACGATGTCGTCGACCGTCTTGCCCTGCCGCTGCGCCGAGGCCTCCAGGGCGTCCAGGCCCTTCTTGATGGCGTCCTGGTGCGAGCCCGAGAACGCCGTGAACACCAGGTCCCCGCCGTACGGGTGCCGTTCGCCCACGGGCAGCTGGTTGCAGCGCTCGACGGTGCGGCGGATGTGGTCGATGTCGGAGAAGTCGAGCTGCGGGTCGACGCCCTGGCTGAACAGGTTCATGCCCAGGGTCACCAGGCAGACGTTCCCGGTGCGCTCGCCGTTGCCGAACAGGCAGCCCTCGATGCGGTCCGCACCGGCCAGGTAGCCCAGCTCCGCGGCGGCGACGGCCGTGCCGCGGTCGTTGTGCGGGTGCAGCGAGAGGACGACGCTCTCGCGGTAGCGCAGGTTGCGGCTCATCCACTCGATCGAGTCCGCGTACACGTTCGGCGTCGCCATCTCGACGGTCGCCGGCAGGTTGATGATCACCTTGCGGTCCGGCGTCGGCTCCAGGACCTCCAGCACCGCGTTGCAGACCCGCAGCGCGAACTCCAGCTCGGTGCCGGTGTAGGACTCGGGCGAGTACTCGTAGTAGACGTCGGTGTCCGGGACGAGCTCCTCGTACTTCCGGCAGAACCGGGCGCCCGACACCGCGATATCGACGATCCCGTCCTCGTCCGAGCGGAACACGACCTCGCGCTGCAGCGTGGACGTCGAGTTGTACAGGTGCACGATCGCCTGCTTGGCGCCCGCGATCGCCTCGTACGTCCGCTCGATCAGGTGCTCACGAGCCTGGGTCAGCACCTGGATGACGACGTCGTCCGGGATGCGGTCCTCCTCGATGAGCATCCGCACGAAGTCGAAGTCCGTCTGCGACGCCGACGGGAAGCCGACCTCGATCTCCTTGAACCCCATCTGCACCAGCAGCTCGAACATCTCGAGCTTGCGCGCGGGGTTCATGGGCTCGATCAGCGCCTGGTTCCCGTCACGCAGGTCGACCGCGCACCAGCGGGGTGCCTGGGTGACGCGGTTGTCGGGCCACCGACGGTCGGGCAGGTCCACCTGGATCTGCTCGTGGAACGGGCGGTACTTGTGCACCGGCATCGACGACGGCTGCTGTGCGCTCGTCTCCAGATAGGTCATGGTCTCTCGTCCTTCGGGCGGTTCGGCGGGGAGTCAGCCGGCACACACGACACCGCGACGAGGATGCGGCCTAGAGGGCCTCGTCGCGGCAGCGAAGAAGGAGGGTGACTGCGAGCACGAACTCACCGTACCCCGAACGACCGGACGTTCCGCAACCTCCCGGCCCGCCCGTCTCACCACAGACGTCTCACCGCAGCGCCACGAGGCGCGAGTCCCCCAGCGCGTACAGGTGCTGGCCCAGCCGCAGCGGCCGGGGAGCGTCTACGGGCAGCGGCGCGTCCCAGGCCGTCTCGCCGTCGTCGAGCCGGATGGCCGTGAGCGAGGGGCTCCCGCCAGCGGTCTCCCGCTCCACGACGAGGTGCTCGCCGTCCGTGAACGTGCGTCCCATCGCCGGCCCGAACGACCGGCGCCAGACCTGCTCACCGGTCCGCGCGTCGAGACCGACCAGCGCACCCGCCCCGCGCACGACGACGCGGCCGGCCACGTCCGCAGCCACCTCGGGTGCGGGTGTCAGCGCCCGCCACACGGCCTCGGACGATCCCGGCGCGTAGGCGCGCACCCGGCCGCCCAGCGGACCTCCGGTCAGGCCGCTCGCCGCGAACACGAGACCCGACGTGCCGTCGCTGACACCCGGCTCGACCAGCGAGCCGCGGACGGTGAACCACGGGTCCTGACGGCCGACCGACAGCTCGGAGAGGGCGTCGACCCCTGTCTCGCGCACCCGGAACCGGGTGCGCACGAGGGTCCCGTCGTCGAGCAGCCGCACCTGGTCGCTCACCGACGCACCCCGCGGACGCGGCAGCCGCTCTCCGGTGCGCGCATCCAGCAGCAACGTCACCTCGTTGCCGGTCGCCATCACGAGGTCGCCGGCGGCCACCAGGCTCACCCGGCTGCTGCCCGCCGACTGGAACGTCGACCAGCGCTGGGTCTCCCACCGCGCCTCACCCGTGGCCGGGTCGAGTCGGCGCACGGCGACCATCCCCCACGCGTAGGTCGCCACCACGAGGTCCGACCCCGACGGCGCGGTCGCCACCACCCAGCCGGGCACCTCGCTGCGGGACCGCACGTGCCCGTCGGCCGGATCGATGCGGAGCAGGACGGAGGCACCGGCCTCGGCGCCGGGAGCGTCGGGGCGGTCCGGGTCGTCCGGGACGAACCGCCGCGAGTCCGACGGCGCCTCCGGTCCGACCACGCACACGAGGTCGGCGCCGACGGGCCGGCACAGAACGGTCTCCGGGACCAGGTCGGCGTCGAGTGCCACCGACCACCTCGGAGAGCCCGCGACGACGTCCAGCCCGACGACGCGGCGCCCGGTCGGACCGGTCTGCGTCACGACGACCACGTCCCCGGCGAGCACCGGCGCGACCGAGCCGTCGACGGTCGCCGACCAGCGCTCGCGTGGCGCCGACCCGAGGGGTCGGACCGCCCCCGCGAACGGAGCGGCACCGAGCACCGCCTCGCGTTCGTGGCCGGCGACCCAGCGGGGAGTCCCGATCACGGCGGTCAGGACGACGGCGAGCGCTGCCGCGGCGGCGACAGCCGCCCGGGCGGGACGACGGCCGGCCCAGGTCCGCAGCCGGGCCACGGCGGAACGCAGCCGTTGCGGCCCCGAGGGGACACGATCGTCGTCCCCCGCGCCGCCCTCGTCGAGCGCCACCCGTTGCATCACCGGCCGCAGGGCGGAGGTCATGACGATCAGCCGTAGACGATCAGGTCGTTCTCGGTGCGGACGACGAGGTGGCCGCCGATCGGGTCGACGCTGCGCACCCCCTCGGGGAGCGGGACCGACCAGTACCGGACACCGTCCTGGAGCCCGAGGCCCCACAGCTCCGGCCGGCCGTCCGGCGACGTGCCGGGACCGAGGACGAGCGTGCCGTCGGAGACGGGGTTCCAGGTCAGGACGGCACCGGTGTCGACGTCCCAGATCATCGAGCCGTCGGTGACGTCCAGCACGCCGTAGCTGTCGGCACCGGCGACGACGAGGCGGTCCGAGACCAGGAGACGCGGGTCGAGCTGCGACGGGGTGCGCCACCTCTGTGCCCCCGTCGTCGCGTCCACCCCGGCCATCTGCGGGCCCTCGTCGACGACGATCGTCCCGGGCTCCGACCCATCGTCGGCCGACAGCTGCGCGGGCAGCGCCTGGACGGCGAAGAGCTCGGTCCCGTCGACGTCGTGGACGTGGCCTCCGCCGGCGGGAGCCCACGTCGCGAACCGCTCACCGAGCGCCGCGACCTGGAGGCCGCCGAACCGCGGTCCGGTCATGAGCGTGCTGCCGTCCTCGACGTCGAGGACGATCGTCGCCCCACCCTCGAGCACGATCAGCGGGTCGAGGACGCGCATCGTCGCCGCGACACTGATCACGGGGTCGTTCATCACGACGGGGGTGACGATGGACCACACCACGTCGCCGGTCCGGGCGTCACGCCTCTGCACCGTCATCCGGCCGTCGGCGTCGAGGGTCCCGACGAGGAGGTCGTCCTCGACCCGGTCGAACGCGACGAGAGTCCCGCGGAGCTGCCAGTCGCCGAGCCGTTCGCCGTCCCGCGCCGACAGCGGCACCACCGAGACCCGGGGCGGTTCCTGGATCGACGCGTCGTCGGAGTAGAGCACCGGCGGGTGCCGGACGAGGCAGACGACGAGGTCGCCGACGTCGCTGCGCAGGGGCGGGCAGACCGCCGCCGTCGCCTCGAACCCTGCGGTCGACACGGGCACGAGGTCGACCGCCCACCGCTGCGTGCCGGACACCGCGTCGTGCGAGGTCACCGTCCAGGCCCTCTCGCCCTCCGCGAGCACGACAAGAGCGCCGTCGGCCGCGAGCACGGTACCGGGCAGCAGCGCCGCGCGGGCCTCCCACAGCGGCTCGGGTGCAGCGTCGAGGGGACGGACGAGGCCGGGCACCGCGGCGATGCGGGCAACGAACGCGCGGTCCCGCGCGGAGGCCACGACGCCGGACACGACCACGACGACGAGCACCACGGCCGCAGCGACGGGCCACCACCGGCGCAGGACGTCTGCGCCGGTACGAGGCGGCTCGACGGGGGTGACGGGGTCCTGGGGCGGCGGGTTGTCCGCCAGGCGCGACCGGTCGGCCGCGGTCGGGGCGTCCTCGACCTCGACGAGCTGCATCCGTGCAGCGGGGCGTCGGTCCGCCATGATCCGACCCTAGGCCATCGGGTCGTTCCCGGGCGCGCGGATCAGCCGGAGGGAGCAGTCCCCGAACGTCACCGTCGACCCCACCCGGAGGCGCACCTGCTGGTCCACCCGGCACACCACCTGCGCGCCGTCGGGCAGCGTCACGACCGTGCCGTTCGTCGACCCGCGGTCGGCGATCCAGACCCCGCCGGGCTCGACCCCGATCTGGAGGTGGGTCTTGGAGACGGAACGCGCCGGGTCGACGACGCGCACGAGCTGGACGTCCGCGTCCGACGCGGGGTTGCGGCCGACCAGCGCCGTCCGGGCGATCGTGATGTGCTGCCCGTCGCCCAGCTCGATCTCCGCGGCCCGGGGATCGACAACGACGGGGGTGACCGGCGCGGCGGCCAGGTCGTGGCGCGGGCCCGCGGGACGGGTCAGCTCCAGCTCCGGGGCGAGGCCGTAGCTGAGCCCGACCTGCCGCACGACAGGGGTCGCGCGCGTGTCCAGGTCAGGCCCGCTGCGCTGCGGTGCGAGGGGCGCGAGGACCAGCGCGGCCGGCCGCGACTCGTCGAAGAGGAGATCGAGCAGGGCCGTGCCCTCTGCGGACATCCCGGGCTCGGCGACGGCCCATCCCGGGACGCTGACCGGTCGGCGTCCGGCAGGCTGCGGCGCCGGCTCGGTGCGCCGCACCCGCGGCGGCACGACCACCGGAACCTGCTGCGCGCGGACGCGCAGCACCTCGTCCCGCGCCGCCAGGTCCTGCCAGCCACGCCGTCGTCCCGTCCGGTCGAAGGCCGGCGACGCGAGGACGACGAGGAGCCCGACGCCGAGCGCGAGGGCGCCTGCGGCGATCACGGCGGAGCGCACCAGCACCCGGAGCAGCCCGATGGGGGTGCGCGACTCGACGTCCAGCGTGCGGATCCCGACCGCGCGCCGTCCCACCGTCCACCCCGACCGCCCGTGCGCCACCCACTGGGCCACCGACACCACGAGGACCGACACGGAGCCGACCAGCACCAGAGCACCACCGCCCCGCGCGAGGCCCAGGACCAGGACCCCGCCACCGAGAACGAGCAGGAGCGCGAGGTCGATCAGGCCGGCGCAGAAGCGCCGGGACATCGTGGCGGGCGCCGAGTCCTCCCCGGCGGCGTGGGGAGCGTGTCCGTGTCGTGTCATGACGTGCCCTTCGGGCGGCGGTTGCGGTGGTTCTTCAGCGAGGCGGTGGACACCCGGGCCCGCACACGCCGGCGCCAGCCGACGCTGCGCGTCATCGCGTCGACCGTCTGCTGGACGTCTGCCCAGTATGCGGTGGCGTGGGCCCCGCTCGGCTCACCCGCGCTGAACACGGCGTGGTCCGCCGCGCGCGCGAGCGCACCGACCCGGGTGGCGACGAGCGTGCCACCGGGAGCGTCGGCGAACGACGCCGCGAGCGCGAGCGCGGACTCGTTGCGCGTCGCCAGGGCACCCGCTGGTCGGCGCAGGTCGCGAGCGGTGTCCAGCACCTCGTCCCAGCCGCCCGCCACGCGCGCCACCGGGTCGGGGCTGCGGCGCCGACGGCGCCGCCGCCGGGCCTTGAGCGCGACGATGACCAGGAGCGGCGACGCGAGCAGCAGCACGGGGATCGCGGCGATGCCTGCTGCCCGGGCGATCCGCCAGAACAGCGCGCTGCCGTCCTCGCCGTCGTCCGGGTCGTCGGTCTGGGGCTGCTCGGTGTCCTCGTCGGGCGGCGTGACCGCACCGGGAGGCGGCGGCGGAGGCTGCACGACCTGCGGGTTCGGCTCGGAGGGCTTCTCCTGGTCCTCCTCCTGGGGCGTCTGCTCCGGCGGCGGGGTCGGGTCGAACGGCACCCACCCGTAGCCCTGGAACGCGACCTCGACCCACGCCTGGACGTCCGCGCCGGTGACCTCGACGGGGTCGTCGCCGCCACCCGGCTCCGGGACGAACCCCAGCACGACCCGCGCCGGCAGCCCCATCTCGCGCACCATCAGCGCCATCGCCGCGGCGTACTGCTCGCCGTCGCCGACCATGAGGTCGCCGCCGAGCAGCGCCGTGATCCGGTCCGCGCCGTGCCCGGACAGCGACTCCGTGCCCGAGACCTGCATGCCGTGGCTGAAGAAGCCTTCCTCGGCGAGCCACGTCTCCAGCGCGGCGCTGATCTGCACCGGGCTGCCCGCGTCGCGTGCCACGTCCGCGGCTGTCACCGTGGCGACGTCCGGCACCCCGGTGAGCGCAGGCTGGGCGATGTCGGACTCGGGAGCGCTGCCCACCTCCGTCGCAGCCGGGACGCGCGGCACGACGACGTCGATGCCGTACGAGAGGCCCTCGTGGACGCCCCCGGTGAGCACGGCACCGCCGGTCGCGTCGTTGTAGCGCAGGTCGCTCGCCGCGTCGGCGTCGGCGATGTCGAAGCTCGTGGCCTGACCGACCGTCGGGAGCCACACGCCGGCCAGCTCGTCGACGGTGAACTCGACGTGCGCCCGGTCACCCCGCACGGTCGTGTCGATCTGCGAGCCGACCCGCCGGAACTCGCCGGACGCCTGCGCGGACCCGTCGCCCGCCACGTTCCACACGACGCCGTCGTACCGGTCCATCGTCGCCAGCCGGACGCGCGCCCCCTCGGGCAGCCCGGCCACGGTGAACAGCGGGGCGTCCTCCTTCACGAACTCCCGGAAGGCGGACAGCGGGCTGGGGTAGTCACGCGGGTCGAACGGAGGAACCAGCTCGTCGCGCACGACGAGCCGGTCGGTCGCGCCGACCACGGCCGGGGCGCCGACGACGGCCGCCCCGACCGCCACCGCCACGAGCGCGCCGGTGGCGACTACGCGACGGGCGCGCAGCACCCCGGCACGCCACGCCGCCCACGGCAGCAGGACGACCACGAGCAGGACACCGGTGAGGACCGGGTCGACGATCGGGCGACGGGTGCCGAGCACGATCGTCGCGATCGTCACCGCCACGGGCACGAGAGCGGCGGACGCGGCCGCAGCGCCGGTCCGAGCGCGCAGGGCGACCGACACGGCGAGGCACGACCCGACGAGCGCCAGCAGGTAGGCCGCGACCAGCAGCGTGCCCTCCGACCCGACGGGCGGCTGGAGCGTCAGCACCTGCTTCCAGGTCGACGCGGCGCCGCGCGCGAGCGCCACAGCGGTCTGCGGGGTGGGCACCACCCCGGCGACCGTGGTCGACGGGGCGGCCAGCGCTCCGCCTGCCAGCACGAACACCACGACGACCGCCGCGACGACCGTGATCGCGGACCAGCGTCGGGCTGCACCCAGCAGCGCGACGCTCGTGCCGAGCAGCAGCCCGCCCGCCAGCGCGGGCAGGGCCGTCAGGCCGCCGTACACCTCGAGGAGCGGCGTCAGGGCCAGGGCCAGGGTCCCGACGAGGCAGCCGACGTCGACGGCCGCGCGGGCGGCCGGTCGCGGGGTCATGCGGTCACCCGCCGGAGCAGGCGCGGGAGGTCGTCCAGCCGGCCGATGGTCGCGAGGCTCAGGGACCCCTGCGTGCGGACCGACACGTCGGCGCCCCGCTCGCACCGCAGGACGACGGTCCGCGTCCCGGCGGTCACGTGCCGGGCGCCGAGCCGCAGGTCGGTGTCGCCGGGCACCGAGCCGGTGACGAGCATCGCCACCGACGCCTCCGGTGCCTCGCGCACGACGCGGCGCCCCAGCAGGGTCACCCCCGCACCGACGCTCGACAGCGCGATGGCGGAGCAGTCGTCGAGCAGGAGCGGGGGCGTCTCGGCGCGGAGCTTGCCCGGCCCGGCGAGCACCACGAGGTCACGCTCCTCGCGGATCGTCTGGACCCCGACGGAGGCGACGACCGACACCGCGAGCTCCAGCTCGTCGTCGTCGGCGTAGTCCCGCGGGTCGGTGGCCAGGGCGAGCGCGGTCGTGGTGCGCCGGGTGTCCTCGAACTGCTTGACCATGAGGCTTCCGCGACGCGCCGTCGTGCGCCAGTGGATGTACCGGCGGTCGTCACCCGCGACGTAGTCGCGCAGGGCGTGGAACGACAGGTCCGAGTCGGACAGGTCGCGTGTCGCCTGGCCCTCCAGGTCGCGCAGGAGGCCCGCGCTCGCACCCGCGAGCGACACGAGGAGCGGGTGCACGAACACCTCGGTGGGCCGCGTCCACCGCACGCTGCGCCGCACGAGCCCGAACGGGTCGCCGCGGACGGAACGCACCGGGCCGACCACGATCACCGCGCGGCGCGTGGTCGGGATCGCGAACAGCTCGTCGTGGCCCGCGCCGGGAGCGAGGCCCGGGACAGCGAGCTCCGCGACGACCGCACCGACGGGCAGCTCGATCCGGGACGGTAGCGACCGGCGGCGCGCGACGTTGCGCACCTCGAGGCGGCCGAGCGCGCGCTCCCCCACCTTCACGCGGCGGTCCGCCATGTCGAGCGTGACGGCGTAGCGAGCACGACCGACGGTCATCAGCATCGACACCACGAGCACGGCCGTCAGCGCAGCACCGACCGCGGCGAGCTCCAGCCACCCGAACCACCGGCCCAGCACGAGGCCGAGGGCCGCCACGGCGAGCGCCCCCCACCCGACCGGTGAGATCCGTAGACCCACGATCAGCCCACCCGTACGGCCGGCGGTGCCGTCGTCTCGAGGATCCGGCCCAGGATCTCGATCGCGGTCACGCCCGCGAACTCCGCCTCCGTGTCGAGCAGCAGGCGGTGCGCCAGGACCGGCTGGGCCAGGTCCTTCACGTCGTCCGGGATGACGTACTCGCGACCGGCCGCGGCCGCCCACACCTTGGCCGTGCGGACGAGCGCCAGACCACCGCGCACGCTCGCCCCGATGGCGGTCTGGGAGTCGTCCCGCGTCGCCTCCGTGAGCCGGGCGACGTAGTCGAGCACGACCTCGTCGATGTGCACGGTCTGCGCGAGGTCCGCCATGGTGCCGACCGCCTGCGTGGTGATCCGCGGGGTCAGGTTCGTGGTGCGGTCCTTCGCGCCGGCCAGGATCTCGATGGTCGACGCACGGTCCGGGTAGCCCAGGGACGTCTTGATGAGGAACCGGTCCAGCTGGGCCTCCGGCAGGCGGTACGTGCCCGCCTGCTCGATGGGGTTCTGCGTCGCGATCACCATGAACGGCCGACCCACCGGGTGCGTGACGCCGTCGACCGTGATCTGCCCCTCCTCCATGACCTCCAGGAGGGCGGCCTGGGTCTTCGGCGACGCGCGGTTGATCTCGTCGGCGAGGACGACGGACGCGAAGATCGGGCCCGGGTGGAACTCGAACCGGTGCGTGCTCTGGTCGTAGATCGTCACGCCCGTGACGTCCGAGGGCAGCAGGTCCGGCGTGAACTGGATCCGGTGGTGGCTGCCCTGCACCGTCGCGGCGAGCGCCTTGGCCAGCGACGTCTTGCCGGTGCCGGGTGCGTCCTCGAGCAGCAGGTGCCCCTCGGCGACCATGGCCGTGAGCGCCAGGCGGACCGTGTGCTCCTTGCCGAGCAGCGCCAGGCCGACGTTGGACACGAGCGCGTCGAACGTCTCCGCGAACCAGATGCTCTGCTCGGGGGTCATCGGGGGCTTCTCCTTCGGTGTCGGGGCGCGCGGCCCCTCGGGTGCAGGTGGGTCATGGGCCGACCGTGTAGGTCTTCGATGCGGGCGGCCCGCCGCCGAGGTCGTTGCTGGGGGTCACCGTGACCGTCACGGTGTTACCGGGCACGGGCGCAGGCAGCCCGAGGTCGGCGAGGTCCTTCTCCGCCGTCGTCGCGCCGCCGGTGTTCGCGCAGCCCTGGGCGGGGCCGCCGTTGACCGCCCAGCACACGCGGTAGTCGTCGACGCCGAGGCCGCCGTCGTTCGCCGGCGGTGACCAGACCACGGAGACGTGCGTCGGGAGCGTCGCGTCGTCCGGCGTGATCGTCAGGTTCTGGACGATGCTCGGTGGCTGGCCCCACGACACGTCCATCGACGCGTCGTCGGCAGCGGAACCGAGCCCGGTGCTGGCGGTCACGGTCGCCGTCACCCGCGCGCCGGTGAACGGCAGGCGCCAGCCCGAGACGTCGATCGTCGCGGTGGTCCCGCTGAACGTCCCGGACGCACGGTCGGCGCCGCGTTCGCCGGCCAGCGTCCACGTGTAGGTCACCGTGCCGCCGCCGCCGTTGCTCACCTCGGGGCCACGGCCGACCGTGATCTCGGTGGGCCGGCCGCCGGTGCCGTTGCCGGTCACCGCGACCGACGCGGTGGGCGTGCCCGGCGGGGTGGTGGCCGTCGCCGTGGCGGGGCCGCTCCATCCGCTGGACCCTGCACCGTTCACCGCGCGCACCTGGTAGGTGTAGCTCGCACCACCCGTGAGGTTCTCGAACGTCCAGGACGACCGGTTCCCCACGTCGAGCTCGCCACCGTCCGGCAGGCGGACGACGTAGGACTGGATCGGGGTGCCGTTGTCGTCGGCCCCGGACCAGCGCACCTCGATCCGACCGGCCCCTGCGATCGCGACGGCGGTCACGGACGTCGGTGCGGTCGGGAGCCCGAACGTCGACGCCGTGGTGGTGCCGACCTCGCCCCAGCCGGCCTTGTTCTTGGCACGCACCGAGACCCGGTACGGGTACTTGGTCTGCGCCTGGTCGAACGTCAGCTGCTGGGTGCCCGCGGCGACCGGGTAGGTGTCACCGCCGGGACCGTCGACGACGACCTCGTACTGAGCGACCGCGTCGCCGTTGTCGACCGGCGCGGTCCACGTGATCGCGATGACGCGGCCGAGCGTCGAGTCGGTGGGCGTCGCGGTCACCGTCGGTGCCTCCGGCGCGCGCGCCGGGACCATCGGTGCGGACGACGGCGACCAGGCGCCCGGGTCCGGCGCCTTGTTGTGCGCGCGGACGCGGACCGAGTAGGCCGTGCCGTTCTTCAGGCCGGTGAACGTGTAGCTCGTCGTCGGGGACGTGACCGAGGCCGGCCCTGCCGGCGGCGCTGGGGAGATCTCGAGCGTGTAGCTGGAGATCGGCGAGCCCGTCGATGCCGGCGCCGCCCACGTCGCCCGGACCGAGCCGTCGCCGAACTCCAGCGTGGGCGCCGCCGGCGCGTCCGGGACCGCGTCGGGCCTCGCCGGCGCGGACGGGCTGCTCGGCTCCGACCAGTCGACCTCGTTCTGCGCGGCGACCGTGAACGTGTACTCGACGTCGTTGGTGAGGCCGTCGATCGTGCAGGTGGTGCTCGCGCACTGCCGCACGAGGTTGCCCGGGCTCGCGACCACGCGGTAGCCGGTGATGGGCGCGCCGCGGTTGTCCGGCGCGTCCCAGGACAGCACGACCGTCCGGTCCCGCACCTCGCCGATCCGCGGTGCGGTCGGTGTGGCGGGCTTGCCGCGCACGACGACGGTGACGCGCCCCTCGACCTCGCGGTCCGGGTCGCCCGTGACGTCCCGGACCCGGAACCGCGTGACCATCTGGCCGATAAAGCCCTCGGCCGGTCGCACGCTCACGGTGCTCGAGGTGGCGCCGGCCGTGCCTGCCCCGGGTGTCTCGACGGTCGCGCCGACCACCGTCATCGGGTCGGGCGCGAAGGGGTTGAACGCCCCCTCCAGCACGTCGACCGTGCTCTGCCGGCCTTCGACGCCGTCGATCGTGCGATCGACCACGCGCACGGTCGGCCGCGTGCTCGCGATGACGCGCACGTCGACGGCCGTCTCGAACGAGCCGGTGCGGCCGTAGCCGACCCGGACGGCCAGCGACTCGGTCCGGCCCTTCGGCGTGGTCGCGTCGGCCGCGATGCTCAGCACGCCGTCGTTGATGGCACCCGAGAAGCCGGCCGGGATCGCGGAGACGAGCGTGTACGCGTAGCGACCGTCCGTCGGGTTCGCCCCCTCCGGTCCCGTCGTGAAGGACCTGAGGTCCACCGCGAGGGCGGGCTCCCCGGGGGCCACGTCGATGGTCGACGGCTCGAACGTCGGGGGGTAGTCGTCGACGGCGTACACGGTGATCTGGAGCGTGATGACGGACGTCCGCGCGGAGGTGTCGCCCGGGGCGGACGCGTCCGTGACGGGGACCGTGATCGACGCCGGTCCCGCGTACCCGGGGGCGGACGTGAACTGGAGCGTCTCGTCGTCCACGATCGGGCTCGTGCCGTCCGACCGCGTGGCGGACACGCCCAGGGGGTCGGCGATCCGCGCCGTGCGGCCCGGGGCCACCTGGACCTGCTCGCCCAGCGGGACGACGAGGCGCTCCCCCGATGCCACGCGCAGCTCGGGTGCCTTCGGGCGGGGCACCGGCCGGAAGAACCCGAGCGCCGGCACGGTGATGAACGCGTAGGACGCGACCGGACTGGTGCCGGTCCTGTTGGTGAGCAGGTAGGGCACCGTCTGGGCGTGGTCGACGAGGGTCACGACGACCTGGCCGCTCTCGCTGACCCGCGCGACGTCCGACTGCGACCCCGGCACGGAGACCTCGAGGTCGCTGAGCGGCCCGCTCGGGTTCTGCGCGACCGCGAGCACGTCGACGGAGACCTCGGTGCGGTCCAGCGTGTCGGTCGCGGGCACGACGATGTCGCGCGCGATGGGCGGCAGCACGGGGGCGTCCGAGGACACGGTCACCGTGAGGACCCCCGAGTCGCGGCCACCACGCTCGTTGGACGCGGTGTAGGCGATCTGGAGCACCCCGGGTTCGTCGGGGGCCTGCACGACGATCCGCCGGTTCTCGACCCTCGCGTCGATGCCCTCGGCCATCTGCAGGTCGGTCCCCAGGGTGAGCTCGCCGCCGCTGGAGTCGACGTCGTTCGCCAGCACCCGGACCTCCACCCGCTGGCCCGGCCGCACCGTCACCTCGTCGTCGCGTGCCACGACCGTGGCCGAGTCGGTGGGCCGCGGACTGATGCCGACGCGGATCGTGGCCACGGCACGCTGCCCCACCCAGTCCTCGACGGCGTAGGTGAACTCGTCGGTGCCGACCTCGTCGGGGAACGCCTGGTACTCGAGCCAGTCCGCGCCGGTCGCCGTCACGCGGCCGCGCAGGGCGGACGACGCGATGCCGAGCAGCGTCACGCCGTCGCCGTCGGGGTCGATCCCGACGAGCGGGACGTAGATGCGGACCGTGTCGCCCTGGAAGACCCGTGCCACCAGGTCCCGGGGCCGGGGCGGAGCCTTCGCGCTCGCGTCCGACGCGTGCACCCGGACGGTCACGGTGGCGGCGGTCAGGTTGCCGGTGGCGTCCTCCACCTCGAACGTGGCACGCGCGGTGAGGGGCTCGTCGGGTGCCTGGTAGCGCAGCACGTCCCCGGAGACGAACAGCAGCCCCTGCCCGCTGGCCAGGGGCTCGGCGAGCTGGGTCCGGAGCGTCAGGCGGTCGCCGTCGGGGTCGTACGCGTCGTCGAGCACCGGGATCGTCACGACGCCGCCGGTCCGGACGTCGACCTCGACGTTGGGCACCACCGGAGGCTGGGACGTCGCGGACGGCGGCACCGGGTGCACGACGATCTCCCCGATCGTGCTGTCCTGCCCGTTGGACACGGTGTAGCGCAGCGCCACCGGAGCGGTCAGCGTCCGTTCCGACGAGATCTGCACCAGGTGGTGCTCCAGGATGGCGACCCGAAGCCCCTCGGGTGCGTCGACCGACTGCAGGATCAGCACCTTGCCGGCGGGGTCGGTGTCGTTCTCCAGCGGGTCGAGCGTGACCTCACCGTCCGCCGGCAGGTACGCCTGGTCCCGGACCGCGATCGGCGGCTGGTCCGTCTCGGGCCAGACGAGCACGTCGACCCGCGCCAGGCCGGTGGCCTGCTGCGGCGGCGCCGACACGAGGAAGTTGACGTAGTAGCTGCCGGCGCGAGCGGCGCTGAACGTGAAGGTGCCCCCCTGCAGGTCCGTCGTGATCGTCGCGCCGACGACGTCCTCGACACCCGCGAGCCGAGGCGGCTCCGCCGACGAGCTGCGGACCGCGTCGAGCGGGTGGAGCGTGACGGGCTGGTCCACGTACGTCACGACGTGCACCGGGTCGATCTGCGGCGCGAGCGAGCCCGCGGGACGCACGTCGACGTCGAGCCGGCCCTCGGTCGTGGACGTCCCGTCCGACACGAGGAGGGTCACGCTCGTGCGGCCCAGCTGGGCGCCGTCCGCCCGGAACGTCACCGTGCCGTCCTGGCGGAACCGGACGGACCCCGAGGTCGGGTCCGCCGTGGCTCCGACGAGCACCAGGTCGTCGCCGTCGGGGTCCACGAAGTCCGCGAGGGCCTGGTGGTCGGCCTGCCCGCCCTGCTCGACCTGCAGCGCGCCGGTCCGGAGCTGGACCGGAGGCTCGTCGAGCGACCCGTCCCGTGCGGTGAGCACCACGCGCGCCGTGGACGGTGCGTTGGTGCCGCGGCCGTCGGTGATCGTGTACGTCAGCTCGGCGGTGCCGGTGGCGCCCTCGGCGACAGCCACCTGCAGCGAGCGTCCGCCGTAGATCGCCTCGATCCGGCCGAAGTCGGCGGGCAGGGGGTCGAACTCCGAGATGACGAGGATCCCGCAGTCGGACGACGAGTCGTTGTCGATCACCGGGAGGATCGTGGTCCGGCCGGGTCGCACGCCGAACTCGTCGTCGGCCGCGGTCGGCGGGGCCGACTCGGTGGAGCACTCGGTCACGAGGTCCTGGGTGGTGTCCGAGGCCTCGGTCTCCTCCGGGGCCTCGTCCGGCTGCTCCTCCGGCTCGATCTCCGTCCACTCCGGCACCCGCAGGTCCGTGTCCTGCAGGGGCATCCAGAGGCGGCCGCGCAGCGTGTCGTTCAGCACGACGACCTGCCGGTTCACCCGGAACTCGAGCACGTCCGCGGAGGACATCTCCTCGAGGTTCTTGATGGTGGCGTCCTCGCCGTCGCACAGCTGCAGGTAGGACCCGACGGCCGACGCCCACGCCCCGTGGGCGCACCGGCCGACCTGCACCGGCCTGGCGGGCACGCCCGAGCCGTCGGTCGGGTGCTCCACCACGGACCCGCCGTCGAGCGGGACCTCCAGCAGCGCCGTACGGCTGGCCACGAGCACGCGCGAGGCCTCCGGTCCCGGCTGCTGCAGGGCCAGTCCCTCGCCGTCGAGGTCCACCTCGCCCTCCAACGTCCGCACCGTGCCGCCCGACAGCACGACGGGTTCGTCGCCCACGGCGGTCAGCCGGCCGACCGGGCCGGCGCCCAGCGTCCCCAGCGGTGTGGCCCGCGCGGCGCCGTCCACGACGTCGACTCGGGTCACCGCACCGTCGTCGGGCGCCACCGCCAGGACGGCGCCGCTGCGCGCGACCACGGCGGCTCCGCCCTTCCCCAGCTCGACGTCCGGGGTGTCCGTCGCGATCCGCAGCGTGCCCAGGTCCGAGATCGGGCGGACCCAGACGTTCCCGTCGGGGTCCACCACCGAGACGACGCCTGCCGCCATCGACACGACCGCACCCGGCACGGCGACCTGGGCAGCCAGGGTGACCGACGCGGGGTCGACGACCGCGACCGAGCCCGGCTCGACCAGCAGCACGTCTCCGGCGTCCTGCAGGACGTCGAACGTGCTCCCCGCCGCCGAGAGGCCGCCGTTGAGCTCCTCGACCTGCGCGTTGTAGCGGCCCAGCTGCAGCTTGCTCGTCGCGGTCAGCCACACGCCACCGTCGTTCAGGTCCAGGCGGGCGAGCGGGAAGCCCTGGTCGAGCAGCGCGAGCACCAGCACGAGCACAGGGACCGTGACGACGGCCGCCGCCGTGGTCGCCCGCGACCGTACCGAGCCCCACCTCACGACGTGCACCCCTGCGCCGGCTCAGCCGACGTGCTGCGGTCGGCGCGCACGATCGAGACCTCGATGCAGACCTGTGCCGTGGCCGCCTGGTCGGCGGGGACGGTCACCCTGGCGGTGTCGATCGGCGCAAGGGTGGGTTCGCCCGTGGCCTGCAGGACGCCCCACACGTAGCGGTCGCCCTCCTGAGGCTCCGGGTTGTCCCACGTGAACACCACAGACCCGTCCGCCTGCCGGGTGCCCTGCAGCCCGGACGGCGACGGGACGGGGTCGGTGATGCCCGTCGGCGCAGCGTCCTGGGTGAAGTCCGCGGTCGCCGTCGGACCGTCACCGGCCGATCCGGAGTCCCGTAGCGCCGCAGCACCGATCGCCACGACCGCCGCGAGCACGACCAGCCCCGACACCACACCGGCCACCATGCGCGACCGTCCACGCTGGACCGTCTCGGGCTCGGCCTCGACGACCTCCGCGGGCGCGACGAACACCGGACCGGGACGAGCGGTCGCGGGCTCGGGCGCGACGTAGGTCACTCCGCGCAGGCGCGTCGCCTCGTCCGCACCCGGCGGCGCCGGCGCCTCGGGCGCGGGCACCACGGGAACCAGGGGGACGGTGACGATCGAGCGCAGCCGGGTCGCGTCCTCGCGGTCCCCGTCCGTCGACGGCGCCGGCGCGTCCAGCTCGGGCCCGGCGTCGGGCGCGTCCATGAGGTCGAGCGGGGTGATCGGCAGCCGGAGGTCCGCCTCGACCTGCTGGAGGGCGCGCGCGACGGCCGCCGCGGAGGCGAACCGGCGGGTCGGGTGCTTGGCCATGGCGCGCTCGAGCAGCTCCTGCAGGGCCGGGGGCACGTCGTCGCGGCCGGTCAGCGGCAGCGGTGCCCGCTCGATCCGGGCGACCAGCTGCTGCGCGGTGTTCTGCCCCCCGGCGATCTCGAACGGGGTCCGCCCGGCGAGCAGCGAGTAGATCGTCGCCGCCAACGAGTAGACGTCCGACCGCTCGTCGCCCGTCGGGTGCTCGCCCAGCAGCTCCGGCGGTGACCACGGGATCGACATGCCGACCGTCGCACCCGCTCCGTGACCCGTCGTCGCGGCGATGCCGAAGTCGGTGAGCGCCGGCCACCCGAAGTCGGTGGTGAGCACGTTCGCGGGCTTGATGTCCCGGTGCAGGATCCCGGCGCGGTGCGCCGTCTCGACGGCCGACGCCAGCCGGATGCCGATCCGCAGCGCCTCCGCGACCGAGATGCGCTCCTGCCGGTACCGCTCCGCCAGACCGGGCCGGGAGCAGTACTCCATCACCAGGAACGGGCGTCCGTCGGCCGCGATCGCCGCGTGGTAGATCGTGACGATCGACGGGTGGTGCGACAGCTGGGCCATGAGGTTGGCCTCCTGCTGGAACCGGCCCCGCACCTCGTCGTCGAGGCTGCCCGCGAGCAGCACCTTGACCGCCACCTCACGCCGCGGAAGCTCCTGCTGGTACAGGAAGACGTCCGCGAAGCCTCCGAGGCCGAGGACCCGGAGGTACTCGTAGCCCGGCAGGCGTGGCGGCGTCGACGCTTCGCGGCGTGCGGTCACGAACCCCGCTCCACCGAGAACGTCACGCCGTCGCCGAGGTCGACGATCTCGTCGACGCCGACCACGCTGGGCTCCCCCGGGTGCAGCCGTCGCGCACCCTCGCCGTGCCGGGACACGTGGATGCCGTTCGTCGAGTCCAGGTCCGTCACGACGACGTGCTCGCCCTCGACCCGCACCTCGGCGTGCGTGCGGGAGATGTCCTGCTGCGGGCTCGGCACCGTGATCAGGCGCGGCAGCTCGCGGTTGGTCACCCGGGCGACCTGCGGGGCGCGACCCAGCAGCACGGCGCGGTCGAGCGGCACGACGAGCCCCGTCGAGAGCACGAGGCGCGCCGGGGGGCCAGCGACCGCGGGGGTCCGGAACGGGCCGGGGAGCTCGTCCGAGGCCCACGAGGGCAGCTGCTCGCGGATCTCGGCGAGGTCCGTGGACAGGATGGTCAGGCCGTCGTGGTCGTCCAGGGACGCGCCACCGACCGGCAGCGGCGCGACCGCGGCGTCGGTCGCGCCGGGCTGGTACTGCGAGGTGAGGATCGACTCAGCCGCTGCGACGACGCCCGACGGGTCCTGAGGGGAGCCCTCGGCCTCGGTGTCCGCCTCCGTGTCGGTGTCCTCGTCGTGCGCGTCCTCGGTGAGCGGGACCAGCTCGACCTCGGTGGGCTCGTCCCACGAGACGGAGTCGACGATCGCGGGGACCGGCGACGACACCGGCGCGTGCACGGAGGTGTCCCACGGGACGGCGTCGACGATCTCGGAGGTCAGGGAGGCGTCCTCGGTGAGCTCCTCGTCCACGACCGCGGTCTCGGCCGGCTCGTCCATGCCGGCCTCGTCGGCGACGGCCTCGTCGTCGGCCTCGGCCACGGGCGCCACGCCGACCGGGTTCGTCGCGGGCGCGGTCGTCGACACCCCCTCGGGGACGTCACGAGCGGTCAGCGCGAGCCGGACCCGGGACGCGGCGGCGACCCCGTCGGCGAGCGGGAGGCTCGGCGCACCGGCCGGTGCACCGTCCGCCTGCACCACGACGTCGGCCACCCCGTCGAGCACCCGCTCGGTCCACGTGCTCACCTCACCCGAGCGCCACACGTCCTCCCGGCCGTCCACGTCGACGACGACCTCGACGTCACCGCGCAGGGCGGCGTGCACCCGCCGACCGTCGACGGAGACGACGGCGAACGGCGGCAGACCGCCGAACCCGTCGCGCGCGAGCAGGGCCAGCGCCGCGAACACACCCTCGCCGCTGTCCTGCCAGAGCGCGCGGACGGTGGACTCGGCGGTACCGGCGCCGAGCAGCGCCACGAACCCCGGTCGCACCACGGCCGTCCACTCGCCGGCGGAGTACTCGGGCACGCTCATGACGGGAGCTCCTCGTTCGATGGGTTCGGGTCCGGCGTGCCCGGTCCGGTGGCCGGCACGCGCGGGATCGGCTTGGTGGCCGTCCGGGCGCGGCGCGGGACCGTCACGCCGTTGAGCATCTCGTCCCACACGTAGGGACCGAGCTCCGCCCCGGTGCGGGGCACGGTGATGTGGACGTCGTCGTGCGCACCGGCGGAGGTGGCGACGTCGACGACGACCGCGCTCACGTTGTCCCGGGCGCCGTGCTCGAGCGCGAGCCGGACGAGGAGCGCGGCGGCGTCCTGCGGGTCGGCCGTCTCGGCCAGCACGCGTGCCAGGTCCTCGTCGGCCACCTCGCGCGTGAGGCCGTCGGTGCAGATCAGCAGCCGGTCGTTGAGGCCGGCGGGCAGCAGCCAGTACTCGGGCTCCGGCGGGTCCCCCGTGCCGAGGGCGCGCGTCAGGACGTGCCGCTCCGGGTGGGTCGCGGCCTCGGTCTGGTCGATCTCGCCGAGGTCCAGCAGCTCCTGCACCACCGAGTGGTCCACGCTCACCTGGTCGAGGACTCCTGCGGACCAGAGGTACACGCGCGAGTCGCCGACGTTGAAGACGAGCCAGTAGGAGCCGCCCTCGTGCTCGGTCACCGCGACCCCGGCGACGGTCGTGCCGCCCTGGCGTCCGCCGGTGAACTCGGCACGGATCCGGGCGGCGGTCCGGTCGAAGCACGCGTGCACGTCGTCGGCCGTCGCCGCGGCCTGCCCGGCGAGCTGCGCGAACTCCTCGACGGCGATGCGGCTCGCGAGGTCACCCGCGTCGTGGCCGCCCATGCCGTCCGCCACGAGGAAGACCGGCGGGTAGGCAAGGAGAGCGTCCTCGTTGACCTCGCGGACGAGGCCACGGTCGGTCGCCGAACCCCACGACGTACGCACGCGACCCCCTTGTCCTGGGAACGGTCCTGGCTGTCCGTTCAGATCATCGGCGCACATCGTGCCGTACGTGAGCGCTTCCTACACAACGCGAACCGCCGCGTGGTCAACTCTGGTCAGATTCCCAGCTGGAAGACACCCCAGTAGGCCAGGATCACGAGCAGCACGACGGAGCCTATGACGCCCGCCCACAGGACGGACGTCCGCACGATCCCGGGCGCCGGGACACCGCCCGCGAGGCTGATCCGGCGGCAGCGCCGCAGCAGCAGGATCCCGACGACGACCACCGCGATGCCCAGGACCCGCACGACGACCCAGCCGCCCTGCACCACGAGGTCGTTGCGCTGGTAGTCCAGGGCGAGCCGCGCGACCGCGACGATGTACCAGACGAGTCCGAGCACCGTGAGGATCGCGCCGGCGCCGAGCAGGATCAGCCGCGGAAGCACGCCGCGCGCGAACCGGGGTCCCGCGACGGTCACGGCAGCTCCACGACGACGGCGCACCCGGTCGGTGGCCTCTTCGACGCTGCGCGCGACCAGGACGGCGAGCGGTCCGAGCACGATGAGCGCCACGGACGTGATCGCGAGCGCCAGGACGACGTCGCCGTCGCCGAACCACCGGGGCTCCGGGACGGGTGCCGCGACGTACGTCTGCACCGGCTGCGCGCCGGCGATCCGCGGTGCGGCGTCGGCCGTGGCGGGCAGCCCCAGCACCCAGCCGGACAGGTCGCGCAGGAAGGTCGCGTCCACCTGTCCGTCGACGCGGATGCCGTGGTTGGCGCCCTCGTAGTAGCGGACCGTGACGTCACCGTTCCCGGCGACCGCCGTGTCCTGGATGACCTGCACCGCGCCCTGGATCACGGGCATCGACGCGTCGCCCGTGCCGTACACCACGAAGACGGGCTGGCGCATCTCGCGCTGGAACGGGGTGACGTCGAAGTCGGCGTACTCGAACCCTCCGCCGGGCAGCGACATGCCGACGGCGCGCGGGATCGCCCGGAAGACCCCGTGCGGCACCCCGGTGTTGCGCAGGTAGGAGTCGACCGCGAACGCGGCCTGCTCGCGGGGTGGGACCACCGGGGAGGACACCAGCACCACGAACGCGATCGACGGGTCCTGCGCGGCCATGACGGGCGCGATCCAGCCGCCCTCGCTCTCGGCGTAGATGCCGACCCGGTCGGGGTCGACCCCGGGGTAGGCCTGCAGCACCTCGACCGAGGCCTCGTAGTCCGCGGCCATCAGCACGTAGTCGCGGTGGCGGGTGGTGTACGTGTCGAGCCGCTTGTTCGGCACCATCGCGACGATCCCGGACGCGGCCAGCGCGTGCGCCTGCTCGAGGAAGGCGGTGTCGAACCGGCCGGTGCCGGCACCGTGCACGAACACGACTCCGGGCTTGGGGTCGTCGAGTCCGACGGGCTCGCTGATCTGCGCCTCGACGGTCGCCCCGTCGAGCCGGACCGTCACGACGGAGGTGCGCACGTCGTACTCGGGCACGGCTGCAGCGGAGCCGATAGCGGTCGACGACGTCTCGACGAGCAGCGGGTCGGCCAGCGGGACCGGGTCCCACTGCGGTCCCATGACGGCCCCGAGGACCGCCAGGATCAGCACCCCGAGCGCGGTGCTCGCCGCGACGCGGTAGGACCGGCCCACGTGCCGGTCCACATCCGTGCCCACGCGGGACGCCGTCCGCCCACCCGACCTCAGCATGCTCAGAAGCCCAGCTTCCCGAGCTGCTTGGGGTCGCGCTGCCAGTCCTTGGCCACCTTGACGTGCAGGTCCAGGTAGACGCGGGCCCCGAGCAGCGCCTCGATCCCGCGGCGGGCCTGGCTGCCGACGTCGCGCAGCCGTGCGCCGCCCTTGCCGATGATGATGGCCTTCTGGCTGTCCCGCTCGACGAACAGGTGCACGCGCACGTCCAGCATCGGCACGCCGTTCGCCGCCGGCTCGTCGCGCGCCACGATCTCGTCGACGACCACGGCCAGCGAGTGCGGCAGCTCGTCGCGCACACCCTCCAGCGCGGCCTCCCGGACCAGCTCGGCCACCATGACCGCCTCCGGCTCGTCCGTGAGCTCACCCTCTGCGTACAGCGGGGTGCCCTCCGGCAGGTGCCCGATCAGCACGTTCTCCAGCACGTCGACGTTGTACCCGGAGGTCGCCGAGACGGGCACGATGTCCGCCCACTCCCCCAGCGCCTGCACGGCCATGAGGTGCTCCGCGAGCTTGCCCTTGCCGACGAGGTCGGCCTTCGTCACGACGGCGACCACGGGCGTGCCCCGACCGTCCCGCGCCAGCTCGGACATCTGCTCGGCGATGAACCGGTCGCCCGGGCCCACCCGCTGGTCGGCGGGCAGGCAGAACCCGACCACGTCGACCTCGGTGAGCGTGTCCTTGACGAGGGCGTTCAGCCGCTCCCCGAGCAGCGTCCGGGGCCGGTGCAGACCCGGGGTGTCGACGAGGATCAGCTGCGCGTCCGGACGGTGCACGATCCCGCGGACGGTGTGCCGGGTGGTCTGCGGACGACCGGACGTGATGGCGACCTTCTGGCCGACGAGCGCGTTGGTCAGCGTCGACTTGCCGGCGTTGGGGCGCCCGACGAAGCAGGCGAATCCGGAGTGGAAGGTCATCGGGTGGCTCCGTGGGTGTCGGTCGGGGCGCGGCCCGGGGTGGGGGTGTCCGTCGGTCGGTCCGTGCTCTCGGCCACGCTCGCCAGCACCGTGGCCAGCCGGCGACGCCGGCCCTCGACCCGGTCGGCGACGAGGTGCAGCCCGTGGATGTCGCCGGCGGAGCCCGGGAGGGGCACCTTGCCGAGCGCCTTCGCGAGCAGTCCACCGGCGGTGTCGACGTCCTCGTCGTCGACCACGAGGTCGAACAGCTCGCCCAGCTCGTCGCGACCGAGCCGCGCGGGGACCCGGAAGACCCCGTCGCCCAGCTCCTCGACGACGGGAGCGGTGGGGTCGTGCTCGTCGGTCAGCTCGCCGACGATCTCCTCGAGCGCGTCCTCGATGGTGACCAGGCCGGCGATGCCGCCGTACTCGTCGACCACCATGGCCATGTGCGACGAGCCGCTCTGCAGCTCGCGCAGCAGCTCGTCGACCGGCTTCGACTCCGGCACGAACACCGCCGGCCGTGCCAGGGACGACGCCGGTGCGTCGAGCATCGCCTCCTGCTGCTGACGGTCCGACCGGCCCGCCGGTGCGATGGGCAGCCGGCCGACGACGTCCTTGAGGTAGAGCACGCCGCGCAGGTCGTCCACCGAGTCGCCGACCAGCGGGACCCGGGAGAACCCGGAGCGCAGCAGCAGCGCGAGCGCCTTGCGCAAGGGGGTGTCCTCGGGCGCGGTCACCATGTCCGTGCGCGGGACCATGACCTCGCGGGTGAGCGTGTCGCCCAGCTCGAGGACGGACCGGAACATCTCCCGCTCCTCGTCCTCGATCACGTCCGACTCGCTGACCCGCTGCACCATGTCCCGCAGCTCGTCCTCCTCCTCCGCCGCCGACCCGGCGCCGGGCCGGCCGGCGGCGCCGAGGCGACCGGCCACCGCGGTCACCGCCACGAGCACGCGGGACAGGCGGGTCACCACCGCGACGGGGTGCCTGCGCCCGAGCGTGCGCGGGCTCGCCCGCACCAGCAGGAACGCCACGAGCCCGCAGGCGCCGACCGCGACGAGCAGCACGGCCCACCAAGGCAGGTCCGCCGAGGCCACCACGAGCGTGATGCAGACGGTCGCCGTCATCTCGGCCAGAAGCCGCACGAACGCCGCCGCCGACGCCACCCTCGCGGGGTGCTCGGCCAGGGCGCCGACGCGGCGCGCGGCCGGGTGCCCGTCACTGAGCAGCTCGGAGACGGCCGCCCGCGAGATGCGGACCACAGCGACCTCGCCGGCGGACAGCGCTGCGGCTGCGACGATGCCGAGCGCTGCGAGCAGGACCAGCAGCGCGACGGGGACGTCGGTCATCGGGAGGCCAGGAACGTCAGCAGCAGCCGGCGCTGGAGGGCGAACATCTCCTTCTCCTCCTCCGGCTCGGCGTGGTCGTAGCCGAGCAGGTGCAGGATCCCGTGGGTGGTCAGGAGCAGCAGCTCCTCCGCGGTCGAGTGACCGGCCGTCCGGGCCTGCTGCGCGGCGACCTCGGGGCAGAGCACGACGTCGCCGAGCAGCCCGGCGGGTGTCACGTCGCCCTCGCGTCCCGGGCGCAGCTCGTCCATCGGGAAGGACAGCACGTCGGTGGGCCCGGGCTCGTCCATCCACTTGACGTGCAGGTCCGTCATCACGTCGGTCCCGACGAGCAGGATCGACAGGTCGGTCTGCGGGTGCACGTGCATCTCGTCGAGCACATAGCGGGCGAGCGCGGCGAACTCCGCCTCGTCGACGTCGTAGCCGGACTCGTTGTTGACCTCGACGCTCACGGCCGCCTCAGCTCCTGTCCCAGCGCGCGTACGCGTCGATGATCTCGCTGACCAGGCGGTGCCGGACGACGTCCGACGACGTCAGCCGGCAGAACGCGACGTCGTCGACCCCCTGCAGGATCTGCTCGACCACGCGCAGGCCCGACGTCTGCGACGACGGCAGGTCCACCTGCGTGATGTCGCCCGTGACGACGACCTTCGAGCCGAACCCGAGCCGTGTCAGGAACATCTTCATCTGCTCCACGGACGTGTTCTGCGCCTCGTCGAGGATGATGAACGCGTCGTTGAGGGTGCGGCCGCGCATGTACGCCAGCGGTGCGACCTCGATGGTCCCCGCCTCCATGAGCCGCGGGATCGACTCGGCGTCCACCATGTCGTGCAGCGCGTCGTACAGCGGGCGCAGGTACGGGTCGATCTTGTCCGAGAGGCTGCCGGGCAGGAACCCGAGCCGCTCGCCCGCCTCGACGGCCGGCCGCGTCAGCACGATCCGGTGCACCGTGCGGTCCTGCAGCGCCTGCACGGCCTTGGCCATGGCGAGGTACGTCTTGCCGGTGCCGGCGGGGCCGATGCCGAACGTCACGGTGTGCCGGTCGATCGCGTCGACGTAGTCCTTCTGCCCCGACGTCTTCGCACGGATGGTCCGGCCGCGGCTCGTGAGGATGTTGAAGGACAGGACGTCGGCCGGGCGCGCGCTCGACGCCGCCGTCAGCATGGCGACCGAGCGGGTCACCACGTCGGGGGTGAGCGGGGTGCCGCCGGCGGCCATCTCGACCAGCTCGTCGACCAGCCGCGACACCAGCGCCACGTCGCCGACCGGGCCGGCCAGGGTGACCTCGTTGCCACGGACGTGGATGTCGACCCCGGTGAAGCCGTTCTCGATGGTGCGCAGGACCTCGTCCCGCAGGCCGAGCAGCTCGACCATGGAGACCTCGGAGGGGACGCTGATCCGGTGCTCGACGCGCGCGGGTGCGGCGGAGGTACGCGCTGCGGAAGTGGACTCGGCCATGTGCTCGGCGTGCGCCGTGCGCTCCTTAGGTCGGTGCGGGTGGGAATCTCGGGCTCAGTCTACGAGGCGGCGCCCACAGCATTCCTCTTCGTGCGGGGACGGGCGGGTCAGCTCCAGCGACCAAGCCGCTCGGCGAGCATCGCGAGGGCCACCGGCCCCGCGGTCGACGTCCGCAGCACGTGCGGGCCGAGGCGCACCGCGCGGGCCCCCGCGTCCACGAGACGGCCCAGCTCACCGTCACCGATCCCACCCTCGGGGCCGACGACGACGAGGCACTCGCCGGCCTCCGGCAGTCCCGCTGACGCGATGGGGTCGCTGGCGTCCTCGTGCAGCACCAGCGCGACGCCACCGGCGGCCACGACCGCGCGGACCCGCTCCGTCAGCCCGCGCCCGTCGAGGGCGACCTCGACGTCGGGCACCCGGGCCCGCCGCGACTGCTTGGCCGCCGCCCGGACGGTCCCGAGCCAGCGCGCCCGGCTCTTCGCGGCGCGGTCTCCGCGCCACACGACGATCGACCGCTCCGCCTGCCACGGCACCACCGCGTCGACGCCCACCTCGGTGGCCGCCTCGATCGCCATCTCGTCCCGGTCGCCCTTGGCGAGCGCCTGCACGAGGACCAGCGCGACCGCAGGGGCCGGCTCGACGACGCGCTGCTGCACGTGCACGAGCACACCCTCGGAGGTCACCGCACCGACCACGCCGAGGAGGCGCACCCCGGAACCGTCGACGACGTCGACCCGCTCACCGGGACCGCGACGCTGCACCACGCCCGCGTGCCGGCCCTCGGTGCCGTCCAGGAGGTACGTGGCGCCGTCGGTGACACCGTCGAGCGTGCCGGGCTCGGCGAGGAAGACGGGCGCGCTCATGACCCTGAGGTCGGCATCGTCACGCTCAGCGGCCCGAGAGCTTGTCGCGCAGCTTGGAGAACACGCCCGAGCTCGACGCGGACAGCCGCGCCTCGGGACGCTCCTCGCCACGCAGGGCGGCCAGCTTGCGCAGGAGCTCGGCCTGCTCGTCGTCCATCGCGGTGGGGACGTGCACCTCGACGTGGACGTGCAGGTCGCCGCGCCCGGCGGCGTGCAGGTGGCCGACGCCGAGCCCCTTGATCGACACGATCTGGGACGGCTGCGTGCCGGGCCGCAGATCCACCTCGCGCGGTCCGTCGAGCGTGTCGAGCATGAGGACCGTGCCGAGGGCCGCCGCCGTCATGGGCACCTCGAGCGTCGCGTGCAGGTCGTCACCGCGGCGCACGAACGTGTCGTGCTTGCGCTCGCGGACCTCGAGGTAGACGTCCCCGGCCGGTCCGCCGGCGGGGCCGACCTCGCCCTGGCCGGTGAGCTTGATGCGGGTGCCCGTGTCGACTCCCGCGGGCACGTCCACGCTCAGGGTCCGGCGCGAGCGCACACGACCCTCGCCGGAGCACTCGGTGCACGGCTCGGGGATGACCGTGCCGAACCCGTGACAGGCGGCGCACGGCTGGGTCGTCATGACCTGGCCGAGGAACGACCGGGCGACCCGCTGGACCGAACCACGGCCACCGCACACCTCGCAGGTGCGCGGCGACGTGCCGGGCCGGCAGCACGAGCCGCTGCACGTCGGGCAGACCACCGCGGTGTCCACGGGGACGTCCTTGTGCACGCCGAAGGTCACGTCAGCCAGGTCGAGGTCGAGCCGGACGAGCGCGTCCTGCCCGCGACGGGCCCGCGGGATGGGCCCACGCTGCGCCGCGGCGCCGGTCGCGGCACCGAAGAACGTCTCGAAGATGTCCTGGAAGCCGAAGCCGCCACCCATGCCGCCGCCCGGGGACGACGGGTCGCCGCCCAGGTCGTACGCGCGGCGCTTCTCGGGGTTGCCCAGCACGTCGTAGGCACGCGAGACGTCCTTGAACGTGTCTTCCGAGCCGGCGTCGGTCCCCGCCACGTCGGGGTGGTGCTCGCGAGCGAGCTTGCGGTAGGCCTTCTTGATCTGCTCGGGGCTCGCGTCGCGCGGCACGCCGAGGATCTCGTAGTAGTCGGTCACGGGAGGATCTGCTCGCTTCCAGCGGTCGGTAAGAGTGTGTCCAGGTGAGGGCTGTTCATTGGGCGAGGATCCGGGTCAGGTACCGGGCCACCGCGCGGACCGCGGACATCGTCCCGGGGTAGTCCATGCGCAGCGGGCCGATCGAGCCGATCCGCGCCACGGACCCCCCGCCCTCGTCCCCGTAGCCGGTGGTCACGAAGCTCGTCTCGACGAGCCCGTCGTGCTGCGTCTCACGGCCGATCCGGACCGCCACGGCCGCGTGGTCCTCGGCCATCTCCGAGAACAGGCGCAGCAGCACGACCTGTTCCTCGAGCGCCTCCAGGACGGGGCCGATGGACCGCACGTCCGAGCTGCCCACGCGCGCGAGGTTGGCCGTGCCCGCGAGCACCACCCGCTCCTCGCTCTCCTGCGCCAGCGTCTCCTCGACGACGGCGACCACCGCGTTGACCAGGACCTGGTCGGTCGGCGTGAAGCCCTCGGTCAGCTCGGCCAGGGCCACGGGCAGCTCGGAGAGGCGTCGACCGGCGGCACTGACGTTCAGCCGGGTGCGCAGGCGGCCGACGACGGACTCGTCCAGGTCGGTACCGAGCTCGAGGGTCCGCTGCTCGACCCGCCCGGTGTCCGTGATGAGCACGACGAGCAGGTGCCGCAGACCGACCGGCACCAGCTCCACGTGCCGCAGCGCCGAACGCCGCAGCGACGGGTACTGCACGACCGCGACCTGCTGGGTCAGCTGGGCGATGAGCCGGACGGCGCGGTCCACGACGTCGTCGAGGTCCTGCGCGGTCTCCAGGAACGTGCCGATGGCACGACGCTCGGGGCTGGAGAGCGGCTTGACGGTCGAGAGCTGGTCGACGAACAGCCGGTAGCCCTTGTCCGTCGGCACGCGACCGGCCGAGGTGTGCGGCTGGGCGATGTAGCCGCCCTCCTCGAGCGCCGCCATGTCGTTGCGGATGGTCGCAGGCGAGACACCGAGGGAGTGCCGCTCGACCAGCGCGCGCGAGCCGACGGGCTCCTTGGTGGCGACGTAGTCCTCGACGATCGCGCGCAGCACGTCCAGCCGCCGGTCCTCGCTCATGTCGCCTCCTCCGTGGTCGCCGGTCCGTCACGGCGGGGTAGCACTCCCCGCACGGGAGTGCCAATGCTACGCCGCGGGCGCGACACTCACGGGGCGACCGCTGCGCGCCTCGACTCCTGCCCCGGCACCAGACCCTAGGCTGCGCGGGTGAACGACGACCGTTACGGCTCGGACGTGCTCGGGGGCTCCGGCTCGACGCACCACCGACCCACCCGCACCAGCCGCCCGCAGCCCGCCGAGACCGGCCTCGTCGTCGAGGAGGTCACCACCGGATGGGTCGGCGCGGTCGTCCGCGTCGAGAAGTCCGGCGGCCAGCACGTGGTGGTGCTCGAGGACCGGCGCGGCAGGACGCGCACCTTCCCGCTCGGTCGGGGCTTCTGGCTCGACGGTGAACCCGTGGCGCTGACCGCGCCCGTGCGCGCTCCGGCGCCCGCCCGCCCGACCCGCACCGCGTCAGGCTCCGTCGCGGTGCACGACGCCCGCGCCCGGGTGGCCCGCGGCAGCCGGATCTGGGTCGAGGGAAAGCACGACGCCGAGCTGGTGGAGAAGGTCTGGGGCGACGACCTGCGGCTCGAGGGTGTCGTCGTCGAGCTGCTGGACGGTGTCGACAACCTGCAGGACGCCCTCCGTGACTTCGGACCCGGACCCGGGCGCCGCGTCGGGGTGCTGGTGGACCACCTCGTCGCCGGCTCCAAGGAGAGCCGGATCGCCGCCGATGCCGTCCGCGGGACGCCGGCGGGGTCCGTCCTGGTGCTCGGTCACCCGTACGTCGACGTGTGGCAGGCCGTCCGGCCCGAGCGGATCGGGCTCGACGCGTGGCCCGTGATCGAACGCGGCACCGAGTGGAAGCACGGCATCCTGCGCGATCTCGGCTGGCCCGCCGACGAGCAGGCGGACGTCGCCCGCGCGTGGCAGCGGATCCTGCGCTCGGTGCGCAGCTACGCCGACCTCGAGCCCAGCCTGCTGGGCCGCGTCGAGGAGCTCATCGACTTCGTCACGGCATGACGGTGCCCGGCCGCCCACCGGGCGACCGGGCACCGCACACGTGAACGGTCAGGCGGCGATCGGGTCGCCGAGCAGCCGCTTGAACAGGAACGCCGTCGCCAGCAGCACGACGGGCACCGCCACGAAGAGGCCGATCCCGCAGACGATCGCACCGGCGATGTAGATCGCGATGCTCAGCAGGTAGAACAGGACCGTCGTCGACAGGTTCCGGGTGACCAGCGCGTAGCTGGCCTTGAGCGCGTCCACCGGCTGGAGGTGCTTGTCGATGACGAACCAGAAGGTGAACATCAGCAGGAAGTTCACGACGATCGCGGCGAGCCCCCCGAAGAACGGGATGATGTTCAGCACCGCGCCGATCAGCGCGAGGATCAGAGCGGTCAGGATCACCGGACCCGGCTCGACGAACTTGAAGAAGTCACCGAAGCCCAGCTGGCGTCCCTCGGTCACGTTCAGCGCCGCCCGGATGAAGGCCGCCTGGATCAGGTAGCCGACGATCGCCGCGACCGCGGAGAAGACGAACCACCCGAACGAGAACCCGACCTGCAGCCCCGGAGCGAGTCCGTCGCCGTTACCGGTGCTCAGGAGCGCCCCGAAGCCACCGAAGATGGACCCGACGATCGTGAGCACGACCGCCGCGATGACGAACCAGACGAGTGCGGCGCCGATGAACAGCCCACCGGACTGCGTGAACTTCTTCCAGCCGTAGGAGAACGCCTCGCCGACCGGTGAGGCCTGGACCGGCGGCCCGTAGCCGCCGGCGGGCGGCGGGTAGGCACCAGGCGCCTGGCCGTAGGCCGGTGGCTGCGGGTACCCGCCCGGGGCGGGCTGGCCGTAGGGGGCCGACCCGGCCGGCGGCTGGCCGTACTGCGGAGCAGGCGGCTGACCGTACTGCGGAGCAGGCGGCGGCCCGGCCGGCGGCTGACCGTAGGAGGGCGCGGGCGGGGGCCCGGCCGGAGGGTGGCCGTACGTGGGTGCCGGCGGGGCCGGGGGTGCCACGGGCGGGACGGGCGGTGCCGCGGGCTCGGGTACCGGGTCCGGGGCGACGGGCGGCTCGACCGAGCCAGGTCCGACCGGCGCAGCCGGCTCGGGCGGTGTCGCGGGCTCGTCGTCACGCGGCGGGGTTCCGCCGGGGTTCTCGCTCATGTGTGGCCTCCCTGGTCACAGGGCGGTCGTCGCCCACGGAGCAGCGAACCGGGGCGGTGGTCACGTGTCAAGGAACTGGGATGTTCCCGGCATGTCGAGACCTCCGGCGCGCACCCGTCCCGGTCGGTAGGCTGCGCCTGCCGTCAGGTCGACGGCATCCGGACGAGGAGCAGCCACGATGTCGTACGAGCACCCGCAGAGCCCGCCGCCGAGCAGCGCGGACCAGACCCGGACCCTGGGAATGCTCGCGCACCTCGGCGGGATCCTCGCGTACTTCTACGCCGGCTGGGTGGCGGCGCTGGTCATCTGGCTGGTGAACCGCGAGAAGCCGAGCGGGGCCGCCGACGAGGCGCGCGTCGCGCTGAACTTCCAGCTCACCGTCCTGATCGCGCTCATCGTGTGCGCGATCGTCCGATCGATCCCGGTCATCGGCTTCGTGGGCTGGCTGGGCTTCCTCGCGGTGAGCATCATCAGCCTCGTGCTGAGCATCCTGGCGGCCGTCGCCGTGCAGCGCGGCGGCTCCTACCGCTACCCGTTCAGCCTCGAGCTGGTGCGCTGACCGCACGGTCGACCGGCCCGGTACGCGAGCGCCCGTCAGCCGGCGAGCGCCCGGACCACCGCGTCCGCCAGCAGCCGGCCGCGACGGGTCAGGACGATGCGTCTGCCCTGGATCGCCTCGTGCCCGTCGACGAGGCCGTCGGCGACCAGACCCGCCACGGACGGTCGCGCATCCTGCGGAAGGGCGTCGAGCGGGAGGCCCGCAGACAGCCGGACGCCGAGCATGAGGCGTTCGAGCAGCGCGCCGTCGCCCGTGACCGTCTCCCGTCCGGCGGCGGGGCTCAGCCCGCGGTCCAGCCGGTCCGCGTACGCGCGCGGGTGCTTGACGTTCCACCAGCGCACGCCGCCGACGTGGCTGTGCGCGCCGGGACCGATCCCCCACCAGTCGTCACCCCGCCAGTAGCTGAGGTTGTGCCGGCACGCGTCCGCGGGCGTCCGCGCCCAGTTGCTCACCTCGTACCAGCCCAGCCCGGCCGCCTCGAAGAGGTCGTCGGCCAGCTCGTACTTCGCGGCCTGGTCGTCGCCGTCGGGCAGCTCCAGCTCGCCCCGGCGCACCTGCACGGCCATCCGCGTGCCGGCCTCGACCACGAGCGCGTACGCGGACACATGGTCGACGCCGGTCGCGAGCGCCGCCTCGACGCTGGTGCGCCAGTCGTCCAGGGACTCCCCCGGCGTGCCGTAGATGAGGTCGAGCGACACCGCCAGGCCGGCCTCGCGAGCCCAGCGCACGACGTCCGGGATCCGGCGCGGGTCGTGGGTGCGGTCGAGCGTGGCCAGGACGTGCGGGACGGCGGACTGCATCCCGAACGAGACGCGAGTGAACCCGGCGTCGGCGAGGGCCGCGAGCGACTCGGGCGTGACCGAGTCGGGGTTGGCCTCGGTGGTGACCTCGACGTCGTCGGCGAACCCCCAGGCGTCCTGGACGCCGCCGAGCATCCGCGCGAGGTCCGGGACCGACAGCACGGTCGGGGTGCCGCCGCCGACGAAGACCGTGCTGACGGGCCGGCGCGGGAGGATCCCGGCCGCGAGCGCGATCTCCTTCAGGGCCGTGTCCGCGTACGCGTGCTGGCTCGCGCCGCCGCCCAGCTCCGTCGCGGTGTAGGTGTTGAAGTCGCAGTACCCGCAGCGGACGGTGCAGAACGGCACGTGCAGGTAGACGGCGAACGCGCGCTCGTCGGCACCCTCGAACGCCGACGCCGGCAGTGCCCCGTCGTCGGGCGCGACGTCTCCCTCGGGGAGCGCCGGGCTCACTTCTTCTTCGCGTCCTTGCCGCCGGCCGACCCCGCGGGCTCGCTGGAGAGAGCGGCGATGAAGGCCTCCTGCGGCACGTCGACCCGGCCGATCGTCTTCATGCGCTTCTTGCCCTCCTTCTGCTTCTCCAGGAGCTTGCGCTTGCGGGTGATGTCGCCGCCGTAGCACTTGGCCAGGACGTCCTTGCGGATGGCCCGGATGGTCTCGCGCGCGATGATCCGCGCACCGATGGCCGCCTGGATCGGCACCTCGAACTGCTGGCGCGGGATCAGGTCCTTGAGCTTGGCGGTCATCATGACGCCGTACGCGTAGGCCTTGTCCTTGTGCACGATGGCGCTGAACGCGTCGACCGTCTCGCCCTGCAGGAGGATGTCGACCTTCACCAGGTCCGCCACCTGGTCGCCGATGCGCTCGTAGTCGAGGCTCGCGTACCCGCGCGTCTTGGACTTCAGCTGGTCGAAGAAGTCGAACACGATCTCCGCCATGGGCAGCACGTAGCGCAGCTCGACGCGCTCCTCGGACAGGTAGTCCATGCCCTGCAGCTCGCCGCGCTTGGTCTGGCAGAGCTCCATGATCGCGCCGATGAACTCGGACGGGGACAGGATCGTCGCCTTGACCATCGGCTCGTTGACGTCACCGATCTTGCCCGCGGGGAACTCGCTCGGGTTGGTCACCGTGACCACGGTCCTGTCCTCGAGGGTGACCTCGTAGACGACGTTCGGCGCGGTCGAGATGAGGTCCAGGTCGAACTCGCGCTCGAGCCGCTCGCGCACGATCTCCAGGTGCAGGAGACCGAGGAAGCCGACGCGGAACCCGAAACCGAGCGCCACCGACGTCTCCGGCTCGTAGTTCAGGGCCGCGTCGTTGAGCTTCAGCTTGTCGAGGGCGTCGCGCAGGATCGGGTAGTCGGTGCCGTCGATCGGGTACAGACCCGAGAACACCATCGGCTTGGGGTCGGAGTACCCACCCAGGGCCGACGCAGCAGGCTTGCTCGCGTTGGTGACGGTGTCGCCGACCTTCGACTGGCGGACGTCCTTCACGCCGGTGATCAGGTAGCCCACCTCGCCGACGCCGAGACCCTTGGTCGGCACGGGCTCCGGGGAGATGACGCCGATCTCGAGCAGCTCGTGCGTCGCGCGCGTCGACATCATGACGATCTTCTCGCGCGGGTTGAGGTTGCCGTCGATGACCCGCACGTAGGTCACGACGCCGCGGTACGTGTCGTAGACCGAGTCGAAGATCATCGCGCGGGCCGGGGCGTCCGCGTCGCCGGTGGGCGGGGGCACCAGCTCGACGATGCGGTCCAGGAGCTCGACGACGCCCGCACCCGTCTTGCCGGACACCCGCAGGCAGTCCTCGGGCTCGCCGCCGATGAGCTTGGCCAGCTCCTCCGCGTACTTCTCGGGCTGGGCGGCCGGCAGGTCGATCTTGTTGAGCACCGGGATGATCGTCAGGTCGTTCTCGAGCGCCAGGTACAGGTTGGCCAGCGTCTGGGCCTCGATGCCCTGCGCGGCGTCGACCAGCAGCACCGCACCCTCGCAGGCGGCCAGCGACCGGGACACCTCGTACGTGAAGTCGACGTGCCCGGGGGTGTCGATCATGTTCAGCGCGAAGGCCTTGTCGTCCACGCCCCACGGCATGCGCACGGCCTGCGACTTGATGGTGATGCCGCGCTCGCGCTCGATGTCCATGCGGTCCAGGTACTGCGCGCGCATCGCCCGGGAGTCGACGACGCCGGTGAGCTGCAGCATGCGGTCGGCCAGCGTGGACTTGCCGTGGTCGATGTGCGCGATGATGCAGAAGTTGCGCAGCAGGTCAGGCGCCGTCGCCGCGGGATGGATGCGCGACGAGGCGGCTGCACTCGGGATCGGGGACAAGCGGACTGCTCCTGGCGTCGGAGTCGGGCGGCGCAGGTGCTGGCGCCTTCCCGACGAACGGTGACCGGTGACCGCCTGTCGGCTGTCGGTGGTCTATCCCACCATGGTCCCATGACGACGGACCGTGCCGATGCGCCAGCCGACCTCCTCACCGTCCTCGGCGCCCTCCAGGACGACTTCCTCGGCACCATCCCGCTCGTCGACCCCACCACGCGCGTGCCCTGGTGCGGCCGTTGGCGCGTCAAGGACCTCGTCGTGCACCTCGCCCGCATCCACCACTGGGCGGCCGCGCAGGCGCGCCGGAAGCAGGAGACCCCGCTGGGCCGGGGTCCGTTCGTGCTCGAGGACCTCTACGCCACCTGCGCCGCCGAGCTGCGGGACACGCTCACCGAGCTCGGGCCGGACGCCGTGGCGTGGACGCTCGTCGAGAACGGACCGGCCTCGTTCTGGCACCGCCGCCAGACCCACGAGACGCTCGTGCACCTGTGGGACCTGCGTACCGCCGGCGGCCTGGACCTGAGCATCGAGCCTCGGATCTGGGCGGACACCGTCGACGAGGTGGTCACCGTGATGCAGCCACGGCAGGAACGGATGGGCCGCATGGAGCCGCTGCCCGCGCCGGTCGGCCTGGTGGCGGACGACGCGGGGCGGTCCTGGCTGCTCGGCGGGTCGGGTGCGCCGTCCGCCACCGTGACCGGCCCAGCCGAGGCGCTCGCCCTGCTGCTGTGGGGTCGCGCGGCAGCCGCCGACGAGCGCCTCACGGTCGACGGCGACGCCGCCGCGCTCGACGACGCCCTCAGCCGGCGACTGACCCCGTGACCGTCAGGCCTCGCGCGTGATCTGCACCTGGACCTCCGCCGCCTGCGTGCCGGCACCGGCGTAGATCCCTCGCATCGGCGGGACGTCGTCGTAGGACCGCCCCCGGGCGAGGACGACGTGGTGGTCACCGGCGACGACCCGGTTGGTCACGTCGTACGCGCACCACTCGCCCACCCACCACTCGACCCAGGCGTGCGAGTCACCGAGGACGGTCGTGCCGACGGGCGCCTCGGAGTCGGGGTGCAGGTAACCGGAGACGTACCGCGCCGGGATCCCGATGGCGCGCAACGCACCCGCGACCAGGTGCGCGATGTCCTGGCACACCCCCGCCCGGGCGGTCCAGGCCTCGGAGGCCGGGGTGTGCACCGTGGTGACCCCGGGGATGTACTCCATCTGGTCGCGCAGCGCTCCGGCGACCGCGAGCGCCGCGTCCGCCGGCTCGAGGTCCCCCGCCGCCTGCTGCGCCAGCGCCACCACGTCCTGCGGCGGCGCGGTCGTCGGTGTGTCCGAGAGGAACTCCGCCAGCCGGTCGCGCAGCTCCGCACCGCGCAGCGTGTCCCACGTCGCCGGGGACCGCAGCTGGGGCCGCTCGGCCACCTCGACCAGGTGCTCCGCCGTGATCACCATCGAGTCGTGCGGGGTCAGCACCTCGAACGCCGAGACGGCCGTCCCCCAGTAGTCGCGGTACTCGTGCCAGCCGGTGTGCGGCTGCACGTCGATCCTCGTCTCCAGCACCGTCTGCCCCTGCTGGGACAACGGCGTCATCCGTGCCTCGTTGTACGACGCCACCACGGCGCTGTCGTACCGGAACGTCGACGTGTGCACGACCCGGAGCCTGCTCACAGCGCCTCACCCACCCAGTTCGTCGAGGAAGCGCTCGGGAAGTACCGGCCACGGATCGCGTCCGAGGCTGCGGAGCAGGCGCGTTGCACGCGTTCCATCTCCTTGGGCAGCGAGTCGAGGACCTCGAGCAGCGGGCGGTACTCCAGGTTGGTGCGGACGTACCCGATGTGCCGCCGCGCGTCGTCCACGGCCGCCCGGTCCGACGTGCCCTCGAGGTTGGCCAGGCACGCCTCGGCCTGGTTCAGCGCGAAGACGATGGACCGGGGGAACAGGCGGTCGGTCAGCAGGAAGCCGGCGGCCCGCTCGTCGGACGCAGCCCCGCGATACATCCGCAGGAAGGCCTCGTGCGCACCGCACGACCGCAGCAGGGTGGTCCAGCTCGGTCCCGCCGAGCCGGCGAGCGCGCGCGTGGTCAGCAGGCGGGCGGTCATGTCGGCCCGCTCGATCGACCGGCCGAGCACCATGAAGTTCCAGGTGTCGTCGCGCGACGTGGCCGAGTCCATGATCCCGGCGACGATGGCCGCACGTTCCCGCACCCACGTGAAGTAGTCGTGCGGGCGCGCGGGCCTCATGTGGGACGGCAGCTGGTTCCAGGTCGCGTTGAGGCACTCCCACAGCTCGGTCGAGATGATCTCGCGGGCGCGGCGGGCGTTCTCCCGCGCCGACACCAGGGACCCCGCGATGGACGACGGCGCGAACCGGTCGTACGCGAGCATGTCCAGCACGTACTCGCGGCCGACCTCGACGTGCGCGGGCGGCGGTTCCCGGTCCATCACGGACAGGAGCGACCGGCAGGCCAGGTCCTCCTCCGCCCACGGGTCCTCCAGCAGGATCTGCACGTGCACGTCGAGCAGACGGGCGGTGTCGTCCGCGCGCTCGACGTAGCGACCGATCCAGAACAACGACTCCGCGATCCGGCTCAGCACGGGGAACCTCCTGCGGTGGTCGTGCGCTGCTGCTGCTGCTGCATCACCTGGGCGCGCACGTCGTTGGGGTTGGAGTCGATGGGGACCGCCGAGTCCTGCGCGACGGCCTGCGGGAGGTCCGACTGGTGCCGCACGGCGCGGCGCGGCACCGCCCCGCCGAGCACCCACGTGTCCTTCGAGCCGCCGCCCTGCGAGGAGTTGACGACGAGCTCGCCCTCGGGGAGCGCCACGCGCGTGAGCCCGCCCGGGAGCACGAACACGGACTCGCCGTCGTTCACCGCGAACGGGCGCAGGTCCGTGTGTCGCGGTCGCAGGCCGTCCTCGACGAGCGTGGGAACGGTCGAGAGCTGCACGACCGGCTGCGCGATCCACCCGCGCGGGTCCTCCCGGAGCCGCACCTTCAGCGTCGCCAGCTCGGCCGCAGACGCCTTCGGTCCGACGACCAGGCCCTTGCCGCCGGAGCCGTCGACGGGCTTGACCACGAGCTCGTCCAGCCGGTCCAGCACCTCCTCCAGCGCGTCCGGCTCCTCCAGCCGCCACGTGTCGACGTTGCGCAGGATCGGCTGCTCGCTGAGGTAGTACCGGATCAGGTCGGGCACGTAGGTGTAGACGAGCTTGTCGTCGGCCACCCCGTTGCCCACCGCGTTCGCGATGGTCACGGTGCCGTTGCGCGCGCACGTCATGAGCCCGGGGCTGCCCAGGTAGGAGTCGTTGCGGAACACGACCGGGTCGAGGAAGTCGTCGTCGACCCGCCGGTAGATGACGTCGACCCGGCGCCGCCCCTGCGTCGTGCGCATCCACACGCGACCGCCCGAGCAGAACAGGTCGCGGCCCTCCACCAGCTCGACCCCCATCGTCCGGGCAAGCAGGGAGTGCTCGTAGTAGGCGCTGTTGAACACCCCGGGCGTCAGCACGACGACCGTCGGCTCGTCGACGCCCGACGGCGCCGCCGCGGTCAGCGCCGCGAGGAGCCGCCGGGGGTAGTCGGCGACCGGCCGGATCCGCAGGGCAGCGAACAGCTCGGGGAACGTCTGGGCCATCGCCCGGCGGTTGGACAGCACGTAGCTGACCCCGCTGGGCACCCGCACGTTGTCCTCGAGAACCCGCCAGCCGCCGAGGCTGTCCCGGACCAGGTCGATGCCGGACACGTGCACGCGCACGCCGTTCGGCGGATTGATCCCGCGCGCCGCACGCAGGAAGTTGGTCGACGAGACCACGACGCTGCGCGGGATCACCCCGTCGGCGATCGCGCGCTGGGGACCGTAGACGTCGGCCAGGAACGCCTCGAGCGCCCGGACACGCTGTGCCACACCCGGTGCCACGTGCTCCCACTCGTCACCCGCGAGCACCCGGGGCACGACATCGAGCGGGAACGGGCGTTCCTCGCCGGCGAAGTCGAACGTGACGCCCTGCGCGAGGTAGGAGCGGGCGAGCGTCTCGGCGCGTGCCCGGAGCTCTCCGGCGCTGAGCTGGGCCAGCGCACGATGCAGTCCCTTGTACGCCGCGAGGGAGCCCCCACCGTCGGGATCGATCATCTCGTCCCACGCCGGTCCGGTGGGATAGTCGTCGAACAGGTCCGCCATGATCCGGACAGTATCCGCCCGGTGATAACGCCGCGTTACGTGGACCTGCACGGGCGGGTCGTCGGTCCGGGCCGCTGCCCGCGGGCGCCACCCGCCCGGTACGGTCGGGCCCGTGACGACGAGCTCGCGCTGGACCCGTGTACGCCGAGCGCTCCGCGACGGCGTCGCCCGCCTGACGGGCACCTCCCCCGTTCCAGCGCCTCCGCGGGCGACCTTGCCCGACCACCGCGGCACCGTCCACCTCCAGTACGCCCCGGCGCTGGACGGCGATGCGGACCCCGGCGAGATCGTCTGGGCGTGGGTCCCGTTCGAGGACGACCCGAGCCAGGGCAAGGACCGTCCCGTCCTGGTGATCGGGCGCGAGTCGGACGAGCTGCTCGGCCTGATGCTCACCAGCAAGGACCACTCGCGCGACGCCGCCCTCGAAGCCCGCCGCGGTCGCGTGTGGATGGATATCGGCGCGGGCGCGTGGGACTCCCGGCGACGCCCCAGCGAGGTCCGGCTCGACCGCGTGCTCCGGCTTCGACAGTCCGCGGTCCGTCGTGAGGGCGCGATCGTCGACCGGGCCCTCTTCGACGAGGTGGCCGTGGCACTGCGTCGCACGCACGGCTGGTGAGGTCCCGTGAGCCCTCGTGAGACCCGTCACGCGGTTCGGCTCTGTGCCCCCTGCCTGCTAACATGGTGATTCGCGTGTCCGCCCGGGTCGGCGGGCACAAGCCCAGTTCCTCTCCGCGGGTATCCCCACGCCCTAGTCCCGGAGCTGTGCGCGCCCTCTAGACCTGTCAGATCGCTTCGGCGAACGCACAAGAGAGTCCACACGTGGCCAACATCAAGTCCCAGATCAAGCGCATCACCACCAACGAGAAGGCGCGCCTGCGCAACAAGGCGGTGAAGTCCGAGCTCAAGACGCACATCCGTCGCGTCCGCGAGGCCGTCGCCGGTGGCGACAAGGAGGCCGCTTCGACGGCCCTCGTCGAGGCGTCGCGCAAGCTCGACAAGGCTGTCTCGAAGGGTGTCATCCACGAGAACCAGGCCGCCAACAAGAAGTCGGCGCTGGCGAAGTCGGTCGGCGCACTCTGATCCACCGCTGAGCGGGTCACGGCAGGGCCGTGACCGCCGGCCGCCGCGATCAGCGGCATCAGCACCAACGGAGGCGCCATCCCCGCAAGGGGGTGGCGCCTCTCGCTGTGTCCGTCGCCGCGCTGCTGCCCCTCGTCGGATCGCTGTCCCGCATCGGGTCGCTGCGCCGCACCGGGCCCGCTGTACCGCATCGCGCAGTCGTCCCTGATCAGGCAGCAGACACGGTGAAGGCGTCACCCCCCCTGCGGGGTGACGCCTTCACTGTTCTCCGACCTCGATCAGATCAGCGACCAGGTCTCCCAGGAGCTGAGCGGGATCGTGGGACGGAAGCCTGCCTCGCGCAGCGCGCGGTCGTACGCCTGCGCCGCCGCGGCACTGTCGCCGTGCATGGCGTACCGGTCACCCAGGTCGCGCCATGCCGACGCCGACTGCCGGGACGCCGACATCATGCCGAGCAGGTCCGCCGCCGACTCGTACGCACGCGCCGCACCCACTACGTCGCCACGCGCGTGCAGCGCGTCACCACGGGAGAGCTGGGCGAAGGCCGTCTCGAGCCGCGGCGGGTCGCCCAGCCGCTCGAGCGCTGCCGTCGCGTACCGTTCCGCGGCGTCGACGTCGCCGAGCAGGAGGTGCGCACGAGAGCTCTCGACGTCGACGCGGGCCAGGTCGAGCTCGGAGCCGAGGACGGCGAGCCCGGGCGCGGCTCGCTCGATCTGGTCGAGCGCCCCCCGCGGGTCCACCGGGTCGGACCGCAGCAGCAGCCACGCGTAGTTGAGTCGCAGACGGGGCAGGTCACGGTCTGCCTCACCCTCCGACAGCAGCCCGAGCGCGCGCTCCGTGTACCGCTGGGCGAGCTCGTAGTCGCGTCGCTGCTCGGCGACGAGCGCCGCGTTCCAGTAGACGCTGCCACGACCGCGCGGGCTGCCCAAGGACTCTGCGAGCCGCACGAGCTCCGCGGCCCGGTGGGTCGCGTACAGGAGGTCACCGCGCTCGACGTATGCCCACAGCACTGTGGACGCCAGGCGCAGGTGCTCGTCCGTACCCGTGAGGTCGGCCGCCTCGAGCTCGTCGAGGGTGCGCTCACCGACCTCGACGCTGCGGTGCAGGTCGCCGGCCTCGAGGTAGGCAGCCACCAGCGCGTTGGCCAGCTTGGCCGACTCGACGTGGTGCGTGCGACCGCGCGAGTCCGCGAGGAGCGGCTCGAGGATGGCGACCGCGGACTCGAGGTCGCCCAGGACCTCGAACGAGTGCGCCAGCGTGGTCAGCGCGTCGACGCGGACCGACGGCGAGACGATCTCGAGGTCCAGCGCCTCGAGCCTGCGTCGCGCACCGACGGCGTCGCCCTGCGTCATGTCGAGCTTGGCGTAGTCGATCTCGAGGCGTGTACGTGCCTCGTTCGGACCGTCCTCGCCGTGCTTCAGGTACTCGAGGGTCGTGCCCAGGCGTGTAGCCAGCACGGCGAGCGCGGAGTCGGTCGGTTCACGATGACCCGCCTCGATCAGGGAGATGTAGCTGGGTGAGAACGCGGAGCCCGCGAGCGAGGTCTGGGACAACCCTGCGGCGAGCCGAGCGTCGCGCACCCGGTCAGCAATCGTGGTCATGGGCAGTCATTGTATGTGTGACGTCCCCCGGATGCACCACCCCCCGCAGAGACGGCGTGTTTCGAGCCTCTGCTGTGCATCAGGGGGGGTGGTCAGTTGATGATCTTGCAGCAGCCGCTTGCGCCGCCGGAGGTCACCGTGTCATTGGTGCCGTCGGCGAGGGCGGAGCTCGGTGCGAGGGTCAGCAGGCCGAGCACCGAGAGGACCACGAGGGCGGACTTGAGCGGTCTGGGCATGGGGAGTGCTCCATCTTCTTGTCGTACCAGTGTGCGGGTGGTGCCCATGATGGCCTGTGACTCGCATCGTGTCTCCCGTTACTCACCGGTCCGACCCTGAAAGGGTGAAAGATCCCGGTTCGGTACCACTCTGTGAGCGGGGTCCCGGCCGTCCCCGAGAATTCCACCCGCCCGGGAGCGGTTCACAGGTCCGAAGTTGTGGTGTCATAGATGCCATGACACCCGACGACGCCGACGGGCGGCTCGCGCATCTGGCAGCCGCTGTGGAGGACGCCATCCCCCTTGCCCTCCGGCAGGAGTGGGCGCAGCGCATCTCGCACGAGCCGGTGCTCGTCGCTCGGCAGGGCATCTTCTCGGAGCACGGGCGTCCGTTCGCCTACCAGCTGTCGTTCCGCTCCCCCGACCAGCTCACCGCGAGCGCCATGTCGTGGAGCTCGCACCAGCACGAGCGGGCGACCGCACACGTGCTCGGCGCCACCTTCGGCCGCGCCGATCTCGAGCACGTCGCCAACGGGCGGCTGCTCTTCGTCCGGTGCCCACGCGCGTACCTGGTGGGGGATCTGCCCATCCCGCGACGCCCTGACCGCCTGGTGATCGAGGTGAACGACGCCGTCACGGTCGACTCCGCGGTGCTGTCGGGCATCCGCCGGCTGCGCGAGGAAGGGTTCCGCGTCGCGGTGCCTGCGTTCGTGAGCAACCCGAACCAGCGTCGCCTCCTGCCCCACGCGGACTTCGTGAAGATCGACGTGCGGGACCTGGACGTCGAGGGTCCACCCGTCGTCCACCTCGCCCGGTCGTACGGCGCGCTGCTGGTCGCCGAGTACGTCGAGACCCCGGACACCCTGCGCCACGCACGAGACCTCGGGTTCACGCTCTTCCAGGGCAACCTGCTCGAGCGCGCCGGTGTGCTCGACCGGGCAAGCGCTCGCCGCGTCAGCCTCTAGCGCCATTCGTCGACGTGGCCCGTCACAGCGCACTGCTCCAGTCGGGTGAACGGCGTCATGAACCCGCGCCGCGTCGCTCTCATCCGGTGTGACCGCGTCCGTCGTCTCCCCCGCCGTTCCTTCACGGCTCCCCATCGCGTCCCAGCCGATCTGGACGACCGAGGGCCGGCTGTTCGGCAACGAGTTCCTCTACCGGTCCCGTGAGGGGCTCCCCGCGCAGGTCGACCGATGGCGCTCCGACCGGCAGGACGTCGCCACCGCGTCGGTCCTCGAGGCCCTCTTCGGGGACGGCCCCCCCGTGGCCACCACCTACGCGTTCGTGAACATCACCCGCTCGTTCCTGGTCGACGACCGCCCGCTGCCTGCCCACGCGGGGCGTCTGGTGCTCGAGATCGTCGAGTCCGTCGCGGCGGACGACGAGGTCATCGCCGGTCTGGAGCGGCTGCGGCTGCGTGGGTACCTCATCGCGATCGACGACTTCACGGCCGAGCCGAACCAGGTGGCGATGATGCCCTACGCCGACTTCGTGAAGATCGACTGCCGCGACGTCCGCCGGCAGGGCGCTCCTCTCGTCCAGCACGCGCGGCAGTACGGCGCCCGCCTCGTCGCGGAGCGCGTGTCCGACTCCCTGCTCGTCGAGGAGTGTCGCGGCTGGGGGTTCGACCTGTTGCAGGGCGACGTGCTCGGTCCGGCGATCACCCTCAGCGCGTAGGCGCGGTCCTCAGGACCCGACCGCTGCGGCGACGCGCAGGACGGCCCGCTCGACCGCGAACTGGGGGTCGCGGCCCTCCCCCTTGACCTCCGCGTCTGCCTGCGCGACCGCGGAGATGGCACTGGCAAGCCCCTCCGGCGTCCACCGGCGCAGGTCCGCCATCGCGCGATCCGTCTGCCACGGCGCCAGCCCCAGGTCCCGGACCGCACCGGCCCCACGGCCGCGCACCGCCGCCACCTTGGCCAGCACGCGCAGCTTCGCGGCGAGGGCGGCGACGACGGGGACCGGGTCCACACCCGTCGCGAGCGCGTGCCGGAGCAGTGCCACGGCCTGCCCGGACTGACCGGCGACGGCGGCGTCGGCGACGCGGAAGCCCGTCGCCTCGATCCGCCCTCCGTAGTAGCGCTCGACAGCCTCCGGGCCGATCAGCCCGGAGGTGTCGGCGACGAGCTGCGCGCAGGACGCAGCCAGCTCACGCAGGTCGCTGCCGACGGCGTCGACCAGGGCGCGGACGGCTTGCGCGTCCGCGCGGCGACCTGCCCGCCGGAGCTCCGCGGTGACGAAGGCGCTCTTGTCGCCGTCGGACTTGATCACGTCGCACGCCACCGCGGGGACACCCGCGGACCGCAGCGCGTCGAGCAGCTTCTTGCCGCGCTGGCCGCCGGCGTGCCGCAGCACGAGCACGACCTCGGCCGGGGGCGCGGTGAGGTACGCCGTGACGTCGTCCAACAGCTCCTCGCCGGCGCGCTCGAGCCCGTCGACGACCACGACCTTGTCCTCGGCGAAGAGGGACGGGCTGCTGACCACGCCGAGGGTGCCCGCCGTGTAGTCGGCGGCGTCCAGCCGGGTGACCTCGACGTCGGCGTCGGCGGCGCGGGCGAGGGACACGACGCGGTCGACGGCGCGGTCCGCGAGCAGACCCTCGGCTCCACTGACCAGCAGGACGGGCGCCAGCTCGACCGCCTCCCACGAGACGCCGGCCGTGGCCTTGCTGGCACGGGCGGCGGGGCGGCGGGTGGCGGGAGGCACGGGCACAGCCTGCCAGACATCACTGACGCTCCCCCTCCGGCCCCGCGCGCCCGCCGACGAGCAGCGCAAGCGCGCACACTCCCGCGACCGCGAGCACGACCGCTCCCGTCCACCCGGGGAGCCAGGCCACCTGTGCCCCGGGGGCTGCGGCCGCCAGACGACCGACGGCCCCGATCCACCAGCACGCCGCTCCGGCGCCGAGGGCGAGGACCTGGGCGCCCGCGAACCACCACGGCGCCATGCAGCCCGCCGCCAGGCCGAGCACCGTCGCGGGCGCGACCGCCGGGGCGGCCAGGACGTTCGCTGGGACGGCGTAGAGGGACACCGCGGGGGTGAGCAGCAGGATCACGGGGGCGCACACCAGCTGGGCGACGACGGGCAGGGCGAGCGCGGTGGCGACCGGGCGTCCGAGGGTTCCGGCCCAGCGGTCGGCGAGCGGTCCGCCCAGGAGCACCAGGGCGCCGGTGGCCAGCACCGAGAGCACGAAGCCGACCTCGCCGGCCAGCCACGGGTCCGCGACGAGCAGCACGACGACGGTCGCGGCGAGCGCGGCGGGGGCGCGGTGCGGGCGGCCGAGCAGGACGCCGAGCAGTGCGACGAGACCCATCACGGCAGCCCGCAGCACGCTCGGTGAGGGGTGCACGACCAGCACCATGGCCGCCATGGCCGCGACCGTGAGCCCCGCCCGCACCGGCCGGGCAAGACGGACGGCCGCCGTGAGGGCGAGCACCAGCGCGGCGACCAGAGAGAAGTGCGCGCCCGACACGGCCGTCACGTGGGTCAGCCCGGAGGTGCGCAGATCGAGCGTGAGCTCGGCCGGGATCGCGGACGTGTCGCCGACAGTGACACCCGCGAACAGCGCTCCGGCGTCGCCCGGGAGCGTCTGCGCGAGCGCCCGCACGCCATCCCGGAACCGCGACGCGGCGGCCTCCGGTGCGGCCGGTGCCGAGACCACGTCCGGCGCTCCCCCGCTCAGCAGGACCGCGACCGTTCGCCCACCCTTCTCGCCCGGACGCAGCCGCCCGGTGGCGCCGACCCGGGCGCCGGGGGGCACGGCAGCCCAGGACGACGGGCCCAGCACGAGCACCTGGCCCGTCGCGCCGGACCCCTGGCCGCGAGCAGCGACGCGGTCGACCGCGAGCAGGGACCGGACTCGCACCGGCGCGCCCGGCCACGCCGGCGCCAGGACCGTCGGCTCACCGACGACGACGCCCTCGACCCGACCCACCGCTCCGTCCTGGGCGAGGACCGGGAGCAGGCCCCGGTCGCGCGCGGCCGTCTGGCTGGCGCCCGCACCGAGCACAGCCGCTGCGGCGACGAGGCACAGGATGACGACGGGACCCACCACACCCGACGACGACGGACCGCGACGACCTGAGGCCGATCCGACCGCTCCCTTCCTGCCAGTCGTCCTGGCCCCCGCGACCATCCGCATCGAGTTCATGTCCGGCTCGGGTTCCGATGCCGGTGTCAGCGGATGGCCCGCGTCCCGCCGCCGGCTCCCTCGACGGCGCGCCGCGAGGATCCCGATCCCGACGACGAGACAGACCGTGGCGCCGACCAACGCGCCGGACGACGGCACCCTGACGACCACGAGGGCGGTGAGCCACGCGGCAGCGCCCGCCGGCAGCAGTCGCACGTCGACCGTGATCGGCGGGTCGATGTCCTGGTCCGGACCGAGCCCGACCGGACCAGGTCGTGCGGATGCCCGGGTGCGCACCTCGCTCGCACCGGAGGGAGAGGGCGCTCGGACCGGCGACCTGCCGACAATCGGTCCTGGCGACACTCGGCTCGGCGTCATACCCGGACCAGGTCGCGGAGGCGTTCGAGCAGCGTCGGGCCGATGCCGGCGACGTCCGCGAGCTCGTCGACCGTCGTGAAGGGCCCGTCCTCGCGGTGCGCCACGATCCTGTCCGCGAGCACGGGACCGATGCCGGGCAGCGCGTCCAGGGCCGCGGCGTCGGCCGTGTTGAGGTCCACGAGCTCGTCCCCGCCGACCGACGCGGGGCTCCCGGCGGCTGCCAGCTGCTCCCCCGCCCGAGGCACCGCGATCTGCTCGCCGTCGACCAGGACTCGCGCGAGGTTGAGGGCGCTGACCTGCGCGTCGGCGGTCGCGCCGCCGGCCGCGGCGATCGCGTCGACCACCCGCGACCCCTGCGCGAGCCGGACCACCCCGGGTGCGGCGACAGCACCCACCACGTCGACGACGACATCGGCTGCCGCGGTCGGCGACGGGACGGCGGCGACCGGACCGCTCGGCGCGGGTGTCGGGAGGACCACCGGTGGGCCCGGCGCGAGAGCCGTCGCACGCAGCGCGACGGCACCCGCGACCAGCAGGATGAAGGCGCCCGCCGCCGCGGCGAGCTGCCACGAGATCGCCCACCGCACGCGCCGCCGAGGCGTGCGCGCCCGGGTGATCGGGTCGCCATGGGTCGCGGTGTATCCGGCGGTCGCGACCTGGAGCGCCGCAGCGGTCCGGGGTGGCAAGGTCGGCGCCGGCGCTCGGACCGGCGCGGCGGGATCTCGGCCTGTCGGGGCGTCGACCGAGTGCGACCCGGAGGCGTTCCGCCGACCGGGTGCCGGACGCGGGGTCCAGCCGCTCTCGGTCCGTGAGGGCTCCGGCGGGATCAACCGTGCGTCGACCTGGAGATCGGCTGATCTCGGGCCCGTCGCAGTAGTGGGCACGAGCCAGGTCGGACCGATCTCCGACCTGCGGTCCGCCGCAAGATCGAGATCGGGCGGGAACAGGTGGGTCGAGGTCCGGAGCACGTGACCGTCCGGCTCGGGCTGCCTGGAGGACGACGGGCCGCGCACGGGATCAGGCACCGGCGGACCGGCGGGGACGTGGGGTGCGGCGATCGCGGTCAGGCGGTGCCGGGCGATCCGGGCGAGGTCGCGATCACGGCGTTGCACCCGGTGAACCTACGGTCGGCCTCGGGGACCCCGCCGCCGGGGTGTGGACCGTGGGGTTCAAGGCGTCATCGGCCGGGCTGTGGGCGGATCGCCGGAGTCAGGCGTCGGAGACCACGATCGCCAGGAGGCCGGGACCGGCGTGCGCGGCGAGGACCGCGCTGGACTCGCAGACCGACGACTCCGCGAGGTGGTCGCCAGCCGCTGCGGCCAGCTCGCCGGCGAGCATCGCCGCGAGATCCGGCTGCCCCAGGTGGTGCACGGCGGCGCGCGCGTGGGGGCGTGCCGCGATCTCGGCGGCGGCGAGAGCGACCAGCCGGTCGCGGGCGGCGCGCCGGGTGCGCACCTTCTCGATGAGCTCGATCCGGCCGTCGTCGAGCGTGAGGATCGGACGCAGCCCGAGCACGATGCCGATCGCCGCCGCGGGGATGCTCAGCCGCCCGCCGCGGCGCAGGTGGTCGAGGGAGTCGACGAGGAACCAGACGCGCGTCGCTCCGGCGACTGCACGGCCTCGCTCGGCGACCTCGGCGCCGGACGGCAGCTGGGGCTCGACGCGTCCTCGGCTGCGCCACCACGCCCGCGTCGCCGCGACCGGTCCGGCCGCCGACGGGGTGGGCTCGCTGGGCGGCGGGGGCCCCACGGAGAAGCGAGCCGCGTCCAGCACCGCGAACCCCAGCGCCATGGCGACCGCGCCGGAGTCGACGACGTGGACGGGCACGGGCGAGGACTCAGCCGCGAGCTGAGCCGCCCGGACGGTGCCCGAGAGGTCGCCCGACAGGTGGATCGAGACGATCTCGCGCGCACCCGACGCCGCTGCGCGGTCGTAGGCGGCGGCGAACGCGGCGGGTGGCGGCTGCGACGTCGACACCTTGGCCCCGGTGGTGAGCGCGGCGAGCAGCTCGCCCGGTGTCAGGTCGACCCCTTCCACGTGCCGCACACCGTCGATCACCACGTCCAGCGGGACGACACCGATGCCCCACCGCTCCGCCGCCCCGTCGGGGAGGGACGCCGTCGAGTCCGTGACGATCGCGACCGACGGCTGCTCGACGTGGCGGCGTGAGGGCATGCGGGTCAGGCCGGCACGACGTTGACGAGCTTCGGCGCCCGCACCACCACGGTGCGGATCCCCCGGCCGTCGAGCGCGCGCTGGACGCCGACGTCGGCCAGGGCCAGGGCACGCAGGTCGTCGTCCGAGACGTCCGGAGCGACCTCGGCGCGGCCGCGGACCTTGCCCTGCACCTGGAAGATGCAGGTCACGGTGTCCTCGACCAGGTACGCCGGGTCGGCTACCGGGAACGGCTCGTGCGCGAGCGAGCGCTCGTGGCCCAGCCGCGACCACAGCTCCTCGGCGACGTGCGGGGCGACCGGAGCCGTCATCAGCACGAGGGCCTCGACAGCGGCGCGCGGCGTCGCCGGCAGCGTGGTCAGATGGTTGTTGAGGACGATCAGGCGCGAGATCGCGGTGTTGATGCGCATCGCCGCCATGTCCGCCGTCGTGTCCGCGATCGCGCGGTGCAGCACCTTGAGCGTCTCGAGGGTCGGCGCCTCGTCGGACACGACGGTCGCGCCGGTGCCCTCGTCGACCACGTTGCGCCACAGCCGCTGCAGGAAGCGCTGCGAGCCGACGACCGCGCGGGTCTCCCACGGGCGGGACAGGTCCAGCGGACCCATCGACATCTCGTAGACGCGCAGGGTGTCCGCGCCGTACTCGGCGTACATGTCGTCGGGCGTCACCATGTTCTTCAGCGACTTGCCCATCTTCCCGTACTCACGGTGGACGGGTTCGCCGTCCCAGCGGAAGCCGGTCTCGGACGTGGCGTCCTCGACCACCTCCTCGGCGGGCACGTGCACGCCGCGGGCGTCCGTGTAGGCGTAGGCCTGGATGTAGCCCTGGTTGAACAGCTTGTGGAACGGCTCGCCGCTGGAGACGTGGCCCAGGTCGTGCAGGACCTTGTGCCAGAAGCGCGCGTACAGCAGGTGCAGGACGGCGTGCTCGACGCCGCCCACGTACAGGTCGACGCCACCGACGGAGCCCGGCTTCTGCTCGCCGTGCCCTGGCCCCATCCAGTACCGCTCGAGCTCGGGATCCACCACCGTGGTGTCGTTCGTCGGGTCCAGGTAGCGCAGGTAGTACCAGCAGGAGCCGGCCCAGTTGGGCATCGTGTTGGTGTCCCGGCGGTACTGCTTCGGGCCGTCGCCCAGGTCGAGCGTGACGTTCACCCAGTCCTCGTTGCGGCCCAGGGGCGGCTCGGGGGTGGAGTGCGCGTCGTCGGGCGCGAACGTGCGCGGCGAGTAGTCGGGCACCTCCGGCAGGTTCACGGGCAGCGCCGACTGCGGGACCGCCAGCGGCAGGTCGTGCTCGTCGTAGACGATCGGGAACGGCTCGCCCCAGTAGCGCTGGCGGCTGAACAGCCAGTCGCGCAGCCGGTACGTGATGGTGCCCTCACCGACGCCCTTCGCGGTCAGCCAGTCGGTGATCGCCGCCTTGGCGTCGGCCACGCCCAGACCGTCCAGGCTGATCTCGTCGTTCGAGGAGTTGATCGCGGTGCCCTCGCCGGTGCGCGCGCCGGGTTCGGTGCCCTCCGGGGCGTCGATCGTGTAGACGACCGGCAGGTCGAACGCGCCCGCGAACGCGAAGTCGCGCGCGTCGCCGCCGGGGACCGCCATGATCGCGCCGGTCCCGTAGCCCATGAGCACGTAGTCCGCGGTGAACACGGGCAGCAGCTCGCCGTTCACCGGGTTGGCGGCCAGGTGGCCCGTGAACACGCCCGTCTTGCGACCTGCGTCGGCCTGCCGCTCGACCGCGGTCTTCGCGGCGGTCTCGGCGCGGTACGACGCGACGGCGTCGGCCGGGGAACGGTGCCCACCGGTCCACAGGTCCTTGGTGCCGTCCGGCCACGCCGTGGGCACCTGGTCCAGCAGCGGGTGCTCGGGGGCGACGACGACGAAGGTGGCACCGAACAGGGTGTCGGGGCGCGTGGTGAACACCTCGACCTGGTCGCCACCCTGCACCGCGAAGCGGACGCGGGCACCCGACGAGCGACCGATCCAGTTGCGCTGCATCGCCTTGACCTTGTCCGGCCAGTCGATGTGCTCCAGGTCGTCGATCAGCCGGTCGGCGTACGTGGTGATGCGCATGTTCCACTGCCGCAGGCTGCGCTGGAACACCGGGAAGTTGCCGCGCTCGGAGCGGCCGTCGGCCGTGACCTCCTCGTTGGCCAGCACGGTGCCCAGACCAGGGCACCAGTTCACGGGGGTCTCGGAGACGTAGGCGAGGCGGTGCGTGTCCAGCACGCGGCGACGCTCGACCTCGTCGAGTCCCGCCCACTCGTCGCCGCGGGACCCGGCGTCGTACTCCGCGACGAGCTCCGCGATCGGGCGCGCCCGGCCGACGCCGCCGTCGGGACGCGGTGCGGTCTCGTCGTACCAGGAGTCGAAGATCTGCAGGAAGATCCACTGCGTCCAGCGGATGTAGTCCGGGTCGATCGTCGCGAACGACCGGCGCGGGTCGTGCGCCAGCCCCAGCCGGCGCAGCTGGCGCTGCATGATCTCGATGTTCGCCTCGGTGGTGGTGCGCGGGTGCTGGCCCGTCTGCACGGCGAACTGCTCGGCGGGCAGGCCGAACGCGTCGAACCCCAGCGCGTGCAGCACGTTGTCGCCCTGCATGCGGCGGAAGCGACCCACGACGTCCGTGCCGATGTACCCGAGCGGGTGCCCGACGTGCAGGCCCGCGCCGGAGGGGTACGGGAACATGTCCATGACGAAGAACGCCGGCTGCGCGGGGTCCGCGTGCCGACCGTCACCGTCGGTGAGGCCGCCCGTGGGGTCGGCGGCGAAGAACGTGCCCCGGTCCGCCCACTCGTCCTGCCAGCGCAGCTCGATCTGGCGCGCGAGCTCGGGTGTGTACCGGAACGGGACGTCGTCGGTGGCAGTGGTGGCGGTGGGGGCGTCCGGCAAGGTCACCCGGCGAGTTTACCGACCACGGGTAGCGGCGCCGTACCTGGCCGGGTGCGCTGGTACGCGCGGTCGTATGCTCCGGACATGTCGGACAGCACGCCGTCGTCGGCCCCCACCTCGTCCGCCGCCGACCTGGCCGCCCTGCGCGCCGCGGCCGCCCAGGCCGCCGCCGAGGCGGCGGAGGCCAAGGCCGAGGCCGCTGCGGCCGCGCTCGCGGCGGCGGAGGCGGCGGCGGCGGACCGCCCGGCGCCCACGTCGGAACCGCCCGCCGACCCTCCCGCAGCGGCGGTCGCGCCCGCCCCGGCGCCCGCCGAAGCCCCCGCACCGGCGGTCGCGCCGGCCCCAGCGCTCTCCGAGCACGCCGCGCAGATCGTCGCCGGCTACACGTTTGCCGGACCGATGCTTCCCGTCGGGGCCCTGGTCGAGGACAACGTCGCGATCCCCGGGGCGCCGGTGGGCATCCCGCTCGCGATGATGAACCGCCACGGCCTGGTCGCGGGCGCGACCGGCACCGGCAAGACCAAGACGCTCCAGGTGCTGACCGAGGGCCTGTCGGCCGCGGGGGTGCCGGTCTTCGTCGCCGACATCAAGGGCGACCTGTCCGGGCTGGCCGTCCCCGGGGCGTCGAGCGAGAAGCTGCTGGCCCGCACCGCGAGCCTCGGGCAGGAGTGGGTGGCGACGGCGTCGCCGGTGGAGTTCCTCAGCCTCGGCGGTCTCGGTGAAGGGTCGCCGGTGCGGACGACCGTCACCGACTTCGGGCCGCTGCTCCTGGCCAAGGTGCTCGGGCTGAACGCGACGCAGGAGTCGAGCCTCGGCCTGATCATGCACTGGGCGGACACGCAGGGGCTGGCGCTGCTGGACCTCAAGGACCTGCAGGCGACGATCGCGTACCTGGTCAGCGACGAGGGCAAGCCGCTGCTCAAGGGCATCGGCGGGCTGTCGGCGGCGACCGCGGGCGTGATCCTGCGCGAGATCGTGTCGTTGCAGGGTCAGGGCGCCGACGCGTTCTTCGGGGAGCCCGCGTTCGACGTCTCGGAGCTGCTGCGGACCACCCCGGACGGTCGCGGCGTCGTCAGCGCCCTGGAGCTTCCCGCCGTGCAGGACCGGCCGGCCCTGTTCTCGACGTTCCTCATGTGGCTGCTGGCCGAGCTGTTCCAGGAGCTCCCGGAGGTGGGCGACCCCGACAAACCGCGGCTCGTGTTCTTCTTCGACGAGGCGCACCTGCTGTTCACGGGCGCGTCGGGCGACTTCCTCACGCAGGTGACCCAGACGGTGCGGCTCATCCGGTCGAAGGGTGTCGGCGTCTTCTTCGTCACGCAGAGCCCGAAGGACGTGCCCGGCGACGTGCTGGCCCAGCTGGGCAACCGGGTGCAGCACGCGCTACGGGCGTTCACCCCGGACGACGCGAAGGCGCTGCGGGCTGCGGCCCGGACGTTCCCGACGTCGCCCTACGACCTCGAGCAGCTGCTGCAGTCGCTGGGCACCGGCGAGGCGGTCGTCACGGTCCAGTCGGAGCGCGGGACGCCGACGCCGGTGGCGTGGACCCGGTTGCGGGCGCCGCAGTCCTCGATGGAGCCGATGCCGGCGGCCGACATGGCTGCGGCAGTGACGGCGTCGCCCCTGTCCGCCCGGTACGCCGTGGCGGTGGACCGGGAGTCCGCGTACGAGCTGCTGGCTGTCCGGGCCGCGAAGGCGCAGGAGGCGGCGCGCAAGCAGCAGGAGGCCGAGGAGGCTCAGGACCGCGCGGACGAGGCGGCGCGGGAGGCGCGTCGGACCGCTCCGCGCCGCTCGACCAGCCGGACGAGCCCGCTGGACAGCCTGCTGCGGTCAGCGGGCACTCAGCTCGGGCGTGAGATCACGCGCTCGATCTTCGGGACGCGCCGACGCTGACAGGACCGGCACAGCGCCACGCCCGAAGACGAGCACGACCACGAGACCGAGCGCGGTCAGCGCCGCCCCGACCCACGCGGGTGCCAGGTAGCCGAACCCGGCGGCGATGACGAGGCCGCCCACGAACGCACCGGCCGCGTTGCCCAGGTTGAGGGCCGAGTGGCACAGGGCGGCACCGAGGGAGGGCGCGGCCGGTGACACGTCCATCAGGCGGGTCTGAAGGGACAGCCCGAGCACCTGGGACGTGACGCCGAGCAGGACCAGCGCGAGCACGGCGGGCACCGGGTACGCGCCGACGAGCGCGATGGCCACGAGGACGACGATGGTCGCGATCATCGAGCCGATGACCGTGCCGAGCACGGAGCGGTCCGCGAGCCGGCCGCCGACGACCGTCCCGATCGTCATGCCGATCCCGTACAGCGCGAGGACCAGCGGCACGAGCGCGATCCCCAGGCCGGTCACCTCGGTGAGCAGCGGCTTGACGTAGGAGTAGACCGCGAACATGCCGCCGAACCCGACCGCGCCGGCACCGAACGCGATCCAGAGCCGCCGGTTGCGCAGGGCGGCGAGCTCGGTCCGGACGGTGGTCCCGGGAGGCGACGGCAGTGACGGCGTCCACGCGTGCAGCGCGGCGAGGGTGACCAGGCCGAGCACGCCGACCCCGACGAACGCCCATCGCCAGCCGACCGCGTGCCCGACGATCGCCGAGAGCGGGACGCCGACAGCGCACGCCACGGTCAGGCCGGCCATCATCGCCGCCACGGCCCGCCCGCGCTTCTCGGGTCCCACGACCGCTGTGCCCATGACCGCGCCGACCCCGAAGTACGCGCCGTGCGGCAGCCCGGCGAGGAACCGTGCGAGCACCAGCCAGCCCATGCTCGGCGCGAACGCGGACAGGACGTTGCCCACCGTGAACGCGACCATGAGCAGCAGGAGGAGCCGGCGGCGGTCCAGCCGGGCGCCCAGTGCAGCGAGCGTCGGGGCGCCGACGACGACCCCCAGCGCGTACGCGGTGATGGCGTGCCCGGCCACGGGGATCGAGACGCCGAGGTCGCCGGCGATCTCGGGCAGCAGGCCCATCGTCGCGAACTCGGTGGTGCCGATGCCGAACCCGCCGAGGGCGAGCGCGAACAGCGCGGCGCGCGAGCGCGCGGGCGACAGCGGGGCCGAGCGCAGCTGGACCAAGAACGGCCTCCGGACGAATCGATTCGATCGCGATGCGGAGTGCGCCGTCGTCAGCTCCGGTGGATGCCGCCCAGCGTACGGGGTGTCAGCGGACGGGGACCAACCAGATGGCCCGTGCCGCCACCTCGCCGAGGTCGACCGTCGCGCCCGCGACGCGCACCGAGATCACCCCGGCGACCGTGCGGCGTTCCACCACGGTGACCGGCGCGTCCAGCAGCAGGTCGACCGACTCCAGGTACCGGAGCAGCCCGGGGTCCGCGTCGGAGATCCGCGCGACCGCCCACTCCCCCGGCGCCACGTCCCACAGCACGCTGGCCGCGGGGATGTCGAGGGAGCCGTCGGAGCCCGGGATCGGGTCCCCGTGCGGGTCCCGGGTCGGGTGGCCGAGCCGGGCGGAGAGACGCTCCACGAACAGGTCGGAGACCGCGTGCTCCAGCACCTCGGCCTCGTCGTGGACCTCGTCCCAGCCGTAGCCGAGCATCTCCACGAGGAACGTCTCGATCAGCCGGTGCCGCCGCACGACCGCGAGCGCGTGCCGCTCGCCGGCGGCCGTGAGCTCGACCGCCCCGTAGGGCTGGTGGGTGACCAGGCCGCTGTCGGCGAGCCGTCGGACGGTCTCCGAGACCGTGGACGCGCCGACCCCGAGGCGGGTGGCCAGCATCTTGGTGGTGACGGGCTGCTCCGACCACTCGCGGGCCGACCACACGACCTTGAGGTAGTCCTGGGTGACGGCGCTCAGCTCGGGTGTCGTCGGGGTGCTCACGGCGTCCAGAGTAGGGCGCTCACCAGCCGTCGACGCTCCAGTGCCACGGCTCGCCCGGCAGGTTCTCCAGGCCGTAGGCGGCGGCGTTCTGGGTGAGCCAGACGAACGCGGGCGACCCGGCCCGCAGGACCTTTCCCTCCACGGTGAAGTCGAGCGCGAGGCCGCGCTCGTGGCGGGAGGTGCCCGGCGGTGCGGTCTGCGGGCGGCACGCGACGACCGTGGGGTCGGCCTCGGTCGGGCTGCAGTTGGCGGCGCGCAGCGCGATCTGCTGGCTGGAGCTGCGCCAGCCCCAGGCGCGCAGGTCGATGCCGTCGGCGCGTGCCGCGGTCATCAGGGTGTCGAGCGCGTCGGCGAGGCACGGGTGGACGCGCACACCCTGCCCGGTGACCACGGTGTCCTCCTGCGGGACGGGCGCGGTGACGTCGTCGCAGTCCGTCGCCACCTGGTGGCTCACCATCACGTCGGCCGGCACGTCGACACGCCAGAGCTCCTGGCCCGTCGTCGCGTGGAGCAGCAGCGCGCCCTCCTCGAGCAGGAGCGTCGCCCCCGGGTTGCCCGCCGTCGCGCTGGCCCACAGGACCGCACCGTCCGCACCGGTCACGACCACGTTCCCGTCGTCCTGGACGGCCAGCCCTGCCGCGCCGGGCGCCTCCGCGGACCACACGACGGTGTCGTCGTACGCCAGCACCAGCCCGTCGGGTCCCACCTGCAGCTGGAGGTGCCCGTCCGGGGAGCTGAGCTCGTCCCCGTCGGCGACGGGCGTCCCGCTGACCAGCGACGACGGGCCAATCACCGTCTCGGTGCTCCACACGGCGGCCCCGGCGGCGTCGTACAGGACGAGGTCACCGTCGTCCTGCAGGACGAGCGACGAGCCGGGGTTCCCGGCGGTCCGGCTGCGCCACACGCGGTCGCCGTCAGCATCGGTGACGACGAGCTCGCCGTCCTCGCGCAGGGTCAGGCGCGCCCCCGGGTGGTCGGTGCCCGTCGACCACCGTGTCGCGGCGTCCGGGCCGAGCAGCGCGACGTCACCGTCGTCGAGCACGAGGAGCGTCTGGCGTCCGTCAGGCGAGGAGAGCGCGTCGCCGGGCTCGAGCACGCCGCCGGACGGGAGGATCGAGGGCCGCACGGCGGTGCCGGACTCCCACACCTGCGAGCCCTGCGGGTCGAGCACGACGAGGTCGCCGTCGTCCTGCAGGACGAGCCGCGACCCGACCGTCGCCGGGGCCTCCGGACGCCAGCCGACGGTGCCGTCGGGCGCCGTCAGGGCCACGTCGCCGCTCTCCGCGACCACCAGGGACGAACCCGGCACGGCGGGACCGGACACCCAGCGGGGATCGGGTTCGGCGCCGAACAGCGCGAGCATCCCGTCGGGCTGGACCACCAGGGTCTGCGTCCCGTCCGCCGAGACGAGGCCCTCCCCGGGGCGCAGCGTCTCGCCGGGGCGCAGCTCAGCCTCACCGGACGACGCGAGCGCGGACGGGGCGAGCACCAGGGTGCCGACGAGCACGCAGGCGCTGACCAGCGCGGCGCGAACGACGGGACGCGCCATCGCGCCCCGCCCCCGACCGCTCACGACTCGGCTCCCCGGGCCATGTACCCACCCCCTTGCACGGCCCGACCTGACAGCTCAGGTGGGGTCGCTCCTCCACCCTAGGTCAGGGTGACGCGGATCACACGGGTGAAGGACCGTCGACCGAGGGCGGGAGAGCGGCCGGCCACTTCAGGCGAGGCGAGACGGTCGCGGTGGCATCCGGTCGTACCTGGATCAGCTGGTAGTCGACGAAGCGTCGGGTGTCGGGGTTCCAGCGCAGCACGGTCATCTCGGCGACGCCGTTCAGCGGCCCGACGGTCGGTTGTCCGAGCGTCGCCCCGGCGGTGCTGGAGCTGATGTACCGGACGGCATCGTCCACCCGTTCGGGACCGTACCGGTGGTGCAGGTGGCCCGAGATCTGGGCGGGCACGCAGCCGCTCGCCAGCGCCCGTTCACCCACGCCTGGGGTGTGGATGAGGAGCAGGTCCACGCCCTCCTCGTCGTCGCACGCGACGTCGGCGAGGCGCTGCGCCTCGTCGGCGGCGCTCTCCTTCCCGGCCTGCGCGGTTCCCCCCGCCCCGACGCGCGTCTCGTTCGGGTCGCGGTCGCCCAGGATGCGCAGGCCGTCCACCTCGACCACGGAGCCGTCCAGCACGGTGGCGCCGGCCCGGGCGTAGTTCCTCGACGTCTCGGCGGAGTCGTGGTTGCCCGGCGACGTCACCAGCTCCACGCCGTCGGGGACGGCCCGGGCGAACGTCGTCACGCAGTACTGCTCCACCGACGTGCCGTTGATCGTCGTGTCGCCGGCGTCGAGGACGAGGTCGGCGCCCGAGCCCTCCACGACGGTCCGGATCAGTGGTGCCATGCCGACGTTGCAGTGCAGGTCGGACACGACGACGGCGGTGACCAGGTTCTCGTCGTCCTCGGGCTCGCTCGCCTCCGGCGACGGGCTCCCGGTGGTGGACGGCTCCGGGTGGTCGAGGAGCTCCTGCCGCTCGTCCCAGGCAGCCTGCAGCGACGCGTTGGCCTCCGCGTAGAACTTCTCGTTCTTGCGCAGCTCGGCGACGACCTGACCGCCGTAGGTGTCGATGACACCGCCGAGCCGGCCGGTCACCCGAGCCCCCTCGAGCGGAGTGCCGTCGAACACCGTGCTCGCCCGCTGCGACGCCGACGGTCGGTCCCGCCGCCCGACGCTCGACGTCAGGACGGTGCCGACGAGCCCCACGACGACGATCCCGACGACGACCGACCGCAGGTGCGGCCGCACCCGGTCGTGCAGCTCCACCCTCCGCGCCGGACCGACGAGGAACCGGACCAGGTACCACCCGCCGACCAGCACCCCGAGAGCCAGCGCGGTCCGTTCGAGCGCCTCGGCGCCCAGGGCGCGTGCCACGTCCTGGACCGTCGCCTGCGGGCCGGAGAAGAACTGCAGGTAGCTCTGCAGGTCCCCGCTGAGCGCCGCCAGGGTGCGCGCCTGGTCCAGCTCGGTGACCGACGCCGGGATCTCCTGCACCGTCACCCGCACGCCGAGCGTCAGGGGCAGCGGCGAGTCGATCTGCAGCGTGCCGAGGGGGCCGAGGTCGATGGTCACCGTGTCGTCGGTGGTGACGTCGTACCGGGCCTCGTGCGGCCCGAGGCTGCTCTCGACGGACGCTGTCGTGATCCCGAAGGTGAGCGAGACGAGCACGGCGGCGACCAGCAGGAGGACCCGCGGCCACCACCGTCGCTCGGCGCGCGCCTCGGGGCTGCTCGGGTCGCTCATCGCCCCCGAGCCTATGCGGGGCGGGCCGGATCAGCCCTGGTCAGCCCTGCGCGTCGCGCCAGGCCACCCACTGCGCGGCCAGCGACAGGTCGTAGTCCGGACCGCCGGTGCCGACGGTGAAGAGCGTCACGCCGGCGGCGACGAGCGCGTCGGCGACCTCGCTCGGCGGCGCCCCGACCCCGATGGACCGCTCGACCAGCGTGGCCGTGTCCCGCCCGACGTCGGCGCCGTGCTCGTCGAGGATGGCGCTCTTGCGCACGAGCGTGTCGACGTTCCCGAACGAGTGCCACAGGTCGGCGTGCTCCGCGACGACCCGCAGGGTCTTGCGCTCGCCGCCGCCACCGATCATGACGGGGATCTGGCGGGTCGGCACGGGGTTGGACGCCGCCCAGCGGGCCGTGATGCGCGGCATGGCCTGTGCCAGGTCCGCGATCCGGGAGCCGGCGGTGCCGAACTCGTAGCCGAACTGGTCGTAGTCCTTCTCGAACCAGCCCGCACCGATGCCGAGGATCAGGCGCCCGCCGCTGATGTGGTCGACCGTGCGGGCCATGTCCGCCAGCAGCTCGGGGTTCCGGTAGGAGTTGCACGTCACGAGCGCGCCGATCTGCACCCGGCTGGTCTGCTCCGCCCACGCGCCGAGCATCGTCCAGCACTCGAAGTGCTTGCCGTCCGGGTCTCCGCTGAGCGGGAAGAAGTGGTCCCAGTTGAAGATGATGTCGACACCGAGGTCCTCCGCGCGGCGCACCGCGTCGCGGATCTGGGCGTAGTCGGCGTGCTGGGGCTGGAGCTGGACTCCGATGCGGATGGGGTGCGTCATGGAGTCGAGCCTACGGACGGCTCCGCGACCCGGCCGGTCGAAAGAAGGACAGGATCTGACCTCTTCTGTGCGCAGACTGGGTCCACCACCTCACCGAAGGAGTTCTCCATGGACATGAAGCTCGAGCTCGTCTCTGTTCCCGTGACCGACATCGACCGCGCGAAGGCGTTCTACGTCGACCAGGTCGGCTTCGTCGCGGACCACGACATCCCCGTCGACGAGAACCTGCGGTTCGTGCAGCTCACTCCCCCGGGCTCGGCCTGCTCGATCGTCCTCGACGTGAACATGACGTCGATGGCTCCGGGCGCGCAGCAGGGGCTGCAGGTGGTGGTCGACGACGCGGACGCCCTCTACGAGCTCCTGACCGGGCGCGGAGTGGCCGCCGAGCCCGTGGTCGAGCTGCCGTGGGGGCGGTTCACGTTCTTCACGGACCCCGACGGCAACCGGTGGGCCGCGCAGCAGATGATCAGGCGCTAGGGGCGGCTGCGGCGATCAGGAGCTCCGCCGCTGTGCGGAGATGATCGATCTGCTCGGGCGTCAGGCCCAGGCCGTCCACCATCGCTGCGGGGATCCCGACGGCGGATGCGCGCAGCTCCCGGCCGGTGTCGGTGACGACGATGTCGAGGGCGCGTTCGTCGTCGGCGGCGCGCTCCCGCCGGACGAGCCCCATGGCTTCCAGGCGCTTGACCAGCGGCGATGCCGTCGCCGGCTCCAGGTGGAGCAGTGCCGCGAGGTCCTTGAGCGACAGCCGGCCGTACTGCCACAGGGCGAGCATCGCGAGGTACTGCGGGTGCGTCAGCCCCAGTGGCTCGAGGAGCGGACGGTAGAACGCGACCAGGCTGCGGGCCGCGGCGGACATGGTCAGGCAGACCTGGGCCTCGACGGCGAGCGGATCGTCCATGTACCCGATCCTAGGTCGTGCGCATATAGTTAGGGCACGAACTACCGAGGAGCTCCCGTGCCGAAGAAGCGACGCCGTGACATGACCGAGTGGTGGCTGACCTACCTGGGCCCCGCGCAGGTGGGCAACATCCGCGGTCCCCGCAAGGTGCTCACCGACGACGAGGTGGCCCGCGACACCGAGCTCCAGCAGCAGTTCGACCGGGTCGTCGACGCGTCGGGCCGGACGTTCCTGGTCGAACGCGGAACCGGTGCAGGTGCTACTGGTACGTGACCAGGTCCGGCACCGGCTGGACCTGGTAGGTCTGCGTCGGGTCCAGCATCGGGACGTCCTCGTCGAAGAAGTTCTTCCACCCCCAGTGCACGGGCGGCGCATCCGTGCGCAGCGCGTTCCACGTGCCCGCCTTCGCCGGCTGCGAGCCCTGACCGTCGACGTGGATCATCACCGCCAGCTCGTCGCGTGACGTGTCGAGGCGGCCACGGTCGGTGATCATCCGGCCCGCGAACTGGTGCAGGACGAACATCTTCTGCGGCAGTGCGCGCTGCGCCGTGAAGTCGGCGAGCCACGCCGCGACCCCGTTGACCTCGTCGACGCCGACGGAGCCGATCTGGCGCAGGTGCACCTGGTCCGGGGCCAGGCGCCACTCCGGGTCGAGGGCGAGCCCCACGTATGGCAGCGCCAGCAGGTCGGCGTACTGCTGCGCCTGCGTCAGGAAGTCGGTGCGGCCCGGCTGCAGGTCGAGGACGACCGCCATGCCCGCAGCGCCGGCCGCCTCCACCAGCGGCCGCAGCTCCTCGACCGGACGCTCCTCGGAGTAGTTGCCGTCGTCCCCCGGTCCCGCCGACGCGATCGTCGCGATGATCTCCACGGCAGGCACGACGACGTCCGCGGTCAGGCCCCGGTACTGCGCGGCCGTCCCCTCGGCGCGGGCCAGCGTCGCGGGCACGTCCTGCTCCCCCAGCACCCCGAGCGCACTCGAGCCCGGCGTGCCGTAGAGCGCGACGTACTTCTTGCCCGGGAACCCCGGGACCTGCGGGAAGATCAGCTGGCCCCCGCCGCCCAGGAGCACCCCGGTCGACGCGGCCGCGACGCGACGGGCGAGCTGGTCCGGCGGCCCGAACGCAGCCCCGATCGCGATCGCGTGCTCGGGCGCGGCGGCCGCGAGCGCCTGGACTCCCGGCGTCGTGGCACGCGGGTCACCGCCCGGGGTGTCGACCACGGGCACCCCGGCCGCGCGGAGGGTCGCGAGCGCGGCGAGCGGGTCGACACCGACCCCCGTCAGCGCGACGGTCGCGGTGACCGGCTCCGGCGGGCTCGTCCGCGGGAGCGTCGGGGCCGGCGGCGGAGTCGTCGATGGCGTCCGTGAGGGCGTCGCCGATGCCGTCGGTGCACTCGGGCTCGGGGTGGAGGTCGGGGTGGGCAGCGCGCCGGGGACGACGAGCACGGCCGGCCGCGGTGCGGTGAGCGCGCGGACGGTGCCGGTCTCCTGCCCAGGGGGCACCTCGACGGGTGTTCCGAAGCGCGCCCCTGTCGCTGCCCGCAGCACGTCCGGGCCCGCACCGGCCGGCACCGGAACGACGGTCATGGCGCTCGGCGGCGTCAGGGTGACCGCACCGACCGCCAGCACCGCCTGGGCGTCGAGCCGGTCGAGCTCGGCCAGGAGCGGAGCAGCATCGGTCCCGGGGACGCTCAGCAGCATGGGGGCACCGAGCGCCACGGCCGCCGACGCGGCGGTGAGCTGCGCGGGGCCGTCGTCGACGGGTGCGACGACCACCACCGGAGCGGTCACGAAGACCGCGCGCGACGCCTCGAGCGCCGCGTCCTGCGCCGTCGCTGCCGGCAGGACCGTCGCGGCCTCGGCAGGTGCTCCGACCTGCGCGGACACGGGGGTGGGCGACGGCGTGGGGGTCGGGGCGGGCGTGCTCGCGGTGACGGTGGGCTCGACCGCTCCTCCGTCGTCCGTGCACCCGGCGAGCAGGGCGACCACGACGAGCAGTGCCGGGACAGCGGCAGCACCTCGTCGGCCCATCGGCACGGTCTACCTCCTGGTCGGCGAACGACCGCCAGCATACGAGGACCTCGTCGGACGGACCGCCTGGCGAGCGGGCGGCGATCGCGTGACCGGCGTGGGGTTGCTCGCGGGAGGCCAGGCGGCGTGCCAGGCTCGACAGATGGGATCCGCGGGCGAGGTCGTGCAGGCGTACGTCGCCACCCAGGTCGAGCGTCTGCTCGCCGCGGTCCCCGGGGTCCGGGACGGGGACGACGATGCCGTGCACGACGCCCGCGTGGCCACCCGACGGCTCCGGGCGGCGTTGTCGGTGTACCGGTCGGTGCTGGATCGCGAGGTCACCGATCCCGTGCGCGCCGAGCTGGCGGAGCTCGGGCACGTGCTCGGCACCGCCCGGGACGCGTACGTCGAGGGCCACGCCCTGCGGCGCAGGCTCGCGCGCGAGGACCCGGCGCTCGTCGTCGGTCCGGTCGAGCGGCGGATCGACGAGGACCGCTCCGCCGCCCGCCTCCTGGCGCAGGACGGGGTGGACTCCTGGCTGGCGTCGGCGCGGTTCGCTGAGCTCGTCGCGACGCTGGCGCAGGACCTGCCGACCGGTCCCGGGGCCTCCGGCGAGGCCACCACGGTCCTCCCCCGCCGCGCTCGACGTGCGTGGCACCGCCTCGACCGCGCGCTGGAGGCGGCGGCAGACGCACCCGCCGGGGACGACCGGGACGAGGCGCTGCACGAGGTCCGCAAGGCGGCACGTCGCGCCCGCTATGCCAGCGAGGTCGCCGCGGCCGTCGTGGGCGCCCCCGCCCGGCGGAGCGCGAAGCGGGCGCACCGCGTCCAGGAGGTGCTCGGCACGCAGCACGATGCGGTGACCCGGCAGGAGACGCTGCGTCGCCTCGCGCACCAGGCCGACCTCGACGGGGAGAGCACCTTCACGTACGGCCGCCTGCACGCCCTGGAGCAGATCGCCGGGGAGGCGGCCAGCGACGCGGCCGTGACGCCCCTGCGACGGGTCGCCCGCCGGGGGCACCGCCGCTGGATGCGCTAGTCGGTCGTCTCGCCCGTGCGGTGGTTGTGCCCCAGGCTCTCCAGGAACCGTGGACCACGGGTGGCCAGCTCGGCCTCGTACGCGGCGGACCACGTGCCGTAGGGCGTGCCCGCGAGCGCGTCGTTGGAGAACCGCGGGTCCGAGGTCACCTCGGTGACGCAGAAGTCGGGGATGGTCAGGTCGGTCACCGGGCCGCCGCGCTCCACCTCGGCGATCATCAGCGGCGCGTTGCCGCCCGCGAACGTGTCGACCACCCAGCCGTCGTCGCCCAGCCACACCGAGTGGCGCGTCTTGGCCACGCGTGCTCCGCCGCGCCGGACCAGCTCGATCCCGACGGAGATGTCGAGCTCGCGCTCTGCCTCGTACCGGGTGCCCTCGTTCATGGGCCCCTTGACGGTGATGGCACAGAAGTCCATCTGGTCGGCGTAGCGGTCGAGGATCCCCAGCTCGTCGAGGCCGGGGTCCAGCACGAGCCCCTCGACGGTGGCCTGCACGCGGACGCGGATGGCGAACCCTGCGTCGGCCAGGACGTAGCTCTGCACGATGAGGGCCGGGGAGGCGTCGAGCAGGTCCGGGGGCACGTCGCGCGCCCAGAAGCGACGCTCGAACTCGAAGTCGCCGTACCCCGTGTCGCTCACCCTCCGAGGGTATCGGCCGAGGTCACCGCGGGCGTGCACATCGGCTGTCCGTCGCCTATTCGGTGCTCACCGCGTCGAGCACGGGTAGCCGCGCCGCCCGGACCGCCGGCCACAGCGCCGCCACGACGCCGACCACCACAGCGAGCGCGAGCATCAGCGCGAGGCTCGTCCACGGGACCGCGAGCGTCCGCAGGCCGACGTCCGCGAACACCGTCGGCAGCGTCGCGGCGAGCGCGACTCCCATGACCAGCCCGACGGTCGTGCCGAACACCGCGGTGAGCACCGACTCCAGCGTGATCGTGGTGCCCAGCTGGAGCCGGCCCAGGCCCACCGCGCGGAGCAGCCCGATCTCGCGGGTGCGCTCGATGACGGACAGGGCGAGCGTGTTGACGATGCCGAGCACGGCGATGACGACCGACAGCCCCAGCAGCGCGTAGAGGATCACCAGCACCCGGTCCACCTGCGCGGCCAGGTCGGACACGAACTCCTCGCTGTCCATGACCGAGACGACGACGTACGGCCGGACCGCCTCCGTGAGCTCGTCGCGCAGAGCCGCGACGTCGGCACCGTCCGCCGCCGTGACGAACACCGTGGTCATGCGCTGCTCGTCGGGTGGGAAGAGCGGGTCCAGGACGTCCTGCGAGACGACGAGCGGAACCCCGAACGCAGGCGAGTCGATGACCGCGCCGATCGCGGCGGTCGTCGTCCCGGAGGAGCCGACGAGCCGGAGCTCGTCCCCGAGGGACCAGTCCTCGTCGTCCATCGTGGTCCGCTGCACCGCGACCTCGCCGGCCGCGAGCGCGGCGGGGAAGTCGCCCTCGACCACCTCGGTGCGGATGCTGCGGCCGACCGCGGTGGGGTCGATCCCGGTGACCGCGAACGCGGCGTCGCCGACGAGGACGCTGGCGGTCGCGAACGTGTCGGCCGCGCGCACGTCGGGCAGCGCACGGACGGCGACGACCGCCTGCTCCGGGACCGTGCCCTGGGCGGCACCGCGCAGGATGTAGTCGGTGGTGGCCTCCTGCGTGACGATGGCGCTGGTGGACGCCTGGGTGGTGGCCGCGATCACGGCAGCCGCCCCGACGAGGGCCATGCCGATCATGAGGGCGCCCGCGGTGTTCGCCGTGCGCCGGGGGTTGCGGGTGACGTTGCCCCGCGCCAGCGGACCCACCGGTCGCCACGAGACGAACGGGAGGGCCGCCACCCGCAGGAACCCACGCGCCAGGACCGGCGACGCGGCGAGCACCCCCAGGACGACCGCGCCCGCACCGATCCCGAGCACCGCTCCGGCGTGGTCCGCGGTCGGGTCCAGCAGCGCGACGACGACCGCGCCGACGCCCAGCGCCACCAGTGCGATCCCCACGGCGGCCCGACGCGTCAGGGAACGCTCCGGGAGGGTGACCTCGTCGCGCAGCGCCTCCACCGGCGGCACCAACGCCGCCCGTCGCGCGGGCAGTGCCGCTGCCAGCACGCTCACGAGGGTGCCGACGAGCACGGAGACGACCAGCGTGAACCCGTCGAGCGGCACCCGGCCGGTGAGCTCCATGCCGAACCTGCCGAGCACCTCGCGGAGCACGACGACGAGGCCGAGGCCGCCCGCGACCCCGAGGACCGCGCCGACCACCCCGACGATCGCGGCCTGCAGCACGATCGACGTGAACACCTGCAGGGGCGACGCGCCGACCGCCCGGAGCAGGGCGAGCTCGCGGGTCCGCTGCCGGACCCACATGGAGAACGTGTTGGCGATGATGAAGCCGCCGACGAAGAGCGAGATGCCCGCGAAGACCAGCAGGAACGTCGTGATGAACCCGAGGACCGTGAGGATGTTCTCGGTCGACTGCTCACGCACCTCGTCGCCGGTGACGGCCTCCGCCGGGACGCCCGACTCGGCCAGGACGGGAGTGAGCCGGTCCACCAGCTGCTGCTCGGTCAGCCCGTCGGCCGCCAGGACGGAGAGGGTGGCGACCGTGCCGTCCGGCGCGAACGCAGCCTCGGCGGTCTGAGGGTCGAGGAAGACGACGGTGGCACCGGCCAGGGCGGCACCGAGCCCCATCTCGCCGACGACCGTCACCGGGCGGACCGCACCGCCCACGACCACGCTCGTCGCGTCACCGAGCGCCAGCCCCGACGCGGCCAGCGACGCCGACTCCACCCCGATCTCGTCGGCCGCGGCCGGCGGCCGCCCCGCGACCACGTCCACCGCAGGGTCCTGGGGGTAGTAGGGGAACGCGAAGCTCGGCGCCTGCGTGCTCTGCACCGCGGTGCCGTCGGCGCCGACCAGGACGAGCGGCCCCTGCACGTCAGCCAGGACGGCGGCGACCCCGTCGACCGCCTCGAGCTCGTCCACCAGGGTCAGCGGCACCGGGTTGCGCACCTGCGGCGTGATCCGGTCCGGGCCGCCGGTCCCCCCGGCCGGCTCGGAGCCGCGGACGTAGGCGTCGCCGAGCGTCGTCGTCGCGACGATGTCCGTGAACGTGGAGCTCAGCATCGTGCGCAGCGCGAAGGTCCCTGCGACGAACGCCACCCCGAGCGCGACCGCGAGCACGGAGAGGCAGAACCGCACGAGGTGCGCGCGCACCCCGCGCAGCGCGACGCGAACCATCAGCCGGCGCCGACGCGGATCGCCGTGAGCGCGGCGAGCACCGTGTCCGCGGTCGGGTCCCGCAGCTCGCCGACCAGCCGCCCGTCCGCCAGGAACAGCACCCGGTGGGCGTAGCTCGCCGACGTCGGGTCGTGCGTCACCATGACGACGGACTGCCCGAGCTCGTCGACGCTGCTGCGCAGGAACCCGAGGACCTCCGCCGCGGACGTGCTGTCGAGGTTGCCCGTGGGCTCGTCCGCGAACACCACGGCGGGCCGCGCGACGAGCGCCCGCGCGCACGCCACCCGCTGCTGCTGCCCCCCGGACAGCTCGTTCGGCTTGTGCCCGAGCCGGTCGGTGAGCCCGAGCGTGTCCACCACGAGGTCGAGGTGGGCGTGGTCGACCTGCCGCCGGGCGATGTCGAGCGGCAGCGTGATGTTCTCCAGGGCCGTCAGGGTGGGGACCAGGTTGTACGCCTGGAAGACGAACCCGATCCTGGTCCGGCGCAGCGCGGTCAGCTTCCGCTCGGACATGCTGCTCACCGTCTGGCCGTCGACCACCACGGTGCCGGACGTGGGCCGGTCCAGCCCCGCGAGGCAGTGCATGAGCGTCGACTTGCCCGAGCCGGACGGCCCCATGATCGCGGTCAGCTCCCCGCGGACCAGGTCGACGTCCACCCCGTCGAGCGCCCGGACGGACGTCTCACCCGAGCCGTAGACCTTCACCAGGTCGCGCGCGGAGGCGATCGCGGGAGCGGTCATGCGGGGGCGTTCCTCCTCGTCAGGCGGGCGTCTGCCACCGATCGTGCCCTGTGACGCTCACCACCGCGAGCCCGTCGCAAGCATCACGTGTGAGAGGGTAGGCACACCAAGGGCTGCGCGAACCTGCGCGCCCCGCGTCGTGGAGGTCCCCCGGAGCACCCGCTCTGGTTGCTCTGGCGGCGGACCCCGACCCAGCCCCGAGAGGCTCTTTCTCTATGACTTCGTTCACCGATCTTGGCGTGCCCGCTGCCCTCACGGCAGCGCTCACCGCGCAGGGCATCACCGCCCCGTTCCCCATCCAGACCGCCACGCTGCCCGACTCGCTGGCCGGCCGTGACGTGCTCGGCCGCGGCCGCACCGGCTCCGGCAAGACCCTCGCGTTCGCCCTCCCGCTCGTCGTGCGGCTCGCCGCCACCGCCGGCAGGGGCAAGGCCCCGCGCCGCCCCCGCGCCCTGGTGCTGGCCCCGACGCGCGAGCTCGCCTCGCAGATCGACGCGACCATCGCGCCGCTGGCCAAGGTGCTCGGCCTGAACACGACCGTGATCTTCGGCGGCGTGTCGCAGGGCAAGCAGACCTCCGCGCTCAACGGCGGCATCGACATCGTCATCGCCTGCCCGGGGCGCCTCGAGGACCTGCTCAACCAGAAGGCCCTCACGCTCGACGACGTGCAGATCACCGTGCTCGACGAGGCCGACCACATGGCCGACCTCGGCTTCCTGCCCGGCGTGAAGCGGATCATGGACAAGACCCCGAAGGCCGGCCAGCGCCTGCTCTTCTCGGCCACCCTCGACAAGGGTGTCGACCAGCTGGTCAAGCGCTACCTGACCTCGCCCGTCGAGCACTCCGTGGACAGCGCCGAGTCCCCGGTCGCGGCGATGACCCACCACCTGTTCGAGGTCCGCGACGCCGACGCCAAGAAGCAGGTCGTCCACCACCTCGCCTCCGGCACCGGTCGCCGCGTGCTGTTCATGCGCACCAAGCACCAGGCCAAGAAGCTGGCCAAGCAGCTGACCATGGACGGCATCCCGGCCGTGGACCTGCACGGGAACCTGGCGCAGGGCGCTCGCGAGCGCAACCTCGAGGCGTTCTCCTCCGGCGCCGTCCGGGTGCTCGTCGCCACCGACATCGCCGCGCGTGGCATCCACGTCGACGACATCGAGCTCGTCGTGCACGTCGACCCGCCGGCCGAGCACAAGGCGTACCTGCACCGCTCCGGCCGCACCGCGCGCGCCGGGTCGGGTGGCGACGTCGTCACGATCGTCCTGCCCGAGCAGCGCGGCGACGTCCGCCAGCTCACGCGTGCCGCCAAGATCACCGCGACGCCGAGGCCCGTCTTCCCCGGTGACGCGACGCTCACGCGCCTCGTCGGCGAGGTCGCCGCGCCGGTGAAGTACGTGGCCCCGCCCGCGCAGCCCACCACCGGTGGCGGCGGTGGCGGCGGGCGTGGTCGCGGTCGCGGTGGCGCCCCCGCAGCCGCTGCTCCTGCGGCCGGCTCCGGTCAGCGTCGCCGTCGCGGCGGCAGCGGTCGCGGAAACGGCGGCGGCTCCGGTGCGTCGACCTCGGGTGGCCCGCGCGTGGTGTACTCGCGCGGCTGAAAGTCCTGATCAGGGGCCGGTCCGATTCGTCGGGCCGGCCTCTGGCGTTCCCGCCGGGCCTGGCCGCATGATGATCCGGAGCGTCTCCGACACCCGGGAGTGAACCATGTCGAACCGCACGGCGTCCTGATGGCGATCATCTCCCGCGGGTTCCGCGGCAAGCGTGAGGTCGACCCCCGGATCCCGCCCGGTCAGTACCTCGAACGCGGGTTCCCGGTGCTGTCGGCCGGCCCGACCCCGCGCGCCGACCTGTCCACCTGGACCTTCTCGATCACGGCCGGCGGCGCACCGCGCGCGAGCTGGACCTGGTCCGAGCTGACGCACCTGCCCCACGACGACATCGTCAAGGACATCCACTGCGTGACCAAGTGGAGCAAGCTCGACTCCGTGTGGCGGGGCATCTCGCTCGACACGCTGCTCGACGGGGTGGAGATCGCCCCCGAGGAGCAGTACGTGATGGCGCACTGCGACGGCGGCTACACGACGAACGTCCCGCTGGCGGACCTGCGCGGCGGCAAGGCCTGGATCGCCTACCAGTACGACGGTGCCCCACTGCCGCCCGAGCACGGCGGTCCCGCCCGGCTGCTCATCCCGCACCTGTACTTCTGGAAGTCCGCCAAGTGGGTCCGCAGGCTCGACCTGATGACCGAGGACACGTGGGGGTTCTGGGAGCGGCTCGGGTACCACTCCTATGGCGACCCGTGGAAGGAACAGCGCTATTGGGGGGACTGAGCGTGTCCTCTCCTGACACCGAGCTCTACGCCCTCCCCTGGATGGTCGGCACCCTCGTCGGGCGCACCGCCGAGACGCCGACCGCCATGACGCTCGAGCTCGACGTCCCCGGCTGGCGCGGCGCCCTGGCCGGCCAGCACGTGGACGTCCGGCTGACCGCGGAGGACGGCTACTCGACGCAGCGCTCCTACTCCCTGGCCTCCCCCGGCACCATGGGACTGCCCGGGGTCCCGCCCGACCCAGCCGCCCACGACAGCCGGATCGCCCTGACCGTGCAGGTGGTCGACGACGGCGAGGTGTCCCCGTACCTCACCGAGGACCTGCAGGTGGGCGACGAGATCGAGCTCCGCGGACCCGTCGGGCACTGGTTCGTCTGGCAGCCGGCCGACCCGCACCCCGTGCAGCTCGTCGGCGGCGGGTCCGGCCTGGTCCCGCTCATGTCGATGCTGCGCACCCGACGGCTGGCCGGGAGCACGGCGCCGTTCCGGCTGGTCGTGTCGGTGCGCACGCCGACGGACGCGATCTATGCCGACGAGCTCGAGGCCCTCGGCGGCGACGTCGAGATCACGCGGGTGTGGACCCGCCGGGGCCCGGACGGCTGGACGGGCCGGGTCGGTCGGATCGACTCCGCTCTGCTGGAGGCCGTCTGCTTCCCACCGGACGAGCGCGCGCACGTGTTCGTGTGCGGGCCGACGCCGTTCGTCGAGTCCGTCGCCGACACCCTGGTCGACCTCGGCCACGACCCCGAGCGCATCCGCACGGAACGGTTCGGACCGACCGGGCCCTAGGAACGTCCCGGCTGTGTCAGCCCGTGTTCTGCAGGCCCGCGGCCACGCCGTTGACGGTGAGCAGCAGGAGCCGGCGCAGGTCGCTCGCCTGCTCGGGGGCTTCACCCGTGCGCAGGCCGCGCAGTGCACGCAGCTGGAGCAGCGACAGCGCGTCGACGTACGGGCTGCGCAGCTGGACGGCTCGGCCGAGGATCCGGCGGCGGGACAGGATCGCCTCGCTCTGCGTGATGGCCAGCACCCACTGCCGGGTCAGCGCCATCTCCTCGAGGATGAGCTGCGCCAGGTCGTCGCGGTCGCCCAGCGCCAGGTACCGCTCGGCGATGCGCTCGTCGGTCTTGGCCAGCGACATCTCGACGTTGTCGATCATCGTGGTGAACAGCGGCCACTGGGCGTACGCCTCGCGCAGCTCGTCCAGGTCGTCGGTCGCCGCCAGCGCGGTGCCCAGGCCGTACCAGCCGGCCAGGTTGATCCGCGCCTGCGACCAGCTGAACACCCACGGGATCGCGCGCAGGTCGTCGAGCGACTCGACCGACAGGCCGCGGCGCGCGGGACGCGAGCCGATCGGCAGCAGGCCGACCTCCTCGAGCGGCGTGACCTCGGCGAACCACTGCGGGAAGCCGGGGGCCTTGACCAGCTCGTGGAACCGGGTGCGTGATGACTCGTCGAGCTGCGCGGCGAGCGCCGTGAACCGCTCGGTCGCCGCGGAGTTGCGGCGCTCGACGGAGGGCGCCCCCGCCAGGAGCGTGGCCGCTGCGACCTGCTCGATGTGGCGGGCGGCGATGACGGGGTCGCCGTAGCGGGCGAAGATGACCTCACCCTGCTCGGTGAGCTTGAACCGGCCGTCGACCGACCCCGGGGGCTGGGCGAGGAGCGCGCGGTTGGCGGGACCGCCACCGCGTCCCAGGGCGCCACCGCGGCCGTGGAAGAGGGTGAGGACGATGTCGTTGCGGCGCGCCCACTCCGTGATGCGGCGCTGCGCGGTGTCCAGCGTCAGCGTGGCGGAGACCGGCCCGACGTCCTTGGAGGAGTCCGAGTAGCCGAGCATGACCTCGACCCGACGGCCGTTCTCCGCGAGCCGCCGCTGGACCTGCGGGAGCGCCAGGGCGCCCTCGAGGATGTCGACCGACGCCTCGAGGTCCGCGAACGTCTCGAACAGCGGGACCGCGTCGATGATGGGCGCGTCCACCCCGGCGAACGCGATCTCGGCGAGCTGGTACACGGCCGCGAGGTGCTCGGCGGACTGCGTGAACGACACGATGTACCGACGGGCCGCCAGCACGCCGTAGCGCCGCTGGACGGCGCCGATGGCGCGGAACGTGTCGAGGACCTCGACCGTGCGCGGCTCGAGGGTGCCGTCGACACCGTTCTTCGCGAGGTCCGCGAGGGCGCCCTCGTGCACCTGGGAGTGCTGCCGCACCTCGAGCTCGGCCAGGTGGAACCCGAAGGTCTGCACCTGCCAGATGAGCCGCTGGAGGTCGCCGTAGGCCGACCGCGTCGCCCCGGCCTCGGCCAGGGAGCGCTGCACGACGGCGAGGTCGGCCTCGAGCTCCGACGCGGCGCCGTACCCGAGGTCCGCGTTGCGCGTCCGCGTCGCCGCGATGCGCTCCGCCAGGAAGTAGACGACGCGACGGTGCGGCTCGTTGGGGGCGTCGCCTGCGATCCGCGCGGCCAGCGCCGCGGACAGGCCGCGCTGACGCTGCCACAGGGCGCTCAGCTCGGCGGAGCCGGGCGTGCCGGACGCATCGAGGGTGAGCCCGTGCGCGGTCTTGCGGGCCGAGGACTCGAGCTCCAGCAGGGCGTGCTCGGAGGCCATCGCCGCGGCGGTCTCGGTGATCTCGGCGGTGACGTTCGGGTTGCCGTCGCGGTCCCCGCCGATCCAGGTTCCCAGCCGCGCGAACGAGCGCACGGCCGGAGCCGTCGTACCGGCGGCATCGGCCAGGAGCCAGTCGTCGAGGCGGCGGTAGACGGCCGGCAGGACGTCGGCGAGCGTCGCCTCGAACACGTTGATGACGGTCCGGACCTCGTCGAGCACCGACGGCTTGGCCTCGCGCAGCGGGGCGGTGCGCCAGAGCGTGTCGATCTCGCTCAGCAGGCGGCGGTCGTTCTCCGCCAGCGACATGCCACCCGTGTAGCGCAGGTCGCGCTCCGCGACGAGCTCGGCGATGCGGCGGATGGCGCCGGACACCGCCCGGCGACGGGCCTCGGTCGGGTGCGCGGTGAACACGGGCCGGAACTCGAGCTCCGCGAGCCGCTGCCGCGCGACGTCCTCGCCCACCTCGTCGGCCAGCTGCGCGACCGCGGAGGGCAGCGAGTCGTCCGGGGCGAGGTGGTGCGGCAGGAGGTTGGCCTCGCGGTCCCGCAGGACGCGCACGCGGTGGAACTCCTCCGCGGTGTTGGCCAGGTGGAAGTAGCAGGTGAATGCCCGCGCGACCTCCTCGGCACGCGACAGGCTGAAGCCCGCGACGAGTTCCTCGGCCTCGGCGAGCGCACCTGCGTCGGGGCCGTTGTGCGCCCGGATCGCGAGCTCGCGCAGGCGTTCGACGTCCGCCAGCAGGTCGTCGCCGCCGGCCTCGCGCAGCACCCGGCCGAGGAACTCGCCGAGCACCCGGACGTCGTTGCGCAGCGGCTCGGGCACCTCGTGGCTGGCGGGGCTGGTGGTGGAGCTCTGCACGGTGTCGCTCGGGGGAAGGGGTGCGGTCACGGGCCAAAACTAAGGCACGTGGCCCGATCCGGTCCCGGCAGTCCGAGCGCTGGGCAGTGTGACGTACTCGACGGCGTCCGGAGGCGTCGGCCCGCACCCTCGTGCGACGGTGTCCCGGTGCGACACATCATCATCGGGACCGGTGCGGTCGGCGGAGTGATCGGCGGGCTCCTGGCGAGCGCCGGGAAGGATGTCGTCCTCGTCGCCCGCGGACGGCAGCTGGCGGCGCTGCGCACCGGAGGGCTCGAGGTCACGACGGCCACCGGCACCGTCCGCGTGCATCCGCCGACCGCCGCGGGACCTCAGGACGTGGAGCTGCGTCCTGACGACGTGCTGGTGCTGGCCGTGAAGAGCCAGGACACGACTGCCGCCCTCACCGCGTGGGCGGACCGCCCCGTGGCCGGTGGCGGGACGGCCGCCGAGCGGCTCCCCGTCGTCTGCGCACAGAACGGGGTGGACAACGAGCGGGCTGCCCTGCGGCAGTTCGCCACCGTCGTCGCGATGTGCGTGTGGCTGCCCGCCACCTTCCTCGAACCCGGGCGCGTCTCCGCGGGCGGCACCCCCGTGCCGGGCGTGCTCACCGTCGGCCCCGCCGCTCAGGGCGTCGATCCCGACCTCGTGACCGCGTACGCGCGGGACCTCGTCGACGCCGGCCTCCGAGCGCCCGCGACGGCCGACGTCATGGCGTGGAAGTACCGCAAGCTGCTGTCCAACCTGGCGAACGCCGTCGAGGCGCTCTGCGGCACCACGCGCGACGAGGCCGCCGCCGAGCTGGCCGGCCGGGCCGACGCCGAGGGCCGCGCCGTCCTGGCGGCTGCCGGGATCGACGTGCTCGACGAGGCAGTGCACGACGCCGCACGCGCCGGTTTCACCATGAGCCGTCTGCCCGGGCTGGAGCACACGGGCGGGTCGTCGTGGCAGTCGCTGGTGCGTGGCACCGGGTCGATCGAGGCCGACCACCTCAACGGCGAGATCGTGCTCCTGGGGCGCCTGCACGGCGTCCCAACCCCGGTGAACGCGGTCCTGCAGCGGCGCGCGCGCCAGGCGGCCGCGACCGGAGCCGAACCAGGGTCGTTCACGGCCGGTGCCCTGCTGCGCGAGTCGGTCGGCTGAGCCGCGTTCCGCGTCCACCGAACCGGCAGCGGGCGCGGCGCCTGTCGGTACCGCGCCCGCTGCTCATGTGCCCGTACCTCTCAGCTCCCCATCAGGGCCTCAGGAGGCCGTGCAGGTGAGGCTCGGCCACGTCCAGTTGCCGCCGTGCTGGACGGTGAACCCGAACGAGGTGGTCTGACCGGCCGAGAGCGCACCGCTCCCGCTCGGCCGCATGGTCATCACGTTGCCCGACGAGTCCCACGTCGGGGACCCGTTCCACGTCGCGATGATCTTCTGCGGGCTCCGCACCGTGACGGTCGACTGCCAGCTGCTGATGTTGGTGTTCGCCCGGATGGTCACCGTGCCGTTGAAGCGGTCGTTCCACTTCTGACCCTCCGAGTACGTCGCCGTGCAGCTGCCGCCCGAGGTCGGGGGCGTCGTGGTCGTCGGCGACGGCGTCGGGTTCGAGGTGGGGTTCGACGTCGGGTTCGACGTCGGGGTGGTCGTCCCACCCGCGTTCAGCTGGTTGAGCACGCTGGTGTAGGCGGCCTTCTTGTTGCCGGAGCCGTCGAAGAGCAGCGGGGTGCCCGACGCGCGCCAGGAGTCCGAGTCGCGCACGCCCCAGACCGTGATGCCGGTGCAGCGGGAGACGGACAGGCAGGCCTGGACGACGCCCTGGTACTGCTGGGCCTGGGAGCTGCCGGAGCCCTCGATGTCGAGCTCGGTGATCTGCACGTCCACGCCGAGGGCGGCGAAGTTGCGCAGGGTCACGTCGTAGTTGGACGGCACGGGGTTGCCGGAGTTGAAGTGCGCCTGGAACCCGACGCAGTCGATCGGGACGCCGCGAGCCTTGAAGTCCCTGACCATGTTGTAGACGCCCTGCGTCTTGGCGTGGCTCCAGTTGTCGGTGTTGTAGTCGTTGTAGCAGAGCTTGGCGCCGGGGTCGGCGGCGCGGGCGGCGCGGAAGGCGGCCTCGATCCAGTCGTTGCCGGTGCGCTGCAGGTTGGAGTCACGACGACCGCCCGACGAGCCGTCGGCGAACGCCTCGTTCACCACGTCCCACGCGTAGACCTGGCCCTTGTAGTGGGTGGCCACCTGCGTCACGTGGTTCAGCATCGCGTTGCGCAGCGAGGATCCGGACATGTTCTGCATCCAGCCCGGCTGCTGGGAGTGCCACGCCAGGGCGTGGCCGCGGACCTGCTTGCCGTTGCTGCGCGCCCAGGACACGATCCGGTCGCCGTTGCCGTAGCTGAACTGGTTCTGGTTCGGCTCGGTCGCGTCCATCTTCATCTCGTTCTCGGCCGTGATCATGTTGAACTCACGGTTCGCGATGCTCGAGTACGTGCCGTCGCTCAGCCGGCTGGCGGCGATCGCGGTGCCGAAGTAGCGACCGCTCTCGCTGGCCGCTGCCTGCAGGGTGCTGCCCGCGGCCGCGGCCGGGAGTGCCAGCGCCACGGTGACGGCGGTGACGGCGAGGCCGCTCACGGCGGCGACGAGCCGTCCGCGTCGGTGCGTGAGTCGTGGGGTCGTCATTGATCCTCCTGGGGGTGCATGCGTCGGCTGATCGCCGGCGCCACACCCTCGACCGGCACGGAGAAGCGGGTCAAGAGCCGAGGGCGCTTCGGTAGTTTCGATAATAGTTACGAAACGTTTATCCACTCTTTCGGGTGATATGCACCGGTGTAAACGGGTCCGATATCGATATCGAAGGCGTGCTCAGCAAGTGTGGTCTCATCGCGACCTGGCGTCCGCTGGCGCAACTATCGGAGCGCTCCCACACCCGCATCGGGTCGATCGTCAGAGATCCGCACTCAGGCGATGGACCTCGATGCGCACCCGGCCCTCGTCCAGACGCGGCGTGAGCAGTCCCACGTACACCCCCGTACGCAGGTCCACCGGGCCGTCGTCCCCGACGTCGAACTGCGGGGACGTCAGGATCGGCGCCGACGCGTCGGCGGCGTGGACAGCCGTGTTCGTCACCGAGACGACGGACCCGTCGGCGAGCCGGAGCTCGTAGCGCGCCCACAGCTCCGACGAGCCGTCAGGACGTTGCAGGTTCCAGTCGGCGCCGCCGGGCAGCACGGCCCCGACCATCCCGTCGGACACCGTGCCACCGACGATCGGGATCACGCGCCGGTGGCCGGTCGGCGTCGATCCGACGTCCACCACCGGTCCCAGGAGCGCATCGATCGTGAACAGGTGCGTACCCCGCAGCCTCACGGCCGCTCCCCCGCGGTCTCGTCGCCCAGCACGCGTCGCAGGAAGCCGGCCATGCGCCCCCAGGCCGCCACGGCGTGCTCCTCGGGGCCGACGTGGGTGAAACCATGACCGCTGCCGGGGACGACGACGTGCTCGACGCCGACGCCCGACACCCTCAGGCGTGCGGCGAAGAGGTCCCCCTCCGCACGCAGCAGATCCTGCTCAGCCGTGATCACGAGGGTGGGAGGGAGGCCGGAGAGGTCCGCCGCCAGGACCGGTGAGGCGAGCTCGTCCGACCCGTCCTCCGGCGCCGGCAGGTACCAGGCGTTGAAGCGAGCGCCCACGCTCGCGAGCTCCGCGGCGCCGGGCGAGCCGGCGTCGGAGAGCTTCGCGCCGGGCGGGGTGGCCAGGTCCAGCGGGGCGTAGTCGACGATCAGGCCCCGGGTCTGGGGGGCACCGTTGCGTGCGGCGACGAGGCAGGCCGCCGCGGCCAGGTTCCCTCCCGCGCTGTGCCCGCCCACGGCGATCCGCGAGCCGTCCGCGCCGATCGTCGACGCGTCCGCCGTGAGCCACGCCAGGAGGTCGGCGGTCTGGTGGACCGCTGCCGGGAACTTGTGCTCGGGCGCCAGCACGTAGTCGACGTTCACCACCACGCACCCGGCCGCGTCGGCGAGGTACCGGCAGTACGGGTCGTCGCCCTGCCAGTCGCCCAGGACGAAGCCCCCGCCGTGGAGGTTGACGAACACTCCCGGCACGTCCGGCCCCCCGGCAGGTCGGTAGACCATGAGCTCGGCGACGGGTGCGTCCCCCGGCAGCCGCACCCGTTCGTAGGTGCCGAGCGGCAGGTGCGGCAGTGCACGCGGCAGTCGGCGGGCATGCTCCCGCGCGTCCGAGCGGAACGTGGCGATGTCGTCCTCGATGGCGGGCTGCGCGTCGGGCTGCACGGCCTCCCCTTCTCGTCGTCGTCCGATGGGGCCGTCGCACCGCGAGCGCGGCTCGACCTACACCGGTGCAGACCCGGCATGAGCCGTCACCCTCGCAAGGCGTCCGGGAGGTGTCAATCGACGTCGGCGACGTCCCGGACGGCGATCAGCCCTCGTCGGTCAGCGAGCGCGTCGCGGCGTGCTCTCCCGCTCCACCAGGCGCATGCCGGCCAGGTAGAGGACGGGCGAGACCTGCTCCGCGCTCGGGCGCCGCAGCTCCTGCAGGCGGCGACGCAGGATGTCGACGGCGACGTTCGCGATCTCTCGCCTGCCGGGGTCCACGGTGGTGAGGGTCGGCACGGAGTAGCGGGAGTCCTCGATGTCGTCGAAGCCGACGACGCCGACGTCCTGCGGGATCGCGAGCCCACGCGCCTGCAGCTCGTACATCGCGCCGATGGCGAGGGCGTCGTTGAACGCGACCACGCCGTCGACACGGACCCCGGAGTCGAGCACGTCCGCCATCGCGCGGGCGCCGTTGCCCCGGTGCCAGGCGTCGTCCGCCCAGCCGAGCAGGCGGGTGTCGACCTCGATCCCCCGCGCCTCGAGCGCCTTGCTGTACCCGGTGTAGCGCAGCCACGCCGACCCGGCCGTCTCGGCGTGCAGCATGCCGATGGCGGCGATGTGACGCCGACCGGCGTCGAGGAGCAGCTCGGTGGCCGCCTGCGCGCCGTCGATGTTGCGCATGGTGACGTGGTCGACGCTGGAGGAGAACATCTGCTCGCCGAGCAGCACGAGCGGGTAGCCGAGCTCGTCGAGGAGGTGCGCATCGGCCTGGACGAGGGCCGCGGGGCTGAAGATCAGGCCGTCGACCAGCCCACCGCGCGGTACCCGCAGCGCAGCAAGCTCGCCGTCCCGGGTGAAGCCGGTCGGTTCGATGAGCACCTGGAGACCGTGCCGTCGAGCGGCCGCGAGGATCTCGTCGGCCAGCTCACCGAAGTAGGGCTGCCCGAGCTCGGGGACCGACAGCCCGACCACCCCGCTGCGACCGGAGCGGAAGATCTTCGCAGTCACGTTGATCTCGTACCCGAGAGCGTCGACGGACGCCTGCACGCGCTCTCTCGTCGCATCGCGGACGTGGGGGTATCCGCTGAGCACGTTCGACACCGTCTTGACGGACACGCCGGCGTGCCGTGCGACGTCGGCCATCGTCGCCACAGCCCCTCCTTCACCTCGCCGTGTCGGCAGCGCGGGCCCCGGCAGCCTGAGCGCCACGACTCGGGCGGTCGCAACATACCCGACGGTCGCGGGACCCCGTCGAGTAAGCCGTTTACACCGGTGTAAATCGTTTCGTGACCTGGAGGCCGGGAGTGGGCACGGGCAGTGTGAACGCGCACCGGACGGTCCGTGCTCGAAGAGAGGTGTCTCATGACCACCACCCCACGACGCGGGCGACGCGCCCTCGTCGCCGCGACGCTGGCCGCCGCGACAACCCTGGCAGGTCTGGCCGCAGCCATGCCCGCGCAGGCCGCGGCCAGCACGCTGGGCGCCGCCGCCGCGCAGAGCGGCCGCTACTTCGGCACGGCGATCGCCGGGGGGCGGCTGAACGACTCGGCGTACTCCACGATCGCCAACCGTGAGTTCAACATGATCACGGCCGAGAACGAGATGAAGCAGGACGCGACCGAGCCGAATCAGAACCAGTTCAACTATGCCAACGGCGACCGGATCGTCAACTGGGCCCTGAGCAACGGCAAGCGGGTCCGCGGCCACACCCTGGCCTGGTACTCCCAGCAGCCGGGCTGGATGCAGAACATGTCCGGGTCCACGCTGCGCAACGCCATGATCAACCACGTCAACCAGGTCGCCACCCACTACAAGGGCAAGATCTACGCCTGGGACGTGGTGAACGAGGCGTTCGCGGACGGCTCCTCGGGTGCCCGCCGTGACTCCAACCTGCAGCGCACGGGCAACGACTGGATCGAGGTGGCCTTCCGGACCGCCCGCGCCGCCGACCCGGCCGCCAAGCTCTGCTACAACGACTACAACACCGACGACTGGAGCCATGCCAAGACCCAGGCGGTCTACAACATGGTCAGGGACTTCAAGGCTCGCGGCGTCCCGATCGACTGCGTCGGCCTCCAGTCGCACTTCAACCCGCAGAGCCCCGTGCCGAGCAACTACCAGACGACGATCTCCAGCTTCGCCGCTCTCGGCGTCGACGTGCAGATCACCGAGCTCGACATCGAGGGTTCCGGCTCGGCGCAGGCGGAGAACTACCGCAAGGTCGTCCAGGCCTGCCTCAACGTCGCGCGCTGCACCGGGATCACGGTCTGGGGTGTGCGTGACTCGGACTCGTGGCGCTCCTCGGGTACCCCGCTGCTGTTCGACGGCTCCGGCAACAAGAAGGCGGCGTACACCTCGGTCCTCAACACGCTGAACGCGGCGACGCCGAACCCCGACCCGACGACGCCGAACCCGACCCCGACGACGCCGAACCCGACGCCGACCACGCCTACCCCCACCCCGACGTCGGGACCGGGCACCGGCTGCACGGTCGTCTACAGCGCACCGAGCCAGTGGCCGAGCGGGTTCACTGCCAACATCCGCATCACCAACCTCGGGCCGGCGATCAACGGCTGGACACTGACGTGGTCCTTCCCCGGCAACCAGGGCGTGACCCAGGCGTGGAGCGCTGCGGTCTCGCAGAGCGGCTCCGCGGTGACCGCCCGCAACGTCGACTACAACCCGAGGATCGCCACGGGCGCCACGGTCGACTTCGGCTTCAACGGCTCGTGGAGCGGCAGCAACCCGGCGCCGACCGAGTTCCGGCTCAACGGCACTCTCTGCAACGGGAGCGTGTAGCCCACGTCGACCCCGACCGTCGCTCCGCACGGGACGGTCGGGGTCGACCCGCGCAGCTCCGTGCCCGACCGCCGGTGTGCAGGGTGGCGGTCGGGCACGGTCGTGCTCACTCCACGAGGTAGTCGTACCGCACGCCGCTGGGCGGCAGACCCGTGCTGACCCTCGTCCGGTGGGCCGCCCAGACGTGCAGGGACCCGTCGACCCAGCGCGCCGACTGGTACGACCGCTCGACGACCCGGCCGCCGCTGGGCACCTCCTCCTCCGGGATGAGCAGGGCGCCGTCGGGGCCGCCGCCCAGCAGCGCGGTCACGCTGCTGACGACGTGGCGCCCGCCGGACAGGTCCAGCACCGACCCCCGGGCCAGCGCGACCTGCTCGGTGCCGTCGACGCGGACCGGGAGCAGCGGGATCCAGTGCGGTGGCGGGGCCTGGGCCAGGTGGTAGTCCGGCGCGACGTCGGGGTCGCCGGGCGGCTCGGGCGGCCGGGCTGCGGACAGCTCGACGCCCACCTGGAGCGGCGACTCGAGCAGCTGCTCGACGGCCCAGCCGAGGTTCGCCTGCTCGTCACGGGCCAGCACGACCTGCTCCACCACCGGCCCCACCACGGGCTGCGCCAGGCGCGGAGCGAGGTACAGCAGGTTGCTGATCGGGACGCCCTCGGGCTCGTCGCGGTCGAACGGCATGGCGTGCTGGAAGAGCCCCCAGCGGGGTGTCGCGCCGAGCCGGTGGTCGCCGTGCGGTCGCAGCAGGGTGCGGGAGCCGAACGTGTCGGTGACCACGAGCGACGTCGCGGACACCAGGTGGCCGACGGGCAGCTCCACCCCGATGACGAACCAGTCGTTCCCGAACCCGGACAGGGTCTCGATCAGGAGCAGCTGGCCCAGGTCCGTCTCGGCAGGCCGGAGTGCGGCGAGGTTGAGGCGACCGTCCTCGAGCTCCCAGAACCGGCGGGCGGGCAGGCCCGGCGCGGTCACGGGCGCCGGCATGACCGTCCGGGTCACCGCCTGGCCGGCCTCCGCGGGCGTCGTGCCCAGGTTCACCTCGCCGTTCACGTCGAGCTCGTACCAGTCGAGGGTGTCGCTGTCGTAGCGGTGGGCGGTCAGCGTCGTCTCGCTCGTCGGCTCCGCGGACATCCGCCCCGCGAACGAGGCCGTGTGCTCGAACCGGGCGGGCTGCCAGCTCGTCGCGTCCGGATCGGCATCGCTGAACAGACCGGCAACCAGTCGCAGCCAGTCGGCACCGGCCGCCCGGAGCTCGGCGCGGTCGGACTGGTGGATCTCGACGGGAAGCCGCAGGAGGTCATGGCCGCGCAGCTCGGCTCGCAGGCGCCGGCCGTCCAGGCTGCGACCGGCGTGCAACCGCGCGTAGGCCGCGGTCGCCGGGTCGAGCCTCGCCAGCCCGTCCGGGGTCGGCTCCGGCACCGCGAACGCCCGCACGACGTCGGGTCCGTAGTCGCGCGACGTCGTCTGCAGGGCGAGGACGCGGAGGAACAGCCGCCCGGTGTCGACGGCCAGGCGCAGACCCTCCGCGGACTCGGCCGTCGACGGCAACGGCGTGCCCGCGCGCTCGACGAGCGTCTCCAGCGGAGCCGCCAGTGCGTCGAACCGCGGCGCCTGCATCGGGGTGTCGGGCGGGATCGGGCCTGCCACGAAGCGCGTCGGTCGTGCGGCGACCCCGCGCCAGCGCGCCAGCACCGGGGTGCCTCCGTCGTGCCCTGCGAACTCCCCGAGCTGCCACTGCCGGGCCAGCAGCCACATCGGGTCCTGCACGGGCGCCGAGGCGCCGGCGCTGACGTCGGGCCGCTGCGGCTCGGGCTCGAGCCGCGAGAACGTGGTGATCGAGGCCATGTCAGTCCACCACCGGCTGGGTCAGGGCGTTCGGGTTGGTGGACACGGCGTCGCGGTCGGCGTTGTAGGCGAGCACGGTGGCCGGCAGGTACTGGCGGACCGCCCCGAGCGCCGACGGCGGGACGGCACGCAGGTGCGCCTGTTCCAAGGTCTCGATCAGGACCTGGTTCAGCGTGCCGACCGTCCACGGCTCCCCGAGGACCGGGGGCACCGCGAGCAGGATCGCCTGCGGCGCCATGAGGTCCGGCGGGTCGTAGCGGAAGGCGACCCCCGTGGTCTCGGTCGCGGACGGGATCACCTCCGTCCACTCGTCGACGAGCAGCCCGGCGAGCACCCGGCCGGGTGCGACGAGCTCGGCGCCCGACAGCGCGAGGGAGACCGCGCCGTCCACGTGGTGGTCCGCGGGCAGCGCGTTCCAGACGTCCCCGGCCGCGTACGGCACCTGCGCCGCGCCCAGCGCGAACGCAGGCCCGCCGAGCGCCTCCGCCTCCCGCAGCGCGATCCCCAGCCGGCCCAGCGGCTCGCGGACGCGTTCCATCCGGGTCAGCCAGACCTCGACGGCCAACGCGTCCTCGCCGACCAGGCCGGGGTCGTCGCGCGAGGCCACGAGGTCGGCCGTCGTGGGCGGGACGAACCGCGGCAGCGCGACGAACCCCGGCCCCAGCAGCACCCGCAGCCGCTGCAGGGTGGCCGCCCAGGCGGGCGCCGACGGGTCCGTCTCGACGGCGGCCGCCTCGACGAGCCGACCCTCCAGCTGGTCGCGGGCGCGGACCGCGGCGGCGGACCAGCCCTGCTCGGTGGTCTCGACGGGCACCGCGGCGTCGCCGACGCCCAGCGACCAGCTGGCGACCACGGCGGCCCGGACCGACGCGCCCGAGAGGGCGCCGACCGCGGCCTGCACGGCCCCGAGCGCGGCCGCGGCCCGTGCATCGAGCTCGGCGACGTCGACCCCGGGTCCGGCGTCCGCGTGCGGCGGCTGCAGCGTCCCGCCGTCCATCGGTGTGGCCGGACCGAGCAGCGCGGCCAGTGAGCGACCGACCTCCAGAAGGTCCAGGAGCGGGCCGTCGAGCACGAGCACGGGCCGCAGCAGGTCCGCGCCGGACGCGACCGCCGCACGCGCCGCGAGCTCCGCCAGCCCGTGCTCCCCCGCACCGGCCATCCGGACGACGTCGCCCGCCGAGACACCCAGCTCCGGCAGCGGCACGGGCACCAGGAGCTCGCCGGCGGCGTCCCGCACCGTCACCGTCCGCCCGGACGCCGCGCCGAGCATCCTGCCCAGCCACGCGTCCAGCCCTGGCTCGGCAGCGGCGCGCGGGGACGTCGCCGGTCCGGCCCAGCCCGGCGTCGTCGCAGCGTCCGGGTCGAGCAGGATGCCGACCCGGTGCGTGACCCCCACCCCGGTCCGCGGCGTCTGCACGACGTCCAGGTTCGCCGGCGGCACGAGGCCACGGTCGAAGTCCGTCACGGAGCTCACCGCGCGGTCCAGGTCACCCAGCGCGAACTGGTGGACCTGCTCGGCCTGCAGGAGGTCGGCACACGCGTCCACGGCCGAGCCGAGCCGACGCAGGACGGCCTGCGCCGCCGTGCGGTCGGCGTCGCTCGGGTTCCCGCCGACCAGGTGGTCGATGGCGTGGTCCTCGCTGGCGGCCCAGAGCCGGTGCAGGCTCAGCCCGTCCAGACGTCGCGCGGCCGGCGGCAGGTGCTCCTCGCCGGGCAGGGGCGACACCTCGCGGGCGTTGTCGACGGCCTCGTCCAGCCCGCGGTCGTGCAGGTCACGCTCCACCAGGTAGCCGAGCACGACGTTGACCGAGCGGCCGGCGCGGACCCCGTCGACGACCGAGCGGGCCAGCCGGACCCGCTCGGACGTCAGACTCACGGCGAAGGGCGTGTCCGTGCCGCCGCCGTGCGCGAGGTGGGCGTTGCGCAGCAGGGCGGACACCTGAGCCTGGTGGATCGACGGTGCGTGCAGGAACCCGGGGTCCTCGACCGCGGACAGGAGCGGACCCGGTTCGCCGGGAGGCGTCTCGGTGAGCACGTCGGCTGCCGACGGGACCAGCTGCTCCGACCACCCGTAGCCCCCGACGAGCGCACCCTGCGCGTCGCTCGCGCGCAGCTCGGCCAGCCGCCGGCTCGCGAGCGACGTCGCCCACGCGTCGATCCGGTACGCCGCGGCGTCCAGCGTGCCGAGCAGGTGGCGTTCCAGCGACGCGGTGTCGGCGGCCGCGAGCACCTCGACGGCCGCGCGGAACGCGGACAGGTGCGGGTCGGTCCCGTCGGCAAGGCGTTCCCGCACGGTCCGGCCGTCCGGCAGGGACGCGTCGCGCTGCGCCCGCCATCCGGTCGAGGCCTCGCCGAAGCCGTCGAGCTCCTCGTCGGTCACATCAGGTGCGTCGGGGCCGAGCAGCCGCGCCGCCGCGGTCGCGTGCTCGCGCAGCAGGGCGTGCCGGACGAGTGCGACCAGGAGGGACGGCGGCGGGTCGTCGCCGCCGGCCGCGAGCTGGTCGACGTCGGCCGCCAGCACGTCCTGCAGGTGCCGGGCCTCGCTCACCAGCGGCACCGTGACGGGCGCGCTGTCCGGTTCGTGCACGGTCAGCGTGCCCGGCCGCACCCCGACGCCCGCGGCGGCCGCGACCGGCAGCGCCCGGTCCCGGGCGACGTTCCAGAACCCGGCGTCGCCCAGCGAGCGGCCGAGCAGGAGCTGGACGTGCTCCGCGAACCGCGCACCGAACGCGCGCCGGACGCGCAGCCGGTCGGACCGCGCACCCAGCCGGAGCACGTCGACCAGGTCGGCCGCGACGTCACCCCGGCCGACCCGCGGCGCCCGACCGAGAGCCGGTCGCCAGGCGCCGTCGACGAGTCCGGTCAGCGCTCGGCGCAGCCGGTTCGTGCGCTCGTCGCCCGCGAACCGGCCCAGCGAGGTCACCGGCAGCAGCCCGTACGGCTGGCGGCCCACGCGCAGCGTCGGCAGCGGACCTGCCGGCCGCACGAAGCGCCGCGCGTGGTCCCGCGCCCAGTCCGCGTCGGCGAGCGCCACCCCTGCGAGCTGCGGCAGCCAGTACCCCCACGTGACCGGCCACAGCACCGTGCTCATCGCCTCGGCCAGGCGCTCGTCCGCCGAGTCGCCCGCCGGCAGCGACCCGGGGTCCACCCCGAGAGCGCTTGCCGCGAGCACGCCGGAGGTCCCCGGTGCGGGCGGTCCGGACGGCGGTGGCCACGATCCGGCCGCCGCGCTGGACCAGCCCGCGGCCTCGTCCTCGGTGTTGTTCGTGAGCGTCTCCGGGGTGAGGAACGCCAGGCCCTCGCTGTAGCGCTGGGCGTCCAGGAGCTGGGCGACGTCCGCCCCCGCGTCGCGCACCCCGGTGACGAGCAGCAGGTCCACCGGGCCGGACACCGGGAGGCGCAGCGCCATGCCGACCTGCTCCGCGGTGTCGAAGTCGACGAGCCAGCTCATCGCCTGGTCCACCGCCGCGACCTCGTCGTCGTCCTCCTCGTCGACCAGCGGCGACGACAGGTCGGGGCCGACGGCGAGGTCGGCGGTGATCGGGCGACCGGTGGCGACCGCCACCACCGCCCCCTGCGCGTAGGCGGTCGCCGTCCAGCGGGTGGGCAGCAGGCGCGCGACCGGGGTACTCCGCAGCTCGGTGGCCGCCAGGGCAGGGAACGTCGGCTCGGTCGTCAGCGGCGCGCCGTCGGCCACCGCGGTCTCCGGCCGGGACTGCGGGTTGGTGGGGGTCGTGGCGCGCACCACCCAGGCTGCCCGTCCGGGCCCGTACCGGTCGGCCAGCGCGGTCCAGGCCCGCTGCGCGCGGTCCCTGTCGGTGCCCGTGCGCCACTGCACGCGCCAGAACTCCTCGCCCGCGGCGATCTCGGCGGCGGACAGCCGTGGGTCGTGGGCGTCGACGTGCAGCTGGTCGGGATACACCCGCACCAGCAGCTCGTCGGTGCGGTAGCGGGTCTCCAGGCGCACGGGGAGCAGCACCAGCGGGTGCTGGGACTCCCCCACCGGCGTGGTGAGCCGCGCGTCGGCCGCGAGGGCGTCCGACGTGAGCGCTGCGAGGTCGAGCGGATCGGTCATGGCGTCGGCTCCCGCAGGAGCACCGAGACAGGGATGGTGATGCGGGCGGGCAGCTGCCGCAGGCGCGCGGCCTGGCGCGCCGAGGTCGCCTCGGTCGCGGGCGCGTGGCTGACGCCGACGGGAGCCTCGCCCACCTCGAAGCCGAAGCGCGGCGCGCCCGGCTGCTCGGCGATCACGATCGACCAGTCATCGGCGTCGGCCAGGGGCACGGTGAACCCGAAGAAGCTGATGTCCGGGTCCATCGAGCCGCGGAACACCGGCAGGAGCCGTTCGACCGGTGGGCCCGGCTTGACCGCCGACACGAGGGCGTCCGGGAAGCGCTTGATCAGCTCGCTGCGCAGGAGCAGGACGAACCGGTCCTCGACGACCGTGGGCGCGCCGAGCGCCCGATCCGCCCAGGAGTCCAGCGGTGCGACGTCCGGCGGGGCCTCCGGGTCCACGGCCGCGTCCCAGAACCTGTCGAAGAACGTCGCCGTCATGGGCGTCGGGTACTCACGCCAGAGGAGCTCGCGCCCGAGCTCGTGGTTGAGCCCGACCATGAAGGCCTCGACGAACTCGCCGTTGGTGCGCAGGCCGAGCGCGGTGTCGGCCGGGACACCGTCCAGCCCGGGCAGCAGCCAGTGCTGACCGAGCTCGACCAGCGAGCGGGACATCGGGGCGTCGAACCGCGGGGCGAACAGCAGCGACGGCACGGCCGCGGCAGGGCTCGCCGGGTCTGAGGGCACCGGCACCTCGAGTACGCCCGTCACCCGGGCGGCGAAGGTGCGGGTCGGCGTGGTCAGGGCGAGGGCCTCGGCGAAGATCGCCTCCGCCGCCAGGCTGCCGAACGACACGGGATCCGGCGGAGCCGCAGCCAGGAACAGTGCGAGGTGCCGCTTCGCCGCAGCACGGAACGCCGCTGCGGCCGCGCTGTCCCGGCGCGGGGGGCGGGGGTCGACGGGGTCGGGCTCGACGGGATCCTCGGGCTCGGGGACCGGGTCGGGGAACGGGTCGTCCGGATCCGTCGGTCGACGCAGGGCGAACGGGGTCGTCGGGCGGTCAGCACGGATCACAGTGCGCCGCCCGGCGTCGAGGACGCCGCCCGGGAAGGGGAACGGGGGAAGCGGGCGCGGTCCGGGGGTCGGTGCGGGCGTCGGCCCGATCACGAACCCGGGGCGCGGGGGCGCGGCGTCGACCGCGTCCGGGGTCACCTGCGCCCAGGACAGGCTCTGGGGGGTCGGCAGCGACGCACCCCCTGCCTCGAACGTGAGCGGGCCGGCGGGCGGCGTGAGCTCGCGGCCGATCCGCGAGATCGGCGCCATCCGGTCGAGGACGTCGATCCTCCCGATCGACCCGGTCCGGCCGACCCGTCTCACCACCGGACCGCGCGACCGGGTCACGCGCCGGACCACCGGGCTCAGCGCCTGGTCCGGCAGCTGCGACTGCGCCCACTGCTGGGCGAAGCTGGCTCCCCCGGTGGCAGGGGCCGCCTGCAGGAGCCGGGCCCGCAGCGGCGCGAGCACGAACAGGCCGGCCTCGGGCGGCAGCGGGACGACGTGCCGCCGGTGCAGGCTGTCGGCGACCGCGAGGCCGAGCGCGGCGAGCCCGAAGACCCGGCCCGCGGCGTGCAGGTCCGCCGCCTGGTCCCAGGCCGCGGCCACCAGCGTCTCCTGCTGCTGCTGCACCACGAGCGTGCCGAGCGCGGCGGCCACCCGGTGCGCCGGGTCGGTGTTGAGCCGCTCGTACCAGCGTGCGCTCGCGGCCGGGTCCAGGGCCGGAGCCGTCGCGTACGCCTGGCCGTAGCGGGGCGGCGCCAGCAGCGGGTTGGCCGCCGGCTGCTGGTCGGGGGTGTTCAGCACGTCGACGAGGGCGGTCGCGAACCGTCCCGCCATCGCCGGGTCCGACCACCGCTCGGCCGGAGCGTCCAGTGCGAGCAGGGCGCCGGCGAGCAGCACCTGCGTGTCGTCGGCGCCGGCGATCCCGAGCCCCGACGTGGACAGGTCCACTGCCCGCGTGCCGAAGCCGTCCTCGACCGGGCGCCCACGGATCGCGAGAGCCAGTGACTGGAAGTCGCCCGCCGGGCCGGTCGCGAACCGCCAGTGGTGCAGGACGGGCAGCTCGACCGGCCCCATGCCCGGCGCGCGGCGCCACGCCGGGCCCTCGGCGGTTCCGGGGTCGTCCCCCAGCCCCGTCCGCCGGCCCGCCTCGAAGGTGGGCACGACGCAGGCGAGGTACTCGGTCTGCTCCGCCAGCAGGCGCCCGGAGACCAGCCGGGACAGGCTGCGGCCCGGGTCGGCGGCGAGCGCGTCGGCGAGCGCCGCGTCCGTCATCGATGCGTCGGTGGCGAGCTGCGCGTGCGCCCAGGCCCAGCTCTCGTCGAGGTCGGGCAGCTCGTCCTCCGGCCGGGCCGGCGCGCCGACCGTCAGGACCGGCAGCGAACCGCGCGTCGGCGACGCCAGCCGCACGCCGGGCTGCTCGCGGACCACGACGAGGCACAGCCAGGGTCGGAGCCGTCCCGCCGACGCCTTGGCCGGTGTGAACAACCAGGGCAGGGCCGGCTCGTCCAGCTCCACGAGCGCCAGGTAGTTGGACTCGAAGGTGCGCGTCCCGGGCGCCGGGTCGGTCCGGATGACCTGCTGCGGGGCCAGTGCGGTGACGTCGCCGGGGCCCAGGAGCTGGACGGACACGCTCGCGGGACCGGCGCCGTTGACGCGCACCTCGGCAGTCGCCGACGCGTGGCTCGCCGGATGCCCGTCGGGCCGGTCCTCGGGCAGGTCGAGCGCACCCCCGCGGCGGGCCCACGGGAGGAAGACGAGGTTCGGCTCGGACATCAGAACCTCACCAGCCCCGCCAGCCGGGGCGCGTCCGGTCGCTCCTGCCCGGCGTAGCGCTCGGCGACGGCGGATCGGGTGCTCGCACGCACCGCAGCGGCGAGCCGCAGACCGGCCCGCAGGTGTCCCGGTTCCGCCGGCGTCGGGTCGGGCAGCACGACGGGCACGCCGTCCGGCCCGACGACGATCTCGGTGTACCGGAACGGCTCCGCGACCCCGGCCGAGGCGTCGGAGGCGTACCGGTCGTTCCCGAAGCTCACCCCCGCCTCGCGCACCACCACACCGGGGGCCGCGAGACGTTCGGCGTCGCTCATCTCGAAGAACTGGCTGTCCGGGAACTCGTCCCCGACCGGCGACACGCTGGAAACCGCACCGCCGATCACGGGGTCGGTGATCGCGAACCGGCGGGCGTCGCGCGGCACGGCGCCGCCGACCCGGTCGATCTCGCGCGCGGTGTTCAGGGGGACGAACCCCTGCTGCACCACGAGCCGGCCCAGCGGGTGCAGCTGCAGTCCCTCGGTCCGCGGCGCACCCCGGACACCGGCCACCTGGGTCGCCGACGCCGGGAGCTCGGTCATCCAGCTGTGCGGGTCGTTGAGCCGGGCGAGCAGCTCGGTCACGACGTCGATCGTCTCCGTGACGGGCGACCCGCCCCCGCCGATGAGGGTCTTGTCGAAGGAGACGGTGTAGTCCCACCAGAGGATGCCGAACGTCGCCTTCCCCGCGACCCGCAGCGGGATCGGCCCTTCGAGCATGCCCTTGACGTCGATCTTGAACAGGTTCCGCGAGCCGCGCTTGAGCTGCACCCCGGCGGCGAAGTCGGCGATGAAGTGCGGCGGCCAGAACGTCACGAGCACGTCGAACCCGATGTACCCCTCGAGGCTGAAGCCGTAGGCCGCGGCGTACAGGGACGCCTTGGCGCCGAACTGCAGGGTGTTCGACGTGATGGCGATGTACGCCTCGATGACCAGCCGCGGGTTGTCGCCGGTGGTCAGCGCCACGGTGACCCGCGGGACCACCGGGAAGTTCGCCGGCGGCGTGAACCGGGGGTTGAACCCGCCGATCGCGAGCGCGAACCCCTGGCCGCGCTCACGCCGGAACGCCGCCGCGCCGGTCAGCACGAAGCGGCCGCAGAGCTTCGAGTCGTACAGGACGGCGTCGAGCGCGGCGGACCCGGTGTCGAAGTCGAACACGCCCACGACGTCGAGGTTGAGCGTGACGAGGGGGTTCTTGTCCTGCGGGAGCACCGAGGAGACCCGCCCGAGGACCAGGAGCCGGCTCGAGTCCTTCACGGAGTCCCGCTCGAGCATCAGGGCGAGGTCGGCGCGCAGCAGCGGCTGCCCGCTGCCGAACGTCATCTTCACCAGGAAGCCGTAGATGTGGGTGCCCTCCCGGGCAGGGAAGAACGTCCGCAGGGCCGAGACCAGCTCCGGCAGGTGCTTGACGGGGTCGGCCGGGAAGAGGATGTGCTTGAGCTGCCCCGAGGGCAGGGCTGCGCGGACCGCGGCGACGTCGAGAGTGCGGTCGGCGGCGTAGAGGAGCCCGAACCCGTCGAACGTGATGAAGCCCGCGCTGAGGCCGAGGTGCTCGACGGTGCCGATGAGGAGGAACGACGTGACGTCGTTGCCCTCGCGGTCCTTCGTCGACGCGAGCCCGACGCACGTGATGGTGACGCGCTTCCCGACGCGCAGGACCAGGGCGCCGACGTAGTCCCCCGTGGTCGGGTCGAACTGGATGGTGCCGCCGCCGCTGACCGGTCCGGTCCGCAGGTCGAGGGCGATCCCCGTCGGGCGGGTCGCGTCCACGTCGGCCTGGACCAGCCGCTGGTTGCGGTCCTCGGACGGCGTCATGGTGTCGATGGAGGCGAACAGGCCCAGCCGGTCGACGCGGATGTAGACGGGGCCGATCTGCGTGCTGAACGAGACCAGCGCGCCGACCGCCACCGCCCAGCCGGTCTCGGGCGCGTCGGCGCGGTTGCCCGCGAGCCGCAGCACCACCTCGTGGACGTTGATCCCCAGCAGCCCGCCGCCGCCCAGCGGGAGGGTCATCTCGACCGCGGGCGGACCGGCCGGTCCGGAGGAGCTGAAGGGCGGCTCCGGACCGGTCGCGTCGACCGACGACGAGACGTGCACCTCGTGGATGAACCCGAGCTTGGCGTCGTACCCGAGGCCCAGGGAGAACACCTTCCGCACCGGCCGGCCGCCGAGGAGCTTGCGCAGAAAGCTGTCCTTGTCGGCCGAGTCGATCACCAGGGCGCAGTGGTCGAGCCGGAACAGGACCCGCGCCCCCGAGGCCCCGAGCGTGAGCACCGCGGCGATCTCGCCGAGCTCGAGCCGGGTCCCGGTCGCGCGCGGCAGGGCGTAGCTGATCCCGGTCTCGTCGGGGACGGCGCTCCAGCTCACCGACACGGCGGAGGTCGCGGCGTCGGCGTTGGCCTGCACGCCCTCCTCGCCGCCGATGAGCAGCGCAGCGCCGGCGTCGCTGCGGATCTCGACCCGGAAGTGCCACGTCGGGCTGTCGGCGCCGGGGTTGAGCACCTCGTCGAGCGTGAGGGTGCCGCCGAGCGCGAGGAACAGCTGGTGCGGGCGGTCGGGGGTACCGAGACGCCGGGGCAGGTACATCCACGTGACCCGGAGCTGCTCGGCGTCGGTGTCGCCGTCACGCCGCAGCGCGAGCGAGACCATCCGACCCGACAGGACGTCCGCCGCCGTCGGACGCACCGGTGAGTCCACGTCGAGCGCGACGGCGTCCCAGCCGACGACCACGTCCCCGAGCGCGTTGAGGGAGTCCGCGTCGAGCGTCTGGTCGGCCACCGCGATCGCCGCCACGATGCCGCGGATCAGGCCGTCGACGACGAGGAACGACGTGTCGCGGATGGTGTTCAGGGTGCTGCCCTCGGCACCCGGCTGCGTGTCGTCCAGGTCGTCGAGGGTCCGCCCGGGGTTCCAGACGAACGAGAAGATCGTGCCGAACGCCTGGAGGAACCGGTCGTGCGCCTGCTCCCCCGGCGCCAGCGACGCAGTGAGCTCCGACGTGATCGACATCGCCTGCATCACCAGGAACAGCTTGGGCCAGCGGCGCCGGACGTAGGTGCTGCCCAGCAGGTCGAGCAGGCTGTTCACGAAGGTGTCGCCGCGACCCGCCCAGTCGGTCCCCTCCCACGCCTCGATCTGGTCGATGACCGCCCCGACCAGCAGCGCGAGGTTGCCGAGTGCCTCGACGTCCGCCTGCAGGTCCGGGTCGACCTGGGCGCGGTACGCCGTGATCGCCGCGAGCGGCGCCTCCGGCAGGACGAGCTTCTTCGTCGTCGCGTCCGGCGCGGCGCCGAGGTCGGCGAGCACCGCGCTGCGCGCCTCGGGCCGGCCGAGCAGGTCCGCGACGAAGGTGACGAAGTCGACGACCTCGTCCGCGATCCCGCGCAGCACCGACCCGGCGCTCACGGTTCCGGCTCCGGGACGGGCACGCGGCTCAGCACGGCCTGGCGCAGCTCCTCGGGCGGCGCCTCGACCTCCGGACCCAGCGACGCCCGGTGGACCATGTACGGGCCGAGGACGGGGAGCTGCGTCTCGGGGTCGACGGCCGACGTGTACACCTCGTTGACGGCCGTCACCACGTCGCCGTCCTGCTCGAACCGGCAGATCCCGAAGTTGGACCGGAACATGATCTGCCGGGTGTTCCGCATCCGGTCGAGCGCGACCTGGTGCCGGGCGGCGACGGCCCGCATCGCGGGGAACGCCGTCGCCGGGTCGGCGAGCTGCGCCTCGATCGCCGCGTCGTCCAGCGGCAGCGCCCGGATCGGTGCCGGTCGCTCGACGTCCGGCCGCTGGTCGATCAGAGGCGTCACCTTCCAGCGCCAGTCCGGCGGCTTGAGGTCGTTGAGCCGAGAGCCGTCCGGCCAGCCGTGCGTGGCCAGCAGCACCGGGCTGCGCAACAGCCGTGCCCGTGTCGCCGCCACGAGGTCCGCCTCGGTCTGCCCGTCCGGGAGCAGCACCAGGTCGGAGTCCGGTCGGGTCCAGGCGAGCCGCTCCACGCCCAGCCGTGCCCGCACCAGCTCCTGCAGGAGCATCGCGCTGCGGTCGAGCGCCCGCAGGTAGACGGGCATGACGTTCTTGAACCCGCTGGACGTGAACTGCGCGATCCGGGCGGGATGGTCCGCGGTGCCGCGCCAGTAGCTCATGAGGTTGGACGCGGCGTTGTGCACGTCGCCGGACAGCACGACGACGCGCGGGTGCTCCGCGAGCCGGGCCAGGAGGTGCTCGAAGGTGATCGGGTCGAAGGCCCAGGTCTCCAGGGCGTCGGGGTTCGTCCCGGGCATGCGGCGCTTGCCGGAGACCGACGCCGGGTCGGTCAGCTCCGAGTCGAACAGGTCGAAGATCCGGTAGATGGCCTTGGCGACGATCTCATCGATCACCGGCGGGCCGATCACCTGGAGCGGGGCGATCACCACGAGCACCTCGCGGCCTGCGGGCAGCGGAGGCCGCGGCAGCTGGTCGACGAGCGCCTCCGGGGTGACGTTGCCGGGCGGGCCGATCTCCGCGACGTAGCTGCGCCGCGTCCGGTTGTCCAGGGCGGCCACGACGTGCTTCGGGCCGTCGACGGTGAAGTGCCAGGTCATCGGCGCGTCGACCATCCCGTACCGGCCGTCGGGAAGGGGCTCGTTCTCCAGGTTGTGCCCGAAGATGAGGCCGATCGCGGCGAACGCCGCGGAGTCGGGACCGGTGGCCGATCCCGGGAACAGCGTGGCCGCCAGCTCCAGCAGGTCACCCGGGAGCTGTCCGCCCAGCTCGGGCCGCTCCGGGGTGGTGACCTGGTCGTACCGGACCGGGTTGTTCCCCCAGTCCTGGAAGAGCGCGTACGCGAGCATCCCGTTGGTCAGGATCACCTGCCCGAGGGCCGTCCCCAGCACGCGGTGACGCCACATCGGGTTCAGGAAGAAGTCGTCCGTGACGTCGTGGTCGTCGATCATCATGTACGTCGGCACGTTGGCCAGCACGCGTTGCACCCGCCCGAGCCCGAGCAGGAACTCCCGGTGCACCCGATGGCTCCGAAGACGGGATCGCCGGGCGTCGTCGGCCTCCTTCTGACGCTTCTTGTCGGACTTCGCCGCCTCCTTCTTCGCACGCTCGGCCAACGTCGCCTTGTCGGCGTACAGGTGCTGCGGGATGCGTTCGGGGACCTCGGCGGGGGGCAGGTCGATGTCCTGGTCGGCGCTCGGCCGGTCCAGCCAGCGCAGTGCCGGGCCGGTGGCCGCGCCGGGCGCCAGGAGCTCGGCGCCGGGCACCTCCTCGCCCCAGCAGGCCGGCGACCACGCGAGGAGGTAGGCGGCGGCGAACTCACCGAGGGAGATCAGGTGGTTCGACCCGTCGACGCTCGTGAGCTGCCCGCTGATCGTGGTCAGGCGCAGCCGGTCGCCGACCGGGAAGTGCGGCGGCCCGGCCGGCAGGTCTCCCGCCGCTTCGGTCTCCTGCGGGGTCTCGGGCGTGTAGGCGGCGTTCGGGTCGGCCGGGTCCGGCTGGGGTGTCGGCGGCCTGCGCAGGACCTGGTTGACCTTGACGCGCTCGCGGGGCACTCCCCCGTCGGCGCCGATCAGCTCCACGCCGAGCTGCGCGGTCCGCAGCATCATGAGCGAGTCCACGTCGTCGGCGTAGATCTGGTCGCCGCCGAGGAACAGCTGGTGGATCCGCCCCCGCGGGTCGTCGAACCGCTCGTTCAGGTACTCGTCCATCCACGCCAGGGCGTCGCCGTCGTCGTACCCCGGGCGGCGGCAGGAGCCGTACGCGAGCCGCAGGTCGGCCAGCTCGGTCGGGGGCAGGGCGAAGCACGGCAGCATGCGGTCGGCGTAGCCGAGCGGTCCGCACTCGACCCCGCTGACCGTGTGCGCACCGAGCAGGCCGAGCCCGGCGAGGTCCGTCCTGGTCTGCGCGGCGCCCGTGATGGTGATGTTGTACGAGTAGAGCCGGTCGGACTGGAAGACCCTGCCGGACGCCGGTGGCAGCCGGGCCGTGACGAGTCCGAGGTGGAGCTGCTCCCCGATCCGCACCGTCTTCTCGCCGGGGTGCGGCGCGGCCAGGTCGGGGTCCGGTGGGTCGTTGCTCGTCGCGAACGGCGGGTTGGTGGTGTCGGACGCCACCCGGCCCTCGTACACCGTGAGCCGGACGTCGGCCGGCTCGCTCAGCACCACCTGGACCGCGACGAGCCCGGGGTCGACCCGACGCAGGATCGGACCCGCGAGGAGAAGCGGCAGCTGCATCAGTTCTCGCCTGCCCCCACTGACGAGACGATCCGGGACACATCGGACGCTAGACCCGATTCACCCGTTCGGACCAGGGCCCGGTTCCGGTATCACCCGGCGGGCTCCGGCGCCGGACCGGGGACGAACCCGGGGACGTCCTCGACCCGGCGGTAGACGGGGAGTCCGCGTTCTTGCGCGATCGCGACGTCCTGGTCGGCACCCGTCGAGTCGCCGTCTAGGCGCAGCACGGCGTCGCAGTGCTGCAGCAGCCGCTGCGCCGTCGGGTACATCACCGTGTCCGCGAGCGGGCTCAGCGGGCCGTCCGCACCGGCGCTGCTCAGCACGGGGAGTGCCACCCACTCCCCGATCATGGGGATGTGGCCCGCGCGGAAGATGGGCCAGGCCGCCTCTTCCAGGCGTCGCAGGTTCTGCGCCATGAGCTCCGGGTCGTCGCCCGTCCCGGAGCGGTACGGGCCGGCGATGAGGATCAGCAGAGGATTGGTCATGGGGCATACTAGGCATGAGTCGGAATGAATCGGAAGAAACATGGAGGATCGTGCATGCTCGCAGCGCAACGCAAGGAACTGCTGCTCGACCGGCTCCACGCCGAGGGGCGGCTCGTCGCCAAGGACCTGGCGACCGAGCTGGACACGTCCGAGGACACGATCCGGCGGGACCTGCGCGAGCTCGCGGTCGCAGGGCTGTGCCAGCGCGTCTACGGCGGCGCGATCCCCCTCGCCCCGGCCGCGGCGAGCTATGCGCGGCGGCAGGAGATCGCGACGAGCAGCAAGCAGCGCGTCGCCGCCGCCTGCCTCCAGCTGGTCCAGCCCGGGAGCACGCTGATCCTCGACGGCGGCACCACCGCCCTCGAGGTCGCCCGCACGCTGCCGCCCGACGACCGGCTCACCGTGATCACCCACAGCCCGACCATCGCGGTCGCGCTCGTCGACCACCCGGCGGAGGTCTTCCTCCTGGGCGGTCGACTGTTCAAGCACTCCGTCGTCACCTCCGGCGCCGCCACCGCCGAGGCGGCGGCCCTGATCAGCGCCGACCTGTTCCTCCTGGGCGTCACCGGTGTGCGGGCGGACACCGGCCTGACGACCGGCGACGCCGACGAGGCCGCGACGAAGCGCACCCTGGCGCGTCGGGCCGCGCAGACCTGGGTGATGGCGAGCGAGGAGAAGATCGGCGCCGCATCCCCGTTCCCCGTCCTGAGACTCGACGAGGTCGCCGGGATCGTCAGCGACGCCGACGAGCACAACCCCGTCGTCGCGGAGCTCGAGCGCACCGGCGTGCAGGTCCTGCGCGCCTGAGGGCCGTCAGGGCGCGTCGACCCGGAACTCGACCGTCGTCACCGGGTTGTCGAACTCGCTCGTCCGCAGCGAGACCTGGAGCCGCCAGGTGCCGGGCGACGGGAGCACGACGTCGGAGGTGTAGGTCCCGGGGCCGACGTTCGTCAGCTCCACGGGGCCGAGATCGACCTCGTCCGACGCGAGTCGAGCCCGGGGTGCGTCGAACCCCTCGACGGGCGCGCCTGCGGAGTCGGTCAGCTCCAGGGTGAGCGTGTGGGGGCCCGGGATCAGCGGTGTGAGGCGGGCCTGCACGGCGACGTCGCCGAGCGTCGCGGTCTGGACGCTGTTGCGCTCCCGGCCGACAGCCGATGCCTCCGCCTGCGGGCTGCGATCGACCATGAACCCCGTGACGGCGAGCACCACGACGAGCACGGACGCCTCCGCCACCAGGGCCCGCACCAGCACGTCCGCGCCCGCTCGCCGCGTGCGCTGCCGGGTGCCCGCGCGGAACGCGGGCAGGAGGCGGTACCGGTTCCAGGCCGCGATCGCGACGGCGACCAGGGCGAACGCGACCTTGACCAGGAGCAGCCGGCCGTAGCCGGTGCTCACCAGGGCGTCCCAGGAGCCGACGATCCGCCAGGCGAGGACGGAGCCGGCGGCCACCAGGGCGACGACGACACCGGCCGCGAGACCGGAGAACCGGGCGAGGACCACGACGGCGGCGTCTCCGCGGTCGGCGAGCTCACGCAGGGTCAGCGCGAGGCCCACCAGGCCGCCGAGCCAGATGCTCCCCGCGAGCAGGTGCAGCATGTCGGCGCCGACCACCCACGCCTCCGGGGTCGCCGCGCGGGTGTGGCCCGTGAGGGCCGGCGCCACGACCGCGACGGCGCCGGCCACCAGGGCGGCGAGTCGTCGCGGCGCGGAGGAAGTCCCGCGACCGAGGAGCCCGACGGCCGCCGCGGTGCCGAGGACCACCGCGCCGGTCACGACGTACTCCGCCGTCGACACGCCGGCCCAGGTGCTGCTCCTCGTCAACGAGCCCACGCCGGCACCGAGCTGGTAGAGCACCGTCAGGGGCAGCGCGACGAGCCAGGCCACGGCGGTGGCGACGCCCGCGGCGCGGGCGACCGTGACGAGCCGGTGCCGGACGCGGCCCGTGAGCTGGTCGGCGGGCACGACGAGGAGGCAGAACGCGACGAGTCCGCTGGACAGCAAGAGGCCCGCGTAGCCGAGCCAGCGGGCCACGCTCAGCGCGAGGGGTGCCGCGGTCGTGCTCGTGGCGCTGCTCGGTGGGAGCGTGACGTCCGCGCTGGGGGCACCGACCGAGAAGGTGAGCGACCCGCTGACGGGATGACCGTCCTCGGACACCACCCGCCAGACGACCACGTAGGTTCCGGGGCCGACCTGCTCGGTCAGGCTGACCGCCAGCTCGGTCCCGGTGGCGGCCGCCGACGCCGCGACGGGAGCACCCTCCGCGTCGAACACCTGGGCACCGTCCGGCACGGCGGCGACCGCCTCGTCGAACGTGAGCCGGATCTGGTCCGGGGCCGCGTCGAGGACGTCACCCTCGACCGGGTCGCTGCTGATCAGCGTCGCGTGGGCGCTCGCCGGACCGGCCGGTCCCAGCAGCAGGACGGCGACGCCGACGAGCACCAGCAGGAGCCGTGCCGGCGAGCGACGCCCGATCACGTCCGGCGACGCTGCAGCACGAGCGCCGTCGCACCGAGCGCAACGCCGACCAGCCCGGCGACGAGGGCCGCGACGGTCCAGACGTCGGCCGACTCCCCCGCGGCACCGCTCGGCGCGGTCAGAGCGGCCTGGTCGGCGTCGACCGCGGAGGCCGCGTGGTGACCGTCCCCGTCCGCGGCGGTGAGGACGAACGCCGGCGCGGGCAGCTCGAGCTCGTCGGCGTCCTGCCCGTCCGCGGGGACCTCGATCCAGGCGGCCTCGCCCTGCTCGCACGTCTGGATGGTCGGAAACACCAGGGTCTCGCCCGCCAGGTCGGGCAGCCGCAGCGAGAGCTCGAGGACGTCGCGGTAGCCCTCCGGCAGCGGGGTGCCGGTGCGATAGGTCACGGAGGCGACGCGTTCGGTGATCTGCCGGCCGTGGCTGTCGGTGACGGCCGGGTCGAGCGTCTCCATCGTCGTGTCCACCTCCCACAGGGCGTTGCGGGTCGGTGTCACCGAGCTGATCTGCTCAGGGATCTGGATGGTGATCGCGGTGGTGGACGAGCCCGCGCACCCGTGCGGGACGCTCGCCTCGAGCACGGCGTAGGCCCCGGCCGCGGTGGTGGAAGGGGTGATGGTGATGTGGGCGGCGGCGGGCGTGGCCGCGCCGACGACGACGACAGCGGAGGCCGCGATCACCACCAGCCCCGCGGTGAGCCTCCGAGCTCCAGCGCCATCCCGCTTCATCCCGGTCCGATCTCGTCGTTGAGCCCGTCGCGACGCCACGGCGGCGCCCGGCCACTGAACCAGCGGGCCGAACCCATTGTCAAGTATGTGAACCTGGTGCATCCCGTTGAACCAGGAGGCGCAAACTCCTAGGATGGCGTTCATATCAGCGAACCATGGTCGTGCATGTGGACCACGCTCCCGATGAACAGCAGGAGAGGGAACCAATGCCCAACATCACCGTCGAGCTCCTCCGAGGCCGGACGCTCGAGCAGCGCCGGGCCTTCGCCCAGGCCGTGGCCGACAGCGCCGTCGAGCTCCTCGGCGCGCGCCGCCAGGACGTCCGCATGGTGTTCACCGAGATCACGCCCGACATCGTCGCCAACGGCGGCGTCCTGGCGAGCGAGGACGAGAGCCGCGCCGGAGTCGTCGCCGCGCTCGACAGCGGAGCCTGAGCAGACGAACGCAGAGCACGACGACGCGGGCCCGGAGGAGATTCCTCCGGGCCCGCGTCGTGGTCGCGCTACTTGATGACGGTGATGGTGAGGGCCTTCTCCACCTTCCTGGCCACGCTGCTGCCGTTGTAGGTCACCATGACGTCCAGCACGCCGACCGTGGTGGCCTTCGGGAGCTCGACGGCCACCCTGCCGTCCACCAGAGGGGCGGTGATCGAGACACCACCGGCGACCGCGACCGTGACCGTGCCGGTGACGAGCACGTCGTCATAGGCCAGCAGGGTCACGCTGACCGTGGGGCGCTTCCCCTTCTTCACCTCGGCGGGCGCCTTGACCTCCATGACCGGCAGGACCTTGCGCACCGTCACCGGCACGGTCCCTGTCGAGGCCGCGTGGGTCGGGTCCCCGGAGTACTGGAGTGCGAGCACGTGGTCCCCGGTCGGCAGGGACTTCGCCGGCAGCGGGATCGTGACCGAGCCCGCCGACACCGCGCCCGACCCGACGATGCGGTCTCCGAGGAGCACCGTGACCGTCCCCGTGGCCGTGGCCGGCGCGACCGTCGCGACGACGGCACCGGCCTTGCCGAAGGTGAAGGTCTTCGCCGTCCCGGTGACCGTGGTGGTCACCGGTCCGGGGTCGACGTCCGCCTCCACCGTGATGGTCACCGTCACCGGCGGCGAGGTGAGCGTCCCGTCGCTCGCCGTGTACGTGAAGGTGTCCGTGCCGGAGAACCCGGCGTCGGGGGTGTAGGTGAAGGACCCCGATGCCGCCAGCAGCAGGTCACCGTGGCTCGGCTGCGTGGCGCCGGTCGCCGTGAGCGGGTTGCCCTCGGCGTCGGTGTCGTTGGCCAGGACGCCCGGCGGAGCGACGAACAGGGCGTCGTCCTCGCTGGCCGTGTAGGAGTCGACGACCCCGACAGGAGCGGTGTTCGCGGGCGGCGGGCCGGCGAACAGCCCGTCGATCTGCTCCTCGGTCAGCGCGTAGCCGAACAGCTGGAACTCGTCGACGAGTCCGTCGAACCGTCCGTCCGGCCAGCTGGTGCCACCGATCAGGTTGGCGGTGGTGCTGCCGGCGACCCCGACGTCGCTCATGTCGAGCGTGAAGTCGGTCCGGGTGCCCCGCAGCTCACCGTCGAAGTAGATCTTCCCGGTGGTGCCGCTGTGCGTGTAGACCACGTGCGTCCACTGGTTCAGCGGCAGGTCGTTGCCGCCACCCAGCGTCAGGCGCTCCTGGTTGGCTGCCCCGGCCTTCTTGAAGGTCGCGGCGAACCCGGTGGCACCCGCGGCGTTGGTGTTCGACTGCAGCAGGAAGAACGTGTCCGTGCTGCTGCCGATCTGCACGAGCGGGACCCACCCCGGCAGGACGTCGGGCCGTGCCCACACCGACACGCTGAACTCGTCGTCCATGCCCGCCTGGACGTCGTCCGGCAGCCGCACGTGGTTGCCGGTGGCCGAGCCGCCACCGGGCAGGGACAGTGCGGGTCCGAACTTGCCGCCCGCTGCCCAGCCGGTGCTCCCCTGGAGCGTCGCCGCCCCGATCGACTGGTCCAGGCCGCTGTTGGCGGCCGTCGTGCCGGTCCCCTCGTCGAAGGCGTACCGGACGGGTACACCCGATCCCGGAGGTGGCCCCTGGACCGTGTGCGTGAGGGTCCCGGTCGAGTCCCGCCAGCCGTCGGCGGCCGTGAACCGGGCCTCGACCTGGTGGTCGCCCCGGGTCAGGGTGACGCCGGGGAACGTGGCCGTCCCCCCCGCCAGGGTCACCGTCGAGCCGACGGCGACGCCGTCGACCCACAGCGCGACCGTGCCGCCGGCGGGCTGGCCGTCCTCGCCCTCGACGGCGGCCGTGAAGGCCACCGGCTCCGCGAACGGCGACGGGGAGGCCGGGTCGGCCGTGAGCGTCGTCGTGGTGCGCAGCGCGGTGCCGTCGTCGTACAGGGCTGCCACGTCGTCCGCCGACAGCGTGGACGTGTAGAGGCGGACGTCGTCCATCAGCCCGTCGTACGCGGGGTCGGGGAACCCGTTGCGACCCAGCCAGTTGTTCGACGTGGGCCCGACGTCGGCCATGTCGATCGTGAGGTCGTTCCGGCTCGCGACCGCCACACCGTTCAGGAACAGCGTGCCGGTCGCGCCCTCGCGGGTGAACGCCACGTGGTTCCACTGGTCGGCGACGACGTCCTTGGTCGGCGTCGCGTAGACGCGTTCCTGCAGAGCGCTGCCCTTCGCCTTGAAGGTGGCCGCCAGGCCGGTGTTCCCCGCCGCCTGTGTCTGCATCTGGATCTGGAAGAAGCTGCCCGCCCCTTCCAGCCCGTCGCCGAGGTGGAACAGTCCGATCCAGTTCGCCTTGGTGTCGGGACGGACCCAGAACGAGGTGGAGAAGCTCTCCTCGCCCTGCAGCAGGTTGTCCGGCAGGTCCACGGCGTTCGCGTTGGAGCCGCCCGACAGGTCGAGCGCACCGCCGAGGGCACCGGCGGCGGACCAGCCGGCGTTGCCGGTCAGGGTCGCCGCCCCGACCGTGGAGTCGGTGCCCGTGTTGGCCGCCGAGGCGCCCTCGCCCTCCTCGAACTCGTAGTGGACCGGGACGTCGCCGACACCCGGGTCGACGCCGATGACGACGAGGTCGTCGATCACGAGGCCGGCACCCGCACCGGCGAGCGTGAGCGTCTCGGTGCGCGCCGTGGCCGTGAAGGTCCCGACGTACGTGCCGAACGTGATCGGTCCGCTGCTCTGCGACGGCGTGTCCGTCGTCGCCGTGAGCGTGGTGCTCAGGCTGCCGACCGACAGCGCGGCCGTCCCGGGTCCTGACCCGGCCGCCGACCGGCTGTCGCGTGCGTACCGCAGCGAGATCCGGTACTCACGGTCGGGCTCGAGGCCCGTGAGCGTGCGCTCGAGGCTTCCCGAGCCGCCCAGGGCGACGTGGTAGCCGGTGAGGCCGAGACCACCCTGGCCCGGCGCGGTGCCGCGCACGAGCTGGACCTGGCTGTCGACGGTCCACGGCGCCATCCGGCCGTTGCCCGCCGCCACGTCGATGACCGCGGCGGGGTTGCCGCCGCGCCAGTCGGCGGGCAGGCGCGGGTACTCGAACTGGTCGACGACCTGCGGGGTCCGCTTGTCCATCGCCACCTCGGGGTCGATGTCGACGATCGACGCGACCGACGGGGTGCCGTCCGCGTCGAAGACGAACAGCATGTACGCGCCCGGAGGGGCGTAGGTGCCGTCCTGCGGTGCCGTGATGGTGACCTCGCCCGAGCCGGGCACCTGGGTGAACTCCAGGTCCTGGAAGTTCTGGTCGTTGTTGAAACCGTGCGTCACCGACCCGTTGCGGACCAGGGTCACGCGAGAGACGTCACCGGACGTCCCGATCCCGAACGTGCCGTCGTAGCCGATGGCCTCGGGGGCGTCGGTGATCTCGGGCCGCTGCGCGAGCTCCTGGCCGTCGAACAGGTACGCCGGGGAGTAGTACTCCACGTCCGTGTAGCTGCGCGGACCGGGTGCACCGCCACCGCCGACCATCACGCGGCCGTCGGGCAGGAGCAACGCAGCGGAGTGGTAGAGCCGGGCGTGCTCGTACGGTGCCTCGACCGTCGTCCACTCCCCCGTCTCCGGGTCCCAGATCTCCGCGTTCGTGACGTACCCGCCGTTGCCGTTGTTCTCCCGGCCGCCGCCGGTGACCAGCACGTCACCGTCGGGCAGGACCGTCGAGGTCGCCCAGTGGCGCTGGTAGGCCATCGGCTCGGTCGGTGCGATGACGGGGTTGGCCGCGCCACCGGTGATGTCGACCGTGAAGCCGGCGCGCGCACCGTCCGGGCCGCCACCGTTGCCCCACCAGCCGCCGCCGACCTGCAGGATCTTGCCCGGGCGGTACATCGTGGCCGTCGAGGTCGCGCCGACGGGGTTGCCGTCGGCGCCCTGGTTGGCGATGCCGGCCGGCAGGGTGCCGCGCAGCGTGAGCTCGCCGGTGCCGTCGTTGCCGCTCGGGTCGAGCTCGAACATCTGCGTGCCGCTGATGTTGAACAGGGTGCCGCTGCCCGGGGTCACGAACGCCCGCGGGTACCACCAGCGGTTCTCGTCCGCACCCGCGTGGTCGGCGCCGCCGTCGCCGTACGCCACCGGGCTCCGGGCGCCGTCGAGGGTCTTCCAGCCGCTGCCCTCGTCGGGCGTGTAGATCTCGGGGGTGAGCACGCCGGGTCCGCCCGGACCGCCTCGGAGGCTGCCGCCCTGCACGACGATGTCGCCGTTCGGCATGGTCGTGCCGGTCGGGTACCAGCGCGGGAAGTTCATGGGCGCCTCGTTCTGGAGCCCGTTGTTGGTGGTGTAGCTGGTGACGCCGATGGCCGCGTCGTTGGGCGCGTTGCCGCCCAGCCCGTCGTCACCGCCGACCGTCATGGTCGAGTGGTCGTGCGGGTTCTGGACCTGCATGGAACAGAACAGGTCGGTGTACGTGGTGTTCGGCAGGATCCCGGTGCGCAGGTTCGCCAGCGTGCGCTCCTGGGCGGGGTCCCAGACGTCGACCTCCATCTGGCCGCCCTGCGTGATCGTGCTGTTGCCGGTCCAGTCGTACGGCGCGGCGTCGGTGCCCCAGCCGCCGACGCTGCCGAAGGACTGCACCGTGCCGTCGGAGGTGAGCGCCATGTTGATGGGCATCAGCGGCCACGGCGTGACGTCGCTCCAGGCGCCGCCCGCCTCCTTGGACGGAGCCGAGCAGTCGGCCTGCAGCAGACCGCTGGCGTAGGCGAGGCCGTTGCGCATCTGCGTGCGGATGACCGGCTCGGAGTACGCCGTGCCCTCGTGGCCCATCGCGGAGTACCAGGACCTGCCGGCGTCGATCTCCTGGCACCACGTGATCGGGTGCGAGGTGCCCTGCCGGCCGCCACCGTACGACGCCTCGTCCGCGAGGAGCAGGGTACGCACGTCGGGGGCGGGGTTGACCGTCCAGTCGTACCACTCGTCGCTGCGCGTGAAGCTCGTCGGGACCCCGGCCGTCAGCGGGTGCTGCACGTCGCTCACGACGACGCGGCCCGGGCGCACGGCGGGGTTCTCCGGGTGCCCCTCGGACATCGCGCCGACGAGGCGGGCGTAGAACGGGTTGACGTCGTGCTCGCTCTGCCCCACCGACCAGCCGGTGTAGTGCAGGCCCATGAACCCGCCACCGCCCCGGATGTAGCCCTCGAGCGCGGCGCGCTGGGCCGCGTCGAAGAGCACCCCACCGGTCTGGGCGAACACCATCGCGTCGACGGTCGCCAGGTTCGCGGTCGTGAACGCCGCGGGGTCCTCCGTCTCCTGGATCTCGAGGGTCTTGTCGTACTCGCCAGCCAGCTCGGTCGCCAGGTCGCGCACGGCCTGCCGCGCCTGCACGTGCGAGGCGTGGAAGTTCGGCTTGTAGAAGAGGAGGACCTTCAGCACGTCGTCGTCGACGGCCGCGGCTGCCGGGGCGGCCAGCGCGGGGACGGCGACGGCGAGTGCGGCGGCCAGCGCGACGAGGCGCAGGACCGAAGGTCGAGGACGAACAGATCGGCGTCGCAGGTTCATCGTTGATCCCTTGATCGTGGACTCAGACCGACTCAGGACGGAGCCGCAGGCGCACCAGCGGGTCTCGTCCTCAGGGAACGTACTGTCGGATATCGCACATATGCAAGAACCTGATCCTGATTTGTGAACAGAAACGTGAAATGGTTCAGATACATGAATCTCCGAGCCGTTTCCGGGCGCACGAACAGGCACGACGGACCCCCCGTCGTGCCTGCGGCGCGCCGGCGTCAGCCGGCGGTCGGGCGCCTCACCGGAGCTCGGCGATCACCGTCTTGAGCTCGGTGTAGTCGTCCAGCCCGAACGAACCGAGCTCACGCCCCCACCCCGACTGCTTGAACCCGCCACGCGGCAGCGTGACGTCGTCGGCGTGCCAGGTGTTGAGCCACACCGTGCCCGCGCGCAGCCGCGCACCGACGCGGTGGGCCGTCCCGATGTTGTTCGACCAGACCCCGGCAGCCAGGCCGTAGACCGTGTTGTTGGCGGCCGCGACGACCTCGTCCTCGGTGTCGAACGGGATCGCGGTCACGACAGGACCGAAGATCTCGTCGGTCTGCACCGCCATCTGCTCCGTGACCCCGGTGATCAGGGTCGGGCTGACGAAGAAGCCACGGTCGCGGGCAGGGTCGACGCTGCCGGCACTCAGCACGGCACCGTCGGCGACGGCACCGCGGATGTAGCCGAGCACCTTGTCGAACTGCTCCTGCGACACCAGCGGACCCATGTGGGCGCCCGGCTCGAAGCCGTCGCCCACCGTGATCGCGCGGGCCGCGGCGGCGACGCCGTCGACGACCTGGTCGAAGACCGCGCGCTGCACGTACAGCCGGGAGCCGTTGACGCAGCACTGGCCCTCGTTGAAGTAGCCACCGAGGACGGCACCGGCGATCGCGGCGTCGAGGTCGGCGTCCGCGAAGATGATGTTGGGCGCCTTCCCGCCGAGCTCGAGGGACACCTTCTTGAGGTTCACCGAGGCCGCGGCCGCGATCTTCTTGCCGACCTCGGTGCTCCCGGTGAACGCGACCTTGTCGACGCCGGGGTGGTCGACGAGCGCGGCACCCGCGTCGCCGTACCCGGGCAGGATGTTCACGACCCCTGCGGGGAGCCCGGCCTCGAGGAGCAGCTCGCCCAGCCGCAGCGCGGTCAGGGGGGTCTGCTCGGCGGGCTTGAGGATGACCGTGTTCCCCGCGGTGATCGCGGGGACGATCTTGAAGCAGGCCATGAGCAGCGGGAAGTTCCACGGCACGATCCCGGCGACGACGCCGATCGCCTCGCGGCGCGTGTAGGCGTGGAAGTCCCGGCCCGGCACCGACATCGGGATGGTGGTGCCCTCCATCTTGGTGGCCCACCCGGCGAAGTAGCGGAACAGCTCCGCGGCGGTCGCGACGTCCCCGTCCCGCGCCGCCTCGACCCGCTTGCCGTTGTCGAGCGCCTCGAGCTGGGCGAACTCGTCGGCGTGGGCCTCGATGAGGTCGCCGATGCGCCACAGCAGGTGCGAGCGGTCACGTGGCGTGAACCGGGACCACGGCGACGGCGACTCGAAGGCGTTGCGGGCCGCCGCGACCGCACGGTCGACGTCCACCGCGGACGCCTGGGCGACCTGGACGAGGACCTCCTCGGTCGACGGGTTCACCGTCGCGAAGGTCTTCCCGTCCTTGGCGTCCACCCACTCGCCGTCGATCAGCAGCTGCTTGGGCGAGGAGAGGAACGCGCGGACGGCGGGCAGGAGGGTGGAGCTGTCGAGCGACATGGTGGCCTTCCAGGAGATGTGGAGCGATGGAGTCTTTACTTGATGACCAGGACTTTCGACCGGTCGAGGGTCAGCGCCACCGCCACGATGATGATCGCGCCGTACAGGATCTGCTCGTAGGCCGACGACACGCCGACCGTGGACAGCCCGACCCGGAGCAGCGTGACCACCAGGGCCCCCGCCAGCGTCCGCCACAGGCTGCCGTGGCCCCCGGTGATCGCGGTGCCGCCGACGACGATCGCCGCGACCGCGGGCAGCAGCAGCGAGTCCGCCACGGTGGGGCTGCCGCTGTAGTTGCGCGCGACCAGCAGCACCGCCGCGAGCCCGGCGCAGGCACCCGAGACGCAGAACGCCCCGATCTTGACCGCGTCCACCGGCACGCCCCCCAGCCGGGCTGCGGACTCGGAGAAGCCCGTGGCCTTGATGTAGCTGTCCAGCGGGGTCACCTTGATCAGGAGCGCCAGCACCGCGACGAGCACGACGGCCACGACGACGGAGGTCGGGACGCGTCCCGCGACGTACAGGTTGGCCCAGCTGATCGCCGTGTCGTCGGTGACCGGCACCGTGCCGGCGGAGGACACCACGAGGGCGATGGCGGAGAAGACACTCATCCCGCCCAGCGTGACGATGAACGACGGGATGCGCAGGACGACGTGCAGGGTGCCCTGGAGCGCACCGATCGCGGCCGCCACGCCCACCACGGCGAGCGTGCTCAGACCACCGAGGCTGGGCAGCCACAGGGCGAGGAACACGCTCGACAGCGACGCCAGCGCCGCGATCGACAGGTCGATGCCGCCGCACAGCACCACGATGGTGGCCCCGGTCGCCAGCACCGCGAGCGGGGCCGCGGTGTTGATGACCGCGGTCAGGCTCCGCTCCGTCAGGAAGCCCGGGTCGGCGATGGCGAGAGCGACCACCAGGGCGACGAGGGCGATCACGGGCATGAACGACGTCAGGCGGGCACCGAGCGTCGGCCCACCCTTGACGGGGGTGTCCAGCGCGGGCTTGGTCATGACGGGGGTGCTCACACCATCTCCTTGACGAGGTCGAGCGGGGTCGGCTTGCCGCCCGACGGGCACGCGACCTCGGCGGTGATCCTGCCGTCGCTCATCACGACGATCCGGTCCGCCATGCCGATGGCCTCCTCGAGGCTGTCGGCGAGCAGCAGCGTGGCGACGCCGGTGTTCGCCAGCTCGCGCATGAGCTTGTAGACCTCGGACCGCGCCCCGATGTCGAGACCGCGGGTGGGGTGGTCGAGCAGGAGCAGCCGGATGTCGCCGCCCACCAGCCAGCGGGCCAGGACGACCTTCTGCTGGTTGCCGCCGGAGAGCCTCTGGATGGCGGTCCCCCGGTGCGGCGTGCGGATCGAGAGCCGCGAGATCCAGCTGTCGACGACCGACGCCTGCCGGACCGGTACGACCAGCGGCCCGACGCAGCGGACCCCCTGCTTGGTGAGGGTCATGTTGTCGGCCACCGACATGGGCCCGACCATGCCCTCGATCTTGCGCTCGGCGGGCACGTAGCCCACCCCGGCGGAGCACGCCGCGCGGCTGCCCGACAGGTCGAGCTTCTTCCCGTCGAGGGTGACCTCGCCGGACAGCGTCTCCTGCGCACCGAACAGCGCGCGGCACACGTCCTCGCGCCCTGAGCCGTGGACGCCGACGATCGCGAGGATCTCCCCCGCGGCGATGTCGAGGTCCACGTCGCGGAACGACGGACCGCTCAGGCCACGCACGGTGAGCCGCGGCCGCGGTTCCCCGGCGGGCCGCTCGATCGAGCTGTCGTGGTAGTGGTCGTCGGAGCCGGTCGACCCGATCATCAGGCGGTGCAGGTCGCCCGGGACGGCACCGGCCGTGGCGACGTCCCCGACGGACTGCCCACCGCGGAGCACCGTGACCCGGTCGCACACCTCGAGCACCTCGTCGAGACGGTGCGAGACGAAGATGACGGAGGCGAACTCGCGCAGCCGCCGGATCTGGGTGAACAGGGTCTCGACCTCGCCCGACTCCAGCACCGACGTGGGCTCGTCGAGGATGATCACCGGCGCGAACTTCGTGCGCTGCTCGATGCGCAGCACCTTGGCGATCTCCACCATCTGCCGGTCGGCGAAGGTGAGCGTGTCGGTGCGTGCCAGCGGGTCGATGGTCGACCCGATCTTGTCCAGCTGCTCCTGCGCGAGCCTGCGCATGGTGTCCCAGCGGTACAGGCCGCGCCGCACCCCGGGTCCCTCGCTGCCGAGCACGATGTTCTCGGCGGCGGTGAGGTTGGGCACCAGCGACTGCTCCTGGAACACCATGCCGACGCCGTGGTTCGCAGCGTCGACCACGCTGCGCATCCCGACCTTCTCGCCGCGCACGTAGATCTGTCCCGCGTCGGGCCGGACCAGACCTACGAGTGCCTTCAGCAGGGTCGACTTGCCGGCGCCGTTCTCCCCGGCGAGCCCCAGCACCTCGTTCTGGTTGACGTGGAAGTCGACGCCGTCGAGGGCCTTGACGCCCGGGTAGTGCTTGACCAGGCCGCGGACCTCGAGGGCCGGCAGCAGCGGGTCGGGCTGGTTCGTCATGTCGATGCTCACTTGACCACCTGGTTCCGGTGCCGCAACGGCGCGGCGGCTGCTGCCACGGCGATGACGACGATGAGTCCCTGCACGCCGCCCTGCCAGTACGGGCTGACGCCGATCTGCACGAGCCCGTTGGTCAGGACCACGATGAGCAGCACGCCGACGGTCGAGTGCAGGACGCCGCCGCGACCGCCCGTCAGCAGGGTGCCGCCGACGACGGCCGCGGTGATGGAGGAGAAGGTGAAGTCGGCGCCGGCCTGCACCAGCCCGGCGCCGAGCTGGCTGGTCACCATGACCGCGCCGAGCCCGTAGAACGCGCCGGCCAGGGTGAAGACCGCGACCTTGTACGGCGCGACCCGGACGCCCGACAGGGCCAGCACCTCCTCGGCACCGCCGACCGCGAACGCGTACCGACCGAGCCGGGTGTACCGCTGGATCAGCCAGCCGACGAGCACGCAGACGGCCGCGATCCAGGTGAGGTACGTGAACCCGAGCAGGCGGTCCGTCGCCCAGCTCTCCAGGGCGGCGTCGGCGATGTTGGGCTGGACCCCGGCGAAGAGCAGGATCGCGATGCCGAGCCCGATCGCCGAGACGCCGAGGGTGACCATGAACGACGGCACCTTCAGCGCCATGAGCAGCACCCCGCTCAGGCACCCGAGCGCGGCGCCGAGGGCGACGGCGATCACGATGCCGAGGAAGCCGAAGTCGTTGCCGTTGCGGTTGTTCTCCACCAGCAGCGCCACGGTGATGGCCGAGGCGGCCATCACCCCCGCGGCCGACAGGTCGATCGAGCCCATCAGCAGCACGAACGTGGCGCCACAGGTGACGACGGCCAGGACCGATGCCGCGTCGAGGATGTTCTGGAAGTTGCCCAGCGTGCGGAACTGCGCGCTGAGGAGTGAGAAGACGATCACGATCACCACGAGGGCGATCGGAGGACCGGCGTCCCGGAAGGACACCCCCCGCCGAGGCTGGGGGCGCGCCGCGACGACCTCGGCGGGGGATGTCACGGTCACGACAGCGGACCTGCCACACGGTTGAAGACGTTGTCGCACTCGAAGTCGGCGGGGTCGGTCTTCGGGGTCAGGTAGTCGGCGACGTTGTCGTCGGTGATGAGGAACTGCTCGGCGAAGAACGCGCGGTTGTCGTCCGCGATGTCCTCGACGGCCAGCTCACCGGTGGCGACGCAGTAGCCGATCGCCAGGCCGATGCCACCCTGCCACGGGCCGTCGCTCGAGACGGTCGCGGTCATGGTGCCGTCCTTGATGGCGGTCAGGGCGTCCGGGACGGCGTCGATGCCGACCACGGCGACGTCCGTGCGGCCGGCCTGCTCGAGCGCCTGGAGAGCGCCGAGGGCCATGTCGTCGTTGGCGGCCCAGATGCCCTTGACCTTGTCCCCGTGCTTGGTCAGCAGGGTCTCGGTGACGGCCAGCGCCTCCTGGCGGGAGAAGTTCGCGGTCTGCTGGTCGAGGAGCTCGACGCCCGTGTTCTCGGCGAGCGACTCCTCCAGGCCGGCGAACCGGTCCTTGGCCGCCCCGGTGTCGAGGATGCCCTGCAGCGCGATGATGCCGCCCTCGCCGCCGATCGCCTCGGCGAGCGCGTCGCCGATCTGCTTGCCGGACTCCACGCCGTTGTAGGTGATGTGGCTGAGCCAGGTGTCGTAGTCGAGCGGGCTGAGGTCGGCGGGCTTGTTCCACTGGGTGACCAGGAACGCGCCGGCCGTGTTCGAGGCCTCGACGATCGGCTTGGTGTCGGCGTCCCCGTTGGGCAGGACGTTGAGCACGAGGCAGTCCGTGTCGCCCGCGAGGACCTGGCGGATCTGCTCCTGCTGCTTGGTGGACTCGCCGTCGTAGGTGAGGCGCTGCTGCTCCAGCCCGACCGACTCGGCGAACGCGTCGCCGCCGTCGAGCCAGGACGCCTCGTAGGGGTTGGACTCGTTGCGGACCTGGCCGACGAGCTTGACGTCGGCGGGGTCGCACGATCCGGCGGCAGCGGCGCCACCGTCGTCGGCGCTGGACGCCTCGGTGCAGCCCGTGAGGGCGATGGATGCCAGCGACAGACCGATCAGCGCAAGGGCGGGGCGAGACGTGCGAATCATCGTTGATCCTCTTCTCTAGTGCCAGAAACTCCGGCGGGACATTTCCGAGAGGGTGGTGCGCGAGGCCGCGGGGGCGGCGTCAGGAACGTCGGGAGTGCCAGCTCGGTCAGCGCGCCATCCAGCCCCCGTCCACGACGAGGACGTGCCCGTTGACGTAGTCGGCCGCCGGGGAGCTCAGGAACACGGCCGCCCCGGCGACGTCCTGGGCGGTACCCCACCGTCCTGCCGGGATGCGCTCGAGGATCGAGCGCGCGCGGTCGGGGTCGTCGCGCAGCGGCTGGGTGTTGTCGGTCGCCATGTAGCCGGGCGCGATGGCGTTGACCTGCACGCCGCGCGGACCCCACTCGTTGGCGAGCGCCTTGGTGATGCCGGCGACCCCGTGCTTGCTGGCCGTGTAGGAGACGACGCGGACGCCGCCCTGGAACGACAGCAGGCTGGCGATGCTGACGATCTTCCCGTGGCCGCGCTCGACCATCGGCCGGCCGATGTGCTGGGTGAGGAAGAACAGTCCCGACAGGTTGACGTCGAGCACCGCGTTCCACGAGTCCTCGGTGACGTCGACCGCGTCGTGACGTTCGATGATCCCGGCGTTGTTCACGAGGATGTCGACCTCGTGCTCGGCGGAGATCTGCGCGCCGACGGTGGCGACCGCGGCGTGGTCGGCGAGGTCGAGCTCGACCACCGACACCTCGCGACCGAGGTCGCGGACCAGCTTCTCCGTGCCGGTCTGGCTGTCCGGGCGGCCGAGGAGCACCAGGTCGGCACCCGCCTGCGCGAGCCCGAGCGCCACGCCCTGGCCGAGGCCCCGACCGGCACCGGTCACGACGGCGCGCCTGCCGGACAGGTCGAAGGGCGACGCTGTCACAGCTCCTCCAGCGCGACGGGCGCGAGGTCCGTGTACTGCGTGTTCTCGCCGGACATCGCCCAGATGAAGGCGTAGGAGCTGGTGCCGGCACCGGCGTGGATGGACCACGGCGGCGAGATGACGGCCTGCCGGTTGCGCATCACGAGGTGCCGGGTGGCTCCGGGCCTGCCGAGGAAGTGGAAGACGCGGCTCTCGTCGGCCAGGTCGACGTAGAGGTAGACCTCGGTGCGGCGGTCGTGCAGGTGCGGCGGCAGCGTGTTCCACACCGAGCCGTCGGCGAGCACGGTGACGCCGAACTGCAGGGTGGCCGTCTGCAGCTCGGACCCCCAGGCGTAGCGGAACAGCGTCCGCTCGCTCGCGCCCGCGGCGGTGCCGATGTCCACCCCGCCGACCTCGTCGTGGATCAGCGCGGTGGTCGGGTACGTGGCACCCGCGGGCGCAGACACGAAGTAGAAGGCGGCGTCGGCGCCGGTGAAGGCGACCTCGCTGCCGCGACCGACGTACAGCCCGTCGAGGTGACCCAGCTCGAACTTCTCCCCGTCGACGAGGACGTGACCGGTCTCCCCGACGTTGACGACCCCGAGCTCACGACGAGCCAGGTGCGACGCGACGCCCAGCACCTCGGTCCAGGCCGGCAGCTCGAGGCGCTCGTGGCCGGGGACCGCTCCCCCGATGACCATCCGGTCGTCGTGCGTGTAGACCGCGTGCACCTCGCCGGTCTCGAACAGGTCCTCGACGAGGAAGTTCTCCCGCAGGTCCGCAGCGTGTGCCGTCTCCACGCTCGACGGTGACGTCGAATACCGGACCTGGATCACTTGTGCTCCTCGATTATGAACTGTGTTCGTCTATGTGAATCGAGAACGTACACGTGACCCGCTCGGAGGGTCAAGGGAGAGAAGTCCGTCCATATATGTGGACGAGCAGGTACAGTCGGGTACCAAGCCCCGAGCGTGCGAGACGCCCGGAAGATCAGGAGGCGTCTGCGATGCAGTCCGCGAACCCCACCGCCACGCTCGGCGCCGCCGGCCCCGTGAAGTCCGCCGCGCGCGCACTCGATCTGCTCGACGAGATCGCGGCCGGCGGCCCCGGGACGCAGCTGCAGCTGTCGACCCGCCTGAACATCCCCAAGAGCAGCCTCCACGCGCTCCTGAAGACGATGACCGACCGGGGCTGGCTCGAGACCGACCAGACCGGGAGCGTCTACCAGCTGGGGATCCACTCCCTCGTGGTCAGCTCCGCCTACCTCGCCGGAGACCCCGTCCTGTCCCGCGCGGCCGCGATCATGGACGAGATCTCGGGCGCGACCGAGGAGACCGTCAACCTGGGCCGGCTCGCCGGCGACCAGGTCATCTACACCGCGAAGAGGGAATCGGTGCATCCCCTGCGGATGCACTCCCCCGTCGGCCGTCGTCTCCCGGCGTTCTCCACGGCCCTCGGGCGCGCGATCCTGGCCGAGCGTCCCGCCGACGTCCGCGCGGGGCTCGTCCCCCACTCGATCGCGCGCATCACCGCCCAGACGGTGACCGACCGGGACTCCGTGCTCGAGATCATCGACGACGCGGCGCGGCTCGGCTACGCGACGGAGAGCGAGGAGTCCTGCATCGGGGTGCGCTGCTTCGGGGTCGCACTGCCGTTCGCGCGCCCCGCGGTCGACGGCGTGAGCGTCGCGGTGCCGATCAGCCGCCTGGCCGGTCGGGAGGATTTCATCATCGAGACGCTCCTGAGCGTCAAGGCGCGACTGTCACCCGAGTACGAGCACAGCATGGTCCGCTGAGCGGATCAGACGTCCTCGCCCTCAGCGGGCTCGCTGGCGTGCTCACGCACGTCGCCCCCCTCGGCACCCGCCGTCCCCTCGGCACCCTCGGCCGGTTCGGTGGCGTGCTCGCGCGTCTCGTCGTCCGGGACCGGGGTGTCGGTGCTCATGTCTGTCTCCTCCTGCGAGAGCCGGCGTTCCTGGCGACCGTACGCCCGGGACGACGACCCGGCCTGGCGAGCGCTCCGCCGCCTCAGGCGACGTAGGCGAGCAGGACCGGGGACTCGAGGCCCGACCACGTGCCGGTGAGGGTGGACTCGTGGTCGCTGGGAGCCGCCTGCGGGTCGAGACGACGGCACAGGACGATGCGCAGGGCTGCCGACAGGTCCAGGACGGTCGTCGATCCGTCCGAGGACACGCTCACGTCGCCGAGAGCCGGGACGTCACCCGAACGAGAGCCGCTCCCGGTCACGCGCATGCTCGGTTCGCGCGGGGTGTCGGTGCCCTCGACGAGTTCCTCGGCCTGGGTGACGCCCGCCAGCAGCACGGAGGCGAGCACCCCCGCATAGACCGGGTCCCCCGTCGCGTCGTAGATCCAGCGCTTCCCGAGCACCGAGTGCTCCATGGTGCAGATCAGGAACTCTTCCGCTTCGTCCAGCGGGGCGCCGCGATAGGTCAGCGGAACCTGCAGCAGGTGCCCGTCGGGGGTCGACAGGACATGCGTCTCGATGCCGACCTCGCCCTCCGGGTCGTCGAACCGGTACGCACCGACGAGCCCGATCTCCGGCTCCCCCCACGGCTGGCTCGGGACCCAGTCGGCGAGCAGCTCGGCCTTGGTCGGACGGATGGTGGCGCGGTGGAGGAGGGCCATCGGCCGACCCTAGCGCGAGAGGATCTGATCGGTTGGGCCTCAGCCCTGTGGCCCTCCGCGACCATGCGCAGGCACCCCGACGGCACCGCGGTCGTCCCACGGGACCCCCGCCGGGTCAGCGCCCCAGCCATCCCCCGTCGACCGGGATGACCGCGCCGTGCACGTAGTCGGCCGCCGACGACGCCAGGAACACGACGGCGCCCCCGAGGTCCGCCGCGTCGCCCCACCGCCCGGCCGGGATGCGCTCGAGGATGGCGGCGGAGCGTGCCGGGTCAGCACGCAGCGCCGACGTGTTGTCGGTGGCGATGTACCCCGGTGCGATGGCGTTGACGTTCACGCCGAGCGCGGCCCACTCGTTGGCGAGCGCCTTCGTCAGCCCGGCGATGCCGGACTTCGCCGCGGTGTATCCCGGCACGTTGATCCCGCCCTGGAAGCTCAGCAGGCTCGCGGTGAAGATCACCTTGCCGCGCCCGCGCGCCAGCATGGGCCGCGCCACCAGCTGCGTCAGCACGAACTGGCTCGTGAGGTTGACCTCGAGCACCCGGTCCCAGTCGTCGACCGGATGGTCGATGGCAGGTGTGCGCGCGATCGTCCCCGCGTTGTTGACCAGGATGTCCGGAGCCCGCGCGGCCAGGGCTGTGCCCAGGTCGACCACCGCGGCCCGGTCCGCGAGGTCGACGGCGTACCCGTCGAACTGTTTGCCCGCACCGCGCACCGCGTCCTCGACCGCACTCCCGGCCGAGGGCATCGACGAGCTGACCCCGATGATGTCGGCGCCCGCCTCGGCCAGCGCGAGCGCCATGGCGAACCCGATCCCGCGGCTCGCACCCGTGACGACCGCGGTCGTGCCCGTGAGGTCGAAGGGCGAGGTCATCGTGCGGCCTGGACGTCGACGAGGATCTTCATGGCGCGGCCCGCGGCCAGGTCGTCGAGCGCCGTCGCGACCTCCGCGAGCGGGACGGTGCGCGTGATGAGGCCCTCGACCGGCAGAGCGTTCGACCGCAGCAGCTCGACCGCCGTGTCGAAGTCCCGTCGTTGGTAGACCCGGGCGCCCACGAGCTCGAGCTCGCGCCAGAACACCCGCTGCAGGTCGACCGCGCGCGGCTCGCTGTGGATCGCGACGACGACGACCCGTCCCCGGACCCTCGCCAGGCCGGTCATGAGCGCGACGGCGGCCGGCGCTCCCGACACCTCGAAGACCACGTCCGCCCCGGCACCGTCCGTCCACTGCTCCACCCATGCGGCGACGTCGTGCTCCGCCGGGTCGGGGGCCGTGAAGCCCAGCTCCCGGACGAGCTCACGCCGGACGCCGTCGGGTTCGATGACGACGAGCTCCGCGCCGACGTCCCGGGCGACGCACGCGATGAGGGTGCCGATGGGCCCACCCCCGAGGACGACGACCCGCGAGCCGCGCTCGACCCCGCCCCGACGGACGTCGTGCACCGCGACGGCGACCGGTTCGACGAGCGCGGCGGTGTGCAGGTCCGTACCCTCGGGCAGCCGGACGAGCGTCTGCGCCGGGACGTTCCAGAGGGCCTGGAGTGCACCGGGTGAGTCGATGCCGATGAACGTCAGGTTCTGGCAGACGTGGGAGTTGCCCGCCCGGCACGCCGGGCAGGTGCCGTCCCACAGCAGGGGCATCACGGTCACGAGGTCGCCGGAGGACCAGCCCTCGACGTCGGCGCCGACGGACTCGACCGTCCCGCTCATCTCGTGGCCGAAGACGAGCGGGGTGCGTACGCGCCGGTCCATGTGCCCGTGCGCGATGTGCAGGTCCGTGCCGCACAGTCCGACGAACGCGACGCGCACCTGCACCTGGCCGGCAGGCGGGGGCGCGAAGGTCGTGCTGACGATCTCGACCGTTGCGTCGCCTAGATATGCAGCGCTGAGCACGATGCGTGTCCTCCGGGGTCTGTTCGGCGGACCCGACCCTCGTTGGTCACGATCCGATGTCGGACTCTACCGGACAATTGAGCAAACGTCACATGTATGATCTACTGCTCCTCGCCGGTCCCGCCCATTGCTGGGACGCCTGTTTCTCCAAGGAAGAAGGAACTGGGACACATGACCAGACAGCCCTCGCGCGCCGTCCTCAGGCAGCCCCGTCACCTCCTGGTAGCGGCCGCGGTCGCAGCCTCGCTCCTGACCGTCAGCGCCTGCTCGGGATCCTCGGACGAGGGCGGCTCGGACGGCTCGACGGACGCCTACGGGTTCGACGCGGTCGAGCAGGATCCCTCCGCGCCGATCACCGTCTGGGTGGACGCGTCCCGCCAGCCCGCGGTGGACGCCTTCGAGGAGGCGAACCCGGACGTGAAGCTGAACGTGGAGACGTACGACGGAGGAGCGGACGGCTCCGGTTCCTTCCAGACCAAGATCGAAGCCTTCAACCAGGCCGGCAGCGGGTGGCCCGACGTGGTGTTCTCGACGCAGAACAACGACGCCGCGTGGGCCAGCCAGGGCACCGAGCCGTTCGCGGCACCGGTCGACAAGGGCCTCTTCGACAGCTCGTTCCTGGACGGCTTCACCGAGGGTGCCCTCGCACCGCTGACCGTCGACGGCACCGTGTACGGGCTGCGCAACGACCTTGCGCCCACGGTCGCGTGGTATGACAAGTCGCTCATGGACCAGTTCGGCTACACGCCTCCCACGACGTGGGAGGAGTACGAGGCGCTGGGCACGACGGTCGCGACCGAGCACCCCGGCTACATCGTCGGCGCCATCGGCGACTCCTGGACCCCCGAGGTGTACTTCTGGGGCGGCCAGGCCCCGATGAACACGGTGACCGGTGCCGACGAGTTCAGCGCCGACGCGTCCGACCCGAAGACGGTCGCCATGGCCGAGGTGCTCGACGGACTCAACGACGCAGGTGTGCTCGCCCAGGAGAGCGTCTTCAGCCCCGAGTTCCTGCAGAAGCACGCCGGCAAGGTGCTCATGCTCCCCGGACCGGTCTGGTACTCCGGTGCCCTGTTCCAGAACGCGGACTCGCTGAACGCGGCACCCGGCACGATGACCGCGGGCGTGCCGCTCTCGTGGGACGGTGAGGACCCGGCCGCCGGCAACGTCGGTGGCGGGACCTGGTTCGTGTCCCAGCACTCCGCCAACCTCGAGGCGGCCAAGGAGTTCCTGACGTTCGTCACCAGCGACGACCGGTACCAGGTCGACCTCGCCCCGGGCCTGCCCGCCTACTCGGCCGCGGCCGACAAGTGGCTCGCCAAGCAGGCGGAGGCGAACTTCTTCACCTCGGACTTCGTCGACAACGTCGGCACGGCCGCCACGATGGTCTGGGACGGCTGGGGCTACCCGAGGTTCAGCCAGGAGTCGGTCTGGGCGAAGGCGGTCACGCCCGAGCTCGCCGGCGGCGAGAGCCTGGTCGACCTGCTTCCGACGTGGGAGACGGCGCTGAAGAACGAGGCCCAGGCGAACGGCTACAAGGTCAGCTGACGTGTCGATCGCACAGCTGACCACCCCACCCGCCGGTCCTGCAGCCCAGGACCGGCGGGTGGGCCGTACCCGGTCGTCGACCAGCCGCCATCGCATCTCCTACGTCTTCGTCTCCGGCTACGTGCTCCTCGCCCTGGCGTTCGGCGTGCTCCCGACCCTCTACGCCGTGCGGATGTCGTTCACCACCTCCGAGGGCACGTTCTCCGGCGTGGAGAACTTCAGCCGCGTGATCGACGACTTCCGCTTCTGGCCCGCGGTCCAGCACGTCGCGGCGTTCGTCGCGATCTGGCTCGTCGCGCTGCTGGTGCTCGTCACCGTCCTCGCCCTGCTCGTGCACCAGATCGGTGTCCGGTGGCTGAGCTCGGGCGTGCGATTCGTGTACTACATCCCCGGCGCGCTCGCCGGCGCCTCGGCCGTGGTGCTGTGGCTGTTCGTCCTCGACCCCACCGTGAGCCCCGTCTCCGGGGTGCTGCACGCCTTCGGCTTCGACAGCTTCGTGCAGACGATCTCGCCGGGGAACCTGCCGGTCATCTTCGCCGTGATGGCGTTCTGGACGGGCGCGGGTGGCTGGATCGTCGTGATGTACGGCGCCCTGAACAGCATCCCGCACGAGGTCCTCGAGGCGGCTCGCATCGACGGGGCGGGCGTCGTCCGGACCGCTCTGCACATCCAGCTGCCGATGCTGCGCAAGTGGATCTCCTACATGGCGATCATCTCGCTCGCCGCCGGCACCCAGCTCTTCGTCGAGCCCCGGGTGCTGTCGCAGGCCAGCCACGGCGTGGTGCCCAACGACTACTCCCTCAACCAGCTCGCCTACCTCTTCGCCTTCAAGCAGCAGGACCTCAACGGCTCGGCCGCGATCGCGGTGATGCTGCTCGTCGTCTCCCTGTCCCTGAGCGTGTTCTTCGTCGTCCGAGGAGGACTCTTTGAGCGCGACTGACGTCGCCCGCAGCGCCCCGACCCCGGCCGCCCGCGAGGCGCAGCGCCGCGAGGCGAGGAGCGACGTGACGCCGGGCGCGTGGCTCGGCCGCGTCGCGATGATCGTCGTGGCGGTCTTCTTCGTGCAGTTCTTCGTCATCCCGATCGTCTGGTTGCTGCTCGCCTCCACCAAGTCACCGCACGACCTCATCACCACCGGCCCGTTCACGGCCGGGTCGTTCTCGGACCTGGCGGCGAACTGGAACGCCCTCGTCACGTTCCAGGACGGCATCGTCTTCCGGTGGCTGGGCAACTCGACGTACTACTCCCTCGCGGCGCTCGTGATCACGCTGGTCACCACGGTCCCGGCCGGGTACGCGCTCGCCCTGAGCAGCTTCCGCGGACGGCACCTGCTGCTCACCACGACGCTGGTGGTGATGCTCATCCCGAACACGGCTCTCGTCCTGCCGATCTTCCTCGAGCTGTCCACCGTCGGGCTGATCGGCAAGCCGCTCGCAGCGATCCTGCCGTTCTCCTTCTTCCCGTTCGGCGTGTACCTGACGTACATCTACTTCTCGACCAGCGTCCCGCGGGACCTCCTCGACGCCGCCCGCATCGACGGCTGCGGCGAGCTCGCGGTCTTCCTTCGCGTCGCGATGCCGCTGGCCACGCCGGTGATCGCGCTGGTCGGCTTCTTCAGCTTCGTGGCGAACTGGAACAACTTCTTCCTGCCGTTCCTGACCGTCCCGGGCAAGGGGTCACCCATTCAGGTCGGGCTCACCGACCTGCTCTCGAACGTCCCGTCGTTCAACCCGACCGCTGCCGGCGTCACCGCCATCGAGCTGCCCACGCTGGCCGTCGCGACGCTCCTGTCCGTCCTCCCGGTCCTGCTCATCTTCCTGTTCTCCCAGCGCTTCCTCGTCGCCGGGCTCACGGCGGGCGGGACGAAGGAATGAGCACGCAGCGCTTCGCCTACGTCGTCGACGTCGTCCCCGAGCGACGCGAGGAGTACCTCCGCCTGCACGCGCACGTGTGGCCGCAGGTCGAGGCGCTGCTCTCGGCGCACCACGTGACCAACTACTCGATCTTCCTGCTCGAGGACACCCTGTTCGGGTACTACGAGTACACCGGCGACGACCACGAGACGGACCTGGCGGAGGTGGACGCCGATCCCGTCACCCGGGAGTGGCTCGCGCTGACCGACCCGTGCCAGACGCCGTTCGGCCGCACCGCGACGCCGACCGACGGATGGCGCCGGCTCGAAGAGCTCTGGCACCTGCCGTGAGACGCCTCCTCGACTCGCACCTGCACGTGTGGGAGCGGGACGAGCACCCGCAGCCGTGGATCGACCCCGTGCAGATGTCAGCCATCGATCGCGACTTCCCGCCCGGCGCGGCCGTGGCCGAGCTGGCGGCGCACGGTGTCGACGGGTGCGTCGTCGTCCAGTGCGTCAACGAGTCCTCCGAGACCGTCGACCTGCTCGCGACGGCAGGGACCCTGGCCCCGGTTCGCGGCGTGGTCGGCTGGCTCGACCTCACGGCGGACGTCCCGGCGCAGATCCGGTCGCTGCGCGCGTCACCGGGCGGCGACCTCCTGGTCGGCGTCCGGCACGTCACGTTCGTGGAGCCGGACGCCCGCTGGCTCGCACGGGACGACGTGCGACGAGGTCTGGCCGCGACCGGCGACGCGGGCCTGACGTTCGACCTGCTGATCGCCCACCACCAGCTCCCGATGGCCGCCGAGGTCGCTCGCGACCTGCCCGGGACGCGCTTCGTGCTGGACCACGCCGGCAAGGTGCCCCTCAGGAGCACCGAGCCGGCCACCTGGGCACGCGACCTCGCAGACCTCGCGCGCTGCCCGAACGTCACCATGAAGGTGTCCGGCCTCGTCACCGAGGACGACTGGTCCAGCTGGTCGACACCGAGGCTGCGGCCCGTCATCGAGCACGCGCTGGCGACGTTCGGCCCGCACCGGCTGCTCTTCGGCTCGGACTGGCCGGTCGTCGAGCTCGCCGGCGGGTACGGCCCCTGGCTCGAGGCGTACCTGGACCTCACCGACGACCTGTCAGCCGACGAGCGCGCGGCGATCGACGGCGGCAACGCCATCCGCACGTACGGGCTGGCGTGACGTCGACGGGGTCATCGGTGCGGCTGACCGGCTTCGTGGGGTCCGGCGCCGTCCGGGACGAGTCGCAGCCCGGCACGATCGGGACGGACGTGCGGCCCGGCGACCTGCATCCACCCGTCCAGGGACACGGACTGGGCGATGCGCGACTCGTCGATGGTGGTGCCGTGACCCGGCCTGTCCCCCAGCACGATGCCCCCGTCCGCGATCTCGTAGTCGACGGTCATCCCGAGGGGGGCGCCGAGGTCCTGCAGCTCGGCGGCGAGGTGGTTGGGCACCGCCGCTGCCGCATGGAACACCGGGCTGGCCGTCGACCCGACCGGGCTGACCGGCAGGTCTCGGCTGTGCGCGACGGTCGCGACCCGCATGAAGTGCGTGATCCCCCACATGCTGCCCACCTGGACGATGTCGACGGCGCCCGCGTCGAACAACGGCTTGAACTGCTCCAGCCCGGTGAGGTTCTCCCCGGTGGCCACACCTGCACGAACGGCCCGACTGACCATGGCGAGGCCGTCGGCGTCCCACCTGCGCAGCGGTTCCTCCACCCAGGACAGGTCGAGGTGCTGCTCGACCGCGCAGATGTACCGGATCGCCTGCTTGCGGTTCCACGACTCGTTGGCGTCCAGCATCATGCCCGGACGCGGTGTGTTGGCCGAGAAGATGTCCCGCACCCGTGCCAGCCGGACGAGGTCGCTGTCGAGGTCCAGGCCGCCCTTCACCTTGACGCTGGTGAAGCCGCGGCTGATCCACTCGCCGTAGAGGGTGTCCAGCTCGTCGTCGGGGATCGCGATCTCGAGCGCCGACGCGTACGCGGGCACGAACCGGTCCCGAGCGCCGAGCGTGCGCCAGAGGGGTTCGTCGGCGAGCTTCGCCTTCAGGTCCCACAGGGCCATGTCGAGGGCACCGATGCCACCGAACGTCGCACCACCGTGGCCGCTCTTGAACACCCGGGCGATCATCCGGTCGTACAGCGCGACGACGGCCCGCGGGTCCTCGCCCTCGATCGCCGGGAAGATGCGCTCGATGTCCGCGTGGGAACCGATGCCGAGACCCTCGAGGCCTTCGTCGGTCTCGACGACGACCACGGGCACCTCGGTGATGCCGTCCCGGACGAAGCCGTTGACGTCCCCGACCGGCCGCCCCCAGTCCTGCAGGGTCGTCACGGTTCGATACCCGGTGATTCGCATTCGCTCACACGTCCTCGTCGGCGCGCGGACGGTTTCGGCACCGCCCTTAAAGAGCATACATCACATGTCTACACAGCCGCCGTACCCGCATATACTCCGGACATGGTTGACCCAGGCGGCCCGCGCATCCCGTCCATCGAGGACCGGATGCCCGCCCAGCGTCTCGGTGTGGCGGTCGTCGAGGCGTTGGTGAACGTCATCGTCACGGGGCAGGTCGCCCCCGGGGAGACGCTGCCGCCGGAGGTCCCGCTCGCGAAGCAGTTCGGCGTGAGCCGCACGGTCCTGCGCGAGTCGGTCAAGCGACTCGAGGAGAAGGGGCTCGTGTCGGTCGGCCAGGGCCGCGGGACCACCGTCCAGCCGACCCGGTCGTGGAACATGATGGACCGCGTCGTGCTCACCGCGCTCATCGCGCACGACGAGACGCTCGGGGTCCTCGACGAGCTCAGCATCGTGCGCGCGCGCCTCGAGGCCGCCATGGCCGCGGACACCGCCCGCGTCCGCACAGCGGAGGAGCTCGCGGCGCTGCGGGACACCCTCGGCTCGATGCGCGCCTCCCTCGACGATCCCGCGACCTTCGGCGCAGCCGACGTCCGCTTCCACGACATCGTGATGGAGATCTCGGGCAACCGCCTCGCCGAGAGCATCGCCCGGTCGCTGTTCGAGCGCGCGCGGGACAGCGCGCGCTACCACGGCACCACGCCGCCGTCGTTCCACGAGCAGACGCTGCGTGAGCACGAGGCGGTGTTCGCGACGATCGAGGCGGGCACCACCGAGGCGGCGGAGCGCGCGATGTACTCCCACATCATCGACGCCTGGCAGCGCCGACGGCTGCCCGACCACTCCGGGACCAAGCCGCGCCGCTGAGCAGGCGCGCCGACCTCCACCGGGAGGCATGCACGGCGCCGGCGGTGGCCCGCGAGGGGTCACCGCCGGCGGTGCGTCAGGCGCGAGCGCTCAGGAGGTGGCGAGCGCTCTGCGGACGACGTCCACGACCGCGGTCACCGGACCGTGCTCGGCCGTGGTGCCGCTGACGACGACCTGTCCGGGGCGCGACGGCGACCGGGCCGGGGCTGCGTCCCAGGTCACGGGCACCGCGTGGAGCGTGCCGTCGGAGTCGAGGACGTCGACGGTGGCCGGCAGCGTGAGCGCGCTCGAGGTGCGCACCGTCCGGTAGACGGTGTCGGCGACCACGAACTCGGCGTCGCTGGCCTCGTAGACCTCGATCGTCTCGTGGAACGTGAGCACGGGCCACGCACTGTTCGACCAGTCGATCATCTCCTGCCAGTTCGCAGGCTCCCAGACCAGGACACCGGCGCCGCGGTTGTCGGGCAGGTCGTTCGCGATCCGGAAGACCTCCTGGAGGAAGAGGCCGGCACCCTCCGCCGTCTTGGGGTAGGGCGAGTTCGGGACCGGCAGGCCGTCCCAGTCGTTCGACGGGTGCGACGTCTCGGCGATCTCCATGGCGTAGCCCGGGTGCGCCGCGGCCACCTGGTGCAGGTTCGCCTCGTAGTGCTCGGGCGTCCCGTGCCAGTCGGGGTAGTAGGAGTGCGCGATCACGTCGATGTCCTGGCCCTTGGCGTGCAGCCGGGTGAGGAACTGGTCCCAGAACTCGAGCGTCTGGTCGACCTTCCCGTTGTCGATGATCGCGTGGGTCTCGACCTGGATGTCCTCGCCGTGGGCCGCCGCGACATCCCGGACGGCCTTGATGCCGGACGCCTGGAGGGTGGTGAACCGGTCCCAGGCGGCGTCGTAGGCGGCCTGCTCGGCCGGGACGTCCGAGCCCCAGTAGTCCCAGAGCAGGGCGCCGCCGGGCTGCGAGACGAACGACGGGTCCTGGTTGAAGTAGCACGTGCCGCACCATGCCGCGTCGTCGAACCACGGCAGCGGACGCTCGCTCCCCCACATGAATCCCTTGAGGAGCTCGTTGCCCACCGCGACCTTGTCGGGAGTGGTGCCCTGGGCGACGAGCGCGTCGATGGTCGCGTAGGTGTAGTCGTAAACCGCCTGGGTCAGCTGGTCGAAGGGCAGCTCGCGCCACGCGGTGGGCTTCGCCTGCTTGCTCGGATCGGCCCACGAGTCGGCGTAGTGCAGGTCGATGCCCAGGCCCATGCCCTGCTCGACGACCTTGCGCGCGACGTCGAGGGTGCGCTCCGGGCCCTGGTACGCGGGCTCCAGGTACTCCCCCGTCCGCTCGTCGCGCGGGTCGTTGAACACGCGCAGGCGGACGTACTCCATGCCGGCGTCCGCCGCCGCGTCGAGGATCGGCACCGGCGCGGCACCCTCGTCCACGACGTAGGTCAGGCCCTGGGCGTCGTTCTGGTCGGCGTACGAGATGTCCGCGCCCAGCACGACGTCGTCGCGCAGGTAGTTCCACACGGACAGCTCGCTGATGCCGGCGACGGCGCCCGGGGACACGTCGGTGATCGTGACCCGCAGGAAGGCGATCCCGGCGTGCGCGACGAGGTGCTCCTCGCCGCGGCCCGCCTGCTTGTTCTTCCTCCGGTCGACCAGGGTCTGCCACGTGTCACCGTCCGGGGAGGCCTCGACCACGTACCGGTAGGTGCCGTGCGCGTCGGGGAAGACGAGACCGACCTTCCGGATGTTGTCGTACGCCCCGCCGAGGTCGAGGACGAGGGAGTGCCGGCCCTTGCCGCGCGCGGCCCATGCCGTCGCCGGGTCGCCGTCGACGGCGAGCCCCGCACGAGCCTGCTCGGCGGTGGCGCTCACCGTGACCCACGGCTTCGCGGCGAGGTTGCTGCGGACGGGTGCGAAGTGCACCTGGCCGTCGGGTTCCTCGGCCGGGGCGGGGGCTGCGATGCCGAGGACGAGGGCGCCTGCGGCAAGGAGGGCGAGCGTGGAGGTTCGGCGTCGGTTGATCGGCTGCATGGGACGTCCTTGTCTCATTGGAGTGTGCACGTGCACAGCACGCGTCCACCGTAAGATCGCGCGAAAGGCCCGTCAAGATGTCCGCGTAGGTCGGGTACGAGTGGGAGCGTGCACAGCCTGCGAGGGACCACATGACGACGCGTTGCCGGCAGGATGGGGTGTCCGCGCGATCCGGCTCGTCAGGACGGGGTCGGGGCAACCGGTCCGGTGCTGGCGCGCACGACGAGCGAGGTCGGCAGCGTGACGGCGGCCGGCTCCCCGCCCTCGATCAGCTCGATCAGCAGGCGCACCATCTCGCCGGCGATCCGTTCCAGCGGCTGCCGCATGGTGGTGAGCGGCGGATCGAGCGTCGCCGCCAGGCCGGAGTCGTCGAAGCCCCCGACCGCGACGTCCTGCGGGACGCGTCTGCCCGCCTCGCGGAGCACCTGCAGGGCCCCCGCCGCCATCAGGTCGGAGCCGACGAAGACCGCGTCGAGGTCGTGCCGGCGCTCGAGGAGCGTCCGCATCCCCTCCGCGCCACCATCGCGCGAGTAGTCGGCGTGCGCGACGAGCGACTCGTCGTAGAGCGACCCCAGCTCGTCGCGGTAGCCCTCGAGCCGGAGCCTGCCCCCGGGGGTGTCCAGGGGTCCGGTGATCGTCGCGATCCTGGTGCGGCCGAGGTCGAGCAGGTGCCGCGTCATCCGCCGCCCGCCGCCCAGGTCGTCGGCGGCGACGTAGCCGAGGCGGCCCTCGAAGCCGAGCGGGATGCCGCAGGAGATCATCGGGATGCCCTGCCGCACCAGCGTGTCGAGCAGCGGGTTGCCGCTGTGCGACGAGATCGCGAGGACGCCGTCGACGTGCCCGGCGCCGACGTAGGACGAGACCTGCTTCTGCTCGTCAGGGGTGCCCGCGACCATGAGCAGGAGCGGCATGCGACGTGCGGCCAGCGCCTGGGCGGCTCCGCGGAGGAGGATCGAGAAGTTCGGGTCCTCGAAGAGCAGGTGCTGCGGTTCGGTCAGCAGGAACGCCACCGAGTTCGACCGTCCGGTGACCAGGCTGCGCGCGTGCGGGTTGGCGGAGTACCCGGTGGTCCGGATCGCCTCCTGGACGGCCGCGAGCGAGTCCGGGGACACCCAGTGCCCGCCGTTGATCACGCGCGAGACGGTGCCCCGGGACACGCCGGCCGCAGCCGCGACGTCACGGATCGTCGGGCGCTTGCGCGGCGCGGTGGGTCCCATCGCACGAGACTCTAGGGGAACGGGGTCGGGCAACACGCCCAGACCGCGCTGTCGGCGAGGTCGAATCGCCGACAGGTCAGCGCACCTCCTCGAGGATGGTGAGATCCCAGGCGCCCACCCTGACGTCGGTGCCCTCCTCGACCGTGACGTCGTCGAGGACGGACCGGGCCGTGACCGGGCTCGTGACCTGCACCGGGCTGCCGGAGTAGTTCAGGAGGTAGGTCAGCGGCGCTCCGGCGGAGCTCACGCCCCGGCGGACGGTGACCGTGCCCCCGAGCTCCTGCGGCCAGTCCCACAGGCCGGCGTCGCGCACCGCCAGGGCCAGCACCTCGCGGACGAGGGCAGGACCGGTCATCGTGCCGAGGTGGATCGCCGTCCCGGCCCCCGAGCGGTGCCGGGTCACGGCCGCCTGACCGCCCCAGGCAGGGTGGTCGTACGACGCGAGCACCTCCGCGCCGTCGGGCTGCAAGAGCTCCATGAAGCGCAGCGCGGAGCGGTCGTCAGGGCTCAGCGCGGCGGCGCCGGGGGCCGCCGCCAGGTCGCCGTGCAGGGTGAGGCGCACGTCGACCGGGACGGTGAACTGGTTGTAGGTGAGGCCGAGGACGCCCGTGAGCGAGTGCGGTTGCCGGTCGTGCCAGACCTTGACGTGCTCGTCGGCGACGAACGACTTGAACGTCGAGACGAGGTGGCCACCGTCGGCGACGAACGCGCGCAGCCGCTGCAGCGTCGACTCGGGCGCCGAGTAGAGCGCCGGGACGACGACCATCGCGTACCGGCCGAGGTCCTCGGTGTCGGCGGGGACGAAGTCGCACTCGACGTTCAGCTCGAACAGCGCGTCGTACACCCAGCGGAGCACGTCGTTGTAGCCGATCGAGGGGCGCACGAAGGAGGGGAACCCGGTCTCGATGCTGAACCAGTTCAGTGCCGTCAGCGCCTCGTTGCTGACCATGACCGCGACCCGGTTGTCCTTGCGCAGGTGCACGAGCGACCGCCCCACGCGCCGGAGCTCGGCACCGATGACGGCGGCCTCGTCGTAGGTGGGGTTCGGCTGGAGGTCGTGGCTGAGCAGCCCGCGCCAGTACGTCTCGAAGGAGTTGTGGATGGAGTGCCAGTGCCAGTACATGACGGAGTCGGCGCCGCTCGCGAGGTGGCTGTAGGCCTGCAGGCGCAGCTGGCCCGGGTAGGGCAGCCAGGCCGGCTGCCCTTGGGCCTGGGTCTCCAGCACGAGGTAGTTGGCGCCGCCCTTGATCGAGCGGGTCATGTCCCCACCGAACGCGATCTCCTTGCCGGTGAGGGCGGACTGCGTCGGGTGGTAGATGTCGACGCCGGCGATGTCCACGCAGGCCGCAGCCCGGAAGTGGTCGACGGACGGCTGCAGCCCGTAGGACCAGCCCGGCCCCCAGTCGAAGTCGAAGTTGTGCGTGAGGAACTGGTCCTCGCGCGCGTACTCGCGGACGATGGCGGCCTGCCAGGCGAGGAACTCCTCGACCAAGGAACGGCGGAACCTGTCGAACGCTGCGGCGAGGGACCCGTTGATCGTGCCCCGGACGTCCGGGAACTCCTCCCAGGCGTCGACGCGGTTGGACCAGTAGTCCAGGCCGTAGGCACTGTTCATCGCGTCGAGGTCGTCGTCGAACGTCGCGCGGAGGTGCTCGACGAACGCGCGCTGCACGTCGCTCGAGGCGACGTCGTAGTACTTCGTCTCGTTGTCGAGCTGGAAGCCGATGACGGCACGGCGGTGCGCGGTGTGCGCCAGGAGCGCTCGGATCACCCGCTCGCTGTGGAGGCGGTAGGCCGGGTGGGTGATGTTCATGATCTGGCGTGCGCCGTAGCTCTTCTGGTCCGTGCTCGTCTCGGCGAGCACGTCCGGGTGCGACGACACGAGCCACGCCGGCACCGCGTACGTGGGTGTCCCGACGATGACGTGGATGCCGGCGGCCTCCATGGCGTCGAGCGCCCGGTCGACGTGGGTGAAGTCGAACACGCCGGGCCGGGGCTCCAGCGTGCTCCACGTCGACTCGGCGATGCGGACCACGGTGAGGTTCGCCGCCTGCAGCATCGCGACGTCGGTGTCGACGCGGTCGGTCGGCATGTACTCGTCGTAGTAGGCGGCCCCGTACAGGATCTCGTCCATGTGTGTCCGGCTCAGTCTTCTCGGACGACGACGACGCCCAGCGCCGGGACGACCGCCCCCGCCTCGTGACGTCGGTCGGCCACCAGGTCGTGCCCGGCGACGTGCAGGGGCACGTCCGAGCCGGTGTGGTTGAGCGCGAACAGCCAGCTGCCGTCGGCGCCCGCCCGACGGACGACCTCCAGGCCACCCGGTGACGGGACGAGGGGCGACACGCCGCCTGCCGCGAGCACGCGTCCGAGCAGCTCGGTGAGGGACGGGGCGTCGAGGCGGGTCGACAGGTACCACGCGGCACCGCCCGACCGCGTGTCCCGGCGCGTGACCGCAGGACCGCCCGCCGACGGACCGTCGACGTAGGTCGCCAGGACCTCGGCGTCCGGCACCGTCATCCGCTCGGTCCAGACCTCCCCGGTGCTCCCGTCGCTCAGCGTCGTGGTCCCCTCGGCCACCAGCGGCGCGAACTCCTCGACGCGCACCCCCAGCAGGTCCCGGAACGCCCCGGGGTAGCCGCCCAGGAGGACCCGGTCGGAGGCGTCGACGATGCCCGAGAAGTAGGAGACGAGCACCTGCCCACCCCTGGCGACGACCGCGGTCAGCCGGTCGGACAGGTCCTCGGGTGCCAGGTACAGGGTGGGCACGAGGACGACGTCGTACCCGTCCAGCGAGGCGGCCGCAGGCAGGACGTCGACGGCGACGCCCGCGTCGAGCAGCGCGCCGTGCATCCGCTGGGCGAGGTCGAGGTAGCGCAGGTCGACGGTGGGGTGGGCCTCGAGCTCGGCGGCCCACCACGCCTGGGTGTCCCACAGGAGGGCCACGCGTGCCTGCTCGACCGTGCTCCCTCGCACCTCGGCGAGCCGGCCCAGGGTCGCCCCCAGCTCGACGACGTCCCGGAACAGCGCAGAGTCGCGTCCGGCGTGCGGGACCATCCCCGAGTGGTACTTCTCGGCGCCCGCCCGGGACTGCCGCCACTGGAAGTACAGGACCCCGTCCGAGCCGCGAGCGACGTGCTGCAGCGCGTTGCGCAGCATCTGTCCCGGTCCCTTGGCGATGTTGCGCGGCTGCCAGTTGACCGCGCTCGTGGAGTGCTCCATGAGGATCCACGGGTGCCCGCCGGCCAGACCGCGAGTCCGGTCGGCGCTGAACGCGAGCTCGGCCCACCCGCGCGGGTCCTCGCCCCACAGGTAGTGGTCGTTGGACACGATGTCGACCAACGGCGTGGTCTGCGTGTAGTCGATCTGGTGGAAGTCGCCCATGACCATGTAGTTGGTGGTAACCGGCAGGTGCGGCGTCACCTCGCGCAGCACCGCCGCCTCGGCCTCGAGGTGCGCGACGAACGCGTCGGAGGAGAACCGCTCGAACGCGAGGTTCTGCCCCGGGTTCGCGATCGTGGTGGTGCGTCGGGGCGGCAGGATCTGCTCGAAGGACGCGTAGCGCTGCCCCCAGAACGCGGTCCCCCACGCCAGGTTGAGCGCGTCGATGTCCGCGTACTCCTTGCCCAGCCAGTCACGGAACGCGGCCGCGGACACGTCGCAGTAGCAGCGCCCGTTGTGGCAGGCCAGCTCGTTGGAGACGTGCCACATCTTCACGGCGGGATGGTGGCCGTACCTCTCGGCGACCACCCGGGCGATCCGGGTGGCGTGGTGCCGGATGACCGGCGAGCTCACGCACCACGACTCGCGGCTGCCGTGCGTGTACCGCAGACCGTCGGCGTCCACCGGCAGCATCTCCGGGTGCTTGAGGTGCAGCCAGGCGGGCGGCGCTGCGCTGGGCGTCGCCAGGTCGACCCCGATCCCGGCCTCGTGCAGCAGGTCCAGGACCCGGTCGAGCCAACCGAACTCGAACCGTCCCTCCTCGGGCTCGAGCTCGCCCCAGGAGAAGATCCCGACGCTCACCAGCGTCACGCCCGCCTCACGCATGAGCGCGACGTCCTCGGCCCAGACCTCCTCCGGCCACTGCTCCGGGTTGTAGTCGGCTCCGAAGGCGATGCCCTCGGTCGGCCACGGACCGGTCCAGCGCGCGCTCACCGGGTCACCGCCGGCGTCGGCGAGGACCCGAGCGGCGCCGCGATGACGGCAAGGTCGGTCGGAACGGTTACCACGGTGGCCTCCCAGGACCAGGTGTGAACGACGGGCACGCGTGCGCCGCCGGGTGGGGTCGAGCTGGGGACGCCGACCCCCGGGCCGGCGCCCCCGTCGGGGTCGCTAGAGGAGCCCCCGGAACGCGAACCGGAACGTCAGCTCGGTCTCCGTGGGCAGTCGGTACTCCGGATGCGTCCGCGCACCCCAGGAGTCGTCGCCACCGACCCCGCGACGCTGGAGCGCCGGGCGCAGGACCGTCTGGTAGATCGGCGGCAGCTCGGTGTGGTGTGCGGCGTTCTCGATCTCGGACGGCGTCCACGGCAGGGCCGACAGCTCCATGCCCTGGTCCGACTCCAGCCGCAGGCCGGCACCTCGCTCGTCCGTCACGGTCGCCCAGCGCACGCCGGTCCGGCTGCCCGCTTCTTGCGGACGCAGGTAGGGCGTGAGCGACGTACGGACGTCGGCCTCCCACACGCCCAGCCGCGCGCCCGCTCGACGGTCGACGTAGGACTCCTCGGGCCCGTCCCCGTACCAGCGCAGGGTGCGGAACGCGGGGTCGGTCGCCAGGAGGAGACCGAGCTCGGGCATGTCCGGCAGCCCCGCACCGGGTCGCACCGTGAGGGTCACCTCGACGCGACCGTCACCGTCCACGAGGTAGGAGAGCTCGCACTCCCCCGCGGGTGCGGTGGGCAGCTCGTACCGGAAGCGGATGAGCACCCCCGCGTCCGTCTGCTCGACAGCGGGCTGGTCGGCGCCCCGTACGGCCGTCGCGTACCGGCTGGCGATGAGCCACGCGCCGTCCACCGCGGGGCCGCCCCACCCGCGCTCGTTGGAGGTGGGTGCGTGCCAGAACGACGGCTGGGGCACCGAGCGCAGCAGCTCACGGCCACCGTCCGCCGTCAGCCCGTAGCGGTAGGACTGCAGCCCTCCGTGCAGCCGCGAGAACAGGGCGGTGAAGTGCCGGCCCCGGACGCCCACGTTGTGGATGCCGTGGACGACCTCCGGCGCAGCGGCCCGGCGGGCCGGCGTGGTGGCCGGGACGACCACCACCGTCTGCTCGTGGGCGACCTCGTGCCCGGCCGGCGCCCAGCGGGTGGTGCGGCGCAGCCGGAAGGACACGTCGACCGTGTACTCGCCGGGCCCGGGCGGCACCGTGACCGGGAGCGCGTACACCTGCGACGCCCCCGGGGCGACATCGGTCTCGAGCACTTCCTCCTGGAGCACCCGGCCCTCCCGGGCGAGGGTCACGACGCACTCGTGCGCCGACGACGAGGTGGCGAGGTGGCGGTTCTCGACCGTGACCTTGTCGCTGCCCACCGAGAGCCGGTAGCCCTGGTAGAGGTAGCGCACCTCCTGGGCGAGCGGCTTGAGGGACCGGTCGGCGAAGACGATGCCGTTGCCGCTGAAGTCCGCGTCGTGCGGCGCGTCACCGAAGTCGCCGCCGTAGCCGAAGTACTCGCGGCCGGTGGGGTCGGTGCGCCGGAGGGCCTGGTCTGCGAAGTCCCAGATGAAGCCCCCCTGGAACAGCGGCTCGCGGTAGGCGAGGTCGACGTACTTGTGGACGGCCCCGAACGAGTTGCCCATCGAGTGGGCGTACTCGCACAGCACGTAGGGCTTGTCGCGGTGCGTCGCGAGGAACTCCTCGATCTCGGCCGCCGGCGCGTACATCCGCGAGACGACGTCGGTCGTCTGCGGGTAGCGCGGGTCCCAGTGGACGCCTTCGTAGTGCACCGGCCGGGAGTCCTCGCGACGGAAGTACTCCGCGACCTCCAGGATGGTGGTGCCGCCGAACGACTCGTTGCCGCACGACCACATGACGACGCTCGCGTGGTTCTTGTCCCGCTCCAGCATGCTTGCGGCCCGGTCGAGCAGGGTGGGCAGCCACTCGGGGCGGTCCCCGGGCAACGCCACGTCGTTCCCGGCCCCGGCGAACCTGATCAGGTCCCACATGGCGTGCGACTCGAGGTTCATCTCGTCGATGACGTACAGGCCGTACTCGTCGCACAGCTCGTAGAAGTACGAGTTGTTCGGGTAGTGGCTGGTCCGCACGGCATTGATGTTCAGCCGCTTCATGAGCTGGATGTCGGCCTCGGTCTGCTCCCGGGTCATCACGCGCCCCTGCAGGCCGAAGTCGTGCCTGTTGACCCCGTTGAAGACCACGCGGGAGCCGTTGACCTTCAGCAGGCCGTCCTCGATGCCGAACCGTCGCACCCCCACCCGCACAGGCACGTGCTCGGTCAGCCGGCCCGACGCGTCGTACACGTCGAGCGTGAGGTCGTACCGCTGAGGGTCTTCCGCGCTCCACAGCCGCGGGCTCTCGATGCGGACCACGAGCTCGTCGTCGCCGGTGAGCTGTCCGGCACCGGCGATCCTGGCGTCCACGCGGCCGTCGCCGGCCAGGACGACGCGCACGCGCACCGTCGCCTCGGAGAGGTCGTCGGCGACGTCGGTCACCACCCGGACGTCCTCGACGTGCACGGTGGGCCGGCGGTACAGGACGACGTCCCGGAACAGGCCCGAGAACCGGAAGAAGTCCTGGTCCTCGATCCACGACCCGGCGCTCCACCGGACCACCTGCGCCACGATGACGTTCTCACCCTCGACCAGGGCGTCCGTCAGGTCGAACTCCGACGGGGTGAAGGAGTCCGTCCCGTAGCCCACGTAGGCGCCGTTCAGCCACACGGCGACGGCGCTCTCCGCACCGTGGAAGCTGACGCTCAGCCGCTCGCCGGGCTCGAGCGGGTGCTCGAGGGCGAACGTCCGGCGGTACGTCGCCACGGGGTTGTAGCGCTGCGGAACCTGCCCCGGCTCGAGCTGCTCGTAGCCGTCCCACGGGTACTGCACGTTGGTGTACTGCGGGCGGTCGTAGCCGAGCAGCTGCACGTGGGCCGGCACCGGCACGTCGTCCCAGCCGGAGTCGTCGACGTCCACCCGCTCGAAGCCGGGGACGACGAGGGCGGGGCTCTTGGCGTAGTGCAGCTTCCACAGCCCGTTGAGCGACTGCTCGAAGGAGCTGGTCGCGGTCGCCGCCTCCTGCGAGGAGGCGAACCACCGGTGGTCGGAGTGCGCGTCGAGCCGGTTCTCCTTGACGAGCTCCGGGTCGGCGATCCGGCTGAGGTCGAAGGTCACTTGATGGCCCCCGTGACGCCCTCGGCGAAGCTGCGCTGCAGCAGGAGGAACACGACCATCGTCGGCACCGACACGATGAGCACGGCGAGCATGAGGCTCCCGTAGTCGGTGACGTACCCGGCGCGCATGTTCGAGAGCAGCATCGGCAGGGTCTGGTACGCGTTGTCGACGAGGATCACCTTCGGCCACAGGAAGTTGTTCCACGAGAACAGGAAGGTGATGACACCTGCGGCGGCCAGGGTGGGCTTCATCGTCGGCAGGTAGATCCGCGCGAAGATGCTCACCTCGCCCAGCCCGTCGAGACGCGCCGCCTCGATGATCTCGTGCGGGAACGACCGCGAGGCCTGCCGGAACAGCAGGATCAGGAACGGCGTGGCGATCAGCGGCACGATCACCGCGAACGTCGAGTTCACCAGTCCGAGCTGGGCGAAGAGCCGGAACAACGGGATCATCGTCGCCGCGAACGGGATCATGATCGCCAGCAGCAGGATGGCCATGACGGTGTCCTTGGCCCGCGAGTGGTAGATCTCGAACGCGTACCCGGCGATCGAGCACAGGATCAGCGCGAGCACCGTCGTCGCGATGGCGTTCACCGACGAGTGGTAGAGCGCCGTGAACAGAGGCTGCGAGTCGACGAGCGTCTGGAAGTTCTCGAGCAGGTGGCTGCCCGGCAGCAGCTTGGACGCCACGACCTCGTTGCTCGTGTTCGTCGCCGAGACCGCCATGAAGTAGAGCGGGAAGACCGACAGGACGACGGCGAAGGACAAGAACAGGTATGCGGGGATCCGCCGGAGCTGTGTCCTAGTCACGCTTGTCGCCCACCTTCAGCTGGATGGCGGCCAGGATGGCCACGATGATGAGGATCGCGTAGGAGATGGCGGCCGCGTATCCGAAGTTCGGGCTGTTCCGGAACGACACGTTGTACAGGTAGTGCGACACCGTCATCGTCGTGTTTCCCGGACCACCGTTGGTCAGGTTGTAGGACTCGTCGAACATCTGCAGGGTGCCGTTGGTCGACAGGATCGCGCAGAGCAGGATGATCGGCTTGAGCTGCGGCATGGTCACGTACCAGAAGGTCTTGAACCCGTTCGCGCCGTCGACGCGGGCAGCCTCCAGGGTCGACCTGTCGATGTTCTGCAGGGCGGCCAGGAAGAAGATCATGTTGTAGCCGGTCCACCGCCACAGCAGGCCGAGGATGATCACCATCCGGGCGGTGCCCGTCTGGCCGAGCCAGTTGACGGGGCCGTCGAGGATCCCGAACTGCGTGAGCAGGTCGTTGGCGAGGCCGTCCGTCGCGAAGATCTGCCGGAACACCAGCGCGTACGACACCAGGCCCACCGCGCACGGCAGGAAGATCGCCGTCCGCCAGAACCCCTTGAACCTCAGCCAGGGTGCATTGAGCAAGTTCGCCAGCACCATGGCGAGGATGAGCATGATCGGCACCTGGATGATCAGGTAGATGAACGTCGTGCTCATCGTGAGCCGGAACGTCTCGTCCTCGAACAGCCGCTGGTAGTTCAACCACAGCGGCTCTGCCCAGCTCAGCCGGGTCCCCCGTCCCGTCTGCAGCGACAGGAACAGCGCCTGGATCATCGGCCAGAAGTTGACCAGCACGATCAGGGCTGCGGCGGGGATGAGGAACGTCCACCCCGTCAGGCTGCGGCGGCGCGCTATCGCCGACAGGGGTACCCGCTTCGAACGGCCTGGGGACTCCTTCGTCCCTCGGGGGGGTGCGCCTGGTGCGCGGTCCTCGGTTGGTGCGGTGGGAGCAGACACGAGCAGCTCACCTCTTCCTCGCCGGTGACGGACTTGGGTAGGGACGCGGGCGGCGGAGCCGTGGACTGGCCTCCGCCGCCCGCGCTGGAATCACCCCATGGCGAACTCGACGGTCGACTGCGCCTCCTCGAGCGCGACCTTCGGGTCCGTGCCGTTGAAGATGTTCGTGATGGCGACGCTGACGGCGTCGCGGCCCTCGTAGTAGTAGGCGCCCGTGTTGTTGCTGGGCACCTCCGCCGCGAACTTCAGGACGTCGGCGTAGATCGGCTGCCCGCCGAAGAACGCCTGCGGCTCGCTGTAGACGTCCGACTCACCCGCCGGGAGCCAGTTGGCGAGTGCGCCGGAGGCCGGGAGGATCGTGTCGTAGAAGTCGGTCGAGCCGGCGAACGTCGCGTCGAGGAAGTCGGCGGCGAGCGCCTCGTTGCCGTTCGGCGTGATCGCCCAGGACGAGCCGCCGTTCGCGGTGTAGTTGGTCGCACCGTCGACGCCGTCGAGCTTCGGGACGTTGGTGACGGCCCACTTGCCGGACTGGTCCGCGGCGGACTGGATGGAACCGGAGATCCACACGCCGTTGACGACGCCGGCCGTGTTCGAGTTCACGATCGTGTTGATGTACTCGTCCCACGAGTTGACCTCGACGAACACGCCCGCCTCGACCATCTGCCCGTACATGTCGATGGCCGCCAGCAGCGCCTCGTTGTCGGTGATCGTCGGGTTGCCCTCGTCGTCGAACAGGCTCGCGCCGGCGCTCTGCAGCATCATCATGATCATGTCGGCCGAGCCTGCCTGGCCCGTCAGCATCGGCTTGCCCGTCTTGGCCAGCACGTCCTTGCCGATGGTGAGGAACTGGTCCCACGTGATGTCGGTGAAGTCGTCGACCGTGTAGCCGGCCTGCTCGAGGATGTCCGTCCGGTAGGCGCCGATCGCGGTGCCGTTGTCGAACGGCACCCCGTAGTTGACGTCGTCGTACGTGGAGTAGGCCACGACGGACTCGGGGAACTCGCTGAAGTCCACGTCGGAGTCCGTGAAGTCGGCGAAGATGTCCGGGTAGTTGATGACGTTCTTCTGGAACGCGTTGTTCTGCATGAGGAAGATGTCGGGCAGCTGGTCGGTCTCGCCGGACTGGGCCAGCGTGGTCAGCTTGGTCTGCACGTCCTCCCACGGCGTCTCGACGATCTCGAGCTTGAAGTCCGGGTTGTCGGCCTGGAAGACCTTCTCGGCCTCCTCGAGGGCGTAGATGTTGAAGGCCGGGTCCCAGGCCCACACCGTGAGGGTGTTGTCCTCGGCGCCACCGCCCCCGCCGGTCTCGTCCGAGCCCGAGCCGCCATCTCCGCCGCTGCAAGCGGCGAGGGCGAGGCTCAGCGACAAGACGGCGCCCAGCGCCCCGAGCGTGCGTGTGTTCTTCATCGGGTGATCCCTTCGTGCTGTTGGTCGTCCCGTGGACCGTCGCCGGCTCTCGCCGAGCCGCCGGCTCCCGCTCCCCCGCGCAACGTCGCGGCGGGTGAGCGGGACAGGTCGACTGTGCTGTTTGGAGGTCGTGCGCCTTGCTGAGGGTCAGGCGGTTACCAGCTCCGCGCCACGGGGGTCTCGTCCACACCGACCATGAGCAACAACGGCGTCACTCGACCCTCACTGGCGTTTGGTGACGTCACCATAGCAGCGCTCGCCGGCTTGCTCTGCAACGCTTTGGTAACGCTCCGAGGCATGCTTTCGTGCAGGATGGCGCCAATGGTTACGTCATCATGCTCGGCACCACTAGCATCTCGGCATGACAACAGCGTCAGCACCTGGCCGCCGCCGCTCAGGTCCGTCGATCGGTGATGTCGCACGCCTTGCGGGCGTCTCGCCGCAGACCGTCTCGCGCGTCTCGACCGGCGCTGACTCGGTCCGGCCGAGCACTCGCGCCCGCGTCGTGCAGGCGATGGACCAGCTCGGCTACTCGCCGAACCGGGCGGCGCAGGCGCTGCGGAACGGCACGTTCGGCGCCATCGGCGTGCTCTCGACCGGCTTCCAGCGCACCGGCGAGGCCCTCACGGCCGAGGCCCTGGTCGAGGCTGCCGCGCTCGAGGACTACTCGGTCACGCTCCTGCACGTGCGCAACCCCGCCCGCGAGAGCTGGGACAACGCGGCGCACCGCATCTCGCACCAGGCCATCGACGGCCTGGTCATCATGCGGGCCGAGCAGGCGTCGCCCGCGACGCTGGTGCTCCCGGCCGGCATGCCGGTCGCGGTGTCCTTCTCCAAGTTCGCCGGCCACTACCCCACCGTCTCCGCCGACCAGGTCCAGGGCAGCGAGGATGCGGTCCGCCACCTGCTCGGCCTGGGACACCGCACGGTGCACCACCTCGCCGGGCCGCGGGACTCGGAGCACGCCCTGGTGCGCAGCGGCACGTGGCGCCGCTGCCTCCTGGAGGCGGGGATCCGTCCACCCGAGCCGGTGTACGGGGACTGGAGCGCGCACGACGGCTACGAGGCAGGGCTGCGGCTCGCGGCCGACCCCGACGTCACCGCCGTGTTCTGCGCCAACGACGAGATGGCGCTCGGCCTCGTGCGGGCGCTGCACGAGGCCGGCCGCCGCGTGCCCGAGGACGTGTCCCTGGTGGGCTTCGACGACATCGCCGTCGCCGGCTGGACCTCACCGCCCCTGACGACCGTCCGGCAGGACTTCCACGCCATCGGCCGCGCGCTCATCACCCTCGTCGTCGGTCAGCTCCGGTCGCGGTCCGTCGCACCGCCGGCCCTGACGGTCGTGCCCACCGAGCTCATCGTCCGGGCGAGCACCGGGCCTCCTCCGCGCTGAACCTCGACCTCGAGGTCGCCTGAGCCATCCCCGGGCCGCACCTCCCGCCGCACGACGACGAGGACTCGATGGAGAGCATCACGAAGAACCGCCAGACGCCAGCGACGCTGCGTGCGATGGTCGAGCGTGCCTACGGCGCCGAGCAGGTGCCCACCGGCGAGCCGGACACCTGGCTCGAGGAGCTGGGGCACGGCTGGTTCAACGTCGCCTACCGGATCCTGCTGCGCGACGGCCGGGCCGTGGTCGTGAAGATCGCGCCGCCGCGGGACGTGCCCGTGATGCCCGCCGAGCGCGGCGCGATGCGCATCGAGCTCGACGCGCTGGCGCTGATCGCAGCACGCACCGACGTCCCGGTCCCGCAGGTCGACCACGCCGACCTGAGCCACGAGCTCGTCGACGCCGACTACTTCTTCATGCCGTTCGTCGACGCCGAGAACTTCGGCATCATCACCGACGGCCTGAGCACCGAGCGGCGCGACGCGTACAACGAGGCGCTCGGCGCTGCCAACCGCGAGCTGAACTCGATCCGCGGGAGCTGGTTCGGGCCGCTCCCCGGCCCGGGTGACCCGTCGTGGCGGGTCGTGTTCACCGGCCTCGTCGAGGATGTCCTGGCCGCCGGGGAGGCCCGCAACGTCGACATCGGCCGGGACTACGACGAGATCCGCAAGGTCGTCGCGCTGCACGCCGACGTCCTCGACGACGTCATCGAGCCGAGATTCGTCGAGTGGGACCTCTGGGACTCCAACGTGATGGTCCGCGACGGCAGGATCGTCACGATCATCGACCACGAGCGCGCCCTGTACGGGGACCCGCTGATGGAGGCCGGCTTCGCCGGCACCTACCTGTCCGACTTCGGCGACCCGAGCGCGTTCATGCGCGGCTACGGCCAGGAGCAGCTCACGCCGAGGGAGCAGACGCGCCGTGGCCTGTACTGCCTGCACCTGGTCGTGATCATGGCGATCGAGACCGTCTACCGCGGGCACACGACCCCCACCCAGTACGACTGGGCGCGCGACAAGATCGGCCAGATGATGAGCCTGCTCACCGAGCCGTGAGCACCCGCCGACTCGACGCCGCCGCGCTGGGTGAACGGCCCGTCGGGCGGCTGCTGTGGCACGCCTGCACCCAGACCACCATCGCGGTCGGGGTCTACGGGATCTACGCGCTGACCAACGCCTGGTTCGTCGCGCGCGGCGTCGGGACGACCGCGATGGCTGCGGTGAACCTCGTCGCCCCGCTGCTCCTGGTGCTCGGCGCGGTCTCGACCGCCCTCGGCGTCGGAGCAGCCTCGGTCGTCTCCCGGCACCTCGGTGCCGGCGACACGAGCACCGCCGCACGCGCCGCCGGGAACGCCTTCACCGCGTTCTGGGCCACCGCCGTGGTGATCACCGTGATCGGGCTGACCGGGCTCGAGCACCTCCTGGGGCTGCTCGGCGCCCACGGCCCGACCCTCGGCTACGCGCGCGACTACGCCGTGGTCATCCTGGCCGGTGCGATCGTCTCGACCGGGTTCTCCAGCCTGGTGCGCGCCGAGGGTCGGATGCGGTTCGCCACGATGCTGTGGGTGGTCCCGGTCGCCGTCCAGATCACCCTCGACCCGCTGCTCATCGTCGGGCTGGACCTCGGCGTCCGGGGAGCCGCCCTCGGAACGGTCGGCGGCCAGGCCGTCTCCGCCGCCATGAGCCTGTGGTTCTTCTTCGCCCAGAAGCACCGGCCCTACCGGATCCGCAGATCCGACCTGCGGCCCCACCTCCCGACGGTCCGCACCCTCGTCGGCATCGGCGCTCCCTCGTTCCTCGCCGGCTTCGGCGCCACCCTGCTCGTCGTGGTCGTCAACACCACGCTGTCCGGGGTGGCCGTCGCCACCGCAGAGCTCTCGGTGCTCGCCGCGTTCGCGATCTGCTCCCGCATCCAGACGTTCGTCGCGATGCCTCAGCTCGGCATCAGCCAGGGGATGCAGCCGATCGTCGGGTACAACGCCGGCCGGCTCCTCGGCGCACGCGTCCGACGCGCCCGGACGCTGTCGCTGCGCGCCACCCTCGTCTACAGCACCGTCGCCGCGGGCTCCGTCGCGCTGCTCGCCGAACCCATCACCGCCGCCTTCGTCGACGACGCCGCCGTCCGCTCCGAGTCCGTCGCCGCCCTGCGCATCCTGGCGGTCGGGTTCGCCGCAGCCGGTGTCACGCCACTGGTCTCCGCGTACTTCCAGGCCCTGGGCAGACCGCAACCGTCCTACGCGCTCTCCGTCGGCACCCTCCTGCTCCTCAAGGTCCCGCTCGTGCTCGCTCTCGGCCGCGCCGGCCCCACGGGCGCCTGGACGGGCCTGGCCGCGGGCGAGGTCCTGTCGGCGGGCATCGCGCTCCTGGTCCTGCGCCGCCTCGACGTCCCCGCGGGGTCAGCCCCGCCGGACGGCGATCCGGACGGCCGCGGCCATGCCACCGTCGCCGTACGTGACCTCCCCGACCGGCAGTGAGCGGTCCGCGGCCACGAGGTCTTCCCACCGCGCGGCCGCGTCCATGGCGCGGGCCTCGAGCGCCAGTAGCACCTCCCGCAGGTGCCGCTCGAAGACGGCGCGGTGCTTGTCGACGAGCCGGCCGTAGAGCTCGAGGCGGGAGTCCATGGAGCGGACGTTCGCGGAGGCGGGCGCCGTCCGGTACTCGATGAGCGGCTCGGGCACGACCGCGACGTGCCCGCCGTCGCCGACGAGCGACAGGAAGAAGTCCCAGTCCTCGAACCCGCTGCGCAGGTCCTCGTCGTAGCCGCCGCACGCTCGCCAGGCGTCACGGCGGACCACTGCGGTCGCGGGGCACGCGTTGCGGTGCAGGAAGTCGACCGCCGACCCTCCCCCGGGCCGCACGACGGCGTCGATCACGCCGTGTGCACGCAGCCACGACGATGCGGCGCGCGCACCGGGGTCGCCCTCGAGGACCGCGACCGTCCGCTCGAGGAACGTCGGCGCGAGGCGGTCGTCGCCGTCCAGCACGGCCACGAGGTCGGTCCCGGCGGCGGCGATCCCCGCGTTCCGGGCCGCGCTGACCCCGCGGTTGGACTGACGCAGCACCCTGACCCTCGTGTCGCCCTGGAGGCGCTCGATGACCTCGACCGACCCGACGTCGGTCGAGCCGTCGTCGACCACCAGGACGGCCTCCGGGACGCGGGTCTGGTGCAGGACCGACTCGACCGCCTCGGCGACCAGCTCGCCCTGGTCGAACGCCGTGACGACCACGCTCACGCTCAGCACGCCCTCATGCTGGCACGAGCCGGGTCCTGGCACCCTCACGCCCGACGGCGGGAGAGCTCCCGTCGCAGGTCGAGGGCCCGTAGCCGGCCGGGCTCGCGGGCGAGGACCTCGTCGAGGCGCGCAGCCGCGGCGTCGACGTCACCCCGCAGGGCGGCGACCTGTGCCTCCAGAAGCATCGCCGTCGTCGTCTGCACGGCCTGGGGGTCGTCCCGGAAGAGCAGCAGGGTCGGCAGCGAGGTCGCGAAGTAGTCAGGAGTCGCGGGCGTCGAGCGGAGCGACACCGCGTGTGCGGCAAGGCCGTCGACCAGGGCGTCGGCGCGGGCGTCGTCGCCGAGACGGCGCGAGGCCAGCACGGCGTAGTAGGTCGTCTCGGAGAACGCGACCGGGGCCATGCTCTGGAAGTCGCCCGTCGAGCTGGCGGCCTGCGACCAGGCGACGGAGGCGCCTCCGTCGTCGCCCGTCGCGGCGAGGGCGTCGCCGAGCAGCAGGTGCAGCTGGGCGGTCGTGGCCAGCGGGTGCCGGGCCTCACCGAGGCTCGCGACGGGATCGAGGGCCGCGCCGACGTGCTCGAGCGCGAGCTGCCCGTCACCGGCGGCGAGGGCGCGGCGGGCGAGCGCGAGCAGTGCCTCGTCCCAGGCCGAGAGCACCTGCCCCTCGCCGCCCTCCCACGGCTGGAACCGGCGGGCCCGGAGGAGCTCGAGTGCCACCTCGGGGCTTCCCGTGGCGGTGTGCAGCTGGGCCAGCTCGACGGTGAGGTCGTCGCGGGCGTCGACCGCCGGGCGTTCCCCCTGGAGCACCGCGAGGCGCTCGTCGGGCGTCCCGCCGGACCGCGCAGCCAGCTGGTCGCGCTCGTAGACCAGGCGGGGGTCGCCGGGGGCGACCGCGAGTGCGCTCGCGTAGTGCTGCCGCGCGGCGTCCGGGTCGGCCAGGACGTTGAACGCCGCGACCGCACGGTTGCGCCACACGACCGGGTCGCTCGGGTCCAGCTCGGTCGACGTGCGCCACGCGGCGATCGCGTCCTCGTAGCGCCGCTGGAAGTACAGCCAGTGGCCGACGATCCCCCAGGCCCGGGCGTCGTCGGGGTGCCGCTCGACGTGCGCCAGCAGCATGTCCGCGTCGTCGAGGCGAGAGGCGAGGCAGTGCACGGCGGGTGCGGTCCGCGCCAGCGCACGGTGCCGGTCGGCGTCGCCGTGCTCGCCGGCCGCCGCCAGGATCCGTGCGGCGTGCAGGTGCAGGAGCGGTCGGACCTCCACCTGCCCGAGGGCAGGCTCGACCTCGGCTGCGGCCTCGAGCACGCGGACCGCATCGGACCACTCACCGAGCGAGTCGTACTCCAGCGCGACGTCGAGCAGCGTCGGCGCGTCCGTCGCGACATCGTGACCTGCCAGGTCACGGGTCCACACGTCGAGCGGGTCGCGGTCCAGCGCCCGTGCCAGCACCGCGTCAGCGTCGGCGTCGCGGCCGGCGCGCCGCAGCAGGACGACGAGCACCGCCTGGGCCTGCAGGTTGTCCGCGTCGGCGGCGGCCTCGCGGGCGTGGTCGAGGGCGGAACGGTCGGAGCCGCGCGCAGCGTCGAGCCGTGCCATCGCGAGGAGCGCCGGACCGCGCCACGCCTGGTTCCACCGGGCCTTGCCCCACGCCTCGTCGGCCTCGTCCGGGCGACCGGTGCGCGCGAGCACCTGACCGAGGCGGAAGGCGGCCTCGCCGTCGGCAGGGTTCGTGTTCAGCCGGGTCTGCCGGGCGAGCGCGGCGCGCAGGTGCTGCTCGGCCTCGGCGTACCGCCCGGCCGGGTAGCGCCGTGCGGCGAGCGCGAGGTTCGAGCGGTAGTCACCCGCGTCGCGACGCAGGGCCTCGAGCCAGTACGGCTCGGGCGACCGGGTCGCATGCCGATACTGGTCGAGGTGCACGCCGATGAGGTACAGCTCGTCGACGGACGGGACGTCGGCGGGCGCCGCGGGCTCCCGCGCAGGCTCGGGCATCGCCGGGGAGCCGTGCGCCACGCGGGGACGCCACGCGATGACCTCGGCGCCGCCGTGCTCGACGACGAGCGTCAGGTCTTCCGGGGCCCAGGCGTCGTCAAGGGTCAGGTGCTGCACGATCGGACGATCCGGACCTGCGTCGGCCTCGACCTGCCAGAGGGTCGCACCCTGCGGCCCGGTCAGGCGCACGACCACACCGGCGCGCACCTGCGTCGTCGCGACCGCGACCCGCACGGCGGTGGTCTCCGTGCTTGCGGTGCCGGGCGTCAAGTCGAGGCGGACAGCCGCCTCGAGGTTGGCCTGGTGGACGGGACCGGTCTGCTGGATCGGGTACCAGTACTGGCTGAACGTCTTCGTCTCGCCCGGCGCCAGGAACGTGAAGTCCGGCTGGTTGTCCGTGAACACGCCGGCCATCAGCTCGACGTAGGGCCCGTCGGTGTCGGTGAGGTTCGCGTCCCAGGCCGTGCCGAACGCGCCGGTGCCCCAGGTCCACTGCTTCTTCCCGGGTGCCACCTGGTGGTCGGCCCAGTGCACGAAGCCCGCCCGGCGGCCGTGGTCGTAGCCACCGAAGAAGTCGTCCTGCGTCCCGAGCGCCATGTACGACGTCGGCACCGGGATGTTGCGGTACCAGTCGATCCGGTCCGCGTCCGGGGCGCCGTCGGGGTGCACCGTGTCCTTGCGGGCCCGGTAGTCGATCCCGTAGTACGGGCGGTCGGCCGCCGGGAACGCCGTGACGGCGCGCTTGGCGTGGTCGGCGACGGCGTGCACGTCGGTCGGGAAGAACGACTGGTAGTCGTCGTTCACGGCCGCAGCGACGTTCGCCCACCAGAGGAACGTCTGCACCTCGTCGGTGCGGTTGAACAGCCTGGCGCGCAGCTCGATCACCGAGGAGTCCGGACGCAGGCGGATACCGTGCATGCCCTTCATCCGGGCGAACGGGTCGTGGTCCGAGCACCACACCGTGACGGCGCCGTCGGCCTCGTGCTCGATCGTCGCCTCGACCGGGAGGAACGTCGCCGGGCGGTGGTGCTGCGGCCAGTTGAACTCGACGCCGCCCGAGATCCAGGGGCCTGCGAGCCCGACGAGCGCCGGCTTGATGACGTTGTTGCGGTAGAAGAAGTCGTACCCGTTGGTGGTGTCCATCCCGACGTGGATGCGGCCACCGAGCTCCGGCAGGATCATCAGCCGGATCCACGGGTTCTCCAGGTGGATCGCGTCCCAGGCGTGGGGCGCCTTGGTCGGGCTGATGCGCTCGTGGAACGGCAGCGGGTACACCCGGCCCGACGAGCCCTGGTAGACGCGGTTCTCCAGGAACGCCGGGTAGCGGTCCGCCGGGTCCGGCAGGTACGTGTCGATCGTGACCGGCTGACGCCAGGCGGCGACAGCCTGACCCGCGAGGTGTGCGGGCACGGCAGGGAGGTCCAGGCGGGACTCGTCGTCGAGCATGTGCAGGACGCTACGTTCCGGTCGCCATGCTGCAGAATGGGCATTCTCCCGAGACACATGGACGAATCGATGATCGCAACGCGTGAGGCGCCACCCCGCCGGCGGGAAGGTTTCCCCGGTCAGCGCATGCGCGTGCTCCCGCGCCCCCTCGTCGCACGGGCCATCACGACACCACCTCTGTCGCAGCTGCTCGTCACCGACGTCGGGTACTTCCCGCGCGCGTCGACCCACGGCCGCGTGCGCACGCACGGCGCCGCGCAACACATCGTGATCGTGTGCGCAGCCGGCCGGGGATCGTGCACGCTGCCGTCGGGCGTGCACCAGGTGCAGGCGGGTCAGGCGCTCGCGATCCCCGCGGGCGTGCCCCACCGGTACGAGGCCGACGCCGAGGAGCCCTGGACCATCTGGTGGATGCACCTGGTGGGCCAGCAGGTGCCCGACCTCCTCGAGGCGATCGGCGCCACGGCGGAACACCCGGTCTTCGGTGTGGCCGACCCGGCCCCCGTCATCTCCCTCGTCGACACGATCATCCGGCGCATGGACCACGACGAGACGATGGCGAGCCTCCTGGCGTCCGCCGGTGCTGCGTGGCACGCGATGGCGCTCCTCGCGGCCGACCGTCGGACGATCGGCAGGCAGCAGTCGGACCCGGTCGCGGCGACGATCGAGCACCTGCGCGCGAACGTCTCCACCCGCATCTCCCTGGCCGACCTCGCGGGCATGGCCGGGCTGAGCGTCTCGCACTACTCCGCGCTGTTCCGGCGGGCCACGGGCTACGGCGCACTGGAGTACCAGACCCGTCTGCGCATGGGCACGGCCCGCGAGCTCCTCGACACCACCGACCGGCCCATCGCGTCCGTGGCCGCCCAGGTCGGGTTCACCGACCCCCTCTACTTCTCCCGCCAGTTCCACCGGATCCACGGCGTGAGCCCGACCGAGTACCGCTCGCACGACAAGGGCTGAGGTACTCCGACCTGCTGCAAGGAGAGACATGACCAGCGACGTCCGCCCGAGCACCCTCGTGGCGCCCCACCACCTCACCGTCGTCGCGCCGACGGCACCGCACCGCGGCCACCTGAGCGTCGGCGAGCCGCCTGCAGGCGACGACCGGATCGAGGTGACCAGCAGGTGGGTCGAGCGGGGTGGCATCCCGTGGTTCCCCATCACGGGCGAGATCCACTACTCGCGCGTCCCTCGCGACCGCTGGCGTGACGTCCTGGGTCACGCCCGGGCGGGCGGTCTGACCTCGGTGGCGACCTACGTCCTGTGGCAGGCCCACGAGCCGGAGCCCGGCGTCTTTCGCTGGGACGGCCAGCTCGACCTGCGCGCCTTCATCGAAGAGGCACAGACCCACGGCCTCGACGTGGTCGTCCGGCTCGGCCCCTGGGCCCACGGCGAAGCGCGGTACGGCGGCTTCCCCGACTGGCTCGTCGAGCGGAACCTCGCCACCCGCACCAACGACCCCGCGTACCTCGACCTGGTGCACGCCTTCTACGCGCAGACCGTCGCGCAGCTCCGGGGCCTGGCACATGCCGACGGCGGGCCCGTCGTCGGCGCCCAGGTCGACAACGAGCTCTACGACCAGCCGCAGCACCTCGCACGCCTGCGCGAGCTCGCCGAGGAGCTCGGGCTCCGGGTCCCGATCTGGACGGCGACGGGCTGGGGTGGTGCGCAGGTCCCCGACACGCTGCTGCCCGTGTACAGCGCCTACTCGGACGGCTTCTGGGACGACGAGCAGACGGAGTGGCCGGAGTTCTCCGCGTTCCACTTCCGCTACAGCCCGGTGCGCGACGACCTGTCCGTCGGGGCGGACCTGCGCGAGGCTCTCGACGGGATCACCCTCGACCCCGCGGCGGTGCCGTTGAAGGACGACGACGCCGTGCCGTTCGTGACGTGCGAGCTGGGCGGAGGGATGCACGTCGCGTACCACCGCCGGCCGGTCGTCGCACCCGCCGACGTCGCCGCACTCGCGCTCGCCAAGCTCGGCAGCGGCTCGATCTGGCAGGGCTACTACATGTACGCCGGCGGGACGCAGCGCACGGGTGCACACGGCTCCGAGCAGGAGTCCCACGCGACCGGCTACCCCAACGACGTGCCGCGCGTGACCTACGACTTCGCCGCCCCGATCGGCGAGCACGGCCAGATCCGCCCCCACCACCACTACCTGCGGGCCCAGCACCTGTGGCTCCAGCAGGACGGGCACCGCATCGCCACGATGACCACGACCGTCGGAGGTGGCAGCACCGACCCGGAGGTCCTGCGGTGGGCCGTGCGGTCCGACGGTCGCAGCGGCTACCTGTTCGCCTCGACGTACCAGCCCGCGAAGGCGGCACTGCCGGAACAGCGCGACGTGCAGCTCACGGTGACCTTCGACGACGGGGACGTCACGGTGCCCACCCAGCCGGTGACGATCCCGGCCGGTGTCTCGTTGGTGTGGCCGCTGCGGTACCCGCTCGCTCCGGGCGTCGTCCTTCGGAGTGCGACCGCACGGGTGCTGGCTCGCATCACCGTCGACGACCGCGAGGTCGTCGTGCTGGGCGCGTACGACGGCATCCCCGTCGAGCTCGTCCTCGACGGGGACCACGAGGTCGGCGGAGCGGGTGTCGCCGTCCACCGCGAGGGCGCGACGACCATCTCCCTCGCCGCGCCCGCCGGACCGACGTGCGTCGTCGAGCTCACGAGCGCGCGGATCATCGTCCTGGACCAGGCGAGCACCGACCGGCTGTACCTGCTGGAGGTGGACGGCCGGGAGCGGCTGGTGCTCTCCTCCGCGCCGCTCTACGCGATGGACGGCGAGCTCGTCGTGCAGACGGAGAGCCCCGACGTCACCGTCGCGCTCCTCCCCGCTCCTGAGGCCCTCCGGGCGGAGAGCGCCGACCTGAGCGAGCCGTCGGACGACGGCCCCTGGCGGACGTGGCAGGCGAGCGCGCCGCAGGTCGGCCGCCGCACGCTCGTCTCCGGGCTCCGCCCAGCAGCGACCTCCCCCCGCCCCGAGCGCGGCGGTCCCCTGGACCGGCTCAGCGCACCCACCGACTTCTCCGGAGCCGCCGTCGTGCAGGTCGACGTCCCCCGAGACCTGGTCGACGGCGTCGACCGCACGCTGCTCCGGGTGCGCTGGACCGGTGACGTCGGCCGTGCGTACGTGGGCGACGAGCTGATCAGCGACCACTTCTGGCACGGTCGCGACTGGGACGTCGACCTCACGCCCTGGGCGTCCGCTGTCGCTCGGCACGGAGTGCGGCTCGAGCTCCTGCCCTGGCAGCGCAGCACGGGTGTCTGGGTCGACCCCACGGTGCGGGAGATCCCCGACGGGGTGCACGTCGCAGCAGTGGATGTCGTCCGCGTCGGCACGGTCCGTCTGATCGCCTGGGATGCCCACGATTGACGGGAGCAGCGAGCCGGGCTTCACTGCAGAGCGCGAGTGCTCCCGACGAACGGGGAACGTCATGACGCAGACCGGCGCCGATGTCGACGCGAGCGGCTCGCCCTTGCGCGTCGCCGTCGTCGGCCCCGGCGGTTGGGGCAGGCAGCACGTCCGGGTCTTCTCCGAGCGGCTCGACACGACCGTCGTCGCGATCGTCGGCAGGGACGAGGACCGGACGCGCCGGCAGGCGGCGGAGGCGGGCACGGCCGGCTTCACCGACATCGCCGCCATGCTCGACGCCGTCCAGCCGGACCTCGTCACCGTGGCACTGCCGAACGAGCACCACTTCGCCCCGACGCTCCAGCTGATCCGGGCGGGAGTTCCGCTCCTCGTCGAGAAGCCGCTCGTGTTCGACCTCGGGGAGGCGGACCAGCTCCTGCGCGAGGCGGCCGAGAGGGACCTGTTCCTGGCCATCAACTTCAACCACCGCTACGCCGAACCGATGCTGCGCGCCCGGGCCGCGATCGAGTCCGGCGCCGTCGGCGACATCGTCTTCACGAGCTGGCGGTTCGGCGGCGAGGCCAACATCGGAACGCACCCGCACGCCCAGCTGATCGAGACGCAGTGCCACGCCTTCGACACGATCGAGCACCTCTGCGGACCGATCGTCTCCGTGATGGCGCAGATGGCGCGGGCCGGCAGCGGCCCGTACACGACCGTCGCCATCGCGCTCGAGCTCGCCAACGGGGGCGTCGGCAGCCTCGTCGGCACCTACGACTCGTCCTACGCCTATCCCCTGACCCAGCAGCTGGAGATCAACGGGCGGGCCGGACGCCTGCTGGTCGAGGACACGGTTCGTCGACTGACGATCTCCGCCGCGGGCGACGAGACGAGCCAGGTGTGGCAGGCCGGCTACTTCAACGACGAGGCGCGCGAGTTCCAGCGCACGTTCGACCGGCACGTCAGTGCCCTGCTGCCCGCCCTGCGGTCGGGCGGCGAGCCACCCATCCACGCTCGCGCGGGCCGGCGGGCCCTCGAGCTGGCGATGGGGTGCATCGCATCGTTCGAGACGGGCCGACGCGTGGCCGTCTGAGCGGCGCCCGCCCCTCGTCCGCGCCCCTGTGAGCCGGCCGAACGGGAGCCACCGAGGGAGGTGGCTCCCGTTCGCAAGGCGGTCGGTGCGGGTGCCGGCCTCAGAACCCGAGACCGGCGTCGAGCGCGGCCTGGCCCGCCTCGGGTGAGTCGAAGGTGTCGCTCTCGACGGTGATGATGGACTGGATGACGTCGCCGTCGATCGCCTTGGTCACCACGTCGTAGACGATGTCGCCGAAGAAGGGGTTGTACTGCGCGACGAAGCTCAGCTGACCGGCAGCCAGAGCCGCGAGCGCCCCGGTCGTGCCGTCGATCGTCGCGATCTTCACATCGGTGCCGGGGACCAGACCCGCCGCGGTGACGGCCTGGGCCGCGCCGAGGCCCATCTCGTCGTTCTGGGCGAAGATGAGCTGGAGGTCGTTGTCGTTGGCCGCGAGGACCCCTTCGATGACGGACCTGCCCTCGTCCGTGCTCCAGTTGGCTGTCTGCGCACCGACCTTGGTGAAGCCCGGCACGGTGCTGACGAGAGCCTCGAAGCCTTCGTTGCGCTCAGTGACGACGGACAGGCCGGGGACACCTTCGAGCACGAAGTACTTCGCGCCCTCGGGGAAGGTGTCGACGGCCCAGGAGCCCACCGAGTACGCGACGCTGTAGTTGTCGGGCGCGATGCGCGTGACGTACAGGTCCTCGCCCGCGTCGACACCGCGGTCGAGCAGGATGACCGGGATCTCGGCGTCCTTCGCGAGCTTGAGCGAGTTCTCCCAGCCCGACGCCTCCGTAGCGGTGAGGAGGATGACGTCCACCTTCTCGTTCACGAACGTCGCGAACGCTTCCAGCTGTGACTGCTGGTCGCTCGGGCTTGCCGCAGGAGCGTACTTGAGCTCGAAGCCCGTCAGGTTGTTGAACGTGTCCTTGACCGCCTGCTCGTTCGCGTTGCGCCAGCCACCTTCAGGACCGACCGCCACGAAGCCCACCGTCGTGAGTCCGTCCCCGGTCGGCACGCCGCTGCTGACCCCCTCGCTCCCACCGGCGCAGCCGGCCAGACCGAGGGTGAGCGCTCCCGCAGCGAGGACACCGACCGCTCCTGAGATCCGCTTGCTGATTGCCATGTCTCCTCCTGAGCGCGCTCGGCGTCGAGCGCGAGGTGCGTGGGACCCCGGCGGTCACCACAATGTGAGCGCTAACATCGTCTGTCGGCAGGAGAGTTCTACACCGTGGATCGCCGCCACGGGTGAGGTTTCAGCGGGCAGATGTCCACCGCTGGGCGAGTTAAACGAATCTGGTGCGCGCCAGGAGGCTCGAGACAGCCTCGTGCGAGCTCGAGCCGAGACCGACACCTGGCCGGTAGATGGCCGATGGCCACGTCAGGCTCCTGGCTTCAGGATCCCGGCGTGGCCTCGGACCAGCGCGTTTCCGCGGAGCTGAGGGGACCCGACCCATGTCCCCTGGCCCCCCGTCCGGAGCTCATTTCCGGAAGTAGCCGGAGACGTCGACGATGAGGTGGGTGTCGGCGGTGTGGGTGTAGAACGACATCTTCCCGCCGGCACCGATGCGGGTGATGGACAGGTTGGCCTCGTCGCGGCCGGGGACCAGGTTCAGGCTGGACACGTCGGGCAGGGTCGCCGGGACCGTGGTCGGGAACACCCGGATGTGGGTCACGTTGCGCGGCTGGGACCCGGTCACGTTCAGCACCGCCGCGGTCGCGTCCGAGGGCACCCCGGCCACCCCGGTGACCTGCAGGACCTGCGGCTGACCCGCGCGCAGGATCCCGGTGAACCCCTGGGCGTAGCGGGTGTCCGCGATCCGGGCCGGGGTCAGCGCGACGNTTGCGCGGCTGGGACCCGGTCACGTTCAGCACCGCCGCGGTCGCGTCCGAGGGCACCCCGGCCACCCCGGTGACCTGCAGGACCTGCGGCTGACCCGCGCGCAGGATCCCGGTGAACCCCTGGGCGTAGCGGGTGTCCGCGATCCGGGCCGGGGTCAGCGCGACGAACCCGTTGTCCCCGGTCGCGGTGTAGTACCCGGCCAGGTCGGCCAGCAGGTACGTCGCCGCCACGGGGGCGTCGAACCGGACCCGGCCCCCGTCCCCGACCTTCACNTGTCCCCGGTCGCGGTGTAGTACCCGGCCAGGTCGGCCAGCAGGTACGTCGCCGCCACGGGGGCGTCGAACCGGACCCGGCCCCCGTCCCCGACCTTCACGGTCACCAGGTTCGGCTGGTCACGCCCGGCCCGCAGGTTCAGGTTCGACACGTCCGGACCCCCCTGGTCCTCCGCGCCGCCCGGGGTCGGGTAGACCCGCACATGGGTCGGGGCATCGGTCTGGGTGCCCGTCACGTTCAGCACCACCGCCACCGCATCCGCAGGAACCCCGTTACGCCCGGTGACCTGCAGGTCCACATGCTNGGGTCGGGGCATCGGTCTGGGTGCCCGTCACGTTCAGCACCACCGCCACCGCATCCGCAGGAACCCCGTTACGCCCGGTGACCTGCAGGTCCACATGCTGGCCCTTGACCAGTCGGCCCTGCGGGACACCGCCGGTGCCGTCGCGCAGGTCCATCACCCGCACCGGCGCCAACGGCTCGAACGCGGCCGCACCCCCGTCCGCGTAGTACCCCGAGACGTCCACGATCAGGTGCGTCGAGGTCGCCTCCGGCAACAAGCTGATCGTGCCGTCCTGGCCCAACGCCACGGTGACCAGGTTCGGCTGGTCCACCCCGGGCATCACGTTCAGGTTCGACACCACCGGCGGGACCCCATCGGCCGGGGTCGGGTAGACCCGCACGTTGCCCGGCTGGGCCACCCCGGTGGCGGTCACGTTCAGCACCACCGCCGTGCCACCCGCCTGCGCCAGACCGGACAGGTCCAGGATCAGCTGCTCACCGGACTCGATCGGCCAGCCGTAGTCCCGGCTGTCGAAGATGCGCAGGTCCAGGATCAGCTGCTCACCGGACTCGATCGGCCAGCCGTAGTCCCGGCTGTCGAAGATGCGCACCGGATCGATCGGGGTGAACCGCGACCCGTTGGCAGCGACCGTGAAGAACGTGCGGATCGGCTCGTCCTGCACCGCGTCGCCCGAGTCCACCAGACCCGACACGATCACCTCATAGTGACCACCCGCGGACAGGTTCGCGTTCGGGGTCAGACTGATCGTCTTCGTCGCCGAGGTGTACGTCGGCGTCGCCGCCACCGGCTGCCCCGTCGCCCCGTCGGGACAGGTTCGCGTTCGGGGTCAGACTGATCGTCTTCGTCGCCGAGGTGTACGTCGGCGTCGCCGCCACCGGCTGCCCCGTCGCCCCGTCGATCAGCTTGACCGTCTGCGACGTGACCGCTCCGGCCTTCAACGCCCGCTCGAGAGTGACGGTCACGGTAGGGCGCACCGCCACCCCCGCAGTGTGCGGCGCCGGCGACACGTTCCTCAACCACCCATGACCCAGATGCGGATCGGTCAGGTTGCCTTGGTGGAGCGCATATACCCCGCCTTCGGATAGCACCACGTCCTGCAGACCATCACCGTCAACATCGGTGAGCCCCAGCCCGTCAATCCTGAACGAGGATCGGTCGAACACGGCTGGCACCGTCAGCGGAACGGCCAGCGTTCCGTCACTTTCTTGAAGCAGGATGGTGATGACGTCCGACCCCGTGTTCGTCACCACTACGTCGGTGGTGCCGTCGCCGTCCACATCTCCTGTTGCGACGTACTCGGGAAACTCGTTAGCGGGGTACCTCTTCGACGTGGCCCAGGTCAGGTCCGCCTGAAGGGAGTCCACCTGCACGTACCCGGCGTTGATCGCGCCTGTGCGGATCACTTCGGCGGACCCATCACCCGTCACATCGGCCACGGCGGGGGCCTTGGAGCCCTCAGCTCTCGGAAGGTAGATGGGCGAACCGAACGAGCCATCCTGGTTCTGCGGGCGCACGCCGGCGCTGTCAACGAGGTCCGGCCGGCCGTCCCGCGTGACATCGCCGACGGTGAAGTAGAAGTCCGCCGCGACCGCGGGACCGAGTGTGAACGTGCCGGTTCCGTCGTTCCACGCTGCGGTGACATCGCCAAGCCCGCCAAGAAGGAGGTCCTGGTCGCCGTCGTTGTCCAGGTCGGAGGCCACCACCCGTCGCGGCAGGGGGAATGTGATCTCGCGGCCGGCGGTCAGGGTGCCCCCGGCTTGTATGAACGAGAGGAAGCCGGTCGCTGTGCCAGCGACGACATCGAGGTCTCCATCTCCGTCGACGTCCACGGTCTCGACGCCCTGACCCTGGAGGCCCCAGCCCGGAACCGGAACAGAGAAGGGAGCTGAGAGCGTCCCGTCCGCTTTGCCGGCGTAGACCTGCAACGCGTTGTACGTGCCCTCGACGGAAACCGTGTCGCTTCGGCCGTCGCCCGTGACATCACCGACAGCGATCGGGTCCAAAGACGAAGGGGAGGTGTTGGAAGACTTCTGGTGAGACAACGTGAACTGGTGCGCGCCCGTAGCCACCGCCGCGGTGACCGTGTACCGCTGCGTGGAGGCCGAGCCGTTGGTGTTGTGTACCTGGACGTAGAACCGTCCGGCCGTGGTCACCGGCACCAACAGCTTGGGGTTGAGGTGATCCGAGAAGGGCGCGGACGCCACGATATCGCCTGCGTCGTTACGGACCTCGACCGCCAGGTCGAGGTCCTTAGTCATCGGGTCGGCCTCGACCTGCACGGTGTACCAGCCGGTGGTGGAGGCGGTGAACTGGTACCAGTCGACGTCGCCCTCGGGGCTGATGGTGCCCGTGACCTCGGTGCAGCACGGAAGCACCTGGGCGGTCGCCCGGGTGTCGTCGGACGGGCCGGGGTCCGCGGGAGCGCGGTCCAGCGGCACGGCCGGGGCAGCCGGGGACGCGTCGCCCGCGGTGACCGCGGCCGCCGCGTCGAGCACGCCGTGCCCGTAGTACGGGTCCACGCCGCGCGGCCCGGCGTCCAACGCCGTGGAGACCAGGCGCTGCTCCACCGCGGATGGCGTCAGGGCTGACGTGGCGTGCGCGAGCACGAGCGCGGCCGTGCCGCTGACGAGCGGCGCGGCCAACGACGTGCCGCTGCCGTTGGTGTACGCGGTCGGATAGGCAAGCGCCGGGCCGATGATGCTGTAGCCCGGCGCCGCGAGGCTGACCCAGTCACCCCAGCTGCTGAAGTCCGTGAGCGAGCCGTAGTCGTCGGTCGCGCCGACCGCGAGTAGGCCGTCGACCTGCGGCGCGTAGGCCGCCGGGTACATCGGGGCGGACGTACCCTCGTTGCCGGCCGCGGCCACGACGACAACGCCCGCCGCGACGGCGTTCTGGATGGCGGTCAGCAGCACCGGTGCGGGGTCCGACCCGCCGAGGGAGAGGTTTATGACGTCGGCGCCGTGCGTGGCCGCCCACGCGATCCCAGCGGCGATGGTCGAGTCCGTGCCCGATCCGTCGTTGCCGAGCACCTTGACCGGCAGGATCGTCGCGTCGTACGCCGCACCCGCCACACCCTGACCGTTGTTGGCGTGCGCGGCGACGACACCAGCCACCAGCGTGCCGTGCCCGTTGGCGTCCTCGGGATCCGAGTCGCCCGCGACCAGATCCGTACCGGTCAGGACCGATCCCGAGAGCTCGTCGTGGGCCCGGTAGACGCCGGTGTCGAGGATCGCCACGACGGTGCCGGCGCCGGTGCTCGCGTCCCAGGCCCGCGGCAGGCGCATCAGGTCGAAGTAGGGCGACCTGGTGATCCAGGGGTCGCCAGGGACGCTGAACGCCTTCCGCACGTGGTCCAGCTGAACGTCTGCGACCTGCGGGTCGGTATCCAGCTCTGCGACCACAGCCGCGGGGTCCTGGTCGCCCACGTCGACCTGCACCCAGCTGGTGCCGTCCACGGTGTCCTCGACCTCGGCGCCGAGCGCGGACAGCGACGAGCGCTGCTGGCCCGGCGTCGCCTTCGCAGCGAAGCGGACCAGCACATGGTCCGGGGCGTACCCGGTGCCCTCGGGTGCGCTCGGGGACTCCAGCTCGGGCAGCGGCGGTGCCGTGCGAGGCGTGCGCTCCGGGTGCGCGCTGAACGGCGTCAGGTGCACGTCCGGCGACGGGTCCGAGACCGAGGGGTCCGGCGCTGCCTGCGCCGAGGTGCCCAGCGCGACCAGCAGCGCGAGGGCGAGGGGCGCGGCGAACCGCGGGGTGTGGCGTCGGCGCAGCAAAGTCGGCTCCAGGCATCGCGTCGGGACCCTGCAACCCCTGCAGCCGACCGTCGCGGGTACCGTAACGGTTCCGAAACAGGTGCTCGGAGCATGAAAGGGAACAACCTGGACGATTGTCCAAGATTGTTTCCCAAGTGTGACCTTCTCAGCGGGCGCCGGCCCAGCTCGTGACCTGGTGGGCCGCTGCGCTCCGTTCGTCCAGATCCCCAGGTCACCGCGGGACGCACCACCGCGAGGCGCGAGCCCCCTAGTCTGCGAACCATGTGCGCCCGACCATGCCGCGTGACCCGGACGGCATCGTGACCCCGGCGTCCGCACCCCATGGCCCGACAGCTCGCGCGCTGCGTGCGATGGTGCGCACATCGCTGTGGTTCAGCCCGCGACCGGTCGCACTGCTGGTGCGGCGACAGTTCGCTGCAGGCGTCGTCGAACGCACAGCACGACTGGAAGCGATGGCCCCGACCGACGTCGGGGCCGTTCTCGACGAGCGGTACGGGCCGGCTCCCGACGAGGTGCTCGACGTCTTCACCCCCGCGGGTGTCAGCGGGCAGCTTCCGACCGTGCTGTGGACGCACGGCGGGGCGTTCGTCGGTGGCACGAAGGACGAGCTGCGCGGCTGGTTCCGGCTGCTCGCGGCGCGTGGCCTCACCGTCGTGGCACCGCGCTACACGCGCGCGCCCGACGCCCGGTACCCGACGCCGGCCCGGCAGATCATGACCGCGCTGCACCACGTGCAGGAGCACGCGCCGCGCCTGCACGTGGACCCGTCCCGACTCGTGCTGGCGGGCGACTCGGCGGGTGCACAGATCAGCGCACACGTCACCACCATCGCCACCGTGCCGTCCTACGCCACCCTCGTCGGCATCCGGCCGAGCGTCGAACCTGCCCAGATACGCGGGGTCGTCCTGTGCTGCGGCGTGTTCGACCTTGCACACCTGTCACCCGACTCGCCGCTGCGCGACGTGTTGCGTGCCTGCGGTTGGGCCTACAGCGGGAACCGCCACTTCGAGCGCGACGAGCACTTCCTGTCGACGATGTCCGTCGCGCGGCACGTCGGCGCCGCGTTCCCACCCGTCTTCGTCACCGTCGGCAATGCCGACCCCCTGCGTCCACAGTCGGTCCATCTGGCCGAGACGTTGGCCGGCCACGGTGTCGACGTCGAGACACTCTTCCCTCCCGCCGATCACGTGCCGGCGCTCGAGCACGAGTACCAGTTCGAAGCGGACACCGAGGACGGTTCCGCAGCCCTCGACCGCGTCGCGCACTTCATCCGACGTTGCACGGCGTAGCTCGGCCGGCAGTGGTCGATGACGACTCCGGGCACCGCCCATGGACGAGATCGACGTCTGCGGGCGCGGGGATGGCGCGTCGTGATCCGGCTACTGCGGGGCGGCGAGCACGTCGTCCATCGCCAGGATCTCGAGCAGGAACCGGACCGTGGGTGAGGCGGTCACGGTCACGGGACCGTTGGCGTAGCAGCGAGCGATGAGTCGCACACCGGTGGAGTCCATGAACGTCACGTCGGTGGCGTCCATCCGGACCGGTAAGCCGTACTCGTGCACCACACGCGCCGCTGCGTCCAGCTCTTCGCCGAGCTCGGCGTCGACCTCGCCGGTCAAGGTGATCTCGACAGCCTCCGCGGTGGCGAGGACCCGCACGGTCCCGACACGGTCCTCGGGGCCCCACACCTGCGCTACGCCGTCCATCTCGCGTGCTGCCTCTCGTGCTGGATCCAACGACGACGTTCTCTGACGCAGGACCCTAAGCGCTCGGTGCGAGGTTCGAGTACACCCCTTCGGGGGTGATCGGCCGCATGCGTCCCTGACCCCGGTTCGTCGGCCCGTCGGAGCTCATTTCCGGAAGTAGCCGGAGACGTCGACGATGAGGTGGGTGTCGGCGGTGTGGGTGTAGAACGACATCTTCCCGCCGGCACCGATGCGGGTCGGAGCTCATTTCCGGAAGTAGCCGGAGACGTCGACGATGAGGTGGGTGTCGGCGGTGTGGGTGTAGAACGACATCTTCCCGCCGGCACCGATGCGGGTGATGGACAGGTTGGCCTCGTCGCGGCCGGGGACCAGGTTCAGGCTGGACACGTCGGGCAGGGTCGCCGGGACCGTGGTCGGGAACACCCGGATGTGGGTCACGTTGCGCGGCTGGGACCCGGTCACGTTCAGCACCGCCGCGGTCGCGTCCGAGGGCACCCCGGCCACCCCGGTGACCTGCAGGACCTGCGGCTGACCCGCACGCAGGATCCCGCTGAACCCCTGGGCGTAGCGGGTGTCCGCGATCCGGGCCGGGGTCAGCGCGACGAACCCGTTGTCCCCGGTCGCGGTGTAGTACCCGGCCAGGTCCGCCAGCAGGTACGTCGCCGCCACGGGGGCGTCGAACCGGACCCGGCCCCCGTCCCCGACCTTCACCGTGACCAGGTTCGGCTGGTCACGCCCGGCCCGCAGGTTCAGGTTCGACACGTCCGGACCCCCCTGGTCCTCCGCGCCGCCCGGGGTCGGGTAGACCCGCACTGGGTCGGGGCATCGGTCTGGGTGCCCGTCACGTTCAGCACCACCGCCACCGCATCCGCAGGAACCCCGTTACGCCCGGTGACCTGCAGGTCCACATGCTCACCCTTGACCAGCCGACCGGCCGGGACACCCCCGGTCCCGTCGCGCAGGTCCATCACCCGGACCGGGGCCAGCGGCTCGAACGCGGCCGCACCCCCGTCCGCGTAGTAGCCCGAGACGTCCACGATCAGGTGCGTCGAGGTCGCCTCCGGCAGCAGGCTGATCGTGCCGTCCTGGCCCAACGCCACGGTGACCAGGTTCGGCTGGTCNCCCCGAGACGTCCACGATCAGGTGCGTCGAGGTCGCCTCCGGCAGCAGGCTGATCGTGCCGTCCTGGCCCAACGCCACGGTGACCAGGTTCGGCTGGTCCACCCCCGGCATCACGTTCAGGTTCGACACCACCGGCGGCACCCCGTCCGCCGGGGTCGGGTAGACCCGCACGTTGCCCGGCTGGGCCACCCCGGTGGCGGTCACGTTCAGCACCACCGCCGTGCCACCCGCCTGCGCCAGACCGGACAGGTCCAGGATCAGCTGCTCACCGGACTCGATCGGCCAGCCGTAGTCCCGGCTGTCGAAGATGCGCACCGGATCGATCGGGGTGAACCGCGACCCGTTCGCCGCCACCGTGAACGGGACGCGGATCGTGTGCGGCAGCGGGTCGTTCGTGGTGTCGGTGATCCCTGCGACGACGACCGTGTAGTGGCTGCCCTGGTTGAGGTCGGCTGTCGGCGTCAGCGAGATGGTCTTGGTGGCGCCGTCCCAGGCAACCGTGGGCGCCGGGGTGACCGGATTCCCGGCAGGGTCGAGCAGCTGGACGGACTGGTTCGTCAGTGACAGTGGGTCGATGGTGCGGTCGAGCGTGACCCGCGCGGTCGGGCGAACTCCCACCCCGCTGCTGTTCGGCGCGGGCCAGGACTCCCGCACCCAGCCGAGCTCGGGCGGTACCAGATCCAGACGGTTCTGGCGCATGGCTATGAAGCCCGAGTTCGACATCACGGCGTCGAGCCCGCCATCGGCGTCGAGGTCGGTGAGTGAGATCCCGTCGACCGGGTAGTTGCCGAACGTCGGTGTATACGACTCTTCGATGTCGCCGAGGGTTCCGTCAGCCTGCTGTCTGACGAGCACCATCTGTCCGCGAGAAGCTGCCCCGGCCGCGATGTCGTTTCGCCCGTCACCGTCGATGTCGGCGATCGCCGGGACTCCGAGCGAGTAGTGGTAGTGGACCGCCGGACCGGGGCCGCCGGTCTCGAGCTGCGCATTGACCTGTGCGTTGATGCTGAAGCCCGAACGGACGACGTCGGCGCGACCGTCGCCGGTGACGTCGCCGACGGCGACGAATGACGCCCGCGTCCACACCCCCGCAGCCACGATGTCGAGGACACTGGGGGCTCCGAAAGTCCCGTCAGGGGACTGCGGGAAGATCGAGCGCACGGTGACGACGTCGGGCCGGTCATCACCAGTGACATCGCCGACGTCGAAGGTCACCTCGTCGACGGGGGTCGTCGGACCGCGGTCGAAGTGGCCAGAGCCATCGTTCAGCAAGAGAGCCACGACGTTCGGTTCGCGTGAGCTGAGCAGGATGTCCAGGTCACCGTCAGCGTCCCAGTCGGTCGCGCGAAGCCTTGCGGTGCGGACCAGGATGCCGTCGACGTCGTTCGGGACCTCCGCAGAGAGCTCGAGGGTCCGGGCACCCTGACGAAAGAGGGACACACCAGTGGCAGTCCCGACCACAACCTCGAGCAGTCCGTCGCCGTCCAGGTCGGCCATGGCCGCGCCCTCGGATGGCTTCGCCCCCGCGTTCGGAACCATCGTCAAGGGCTCGAACGACCCGCTGCCTGTGCCTCGACCCAGGAAGATCGCGCCACCGTACTCGATGGTCACAGCGTCGGGACGCCCGTCCCCGGTCACATCCCCCGTCGCGACTGCGCCGGTTTCTGGCCGGGAGAAGTCGGGAGCCGTCAACTGACGGGACGCCGTGAACGGCCGCGGCGCGCCGTAGAGCACGACTCGAATCTCGTAGCGCTGGAGACTCGGGGCTGAACCGTTGGCATTGCGGACTCCGACGAAGATCCCGCCCGGCTCCTTCATGGGCGCCCAGAGCTGCTCCTGGGCGTTGGCTCCCGCCTCGTTGGTACGACGAAGGACGTGTCCGGCGCCATCCCGCACCTCGAACGCAAGGTCCAGTGTCGGGCCGGATGCAGCGTCCCCGGCATCGAGCGGCGTGACCGTGACGAGGTACCAGCCCGACGTCGGCGCGTCCGCGGCGAACCAGTCGACGTCCCCCTCGGGTGACAACGTCCCCGTCCCCGTCGATCCGGAGTCGATCGACCCGGCGAGGGGCCGTGCCGTGGCCGGGGTGTCGTCACTCGGTGCGAGGTCGCCGGGGGCGCGGTCCAGCGGAACCCCGGCCGCGGCCGGGACGGCGTCGCCCTTGGTGAGGGCAGCAGCGGCGTCAAGGACCCCGGCTCCGTAGTAGGGGTCGCTCCCCCGTGGGCCGGCGTCCACCGCCGTCGAGACGAGCCGCTTCTCGATCTGCGCCGGCGTGAGGGCGGGCGCGCGGGCCGCGACGAGCGCCGCGACGCCGCTGACGAACGGTGCGGCGAACGACGTGCCGTTGCCGTAGCCGTAGCTGCCGTCGAGGGCCGGGCCGACCACCTGCTTGCCGGGCGCTGCCAGGGAGACCCAGTCCCCCCAGCCGCTGAAGCCGGCGAGCGCGCCGTAGCCGTCCGTCGCCGACACTGCCATCAGCCCGTCGACGTCAGGGGCGTAGGCGGCGGGATAGAACGGCGCGTCGGTGCCGTCGTTGCCCGCGGCCGCGACGACGACCGCGCCGGCAGCGACGGCGTTCTGAATAGCGGTGAGCAGGATGGGGGCAGGCTCGCGCCCGCCGAGCGACACGTTGATGACGTCGGCTCCGTGCGTCGCGGCCCACGCGATCCCCGAGGCGATCGTCGAGTCCGTCCCGGCACCGCTGTCGTCGAGGACCTTGACGGGGAGGATCTTCGCGCCGAAGGCGGCACCGACCGAGCCGACGCCATTGTTCCCACGAGCCGCAACCACGCCAGCAACCAGCGTGCCGTGGCCGTTCACGTCCTTCCCCGGGTCACCACCGACGAACGAGGTTCCCAGGAGAGTCGACCCGGCAAGGTCTGGCAGAGCTCCGGCGACGCCCGTGTCCAGGACCGCGACGACGGCTCCGGCGCCGGTGCCCGCATCCCAGGCGCGCGGGAGACGCAGCAGGTCGAAGTACGGGGCCCAGCCCATTCCCGGGTCGTCCGGCAGCGCAGCGGCGTGCCGGACGTGGTCCACGGCCACCTCGGCGACGCGGGGGTCGGCGTCGAGAAGTGCCGCGGCCGCGAGAGGATCCTGGTCCGCCACCGCGACCCGGACCCAGCCCGTGCCGTCGACCGCTTCCCCGACGGGCGAGCCGAGCGCCGACAGCGACGACCGCTTCTGGCTCGGGGTCGTCTGGCTAGCGAACCGCACCAGCACGTGGTCCGACGCGTACGTGCTGGAGTCGTCGGAGGTCGGGAACGTCAGGTCGGAAAGGGGCGGGCTCGCGGTGGGAGTCAGCCTCTCGTCCGCACTGAACGGCGTCTTCAGGACGTCGGGCGTCTCGTCGGATCCGGAGATGATCGGGGCCATCGGGGTGCGGGACGCGGTCGGCGCGGCGACTGCGGGAGCGCTGACTGCCATGAGCAGCGCGAGGCTGACGGGAGCGGCCAAGCGCAGGGTGTGTACTCGGCGCAGCACGTCGGCTCCCACAGATCGAGCCGGAACCCTGCACCGTGCAGCCGACAAGCCCGACCAGAGTAACGATGGAGCAGCCGGGAGCCTGCGGGCGAAGGGTCCAATTCGGACGACGGTCCAACAGTGTTACCAACTCGTAACGGATCCATTCGTAGGACTCCGTCGAGGAAGTCGAACGGATCACGCCCACACCCACAGCAGCGAGGCCGCCTCTCCGAGTGGAGAAACGGCCTCTGACCTGCTGTTCTGGTGGAGCTGAGGGGATTCGAACCCCTGACCCCCTGCATGCCATGCAGGTGCGCTACCAGCTGCGCCACAGCCCCGCGGTCCCCCGAAGGGAACCACATACGCCCGTAGGCGCTCGGAGAGTCTAGATCGAACGCGGGCCGAAACGCTAATCGGGGTCCCGGGTCTCGGAGTCGGCGTCGGAGTCGCGGGTGGTGTCCGGTCCGGCGTTCCAGTCTGTCGACGCGTCGGTGGGCCCGAGGTTGTACCCGACCATCCGCCAGGACGGCGAGAAGTCGCCGCGGGTGGCCACGAGCTCGGTCCAGTGGGCGTTGAGCATGCCGGCGAAGCCGTGCCAGTCGGTCGGCATGCCGAGCAGGTCACCGACGGCGCAGCTGATGGCGGAGCCGTGCGAGACGACGACCAGGGTGTCGTCGGGACCGAGCGCCGCGGCGTGCTCGAGGATGCCCTCCCGCACGCGCTGGGCGACCTCGGCGCGGGTCTCCGCGCCGACACCCTCGGGCTGGCCGCCGGCCCGCCAGACGGCGAACTCGTCGGCCCAGTCGCGGCGCAGGTCGTCGCCCGTCAGGCCCTCCCACAGGCCGAACGCCCGCTCGCGCAGCCGGGCGTCGACCGCGAGGTCGAGGCCGGCGGCACGTGCCAGGAAGCTGGCCGTCTCGTGCGCGCGGCTGAGGTCGGACACGACGATCGCCGTCGGCTCGTGCCGGGTCAGCAGCCGGGCGGCCGCGGTACGGGCCTGCCAGCGGCCGACCGCGTCCAGCGGGATGTCCACCTGGCCCTGGAGGCGCGCCTCGGAGTTGTATGCGGTCCGGCCGTGCCGGACCAGGAGCAGACGCCCCGCCGTCACGCGTCGGCGCCCTCGTCGGTCCCCCGCGCGTCAGCGGGGAGCTCGATCAGAGGGCAGTCCTTCCACAGCCGCTCGAGGGCGTAGTACACCCGGTCCTCGGCGTGCTGGACGTGCACGACGACGTCGCCGAAGTCCACGAGGACCCAGCGACCGGCGGCCTTGCCTTCGCGGCGGATGGGCTTGGCGCCGAGCTTGAACAGGGCCTCCTCGACGGCGTCGACGATGGCGCCGACCTGCCGCTCGTTGGTGCCGGAGGCGATGAGGAAGACGTCGGTGAGCACGAGCTGCTCGCTGACGTCGAGAGCGATGATCTCCTCGGCCTTGATGTCGGAGGCGGCACGAGCGGCCGCCACGGCCAGCTCGATCGCTCGTTCGGTCGCAGCCACAGGTCTCCTTGGTTCGGGGTGATGCGGGGTCAGACGGACCCGGCCGGCAGGCCGGTCACGACGTGGACGGCGGCCGGCGCCGCAGCCGTGGAGCCGGGGTCGTCCCCCGAGTTCTTGCTCAGCAGCAGGACGATGAGGAAGCCGAGCACGAAGGCGACGAGGGCCAGCACGATCAGGTGCAGCCACGTGTACGGGTGGCGGGGGCGCTCGTCGAAGTCGTCGTCGTCGTCGTAATCGTCGTCGTCGTGCTCGTCGTGCGCACCGAACCCGACACGGTCCGGACGAGGAGCCGCTGCGGCGGCGAACGCCGGTGCGGCCGGCTCCCCTCCGGCGCGCGGCGCGGGCACGGTGCCCGCGGACGAGAGTCCGGTCGGGGCCCACGCGGCGGGTGCGGGTGCGGCGTCGGGCGCGGGAGCGGCCGGGGACTGTGCCGGGGACCAGCCCGGCTGCCCCGTCGGCTGGGCGGCGGGCCGGCTCGTCGCCGGCGCTGCGGGCGCCCGGGCGGCCGACGGCGTCGACTGCCACGGGGCGGGCTGCGCCACAGGGGTCGGTGCCGCAGTGGGCTGCTGCTGCTGCCACGGCGCCTGCTGCGGCGCCGGGGCCCGCGGTGCAGGGGCCTGCGGCGCGGGAGCCTGCGGCGCGGACGGCTGCGTGCCCCACGACCCGACGGTCCCGGCCGTCGCACCGGCACCGGCGCCGGTCCAGCTCGGGCTCTCGCGACGCACAGGAGGAGCGGGGGTGGCGCCCTGCGGCTGGCTCGAGGGCGACCACCCGGCAGCCGGCGCGGCGGGAGCAGCTGGACCGGTCGGCTCTGCGCTGCGCTGACCCCACTGCGCCGGCGCGCTCGCGGGGGGCACTGGGCGGGAGGTCGCGGGACCGGTCGGTCCAGGGGCTGCGGGTCGGGACGTCGCGGGGGGCGTCGGTGCTGCGGGGCGTGCGGCCGACGGGGGGCGCGAGATCGCCGGAGATGCGCTGGACGGCCCTTGCTGCGCAGGCCGCGGCTGCGGAGCGGGAGCGGCCGGCGGGGCGGCCGGACGGGTGGGCGCCGGGGTGGCGGGCGGCTGCGTCGACCAGGCGGGGGTACCGGAGCCGGCCGGGGCCGGACGTGAGCTGGTCGGGTCGAGCGACGTGTCGCGGATGGACCGGCGGGACCGGCTGGCATCGGCGGCGGTGCCGCGCGGCGGGGTGTCCTCGGCGCCGCTCGGTCCACGCATGGCACGACGAGAGACCGGGACGTCCGGCCGGACGGGCGCGGGAGTCACCGGCGCGGCCGCAGGACCGGGGTCGGGTGCGACGCCCTGGACGTCACCCGTCTCGGGGTTGCGATGGAGCTCGCGACGACGGCGCCGCTCTCCCGGTTCACTCATGACTGACCTCGATACAACCTGTGCTTGGCGATGTACTGGACGACCCCGTCGGGGACGAGATACCAGACTGGCTGCCCGGCGCGTTCACGTGCACGGACATCTGTCGAGGAGATCGCCAGGGCGGGGACCTCCAGGACGTGCACACGATCTCCGGGGAGCCCGTCGACCGACAGTGCGTGCCCGGGGCGGGTGACCGCCACGAACTGCGCCATCGAGAAGAGCTCGTCGGCATCCTTCCACGTCAAGATCTGTGCGATGGCGTCCGCACCCGTGATGAAGAAGAGTTCGGCGTCGGGACGGGCAGTCTTGAGGTCGCGCAGGGTATCCACGGTGAACGTCACACCCGAGCGGTCCACGTCCACGCGGCTCACCGTGAACCGCGGGTTCGAGGCGGTCGCGATGACCGTCATCAGGTAGCGGTGCTCGGCGGCGGTGACGTCCTGGTCCAGCTTGAACGTCGGCTGGCCCGTCGGGACGAACACGACCTCGTCGAGGCCGAACCGTGCGGCGACCTCGCTCGCGGCGACCAGGTGACCGTGGTGGACGGGGTCGAACGTGCCGCCCATCACGCCTAGGCGCGTTCGCCGCGGCCGCTCGGTCATCGGTTCGGTGCCTTCCGGTCCGTCGGTCAGTGGCGCGTCCCGACGCTCCGGAAGGCGAACGTGATGAGCAACATGGCGACGAGACCGACGAACGCGCCGACGCCGAACACGACGGGCGGGAACGGCAGCTCGTTGGTGTGCTCGGCGGCCTCAGCAGCGGCGATCAGGGCAGCATGCACGTCAATCCTCCAAGGTGGGGCGAGAGGCCATCAGTGTCGCACGACCAGGTGTGCGATCAGGGTCGGACGTGCCCGTCCCCGTGCACGATCCACTTGGTGGTGGTGAGCTCCCCGAGGCCCATCGGCCCCCGCGCGTGCAGCTTCTGCGTGGAGATCCCGATCTCGGCCCCCAGGCCCAGCTGCCCCCCGTCCGTGAACCGGGTCGACGCGTTGACCATGACCGCCGCGGAGTCCACCTCGGCCACGAACCGTTCGGACGCCGCGAGGTCCCGCGTGATGATCGCCTCGGTGTGCCCCGAGCTCCACTCCCGGATGTGCTCGAGGGCCTCGTCGAGCGAGTCCACGACCCGGACGGCGAGGTCGAGCGACAGGTACTCGGTCGCCCAGTCCTCGTCGGTCGCCGGCACGCAGGCGACCTCGTCCGGGGCCAGCGCGAGGGTCGCCTCGTCGCCGTGGATCGTCACGCCGGCGTCGGCGAGCATCGCCAGGGCGACCGGCAGGAACTCGTCGGCGACCGCCGTGTGGACCAGCAGGGTCTCGGCGGCGTTGCAGACGCCGACGCGCTGCGTCTTGGAGTTCAGGAGGATCGGGATGGCGACGGCGAGGTCGGCGGTCTCGTCCACGTAGACGTGCACGTTGCCGACGCCCGTCTCGACGACGGGCACCGTCGACTCGCGCACGACCGTCTGGATGAGGTCCGCCCCGCCGCGCGGGACGAGGACGTCCACCAGGCCCCGGGCGTGCATGAGCGCCACGGCACCCTCGCGGCCCCACGCGTCGATGGACTGGACGAGCGCCCCGGGCAGCCGCTGCGCGACGAGGGCCTGCGAGAGGACCCCGACGATGACCTCGTTGCTCGCCGCCGCCGCCGAGCCGCCCCGCAGGATCACCGCGTTCCCGCTCTTGAGCGCCAGACCCGCGGCGTCGACGGTCACGTTCGGCCGCGCCTCGTAGATCATGCCGACCACGCCCATCGGCACCCGCACCTGGCGCATCCGCAGACCGTTCGGCAGGGTCTGGCCGCGCACGACCTCCCCCACCGGGTCCGGCAGCGCGGCGAGCTCGCGCAGGGCGTCGGCGATGGCGACGATCCGCTCGGGGTTCAGCGCGAGCCGGTCGAGCAGGCCCGCGGACGTGCCGTTCGCCCGGCCGCGCTCCAGGTCCACCAGGTTGGCCGCGACGATCTCGGGGGTGGCCTCGACGAGCGCGTCCGCCATCGCACGCAGGGCCGCGTCCTTGGTGGCACGGGTGGCGGTGGCGAGCTGCCGGGAGGCGACCTTGGCCCGCTCCGCGACCGCGCGGACCTGCGCGGTCACGTCCGTCACGGCTGTCGTCTGTACCGGCTCGTCGAGCGACGTCGTCATCCGACCAGGGTAGTCCCGGGGCTGGGGACGACGACGGGCCGTCTCAACCGGCCACGGAGGACGGCGCGGTGTCGAGGCCGAACGCGAACAACGTGCCGCCGTGCACGACGCGCGTCTCGCGCTCCGTCAGCCGGACGAAGCCGAGCCGCTGGTAGAGCGCGTGCGCACCGAGCATGGTCGGCCCCGAGTTCATGACGACGCGATCGAGCCCTCGCTGTCGCGCCAGGGTGATGACGTGCTCGGTGAGCAGCACCCCGATCCCCCGCCGCCGGGCGGCAGGGTCGACGGCCAGCAGACGGAAGTCCAGCTCGCCGTCGCGCCCCAGCTCGGAGATGTGGCCGCCGGCGCGCGGTGTCGCGACCGTCCCGAGCAGGTCGCCGGTCGCCAGGTCCTCGGCCACCCAGACCTCGTGCTCGCGCGCCCGGGAGGCGACGTCGGCGAGCGACGCGCGGTAGTCGTCGGGCAGGTCGTAGTCGTGCCCGTAGGCGTCGACGGACAACCGCGCGACGCGGTCGTACTCGTGCGGTGCGGCGAGCCGGACCCGCAGGCCGGTCCGCGCGAGGTCGTACCGGAACACGGCCAGACGGCCGACCCCTCGGGCGACGACGACGGTCTCGCGCTCGACCACGCGCTCGAACCCGAGCCGGTGGTACAGCCGCTGGGACGCGACGTTGCGCGGTCCGGTGTCCAGCACGACCGCCTGCACGCCCCAGGCCCGCGCACGGGTGATCGACTCGGCGACGAGGAGCGCACCGACGCCGCGCCCGCGGGCTTCCGGGTCGGTGGTGAGCAGCCGCACCTCGGCCTCGTCGTACCGCGCCTGGCGCGTGTAGCCCGTGCCGGGGCGCAGGAGGCTGAGGGTGCCGAGCAGGCGGTCGCCCTCGGCGGCGACGAGCAGGTCGCCGGCCGCCGCACGCCCGGCCGCGTCGCGCAGCAGGCGCAGGCGCTCCGGGTCGGTGGTCGGACCGTAGGGACCGGCACCGAAGCCGCGCTCGGTCAGCGCCGCGACCGCGTCGAGCTCGTCGTCGCGTGCCGTCCGCACCGTCAGCGCGGACAGCTCGTCGGGCAAGGCGGTGGAGGGTGTGCTCATCCGACGGGTGCCTCCGTGGGCAGCCCGGCCTCCTTCCACGCCGGGAAGCCCCCCTCGACGTGCACCACGTTGGTGAACCCCTTCGCGCGCAGCTCTGCGGCTACCGGGCCGGACCCACGGACCGAGCCGCACACGACCACGATGGGGGTGTCCAGGGACACGACGGGCGTGTGCCGCGTGGCCGCGGTGAGGTCGAACTCCTCGTCGATGGCGTAGCGGTCGCCGACGGTGGCGCCCGGGATCGAGCCCGTGCGCGACCGGCCTGCCTCGCTGCGCACGTCGACGAGGAAGGCGCCGCCGGCCACGCGCTCGGCGGCCTCGGCGGCGCTGACCACGGGGGCCAGCGCAGCGGCCTCCTCGAGGCTCAGGTGCTCCGCGGGGGCGCCGGGGCGGGACGTGGTGTCGGTCATGGTGGTCTCCTTCGGACGGGGGTCGGGTCAGCCGTCGAGCAGGTGCGGCTGGGGGTGCCGCACCCCGACGACCGCGTCGGCCGGCACGGCGTCGGTGATGGCGGCCAGGTCGGCGGCGTCGAGGACGACGTCGGCAGCCTCGACGTTGGATGCCAGGTGTGCCGCATGCCGCGTGCCGGGGATCGGGACGACGTCGTCACCCTGGGCCAGCACCCACGCCAGGGCGAGCCGCGCGGCCGGCACCCCGCGGGCGTCGGCGAGGGTGCGCAGGCGCTCCGCGAGCCGGACGTTGGCGGCGAAAGCGTCGCCCTGATAGCGCTCGTGCCGGGCACGGGTGTCACCGGGGTCGAACGCGGTCGACGTCACGGCGCCGCTGAGGATGCCCCGGCCGAGCGGCGAGAACGGGACGAAGCCGATGCCGAGCTCGCGCAGCGTCGGCAGGACCTCGTCCTCGACCCCGCGGTGGAACAGCGAGTACTCGCTCTGCACTGCCGCGAGCGGGTGCACCGTGTGGGCCCGCCGGATCGTCGCGGCCGACGCCTCGGACAGGCCGATGTACCGGGCCTTGCCCGCGGCCACCACCTCCGCGAGCGCGCCGACGGTCTCCTCGATGGGCACCTGCGGGTCCACGCGGTGCAGGTAGTACAGGTTCGACGTGGTCCCAGCCCAGCCGCGCCAGGCTCGCGTCGATGGCCCGGCGCACGTGCTCCGGCCGCCCGTCGACCTCCCGACCCTGGACGCCGAGCCCGACCTTCGTGGCCAGCACGACCTGGTCCCGGTGCGGAGCCAGGAGCGGTCCGAGCAGCCGCTCGTTCTCGCCGTCCGCGTACACGTCGGCGGTGTCGAAGAACGTGACGCCCAGCTCGAGCGCGCGCTGCACGGTGGCCACGGACTCAGCGCGGTCGGCGGTGCCGTAGGCGCCGGTCAGCGACATGCCGCCGAGCCCGACCGGCGAGACGGTGAGCGGTCCGAGCGCGCGGGTCACGGGAGCTCCTTGCTGAGGCAGAGGCCGACGGTGCTCGTGGTCATCGCAGCTCGAACCCCTGCGCCTGGAGCGCCGAGCGCAGCTCGTCGCGACCGTTGAGGGCCGCCGGACCGGACAGCCGGGCGAGCACCCGCTCGACCCACGAGTGGGACAGTCCCTCCTCGGCGTAGAAGTCACCGATCCGGCCCTCGTAGGCGGCCACCGCGCCGGCGTGCTCGGCGTCGTCGTACGTCTCGTGGTGCAGGACCGCCGACTGCGGCAGGCGCGGCTTGACGCGGGCGTTCTCGCTGGGGTCCGGGCGGCCGACCACCAGGCCGAAGGCCGCGAAGACGTGCTTCGGCAGGTGCAGCAGCTCGGCGACCTCCGCGGGACGGTTGCGCAGCGCCCCGATGTACACCGTGCCGAGCCCGAGCGACTCCGCGGCGAGCACCGCGTTCTGCGCGGCGAGTGCCGCGTCGACGAACCCGACCACCGCCGACTCCAGGAAGTCCGCCCCCTCGGTCGGCGCCTCGTGCGCGGCGGCGATGGCGTGGGCGCGTCCGAGGTCGACGAGCCAGACGAGCAGCAGGGGCGCCTGCGTGATGTGGGCCTGGTCGCCGGACAGTGCCGACAAGGCTGCGCGGCGGTCGTCGTCGCGCACCGCCACGACGCTCCACAGCTGGAGGTTCGAGCTGGTCGCGGCGGACTGCGCGGCGGCGACGACGGCAGCGAGCTCAGCCGGGGTCACCTCGTCGGGCAGGTACCGACGGACCGAGCGGTGGGCGAGCTGGAGCTCGATCACGTCGCTCGTCGCGATGGTGTCCGGCGCAGCGCCTCCGTAGCGGGCAGCGACTGGGGACGGGAGGAGATCGACGGACATGACGGGTTCCCCTGACGGAGTCGGACGAAGGTCGGCCGCGTGGCGGGCCGGGTCACGCTCGGAGTGCAGCCCCGCCTGCCGAGCCGTACGGCGGAGCTCCTGACCTGCGCAGGAGGGTCGGCTGCGCCGGGGGCGATGTCAACGATCGGGACGGCCTTCTCACATCGCGGGATACCGCGGTCGCGCTGCGTGGAGCCTGGTGCGTCAGCGACGCTTGCGGACCAGGACCAGGTCGTCGCGGTGGACCAGCTCGCGGTCGTAACCCGGGCCCAGGGAGGCGCGCAGCTCGGAGGTCGAGCGGCCCAGCAGCGGCGGGACCTCCTCGGCGTCGTAGGAGACCAGCCCCCGCGCGACGAGATGGCCGTCGGGACCGACGAGCTCGACGGGGTCACCCGCCTCGAACGTGCCCTCGACGCCGGTGACCCCGGCGGGCAGCAGCGAGGTCCCCCGCTCGAGGACCGCGCGGACCGCACCGGCGTCGAGCACCAGCCGTCCGCGCGTGTTGGCGGCGTGCGCGAGCCACAGCCGACGGATCGACGTACGGCGGCCGGTGGCGGTGAACCAGGTGCCGACGTCCTGCCCCGCCAGCGCCTGCGCCGCCTGCGCTGCGGAGGTCAGGACGACCGGGACCCCGGACTGCGTCGCGATCGCGACCGACTCGAGCTTGGTCACCATCCCGCCAGTCCCGACGGCACTCCCCCGCGAGGCGACGTCGATGCCCTCGAGGTCCTGCGCGTGGACGACCGACGCGATCCGGCGGGACCCGTCGCGCGACGGCGGGCCGGTGTAGAGCGAGTCGACGTCGCTGAGCAGCAGCAACGCGTCCGCGTGCACCAGGTGCGAGACCAGGGCGGCCAGGCGGTCGTTGTCGCCGAACCGGATCTCGTCGGTGGCCACCGCGTCGTTCTCGTTGATGACGGGGACGATCCCGAGGTCGAGCAGCCGCGTCAGCGCCCGGTGCGCGTTGCGGTAGTGCACGCGCCGGACGGTGTCGTCGGCGGTCAGCAGCACCTGCCCGACCTGCAGCCCGTACCGGGCGAACGCCGCCGTGTAGTGCGCGACGAGCAGCCCCTGCCCGACGGAGGCGGCGGCCTGCTGCGTCGCCAGGTCCCGCGGCCGGGCGGCCAGACCGAGCGGACCGAGGCCCGCGGCGATAGCACCGGAGGACACCAGCACGACCTGCCCGCCGGCAGCGCGACGCGCGGCCAGGACGTCGACCAGCGCGTTCAGCCGCTCCGGAGCGAGCCGGCCGTCCGGCCCGGTCAGCGACGACGAGCCGATCTTGACGACCACCCGGGACGCCGAGACCAGCTGCTGGCGGTCCTGCAGGGCGTCGACGGTCACGTCCCGCATTCTGCCGCGCACGCGCCGAAGGTCACGCGCATATCCGGGGACCGGACGATCAGCTCTCCGCCGCGTCGGTCCAGACGCCGGCCTCGCGCTCGGTCCACAGCTCCTCGCGCGCCTCCGTCTTGGCGTCCATGCGCTCCTTGTACTCCTGGCGCTTCTCGCCACGCGTCGGGCGCGAGTGGTCCTCCAGCCGCAGGTCGACGCCGCGCGGACCACCGAGGAACTCGGACCCGGTCATGAGCGTCGGCTCCCAGTCGAACACCACCGCGTTGTGCTCCGGGCCGATGCGCACCTCGTCACCGGCGACGGCACCCGCGGCGAACAGCTTCTCCTCGACCCCCAGCCGCGCCAGCCGGTCGGCCAGGTAGCCGACGGCCTCGTCGTTGGAGAAGTCGGTCTGGCGCACCCAGCGCTCGGGCTTCTCGCCCCGCACCCAGAAGTACACGCCCTGGCCCTCGACCTCGCGACGCGTCACGGTGAACCCGGCGTCGTCCACGGCCTTCGGGCGCAGCACGACGCGGGTGTTCTCCGGTGCCGGCGCGTCGCGACGGGCCTTGTCGACGATCTCTCCGAGCGCGAACGTCAGCGGGCGCAGGCCCTCGTGGCTGGCGGTCGAGATCTCGAACACGCGGAACCCACGGGCCTCGAGGTCGGGCTTGACCAGCTCGGCCAGCTCGCGCGCCTCGGGGACGTCGATCTTGTTGAGCACGACGATCTGCGGGCGCTCCAGGAGCGGCACCCGCCCGCCCTCGATGGAGAGGTCTCCGGCGTAGGTCCGCAGCTCGACCTCGATGTCCTCGAGGTCGGAGAGCGGGTCGCGGTCGGGCTCGAGGGTCGCGCAGTCGAGCACGTGCACGATGACCGCGCAGCGCTCGATGTGCCGCAGGAACTCCAGGCCCAGGCCGCGCCCCTCGGACGCGCCCGGGATGAGACCGGGGACGTCGGCGACGGTGTACCGCGCGCCGCCCGCCTGCACCACGCCGAGGTTGGGGACCAGCGTCGTGAAGGGGTAGTCGGCGATCTTCGGCCGTGCCGCGGAGATCGCGGCCACGAGGCTGGACTTGCCGGCGCTCGGGTAGCCGACGAGCGCGACGTCGGCGATCGTCTTGAGCTCGAGGACGATGTCCTGCTCGGTACCGGGCTCGCCGAGCAGCGCGAAGCCGGGAGCCTTGCGTCGCTGGGAGGCGAGCGCGGCGTTGCCGAGCCCACCGCGGCCGCCGGCGGCCGCCACGTACTCGGCGCCCACGCCGACGAGGTCGGCGAGCACGGTGCCGTCGGGAGCCTTCACGACGGTGCCGTCCGGGACACCGAGCACCAGGTCGGCGCCGGTGGAGCCGGAGCGGTGGTCACCCATGCCCTGCGTCCCCGACGGGGCGTGCCGGTGAGGCGAGTGGTGGTAGTCGAGCAACGTGGTGACCTGCGGGTCGACCGCGATGATCACCGAGCCACCGTTGCCGCCGTTGCCCCCGTCGGGGCCCGCGAGCGGCTTGAACTTCTCCCGGTGGATGGACGCACAACCGTGCCCACCGTCACCGCCGGTCGCATGCAGCACGACCCGGTCGACGAATGTCACCACGGCTGAACCTCCCTTGCATTGCTACTTCTCGATACTCACACGCAGAAGGGGCGCACCGCACCGGTGCGCCCCTTCCACGAATGACCCGACGCGGACCGATGCCGCATCGTCATGAAGAACTCAGACCGCTGATCCGCGGTCGGTCATCGCCTTCGTTCCACTTCCGGTGCACGCCGCTCCGCGACCCGCACCGTCCGTTGCACTACGGCTCAGACCTCTGCCGCCACGACGATGTCGATGACCTTGCGGCCACGGCGCGTCCCGAAGGTCACGGCACCGGGGGCGAGGGCGAACAGCGTGTCGTCGCCGCCACGACCGACGTTCACGCCGGGGTGGAAGTGCGTGCCACGCTGGCGGACGATGATCTCGCCGGCCTTGACGACCTGGCCACCGAAGCGCTTGACGCCCAGGCGCTGGGCGTTGGAGTCGCGACCGTTGCGCGAGGAGCTCGCGCCCTTCTTGTGTGCCATGACGAACCTGCTTTCGTGCTCAGAGAATGGGGGGCTGCGCGTGCCTGCGGCCGACCGGCCGACGGCGCGAGATCAGGAGATGCCGGTGACCTTGAGGCGGGTCAGCTTCTGGCGGTGACCCTGGCGCTTGCGGTACCCGGTCTTGTTCTTGTACTTGAGGATGTCGATCTTGGGACCCTTCTCGTCCCGCACGACCTCCGCCGTCACCTTCACCTTGGCCAAGGCCTTGGCGTCGGTGGTGACCTTCTCCCCGTCGACGAGCAGCAGGGCGGTCAGCTCGATGGTCGACCCGGCCTGCGCGGCGAGGCGGTCGACGACGACGACGTCGCCCACCGCGACCTTCTCCTGGCGGCCGCCAGCCTTCACGATCGCGTACACCACGTTGCTGCTCATCTCTGCTCGTCGAACTGCCTAGGTCACTAACGCTCTGGGTGTGCCCTGCCTGCGCCCGCGCACATCCCGCTGCCACCGGTTGTCGCCGGTTCCCGTGGGGGTTCGCGTCGGCGCCGCTGCGGCGGCACACCTGACCAGCGCGCACACGACGCGCCGACGTTCTAGGGTACGGACCCCACGCCGCAGGGTCAAACCTGACGGTCCCGCAGTCGGTGTGACGTGACCGACGACACCCGTCGTCAGGCGGAGAGCACCGCGAGCCGGGACTCGAGCCCGCGCACGATCACGTCGACACCGAAGTCGAACCGCTCCTCGACATCGCCGCCCGCACCCGCCGGCATCGCCTGCTCCTCCACCGCGAACCCCTGGACGAACGCGAGCAGCGTCCCCCACGAGCGGGTCGCCTCGGGCACGGTGAAGCCGGCGCCGACGAGGATCGACAGCGGAAGGTCGATCCACCCGGCGAGGCGCTCGTCGGCGAGGTAGGTGCCGCTGAACACCCGGGCGCCGTCGCGGCGGGCAAGCAGCGCGGCGCGGAACCGGACGGCCGAGAGCCGCACGCAGTCCTGCCACGGCTCCCCCTCGAGCGCGGCGAGCTCCTCGTCGGCCTCGACGATGAGGTCGCGCAGCATCGTGGTGGCCATCTCGTCGAGCAGCGCCGCCTTGCTCGGCACGTGCCAGTACAGCGCTGCGGCCTGCACCCCGAGGTCGCTCGCCAGGCGGCGCAGGGTGAGGCCGTCCAGCCCGACCTCGTCCAGGAGGTCGAGCGCACGCCGCACGATCCGCTCGCGATCCAGCCGCTGCGCCATCCCCACCTCCCTCGATACCGGTCCACCTTGACAACTGAACGGCGTTAAATCAATCTAACGCTGTTCAACTTAACACCGTTCAAGGAGCCGTCCATGCGCACGATGGTCATCGTCAACCACCCTTACGAGGGCAGCTTCTGCCACGCGCTCGCCGACGCCGCGGCGCAGGGCGCACGACGCGCGGGGCGCGAGGTCGACCTCCTCGACCTCGACGCCTCCGGCTTCGACCCGGTGATGCGCCGCGCGGACCTGGCGGCCTGGCGGGACCACACCACGATCGACCCGGTCGTCGCCGACCTGCAGCGCCGCATCGACGCCGCCGACCACCTCGTCCTCGTGCACCCTGTCTGGTGGGAGACCGCGCCCGCGGTGATGAAGGGGTTCATCGACAAGGTCCTCGTACCCGGCTGGGCCTACGAGGACGGCGCGTTCGGCCTCCCGCGCGGACGTTTCGTCCGGCTCCAGCGCGTCACGGTGGCGACCACGATGTCGACCCCGGGGCCGGCCTACCGGTGGCTCTTCGGCAACACTGCGCAGAAGGCGTCGGTGCGCGGGGTGTGGCAGAAGATGGGCGTGCCGGCGCGATGGCTGAGCCACCCGCGCGTGGCCGAGGTGTCCCCGCAGCGGCGGGAGCGGTGGCTCGCGCGCATGGAGGACCGGGTCGCCGGCGTGCGGCTGGCACCCCGCGACGAGGCGCTCGTGCCGGTCGTCTGACCGGCACGAGCCCCGTCGTCAGTCCTGCTGGGAGTCGGCGTCGTCCCCAGGCTCGTCGTCCGCGGGCTCGTCGTCCGCGGGCTCGTCGTCCGCGGGCTCGACGATCTCCGCCTCGAACACGTCGGCGGGGACCGCCGTCAGCTCGAGCTCCTCGGCCGGGCCGTCCGTCTCGGGCTCCGCCGGCTTCGAGCCGGCGAACTCCGCGAACACGTCGAGGCCGGCCGCGCTGGGCGCCGGTGCCACCTCGGTCTGGGCGACGGCGGCCGGAGCGTGGTGCTCGTGGTCGTGCTCGTGCGCGTGGGCGGCGGCCGCGGCGATCGTCGCGAGAGTCGCCTTGACTGCCTCGCGGGCCTCGGGCAGGACCGGCACGCCCGCGTGCGGGACGTGCGCGACCGGCTCCTTGGCGCCGCGCTTGCGACGTGAGCGCTTGGCCTCACCCTCGGCGGCGCCGGCGGCCGGCTGCTGCTGGGCGCCCGCGTCGGGACGCTGGTTGTTCTTCTCGATCGGCTCCTCGTGCACGATGAAGCCGCGCCCGTGGCAGTGCTCGCACGTCTCGCTGAACGCCTCGACGAGGCCCTGACCGACGCGCTTGCGCGTCATCTGGACCAGGCCGAGCGAGGTGACCTCGGCGACCTGGTGCTTGGTCCGGTCGCGGCCCAGGCACTCGACCAGGCGGCGCAGCACGAGGTCACGGTTGGACTCGAGCACCATGTCGATGAAGTCGATGACGATGATGCCGCCGATGTCGCGCAGGCGGAGCTGGCGGACGATCTCCTCGGCGGCCTCGAGGTTGTTGCGCGTGACGGTCTCCTCGAGCGTGCCGCCCGAGCCCGTGAACTTGCCGGTGTTGACGTCGACGACCGTCATGGCCTCGGTGCGGTCGATGACCAGCGAGCCCCCCGACGGCAGCCAGACCTTGCGGTCCATGCCCTTGGCCAGCTGCTCGTCGATGCGGTGCACCGCGAACACGTCGGTGTCGGACTCCCAGCGGGACACCTTCTGCGCCAGGTCCGGGGCGAGCTCGTCGATGTACGACGAGATCGTCGACCAGGCGTCGGCACCCTCGACCACGAGGGAGGAGAAGTCGTCGTTGAAGATGTCGCGGACCACGCGGATGGCCATGTCCGGCTCGCCCTGGAGCAGCGCGGGGGCCGAGGCGGTCTTCGACTTCTTCTCGATGGCCTCCCACTGCCCCTGCAGGCGGGCGATGTCGGCGCGCAGCTCGTCCTCGCTGGCACCCTCGGCGGCCGTGCGGACGATGACGCCGGCGGAGTCCGGGACGACCTCGCGCAGGATCTTCTTCAGGCGGTTGCGCTCGGTGTCCGGCAGCTTGCGGCTGATGCCGGTCATGCCGCCGCCGGGCACGTACACCAGGTAACGGCCGGCGAGCGTGACCTGCGAGGTCAGACGAGCACCCTTGTGGCCGATCGGGTCCTTGGTGACCTGCACGAGCACCGGGTCCCCGGACTTGAGCGCCTGCTCGATGCGGCGGGCCGACCCGCCCTCGAGCCCGGCGGCGTCCCAGTTGACCTCACCGGCGTACAGCACGGCGTTGCGGCCCTTGCCGACGTCGACGAACGCGGCCTCCATGCTCGGCAGCACGTTCTGCACGCGACCGAGGTAGACGTTGCCGACCATGGACGACTGCGCCTGGTTGGAGACGTAGTGCTCGACGAGCACCCCGTCCTCGAGCACGGCGATCTGCGTGCGGGCGTTCTTCTCGCGCACGATCATCGAGCGGTCCACCGACTCGCGTCGGGCGAGGAACTCGGACTCCGTGATGATCTGGCGGCGCCGGCCGGCGTCGCGACCGTCCCGGCGGCGCTGGCGCTTGGCCTCGAGCCGCGTGGAGCCGCGCAGGGCGGTGACCTCGTCGCTCGGCGCCCGCGTGCGGGCCGGGCGCGCCTCGACCTGCTCGCCGGAGTCGCCGCCCCGTGAGGAGCCGCGACGACGGCGGCGGCGACGACGGCTGGAGCCGTCCCCCTCCCCCGCGGACTCGTCGGCGTCGGACTCGGTGTCGCCCTCGGCGCTCTCGTCCGGCTCGTCGTCGGACTCGTCGGCGTCCTCCGTCGCGCCACCCGACTCGGGCCGGCTGCGCCGACCTCGGCCGCCGCGGCGGCGACGACGACGGGGAGCACCGGCGACGCCCTCCTCGGACGTCTCGTTCTCGTCGTCCTCGTCCTGCTCGACCTGGTCGTCGGCCGTCTGGTCCTCGGCGAGCTCGTCCGCGGGGACCTCGTCCTGCGCGTCCGTGTCCTCGACGGGGGCGTCCTCGACGGGCGTCGCGTCACCGCTGCGGCCACGACGGCCACGACGGCGCGATCCGCGCGACGACGGCGACGAGGCCTCGGTGGCCTGCTCCGACGGCTCGGCCTGCTCGACCGTCTCCGCTGCCGGCTCGGCGACGTCGCGGTGGGCGGCCTCCGAGATCTCCTCCGGCGAGCCCGTGCTGGCCTGGGCGCGGCGGCGACGCGGCCGCGCGGCACTCGGGTCCGGCGCCTGGAACAGGAGCGCGGTCGTGGCGAAGCGTGAACCGGTGGAGGTGGTGCTCGTGGTGGCGTTCGCGGGCTCGGCCGGCTCGACCGACTGCGTCGTGGCGGCCAGCTCGGCGAGGACGTCGAGCGTCGCGGCGCCCTCGGCCTCCTCGTCCTCGACGGCTTCGGCTTCGACCTCGACGACCGGCTCAGGGGCGGAGGCGGCGCGAGTTCCCGAGCGGCGTCGACGCGGCGCAGCCTTGGCGGGCTCGGGCTCGGGCTCGGGCTCGGGCTCGGAGGGCGGCGCGGGCGCCTCAGCCTCCGGCTCCGCAGGGGCAACGGCGGCCGGGGTCTCGTCGGATGCCCCGACGACGACGGTGCGCGTCACGCGGCGGGACTTCTTCTTGGGCGGGGCGGCGGGCGCGTCGGCGCTCGGCTCCTCGGCGACGGGGGCCGGGACCACCGGAGCCGGCTCCGCGGCGGGGGCCGGCACGGTGACCACGGCGTCGGCCGGGGCGTCGTTGCTGGGAGCGGCGGTCACGCGGGTGGCACGGCGGCGGCGCGGGGGTGCGGGCGGTGCCTCACCCCCGGCGGTCGTCGCGTCTGTGGTGGGGGTGTTCTCGTCGGTCACGCGAAGTGCTCCTGGGTACCGGGCATCGCCACCCACACGCGGCGCTGCTCGGTCGGTCGGTCGTCGCACGCGTGCTGCGCGGCGACGGAAAGTCGGCGGTCGTGGCTGCTGCACCCGGTCGGCGCCATCGCCTGCGGGGCCGGAGCCGTCGGTCCCGATCGGGGACCAGCGGGCGGCGAAGCGGCGGCTGGCGCGCACGACATGCTGGTGCTGCGAGCTCAAGGGTCCCGAGACGGTGTGGTCGTCCTAGGAGCCGGGGTCAGTATCGCACAGGGGTCTTCGCACGGCGTGCCGCCCGTTCTCGTCGGCGCGTCCCGGTGTGACGCACACCCGGCTCCGTCTGGCTTCCGGCACCTCCGCCACAGGAGCAGACTGGACCCGGTCCGCGCGTTCCTGTCCAGGCCACCTGACCTGGACGGTCGTCTCGTCCGTCGGGCGCCCGGACCGTAGACCCGACGGACTCGCAGCTCCTGTAGCACCCCGGAGGACTCGTGGACACGCTGGACGTGGCACGGTGGCAGTTCGGCATCACGACCGTCTACCACTTCATCTTCGTCCCGTTGACGATCGGCCTGGCGCCCCTCGTCGCGATCATGCAGACGGCATGGGTGCGGACGGGGAACGAGCGCTGGCTGCGGCTGACCAAGTTCTTCGGCAAGCTCCTGCTCATCAACTTCGCCATCGGCGTGGCCACAGGCATCGTGCAGGAGTTCCAGTTCGGGATGGCGTGGAGCGAGTACTCCCGCTTCGTCGGTGACGTCTTCGGCGCCCCGCTGGCCATGGAGGCGCTCGCGGCGTTCTTCGTCGAGTCGACGTTCCTCGGGCTGTGGATCTTCGGCTGGGACAAGCTGCCGAAGAAGATCCATCTCGCGTGCATCTGGGCGGTGGCGATCGCCACGAACCTGTCCGCCTACTTCATCCTGGCGGCGAACTCCTGGATGCAGCACCCGGTCGGGGCCACGTTCAACGAGGAGCGCGGGCGCGCCGAGATGACGGACATCGGCGCCGTCCTGTCGAACAACACGCTGCTCGCGGCGTTCCCGCACACGATCTCCGCCGCGTTCCTCACGGCAGGCACGTTCGTCGCCGGCATCGCCGCCTGGTGGATGGTGCGCCTAGTGCGCGCGGGTCAGGTCGAGAAGGCGCGCGACGTCTACCGCCCCGCCGTCGTCCTGGGCGTGATCGTCATGGTGATCTCCGGCGTCGGTGTCGCCCTGAGCGGCGACCAGCAGGCCAAGCTCATGTTCGAGCAGCAGCCGACGAAGATGGCCGCCGCCGAGGCGCTGTGCCAGACGACCTCGAGCGTGCCCTTCTCGATCCTCGCGGTCGGGCCGCTGGGCACGGGCGACGACTGCGACCAGGTCACCCACCTCCTCGAGATCCCCGGCGCCCTGTCGTTCCTGGCGACGGGCGACTTCTCCTCCACCCTGCAGGGCACCGACCAGCTGCAGCAGTCGTACGAGGAGAAGTACGGGTACACCGACGCGAACGGCGAGCCCATCAGCTACATCCCGAACCTCGCCGTGACGTACTGGGGCTTCCGCCTCATGATCGGCTTCGCGCTCGGCTCGGCCGCGCTCGCGCTGGTGGCGTTCTGGGTGACCCGCAAGGGACGCGTGAGCGGGAACGTGTGGGTCGGTCGGCTGGGCATCGCCGCGATCGCGACCCCGTTCCTGGCGTCGTCCTTCGGCTGGATCTTCACCGAGATGGGACGCCAGCCGTGGGTCGTCGCACCCAATCCGAACCCGGGCGGCGTCGACGGCGTCTGGCTGCTCACCGCCCGCGGCGTCTCGACCGTGACCAGCACCGGCACGATCCTGACGAGCCTGATCGCCTTCACGCTGCTCTACGGGATCCTCGCCGTGTTCTGGTACCGCCTCATGCACCGGTACGCGATCCAGGGTGTGGCGGACAGCGAGCACGACCCCAGCCCCGACAACCCCGACAACGACCCGGACACGGCGCACGAGCGTCCCCTGTCGTTCGCGTACTGAGCGGAGCCGACGACCATGGAGCTCACCACCGTCTGGTTCATCCTCATCGCCGTCCTGTGGACCGGCTACCTCGTGCTGGAGGGGTTCGACTTCGGCGTCGGGATGCTGCTGGGGCTGCTGTCCCGCGGCGACCGCGCGGCCAAGGACCGGGACCGCCGAGTCATGATCAACACCATCGGCCCCGTGTGGGACGGCAACGAGGTGTGGCTGCTCACCGCGGGCGGTGCGACGTTCGCGGCGTTCCCCGAGTGGTACGCCACGATGTTCTCCGGGTTCTACCTGCCGCTCCTGCTCATCCTGCTCGCGCTCATCGTGCGCGTGGTGGCGTTCGAGTGGCGCGGCAAGATCGACGACCCGCGCTGGCGGTCGCTGGCCGACCGGTGCCTGATGGTCGGGTCGTGGGTGCCGGCCGTGCTCTGGGGCGTGGCGTTCGCCAACCTGGTCCGCGGCGTGGAGCTCGACGCGAGCCACCAGTACGTCGGCGGGTTCTGGGCGTTGCTCAACCCGTTCGCCCTGCTCGGCGGCGCCACGACCGCACTGATCTTCCTGACGCACGGAGCGGTCTTCCTGGCGCTGAAGTCCGACGGTGACGTCCGGGCGCGCGCCGGGGTGCTCGCGGCCCGGTCGTCCGTCGTGACGCTCGTCGTGGCAGGCGTGTGGGCCGTGTGGGCGCAGGTCGCGTACTCCGTGCCGTGGACGTGGGCGGCGGTCGTCGTCGCTGCGGGTGCGCTGGTCGTGCTCGTCGTCGCCACGCAGCGCCGCCAGGAGGGCCTCGCGTTCACCGCCTCGGCCGTGGCGATCGTCGCTGCCGTCGTGCTGATCTTCGGCTCGATGTACCCCGACGTCATGCCGGCGTTCGACCCGGCCAACTCGCTGACGATCACCAACGCGTCGTCGACCAACTACACGCTCACGGTCATGACGTGGGTGGCCGCCTTCCTCACGCCCCTCGTCCTGCTCTACCAGGGCTGGACCTACTGGGTGTTCCGCAAGCGGATCTCCGCCGACCGGATCCCGGACCACACCGGCCTCACGTTCGACAAGCTGCCCGCCCTGAGCACCCCTGAGAAGTGAGGCCGCTCGACCCACGCCTGCTGCGGCACGCGCGAGCCGCCCGGGGGTACGTCGCCCTCACCGCGACGCTCGGCGTGGTCACCGCGGCGTTGGTCGTCGCCCAGGCCCTGCTGCTCGCGCACGCGCTGGGCGCCGCGGTGTCGGACGGCGCCACGCTGGACGTCCTGCGTCCGACGATCGCGTGGCTCGCGGCCGTCGTCGCGGTCCGGGCGCTGGTCACCGCCGCACAGGAACGGTTCGCACACCGTGCGGCCACCCGGACGGTCGCCGAGCTGCGGGAGCAGGTCGTGGCGCACGCGGTGGCGCTGGGTCCGCGCTGGCTGGCCTCCGGCGAGGGGCCCTCGGTGGTCACGCTGGCGACGCGCGGGCTCGACGCGCTCGAGCCGTACTTCGTGCGGTACCTGCCGCAGCTCGTGCTCGCGGCCACGGTGACGCCGGGCGTCCTGCTCGTGGTGCTCGGGCTCGACTGGGTCTCCGCCGCGATCCTGGTGACGGTGCTGCCGCTCGTCCCGATCTTCATGGTCCTCGTCGGGCGGCTCACGCAGGGCCGGTCCGAGCAGGGCCTGGCCAGCATGCAGCGGCTCGGCGCCCAGGTCCTGGACCTGCTCGCCGGCCTGCCCACGCTCCGGGCGCACGGGCGCGAGCGCGGTCCCGGGGCCCGGGTGCGGACGCTCGGCGACGCGCACCGGCAGGCGACCATGGGGACGCTGCGCATCGCGTTCCTGTCGGGCATGGTGCTGGAGCTCCTGACCACCCTGTCGGTCGCGCTCGTCGCGGTCGGCATCGGGCTGCGGTTGGTGGAGGGGAACCTGGACCTGGTCACCGGGATCGCGGTCCTCGTCCTGGCGCCCGAGGTCTTCCTGCCGCTGCGCCAGGTCGGGGTCCAGTTCCACGCCGCGGCCGACGGGGTCGCGGCGGCGGGGCGGGCGTTCGAGGTGCTCGAGACCCCGGTCGCGGTCGTCGGGACGCAGCCGGCGCCGGATCTGCGGACGGCGACCCTGCGGCTCGACGGCGTCGGGGTGCGGACCTCGGGCGGGAGCACCCCGCACGGCCTCGACCTGGTCCTGCGACCCGGCACGGTCGTCGCGCTGACCGGGCCGAGCGGCGTCGGCAAGACCACCGCGCTCGAGATCGCCCTCGGGCTGCTGCGCCCCGACGACGGCCGCGCCTCGGTCGACGGCGTCGACCTCGCCGACCTCGATCCCTCCTCGCTGTGGGCCCAGGTGTCCTGGTTGCCGCAGCGACCCGTGCTCGAGCCGGGGACGGTGGCCGACCTCGTCGGCGGCGACGACCGCTCGCGCGCGACGGCGGCCGCGCTCACCGGCCTCGACACCGTCCTTGCGACGCTGCCCGACGGCTGGGCCACCCCGCTGGGTCGCGGCGGTGCGGGACTGAGCCTGGGCCAGCGCCAGCGCGTCGCGCTGACCCGCACCCTGCTCGCGCACACGGCGCTGGTGGTCCTGGACGAGCCCACGGCCCACCTGGACGCGGCCGGTGAGCAGGTGGTCCTCGACACCGTGCGGGCCCTGCGGGACGCGGGACGGACCGTGCTGCTCGTGGCGCACCGCCCGTCCCTGGTGGCGGTGGCCGACGACGTCGTGCACGTCCGGTCGGACGCGCAGGTGCTCACATGACCCGCGGGACGCTGCGCCGCGCGGTCCGGCTCCTCGACCTGGACCCGCGCCGGTTCGCGCTGGCCCTCCTGCTCGGGACGCTCGCGTTCGGGTGTGCGGTCGCCCTGGCGGCGGTCTCGGCCTGGCTGATCGCGCGCGCCTCCCAGATGCCGCCCGTGCTCCAGCTGTCGGTCGCGACCGTCGCGGTGCGCGCGTTCGGCATCGGCCGCGGGGTGCTGCGCTACCTCGAGCGGCTGGTGTCCCACGACGTCGCCCTGCGCGGCATGACCGACCTGCGCACCACCCTGTACGACCGGCTCGCCGTCGCGCGGCCCGAGACGCTCCTGCGGGTGCGGCGCGGGGACCTGCTCGCCCGCGTCGGTGCGGACGTCGACGCGGTCGGCGACGTGGTGGTGCGAGGCCTGCTGCCGGCGGGGGTCGCGATCACGCTCGGCGCCGGCACGGTGCTGGCGATGTGCGCGTTCTGGCCCCCGGCCGGCCTCGCGCTCGGCGTGTGCCTCGTGCTGGCGGGCGTCGTCGCACCCGCGATCGCCGCCCGTGCCGCGCGGAGCACCGAGCAGCGCGCGCTGGAGAGCCGCGCGGACATGACGGCGACCGCTCTCGGTCTGCTGGACGACGCCGGCCCGCTCCTCGTCGGCGGCCGCGCGAGCACCGAGCTGGCCACCCTGCGCGACGCCGACCGGCGGCTCGCCGCGGCCACCGACGCGGGGGCCGGCCCGGCCGCGATCGCTGCCGGGATCGGTCAGCTGGCGGTCGGAGCGGCGATGCTGGCGGCCCTGCTCACGGGCGTCCCCGCCGTCGGCGCCGGCCTGCTCTCCCCGGTCGAGCTCGCCGTGATCGTGCTCACGCCGCTCGCAGCGTTCGAGGCGACGGCTCTCCTGCCCGCCGCCGCGATCCAGGTCCAGCGTTCGCGCGCGGCCGCGGCACGGGTCCTCGCGCTGCTCGACGCGCCGACCGACCCCCCGCCGACCGACGACTCCCCCGGGCGCCCCCCGCTCGTCGCGACCGACCTCGCCGCCGGCTGGCCCGGCGCACCGCCGGTGGTCACCGAGCTCGCCCTGGACCTGCGGCCCGGCCGCTCCGTCGCGATCGTCGGGCCGTCGGGGAGCGGCAAGACGACCACCCTGCTCACCCTCGCGGGGCTGCTCCCCCGGCAGGCCGGCACGCTCACGCTCGACGGGCACGACGTCGACCACCTCGACCGGCACGCCGTCGCCGCCGCGGTCGTCGTCGGCACCGAGGACGCCCACGTGTTCGGGACCACCGTGCTGGAGAACCTGCGCGTCGGGCGCGGTGACCTCACCGCCACGGAGGCGACCGACGTGCTGGCACGGGTCGGCCTCGCGGAGTGGCTCGTCGGGCTCCCGGACGGCCTCGACACCGTCGTCGGACCCGACGCCCGCACGGTGTCGGGGGGCGAACGGCGCCGGCTGCTCGTCGCGCGCGCCCTGGTGTCCCCGGCACCACTCCTGCTCGTCGACGAGCCGGCCGAGCACCTCGACCCGGAGCGTGCCGACGCCCTGGTCACGGACCTGCTGAACGACCCCCGGGGAGTCGTCGTGGTCACCCACCGCCTCAGCGCGCTCCCGGCGGCGGACGAGGTCCTGCTGCTCGACGGCGGTCGCGTCGTCGCGCGCGGTGCGCACGCCGAGCTCCTGGCGACCGTCCCGGACTACCGTGACGCCTGGGAGCGAGAGCGCGCGACCGACTGACAGGAGACCGCACAGTGGCCGAAGCGGGGGTCCCGCGCGACGGCGACCTGGTCAGCGCCGTCATCGCGGTCGCCGGCGAGCTCGAGCTGTCCGCGGTGCTGGAGCGGTTCGTCGAGGCTGCGGCGGGCCTGACCGGGGCCCCGTACGGGGCACTCACCGTCATCGACGACCGCGGGGTGTCCACCGCCTTCGTGTCCACCGGTGTGCCGGGGACCGTGGCCGACGTCCTGCGCGCGGCCCCGCTCGCGCTGGGGACGCTCGGCGAGGTCCCCGAGACCGGCGCGCTCCGCCTGCGCGACGCGCGCGAGCACCCGGCGTTCCGTGGCATCCCACCCGACCACCCGTCCACCGTCCCGCTGCTGGGGACCTCCGTCCGGGTCGGCGGCCGCGTCTTCGGCCACCTGTACCTGTCCGAGAAGCCCGGCGGCTTCACCCAGGAGGACGAGGACGTCGTGCTGTCGCTCGCCGCCGCGGCCGGCACAGCCGTCGCGAACGCCCAGCAGCACGCCGACGCGCAGCGCCGTGAGCACTGGCTGCAGGCGGGTGTGGACCTCACGACGACCCTGCTGGAGGGCGTCGACGACGACGGAGCGCTCGAACGCATCGTCTCGACGGCCCGGGACGCGGACGAGGCGGACGCCGCCGCGCTCGCGCTGCCCGGGGTCGGCGGCGAGCTGGTCATCGAGGTCGCGGTCGGCCGCAACCGGGACGAGCTGATCGGTGCTCCGATGCCTCCCGGATCCCGCGCGTGGCGCGTGGTCGAGGACGGCACCGGGCTGATCACGGCGTCCCTCGCGCGCGCCCACACCGTCGCCACGCCGGCCATGCGGTCGTTCGGTCCGGCCCTGTTCGCGCCCGTCCCGGCGCCGGGTGGTGCCGTCGGGGTGCTCATCCTGCTGCGCAAGGTCGGTGCACCCCCGTTCGAGCCGTCCGACCTCACCACCGCCGCGGCGTTCGCCGCCCAGGCCGCGCTCGCCACCCAGCTGGCCGCCGGACGTCACGCCCACGACCTGGAGGCGCTGCTCGACGAGCGCGAGCGCATCGCCCGTGACCTGCACGACCTCGCCATCCAGCAGCTGTTCGCGACGGGGCTGCAGCTGGAGGCGGTCCGTCGGCGCGCGGCTCGCGGCGTGGACGCCACCGAGCTGACCGCGATCGTCGACGAGGCGCTGGACAACGTCGACGGCTCGGTGCAGCAGATCCGGCGGATCGTGCACGACCTGCGGGACCCGGACGCGGCCCGCGGCCTCGTCGAACGGCTGCGGCGGGAGGCGTCCCTCGCGCGGACGGGGCTGGGCTTCGCCCCGTCGCTCGTCGTCAGCCTCGACGGGACGACGGTTGTCGTGGGCGGGCTCGACGCGGACCGTGTGGACCATCGCGTCGGACCGGACCTCACCGCCGACGTGGTCGCGGTCGTGCGCGAAGGGCTGGCCAACGCGGCCCGGCACGCGCGGGCATCGTCCGTGACCGTGCGCGTGCTCGTCCTGGGCACCGCACCTGAGGGCTCGGTGCGGGTCGAGGTCGAGGACGACGGCGTCGGGCTCCCGGCGGACCGCCGCCGCAGCTCGGGCACCCGCAACCTCGCCGAACGCGCCCACGAGCGCGGGGGGACCGTCGAGATCGGTGCCCCACCCACGGGGCCGGGCACGCTCCTGACCTGGGAAGCCCCTCTGGCCTGACGGCTCAGCCGCCCGGCTCCACCCGCCAGCCCGCGCGCGCCCGCGAGGCCACCCACGCCGCGACCTGGGTGCGCCGCTGCAGACCCATCTTCGCGAGCACGGAGGTGATGTGGTTCTTCACGGTCTTCTCGACGATGCCCAGCCGTTCCGCGATCTCCCGGTTCGACATCCCCTCGCCGATGAGCTCGATGACGCGCAGCTCGCTGGGTGTCAGTCCGTCCGTCGGGTCCTCGTGCCGTGCCTTGTGCCGGGTCACCGTCCGCCGGTCGAGCAGGGTCCGCCCGGCCGCGACGGCGCGGATCACCTCCGTGATCTCCGCACCCCGGACCGACTTCAGCAGGTACGCCGCGGCACCCTCGTCGAGCGCGGCGGCCAGGGCGTCGTCGTCGTCGAACGACGTCAGGACGATCGCCCGCGTCTCGGGCAGCTTCTCGCGCAGCGCCCGCAGGACGTCGATCCCCGTGCCGTCCGGCAGCTGGAGGTCCACGAGCACGATCTGCGGCCTCACCAGGTCGGCGCGGCGCACCCCGTCCGCCACCGAGGCGGCCTCCGCGACCACCGCCATCCCCTCGGCGCGGTCCACGAGCTCCGCGATGCCGCGCCGGACCACCTCGTGATCGTCGACGATCATCACGGTGATGACACCGGAGGCGCTGGGTGAGGCCACGATGGCATCGTAGCCAGGGTGACCACGATCCTTCTGCCCACGACGATGTCCGACGACCCGACACTGCCCCCCGACGTGCGGGTGGTGCGCTACGACGTGCACGAGCCGGTGCCCGCCGACGCCCTCGACGCCGAGGTGCTGGTGCTCTGGGGCAACCCTGCGGAGCAGGCCGCCGACGCAGCCCGGCGCCTGAGCGGCCTGCGGTGGGTCCAGACGCTGGCGGCAGGCCCGGACGCGGCGCTCGAGGCAGGCTTCGCCGACGACGTCGTCCTCACCTCCGGGCGAGGCCTGCACGACGGGCCGGTGGCGGAGCACACCCTCGCGCTCGTGCTGGCCGCCGCGCGTCGGGTGCCCGACCTCGTCCGCGCCCAGGCCGAGCACCGCTGGGCCGGCGAGCTCGGCGGGATGCAGGACGCCCGGTCCACACCCGAGTTCCGGTCGCTCGACGGGGCGCACGTGCTGATCTGGGGCTTCGGGTCCATCGCCGCCCGGCTGGCGCCTCTGCTCGCCGCGCTGGGTGCGCAGGTCACGGGCGTCGCGACCGTCGCCGGCGACCGCCACGGCTTCCCGGTGATCTCCCCGTTCGACCTCCCGGACCACCTGCCGTACACCGACGTGCTGATCTCCCTGCTGCCCGCCACCGAGCAGACCCGCCACGTGGTCGGCGCCGACGTCCTGGCGCTCCTGCCCCCGCGTGCGTGGGTGGTCAACGTGGGCCGCGGTGCGACGCTCGACGAGGCCGCGCTGCTCGACGCGCTCCGGTCGGGCCGGCTGGCGGGTGCTGCTCTCGACGTCTTCGAGACGGAACCTCTCCCGGCCGACTCCCCCTTCTGGGACGAGCCGCGGCTGCTGATCAGCCCGCACGCCGCCGGTGGCCGACCGAGGGGCGCGGGCGAGCTGGTGGCCGCGAACCTTGCGGCGTTCCTCGCCGGTGACCAGCTCCGCAACGTCGTCGCCCGCTAGAACCGGCCCCGGCGCGGACGAGGCTGGCACCGGGGGCAGCTGTACGAGGAGCGGTTCATGAACTCGTCGCGACGCACCGGCGTGCCGCAGCGGGGGCACGGCCGACCCTCCTGCCCGTACATGGCGAGCGAGCGGTCGAAGTACCCCGAGGCGCCGTTCACGTTCACGTAGAGCGCGTCGAAGCTGGTCCCGCCCTGCCCGAGCGCCTCCGTCATCACGTCGCGCGCACCGTCGAGGGCACGCTCCACCTCGGACCTGCGCAGCGTCTCCGTCGGCCTCGCGTAGTGCAGCTGCGCCCGCCAGAGCCCCTCGTCGGCGTAGATGTTGCCGATCCCGGACACGACCGTCTGGTCCAGGAGCGCCCGCTTGATGCCGGTCTTCCGCCGCCGGATCGCCGCCACCAGCGCTGCGCGGTCGAGGACGGGGTCCAGCAGGTCCCGGGCGATGTGCGCGACGGGCGCCGGGACGACCGGCAGCGGTGAGCCGAGCCCGCCAGGAGCGCCGTCGGGCGTCGGGACGAGGTCAGGGACGCTCAGGTGCCCGAACGTGCGCTGGTCCACGAAGTCCAGGGCGGAGCCGTCGTCGAGGTCGAGCCGGACGCGCAGGTGCGGGTGATCCGGTCGCGGCTCGCCAGGCTCGCGGACGAGGAGCTGCCCGCTCATCCCGAGGTGCGCCATCAGGGCGTCGTCGTCCTCGTCGAGCAGGAGCCAGAGGAACTTGCCGCGCCGGACGGCCGCGACCAGGCGCCGGCCACGCAGCCGTCCCACGAAGTCGAGGGGTCCGTCGGTGTGGCGTCGGACGCTGTAGTCGCGCCGCACCGCGACGCCCGTGACGGTGCGGCCCAGCACGTGCCGCGCCAGCCCGTCCCGGACCGTCTCGACCTCGGGCAGCTCGGGCACGTCAGGGCTGCAGCTGCGCGGCGAGCACCCGGTAGGCGTCCGCTGCGGCGTCCTGCTCGGCGAGCTTCTTGGCCGGGCCGACGCCGACCCCGCGCGGCTCCCCTGCGACGATCGCGCGCGCCGTGAACGTGCGGGAGTGGTCCGGTCCCTCGCCCGTGACGTCGTAGCTCGGCGCACCGAGGCCGAGGGCCGCGGACAGCTCCTGCAGCGACGTCTTCCAGTCCAGGCCGGCACCGAGGTCCGCAGCAGCGACCAGCGACGGACCGACCAGCCGCTCGACCACCGCGCGGGCCGTCTCCACGCCGTGGTTCAGGTAGACCGCCCCGAACACCGCCTCGAGCGTGTCGGACAGGATCGAGTCCTTGTCCCGCCCGCCCGTCGACAGCTCCCCCTTGCCGAGCAGGACGTAGTCGCCCAGGTCGAGGTCCCGCGCGACGAGCGCCAGCGCGCGCTGCGACACCGTGGCGGCCCGCATCTTCGCGAGGGCGCCCTCCGGCAGGTCCGGGTGCGCGCGGTAGAGCGACTCGGTGACGACCAGCCCGAGCACCGCGTCCCCGAGGAACTCGAGCCGCTCGTTGGTGGGGATCCCCCCGGCCTCGTGCGCGAACGAGCGGTGCGTCAGGGCGAGCACAAGAAGCTCGGGGTCCAGGTGGACCCCGAGCTTCTCGTGCAACAGCTCTGCCGCGGCACTCACGCCGGTCCTCCGGTCATCGAATGCTCCACGGCGGGGGCGCGTCGCCCACGAGCCTCAGGTCAGCGAACCTCGAACTCGGTACGCACGGCCTCGGCGTAGGCACGGTCCTTGTAGGTACCGCACGACGGGCAGGCCGTGTGCGGCATCTTGTTGGCCTTGCACTGCGGGCACGTGTGGAGCGTCGTGGCAGTGGTCTTCCACTGCGACCGACGCGCACGGGTGTTGCTGCGCGACATCTTGCGCTTCGGAACAGCCACGGCTAGCTCTCTTTCGTCTCGTCGTTCGAACCCAGCAGGCCGCTCAGGGCGGACCAGCGAGGGTCAAGCGTCTCATGCGAGTGGTCAGGGTCGTCCGCCAGCCGCGCGCCACACTCGGAGCACAGACCGGGGCAGTCGGGACGGCACAGCGGCTGGAACGGCAGAGCCGGCACGACCGTGTCCCGCAGCGCGGGTTCCAGGTCGACCAGGTCGCCCTCGAGCTCGCGCACGTCCTCCTCGTCGTCGCCGTCCTCGACCGCGACGGCCGCGCGCTCGGGGTAGACGTACAGCTCCGTGAGCGAGACGTCGACGAACTCGACGACCTCACCCAGGCAGCGCACGCACTCCCCGATCGCCCGACCACGGACGGATCCGGTGACCAGGACCCCCTCCATGACCGCCTCGAGCCGCAGATCCAGCTCGATGTCGGTCCCGGTGGGGATGCCGATCACGTCGGTACCGAGATCTTCCGGGGCACCCACGGTGCGCTGCACGGTCCTCGTCGATCCCGGACGTCGACCGAGCTCGTGCGAATCGAGCACGAACGGCGAACGGGGATCGAGGTGAACAGGGCGCGGCACGGCCAGGGTCCCCTCGTTGATCTCGGTCCAGCCATGAGCGGCAGAACCAACGGATAACTCTACGGCACAGGTCAGGGGCCACCCAAATCGTCCGAGGGTGGCGCAGGTCTCACGTCTCGTCGACGCCCAAGCGTCCTGCGAGCTTCGCCCGGCCCGCCTGCACCTGGCTCAGCACCTTGCCCAGGTCGATCTCGAAGTCGGCCAGCCGGCGGTCGCAGTAGTCGTCGGCGTCCCGCTGGAGGCCCTCGGCCACCCGCTCGGCCTCCGCGACCAGCTCCGCGGCCCGCTCCTGTGCGGCGACGACCACGGCCTCCCGGTCGACGAGCTCCGCGGCCTGCGCCCGCGCCCGCGCCAGCAGGGCATCGGCGTCCGCCTGCGCGACCGACCGGGCGGTGTCCGCGTCGGCCAGCACCTCGTCGGCCCGCGAGAGCTGGCTGGGCAGCACGTCCCGCGCCTGGTCCACCAGGTCGAGCAGCTCGGCGCGGTTCACCAGCACCGACGACGACATCGGCATCGCCCGGGCGTTCGCGACCGCCGACGCGATCGCGTCCAGCACCCCGGTCAGGCCCTCGGGCCTCGTGGTCGGGTCCTCGTCGGTCATCCTGCGTCCCCTCCTCGTAGTGCTGCCCGCACCGCCTCCGCGACGCCCGCCGGTACGAGGTCGTCGATCGGACCGCCGTAGCGCGCCACGTCCTTGACCAGCGACGACGCGATGTGCGCCAGAGCCTGGTCGCCGACGACGAACACGGTCTCGACACCCGACAGGTGCCGGTTCATCAGAGCCATGGGCAGCTCGGCGTCGAAGTCGGCGCCACCGCGCAGCCCTTTGACGACGGCGACCGCACCCACCGTACGGACGAAGTCGGCGAGCAGCCCGTCGACGGCCTCGACGCGCACGCCGTCCACGTCCGCGAAGGCCGCACGGGCCAGGGCGACCCGCTCCTCGACCGGGAGCAACGACGCCTTCGACGAGTTCCGTGCGATCCCGACGACGACCTCGTCGAACAGGGTGCTGGCTCGCCGGACGACGTCCACGTGGCCGAGCGTGAGGGGGTCGAAGGACCCGGGGCAGACGGCAGTGGTCACGTCGTCAGGGTAGGCCAGCGGTCGGTTCCGGCCATCGGAACGCGCGGTAGCCCTAGCCTCGGGCGATGGCTCCCGACGTCGTCCTGGACCGTGCGTCCGCCGCCGACTCCCCCGCGATCCGCAACGTCCTGGCCCGTGCGTACCGCACCAACCCCCTGATGGCGTGGGCGCTGCCGGAAGACGGCACCCGCCTGGACGCGTGCGCCGCGTGGCTCGGACCGTCCGTCGACCGCTACCTGGCGGCCGGTCGTGTGCACGTCGCCCGGCTGGACGGCCGGGTGGAGGGCGTGGCCGCCTTCGCACCCGACGGTCCCGTCCTTCGGGTGCTGCACCGAGCCTCCGGACACCCCTAGGTGTTCGGGGGCATCATGACGCGCATGCGCTCGGACACGGCTCGCCCCCTTCCCCTCGGCGAGGTGGTCACCGTGGTCCTCGACGGGCGCCGCTCCTCGGTGTGGTGGGGGCCGGACGGGGACCTCGACCGCGTCGCGGTGCGTGAGGGGCGGGTCCGAACCTGGCCGACGCCCGACGCGTGCGCGGACGATGCACGAGATCTCGGCTGGGTCGGGGCGGCCGACCGCTGCCACACGATGCTGACCGCCGCGAGCGTGCCGTGGGCGTTCGACCTCGCGCCCTTCGAGCCCCGCTGGTCGCCGGCGGACCTCCGTCGCCTGCGCGAGGTCCTCAACGGCGCCGTGCACGTCCTGCGCACCGAGGTCGTCAGACCTCCGCGAGCTCCGCGAACCACATGACGGTGTCCCCGTAGGAGCGGCGGTCGAGACGGACCAGTGTCGCCGGCCAGGTCGGCTCCGGGGTGCGTGACGCCCGCTCCACCACCACGACCCCGTGGTCCGACAGTGCGGGACCGATCCCTGCCAGCACCCCCGCCAGGTCGTCCTCGGGCAGGTCGTACGGCGGGTCGATGAGCACCAGGTCCCAGGGCGCGACCGTCGGCCGCGCCGCGAACCGCTCCGCCTTCTCCGCGACCACCTGCACGGTGCCCGCCACACCGAGGGTCGTCACGTTGCGGCGGCACACCTCAGCGGCGTCGCGCGCCGACTCGACCAGCGTCACGTGCGCGGCACCGCGGCTCGCGGCCTCGATGCCGAGCGCCCCCGACCCCGCGTACAGGTCGAGCACGCGTGCGCCGTCGACCACGTCGAGGTGCTCGAGCCGGGAGAACAGCGCCTCCCGGACGCGTTCGCTGGTCGGTCGGGTCCCCGCTCGCGGCACCTGCAGCACGCGGCCACCGACCGTGCCCGCGACGACCCGCGTCACCGGCGCGCTCCCGCCCGCTCCTGCTCCTGCGCGTCCATCAGGGTCTCCATCAGGGACCGCGTGCGGATGGACGACGCGATCGCCACGGCGATGACCGACAGGACGAGCTGCGAGTACAGCAGAGGGGCGTTCACGGTCCGCAGCAGGACCGCGATCCACACCGGCAGCAGCCCCAGGATCACGAGGTCCGGCCCGCGGGCGAGGACCGTGGCGACCCCCGTCGGCAGGGCACCCATCGGCGTCGAGACGAGCGCGCCGCCCCAGTCGGGGGCCGGCCGGTAGGAGCCCCGCACCGCCGCGGCGGCCCACACCGGCGTCGAGGCGATGCCGAGCGCGATCCAGCCCGGGACGTCGGACGCCCACCGGCCGACGGCCGCGAACGCCACGACCGACCACAGCAGCATCGCCGCGGCCGGGACGACCATGCGCAGCCGGCGGACCGTCTTGGCCTCCAGGGGCAGCAGGCGGTCCAGGATCGGCGCCATCTCGGCGCGGCGGGAGCCCTCACCGGTCGCACTCGTCGCGACGGAGCCGGCGATCAGCAGGGCGAGCAGCACGCCCACCGGGCTGGCGAGCTGCGGCACGGTGCTGACCAGCACGGGGACCAGCGCCGCGACGACGAGCTGCACCACGTGCCGGGCCGAGCGCCGCAGCACCACCAGGTCTGCCGTGATCAGTGCCGTCACCGGACCGCGAGCGGTGCTGAGGGGTGAGAGCCACCGGCGCACGGGTGCGGCGGCGCCGTCGGTCAGCGCCCGGCCGAGCTCGCGCGAGTCCATCGACACCACCGCGCCGACGGCCTGCGTGGCCACCGAGCCGCTCTCCCGCAACGTCCGGGACGGGATCCGGCCGAGCCGACGGTCGACGACGCCGGCGAGCAGGACGACGACGGGGACGAGCCCGACGACGAACCACCACGGCGCGGTCGGCACCTCGTCGACGGACCAACCGACCCGCGCGAGAACCACGGCGGCGACCGGGGCCAGGAAGAGCAGGACGTCACCGGCCAGCGCGATGGAGCGTCGGGACACGCTCGCCGACTGGCCCACGGCCGCGAGCAGGACGATCCCGGCCGCGACCAGGGCCGCGGTGGACGCCACCCGGGCGACGCGCAGACCCGGGTCGGCGAGCAGCCCGGCGTCCAGGAGTGCGACGAGGAGCGCGCCGACGAAGCCGGCGAGGAGGGGCAGACGACGCGCCGCGGGTCGGAGCAGCCCGCGCCGGTCGACCGGCAGCGCCAGCCACCAGGCCGCCTCCGCCCCGCCGGCTCCGACGGGCCCGAGCCGTCCCGCGAGCGACAGCAGCGCTCCCGCGAGCGCGACGATGATGACCACGACGAGCGTCGCCAGGCTCAGCGTGAGCGGCGTCTCCACCTCGGGGGCGGGCGGCAGGGACGCACGCATCGCCTGCGCGAACCCGAGCGCGACGCCGGCGCTGATCGCGATGCTGATGACCGCGTAGTAGACACCGCCCAGCAGCGAGCCGAGGCTGGCACCGCCGCGGGCGTTCGCCGCCTGGGAGGTGAAGCGGCGGATGCTCTTCGCGGACGGGACCGCGCCGACCTCGAAGGGCTGGACCGCGGGCTCGTCGTCGTGGTCGAGCGCTGTCCCGGGCGCGTCGTCGTGGTCGGCCGCGGTCACGGGTTCTCCCGCGAGATGAGGTCGGCCGCCTGGTCGGTGGGCAGCAGCCGCGTGACGTCGTCCGCGACGTGCACGGCCCGGTCGGCGACGGCCCGCAGCAGGTCCGGGTCGTGCGTGGCCAGGAGCACCGCACCGCCCGCCTCCTTCTCCGCGACGATCCGCGCGGCGAGCCGGTCCCGCATCGCCCGGTCGAGCCGCTGCTCGGGCTCGTCGAGGACGAGCAGGGAGCGCGGCCGGACGAAGCCGGCGGCGAGCAGCAGCCGGCGTCGCTGACCCGACGAGAGCGCGACCGGCAGCGACCGGGCGTGGTCGGTCAGCCCGAACTCGGCGAGCAGCCCGGCGACGACGTCCTGCGCACCGTGCACGCCGTGCCCGCGGGCGGTCAGGTACAGGTGCTCGGAGACGGTGAGCGCCGGGAAGTACGCGTCGTCGTCGAGGACGCTGGCCACCTTCGTGCGGAAGGCCACGTCCCGCTCGTCGACCGGGTTGTCGAACACGCGCAGGGTGCCGCCTGACGGCTCGAGCAGCCCGATCACGGCGCGCAGGACGGTCGACTTCCCGGAGCCGTTGGCGCCGACGAGGGCGACGACCTTGCCGGGTGCCAGCGTGAACGTCACGGGTGCACACACGGGCGCCCCGCCGTAGCCGACGATCAGGTCCTGGGCGCGGATGACGGGCTTCTTGGGCACGTGCGTCAGGGTATGCGAGGTCGTCGTCCTGCGAGACGCGCTCAGCTCTGGCCGAGGAACTCCTCGCGCCCGTCGGCGAGCTGCAGGTCGATCGCGGCCCGCAGCGCCGGCCACGCGGCCAGGTCCGGGTCCGCCTCGACCAGCGCACGGGCGTCGTCGCGCGCCCGCTCGATGAGCGCGCCGTCGCTGACGATCCGCAGGAACCGCAGCGTGCCGCGCTTCCCCGACTGGGCGGAGCCGAGGACGTCGCCCTCCTTGCGCAGCTCGAGGTCGACGCGCGCGAGCTCGAACCCGTCGGTCGTCGCCGCGAGCGCACCGAGCCGCTGGGCGGCGACGGTCCCCTCGGGGGCGTCCGCGACGAGCAGGCACAGCCCCGGTGCGCTCCCCCGGCCGACGCGGCCGCGCAGCTGGTGCAGCTGCGAGAGACCGAAGACGTGGGCGTCGAGGATCACCATGACCGTGGCCTCGGGCACGTCCACCCCGACCTCGATGACCGTCGTCGACACGAGCACGGGCGTGCGGCCGGACGCGAAGTCGGCGATGGCCCGGTCCTTCTCCTCGCTCGTCATCCGCCCGTGCAGGAGCCCGACGGCGGTGCCGCCCAACCGCGGGTCGGACCGCAGCGTCTCGACGACCTCGAGGACGGCGCGCAGCGGCTTCTTCGGTGCACGCTGCGCGGCAGCCTGGGCCTCGCCGACGGTCGCCGGCTCGTCCGGGACGAGCTCAGCACCGTCGGCCTCGTCGTCGGCGTCGATCCGCGCACACACCACGAACGCCCGGCCGCCGCGCTCGACCTCCTCGCGCACCCGGCTCCACGTGCGGTCCATCCAGGGTCGGTTGTCGGCCGGGACGACGTGGGTGGTGATGCCGCTGCGCCCGGCGGGCACATGCCGCAGCTCGGAGATCTCCAGCTCGCCGAACACCGTCATCGCGACCGTGCGCGGGATGGGTGTGGCGGTGGTCACCAGCAGGTGCGGCGCGTTCGCGGCCTTGGCCTGCAACCGCCCCCGCTGCTCGACACCGAACTTGTGCTGCTCGTCGATGACGACGAGCCCGAGGTCCGCGAACTGCACCGGGTCCGACAGCAGCGCGTGCGTGCCGACGACGATCCCCGCCTGCCCGCTCGCGGCCTCCAGCAGGTTGCTGCGCCGCTCGGCGGTGCTCTGCGCCCCGGTGAGCAGCGCCACCCGGGTACCGATCTCCGAGCCGCCCAGCAGGCCCCCCTCGGCGAGGTCCCCCAGCAGCGCGCGCAACGTCCGGACGTGCTGCGCCGCGAGCACGGACGTGGGGGCGAGCAAGGCTGCCTGGCCGCCCGCGTCCACCACCTGCAGCATCGCGCGCAGCGCCACGACGGTCTTGCCCGACCCGACCTCGCCCTGGAGCAGCCGCTGCATGGGGTGCGGTCGCGCGAGGTCGGCGGCGATCTGCTCCCCGGCCGCGACCTGCCCGTCGGTGAGGACGAACGGCAACCGCGCGTCGAAGGCCTCCAGCAGCCCACCGGACCGGGCGGGGCGCGCGGTCGACTCCTCGTGCTGCGCGCCGGCCCGGCGACGAGCCAGCTCGACCTGCAGGACGAAGGCCTCCTCGTACCGCAGCCGCGCCTGCCCCTTGCGCCAGTCGTCCTCCGTCTGGGGCACGTGCACCCCGCGCAGCGCGGACCACCGCGACGCCAGGTGACGCTCGGCCCGCACCGGGCCCGGCACCGGGTCGGGGACGTCCTGCTCGGTCAGCGGGTCGAGCGCCGCCCGGACCGCCGCGCGGATCTTGTCGGACTCCAGCCCGGCCGTCGCCGGGTAGATCGGGATCGGCCACTCGGCCTCTTCGAGCGCGACGGCCTCGTCGACCTCGTGCCCGAAGATCGCGTACGTCGGGTTCGCCAGCTGCAGCCGGCCGTTGAAGATGTTGATCTGCCCGGAGAACAGCCCCAGCGATCCCGGCACCAGGCGCTTGACGTGGAAGTCCGCCGCGCCGCGGTGCGGCATGAAGATCACCAGGTCGAGCGTGCGCGTGCCGTCGGTCACCTTCGCCTCGACGCGCGGCTTGCCCGTCCTCTGCGCCAGCTTCACCTCGGCGCTGCGCACCTGGGCGACGAGCGAGACGTTGCGCCCCACCGCCAGGCTCGCGATGTCGGTGACCTCGCGCGAGTCGGCGTACCGCCACGGGTAGTGGGCCAGCAGGTCCCCGACCGTCTCGATGCCGAGCGTCGCGAGCTTCTTCAGCTCGGCGGGCTTGCCCGGCGGGCGTTCGTCGAGCGGGTCGACGTGCGAGCGCACGCTGTCGTGGTACGTCAGCCCCTTCCGTTCCGCCACGGTCAGTCCAGCCCGAGCACGAGAGCAGGACCGTGCCCCGTCGGTCCGACCACGGTCGCCTCGACGCCCGGGTGGTGGGCCGCCAGATACGCCACCAGCGCGTCGAGGAGCTCGCCGTCCGGCGCGTCGCGCCCCAGCACCGTCAGGCTCTCGCCCGGGGTCGCGCGGGGCGCCCGCACGAGCGTGTCGACGGCCGCGGTGACGGCTCCGACGGACGCTGCCTCCACGGCGTGCACGGCGAGACGCGCCAGGGCCGCCTGCGCCGCCGAGCGGCCCTGCGCCGTCGGTCCCTCGCCGGCCAGGGCCAGCGACCCGACGACCGCGCGCAGCTCGTCGCCCGCGGCCAGCGCGTCGATGACCACGCCCGGGACGGACGGGACCGTCGAGACCTCCGCACCCGTTCCCGGCAGGAGGACGACGCGAGCCGCTCCCGTGTCGGTGACCGCGCGCTCGAGGTGCTCGGACCGGACCGGCGCCTCGGGGCAGCGGACGACGACGACGGCACCCGAGGCCGCGTACCAGGCGGCCAGGTCCGGCGCGGCGGTGCAGACCACGACACCCCACCGCTCCCGGCCGTCCGCCCGCCCGTGCAGGGCCGATCCACCCGCGTGCGCACCGGCGAGGAGCCGCACGAGGACCTGCTCGCGTCGGCCCAGCGCGGCGGCGGCGATCGCCGCGGTCGGCTCGTCGGTGTGGACGTGCACGTGCCACCACCCGTCGCCGCCGACGACGGCCACCGAGTCCCCCAGCGCGCCCATGCGCCGCCGGAGCTCCGCGCCCGTGTCGACGACGACCGCGCCGTCCGCCGTGCCGTCGTCACCGACCAGCAGCATGACCTCGTAGGCACCGCCGGTCGTCTCCACCGACTCGAGGTGCGCGGCGGCCGTCGGGAGCCAGTCGAGCGGGACGAGGACCGGCCGCTCGTCGCCGACCGCGCGGGCCAGCGCGTCGAGGACGACCAGGAGGGCGCAGGCACCGGCGTCCAGCACCCGCGCGGCACGGAGCACGGGGTGCACGGCGCTGATCCGGCCGAGCGCCCGCAGCGCCTCCGCGACCGCCTCCCGGAGCATCGTGGACAGGTCCGCGCCCGCGTCGGCCGCGGTCGACGCCGCGTCGGCGACGACGTCGGCCAGCGTGAGCACCGTGCCCTCCTGCGGCTCCACGGTCGCCTCGCGGGCTGCTCGTGCCGCCACGGCCAGCGCGTGCGCGACCTCGCGTGCACCCGCACGGGCGGGCAGCGCACGGGCGAGCCCCGTCAGGTACTGGCTGACGATGACGCCGGAGTTTCCGCGCGCCGCGAGCAGGGCGCCCCGGCCGAACGCCCTCGCCACCTCCGCCGCCGGCGCGTCCGCCGGGACGAGCGCGACCGCGTCGGCACCTCCCCCGACGGTCAGCAGGACGTTGGTCCCCGTGTCCGAGTCCGCGACCGGGAACACGTTGACGGCGTCGATCCGGTCCGCCGCCGCCCCGAGAGCCGTCCGTGCCGCGGCCGCCCAGGCGCGCACCGCCGCTGCCTCCAGCAGGTCCACCGCACCTCCGCCGTCTCGTCCGCGTCCCACCACCAGGCCCTGTGACGAGGCACCACCATGCCTCATCCCACCCACACCACCCAGCCCCATCCCACCCACATTTGGGCCGACGTGCCCGATGGGCTAGTCTTGACCGGTTGCCCGGCCATGCTGGGCACTGGTGGTGCCCGGTGGCGGCCCCCGAATCCTTGTCCGGAAACGGTACGGAGACGGTGTCGCTCGTGCGCCCCGACCCATGACTTCGCCGCACACGCGGCTCATGATCCGCAAAGAGCAACAGGAGAAGACCGTGGCTGCCAACTGCGACGTCTGCGCCAAGGGCCCGAGCTTCGGGCACAGCATCTCGCACTCGCACGTGCGCACGAAGCGGCGCTGGAACCCGAACATCCAGCGCGTCCGTGCCGTCGTCGCGGGGACGCCCAAGCGTCTCAACGTGTGCACGTCGTGCCTCAAGGCCGGCAAGGTGCAGCGCGCCGTCTGACGTCGACCCGACGCGCTCGAAGGCCCGCGAGGTTGTCACCTCGTGGGCCTTCGTCATGTCCGATCCGTGTGGCATGGTGACGTCCATGGTCGAGCAGCTGGACGAGGTGACGATCCGTGTCGCCACCGAGGGGGACGCTTCAGGCATCGCCCGGGTGCACGTGCGGTCCTGGCAGGAGGCGTACGCGGGCATCGTTCCCGACGCGTACCTCGCCTCCCTCGACGCGGGCGAACGCACCGCGCAGTGGGTCCGGTACCTGCGCGAGGGCCCGGCCGACGAGATCCGCACCTGGGTCGCCCTCGCGGCGGACCGCGTGGTGGGCTTCGTCACCGTCGGTCCGAGCCGCGACGAGGACGCAGCCCGCGGTGACCAGGAGATCTTCTCCATCTACCTCGACCCGGGCACCTGGGGTCACGGCGTCGCCCGCGACCTCATGCGGACGGTGATCGCGGCAGTCGGCGAGAAGACCACCGTGACGCTCTGGGTCCTCGCGGACAACGAACGGGCACGGCACTTCTACCGCCGGCACGGCTTCCAGGCGGACGGTGTGGAGCGCTACGACAACATCGGCGGCGAGAGCCTGCTTGAGGTCCGGTACCGCCGCGGCTGACGCTCAGCCGGCGAAGTGGTCCCAGCCCGACCGAGCCGGCGCAGGCACGCCGTCGACGCTCACCCCCGAACCCTCCGCGACGCGCCCGACGGCCCGGAACGGCGGAGGCAGCACTGAGCCGGACGGGAACGTCGCCAGCAGACCGTGATCCTCCCCACCGTCCAGGACCCAGCGCTCGGCCACGGCGCCGAGCTCGACGGCCACGGCACGCAACCGGTCACGATCTGCGTCGAACGCCGCGGTGTCGAGGTCGAGCCGAACTCCGCTCGCGCGCGCGATCCGGCCCGCGTCACGCAGCAGCCCGTCGGACACGTCGAGCATCGCGGTGGCGCCCGCGGCCGCGGCGACCGGCCCGGCCGCGAGCGGTGCGACCGGGCGGCGGTGGGCGTCCACCAGCGCGAGGTCCAGCTCACCGCGGCCCGCCTCCAGCAGCGAGAGGCCCGCTGCGGACCAGCCGGCCACCCCGGCGTGCGCCACCACGTCACCCGGCCGGGCGCCCGAGCGCAGGACCGGCGCGAGCCCGGCGAGGTCCCCGTGCGCGGCGACGGCGACGACGACGGCCGGGCCACCGGAGAGGTCTCCCCCGACGACACCCACCCCGAGCGGCGCGCACTCGGCGGCCAACCCGCGCGCCAGACCCTCGACCCACGACACAGGCAGGTCGCCCGGGATCACCAGGGCGACGACGAGGCTCGTGGGCCGCGCCCCCATCGCGGCGACGTCGGCGAGGTTCTGCACGGCTGCCCGCCGGCCGACGTCCTCCCCCGAGGACCACGCCCGGCGGAAGTGCCGGTCCTCCACCAGGACGTCCGTGGTGACGACGAACCTGCCGTCCGGTGCGGCCACGACCGCGGCGTCGTCGCCGGGTGGGACGTGCGTGTCGGCGCCGACCGGCAGGAGCGGGAAGATGCGCGCGAGGAGCGCGTCCTCGGACAGCTCGGCGACGAGCGGGCCGTCGGACGGTGCGGGGGTGTCGGCGGTCACCCGGACACGGTAGAGGTTCGGCGCGGCCCACGGGTTACGGTGAGCCGGTGCCCTGGATCCACCGGCGACTGCGCCTGATCGTCCCCGTCGCCGGTGTCGTCGCTCTCGGCGGCTGCGCGGTCACGGTGCCCGTCGAGGTGGCCCCGGACGCGACCGAGCCGGTGTGCGCGAGCGTCGTCCTGGCGATGCCGGACTCGCTCGGCGACGGGCTGCCCCAGCGGGACACGACCGCCCAGGCGACGACCGCGTGGGGCGACCCTGCAGCCCCGGTCGTCCTGCGGTGCGGGGTCGAGCCGCTCGGGCCGACGACGGAGCACTGCCAGACCGTCGAGACCCCGGGCGGGGCCTCCGTCGACTGGGTGGTCGTCGAGGGCGACGACGGCTGGACGTTCACCACCTACGGCCGCGAGCCCGCCGTCGAGCTGCACGTCCCGGCCGCGGTCGCGGCGGAGCGCTCGACGGCGTTCGTCGACCAGCTGGGTCCTGCCGTCGCGCTGACCGAGCAGGTCCGCTCCTGCGTGTAGCCGGTCAGCGCCCGTACGTGGCGGCCACGGGGCAGTCGAACGCGGCCCGGTCGGCCAGACCGACGCGGTTGAGGTACGCCACGATGATCTTGTACGACCGGAAGAACCCCACCTCGGTGTACTTCACGCCGAGCTGCTCGCAGTAGTCCCGCACCACGGGCTGCACGTGCTTGAGGTTCGGGCGGGGCATGCTCGGGAAGAGGTGGTGCTCGACCTGGTAGTTCAGGCCGCCCATCATGAAGTCGACGGCCACGCCGCCCCTGATGTTGCGGGACGTGAGCACCTGCCGGCGCAGGAAGTCGACCTTGAGACCGGCCGGGATGATCGGCATGCCCTTGTGGTTCGGCGCGAACGAGCCGCCGAGCAGCACGCCGAACAGGGCCATCTGCACGCCGATGAACGCGAAGGCCTTGCCGGGCGGGAGCAGGTAGAACAGCACCCCGACGTAGACGGCGAGCCGCGTGATGACGATCGGCGCCTCGACCCAGCGGTGCGGCACCGCGCCCTTGGCGAGCAGCAGGCGGACGCTCGAGATGTGCAGGCTGACACCTTCGAGCATGAGGAGCGGGAAGAAGAACCATCCCTGGTTGCGCCCGAACCAGCCCTTCAACCCGGTGCGGGTGTCCAGGACGTCCGCCGTCCAGACGACGACCCCGGGAGCGATGTCCGGGTCCGTGCCCTGCTGGTTGGGCGACGCGTGGTGCCGGTTGTGCTTGTTGCGCCACCAGGTGTGGCTGAGGCCGGCGAACGCCCCGGCGAGGATCCGCGAGGTCCAGTCGTTCCAGGGGCCGGAGTTGAAGATCTGCCGGTGGGCACTGTCGTGGCCGAGGAACGCGATCTGCGTGAGGACGATCGCGAGCCCGGCGGCGACGGCGAGCTGCCACCACGAGTCGCCGACGAGGACCACGGCGACCCAGATGCCTGCGAACGCCAGGACCGCGGCGATCAGGCGCGTCCAGTAGTAGCCGTAGCGGCGCTTCAGCAGGCCCGACTCACGCACGTAGGCCGCGAGCGCCGTGTAGTCCTGGGCGTTCTTCGCGACGCGCGCGGCGGCGGGCGGCGGCGAGACGGCGGCGCTCACGCGAGGCGACCGGGAACGGTGTCGACGAGCTGGCGACGCGGTGAGGCGGCGTGGGGAGGAGCACCCATGACGGTCACGACCGATCTGCGGAGAGCCGTCACTGCGTGTCGGCCAGGCGGCGCACACCCGGGCCGGGGTGCGGTGGGCCGCCCGGAGGACGTCCCGATCATGAGGGAACAGGGGACGGCCACCGTGGTGGTCTCGTCGCTCGCTCCGTCACGACCTACGGAAGCGTAACCTGCGCGGCTCAGATCGCCCACAGGGGTCACCGCAGTCCGGTGGGACGCGCCAACGCCAGGCGCAGGAGCTCATCGACCAGCTCGGCGTAGCCCACACCGGTCGCCTCCCAGAGGCGGGGGTACATCGAGTACGGAGTGAACCCCGGCATGGTGTTGATCTCGTTGACGACCACCTCGCCCTCCGGGGTCACGAAGACGTCGACGCGGGCGAGCCCCTCGCACCCGACTGCCTCGAAGGTCCGGACCGCCGCGTCCCGCACGGCCTCGACGATCCCGTCGGGCAGGTCGGCCGGGCACGCCAGCGTCACGCCGGCCTCGTCGAGGTACTTGGCCTCGAAGTCGTAGAACGTGTGCCGGGGGTCGGTGACGACGATCTCACCGGGCAACGACGCGCGTGCCCGGTCGCCGTCGTGGCCGCCGAGGACGCCGCACTCGATCTCCCGTCCGACGATCGCGGCCTCGACGATGATCTTCGGGTCGTGCACCGCGGCCGCGGCGATGGCGGCCGGCAGGTCGGCCAGGTCGGTCACCCGGGAGATGCCCAGGCTGGAGCCGGCGCGCGCAGGCTTGACGAACAGCGGCAGCCCGAGCTCGGCGATGCGCGCCGTGACGCCGTCGGGGTCGCGGTCCAGCTCGCCCGGGAGCACCACGCGGAAGGGGCCGACGGGCAGGCCGTGGCCCGCGAGCACGAGCTTCATCATGTGCTTGTCCATACCGACCGCGGACGCGAGCACCCCGGCGCCCACGTAGCGCACGTCGGCCAGCTCGAGCAGGCCCTGCAGCGTGCCGTCCTCGCCGAACGGGCCGTGCAGCAGCGGGAAGACCACGTCGACCTCGCCGAGCACCCGAGGCAGCCGTCCCGCCTCGAGCACCTGGACGTCGCGGTCGTCCACGGCCTGCGGGAGCAGCACGTGCGCGGCGGTGTCCTCGACCTGCGGCAGGTGCCCCTCGGAGATGGCCCAGTGCTCGGGGTCGTCGTCGGCGAGCACCCAGCGGCCGGCGGGAGTGATGCCGACGGCGAGGACGTCGTAGCGGTCGCGGTCGATGGCGCGCAGCACGCCGCCTGCCGTCGCGCAGCTGATCGCGTGCTCACCGGAGCGTCCGCCGAACAGGACCATCACGCGGGGGCGGCGGCCGTTCCGGGGGGTCTGTCCACGGGTCTGAGAGGGGGTCTGGTCGTGGCCCGAGGGCTGGGAGGTGGCGTCCATCGCGCCCGACCCTACCTGGCGGCGACCGCTCCTCAGGGCCGTCTGGTCGCATCCGTGGGTCACCCGGGTAACGTGCGGCGCGTGACCTCCGACCACGTGGACGACCTCTCCCCCGCGACGCTCGTCGTCGCCGCCGGCCGGCCCGAGCGCACGCAGGGTGCTCCCGTGAACCCACCCGTCGTGCTCTCCTCCACCTTCGTCTCGCAGGGTGTGCCCGCGCAGGGCGAGCCGCTGTACGGCCGCATGGACGCCGCGACGTGGCACCCGTTCGAGGAGACGCTCGGCACGCTCGAGGGTTCCACGCACCCGGCCCTGGTGTTCGGCTCGGGGATGGCGGCCATCGCGGCGGCGCTCTCCCTGGTGCCCCCGGGTGGCCGACTGGTCCTCCCGCGGCACGCCTACCAGGTCACGCTCGGCTACGCGCAGGACCTGCAGGAGCGCCTCGGCATCGACGTGACGTTGGTCGACATCGACGACACCGCGGCGGTGGTCGCCGCCCTGAGCGACCCGCGGCCCGCGTCCCTGCTCTGGGTCGAGACACCGACCAACCCGATGCTCGAGGTCGCCGACCTCCCGGCGCTGGTCGAGGCGGCGCACGCGGTGGGCGCCCTGGTCGGCGTCGACAACACCTTCGCCACCCCCCTGGTCCAGCGCCCGTTCGAGCACGGGGCGGACGTCGTCGTGCACTCCGTGACCAAGTACCTCGCCGGGCACACGGACGTCGTGCTCGGCGCCGCCCTGGCCGACGACGACGACCTGCACGCGCGGCTGCACGCGTACCGCACGCTGCACGGGTCGATCGCCGGGCCGTTCGAGGTGTGGCTCGCCCTGCGCGGTCTGCGCACGCTCGCGCTGCGGGTCGAGCGGGCGCAGAGCAACGCCGCCGAGCTGGCCCGGCGGCTCGCCGGGCACGCGGCCGTCGCGGAGGTCCGGCACCCGAGCCTGCCCTCGGACCCGGGCCACGAGCGGGCCGCGCGGCTCATGGACGGCTTCGGCGCGATCATCGGCCTGCGCCCGCACGGCGGACCTGCCGCGGCCGACGCCGTCGTCGCCGCGCTGCGGCTGTGGGTGCCCGCCACGAGCCTCGGCGGCGTGGAGTCGACCCTGGAGCGCCGACGCCGCTTCACCACCGAGTCGCTCACGGTGCCGGAGGACCTGCTGCGGATGTCGGTCGGCATCGAGGACGTCGAGGACCTCTGGCGCGACCTCGCACAGGCGCTCGACAGCCTCTAGGCGCCTTCGGCCTTGTGCGGCCGGGCCAGCAGCAGGGGGGCCAGCTGGTCGACCGGCAGGCCTTCGTGCAGCACCTTCACGACCGCCGACGTGATCGGCATCTCGACGCCCAGGGTCGTGGCGAGCTCCAGGACGGACCGGCACGACTTCACGCCCTCCGCGGTGCCCCCGGTGGCGGAGATCGCCTCGTCGAGGGTCATCCCGCGGCCGATGTGGCCGCCGAGCGTGTGGTTGCGCGAGTCCGGCGACGCGCACGTGGCCATGAGGTCGCCCAGCCCGGCCAGACCGGGGAACGTGTCCGCGTCCGCGCCGAGGGCCAGGCCGAGCCGCGTGATCTCCACCAGGCCGCGCGTGATCACGGTCGCCATCGTGTTGTAGCCGAGGCCGCGACCCTGCGAGATGCCGACGGCGAGCGCGATGACGTTCTTCACGGCCCCGCACAGCTCGACGCCGACGACGTCGTCGTTCGTGTACGGCCGGAAGTACGCGGACGCGCACGCCCGCGCCACCAGCTGGGCGGTCGCCTCGCTGGTGGAGGCCACGACCGTCGCCGTCGGCTGCCGGCGCGCGATCTCGAGCGCCAGGTTGGGCCCGGAGACCACGGCGATCCGGTCCGCCGGGATGCCGAGGGACTCCGCGACGACCTCGCTCATGCGACGGTCGGTCGACAGCTCGACACCCTTCATCAGGGAGACGGCCACGGCATGCCCCGCGACGGCGTCAGCCAGGGGCGTCAGGGTGGCGCGCGCGCTCTGCGACGGGATGGCGACCGCGACGACGTCGGCACCGGCGAGCACAGCCCGGGCGTCGCTCGACGCGGTGACCCGTGCGGGGAGCTCGACCCCCGGCAGGTAGGCCTCGTTGCGGTGCTCGTCGGCGATCTGCCGGCAGACCTTCTCGTCGCGACCCCAGACCGTCACGTCGCACCCGGCGTCGGCCATGACGGCGGCGAACGTGGTGCCCCAGGCACCGGCGCCCAGCACCGCGGCACGCAGCCGCGGCGCACCCGGCGTGTGCGGCCGGTCGTGCGTCACCTGGTCCGCCGTCACGGCAGCTCGGGGTGGGTCGCGTGGTCTCCGCCGACCCTCTTCTCGCCCTGCGCGAGCGGCTTGCGCATGTCGTAGCGGACCGCCGGCGGCTCCTCCTCACGCACCTGCGCCAGCAGGGCCGTGATGGCGTCCATCACGCGCTCCGTGGCCTCTCGCAGCGTCGCGGTGTCCTGCGGGCGGTCGTAGAGGTCGTCCAGCACCACCGGAGGGCCGGCGACCACCGTGACGAGCTTGCGCGGGAACGGCTTGAGGAGCTTGCCGTAGCGGGCCAGCAGGTTCTGCGCGCCCCACTGGGCGACGGGGATGACCGGTGCCTTCGTCGTCAGCGCGAGACGCGCGATGCCGGTCTTGCCGACCATCGGCCACAGGTCCGGGTCCCGGGTCAGCGTGCCCTCCGGGAAGACCGCGACGACGTCGCCGTCGCCGATGGCGGTGACGGCTGCGGTCAGCGACTCCCCCGCCGACGAGGTGTTCCGGTACACCGGGATCTGGCCCGTCGCCCGCAGCACGCCCGCCAGCACGGGGATCTTGAACAGCGGCGCCTTGGCCAGGATCTTGGGCGCGACCCCGTTGTCCCACAGGAAGTGGGCGAACGTCAGCGGGTCGATGTTCGTCATGTGGTTCGAGGTGACGATGAACCCGCCCTCGCGGGGGAAGTTCTCGGTCCCGCTCCAGTCGTGGCGCGTCATCGAGCGCAGGATGGGCCGCACGATGTGGGCGACGATGCGGTAGGCGCGATTGGATCTGGCCGGCGGTTGCACGGGAGCCGATGCTACCTGTCAGTCCCGGCTGAACTCGGCGCCGAGCGCCTCGAGCTTCGCCGTGAACCGCTCGTACCCACGGTCGATGAGGCTGATGCCCCGCACCGACGAGGTGCCCTTCGCGGTCAGCGCGGCGATGAGGTGGCTGAAGCCCCCGCGCAGGTCCGGCACCTCGATGTCGGCGGCAGCCAGCGGCGTCGGGCCGGAGATCACGGCCGAGTGGAAGAAGTTGCGCTGCCCGAACCGGCACGGCCGACCGCCCAGGCACTCCTTGTAGACCTGGATGGTCGCGCCCATGCCGACCAGCGCCTCGGTGAACCCGAACCGGTTCTCGTACACGGTCTCGTGCACGATCGACAGGCCCTTGGCCTGCGTCAGGGCCACGACGAGCGGCTGCTGCCAGTCCGTCATGAACCCGGGGTGCACGTCCGTCTCGAGCGTGATCGAGCGCAGATCCCCACCGGGGTGGAAGAACCGGATGCCCGCGTCGTCGATGGCGAACTCGCCGCCGACCTTGCGGAACGTGTTGAGGAACGTGGTCATCTCGGGCTGCGTCGCGCCGCGGACGTAGATGTCGCCACCCGTCGCCAGGGCCGCCGACGCCCACGACGCCGCCTCGATCCGGTCGGAGAGGGCCGTGTGCTGGAACCCGACCAGCCGGTCGACGCCCTCGATCCGGATCAACCGGTCGGTGTCGACGGAGATGATCGCGCCCATCTTCTGGAGCACGTTGATGAGGTCGAGGATCTCGGGCTCGATCGCGGCGTTGGCGAGCTCGGTGACGCCCTCCGCGCGGACGGCCGTGAGCAGCAGCTGCTCGGTGGCACCGACGCTGGGGTACGGCAGCGCGATCTTGGTGCCCTGCAGACGCCGGGGCGCGCGGATGTGGATGCCGTTGTCGGTCTTCTCCACGACCGCGCCGAACTGTCGCAGGATGTCGAGGTGGTAGTTGATCGGCCGGTCGCCGATCCGGCAGCCGCCGAGATCGGGGATGAAGGCCTCACCGAGCCGGTGCAGCAGCGGGCCGCAGAACAGGATCGGGATGCGGCTGGACCCGGCGTGGGTGTCGATGTCCGCGACGTGCGCCGACTCGACGTCCGTCGGGTCGAGGTGCAGGACGCCCGCCTCGGCGTCGGCACCGACCTTGACGCCGTGGAGCTCCAGCAGCCCGGTGACCACGGCGACGTCGCGGATCTGCGGGACGTTGCGCAGCGTGCTCGGGGTCTCCCCCAGCAGCGCGGCGACCATCGCCTTGGAGACGAAGTTCTTGGCACCGCGGACGGTGATCTCGCCCGAGAGCGGGTTGCCACCGTTGACGTACAGCAGGTCGGTCATCGAACCATCGTCTCCCACGCGCGGGCGTGCTCCTGACCGCACGACGACCGGCACGCCGGGCGGGTGCGAAACCTTCACGTGACGGGGCCGGGCGTCACTTCTTCTTGGCGTGACCCTTGCCGGACTTCTTCTTGTCCTTGGCAGTGGACTTCTTCTTGGCCGACTTCTTGGCGTCGGCACGCTTCTTGGCCTCGGCCTTCTTCGCGGCATCGGCGCGCTTCTTGACGTCGGCCTTCTTCGCCTCGGCCTTCACCTTCGCCTTCGCGCTCGCGCTCGCCTTGCTCGATGACGCGACCGACGGCTTCGCCTTCGGCTTGGCTGCCGCCACGGGTGCCGGCTCGGGCGCGGCGACCGGCTCCGGTGCGGCCAGACCCTGGAGGGTGCTCAGGTCCGCGACGGCTCCGAGCGACTCCCCCGATCCTGCCGCGACCCGCGCCCGCAGGGTGGCCCCGGGGTGGAACCGGGCCACCGTCGTCGCGGCGACCTCGAGCGCCTCACCGGTGCGCGGGTTGCGTCCGGTGCGCGCGGCGCGTCCGGTGGCCTCGAACGTCCCGAAGCCGGTGAGCGTGACCCGCTCGCCGGCCGCGAGCGCGGTCGTGATCTCGTCGAGGACGGCCTCCACCGCAGCGGCGGCAGCCGCCCGCGAGGCACCTCGTGCGGCGATCCGGTCGGCGATCTGCGACTTGCCCGGCATGGTGGTCCTCCCTCGGCCGGCGCGCACTGCACCGTGGCCCAGCGCACACGCTAGTCACTGAGACGGTCCGGCGCGCCGCGGGCGGGGAGGGCGCGCCGGACCGGTGTCAGGGGCGGCGGCCGATCTCGACCGGCACTCCGCTCGGCCGTGCGGCGACGATCTCGACGGGCGGCAGGTGCTTGGCCGGCAGGGTGGCGGGGCGCCACGGCTCGCGACGGGCCTCGAACGCGGAGATCTCGTCGGCGTGCTCGAGCGTCAGCCCGATGTCGTCGAGGCCCTCCATGAGGCGCCAGCGCGTGTAGTCGTCGACCTGGAACGGCACCACGACGTCGTCGCAGGTGATCGTCTTCGACTCCAGGTCGACGGTCACCTCCGTGCCCGGTCGCGTCTCGAGGATCTTCCAGATGAGCTCGATGTCCTCCTGCGCCGCCTGCGCGGCCAGCAGACCCTGCTTGCCGGAGTTGCCGCGGAAGATGTCCGCGAAGCGGTTCGAGATGACGACCTTGAAGCCGTAGTCCTTGAGCGCCCACACGGCGTGCTCACGGGACGAGCCGGTGCCGAAGTCGGGCCCGGCGACGAGCACGGAGCCCGACGCGTACGCCTCCTGGTTGAGGATGAACGACGGGTCGCCGCGCCAGGCGGCGAACAGCGCGTCCTCGAACCCGGTGCGCGTGACGCGCTTGAGGTAGACGGCCGGGATGATCTGGTCGGTGTCGACGTTGCTGCGGCGCAGCGGGACCCCGACGCCGGTGTGCTGGCTGAACTTCTCCATGACAGTGCTCGCTTTCCTGGGTCAGACCGTCTGGAGGTCGGTGAGGGGGCTGCCGTCCGGCGTCGGCGCACCGGTGTCGAGGTCGGCATAGGAGGACAGCGTGCCGCGGATGGCCGTCGCGGCGGCGACGAGCGGCGAGACCAGGTGGGTGCGCCCGCCCTTGCCCTGCCGACCCTCGAAGTTGCGGTTGGACGTGGACGCCGAGCGCTCCCCCGGGGCGAGCTGGTCGGGGTTCATGCCCAGACACATCGAGCAGCCGGCGTTGCGCCACTCGGCGCCGAAGTCGAGGAAGATCTTGTCGAGACCCTCTGCCTCCGCCTGGAGCCGCACGCGGGCCGACGCCGGCACCACGAGCACGCGGACGTCGTCGGACTTGTGCTTGCCGCGGATGACCTTGGCCACGGAGCGCAGGTCCTCGATGCGGCCGTTGGTGCACGACCCGATGAAGACCGTGTCGACCTTGATCTCGCGCAGCGGCTGCCCCGGCGTCAGGCCCATGTACTCGATGGCCCGCTCGGCGGCGCCGCGCTCGTCGGCGTCGGCGATCTCCTCCGGCACCGGCACGGAGCCGGACAGCGGCAGGCCCTGGCCCGGGTTGGTGCCCCACGTGACGAACGGCTCGAGGTCCTCGGCCTTGAGGACGACCTCGACGTCGAACTCGGCGTCCTCGTCGGTCTTCAGCGTGCTCCAGTACGCCACGGCGGCGTCCCAGTCGGCACCCTCGGGCGCGTGCGGGCGGCCCTTGAGGTACTCGAACGTCGTCTGGTCGGGCGCGATCATGCCCGCGCGGGCGCCGGCCTCGATCGACATGTTGCAGACGGTCATGCGGGCTTCCATCGACAGCGCCCGGATGGCCTCGCCGCGGTACTCGAGCACGTAGCCCTGGCCGCCACCGGTGCCGATCTTGGCGATGATCGCCAGGATGATGTCCTTGCTGGTGGCGCCCGGGGGCAGCTCGCCGTCGACCGTGATCGCCATGGTCTTGAACGGCGCCAGCGGGAGCGTCTGCGTGGCGAGCACGTGCTCGACCTCGCTGGTGCCGATGCCGAACGCCAGCGCGCCGAACGCCCCGTGCGTGGACGTGTGCGAGTCACCGCAGACGACCGTCAGGCCCGGCTGGGTCAGCCCGAGCTGCGGTCCGACCTGGTGGACGATGCCCTGGTCCGCGTCGCCGAGCGAGTGGATGCGCACCCCGAACTCGGCGGCGTTGTTGCGCAGGGTCTGGATCTGCGTGCGGCTGGTCTCGTCGGCGATGGGCCGGTCGATGTCCAGCGTGGGGGTGTTGTGGTCCTCGGTCGCCAGGGTGAGGTCCGGGCGGCGCACCGGGCGACCCGCGAGACGCAGGCCCTCGAACGCCTGCGGGCTCGTCACCTCGTGGACGAGGTGGAGGTCGATGTAGAGGAGGTCGGGCGCCCCGTCGGTGCCCCGTCGCACGACGTGCGCATCCCAGACCTTCTCCGCCAACGTGCCGGCCATCTTCTCGGTCCGTTCTCTCGTTCGATCCGTCGGCCGGGAGAGTGGTTTTCCCGGCTCGTCTGCCGCCGTACTTGCATCTCAGCCTGCGAGACGCCAATATCGACCTATGGACAACTCTAGCGGAGTCGGCGTGCTGGACAAGGCCGCGTCCGTTCTCAGCGCCCTCGAGGCCGGCCCGGCGACGCTCGCGCAGCTCGTCACCGCCACCCATCTTGCTCGACCCACCGCCCACCGGCTGGCCGTGGCGCTCGAGCACCATCGTCTCGTGGCGCGCGACATGCAGGGTCGGTTCGTGCTCGGACCCCGCCTCTCGGAGCTGGCGACGGCCGCTGGCGAGGACCGCCTCCTCGCCGCCGCCGGGCCCGTGCTCGCCGCGCTGCGCGACCACACGGGCGAGAGCGCCCAGCTCTACCGTCGCCAGGGTGACCAGCGGATCTGCGTGGCTGCCGCGGAGCGCCCGATCGGTCTGCGCGACTCGATCCCGGTCGGCGCCACCCTGACCATGCACGCCGGTTCCGCCGCGCAGATCCTGCTCGCGTGGGAGGAGCCGGACCGGCTGCACCGAGGACTGCAGGGCGCCAAGTTCACCGCGACCATCCTGTCCGGCGTCCGCCGCCGCGGCTGGGCGCAGTCGGTCTCCGAGCGTGAGGTCGGGGTCGCGTCCGTGTCCGCGCCCGTGCGTGGCCCGTCGGGTCGCATCGTCGCCGCCGTGTCGGTCTCCGGGCCGCTCGAGCGCCTCTCCCGCCAGCCGGGCCGGCTGCACGCTGCCGCGGTCGTGTCGGCGGCCAACAGGCTGACCGAGGTCCTGCGACGGACGGCGGACTGACGTGGCCGTGCGCGGTGCCGCGGCGTCGCGGCGCCGCCTGCGCCGGCGCGTCGCCCTGGTCGCCGGCGGCGTCGGGCTGATCCTCGGCGCGGTCCTTGCCCTCCTGGGCGGCGGCGGGGCGGCTGACGCCGTCATCACCGGCGTCCTCGTCGGTGCGATCGCGGCCGTGGTGGGCTGGGGCGTCGTCTCGCTGCTGCCGACGTCGTCGCACGGGCCGCCCGGCCAGCACTGAACCGATCGAGAACGCAGAGGGCCCGGTCACCGTGGTGACCGGGCCAACTTGTGCGTACCCCCGACCGGATTCGAACCGGCGCTACCGCCGTGAGAGGGCGGCGTGCTAGGCCGCTACACAACGGGGGCCTATACGCTGCTCGGCCCGTGGGCCTCGCTTGCGAGTGAACACTCTACCCGATGCTCCGAGGAGATCGAGCCAGCGGTGCTCGCGCTGGGGTACCAGGACTCGAACCTAGACTAACTGAACCAGAATCAGTCGTGCTGCCAATTACACCATACCCCATGGGGGTATAACGCCCGGAGCTCGAAGGTCGCCTGGCGGGGCGGACCAACGCGCATCCGGACGTCGTACCGGCGGTGAACACTACCCGAGCGCTGAGGCCGGGTCCAACTGGCGACCCGCCACGTGACGAAGCACACCCGGGCGGCAATCCTGGTGCGGGCCCGGAGACGTCAACGCGGGACGTTCCCGAGCTCGGACGCGTCGTACCAGAGCAGGTCCCGCTCGTCGAGGCGTGCCGCCGCCTCCTCGTCTCCCCCCGCGGCGAGCGTGACGTCGGCAGCGGCCGCAGGCTCGTCGATGTGCACGCAGATGACGTCGCCCTGCGGCACGGCGCGGGTCAGCTCGACGGCGCTGGGCACGTCGTCGTCACCCGACAGCGCGAGCACCGCCCCGTCCGCGACGTCCACCGACACCACGCACCGCAGCTGCGGCGCGTCCGGCCGATCAGCCAGGAGCTCGAGGGAGTCGTCAGCCGCGGCCAGCTGCGCGGCGTACTCCAGACCCTCGTCGTCCTCGTCGGCGAACATCGCCCGCAGAGCCGGTGTGACCGCGTGGGCGCGACGGGCCGTCAGCGGTCCGGACGCGGAGTCGAGCTGGTCGAGCGAGGCGGGGAGGTAGATGCGCACGAGGCCAGTGTGCCCCGTGCCCGCGCGGCCGCCGGCTCAGGCGCGCACGGCCTCCCCGACGCTCTCCTCGACAGGGACGTCGACCAGCAGCGCATCGACCCGCGCGGCGACCCCCGCCAGGGCGCGACGCACGGGTGACCCCGGGACGGCTTCCCGCAACGTCCGCGCCTCGAGCAGGGCCGCGTCCAGGGCGGGACGGTCGTCGGGCACCAGGTGGGCGTCGACGACCCCCGCGTACCGCGCGAGGGCCTGCCCGACGGCCTCGCCGGGGTGCGGACCGGCCACGGAGGCCCGGACCCGGTTGACCAGCACGAACCGCGTGCTGCCGAGCCCGAGGTCGGTGAGCTCACCCAGACCTCGGACGAGGCGCTGGATGCCCACCGGGTCCCCGGCACCGACCACGAGCACGACGTCCGCCGCCTCGAGGGCGCTGAGCGTGGCGGCGTTGCGGCGCGGCGCCCGCGTGTCGTAGCTGAGCGCCTCGTCCTGCTCCAGGCAGAAGCCGCAGTCGATCACGGTCCACTCCGCGAGCCCGCGCGCGACCGTCCACACCGCGTCGAGCGACGAGGAGGGCAGCTCCGGCCAGCGGTCCGCCCGGGAGATGCCCGACAGGACCCGCAGGTCAGGGGCGATGCTCGGGGTGAGCCGGGCGAGCGTCATCAGGTCGAGGGTGCCCTGCCCGGCGGCGCGAGCGGCTGCCGCGAGCCCGGGGGCCTCATCGAGCATGCCGACCACCTGCGCGACGCTCCCGCCGTAGGTGTCGGCGTCCACGAGCAGCGTCCGGCGCCCGCCGGCGGCGAGCTCCGCGGCCACGTTCACGGCCACCGTCGTGCGGCCCGGGGCACCCGTCGGACCCCACACGGCCACGACGAGGCCACGCGCCGGACGGCGGACCGTCTGCTCGTCGGGCCAGCCCGCGTCCGGCAGCTCGTCCGGCGCGGTACCGAGGATGGCGAGCGCCTCCCGGACGACGTCGCCCGCGGACGCCTCGTCGTGGGGGGCGACCGCCACCAGGTCCGCACCGAGTGCCACGAGCCGCTCACCGAGCCACGGTCGCGTGGCGTCACCGATGCCCACGACGCGCACCCCGGCCCGGTGCAACAGCTCGATCGCCTCACGGTCGAGCAGGTCCAGGTCGCCCGAGACGACGGCCAGCCGTCCCAGCCCCGCCTCGGCGGCCGCGAGCAGCTCGGTGAGGTCGGCGCACCGCCTGGTCACACTGAGCCGTCCGCCCGTCTGCTCGACGGCCTGGACGATGATCGCCTCCGCCGACCCCTGGACGGCACAGAGCACCCCGACGGCCACGTCAGCCTCCCGTGCCGAGGACCGGGACGACGTCGACCGTGCCCTCGGCGGCGAGCGCGGTGAGGACCACGGGGAGCAACGAGCTGGGGACGAGCACCTGGACCGCGCTCCCGCCCGAGGCGCCGAAGGCCCCTGACGGCGTGCTGACCTCGGCGACCGTGAGACCTCCCGCCAGCTCGTCCGGCTCCGCCGGCTCGGTGCCCTCCTTCGGGGCGGGAGGTGTGAACCACAGGTCCACGAGCGCACCCGGCACCACGTCGCTCGACGGTGCGCGCGTGAGCGTCACCGAGACGGGACGCAGGTCGAGGTCGGCGGCCGAGCCCACCGCCGACGCGGGTACCAGCTCCCCGCGGCCGACGGCACGGACGGCCACACCGTCGCCGGCGACCGGCTGGTCGGCGCGCAGGTAGTGGTCGAGGTCGACCGTGCCCAGCCGCACGTCGACGACCGCGAGGTCCGCGGCCGTGACGCGATCTCCGGGCACCAGCGCGGCACGCGTCACGTACACGGGAACCGTGGCCTGGGCCGTCCGGACCGCCCACGAGCCGAGCAGCACCGACGCAGCGACCATCGCGACACCCGCCAGGAGCCGAGGGTCACGCCAGCCGGGGCGTCGCAGCCGTGCTGCCACCGGTGCGGGCAGGTCCATCACGCTCGTGTCCATCGGCTCCCCTGGTTCGCGGTGCATCGCTGCAGACGGCCATCCTGCCGTCTGCGGACCGACGCGAACGGAGCATTGTGGACAACCGGGTCCGGGCGCCACCGCGTGCCACACTGCGGTCATGCCTTCGCGGTTCCTGACCCTCGCGGACGTCACCGAGGTGCTGAACATCTCGGCGCCGCAGGCCTATGCGCTCGTACGCTCCGGTGAGCTGCCCGCCATCCAGATCGGCGGCCGGCTGCAGTGGCGCGTCGAGTCGACCGAGCTGGAGAAATACATCCAGCGGATGTACGAGCAGACGCGCGCCCGGATCTCCAGCGACGGCAGCACCGTCGACGACGCCACGGACTGACCGGCTCTCAACCGGACTGGACCACCGCCAGCGTCGCGAACGCGACAGCCCATCCCCCACGGCGTGCCCCGTCCACCTCCACGAGGTCCAGGTGGTCCGCGCCGACCCGTTCGATGCGGCCCGTCAGGTCGGCGCCGCCTGCCCGCACCCGGACCACCACCCGGTCCCGCGCGAGCGCACGCAGCGCGTGCCCCAGCCCCAGCCGCGACTCCACCGCGCCGGGCGCAGGCGCTGCGTGCGCGGCGAGACCGTCGACCGCCACCGCGGCAGCGAGCGGGACGAGGGCGCGGCGCACGGAGGACGTGGCCAGCAGGAGCCACTCCGGGGCTGCGTCGATGAGCTCCCCCTCGAGCACGTCGGCGCCTCCGACCAGCATCCGGACCGGGCGACCGACCGACGCGCGCGCCCGCGCGGCGAGCGTGATCGAGGCCCGCTCGGCGCGCGCGAGCTCAGCCACGTCCGCCCGGACGTCGGCGAGCCGACCAGCCGCGAGCTGGGCCTCCATGTCCGCGAAGAGCGACTCCCACCGCATCCGTGCACGGTAGCGGGGTGGTCACGGACGGGACTCGGCCGTCCGCCGTCGCCGCGTCCACGCCTCGTCGACGACGACGGCGAGGCCGACCAGGACGATCATGGCCCAGAACGAGCGCCGGTCCGACGCGTACAGGTCCACGACGAACCACACCAGCACGACGCCGGAGACCGCCACCGCGACCGCGGTCAGCACCAGGGACGCGCCGAGCTCGGTCCGCAGCCGGAACGCCGCCACGGCGACGAGCAGGAAGACCGCGAGCGACACGGCGCTGCCCACGGAGGCGAGGGCTCCCACGCTGAGCACGGTGACGAGCGCGACCGTCAGTGCCGCCGTGATGAGCAGCCCGCCGTGCCGGCCCAGCCGCGTGCCGGGGCCGAACACCCGCGGAAAGGTCCCGGAGCTCGCCAGTGCGGCGCTCAGCCCGACCGAGCCGTACAGCATCGCGGTCACCGTGGAGGCCGTCGCCAGCAGCGCCGCGCAGGCCATCATCACGAACCCGGCCTGTCCGAGCGCCGGTTCCGCCGCGACGGCCAGAGCCGTCGGCCCCGCGGCGACCACCTCGTCGACGGGCAGGGTGCCGAACACCGCGAGCGCGACGGCGACGTAGAGCACGGTGGTGATCGCGAGCGCGGCGTACATCGCGACGGGGAGCTCGCGCCGAGGCTCGGCGAGGTCGTCGCCCGAGAACGAGATCACCGCGAAGCCGAGGAACGCGAAGAACGTCAGGGCGATGCTCGCCACGATGTCGTCCACGCCCGGGTAGGTGCTCGGCGCGAGGAGCGCGGCGTCCACGTGCGGGAGCGTGCCGACGACGAACACCGCGAACACGATGAGGAGCAGGCCCACGATCGCCGTCTGCACCCGGTCGATCAGGCGCGGCCCGGCGACGGTGACCCCGGTTCCGAGCGCGACCAGCGCCACGGCGCACAGCTTCGACAGCCAGCCTCCCGGAGGTGCGTCGGCGAGCAGCACGGCGGCGTAGTCCCCGAACGAGGCGGCGACCATCGCGCCCACCACGACGATCGCCGTCAGGTACCCCAGCCACGCGGCGACACCGACGAGCCGGCGGCTGCGGAAGCCGTGCTGCAGGTACACGATCAGCCCACCGGACGACGGCCAGCGCATCGCGAACTTCACGAGCGTGTACCCGAGCGTCGCGGACATCGCCCCGGCCAGCAGAAACGAGATCCACACCGCGGAGCCGGCGACCGCGCCGGCCTGCCCGAGCAGCGCGAAGATCCCTGCACCGACCATCGCGCCGATCCCGAGCACGACGGCGCCGCGCACGGTCAGCCGGCCTGAGGCCGCGGGTGCCGGCTCGGACATCGGTGCCCCCTCGGGTGCGGCCGCAGGTGCGGGCAGGCCCGACGATAGCCGCGACACCGAGCGGCGCGGGGGACTTTGCCTGCGTCGGACGCGGCCGCACGCACGGGAGCGGGGTCGCACCGTGGGGCGCGACCCCGCTCCCGTGGGTGGGTCAGCCGACGGCCGGGGTGATCGGCAGGGAGACCCCGTTCACGAAGAGCGCCACGGGTCCGGTGGGCGTGACGGCGCCGTAGGTGGTCGAGCCATAGCTGACAGCACCCTCGAGCAGAACTCCGGCGACGGGGTCGTTCTCCACGACGTCGTTCGTCAGGTCGGTGACACCGGGATTGCCGCCGAGGCAGTCCGCGGGGTTCTCACCGGGCTCGGCCTGCCAGCCGTCCCAGACGACCTCGCCGAAGGTGTAGTCACCGAACGACCAGTCACCGAACGACGGGTCGCCCCACGAGACGGGATGCCGTGGCTGCGGACGGGTGCGTCTCGCCCGGCAGGGAGCACAATGGGGCATGGCTCGCGCACACGCACCCCGCTTCCTGGGTACGCTGCGCCCCGCGTTCGTACGTTAGCCCTCGCCTGTCCGTAGGACTCCTGGCGAGGGCTCTCCTGTGCTCGTCGAGCAGATCTCGACTCGAGCTTCTCTCCCTCAGGACGCGTACGGACGGACGGAACGACCATGCACACCTCGACCACCTTCAGCGACCGCTACCGCGGCTGGGAGGATGCCGGCGCCTTCACCACCAGTGAGACCGCCGGAGCGCCCACCTGGGCGATGATCCTGCCGCCGCCGAACATCACCGGCGACCTGCACATGGGGCACGCCTACGAGCACACCCTGTCCGACGCCCTGACGCGGTGGCAGCGGATGCGCGGAGCCGACACCCTGTGGCTTCCCGGGCTCGACCACGCCGCCATCGCGACGAACGCCCTCCTCGAGCGGCAGCTGCGCGCCGAGGGCACGAGCAAGGACGAGATCGGCCGCGACGCGTTCACGCGACGGGCCTGGGACTGGACGGCCCGATGCACCGCGGGCATCACCCACCAGATGCGGCAGCTCGGCGCCGGCCCCGACTGGGACCGGCTGACGTTCACGCTCGACGACGGGCCGAGCCGCGCGACCCGGACAGCGTTCACGCGCCTGTTCGACGAGGGGCTCATCCACCGTGCCGAGCGCGAGACCCTCTGGTGCCCGGGCTGCGCGACCACCTTGTCCGACATCGAGGCGGACGAGACGCCCGCCGGCCCGACGTGCTCCCGCTGCAGCACCCCGCTCGAGATCCGCACGACTCAGCAGTGGTTCCTGCGGACCAGCGCCCTGGCGTCCGCGGCGCGGGAGGCGATCACGACCGGCGCCACCACCATCGAGCCGGCCGAGGCGCACCGGGACTACCTGCGGTGGGCGGACAACCTGGAGGACTGGTGCCTCTCTCGGCAGCTGTGGTGGGGTCACCGGATCCCCATCTGGTACGCACCCGACGGGCAGGCTCGCGCCTTCGCGTCGGACGCCGAGATCCCGTCCGGCTGGACCCAAGACCCGGACACGCTCGACACGTGGTTCTCCTCGGCGCTGTGGCCGCTGTCGACGCTCGGCTGGCCGGACGACACGGCGGACCTGCGCCGGTTCTACCCGAACGACCTGCTCATCACCGGCACCGACCTGATCTTCTTCTGGGCGCTGCGGATGTCGCTGCTCTGCACCCACCTGACCGGGCGGCCCCCGTTCCGTCGGATGCTGCTGCACGGGCTGATCCGGGATGCCGACGGCAAGAAGATGTCGAAGAGTCTCGGCAACGCGATCGACCCGTTGCCGCTCATCGCGGAGCACGGGCCCGACACCCTGAGGTTCGCGCTGGCGCGCAGGTCCCGGCCGGGGGCGGACATCCTGTTCAGGCCCGAGGACCTGCAGGGTGCTCGGGGGTTCCTGACCAAGCTGCGCAGCATCACGGACCTGGCGGGCCGGTCGGGGTGCGCCTGGCGGAGCGCCCGTCCTGCTCCTGCGCACCTGCTGGACCGCTGGCTCCTGACTCGCCTGGACTCCGCTCTCGCCGGGGCTGCGGCAGGCTACGACGCCGGAGACCTGGCACGCGCCGCCGGCGAGCTTGCCGCGTTCGCGGAGGACGACCTCTCGGGCCTGTACCTGGAGGCTCGCAAGGACGACCTGTACGGAGGCGACAGGAGCGCGCGTGATGCCCTCTCGTTCGCCGTGAGCACGCTGCTGCTGGCGCTGCACCCGATGCTGCCGTTCACCACCGAGGAGCTCGCCGAGGACCTCGGCTGGACCGGCATCATGGACCGGCTCCGGTGCCCGGCGCCCGCTGCTCCCGACCACGAGGCGGGCGCGGCCGGCGAGCAGCTGCGGGCGCTGCGCGACGCGGCGCGTGAGCACCGCGGCAGGCAGGGGTTCGCCCCCGCGGCGTGGCTCCCGGCGCACGCGGAGGGGGTCACGCTGTGGACCGAGCTGTGCCGTACGGCTCGGCTCACGTCGGGCGACCCCGACCCGGGGACGCGCCTGCGCCGGTGGGGTGCGACGCTGACGCTGCCGTCGACGCCTGAGCTCGACGAGGCGCAGCGGCGCGGCCTGGAACGTCGGCTGGACCAGGCCCGCACGCAGGTCGCCGCCTTGTCCGCCCGGCTGGCTCAGCCCGCGTTCCTCCAGCGCGCGCCCGCGGCGGCGCAGGCGAAGACGCGGCGGGACCTGGCCGCCAACGAGCTCGAGCGCGATCGCCTGATCGGCCTGCTCGAGCTCGCCTCGGGAGCGCACCCGCGGGCACGGTGACTCCCCTGCACAACAGCCGCATGCCGGACATCACTGGACATACCCAGGCGCACTCAGGTACATCTAGCCCCAGCAAGATTTATCAAACTGCATCAAACGACATGGTCAGGGGCAGACATGGTGGGCACCGGGATGCGGAGAACAGGGGCGTCGATCGGCGGGCTGCTCGCGGGGACGCTGGCGTCAGCCACGCTGGCGGGGGTGCTGGCGCTGCACGTGCGGGCCGTGCTGTCGGACCACGTCGGACCATGGCAGGTCGACACGGTGATCGAGCTCGCCGTGGCAGGCGTCGGGTCACTCGTCGCGGCCTGGCTGGCGGCCGGCGCGCTGCTGGCGACGGTGTGCGTCGTCGTCCGTGCGGCGGGTGCGAGCTGGCGTGCCGGCGAACGTCTGGTCCACCGGTGCGCACCCCAGGTCGTGCGCAAGGCGCTCGTGCTCGCCGTCGGCGCCGGGATCGGGCTCGGCATGGCGACGGGTGCGTCGGCCGCGGTCCCGGAACCATCCGCGACCGTCGCGGCGGTCGAGGCAGGCGACGACGTCGTGCCGTCCGACCTCGGCTGGACCGTGACCACGTCGGCGTCTCCGACCGCCGCACCGACTGCTGCAGCCGCCGCGGCGGAGACGTCGCCGGACCCCACCACTCCTCCCCCGCCCGGACCTACCGCAGCGCCTGTGACCGACGCGGCGGTCGTCGCGCTCACCGCTGCCGCACCACCCGCGACAGCACCCCCGACCCCCGTCACCACGGCCGACGCCGTCGTCGTGGCAGCCGGGGACAGCCTCTGGTCGATCGCCGCCCGGCACCTCCCGCCGGACGCCACCGACGCGGAGGTCGCCGCTGCATGGCCACGCTGGTACGAGGCGAACTCCGCCGTGATCGGCGCCGACCCCGGCCTGATCCAGCCCGGTCAGGTGCTCATGGTGCCCGCGCCGGCCGAGGAGCCGGCACTGTGAGCGCCGCCACCGTCGGTGCCGTGGTGCTCGCCCACGGCCGGACCCCCGCCGAGGACGCCTTCGCCCGGGTCCGGGGGACGGAGCGCGGTCCCGCCTCACAGCGTCCGTCCGGTCCTGCTCGCCCGGGAGGCGTCCGCCCGCGGCGACCCCAGGTCCGGCTGGTGCCCGCCGTCGCGCCTGCCGTCGTCGAGGAGGCGACCGGCCCCGCCCACGCGGTGCCCGAGACCGCCGCCGGCCGCATCGCGGTCCTGCGGGTCAGCGACCGGTCGCTCGTCATGGAGGCCGACGACGACGCCGCCCGCCCCCTGCCCGACGGCGACCCCTCGACGGTCGCGCGCGCGGTCGCGCTGGCCTCGCTCGAGGTGCTCGCCGGCCGGCGTTCCGTGGCACAGCTGGCGCGGTGGCTGACCCCAGGGGTGTACGAGTCCCTCCAGGTCCGGGCCGGCCTGACCCAGCGTGTTCTCGGCACCAGCGGCGGGACCCGCCCGCCGGTGATCCGCCGCACCCGAGCCTGCCGCGTCGACTCCCACGTGCTGGAGGCGACGATGGTGGCCGACGACGGGGTCCGGGTGCGCGCGGTCGCGCTGCGCCTCGAGGGCCACCGGGGCGCCTGGCGCGTCACCGCTCTCGAGATCGGCTGAGCCCCGACGCACGAAAGCCCGCCCCCAGACCGGGGGCGGGCTTCGGTGCTGTCAGCGCTTGCGCTGCTGCTTGGCGGCCTTGCGACGTGCCTCGCGGTTGGCCTCGCCGTCGGCGGCGGCCGGACGGGGACCGGCGTTCTTGCCGCCGGCCTCGCCGCGTGTCACCACCGCGCCGTCACCGTCCACCGAGGGGGCGCTGTACTGCAGCGGAGCGCGCTGCTCGGGGCCGTCGATGCCCTTGGCCACCAGCTTGCCCGGCGTGGGGCCGTCGGAGACGGACCGCGGCAGCGCGGCCTGCGCGCCCGCGCTGGCTGCCGCAGCCACCGCGGAGTCCGCCGTCACCGCGGGGGGTGCGTCCGGGGCAGCGACCTGGACCTCCAGGTTGTAGAGGAACCCGACCGTCTCCTCCTTGATGGCGTCCGTCATCGCGTTGAAGAGCTGGTAGCCCTCGCGCTGGTACTCCACGAGCGGGTCGCGCTGAGCCATCGCGCGCAGGCCGATGCCCTCCTTGAGGTAGTCCATCTCGTAGAGGTGCTCACGCCACTTGCGGTCGAGGACCGACAGGGTCACGCGCCGCTCGAGCTGACGCATGTTCTCCGAGCCGATCTGCTCCTCGCGCTCCGCGTAGGCGTGCTCGGCGTCGGAGAGGATCTCCCGCTCGATGAGGTCGGCGGACAGCCGCGTGGGGCCGCCGGCCTGCTCGACGACCTCGTCCGGGGTGATCGAGACGGGGTAGACCGCCTTCAGGGCGGTCCACAGCGCGTCGAGGTCCCAGTCCTCCGGCCGACCCTCGGTGGTGGCGCCGGTGATGTAGGCCGTGAGCACGTCGGAGCGGAAGTGCCGGACCTGCTCGTGCAGGTCCTCGCCCTCCAGCACGCGGCGGCGCTGCTCGTAGATGACGACGCGCTGCCGGGACATGACGTCGTCGTACTTCAGCACGTTCTTGCGGATCTCGAAGTTGCGCGACTCGACCTGCGACTGCGCCGACTGGATGCCGCGCGTCACGATCTTCGACTCGAGCGGCATGTCCTCCGGGAACCCGGCGCGCGTCATCATCGACTCCGCGAGCGAGGAGTTGAACAGACGCATCAGGTCGTCCTGCATCGAGAGGTAGAACCGGGACTCGCCCGGGTCACCCTGCCGGCCGGAGCGACCACGCAGCTGGTTGTCGATGCGCCGCGACTCGTGCCGCTCGGTGCCGAGCACGTAGAGCCCGCCCAGCTCGACGACCTCGTCGTGCTCCGCGGCGACGGCCTCCTTGGCCGCCTCGAGCGCGGCGGGCCAGGCGGCCTCGTACTCCTCCGGCTGCTCGGCCGGCTCGAGACCACGGGCGGCAAGGTCCGCGACAGCCATGAACTCGGCGTTGCCGCCGAGCATGATGTCGGTCCCACGACCGGCCATGTTCGTCGCGACCGTGACGGCACCCTTGCGGCCGGCCTGCGCGATGATCGACGCCTCACGCGCGTGCTGCTTGGCGTTGAGGACCTCGTGCGGCACGCCTTGCTTCTTCAGCTTGGACGAGAGCAGCTCGCTCTTCTCGACGCTGGTGGTCCCCACGAGCACCGGCTGACCGTGCGCGTGCCGCTCGACGATGTCCGCCACGACGGCGTCGAACTTGCCGTCCTCGCTCTTGTAGACGAAGTCGCGCTGGTCGATGCGCTGCATGTCGCGGTTGGTCGGGATGGGGACGACGCCCAGCTTGTACGTGCCCTGAAACTCGGCCGCCTCGGTCTCGGCCGTACCGGTCATCCCCGAGAGCTTGCCGTACAGGCGGAAGTAGTTCTGCAGCGTGATCGTGGCGAGCGTCTGGTTCTCGGCCTTGATGGCCACGCCCTCCTTCGCCTCGATCGCCTGGTGCATGCCCTCGTTGTAGCGACGGCCCGGCAGGATGCGGCCGGTGTGCTCGTCGACGATCAGCACCTCGCCGTTCATCACCACGTAGTCCTTGTCGCGCTTGAACAGCTCCTGCGCCTTGATGGCGTTGTTGAGGAAGCCGATCAGCGGCGTGTTGAGGGACTCGTAGAGGTTGTCGATGCCGAGGTAGTCCTCGACGCGCTCGATGCCGGGCTCCAGCACACCGACCGTGCGCTTCTTCTCGTCGACCTCGTAGTCGCGCTCGGCCTGCAGGCGGCGGACCACCTTGGCGAACTCGGCGTACCAGCGGTTGGCGTCGCCCGCGGCGGGGCCCGAGATGATCAGCGGGGTCCGCGCCTCGTCGATGAGGATCGAGTCGACCTCGTCGACGATCGCGAAGTTGTGGCCGCGCTGGACGAGCTCGTCGGTGCTCCACGCCATGTTGTCGCGCAGGTAGTCGAAGCCGAACTCGTTGTTGGTGCCGTACGTGATGTCGCACGCGTACTGCTTTCGCCGCGTGGCCGGGTCCTGGTTGGACAGGATCACGCCGCTGGTCAGCCCGAGGAAGCGGTAGACGCGTCCCATGAGGTCCGACTGGTAGCTGGCCAGGTAGTCGTTGACCGTGACGACGTGCACGCCGTCGCCCGACAGGGCGTTGAGGTACGCGGGCGCCGTCGCGACGAGGGTCTTGCCCTCACCGGTCTTCATCTCGGCGATGTTGCCCAGGTGCAGGGCGGCACCACCCATGAGCTGCACGTCGAAGTGGCGCTGGCCGAGCGTGCGCCGGGCCGCCTCGCGGACCGTGGCGAACGCCTCGGCGAGGAGGTCGTCCAACGTCTCGCCCTCCGCGAGCCGGGCGCGGAAACGGTCGGTCTCCTCGCGCAGCTCGGCGTCGGACAGCGCGACGAAGCTGTCCTCCAGGGCGTTGACCTGCTGGGCGATGCCCGACAGCTTCTTGACGATCCGGCCTTCACCGAGGCGCAGGACCTTCTCGAGGATCGCTGGCACGCACTACTCCCGACGTGTTCGCACTCCGGGCGCGCGCGGCGTCGGAGCGGCTGAGGTGACCGGCCGCACGGCCGGGCGCGTCCATCGTAGGCGAGCCTGCGCGGCGTGGGCGAAGAACGACCACCGCAGCCGCCAGCAGGACGGCGCCGATCACTCCGGCGAGGCCGAGGCGCTCGTCGCGCAGCACGACCGCACCGACGGTCGCGGTCAGCGGCTCGAGCAGGGCGAGCAGGGCGGCGGTCGTCGCGGGGACGTGCCGCAGGCCCGTGAAGTAGGCGCTGTAGGCCGCCGCGGTGGGCACCACGGCCAGGTAGGCGAGCAGCACCCAGCCCTGCGCGTCGGACGGGAGATCAAGGCCAGGGAGGCCCGGACCGGCCACCGCGGCGACCGGCAGCAACAGGATTCCGCCGAGCGTGAACGACGTCGCCGTCAGCGGCAACGGACCCAGTCCGGGCACGCTGCGGCGGTTCAGCCCGGTCATCGTCGCGAACGCGGCGGCCGCCACGAGCGCGAGCAGGGCGCCGCCCGCCGTCCCCGGTCCGGCGGCGTCCGACGGGCCCACCAGGAGCACGAGGCCCCCCAGCGCCAGCCCGAGCGCCACCAGCGTATGCGGCGACGGCAGCCGTCGGGCGGCCACGGCGGTGCCCACGGCCACGAGCAGCGGAGCCGCCCCGAGGGCGACCAGCGTGGCGACGGCCACGCCGGCGCGCTGGACCGCCGCGAAGTACGCAGCCTGGTAGACCGCGGCGAGCACGGCGGTCTCCACCACGAGCAGGACCACCGGACGGGTCCGGGCGAGGCCGCGCAGCGCGCCGGCCGCAGCGAGCGCCAGCAGCAGCACTCCCCCGCCGCCGAGCAGCCGGTAGGCGGCGACGGTCAGCGGTGGCAGACCCGCGGCGTCGGCGAGCGCTGCTCCGGCCAGACCACCCGTCCCCCACAGCACCCCGCCGAGCGCGACGAGCGCGAAGTCGCGTGGCCGCGTCTCGTGCGTCACGCCGACCGGACAGCGAGCGCCAGGTCCGGTGCGAGGTCTCCGCGCAGCAGCCCGTCCCGGTCGCCGACGACGATGTCTTCCAGGCCGAGCCACCCGGCCAGCTCGCGCAGCTCGGCCGCCAGCGGCTCCACCACGTCGGCGTCCGGCACCGTCGAACCCGTGGCACGGTGCGCGGCGAGCACGCGCAGGATCCCCGCCTGGCGGTCGGCCTTGAGGTCCACCAGCGCGGGCAGCGACTCCCCGAGCAGGAACGGCAGGACGTAGTACCCCCAGACGCGCTTGGGCTCGGGGGTGTAGATCTCGATGCGGTAGCGCAGGCCGAAGAGCGCCTCCAGGCGCCGGCGCTCGAACACCAGCGGGTCGAACGGGTTGAGCAGGGCGCGACCGGTGGCCCGACGGGGCAGGTCGGCGTCCCGGTGCCGCCACACGGGCCCCTGGTTCCAGCCGTCGACGACGACCTCCTGCAGCACGCCCTCCTCGACCAGGTCGGCGATCGCGGGCACCACGCGGGACTCCTTGATGCGGAAGTAGTCGGCGATGCTGCGCAGCGTGCCGATGCCGTGCGCACGCGCACCGATCTCGGTCAGCGCCCGGACCGCGTCCTCGTCCGACGGCTCCGGACGGGCCAGCACGTCAGGCGGGAGCACCCGGCTGGTCAGGTCGTAGCGACGCTCGAACGCGCTGTTGCGGCCCGCCGACGTGATCTCGCCGGTGAAGAACAGGAACTCGAGCACGCGCTTGGCCACCGACCAGTTCCACCCCCACTCCCCGCGGGTGGTCGGGTGGTCGGCCTCGAAGTCCTCCTGCACCTGCCGTGCGGTGACCGGGCCGCGTTCGGCGATGATGGCGCGGATCTCCTCGACGAGCGGCGAGTGCTTCATCGGCACCTCCGCGATCGCGCCCCAGGCCTGGTCGAGGTAGGCGCGCTGCCGCCAGCCCAGCAGCCGGAACGTCTCGGGCGGCACGTACGACGCCATGTGGGCCCACGTCTCGACGAGGCGGCGCGGCGCGGCACCCGATGCCCGGTCGAGGAGCGCCGGGTCGTAGGCACCGAGCCGGGAGAAGGCCGGCAGGAGATGCGCCCGGGCGAGCACGTTGACCGAGTCGATCTGCAGCACCCCGAGCCGGTCCACCACCTGCTGGAACTGCCGCATGGTCGGCTCCGCGCCGCGCACCGGGCGAGGGCGGTCGAGGCCCTGCGCACGCAGCGTGATGCGACGGGCCTGCGACAGGGTGAGGCGTTCGGCTCCCGGGGAGGTCACGCGCCCATCCTGCCGTGCGCCACCGACACGACGACGCCCGGCCGGTCGGGTCGACCGGGCCGGGCGTCGTCGTCGATCGAGGCTGTCAGCCGCCGACCGCCGCCAGCGGTGCTGCGGTCACCGCGGCGTCGAGCTTGATCACGCCGTAGCTCCACCCTCGTCTGCGGTACGCGACGGACGGCTGGGCGGTCTCGGCGTCGATGAACAGGAAGAAGTCGTGCCCGACGAGCTCCATCTCGTAGAGCGCGTCGTCGACGGTCATCGGCTGCGCCTGGTGGACCTTCTCGCGGATGACGACGGGCGAGTCACCGAGCGTCGTCTCGACCGCGGCGTCCGGGTCGACCGGTGCGGGCGCAGCCGGTTCCGGCTCGGGCGGACGCACGTCGACCGGGGCGATCGGAGTGTGGTTGCGGTGGTCCTTGCGCCGGTCACGCGTCCGCCGCAGCCGCTCGAGGAGCTTCCCGAGAGCCAGGTCCAGGGCCGCGTACCTGTCGTCCGCGCACGCCTCGGCGCGGATCACGGGCCCGCGGTCGACCACGGTGAGCTCGACGCGCTCACTGCTGCCTGCCTGGCGGGGGTTCGTCTCGTGCGACACGACGACATCGATGCGCTGGGCGCGGGGGGCCAGCTGCTCGACTTTCGCGAGCTTCTGCTCGACGTGCGCCCGGTACTTCGGGAGCACCTCGGTGTGCCGGCCGGCAACCACGATCTCCATGTGAGCCTCCTGAGAGGGTCAGGGGCGGGTCGTGCCCGCCCGAGGGTGACAGTGCGATGGGCTGCCCCAGGGGGCAGTCGGGCGGCGTCACCTCCTCCCGCGGCCAGCCCGGTCGACCCGGTGGGGGGTCGGACCCTGCGTGCCGTCGGCTCAGGACCCCACGCTAACCCCGCACCCGTCCCCGAACCACCCGCCCGGGCCATGGATCACCCTGTGAGTCTCCTGGACGGGGTGGCAGGCGCGGCGCGCCGTGCGGACGGGGGGTCGAGGCGAGGGTCACGGCGCCGACGACGTGGGCACCCGCGCGCTCGAGCGCGGACCGGCACGCGGCGACGGTCGCGCCGGTGGTGAGCACGTCGTCCACGACGAGGACGGGACGGCCGGTCAGACGGGCCACGTGCCGCGCCGGGACCCGGACGTGACCGGCGAGGTTCCGGCTGCGCTCCCGGGCACCGAGACCGACCTGGTCGTGACCCCGCGTACGGGCGAGCACCGGCGCCGCGGCGGCAGGTACACCCCCGGTCACGAGACCGTCCGCGAGCCCCGTCGCGAGCGCGTCCACGAGGTTGCCGCCCCGGCGTCGGCGCGCCGCGGCCGTCGACGGGCAGGGCACCACCAGCAACGGGCCCGCACCGAGGTCGGCGCCCAGTGCGCCTCCGGCGCGTGCGAGCGCAGCCGCGAACGGGCGCGTGAGGTCGAGCCGCCCGCGGTCCTTCCACGCGATCACCGCCCGCCGCACGTGGCCGGTGCAGTCGGCGAGCGTCCAGACCGGCAGCGGCCCGGAGCCGTCCAGGCGGTCGAGCCGCGGGGCACGGTCCTCGCAGCGCCACAGTCCACCCGCGAGGCGGTGCGCGCAGGACGGGCACCACGCGACGTCGTCGAGCCCGCAGCCCGCGCACTCGACCGGGACGAGCAGACCGAGCAGCTCACGCAGGAACGTCATGGGCGGAGCATGCGCGCGTGCGCCGCCGAGCTCGGAGCGGCCTGGGGACGATCGTGGGCTGTGGACGGCTCGTCAGCCCGGGAAGGACGGGTACGACGCACCCGACACGCCCAGGATCTGCGCCCAGGTGGAGCCGACGAACCGTCGCAGCTCGCCGGCGGTCGTCGTGACGTAGATGACCGGGCTGCCGGCGAGGTCGGCCAGGTCGGCGACCTCGGGCAGCACCCTCGTCGGCCCGGCGACGGGGACGAGGTGCACGGTCGCGTTGCCGCTCGACCGTCCGACGACCGCGAGCGTCGACTCGTCGGACCAGACCACCGACGACGCGTCCACGAGCGACGCGCCCGCACGCACCGGGGACCCCAGCTGCTGCGGGGCACCCGACTCGTCACGCGTGATCGCGGCGACGTCGACCTGGACGCCGTCGCCGCCTGCGGAGACGACCGCGATCCGCACCCCGTCGCGCGCCACGCGGACCCCCCGCACCGACCGGCCCTCGAGCCAGTCGGCGGTGACCTGCACCGGCTGGGCACCCGCACGTGCCGCGAGGAGGCCGGTGGAGGGCTGCGCCGTCCAGGCCCAGTCGAAGCGGTCGACCGACGGTGCCACCAGGCCCGAACCGCTGACGAGCTCCTGCGGGCCGACCTCCGTGGTCGGCACCGTGGTCAGCGTGCCGGGGCCGGACAGCATGACCCGCACCGAACCGTCCTCGTTGCGCGCGGGACTGCGCGGGTCGAGCCCGTCGAGAGGGTCGAGGCCGGGCACGGGCTTGATCTCGCCGTCGACGAGCGCGACGAGGCGGTCGTCCTGCACGAGCTCGAGGTTCCCCGGCGGACCGGAGCCGCTCTCCAGGTTCGCCGAACCCTCCAGCGGCACGTCCCGGGCGTACACCTGCACCGAGCTGATCCCCCGGACGGGTCGCAGGCTCGCCTCGATCTGGGCGATCAGCAGGTCACGGTCCGCGCGGGTCACGGCGAGCGCGGGCTCCAGCCGGACCGACGCCACACCGTCCTTGTCATCGATGAGCACGGCTTCCGGGTTGAGCTCGACGCCGTCGGGCACCGCCGTCACGACCGCGTCCTGCAACCAGGCCGACGGCCCGGCGAGCAGCTCGCTGACGATGGACGTGCTCAGGTTCTTCTCCGGGAACCACCGCTCCTCGGGGACCAGGAACTTCTGGTCCGGCGAGACGAAGTAGAGCGACGCCGCGCGGTACAGGCGGGCGAAGTCCTCCTGCTGGAGGATCAGGCCGGGCGGGGTCGCGGCGATCCGCCACTCGTCGGCGTCGTTGCGGACCATCCCGAACGTCACGGACTCGCGACCGTCCGGCGGCGCCTCCGCATACACCCCGCTCTCGCCGACGCGAGCCTCGACGGGGACGTCGATGGTCACCTCGGTCTCGGTCGTCGTGGGTGCCGGCTCGACGGGTCCGGAGACCAGGACACCGGCAGTCGGGTCCCAGGTGGCCTTCGCCTCGCCCGCGAGGTACTCCCGGGCGGTCCCGAAGTTGTCGGTGAAGCCCGCGGCGCCCGCGGCGAGGAAGCCGTCGACGATCTCGGTCGGGGTGTCACCCGGCTGCGGCCCCTCGGCGAGCACGTCGATCTCCGACGGCTCGGTGACCTCGGTGTCGCCCTCCTGGACCGGTCCGGACGTCGGGATGGCGGTACAGGCCGCGAGGACGGCGACCGCGCCGAGAGCGACGGCGGTGCGACGGAGCCGGCGCGCGATCATCGGACCTCCTGCCGCTCGTCGTCGGACGCCGCGGCGTCGAGGTCGTCGGACCCCATGTCGGGGAGCGCGGCGGGGTCGTTGTGGGGGCGCACGACGACGCGCAGCGCACCGGTGATCGGCGACTCGTCGGGCTGCAGCGGCAGCGGTGACGCGGTGAGCCGGATGCCCGCCCGCCGCGGGAGGGTGAGCCTGAAGCTCGCACCGCGGCCGGGCCGGCCCCACGCCTCCAGCCACCCGCCGTGCAGGTGGGCGTCCTCCAACGAGATGGCGAGGCCGAGCCCCGTGCCGCCCGTCGTCCGGGCCCGCGCCGGGTCGGCCCGCCAGAAGCGGTCGAACACGTGCGCGGCCTCGTCCGGCGTCATGCCGACGCCCCGGTCCCGGACGGTGACGGCGACGGCGTGCGCGTCCGCGCCCACGGTGACCTCGACGGTGCTGCCCTCCGCGTGCTCGACGGCGTTGACCAGGAGGTTGCGCAGGATCCGCTCGACGCGGCGGGGGTCGATGTCCGCGACGCAGCGCTCCTCGGGCACGACGACGTGCAGCCAGGCACCGCGGCGCTCGGCGAGCGGGGCGGCGTGGTCGACGGCCTGGATCACGACGTCGCGCACGTCGCGGCCCTCGGCGTCCAGCACCGCGGCGCCGGCGTCGAACCGGCTGATCTCCAGCAGGTCCGCCAGCAGGTCCTCGAAGCGGTCGAGCTGGGTCTGCAGCAGCTCCGCCGAGCGCTTCGCGGCAGGGTCGAAGTCCGCTCGCGACGCGTGGATGACCTCGCCGGCCATCCGGATGGTGGTCAGCGGGGTCCGCAGCTCGTGCGAGACGTCCGAGACGAACCGCCGCTGCAGCGTGGACAGCTCCTCCATGCGGTGGATCTGGTCCTGGAGGCTGTCGGCCATCTCGTTGAACGAGCGGGCCAGCGTGGCCATCTCGTCCTCGCCCTTCTCCGGCATGCGTTCCGACAGGTGCCCGTCGGCCAGCCGCTCGGCGACCTCCGCGGCGCGGCGCACCGGCCGGACCGTCTGCCGGGTGACCAGCCACGTCATGCTGCCCAGCAGCACGACCAGGGCGACCGCCGCCAGGCCCAGCGTGCGCTGGAGGAAGTCGAGCCGGTCCTGCTCGGACTGCAGGCTGTACAGGAAGAAGAGCTGGTACGTCCCGTCCACCGGCACGGTCACGTCCTGCCCCACCATCACCCCGGGCGAGACGCCACCGGTCTCCCGCGGGATCGCGACGGACTGCCAGTGCTGCCCACCCTCCGCCGTCGCCAGGCGCAGCTCGCGGCTGACGAGCGGGACGAGGGCCTGGTCCGACGCCGCACCGGGGATGAACATGTCGCCGCCCTGCTGGCCGGGTGCCCGCAGCAGGAACACCTCGCGTCGGTCCGACCCCCCGGTGCGCTGCGCGCGCGCGACGTCACCCTTGAGCCGTTGCACGTCGGGGCTGGTCGCCGCGGTCGAGTTGTCGAACGTGGCCTGCGCCTGGAGCGTGGACCGGGCGCTCTCCTGGAGGACCTGCTGGAGCCGGTCGTTGAAGAGACCGTCGGCCGTGCGGGCGCTCACGTAGGCGCCGATGAGCGTGAGCGCGACCAGACCGATCGCCAGCGTGGAGGTGATGACGCGGATCTGCAGTGACGAGCGCCAGGCCCGCGTCCACGAGCGCACCCGGCGCCGCGACCGTGCCCGGAGCAGCCGCCAGGCGCCGCTCACCCGCACAGGGCTGCTCCGTGCGACCTCACGTCGAGGCCACGCCCGCCTTGTAGCCGACGCCGCGGACGGTGACGACGATCTCGGGCTGCTCGGGATCGTTCTCGATCTTCGAGCGCAGACGCTGCACGTGGACGTTCACCAGACGGGTGTCGGCGGCGTGCCGGTACCCCCACACCTTCTCCAGCAGCACCTCGCGCGTGAACACCTGCCACGGCTTGCGGGCGAGCGCCACCAGCAGGTCGAACTCCAGCGGCGTGAGCGAGACGGGCCGGCCGGCGCGCGCGACCCGGTGGCCGGGCACGTCGATCGTCACGTCGCCGATCGTCAGGTGCTCGGGCGCGGGCTCGTCGCTGCGGCGCAGGCGGGCACGCACGCGCGCGACGAGCTCCTTGGGCTTGAACGGCTTCGAGATGTAGTCGTCCGCCCCGGACTCCAGCCCGAGCACCACGTCGACCGTGTCGCTCTTGGCCGTGAGCATGACGATCGGCACGCCCGACTCGGCGCGGATCTGCCGGCAGACCTCGTTGCCGTCCTTGCCCGGCAGCATGAGGTCGAGCAGGACGAGGTCCGGCTGCGTGGCTCGGAACACACCGATCGCCTCGTCGCCGTCCTCGCAGAACACCGGGTCGAAACCCTCCGACCGCAGCACGATGCCGATCATCTCGGCCAGCGCGGTGTCGTCGTCGACCACCAGCACGCGTCCCTTCATGGCGGCATTCTCGCACCGCAGGGGCCCGGACCTGGGCCACCTGGCCCTGCGACGTGTCCCGACCTCCACAGATCACCCGGTCGCGCGTCCCGGGACCCGGTCGCCGTGGCACGATGATTCCTCCGTGGGGGGCCCGACGACGGCGCCCCGGACCGCCTGCACCACGACAGCCGAGGAGCCGCGCTCGCATGACGAGCCCGCACGACGACGCGCCGCGACCGCCCTCCTGGGCGGCTCCCGCCGGCCCGGGAGCACCGCCGCCGCAGACCGTGCCGCAACCCGGCCCGCCCGTCGCACCGCCCCCGCCGCCGCCGTCGGGCTGGGGCCAGCAGCCGCCGGGCGGGCAGGGGTCGTGGAGCCCTGCCGCGCCGCCACCGCCCGGGCTGTCCTGGCGCCCGCAGGCGCTCCAGCCGGGGATCATCCCGCTGCGACCACTGGGGATGGGCGAGATCTACGACGGGGCCTTCCGGGCCGTCCGGGCCAACCCGCGCGTCATGTTCGGGCTCGCCGCCCTCGTGGTGACCCTCGCGGTCATCCTCCAGTCCGTCATCCAGTGGTACGTCAAGGGCATCCTCGCGCCCCAGCTGAGCGACCTCTCGGTCGACCTGGACCCGTCCGGGCAGATGGGCTTCGCCGAGCAGGTGGGCTCGTCGATCGGGCTGCTCATCGCTGCGCCGGTCACCTCGATCGCGTCCACCATCCTCACGGGCCTGCTCATCGTGTCCGTGAGCCGCTCCGTCCTGGGGCAGGTGGCCACGGTCGGTGAGGTCCTGCGCTCCTGGCGTGTCTGGCTCGTCGTCGGCTTCACGTTCCTCAGCGGGATCGTGATCCTGACCGTGCTCGCGGTCCTCGTCACGGGGGTCACCCTGCTGGCGGTCAACGACCAGGTCGCGCTCGCCGTCCTGGTCGGGCTCGGCGGTTCGCTGGCGTTCGTCGCCGCCGCCGTCTGGTTCACCACCCGGACGCTGCTGGTACCACCGGCGCTGATGCTCGAGGGCAAGAAGTTCTGGCCGACGATCGCCCGCGCGTGGCGGCTCACGCGGGGGACCTTCTGGCGCCTGTTCGGGATCTACCTGCTCACCACGATCCTGGCCGGGATCATCGCGCAGATCATCGTGTTCCCCGCCACCCTGATCGCGCAGATCGTCCTGCGCGACCCGACCGCGACGTCCTTCGGCTCGGTCGTCATCATCGGCATCGCCACGATCATCGCGTCCACCTTGTCCACCACGTTCGTGTCCTCCGTGGTCGCGCTGCTCTACATCGACGTGCGGATGCGGCGCGAAGGGCTGGACGTCGAGCTGGCCCGCGCCGCAGAGAGCACCGCGTGAGCGTGCTGGTACGGGTGGTCAGCGGTGTCCCCGTCGACCCTGACGCCGAGACGGCCCGGCGCTGGGCCACCGAGGAGCTGCTCGACCCCGTGTACCACGAGCAGCGATCGCTGCTCAGCCGCCTGGTGGACTGGATCGCCGAGCTGCTCGCCGGTCTGCGGACCCCGGCCGCGTTCGACCCGTTCGCCGTCCTCGCGGTGGTCGGGGTGATCGTGGCGGTCGTCGTGATCGCGTTCCTCGTGGCCGGCCCCGTGCGGGTCGCCCGCCGTGGCCGCTCCGACCGGAGCGTCCTGGCGGACGACGACCTGCGCACGGCCGCCGAGATCCGGGCCGCCGCGGACGCCGCTGCCGCCGCCGGTGACTGGGCGACCGCCGTGCTCGAACGGTTCCGCGCGATCGTCCGCGGGCTCGAGGAGCGGGCGGTGCTCGACGAGCGGGCGGCCCGGACCGCGCACGAGGCAGCGCTGGCCGCCGCCGCCCGGCTGCCGGCGCTCGCCTCGGAGCTGGTCGCCGCGGGCCGCACGTTCGACGACGTCGCGTACGGCGACGAACCCGCGACCGCGCAGGACGAGACGCGTCTGCGCGGGCTCGACGCCCGTGTGCAGGACGCGCGCGCCACGACCGGCACCGAGCCCGCCGACCTGAGCGTGGCGGCGCCCCGATGAGCACACCCGTGGTGACGGTGCACGACGCGGTCGTCGGCGACGGCACCTCGACCCGCAGCAGGTCGGCCCGGCGCTGGCGGCGTGCCCGGTTGCCGCTCGCTCTGCTGGCACTCGTCGTGGTCGCAGGCATCCTGTCGGCGCTGCCCGAGCCGCGGACCTCGACGCTGACCCTCGCTCCGGACAACCCGGGCGACCTGGGGGCCCGGGCGGCGGCGCAGATCCTCGGCCGCGAAGGGGTGGACGTCCGGTACGTCCGTCGCATCGCCGACGTGCAGGCGCTCGCGGTCCCGGGCTCGACGGTGCTCGTCGTCGGTGACTACCTGCTCACGGACGAGCAGGTCGACGCCCTGGGGGCCACCGAGGCGGACCTGGTGCTCGTCGACGCCGGGTGGGCGCTGGGCGTGCTCACCCCCGCGCTCGCGTCGAGCGGGGAGTACGACGCAGCACCCGACGTCCGTACCGCGCAGTGCGACGACCCGGACGCGGTCGCCGCCGGCACCATCACGGCGAGCGGCGGCCTGCTGGGCATCGGGCCCGGCGCGGTCGTCTGCTTCCCCGCTCCGGGCACGACGACGGACCAGGGCGGCTCCTACGCCGTGGTCGAGTCCGACGGTCGCCGGGTGGTCGCGGTCTCCGACATGGCGCCCTTCACCAACGAGCACCTCGCCGAGCAGGGCAACGCCGCGCTCGTCCTGCGCGCGCTCGGCCGGCACGAGCGGCTCGTCTGGTACATCCCGTCGCTGGACGACGTGGGCGCCGGTGGCGGGACCGAGCCCGCGCCCGGCGAGCTCCTGCCGCCGGTGGTCACGATCCTCGCGCTGCAGCTCCTGCTCGTGGTGGTGGTCACCGCGCTGTGGCGCGGACGCCGGCTGGGTCGCCTCGTCACCGAGCGGCTGCCGGTGGTGGTCCGCGCGGGCGAGACCACCCGGGGCCGCGGACGCCTCTACCGGCGCGGCCGTTCCTACGGGCACGCCGCCGCCGCCCTGCGTGCCGGGACGGCCGCCCGCAGCGCGGGTCGGCTCGGCCTGCCGCGCTCCGCGGCCGCGCCGCTCGTCGTCGACGCGATCTCCCGTGCGACCGGGCGCCGCGCGGCGGACGTCGAGGCACTCCTGTACGGACCACCACCGACCGACGACCGCGGGCTGGCCCAGCTGGCCCGTGACCTGGACCATCTCGAGAGCGAGGTTCACCGACCGTGAGCGACCAGAGCCCCTCGTGGGGCGCGACCGCACCCACCGTCCCGCCGCACCAGCCGTCCGAGGAGCTCCGTGCTGCCCTGGGGGCCGTGCGCACCGAGGTCGCCAAGGCGGTCGTCGGGCAGGACGCCGCCGTCAGCGGCCTGGTCATCGCGCTGCTGTGCCGTGGCCACGTGCTGCTCGAGGGTGTCCCCGGGGTCGCCAAGACGCTGCTCGTGCGGGCGCTGTCGGCCGCGCTCGACCTGGAGACCAAGCGGGTCCAGTTCACCCCGGACCTCATGCCCGGCGACGTGACGGGCTCGTTGGTGTACGACGCCCGTACCGCCGAGTTCTCCTTCCGCGCGGGCCCGGTGTTCACCAACCTGCTGCTGGCGGACGAGATCAACCGCACGCCGCCGAAGACGCAGGCGTCGCTGCTCGAGGCGATGGAGGAGCGCCAGGTGTCGATCGACGGCACCCCGCACCTGCTGCCCGACCCGTTCCTCGTCATCGCGACGCAGAACCCCGTCGAGTACGAGGGCACGTACACCCTGCCGGAAGCGCAGCTCGACCGGTTCCTGCTCAAGCTGGTGCTGCCGATGCCGGAGCGCCACGAGGAGATCGAGGTGCTGTCCCGGCACGCCGCCGGCTTCGACCCGCGCGACCTCGCCGGCGCCGGGCTGCGCGCCGTGGCGTCGCCGGAGATGCTGGCGCGCGCCCGGGCGGAGGTCGGCCGCGTGCAGGTGGCTCCCGAGGTCCTCGGCTACGCCGTCGACGTGTGCCGTGCCACCCGTCAGTCGCCGTCGCTCTCGCTGGGTGTCTCCCCGCGTGGCGCCACCGCGCTGCTGGCGACGTCCCGCGCGTGGGCGTGGCTGTCCGGTCGCGGCTACGTGACACCGGACGACATCAAGGCGCTGGCACACCCCACGCTGCGTCACCGCGTCCAGCTGCGTCCCGAGGCCGAGCTCGAGGGCGTCAGCACGGAGAGCGTCCTCGACACCGTGCTCGCGTCCGTCCCCGTCCCCCGCTGACGTGGCCGTCACCTGGCGCGCGGTCGTCCTCTCCGCGCTCGGCCTGCCGGTGGTGCTGCTCGTGCCCGCCGGCGGCACGGTGCTGCTGTGGACGCTGCTCGTCGTGGTCGCGTGCGTCGTGGACGTGGCGCTCGCCGCGTCCCCCCGGCAGGTCGCGATCCGTCGCGAGGTGCCGGCCTCGGTCCGCCTCACCGAGCCGGCGACGTCCACGCTCACCCTGACCAACCGGAGCACGCGCCGGCTCCGGGCGCTCGTGCGCGACGCGTGGCCCCCGTCGACGGGGGCGCAGTCGGACCGGCACCGGGTGGACGTGCGGCCCGGGGACGGCGCGCGCGTCCGGACGGTCCTCGTGCCCACCCGGCGCGGCGACGCGCACGCGGACCGGGTGACGATCCGCGCGCTCGGACCCCTGGGGCTCGCGGGCCGCCAGGCCTCGCTGACCGTGCCCGGCCGGCTGCGGGTGCTGCCGGAGTTCGCCTCGCGACGCCACCTGCCCAGCCGTCTCGCGCGGCTCCGGGAGCTGGACGGGCGGGCGTCCGTGCAGGTGCGCGGCCCGGGGACCGAGTTCGACTCGCTGCGCGAGTACGTGATCGGCGACGACGTCCGCGCGATCGACTGGCGTGCGACGGCCCGGCGCTCCGACGTCGTCGTGCGCACGTGGCGTCCGGAGCGCGACCGCCGGGTCCTGATCGTGCTCGACAGCGGCCGCACGTCCGCCGTGCGCGTGCTGGACGCCCCCCGCCTCGACGCGTCGATCGAGGCGGCGCTGCTGCTCGCTGCGCTCGCCACGAAGGCGGGCGACCGCGTCGAGCTCCTCGTCTTCGACCGCCGGGTGCGCGGCCGGGTGGCCAGCGCGACGGGCGCGCGCGTGATGGCGGCGTTCGCGGACACCCTCGCCCTGGTGGAGCCCGAGCTGGTGGAGACCGACTGGCCGGGCGTCGTCGCGCAGGTCCGTCAGCGGCTGAGCCAGCGCGCCCTCGTGGTGCTGCTGACCGCGCTGGACCCGTCCGCGGTCGAACAGGGTCTGCTCGGGGTGGCCGCACAGCTCACCGATCGGCACCAGGTGGTGCTCGCGTCGGTGTCCGACCCCGAGGTGGACGCTCTGCGCACGGCTCGCACCGGTGCCGCTGCGGTGTTCGACGCGGCCGCCGCCGAGCGGGTCGGCCTCGAGCGCGCGGCCGTGGCCGTCCGGCTGCGCCAGCGCGGCGCCGAGGTGGTCGACGCGCTGCCCGACGACCTGGCGCCGCGGCTCGCCGACACGTACATCGCGCTGAAGGCAGCCGGGCGGCTCTGACGGGCGTCGGGGGCTCCGGATAGGTTTCCCGGTGTGCCCGACCTGCTCACTCGTCCCCAGCTGAACCGCGCGCTGCTCGCCCGCCAGCACCTGCTCGAGCGCAGCCCCGGGTCCGGGCTGGAGATGGTCGACCATCTGGTGGGCCTGCAGGCGCAGAACGCGTGGTCGCCGTACGTCGGGCTGTGGAGCCGGGTCGCGGGGTTCCGCACCGAGGAGCTCGCTGCGGCCTTCTGGGACCGGTCCGTCACCCGGATCGCGGTGATGCGCAGCACGATCCACCTCGTCACGGCGGCCGACGCCCTGCTGCTGCCGGGCCTGGTCGCCCCGCTGCACGCCAAGGACCTCCTGGTCAACGCTCAGCACAGTGCAGCGCTGCGCACGCTCGACGTCACCGAGGTCACTGCCGCCGCGAGGGCGCTGGTCGAGGAGGAGCCGCGTGTCACCACGGAGCTGGGCCGTCTGCTCGCGCAGCGGTGGCCGGACGTCGCACCGAGCACGCTCGCCTACGCGGCCCGCGGGACGCTGCCCCTCGTCCAGGTCCCGCCGAGAGGCGTGTGGGGGCGGTCCGGCGCGACGACGTGGACGACGGCCTGGACGTGGTTCGGCCCGGAGCAGGCCGCCGCTGCTCCCGACCTGACCGACCCGGGCGTGCTCGCCGCCGAGCAGGAGCGGCTCGTCCGGCGCTACCTGGCCGCGTTCGGCCCGGCGTCCGTCGCGGACCTGCAGAACTGGTCGGGGCTCACCGGCATGCGCGCCGTGGTGGACCGCCTGGACCTGGTCCGGTACCGCGCCGAACCGTCCCCGGGTGCCGTGCGCGAGCGGGAGGTCCTCGACCTGCCCGGGCTGCCGCTGCCCGACCCGGACGTCCGGGCGCCCGTGCGCTTCCTGGCCGACTACGACAACGTCCTGCTCGGCCACGCCGACCGCACCCGGATCATCTCGCCCGAGCACCGCCCGTACCTGGCCAGCCCGAACGGCGTCGTCCCGGCGACGTTCCTGCTGGACGGACGCGTCGCGGGCACCTGGGACGTCCCCCGGGACCCCAAGGTGCGCGGACCGGTGACGCTCACGGTGCGGCCGTTCGCGCGTCCGACCGCCGAGCAGCGCGACGAGCTCCAGGCGGAGGCGGAGGCGCTCGTCGAGCTCATGGCCTCGACGGCCGACCAGCGCCGGGTCGTCGTGGTCGAGCCGGACTGACGTCAGCCCGCGGTCGCCAGCACGTAGCCCGCGCGGTCCGCCTCGAGGTCCCCGGTGTGCCCCGCCCGGACCGCCCGACGACCGAGCACCAGCGTGTACGTCCAGAACGCCACGAGCGCGACGATCCCGATGCCGACCTTGACGGCCCACGGCAGGGCAGACCCCGTGACGAACCCCTCGATCAGACCGGACACCGCGAGCACGCCCACGAGCCCGATCGCCACCGTGAACAGGGCGCGGGACTCCTGCGCGAGTGCCGTGCCGCGCGTGCGGGGGCCCGGGTCGACCCAGGTCCAGAAGATCCGCAGGCCCGCCGCCCCGGCGACGAACACGGCGGTCAGCTCGAGCAGACCGTGGGGTGCGATGAGCTGGAGGAACACGTCCAGGTGGCCGTGCGCGGCCATCATGCCGCCCGTGGCGCCCACGCTGATCGCGTTGTTGGCCAGGAACCACACGGGGCCGATACCGGTGATCCCGGTGGCGATGCAGACGGCGGTGAGGAACGCGTTGTTGGTCCACACCATCGTCGCGAAGCCCGCACCGGGCGCGTAGTACTCCGCGAACGACTTGTCGACGTACTCCTGCTGCTGGCTGGGCGTCCCCATGGACGCGAGCGCGTCGGGCTGCGTCGCCACCCAGACGCCGGCCGTCACTCCGAGCACGAGGAAGGCCACCGTGACGCCGACGGTCCACCACCGGATGCGGTAGAGGGCCGCGGGGAGCGCCACTGCGACGAAGGTGGTGACGTCACGCCAGCTCGGCTCGTGCGTGCCCGCGATGGCGGCCCGGGCCCGCCCCACGAGCATCGACAACCGGGTCACCATCTCGGGGTCCGGAGCGGCGGACCGCACGCTCGAGAGGTCCGTGGCGACGCTCTGGTAGAGGCGCACCAGCTCGTCGGCCTCGGCGCCGGTGCGGCGGCGCTGCCGGACGAGCTCGTCGAGCCGCGCCCAGTCGGTCGCGCGGGCTCGTTCGAAGGCGTCCAGGTCCATGGCGCACAGCCTGCCATCCCGGCGGGCCGGCACCGGCTAACCTGCCCAGCATGGACGGCATCCTCACGGGCGAAGGCGTGCTGCTCGACGCCCGCCCCACCTCGGCGGCGACGCGTCTGCTCGCGGCCCTGCTCGACCTGCTGGTGCTGGGCGTCGGGGTGTTCGTCCTGCTCATCGCGGTGGGCGCACTCGTCCCGACCGCCTCGGAGGAGCTGTTCCGCATCCTCGGCATCGTGCTGGTGGCGACGATCACGATCGTGCTGCCCACGACCATCGACACCCTGACCCGCGGCCGGTCGCTGGGCAAGCTGGCGACGGGCATCCGGATCGTGCGCGACGACGGCGGTCCGCTGCTCTTCCGGCAGTCCCTCGTCCGCGCCCTCGTCGGCATCGTCGAGCTGTGGCTCACGCTCGGCACCATCGCCCTGATCTGCTCGATCGTGCACCCGCAGGGCAAGCGCGTCGGTGACATCCTCGCGGGCACCTACGCGGTGCGCGTGCGCGGCGCGGCCAAGGTGCGGGCCCCCGTCATGATGCCGCCGCAGCTCGCCGGGTGGGCGCACTCCGCGGACCTCGCCCGCCTGCCGGACGGCCTCGCCCTGTCCGTGCGCCAGTTCCTGAGCCGCGCCACCTCGCTGCACCCGGCCTCACGTGTGCAGCTGGGCTCCGAGCTGACCGCCGAGGTGCAGCGCTACGTCAACCCCCTGCCCCCGCTGGGCACCCACCCTGAGGCGTTCCTGGCCGCCGTGCTGGCCGAGCGGCGGGACCGCGAGCTCACGGCACGGCTGCGCACCGGACAGCGGGACGCCGCGGAGTCGTCGCAGCTGCACCGACTCCCCCACGGCGTCCCCGACCCGGCCAACTGAGGGGTCTGCGGGCTCAGTACCGGTAGTGCTCGGGCTTGTACGGCCCGGCCACGTCGACGCCCAGGTACTCGGCCTGCGACTTCGTCAGCTCCGTCAGGCGGACCCCGAGCGCGTCGAGGTGCAGCCGCGCCACCTTCTCGTCCAGCACCTTGGGCAGCCGGTAGACCTCCCGGGCGTAGTCGTCGGGCTTGGTGAACAGCTCGATCTGGCCGATGACCTGGTTGGAGAACGAGTTGCTCATGACGAACGACGGGTGCCCGGTCGCGTTGCCCAGGTTCAGCAGGCGCCCTTCGGAGAGCACGATGATCGAGCGCTCCGAGCCCGAGTCGTCAGCGGGGAACGTCCACTCGTGCACCTGCGGCTTGATCTCCGTACGGGTGATGCCAGGGACGGCAGCCAGGCCGGCCATGTCGATCTCGTTGTCGAAGTGCCCGATGTTCCCGACGACGGCCTTGTTCTTCATCCGGGCCATCTGGGCCGCCGACACGACGTCCTTGTTCCCGGTCGTCGTGATGACGAAGTCGGCCTGGTCGATGACGTCGTCGAGGCGCGCCACCTGGTAGCCGTCCATCGCCGCCTGGAGCGCGCAGATGGGGTCGACCTCGGAGACGATCACGCGCGCACCCTGGCCACGGAACGCCTCCGCCGCACCCTTGCCGACGTCCCCGTAACCCGCGACGAACGCGACCTTGCCACCCATGAGGACGTCCGTGGCGCGGTTGATCCCGTCGGGCAGCGAGTGCCGGATGCCGTACTTGTTGTCGAACTTCGACTTGGTGACCGAGTCGTTGACGTTGATCGCCGGGAACAGCAGGCTGCCCGCCTCTGCCAGCTGGTAGAGGCGGTGCACGCCCGTGGTCGTCTCCTCGGTGACGCCCTTGATCTGCGCGGCGATCGACGTCCACCGCTGCGGGTCGGCGGCGAGCGACCGGCGCAGCGTGCCGAGGATGACGAGGTACTCCTCGGAGTACCCCTCCTCGCCCGGACCAGGGTCGGACGGGACGGCACCGGCGGCCTCGTACTCGACGCCCTTGTGCACCAGCAGCGTCGCGTCGCCACCGTCGTCGAGGATCATGTTCGGGCCCGTGCCCCCGGGCCACACCAGGATCTGCTCGGTGCACTCCCAGTACTCGTCGAGCGACTCGCCCTTCCACGCGAACACAGGCACTCCGGCAGGCTCGTCGACCGAGCCGTGCGGGCCGACGGCCACCGCCGCAGCCGCCTCGTCCTGCGTGGAGAAGATGTTGCACGACGCCCAGCGGACCTCGGCGCCGAGCGCGACGAGCGTCTCGATGAGCACCGCGGTCTGCACGGTCATGTGCAGGGAACCTGCAACCCGGGCGCCTGCGAGCGGCTGCGTGGGGCCGAACTCGGTGCGCAGGGCCATGAGGCCCGGCATCTCGTGCTCGGCGAGGCGGATCTGGTGACGACCGGCCTCGGCGAGGGAAAGGTCGCGGACCTTGTACTGGCCGGGGGCCTCATCGAAAGAGGACATCTCACTCCTGGGGTGCGCATTCGGAAGCGGGCGCGACACAGCAGGGCTCTCGCCCTGATCGTTCGCGCCGGCGCGACCCCTCTCGGTCTGCGGGCATCACCCACGCCGTCCGGGCCATGCTAGCCCCGCGTGAGCGGCGTCACAGCGCGTTCGTCATCCCCGGACCGGGACGCCCTCGTCCACGAGCAGCACCGGGATCCCGTCCCGCACCGGGTAGGCCAGCGGGTTGACCGGGTCGGTCGACACGAGAGTCGGCTCGCCGTCCGGACCTACCCCGTCGACGAGCGTCGCACCCGTCACGGGGCAGCGCAGCAGCTCCCGTGCCCACGGCTCCAAGGACCGCCCCGAGCCGGTCATCAGCCCTCGCCGTCCTGCCGCACGAGCGCGAGCACGTCGTCGCGGACCTTCTCCATGATGTCCTCGTCGGCCGCCTCGACGTTCAGCCGCAGGAGGGGCTCCGTGTTGGAGGCGCGCAGGTTGAACCACCACTGCGGGTGGCCGTCCCAGTGCGACACCGTGAGGCCGTCGAGCTCGTCGACCTGCACCGGCCCGGCACCCTCCTGCGTCACGTACGCCTCGACGACCCGCGCCCGCGCGGCGGCCACGTCGGTGACCCGAGAGTTGATCTCCCCGCTCGCCGAGTACGGCTGGAACTGCTCGGACAGAGCGGACAGCGGGTGCGGCTGACCGCCGAGGGCCGCGAGCACGTGCATCGCGGCGAGCATCCCGGTGTCGGCGAAGAAGAAGTCGCGGAAGTAGTAGTGCGCGCTGTGCTCGCCACCGAAGACCGCGTCGTTGCTCGCCATCTCGGCCTTGATGAACGAGTGGCCCACGCGGGTGCGCACCGTGGTCGCGCCGGCGGCCTTGAGCAGGTCGGGCACCACCTGGGACGTGATCAGGTTGTGGATCACCGTGGGCGTACGGCCTGCGGCGCGCTCCCGCTCGACCTCCCGCAGACCGACCAGCGCGGTGATCGCCGACGGGCTGACCGGGTCGCCGTGCTCGTCGATGACGAAGCAGCGGTCCGCGTCACCGTCGAACGCGAGACCGAGGTCCGCGTCGTGCTCGACGACCGCCGCCTGCAGGTCCCGCAGGTTCTCCGGCTCGAGGGGATTGGCCTCGTGGTTCGGGAACGTGCCGTCCAGCTCGAAGTACAGCGGCACGATGTCGAGCGGCAGCTCGGCCAGCCCGGCGCCGGTGCCCAGGACGGCCGGTGCGGTGAACCCGCCCATGCCGTTGCCCGCGTCGACGACGACCTTCAGCGGGCGGATGCCCGACAGGTCCACCAGGGAGCGCAGGAACGAGGCGTACTCGGCGAGCAGGTCACCGTCCTCGACGGTCCCTCGCTGAGCGGTCTCGACCTCGGGCACGGAGCCGGCGAGGTAGTCGCCGGCGAGCTCACGGACCGTGGTCAGCCCGCTGTCCTGGCCGACCGGGCGAGCGCCGGCGCGGCACAGCTTGATCCCGTTGTACTGCGCAGGGTTGTGGCTGGCCGTGAACATCGCACCGGGGATGCCCAGGGAACCGGACGCGAAGTACAGACCGTCCGTCGACGCCAGACCGATCCGCAGGACGTCCACACCCCGGGCGGCCAGCCCGTCGGCGAACGCCGCCACGAGCTCCGGCCCGGAGGGGCGCATGTCGTTGGCGATGACCACCCGAGGGCGGTCCGTCGCTTCGGGGAGCACCACGACGTCGGCGAACGCGGCGCCGATCGCGCGAGCGACCGCCGGGTTCAGCTCACCGGGGACGAGACCCCGGACGTCGTAGGCCTTGATGAGGGCAGACAGATCGACACGGTCGGCTGCAGGGGAGGTCACGCGGCCATGCTACCCGGGCAGCCGGACGCGACGTTCGGCACCGACGTCGCGCAGCAGGTCAGGCGTCCGGGCCGACCACGTCTCCACGGTCCAGCGGCACGCCGGTTCCGTCGAGCGGGAACCAGTTGCGCTGCTCGCAGGCCGGGCACGAGACGAACACCACCTGACGACCGTCCGCGAGCGCCATGCGGATCCGGGTCAGGTCCGTCTCGCCGCACCGCAGGCACGCAGCGGTGCCGGGCACACCCGGTCCGGACGGCTGGCTGATGGAGCCCAGCGGCTCCCCCGCACGCTCGGCGCGGGCGCGGGCGGCCTCCCCCTTGCGGCGGGCCACGTCAGCCCTCGCCCCGCAGGACGCGCAGGTGCCCGCGTCGGGGCGCCTCGTTCAGCACCGCTCCGACGGCCTCCGGCAGCGGAGGCGGCTCCGGCTCGGTGCGCCTGCCCGCCTCGCGCACGGCGTCCGCCAGCGCGAGCAGGTCGTCCCGGCTCGGTGGCGCGGGCGAGAACTCGGGCGTGAGCCGGACGACCTCCCACCCGCGCGGGGCCGTGAGCCGCTCGGCGTGCTCGACGCACAGGTCGTACGAGTGCGGCTCGGCGTGCTGCGCCAACGGGCCCAGCACCGCGGTCGAGTCGGCGTACACATAGGTCAGCGTGGCCACGGCCGCACGGCCACACGCCGTGCGCGAGCACTGCCTCACGGATCTCACGCGCTGACCGTACCCCCGAGGGGCGACAGGCCGTGTCCCCCACGCCGTCCCCCGTCGGCGATCTACAGTGCAGTGGTGAGCTCAGCACCGCCCCCGCCCGCCCGCCGGCCCCCCGGCATCGGCCGCCGCTCGGTCGCTCTCCCCACGACCGCCGTGGTCCCCGTGCGTCGCCGTGACCGGCGCGGTCGCGGGCCCCGGGGGCCGCTCATGCCGAGCACCATGCCTGCGTACCGCACCCGGGCCGAGCGGTTCGACGACCTCGTCCTCGACGCCGTCGAGCGGATCGAGCGCACCTGGGCGCGTCAGCTGCAGGGCACGGAGTTCGCCGTCGAGGACGTGCCCCCGTCCAACCCCGCGCCGTGGGAGCACGGCGGCGTCCCCCTGGGCCGGTACTTCCCCCCGGACGCGGGTCTCCCCGCCCGGGTCGTGGTGTACCGCCGGCCCGTGGAGTCCCGTGCGACGGACCCCCTGGACCTGGCCGACCTCGTGCGGGACGTCGTCGTCGAGCAGGTCGCCCACCTGCTGGGTCGCTCTCCGGAGGACGTCGACCCGCGGTACGGCGACGCGGGCTGAGTACCTGGTGGGGGTGACGCCCCACTACCCTGTCCGCACGATGACCGACTCCCTCCCCGTCCCGCCCACCAGCCGTCCCGACATCCGCGTGGTGTGCGTCGTCTACCACCCCGGTGACGAGCTGGCGACGTTCGCCCGGACCCTGGCCACCGCGTCGACCGCGACCGTCGAGCTCGTGATCGTCGACAACGGGACCGACCACACGGTCGCGCAGGAGGTGGCCGACGAGGTCGGGGCGGTCCTCGTCCGCTCCGGCGCGAACCTCGGCTACGGGGGCGGCGCCAACGTGGGCGCGACCGGCGCGACGGCACCGTGGATCGTCGTCGCCAACTCGGACATCGAGTGGCAGCCGGGCTCGCTCGACGCGCTCGTCGAGGCCGGCCGGTCCGACCCCCGCGCGGCGTCCATCGGTCCCGCGCTGCTCAACACCGACGGGACGCTCTACCCGTCGGCGCGTGAGCTGCCGTCGTTGACCCAGGGGGCCGGGCACGCGCTGTTCGTGCGGATCTGGCCCGGCAACCCGTGGACCCGCCGGTACCGCGCGCACGAGCAGGACGCCGCGACGCGCCGACCCGCCGGGTGGCTCTCGGGGGCGTGCCTCCTGCTGCGGCGCGAGGCGTTCGAGGCGGTGGGCGGGTTCGACGACGGCTACTTCATGTTCTTTGAGGACGTCGACCTCGGCGAGCGGCTCGGTCGCGCCGGCTGGACCAACCTCTACGTCCCCCAGGTGCAGGTCACGCACGTCGGGGGCACATCGTGGCGGGCCAAGCCGGCGCCCATGATCTCCGCGCACCACGCGAGCGCTGCCCGCTACGTGCGCCGCCGGTACCCGCGCTGGTACCAGTGGCCGGTGCGCCAGGCGGCGGTCCTCGGCCTGCGGCTGCGCGAACGGGCGGAGCTGCGCGCCGCGGGGTAACTCAGCGGGTGCCGAGCCGCGGGTCCTCCCGGACCGCGACGTCCGGGGACGTGCGTGGCACCGGGACCGGGTCGAGCACGGAGACCAGGACGCCGTCGGGTTCGTCCGCCTCGGCGACGAGCGCCCAGGCGATCCCCACGGCAGCGCCCTCGTCGGTCACCAGGTCCACGCCCACGACGCCCGCCGGCTCGGCCGGACCTGCGGCCGCGGCGAGGACGACGTCACCGGTCCCGCTCGCGAGCTGGTCGACGGACCAAGCGCCCGTCGTGCCGGCGTCGAGCCGCAGCCGGCGCTCGGCCAGCACGGAGCCGTCGGCCCCGAGGAACCGCAGGGTGGCCATCGCGCTGCCGCCCGTCGACGGGTCCGCGCCCGTGGCGACCGCCCCCGCGACGAGCGTGCCCCGGGTGCCCGCAGGAACCGCGACGACGCCGCTGCGTCCGACCGCGGTGGATGCCGCCCAGCCTCGCTCGACGCTCGGCACGTCGTCCAGCTCACCGACGGCGCCGGGGCGAGTCACCACGGCGGAGGCCAGCACGGGCTGGTCCGCGTCGACGACCGCCGTGTAGGAACCGGCGGGGAGACCGCCCAGGGGCACGTCCGTGACCTCGCCGGGCGCCAGCGCGACCGACGCGGCTCCGGGCAGCTCAGTGACCCCCGTGGGGCCGAGCAACGTGACCTGCGCGGTCGTGCCGGTCTCCCCCGGGGCCAGCAGCCGGAGGGCCGGCGCGGACAGGTCACCCACGGCGGAGTCGACCACCGCGAGCCCGGGGACCACCTGGCGCCGGGCCGGTGCGGCGCCGGGGACCACCAGCTCGGTGCCTGCCGGCGTGAAGCCGTCGATCGCGGAGTCCTGGACGTGCACGCCGACGCGCCCGCCCGTGGCGGAGACGTGCAGCGCGAGCCGTCGCTGCTCGGCGGCGATGCCCCCGAGGACCACCACCCGCTGCGCGCCCGGCGCCACGAGGAACCGCTCGCCGGTGAGGTCCGCCGGGCCCGACGGGCCCCAGATCGCGAGGGTGACCTCGGCCGGGGTCGAGCCGGCGTTGCTCAGCACGAGCTGCGCGGTGCTGGACAGGTCGGTGGCGCCACCGAGCAGCCACGCGTCCGCAGTGGGCTGCTGGCAGGATGCAGCCGCCAGCCCGCGCAGGTCACCGTCGGTCACCAGCCCCGCGCTGGCCGCGGCCTCCCGGGCGGGTGCACTCCCCGGCTCGGCACGGACCACCAGCGGTCCCGTCACGTCCGGCACGACCGCCGCGGTGCCCCCGGGTGCGAGCGTCGCGGTCACGGCCGACCGGTCGAGCGGCGCCACCGTCCCGGCGGAGCTGCCGTCGCGGTCCGGGACGGAGGTCACCACGGTGACGGTCGTGACCGGGTCCACCGGCGTGGGGTCGAACGCCGAGTCGCCGCGGCCCGTGTCGTCCGGCTGGATCAGGGGCCCGGCGCACACGAGCGTCGAGGCGGTGGGCGGGACGGGCACGACGGTCGTCGCGACGCCGTCCAGGTCCTTCTCGGGGACCCGTGCCCCGGCGACGACCACGGCGACGGTCAGGCCGAGGACGGCCAGTCCGGACACGGCCCGGGCGAGCCGCCCCAGCCACACCTGTCGCACGCCTGCCGTGCCTGCCCCGCTCACGTGCGCACCCCCCGACGCCGGCGGACCGGCACCGCCAGCAGGATCGTCACGAGCGCGACCAGTCCCTGCAGGACGAGCCAGAGACCGCGGTCCGGGTCGTCGTACCGGACGACGAGCTCGCCGGAGTCGGCCCCGAGGGCGAACGTCTGCCGCCACCCGCCGTCCACCGACCGCAGCGCACGGCCGTCGAGCGTGGCGTGCCAGTGCGCGTCCGCACGCTCCGCCAGGACGAGCAGCCGGTCCGCCTCGCCGGCGGGCACGACGGTGTCGACCGAACGGTCCGCCGACGCCACCGCCACGGCCGGGGCGGCCGGGTCGGTCACGTCCGCCGTCGACGGCAGGGTCCGCGCCCAGGAGGGCACGACCGTGGGGGCGACGCTCCCGGCGGCCGTGTCGAGCGGCGTCGTCGCCTGCACGCGCCACAGCGTCCCGGTCGCGTTCTGCGTCACCCGCTCGAGCCCGGCCGTCGAGTCGAGCCGGCTCACCAGCTCCTCGCGCTGTGCGGCGGCGACCTGCGGCGTCACCCCGCCGAGGTCCTCGGGCACGGGAGGCACGACCACGTCGGCGACGGCGAGCGCGGCCAGCTCGCCCGCGACGTCACCGGTCGCGGCGGACGCGAGGCGGGCCACGAGCTCGTCGACCTCGCGCGTCGCGGCGTCGTCCGCCGCGACGTCGGGCTCTATCAGGTCGCCCTGCAGGGTGCGGGTCGACTCCGCCGCCGCCTGGTCGACCAGCTGCGGACCGTCGGCGCGCATCAGCTGCCACGTCACGGTCGACCCGTCCGCGGGGTCGGCGGCGGGCTCCATGCTGACGGCGAGCACCCGCGAGGACAGCGCGGAGGCCTGCGCCTGCTGGCCGACCGCGGGCACGATCGCACGTTCGACCGCGCGCAGGGCGACGGCATCCCCGCTGCGCGCCTGCCACGTCCACGAGCCGAGCCAGACGACGGGCACGACGACCGCCACGACGGTCACGAGCGCGACGACCGGTTGCCGCCACCCGAAGGTGTAGGCCGCGAGGCGCTCGCGCAGGTGGTCCGCGCCGAGGACCGCTGCCGCGAGCAACCCGACGCCGGCGAGCGAGAGCGCGGGACCGGCCCAGCCGTAGGCGACCACCCCGTCCGAGACCGCGACGGGGATCGCGGCGACGAGCGTCGCGGTCGCCACCCCGAGGACCGCGACGAGCCACGCGCCGCGGACCGCTCGGGCGACCGGCGCGCCACGCAGGAGCGCGAGCGCGGCCAGGACCAGCACGACCGCGCCGAGCGCGACCGGCCACACGGCGGCGACCGGCACGGGCAGGGCGTCGGGGACGAGCGAGGAGGCGTCCGTCGGCACGCCGAGCAGCCGGCTCACCGGGTCGGCGGCCGGAGACGCGCTCGGCAGGCCGGGGTCGGCCACGAGCAGCCGCCAGCCCGCCAGGCCGCGTCCGGCCGCCTCGACGAGCGTGGGCCCGAGCAGCACGAGCGCCGGCACGGCCACGAGCAGCACCCGACCGCGGCGGCGCGGGGCGCACAGTGCCACCACGCACAGCGCGAGCAGGCCGGGCACGAGCAGGCCGGGCGCAGCCGCGACCGCCAGGGCGAACGCGATCGACGCGCCGGCCGCCGCGGCGATGGACCCGGTGGGGTCCGGCGCGCCGACCCGCTCCGGCAGGGCCGGGTCGCTCGTGGTCTGCGCGGGAGCGTCGCCCGAGACCCTGGGTGTCGGCACGGTCGGGGTGCCGCGGACCGGCGTCTCGACGTCGACCTGGTCGAGGTCGTCGTCGGCGCGCCTCGCGGTCGCCACGCCCGACAGGACCTGGTCCACCCGCTGCACGCCGACAGCCCGGGCGAGCCCGAGGGCGACCCAGGGCAGGGTGACGTGGGCGACGACCGCGCCGAGCCGCCCGTCGCCGAGGCCCAGGAGCAGTGCGGGGGCGCCCGCCCAGACGATGGCTGCCCACACCCGCACGCCGACCGACCGCGTCGCGGCACCGGCGGCCGCCCAGGCGCCGAGGCCGGCCAGCAGGACCGACCCGAGCAGCAGCAGCGCCACGGCGGCGGACGACGAGCCGCCAGCCAGGGCGGTCGGGACGGTCAGCGCGCTGAGCAGCGCATCAGCGGGCCCGGGGCCGCCCAGCCCGTCGGCGACCCAGCCCGACGTCGCCGCGGACCAGAGCGCGCCGAGGTCCGCGCCGGTGGGCAGCAGTGCGGCGCCGACGAGCCCCGCTCCCCCGAAGGCAGCGGCGACGAGCGGACCCAGCCCGACCCCCGCCGCGGCGACGAGCACGGTCACGACCACGGCGAGCGCGATGCGCCGGCGGGTGGCGAGCGCAGCCAGCTCACGCAGCTCGAGCTCGCTCGGCGCCTGGGTGACGCGCCGTGCCTCGGCCCGCGCGAGACGCCGGTCCCGGGCCTGCGACCACACGTCGCGCCAGCCGGCCTGCAGCGGTCGCAGCGCGCGGCGCGGGACGCGACGGCTCCGGGTGGAGCGGACGCGCGAGCGGACGATGCCGTCCGGTCGGGCCAGTGCGACGAGCGCGGCCCGGAGCTCGTCGACCGCCAGGCCGGGCTGCTTGGCAGCGAGCTGGCCGAACGCGCGCAGCACGGCGCCGAGCAGCGCCGCGACGGCGACGACGGGCACCAGCGGCAGCGGCGCGGAGACCAGCCGGCTGTGCACCAGCGCCCGACGGCGGGCGGCGAACGACCGGCGGGGGTCGGCGCGGTCGTCCTCGCCGTCCCCGTCCCGGTCGACGGGTCCGCTGCCGGGTTCGATCGCGTCCGAGCGCAGCCCGAGGTACCCGGCCTGCGCGTGCCGGACCACAGCGGACGGCACGACGATCACGCGGTGCCCCGCCAGCCGCGCGCGCCGGGACAGGTCGAACCCGTCACCGAAGGGGCCGAGGAGCGGGTCGGTGCCACCGAGGTCGGTCCAGACGTCCCGCCGGACGAGGGCGCCCGCGATCCCGACGCCGAGCACGTCCTCACGTCCGTCGTGCTGGCCCTGGTCGAGCTCGCCGGGTTCGACGTCCGTCATCCGCCGGCCGGACCGGGAGGAGCGCAGGCCGACCTCCAGCAGCCGCTCCGGGTCGGTCCACGTGCGCTGCTTGACGCCGGCCACGCCCACCGACGGGGCGTGGCTGACGGCGCGCACCAGCTCCGCGAGCGCGGTCGGCGCGGGCGCGCTGTCGTCGTGCAGCAGCCAGAGCCAGGTGGTCGCCAGGCCGTCGTCGGCCTCCAGCGCGCGTCGGACCGCGTGCCCGAAGGTCCGCGCGCCGGGCGTGCGCACCACGCGCAGCGCCGGCATCGAGGAGCCGCCCGCGGCGGTGAACGCGCTGTGCAGGAGCTGCTCGACCGCCTCGTCGCCGGTGTCGGAGACATCGACGAGCAGGACGCGCACCGGTCGGCGGGTCTGGGCCGCGAGAGCCGCGACGGTGGCAGCGAGGTACGGGGTCCGGCCACGGGTGACGACGACCGCGGACACCGGCGTCGTCACCGGTGTGGAGGAGGTCGCGGTGGGCAGGTCCACCGGCAGGAGGGTGTCAGTCATGCTCGGAACATCATGCCGTCGCGCGGGACGAGGCCCGCGCGCGACACTCCCACCCGGGCTGACCGTCAGACGACACGCCGCTTGAGCTTGCGCCGCTCCCGCTCGGACAGCCCGCCCCAGATACCGAAGCGCTCATCGTTCTGCAGTGCGTAGTCGAGGCACTCGGAGCGCACGTCGCAGCCCGTGCACACCTTCTTGGCCTCGCGCGTCGAGCCGCCCTTCTCGGGGAAGAACGCCTCAGGGTCGGTCTGGGCGCACAGCGCGCGCTCCTGCCACCCCATCGGTCCCTCGTCCTCGAGGGCGCCGAAGATCGGCAGCACGTTGGAAGCGTGCGTCTGTGCACTCTTCCGTGCGTCCGACGGGAAGATCTCGTCGTTGTCGAGCAGATTCCACATGCGTGCCTCCGTGCGGTTTTCTTGCTGATTCAACTGCTCGTTCCAAGGCTCGGCGTGCGACGCTCTTCCCGGGTGATCCGAGTGCCGCGGGTGGTGCTCGCTCATGAATCCGTTCTAAGGAATTACACGCGTGTCGTTCGCGTTGGTCAAGCGGAGACGTGGTAACTGTCCGGTTTTGTCGGGTGAACTTGCCCCGGACGGGTGATCCGGGCGTGTCGAACTAGGGTGTGTCGGTGCCCGTGACGACGATCGCCGACCTGCTCCGCCTCCTGACCCGCGAGCCGGGACGGCCGCGGATCACCTGGTACGGCCACGGCGGCGAACGCGTGGAGCTGTCCGGCGCCGTGCTGGAGAACTGGGTGAACAAGACCACGAACCTCCTGGTCGAGGAGCTCGACGTCCAGCCCGGGACGCGGGTGCTGCTCGACGTGCCGATGCACTGGCGCACCGCCACCTGGGCGCTCGCCACCTGGCGCGCCGGCGGCACGGTCGTCCTGGCGGACTCCCCCGACGCCTCCGGCACCGACGTCACGGTCACCGACCGCCCCGACGCGCACGCGGACGGCCGGGCGCAGCTCGTGGTCGTGAGCCTGCCGGCCCTCGCCCGCCGCTACGACGGGACCCTGCCCGCCGGCGCCCTGGACGCGGCGTCCTCCGTCATGACGTACGGCGACGTCATCGGCTGGGCACCGGCAGCGGACCCGTCGTCGGTCGCGCTCGAGGCGCACGACCTGGCGGTGCCGCACGCGGAGCTGTTCGGGTGGGCGGCTCCGTCGACGGGTGACGAGCCCGCGGTCCGCGAGCTGCGGTCCGCCGACGCGGGCGCGGTCGACGCCGCGGCGCTCGCCGGGACCCTCCGCGTGCTCGCCGCCGACGGCTCGGTCGTCCTCGTCGACACCGTGGTCGCGGGCGAGCTCGCGGCCGACCCGGACCGGCGCGACCGGCTCGCGTCCTCCGAGCGGATCACCCGCACCGCTGGATAAGGTGCGACATGGAGAGTGAACGGAGCGAGCGGGACGCTCCTCCCACCGCGGGCCTCGACTACGCCGAGCGGCTCTACGCCATCAGCAACGTCTGGTGGAAGCGCGCACTGCACGTCCAGGCGCCCTACCAGGCCAACATCCGCCGCTTCGACCTCGGCCGTGCCATCGACGTCGGGTGCGGCATCGGCCGCAACCTCGCGACCCTCGCCCCGGGCTCCGTCGGCGTGGACCACAACCCGTATGCCATCGAGGTCGCGCGGCGCACCGGCGTCCCCGCCTACACCGACGACGAATTCTTCGCGGACAAGGAGCTCTCCCGCCCGGAGAGCTTCGACGGCATGCTCGTCGCGCACGTCGCCGAGCACCTCACCCCCACGGACGCGCGGACCATCCTCGGCATGTACGTGCCGCTGGTCCGGCCGGGCGGACGGGTCGCCTTCATCACCCCGCAGGAACGCGGGTACGCGAGCGACCACACCCACATCACCTTCGTCGGGTTCGACGAGCTGCGGGACCTGGCGCGCGACCTCGGGCTCGAGCCGGTGCGGACCGGGTCGTTCCCGTTCCCCCGCTGGGCGGGCAAGGCGTTCGTCTACAACGAGTTCGTGATGCTCGCCCGCAAGCCCGGGTGAGCCGTCAGGGGACGTCGGCCTGCACGAGGGTGCCGCTGCCGGACACGGTCAGCTCGCCGTCGCGCGCAGGCACGAACGCCGCCGCGCCCTGCGCCAGGGTGAGGGAGCCGTTGCCGATCGCGCTGCTGACGGTGACCTCGCCGGACAGGCAGAGCAGCACCCGGGGGCCGCGGCCGGGGAGCGGATGTGTGCGGTCGTCGGCGATCTCGGTGATCGAGAGCTCGAAGTCGTCGACGGGCGCGTAGAAGACCTTCGTCGCGCCGTGGAAGGTCTCGGGCGCGATGCGGATCGGCGGCGCAGCCACGTAGTCGACGTTGCGGAGGAGCTCCGGGACGTCGACGTGCTTGGGGGTCAGCCCGGCGCGCAGCACGTTGTCCGAGCTCGCCATGATCTCGACGCCGACGCCGCGCAGGTACGCGTGCACGCCACCTGCCGGCACGAACATCGCGTCCCCGGGCTCGAGCGTGATCGGGTTCAGCAGCAGGGACGTGACGATGCCCGGGTCACCGGGGTAGGCCGCCGCGAGCTCGACGACCGTACGGTCGGCGCGCGGTGACGGGGACCCGATCGCCAGGCGGGCGGCGCAGGCGTCCACGACGTCCTGGACGTCGCGCGGAGACGGTCGGGTCGCCGGCTCGAGCAGCTGGGTGAACGCCTCGCGGATGCCGTCGGCGGTCGGCTGCGCGCGCAGCACGTCGCGCAGCTCCTTGGCCAGCGGCGCGTCCAGTCCGGCCAGCAGCTCGGCGGCGCGACGCGGCGCACGGAAGCCGCAGACGGCCTCGAACCGCGTGAGGGCGTAGACGAGCTCGGGCTTGTGGTTGGTGTCGCGGTAGTTGCGGTGCGGCGCGGCGAGCGGGACGCCGGCACGCTCCTCCTCCTCGAAGCCGGCCCGGGCGCGGGCGAGGTTCGGGTGCACCTGGAGGGACAGGGGCCGCTCGGCCGCGATGATCTTGAGCAGGTACGGCAGCTCTCCGCCGAAGCGGGCCACGACGTCCTCCCCCAGGATGCTGTCGGGGTCGGCCGCGATGAACGCGTGCAGCGGCTGGTCGGTGCCGTCCTGGGCGACGGACGGAGCCGACGGGTGCGCCCCCATCCACGCCTCGGCGAGCACCCCGCTGGGGGCAGCGACACCCAGCAGGTCCGGAATGGCGTCGCGCGAACCCCAGGCGTAGGTCTGCAGGGCGTGGCTGATCCGGATCACGAGCACCTCGTCGGTCGGGGGCGGGGCTCCGGGAATTCTACCCGTGGTGGCGTCCCTGCCCGCGTGTGTGTCGGGCCACACCGCGCATGGGCCAGACTGTGTGCCTATGCGCGGCATCATCCTGGCCGGTGGATCCGGTACCCGACTGCACCCCATCACCCTCGGCGTGAGCAAGCAGCTCGTCCCGGTCTACGACAAACCGATGATCTACTACCCGCTCTCGACCCTGATCCTCGCGGGGATCCGGGACGTGCTCGTCATCACGACGCCGCACGACGCGGACCAGTTCCAGCGCCTGCTGGGCGACGGCTCCCAGTTCGGCATCTCGATCAGCTACACCGTCCAGGCCGAGCCCAACGGGCTGGCGCAGGCGTTCGTGCTCGGTGCGGACTTCGTCGGGACCGACTCGGCCGCCCTCGTGCTCGGCGACAACATCTTCTACGGCCCGGGTCTGGGCTCGCAGCTGCAGCGGTTCGACCAGATCGACGGCGCCGCGGTCTTCGCGTACCGCGTCGCCGACCCGACATCGTACGGCGTGGTCGAGTTCGACGCCGAGGGCAAGGCGCTGTCGCTGGAGGAGAAGCCGACCGCGCCGAAGAGCTCGTACGCCGTCCCCGGGCTGTACTTCTACGACAACGACGTCATCGCGATCGCGCGGGACCTGAAGCCGTCGGCGCGCGGGGAGTACGAGATCACCGACGTCAACCGCACCTACCTGGAGCAGGGTCGCCTGCAGGTCGAGGTGCTCCCCCGCGGGACGGCCTGGCTCGACACGGGCACGTTCGACTCGCTGCTCGAGGCCTCCGACTACGTGCGGACGATCGAGCACCGCCAGGGTCTGAAGATCGGCGCCCCCGAAGAGGTCGCCTGGCGCCGGGGCTTCCTCGACGACGCGCAGCTCGCGGAGCGCGCCGCCGCGCTGACGAAGTCCGGCTACGGCGCCTACCTGCTGAGCCTGCTCGCCTGATCCCCGGAAGCACGATGCCGCGGACCCCTCGGGGTCCGCGGCATCGTCGCGTTCAGGACGTGCGCAGCAGCGCGAGGTCGTGGTCGACCATGCGGCCGACGACCTCCTCGAACTCCACGGTGGGGCGCCAGCCGAGCTCGCGCGCCGCCTTGCTGGCGTCACCCACGATCTCCGAGGCGTCGACCGGCCGGACGAAGCGCGGGTCCACGCGCACGTGCGGCTCCCAGTCGTCGATCCCCGCGCGGGCGAACGCCGCCGCCGCGAACTCGGCCACCGAGTGGGTCCGGCCGGTGGCGATGACGAAGTCGTCCGCCGCGTCGTGCCGCGCCGCCCGGACCATCGCGTCCACGTAGTCGTCCGCCCAGCCCCAGTCGCGGCGGGCGTCGAGGTTCCCCAGCGCGAGGACCCCCTCGCCGTCCACCGCGATCTTGGCCGCGGCGGCCGTGATCTTGCGGGTCACGAAGGACGTCGGACGCAGCGGGGACTCGTGGTTGTACAGCACGCACGTCGAGACGTGCAGGCCACGCGACCGGTAGACCGACGCCATGAGGTGGGCGTACGCCTTCGCGGCACCGTACGGCGACACCGGCCGGATCGCCGTGGACTCGTCCTGCGGCGAGCGGTCGGGCAGCCCGAAGATCTCCGCCGACGACGCCTGGACGACCCGCACGGGCCGACCGCCGGCCTCCTGCGCACGCCACGCCGCCTCGTAGAGCCCGACCGCGCCGACACCGGTGATCTCCCCGGTGAGCACCGGCTGCTCCCACGAGTAGGCGACCGACGAGATCCCCGCGAGGTTGTAGATCTCGTCGGGCGCCACGTCGGCGACAATCCGCGCGAGCGCGTCGGTGTCCCGCAGGTCGGCCACGTGCACGACGACCTCCGCCGGGCGCTGCCCGTGCGAGGAGGCGACGTCGTCCTCGTGGCGCGCGAGACCGTGCACCGTGACGCCCTCCGCGAGCAGGCGGCGCGCCAGGAGCGTGCCGTCCTGCCCGGTGACTCCCGTGAGGAAAGCGGTCGTCACCGGCTCACTTCCCCGCGAGCAGGCGCTGCTCCTCGAGGTCGTTCTCGACCATCATCTTCACGAGGCCCGGGAAGTCCACCTGGCGCGTCCAGCCGAGGACGTCCTGCGCCTTCGACGGGTCGCCGACGAGCAGGTCGACCTCGGCCGGGCGCATGAACGCGGGGTTCTGCTGGACGTGACCGGACCAGTCGTCGATGCCGACGGCCTGGAAGGCCAGGTCCAGCAGCTCGCCGATCGAGTGGGTCTCGCCCGTCGCGACGACGTAGTCGTCGGCCTCCGGCTGCTGCAGCATCCGCCACATCGCCTCGACGTAGTCGCCGGCGAAGCCCCAGTCACGCTTGGCGTCCAGGTTGCCCAGCGTCACGTGGTCCTGCAGGCCGAGGGCGATGCGCGCCACGGCGATGGAGATCTTGCGGGTGACGAACTCGGGGCCACGACGCGGCGACTCGTGGTTGAACAGGATCCCCGACGACGCGTGCATCCCGTAGGACTCGCGGTAGTTGATCGTCATGTAGTGGCCGAAGACCTTGGCGACGCCGTACGGCGAGCGGGGCCACAGGAGCGTCGACTCGCGCTGCGGGACCTCCTGCACCTTGCCGAACATCTCCGAGCTCGAGGCCTGGTAGAAGCGGACCTTGGCCGGGTCGTCGTGCGAGTACAGCCGGACCGCCTCGAGGATGTTCAGCACGCCCATGCCGGTGACCTCGGAGGTCACGCGGGCGTTCTCCCACGAGTAGGCGACGAACGAGATGGCGCCGAGGTTGTAGACCTCGTCGGGCTGGGCGACCTCGAGGGCGCGCAGCAGCGACGAGAGGTCACCCAGGTCGCCCGTGAGGAGCTTGACCCCGGGGACGGTCTCCTCGACGAGGGCTCGCTTCGGGTTGTTCTGTCCGCGGATGAGGCCGTAGACGTCATACCCCTTGGCGAGCAGCAGCTCGGCGAGGTACAGGCCGTCCTGACCGGTGATCCCGGTGATGAGAGCGCTTGGCATGCCGACCACCTTATCGTCGCCCGCGGACCGTCCGGGACGTGCGACCGGTCCGCGAGCGCGCCTGTGCATAGGCCTCGACGTGCACCGCCGCGGCCGCGTCCCACGTGAACCCGGCCGCGCGGCGAGCGGCCGCCGATCCCAGCTCGGCGCGCCGGGCGGGGTCGTCGAGGAGGGCACGCAGCGCGGTCGCGATGTCGGCGGCGCCCGTCTCGCAGTACTCGACGGCGTCACCGCCGACCTCGGGCAGCGACAGGCGGCGCGTCGTCAGGACCGTGGAGCCGCAGGCCATCGCCTCGAGGACCGGGAGCCCGAACCCCTCGCCGAGACTCGGGTAGGCGACGACGTCCGCCCCGGCCAGCAGACCGGCCAGGTCCTCGAGGGGGAGGTACCCCGGCACGACGACGCGCAGGCCGTCGGGAACCCGGGCCAGGACGGCGTCGAGCTCCGCGTCCCACCCGCGGGCTCCGGCCAGCACGAGCGCGGGCGGGGTGGGGTCGTCGGCGACGGCCGCGACCCAGCCGTCCACCAGCGCACCCACGTTCTTGCGCGGCTCGAGGGTGCCTAGGAATGCGACGTAGCTGCCCTGGACGCCGAGACCGTCGGCCACCCGACGGCTCTCGGCGGCGTCGACAGGACGGAACACCGCCGCGTCGACCCCGTGGTAGGCGACGTGGAACCGGGACGGGTCTCCCCCGGCCTCACGGAGCACCTCGTCGCGCGTCGCCGCCGACGGCACCACGAGCGCGCGGGCGCGGCGGACGGCCAGCCGGGTGGCGGCGCGGAAGAACACGGCCTTGCTGCGCAGGTGCCACTGCGGAGCGGTGAAGAACGTCGCGTCGTGCAGGGTGACCACCGTGGGCACGGGCGACGCGACCGGCATCGTGTAGTGCGGGCTGTGCAGCACGTCGGCCCGCACCCGGCGGGCCAGCAGCGGCAGACCGACCTGCTCCCACACCATCCGCGCAGGTCGCCGGGCGATCCAGCCGGGAGCAGCCACCACCCGGGCCCCGCTCGGCTCGTACACGGGGACGTCGCGGGCCTGGCACACGATCGTGAGGTCGACGCCGGCGCGGACGAGCGCGGGCGCCAGCTCGTCCACGTACCGGCCCACTCCTCCCCGGTCGGCCGGTACCGCGGTGGCGTCGAGGAGCACGTGCTGCGTCACCGGACCGGACCCCCTCCGGGCGGCGTGGCGGGCACGGACGTCCGGGTCATGGGCACGCCGTAGTCTCTCACCATGCCGTCCGCTCCCTCGCCGTTGCGCGTCGCCATGACGGTCGAGCAGGCCTGGCAACCGGTCCCCGGCGGGTCCGGGACGTATGTCGCCGAGATGTCGCGGGAGCTCGCGGAGCGGGTGGACCTGACGGGGGTCTCCGCGTGGCACCGTGCGCCGGCACCCCCCGACTGGGCGCCGTCAGGACGGCTCCGGCGGGTACCGCTGCCCCGGGTCGCGCTGTACGAGGCGTGGCAGCGTGTCCGGCTCCCGCGCATCGAGTGGACGGCCGGTGCCGTCGACCTCGTGCACGCCACGACGTGGGCCGTGCCGCCGACCGCGAGACCGCTCGTCGTGAGCGTGCACGACCTCGCGTTCCTGGCCGAGCCGGACCACTTCACCGCGCGGGGCGTCGGCTTCTTCACCCGAGCCCTGGAGCACGTGCGCCGACGGGCCGACGCCGTCCTGGTCCCGTCCACGCACACGCGTGACGCATGCATCGAGGTCGGCATCCCCGCCGAGCGGCTGCACGTGGTCCCGCTCGGGAGCCGGCTGCCCGCCACGAGCCCGCAGGACGTCGCCGACTTCCGGACCCGGCACGGCCTCGACAGGCCCTACGTCCTGTGGACCGGGACGGTCGAGCCCCGCAAGAACCTCCCCGCGGTGCTCGCGGGCTACGCACTGCTGCGACGTACCCGGCCCGACGTCGACCTGGTGCTGGTGGGCCCGAGCGGGTGGGGGGACGTCGACGTCCCCACCGGCGCATCGGTGCACCGCCTGGGGATGCTGTCGCGCGTCGACCTGGCGCGGGCCTACGCCGGAGCCGCGGTGTTCTGCTTCCCGTCCCTGCGCGAGGGCTTCGGCCTGCCCGTGCTCGAGGCCATGTCGGTCGGCGTGCCGGTCGTGACGTCGGCGGGCACGTCGTGCGCCGAGGTCGCCGGGGACGCGGGGCTCCTCGTCGACCCGCGCGACCACCAGGCACTCGCCGCAGCGCTCGAGACTGCCTGCGGACCCGCCGGGCCAGGGCTCGCGGCGGCCTCACGGGCGCGGGCGGCCGAGTTCTCCTGGACGGCGACCGCCGAGCAGACGCTCGAGGTGTACCGGAGCGTGGCGGACCGTCAGCGGGCGGCGACGGCCTGACGGTAGGCCCCGACGGTCGCGTCGACGCAGCGGTCCCAGGTGAACGTCGTCGCCCACCGCCGGCCCGCCGCGGGGTCGTGTGCTGCGATCGTGCCGAGCGCGTGCGCCCAGGCGTCGACGTCGGTCGGCGGGACGGGCCGGACGTGGTCGCCGCCGACCTCGCGCAGCACGGCGATGTCGCTGCAGACGACGGGCGTACCCGCCGCGAGCGCCTCCAGCACCGGCAGACCGAAGCCCTCGTACAGGGACGGCATCGCGAGCGCGCGGGCGCCGGCGACCAGACCGCGCACCTCGGCGCCGGACAGGTGCGGGAGCACCACGGTGCCGGGGCCGGGCGACAGGTCGTCCCAGCCCGACGCGCCGACCAGGACGAGCCCGAGCGTGCCCCCGGCCGCGCGGTAGGCGGAGAACGCCGCGAGCAGCGTCGAGAGGTTCTTGCGCGGCTCCCGGGTGCCGACGAAGACGACGTACTCGTCCGGCAGGCCGAGCGCACGGGCCCGCACCGGGTCCAGCGGCGCGGCGTCGAACCACTCGCGCGCGACCCCCAGGGGTGTCACCACCACCCGGTCGGGGGCGACGCGATAGTGCTCGACCACCTCGTCACGGACCGCGGCCGACGGCGTGACGACGACGTCCGCGTACCGCAGCCCGCGCGGGACGAGGCTCCGGTACTGGCGGGACGCGGCCGCGACCAGCTCCGGGAACCGCTCGTAGCTGAGGTCGTGGATCATCACGACGCCCGCCGCACCCGTCGGAGGCATGACGAAGTTGGTGCCGTGGAAGACGTCGTGCCGCCCGGCGAGCCACTCGACCCTCGGCACGGGCGTGCGGAGCCACGAGGCCCGCAGCAGCCGGGCGGGGACCGCGCGGTGGCGCCACCCGACGGCAGACGGAAGACCCTCCGGACGTCGCGCGCGCCCGGAGAACGCCGTCAGGTCCAGCTGCACGTCCGCGCGCTCGGCAAGACCCGCCACGACATGGTGGACGTACGTGCCCACCCCGGTGCGCGCCCCGACCAGCGGGGTGGCGTCGAGGCCGACCCGCAGCGGATCAGCCACCCGGCCGGCTCTCCGGCGCCGGCGTCGGACCGTCCTGGCCGGCCTCCGAGGCGCGCTCGACCGACTCGACGGACGCGCGACGCACCGCGTTGAGCTGGTCCACCACCGGCTGCACCTGCCACGCCGTCACCTTCCGCACGACCTTGCGCACGAGCACGCGCAGGCCACGACCGTGCCCCGGGTCGGGCAGGTGGACGTCGCCCAGCCGGCGCAGCGGCGCGGAGACCGCACCCGTGCCCACGACCGTCGAGACCTCGTGGTGGTCCCCCATCGGCACGGCGTGCCCCCGACGACGGGCCGCACGGAGCACCACCTGCTCCTGGATCGCGGTGCGCCCGGCGGCCGCCGTGGGCCACGGCTGCACCTCGACCACGGCCTCGGCACCGCCGCCCGCCTCGCGGCGCATCGCCGCACGCAGGCCGGCGTCGTCGTCGACGATCGTGACACCGTCCTCCTCGTGCGCCTGCTCGACCAGGGCACCGACCCGGGTGGCGATGACGCGCCGGCCGAACAGCAGGGCCCGCTCCATGACGCTGGAGGACCAGATCTCGCGGTACGGCAGGACCACGACGTCGGACGCGACGATCCAGCGGTCGAACAGCTCGTCGCTGACGAAGCCCAGGTGCACGTGCGCGCCGGGGATGCGGGCCGCGAGACCCTCGAGGTCATCGGCGTAGCGGACGAACGCGGGGTCCTCGACGCGCACCGAGCCGACGACGTCGAGCCGCACGCCGCCGCGCCCCATGCCCGAGAACGCCCGGACGGCGCGGTCGAAGCCCTTGTGCGGCTGGATGAAGCCGATCGACAGGAACACCGTGGCGTCCTGCGCGATGCCGAGGCTCGCCCGGGCCTGCGCCTGGTCGAGCGGGGTGTGCGGGACGAACGTGGCGCCGGGGTCGACCACCCGGATGTGGGAGGACTGCACGCCGAACGCCTCGCGGAACGAGTCGACCTCGCTCTGGGAGTGCACGCTGATCTGGTCGACCCGCCGCCACAGCTGACGCGTGATCAGGGCCGCCGGGCTGGTGCCGCGGCCGTACCGGTAGTCGACCTCGTGCACGACGACCTCGACCCGCTTGGCACGGGCGAACGCGGCGCTCAGGGCCAGCCCGACTGCGGCGCGGTCCGACTGCCCGGCGCCCGGCGGGTAGAAGAAGTCCGGGTGGAACTGCACGATCACGAGGTCGTAGCCGACGACGCGCTTGGCCAGCGCCAGCGCCCCTCGCGGCCCGACCAGGTCGAGGTGGTAGTGCGCGGCCGACGGGCCCGGCGAGAGCACCTCGACGTCGTGGCCCTCGCGGCGCAGCGCAGCCACCTGTTGCTGCGCGTACGCGGCGATGCCGTCGCGCAGCGGCGGGTAGGGCGAGACCATCAGGATCCTCATGCGTCGACCCCCGTCCACGCCTCGATCTGCGCCTCGACCGCGTCGAGCACGGTCTCCCACTGGTAGTGGGACAGCACGTACTCACGGCCGCTGACGGCCAGGGCCGCGGCCTCCTCGGGAGCCTCGGCGACGAAGCGCAGCGCCTCCTCGAGCTCGAGGGCGTCGTCGTACGTCAGACCCGCGCCGGAGCGCTCGCAGTGCCACTTCACGACGTCGCTGCCCCCGTTGGCGATGACGGGCGTGCCCGCCAGCCAGGCCTCCATGATCGTGCGCGAGAACGCCTCGAACCGGCTGGGCTGGATGTAGGCGTCCGCGGCCGCGAACGCGTTGTCGCGCTCGTCGTCGTCGAGGAAGCCGACGTCGATCACCTTGCCCTCGAACCCGGCCGGCGGCCGGACCTCGCCGCCACCCATCGTGACCAGCGTGAACGGGAACTGCCCGCGCGCATCGATGTCCGCGAGGATCTCGAGCAGCTCGTCCCAGCCCTTCGCGCCCTCGCGACGGCCGGCGTACAGGAGGAACCGGCCCTCGATGCCGTAGCGCTCGCGGAAGCCCTCCGGGTCGTACGACGCCGGCACCTCGACGCCGCAGCCGACCACCTTGTGCGGGGCCAGCTTCGACGTGATGCGCTCGGCGAGGTCCTGCTCGGGGTCGGACTGGAACAGCAGTCCCGCGCTCCCCGTGAAGACCGGCTGGAACAGCTCGAGATACGCGTAGGGCTCGTCGTGCAGGCACGTCCACAGCACGCTCTTGTGCGGCACGATCTGCGAGCACGCGAACGTCACCCAGAACGGGTAGGGCGTGAACACGAACGCCCGGTACTCGTCCGAGCTGTCGAGGATGTAGTGGTACAGGTCGGGGGCCCGCATGCCGGAGTTCATCCAGCGCTGCTGCTCGGAGATGGTCAGCGGGTCACCCGTGAGGATCCGGTGCTCCAGGGCTCCTCGCTCGGGCAGGGCGTCGCCGTCCACCGTGAACCGGCGCACCGGCATGCCGTCCTCGACGGTGACGCCGGGCTCGGTCTCGTTCTTCCACGTGTGGTGGTCGAGGGCCGTCGTCGTGAGGATCTCGACGTCCCAGCCGCGCTTCTGCAGACCGAACGCCATGTGGCGCAGCACGATCTCCGCGCCGCCGACGATCCGGTCGCCGTAGCGCGCCGGGACGAACGCGACCTTGCCCTGCCGGCGGCTCATGACGCCGCCCCGGCGGAGAACCGCGGGGCGAGGTGGACGACGCCCACCTCGGAGGCCGTCGTGCGCACCCGGACGACCGCGGCACGGTCGACGCGGTGCCACTCCGCCCCCCGCTGCGGGTGCACCGCGGCGGTCACGTAGTACTGGCCCTCGACCACCGGCAGCCGGTCGACTGCGAACTCGACCCAGTGCTTGCCGTTCGCGGGCGGGACCGTGATCCCGAGCATGTGCGTGTTCGTGCCGTACACCAGCCGCTCCATGTTGTCGGTGAGCGCGAGTCCCACCACGTAGTCGTCGATGGGTTCGTGTGCCTCGATGCCGATGCGGAACCGGACGGGCTGGTCCGGGCCGATGGCCAGGAGCGGCGCACCGTCGGGGTCCGTCACCTGCACGTCGGTGATGCTCGCGGGGCTCTCGGTCGCGTCGTCGAGGAGCTCGGCGGCGACCTCGTCGTTCGCGTCCCGGAACGCCCGGATGATCTCGACGGACGTGCCCTGCAGGATCGAGTGGCCGTGGTCGAGCATGACGGCGTGGTCGCACATCTCGCGCACCTGGTCCAGCGAGTGGGTGACCAGCACGATGGTGCGCCCCTCCCCCTGGAACTGCCGGATCCGCTCGATGCACTTGCGCTGGAACGGCTCGTCGCCGACCGCGAGAACCTCGTCCACCAGCAGGATGTCAGGGTCGACGTGCACCGCGACGGCGAACGCGAGCCGGACGTACATGCCGCTCGAGTAGAACTTCACCTGGGTGTCGATGAACTCCTCGATGCCGGAGAAGTCGACGATCGCGTCGAAGTACTGCTCCGTCTGCTTCTTCGTCAGGCCGAGCAGGGAGGCGTTGAGGAACACGTTCTCGCGACCGGTGAGGTCGCCGTGGAAGCCCGCTCCCAGCTCGAGCAGTGCCGCGAGCCGGCCGCGCCGCTCGACGATGCCCGCCGACGGCGTCAGCACGCCGCCGATGACCTTCAGGAGCGTGCTCTTGCCGGAGCCGTTGTGCCCGACCAGGCCGATGGTCGACCCCTCGGCCACCGTGAGGTCGATGTCCTTGAGCGCCCAGAAGCTGGTCTCGTTGTCCTTCGAGGCGCGCCGGTTGACCAGCCGCTCCTTGAGGCTCTTGTCGTTGCGCAGCCGGAACTGCTTGGAGACGCCCTGCAGGCGGATGATGTCGCTCACGGTCACAGCTCCTGTGCGAAGTTGCCCTGGGCCCGAGCGAACACGCGCTGGGCGAACCACAGGAGGAGGAGGCTGACGGCGCTGATGATCACGAGCCGCAGCGCCAGCGGACCGTCGTAGTAGAACGGTGCACCCTGCTCGGTCAGCCCGCCCGGCCACAGCGCCCGCTGGAACGCGAGCACCACGTTCGCCATCGGGTTGAGCATGTACACGTCGAAGAGCCACGGGACGCCGGCGTCGGTCAGCGTGGACTGCACCTTCGTCCAGTCGTAGACGATCGGCGTCATCCAGAACCACAGGAGCAGGCCGACCTCGACCAGGTACTGCACGTCGCGCAGGAACACGTTCGCCGCGGCGAGCATGAGGCCGAGCGCCGTCGCGAACAGGATCAGGGTGATCAGCGCGAGCGGGACGAGGAGCAGGTTGCTCGGTGCCGGCCAGGAGCCGGTCACCACGTAGGCGCCCAGCAGGACCACCAGCTGGACCGCGAAGTTCACCGAGGAGGCGCCCACCACCGAGAGCGGGAACAGCTCGCGCGGCATGTACACCTTCTTGACCAGGCCCGCGTTGCTGATGATCGAGCCGGTCGACCCGCCGATGATGTCGGTGAACAGGGACCACGCCAGCAGGCCGGTGAAGAGGTAGACGCCGAACTCGGGGATCACCTTGCCGGAGCCGAGGAAGAAGCCGATCGCGACCGAGTACACGAGCAGCTGCAGCAGCGGGCGGACGAGGGTCCAGAAGAAGCCGAGGAACGAGTCCTTGTACTTGACCTTGAGCTCCTTGCGGACCAGGTTGCCCAGGAGCTCGCGGTACTGCACGACCTCCCTGACGTCCGCCCAGAAGCCGTGGAACCAGCGCGCCTGCGAGAACACCCGCGTCATCTCACCGGTCACGTGCCGGCGCTGGTCCTCCGGCGCGGCGTCGGCACCCAACGCCTGCTCGAGTCCGCTCATCGCGCGTTCCTGCAGTTGCTCACGAACGTCAGAGCGTACCGGGACCGCCGCGGTCACGGCTCCGGGCGACCGCTCGCGGGACGGCTAGCATGTAGCGCGCCGCCACCCCCGACCGGAACGAGGAACCACCCCGATGGATGTGATCGTGTGCGGCGCCCAGGTGCCCTTCGTGCGCGGAGGGGCTGAGCTGGCCACAGCGAACCTCGTCCGCGCGCTGCAGGAGAACGGGCACCGCGCCGAGCTGGTCCACCTCCCGACGGCGTGGGAGAAGGAGCGCGTGTTCGACGCCCCGCTCGCGTGGCGGATGCTGCCGCTCGACGCGGACGCTGTCATCGCCACGAACTTCCCCTCGTACTACGCGCGCCACCACCGCAAGATCGTGTGGCTCTTCCACCAGCACCGTGGCGCCTACGACGGTGCCGACGCCGCCTGGTCGGACATGGGCCTGGACGACGAGTCGCTCGAGATCCAGCGGCAGCTGACCGAGTGGGACACGAACGCGCTGCTCGAGGCGCAGCGGATCCACACCATCTCCGACGTGGTCGCGGACCGTCTCGCCCGGTACAACGGCCTCACGGGCACCACGCTCTACCACCCCCCGCCCCTCTCGGACGAGCTCCGGGTCGGCGAGTACGGCGACTACGTGTTCACGCCCACCCGGCTCGAGGCCAACAAGCGCCCCGAGCGGATCGTCGCCGCGATGCCCCACGTGAGCTCCGGCATCCGTGCGATCGTCGCCGGCCGTGGCTCGATGTCGGCGGAGCTGCACAAGGCGGTCGAGCGCGACGACCTGGCCGACCGCGTCGAGCTGCCGGGCTTCGTGCCCGACGACGCGCTCGTCGACCTCTTCGCGGACTCGCTCGGGGTCATCTACGACCCCCACGACGAGGACTACGGCTACGTCACGCTGCAGGCGTTCCTCGCCGGCAAGCCCGTCATCACCTCGCACGACGCCGGCGGAGTCCTCGAGTGGGTCGAGGACGGCGTCACCGGCATCGTGACCGACGGCACCCCGCAGGGCCTCGCCGACGCGATCGACAGGCTGGCGTCCGACAAGGCGGCAGCCGCGGAGATGGGCATGGAAGGTCGGCGGCGGGTCGCCCAGCTGTCCTGGCCGTCCGTCGTCGAGCAGCTCCTCGCATGAACCGACTCCGTATCGGTATCGCCACCCGTGCTCCGGTCGGTGACGACCTGCGGGCCGCCCTCACCCGGCTCGCGGAACGTGCCGATGTCAGGGCCGTGGTGGACGGTGGCCGGTTCGACACCGTGGTCCGGACCGCCGAGGCGCCCGGACCCTACGGCGAGCGCACGACCGTCTGGGTCGACGCCGACACGGACCTGACCGCACCCGCCGTCGCGGCGGCCGTGGTCGTCCTCGCGGCGCCGGCCGTCGCCCGCGAGGTGCGGACCCGCGTCACGGCACCCGTCCTCGCGCTCGGGCCGCAGGAGGCCCACACCAGCGCCCGCCCCGTCGCCCCGTTCACGCGCTCGCGGATCCGTCGCGCGCGTGGGCTGCAGGACGCGACCGCGGTCGCCCGACACGTCGCCGGTCAGTGGTCCTGGGACCACCAGCCGGTCGACGAGAGCGCGGCGGGTTCCGCCGCGGCTCTCGCCAGCGTCCTCGTGACGGACGACGCCACGACAGCCGTGCTCGGCGCGGCATGGGGGGCTCCCGTCGTGGCCCCGGTGGAGCTCGCTCGCGAGCTCGACCTTCCCCTCCCGAAGGAGAGAGCGTCAGCCACCCCGGACGAGGAGGCGGAGCGGCTGCTGGCCGACCCCGCCGCGCTCGCCCGGCACGCCCAGGGCTGTCACGCGCTGTACGCGCGCGAGCACAGCCCGGACCGGGCCGTCCTGCAGCTCGAGGAGATCCTCGGCTCCGCAGGTCGGCACCGGCCGCGGGACGGCTTCGCCCAACCCCTCGATCTCCTCGGCACACCCACGGACAGTGCTGTCCGGCTCCGCGCGAGCGGTGTGCTCGACACCCTCAGGAGTCCGTCATGACGCTCCCCCCCGAGCTCCGTTCCGACGCGACGCAGGTGCTGCGTCCCGCAGCAGCCGACCAGCAGCCCGTCGCTGACCCCCGTCCGGTCACAGCACCCACGCCGACCGCCCGCCAGTCGATCAAGCGCCGCGTGCGCTCCTCCGTCGGGCGCGTCGCGCGTCCGGCCCTGAACAAGATCGGGCCGGTGATCGAGCGCGCCCAGCGCGGCACCGAGACCCAGCGGCACGCTCTCGACGCGGCGAACCGGCGCATCGACGAGCTGGAGCGACGGCTCTTCGACCAGGCAGGGCAGCGGGTCGACCTGGCGCTCATGCAGCAGCGGCTGGAGTCGAACGAGATCAACCAGACGCTGCAGAAGGCCGACTTCGGCGACGTGCTCCGCCGGTTCGAGGCGCTCGGCGCCGCGATCGCGCCCGGTGCGGGCATCGACGCCGCCGCCGTCCGCCTGGCCGAGCAGCGCGAGCAGCTGCACTCGCTCGACCGCCGGCTGCGCGTGCTCGACTCGCGCGTGAACACCGCGCTCGTCGCGCCGCAGGGCGCTCCCCCTCTGCCCACCGCAGCACCCGCTGCGACACCCGCCGTCACCACCAGCGTCGAGCCCGCGGTGGCCGCACCCGACGTCGAGAAGCACTCGGCCGGGTTCGACTACGTCGGCTTCGAGGGACGCTTCCGCGGCGAGCCCGACGAGATCCTGCGTGTCCAGCGCGAGCGCTACATCCCGATCCTCACCGGCCACGGCCCGGTCGTGGACATCGGGTGCGGGCGCGGCGAGCTCCTCGACGCACTGCGCGAGGCCGGCATCGACGGCATCGGGGTCGAGCCCGAGCCCGGGATGGCCGCCGAGGCACGCGCGCGCGGGCTCGTCGTCGAGCAGACGGACGCCCTGGGCTTCCTCCGCGCGCAGGAGCCCGACTCGCTCGGTGCGGTGTTCTCCGCGCACGTGCTCGAGCACCTCGAGCTCGACTACCTGCTCGAGTTCATCCAGCTGTCGCTGTCCCGCCTCCGGCCCGGCGGCGTGTTCGTCGCGGAGACCCCGAACCCGGCGTCGCTCATCGTGCTCGGCAACAGCTACATCCTCGACCCGACGCACGTGTGGCCCCTGCACCCGTCGCTCACGTCCTTCCTGTGCGAGAGCGCCGGCTTCCGCGACATCCACCTCGCGTTCCACGCCCCGGCGACGGGGTACCACCTGCCCAAGGCGGAGCCGCAGCTCGGCGACCTGGCCCGCGTCGTGAACGAGGGCTTCAGCCGCCTGAACGACGTGCTCTTCGGGCCGCAGGACTACACGATCGTCGCCACCAAGGCCGCAAGCTGAACGCGCACCGCGGGACGGCCGCGCTGGTGCTCGCCGGCGTCCTCGTCGCCGTCGTGGGAGCCTGCACGGCCGGAGACCCCACGAGCACGCCCAGCAGCACCGCCCCGAGCGCCTCGTCGACCGCGCAGCCCGGAGAGACCACCGACCCGGGCCCGGAGCCGTCGAGCACGCCCACCGAGCCGGACGCCTCCGACCCGCCGGCCGACCCGAGCGCCGTCCCCGTCCTGGCCGCCGCGTCCCTCGAGGCGGACGGCGTGGAGATGTCCGGGTACGTCCAGGGCGTGATCGTCGACGACGGCACCTGCCGCTACGAGCTCACCGGTCCCGGCGGCACCACGAGCGTCACCACGCGCTCGCTGGCCGACGCGAGCGTCACCACCTGCCCGTGGGGAACGATCTCGGCCGCGGACCTCGCACCCGGCACCTACGAGGCGCGCCTCGTGTGGGAGTCGGAGGCATCGCAGCCGCTCACCGTCACGATCCCGTGACTCCGGAGCGACAGGCGACGGTCGACCCGGCGCTCGACCAGGGCGCGCCCCCGCAGGACCCGCACCGCTCACGCACCCGCGCGGCGCTGGCCTTCCTCGACGCGCAGCGCACCGCCGTGCTGGCGACCGCGACGTTGTGGATCGCGCTGATCACGGTCGCTCCGGTGGCGACGTCGCCGTACCGCTCCGACGACAAGACGAACCACCTGATCCCGAGCGAGGTGGCCGGCGACACCGCCCTGGACACGCTGCAGGGGTACTACCGCGTGTTCCGCGAGACCATGAGCTGGTGGATCACCCACGAAGGGCGCTTCTTCCCGGGGTCCACGCTCTGGACCTTCACCGTCTTCACCGTCTTCCCCACGCTCGCGTCCTACAAGGTCTTCATCGCCCTGCTGTGCCTGACGATGCTTGCCCTGACCGCCCTCGTCGCCGCCGTGCTGACCCGCAACGCCCTCGTGGTGCCCGTCGCCGTGGTCGCCCTCGGCTCGACGGTCACGATGCGGGCGTGGTTCGACCCCCTCGACTCGTTCTCGGGCGTGGTGATCCTGAGCATCTGTCTCGCCCTGGGCGCCACGCTGCTCCTCCTGCGCGGCACGGGGTGGCCGTCGATCGCGGTCGCCATCGCCATGTGGGCGTACGCGCTGATGACCTACGAGGTCGTGATCACCTTCACCCCGGTGCTGTGCCTGGTGGTGTGGTGGAGCCGTCGGTCCTGGAGCCGCGCCACCGCACTGCTCTGGCCGACGGCTGTCGTGGGTGCGGTCGTCGCGGTGCTGCGGAGCCGGGTGGAGACGCCCGTCGGCAACGCCTACGTGATCAACCTCGAGCCCTGGCGGGTGCTGGTCACCTACGTCAAGCAGGCCAGCAGCTCGCTCCCCCTGTCGCAGGTCTGGTACCCCGGGGCCGTGGCTCCTCCGTCGTTCGACCCGTACCTGACGCTGCTCATGGTGGTAGTGGTCGGGATCCCCGCGGCGGTGCTCCTCCTGTGCGTCGTGCGGGCACGGCCTGTACTGACCTGGCCCTCGCTCGTCGTGGTCGCCTTCCTCGGCGCGGCGCTCTGGCTGGCGCCTCCCGTGCTCGTGGCCATCAGCCTCGGCTGGCAGAACGAGCTCCCACCCGGCCAGGGCTACGTCAGCGTCGCGTGGGGCTACGTGGGCCTCGCCCTGCTGGCCACGAGCGCCTGGTCGGCGCTCGCCAAGCTCCACCTCGACCGCCCGTCACGTACGCGTGCCGTGCTGCTCGTCGTCGGGTCCGCCGTGCTGGTACTCCTCTGCGCGGCGACCCTCGCCGAGAGCATCACCATCGCGCGCTCCGCCGTCGTCGCGATCGGCTGAACCTCGATCAGACCGCTGCACCCAGCGGCAGGGTGTCCAGCACGGCCTGCTCGAGCGTGGCGATGACGACCGGGCCGCCTCCGGCCAACGCGTACACGGTGCTCATGCTGGTCACCGGTCGGCGCTGCCCACCCGAGGCCAGGTAGATCGTCGCCGACCCCGGGGACCGGACGAACAGCGGCCCGGTGTGCATCGCGGCCGTCCGCGGCAGCCCCGCGCAGGTCGACGGGTCGGTGACCACGAACGGCAGACCGGTCGCGGCCGCGGCGCCCGCGGACAGCGGCCGCAGGGAGCCGCCCGTCCCGACGTAGGCCTGCCCACCGCACGACCACAGCGTGCCGAGCTGGCCCGAGGCGGTGGTGTAGCCCGTGAGCGACGCCGCGGGCACCTCGGCGTAGGCACCCGCACCGAGCTCGGCGAGCACCGTGAACGAGGGCACGTGCCGGAGCGTCGACGCACCGTCCACGAGGTACAGGTCCGGACCGGCCACCGACTTCACGACTCGACCGGGCGTGAGGACCGCCGACCCTTCGGGCAGCGCGTCGAGCACGGACTGCTCGACGGTCGCGATGACGACCGGACCGCCGGCGGCGAGCGTGTAGACGGTGTCCATGCTCGTGATCGGACGGCGCTGGCCGCCTGCCGCGAGGTACAGGGCCGGGGACTGCGCGGAGCGGACGAACAGCGGGCCGGTCAACGTCGCCGTCGAGCGCGGCACGGCAGCGCACGTCATGGGGTCCATCGTCACGAACGGCAGCCCGGTGGCGTCGGCGGCGGCGGACGACAGCGGTCGCAGCGCGCCACCGGCACCGACGTACCGCTGGGCACCACACGCCCAGAGCGTGCCGAGCTGGCCGGTCGCAACCGTGTAGCCCGACAGGGACGCCGCGGGCACCTCGGTGTACCCCGAGACGCCCAGCTCCGTGAGCACGGCGAACGACGGCACGTGCCGGAGCGTGCCCGGCCCGTCGACGAGGTAGATGTCGGATGCTGCGCTCGACTTCACGGCCCTGCCCGGTTCGAGCACCGGTGCACCGAGCGGGAGGGCGGCGAGCGCGGCCGGCTCGAGCGTCGCGACGACCACCGGCGCACCGGCCGCCAGGCCGTAGACGGTGGTCATGCTGCTCACCGCGCGGCGCTTGCCGCCCGAGGCCCAGAAGAGCTCGGGCGACTGTGCCGAGCGCACGAAGACCGGTCCCGTGATCTCCGCGGTCGAGCGCGGGAGCGCCGCGCACGTCAGCGCGTCCGTGGGGACGAACGGCAGGCCGCTGGCGGTGGCGGCGGCGCTGGAGATCGGCCGCAGCGCGCCGCCGATCCCCACATAGTTCTGGGACCCGCACGACCACAGCGTGCCGAGCTCGCCCGCCGCGACGGCGTACCCGGTGAGCGACGCGGCAGGCACCTCGGTGTACCCGCCGACGCCGAGCTCGGACATCACCGAGAACGACGGGACGTGCCGGCGCGAGCCGAGCCCGTCGACGAGATACAGGTCGGGGGCCGTCGTCGACTTCACCACCTTGCCCGGGGTGAGCACGGGTGCACCCTGCGGGACGGCGTCGAGCACGGACTGCTCGAGGACCACGACAGTCACGGGCGCCCCCGCCGCGAGGGCGTACACGGTCTCCATGCTGGCGACGGGCCGGCGGGTGCCGGCGGTCGCGTAGAAGAGCGCAGACGACTGCGCGGAGCGGACGAAGATCGGCCCGGTCGTGGTCGTCGGCGCGAGCGCGGACAGGACCGGGGCCGAGACCACCGGTCCCGTGACCGAGGTCGGCAGCTCCGTGCCCAGGCGTACCGCACCCGTCCCCGTGAGCCCGTACCGGGTGCCGTCCGCGCCGCGCACGACGCCGGGCAGCGGGGTACCGCTGGTGGCGATCGCGGCGACGCTGCGGGTGTCGAACGTCCGCGTGGGCAGGACCCGGGTCAGGGCGGTCGCCGCGAGCATCGCGGCGCTGACCGGGGTGGACCCGGCGGCGTCGACGAGGACGCCGGCACCCGTCGACCCGTTGCGCACCAGCACACCCGGCCGGACCAGCGGCGCGTCGATCGGCAGGTCAGCGCCGGCGGCGTCGTTGAGGTGCGTGGTGGGCGTCGTCGGCGCGACGGGTGCGAGCGCCAGGGAGGCCGCGTCGAAGACCTCGCGGCGCTTGCCGTCGTGCACGTAGAACCAGGAGCCCTCGACCGTCGTGTACGACTGCGAGAGCACGCCGCCCGGCCGGAAGCGCGACATCTGGGAGTCGGAGAGCACGAGGGAGCCGTAGTTGGCGCACGACGTCCCCCAGTCCACGAGCATCGCGCAGTCGGGCACCGAGAAGAGCCATCCGCGGTCGAACAGGGAGATCGCCCCGTTGCGGTCACGGATGAACCTGCCGAGAGCGACGCCCGTGGGCCGCATGTCGAGCACGGACTGGGAGACGACGGCGATGCCGCCCAGGTCGCTCAGCGACTCGAGGATCACCGGGTTCTGCACCTGGTGCTTGCCGTCGACGGTGAGCAGGTAGACCGTCGGGTCGTTCGCCGCCTTGACCAGGTTGGCGCCGAACTGCGTCGACCCGAACCAGTCGCTGTACTCGCGGAAGAAGTTGCGGTTGCCGTACGACGAGCACGAGTCGCCGGTGGTGTACATGTTCGCCAGCGCCGAGCCGTTGGGCTGGTACGGCGTGTACGTGTAGAGGCCCGCCGTCGCCTGGTTCTCGATGTAGACGGGGCTGCTGCCGCACCGCGCGGAGTCCGGGTGGAAGAGGACGTTGACGGTGCGTCCGACGCGGTAGGTGTAGTTCTGCGGGTTCGCGGCGTAGCGCTTGAACTGCCGCGCTGCGCGGTAGACCTGGTTGAAGAAGCCGTAGTACTGGGCGTCGCACGGCGCGGTGTCCGGGCACGCGAAGCCCGTCGCGGACCGGTAGCGCGCGTCCGTGGGTGCCGTCGCGGTGACCAGGCCCTGCTCCTTCTGCAGGAGGACGAGCAGCACCTTCTGGCTGATCCCGCAGGCCGCACCCACGCGCGCGATGACCTGCGCCGCCGTCTCCTGCGCACGGCCCGAGTAGGCGTTGCAGAGGTTGGCCTCCGCGGGCTGGTCCGTCGTCGCGGTGACGTAGTCCTTCAGGCAGGTGTAGCCCGCGGTGCACGTCGGCCGCTTGATGTTGAGGAACGCCTGGACGTCGCCCTCGCTCATGGCGGCGCCGTCGAAGAAGAGCGCGTCGCTGATGATGTTCCCGGGCCGGAAGTCGCTCGCCGCCGCGGCGGCGGACGGTGGCGCGGTGGCGACGTCGGCCGCCACGAGCCCGCCGGTGAGCAGGGCGACGACGACGGCCGTCGCTGTCCACCACGAACCCCGCGCCATCTTCGAGACCTCCGTCGCGCCCACGCCCCCGGGCGTGCGCCGGTGCGCAGGCAGGCTACCCCGAAAGCAACAGCGCACCCAGGACCCCGGGTCAGGCGGGTCGGCGTGGCCTCAGCCGGCGGGCGGCGCCAGGACGGGACGGTCGAGCAGGGTCGCGCTCACCCCGAGCAGCTGGACCGGTGAGGTGTCCTGCGGGTCCACGTGCTCCACGTGCACGGTCGAGGCGCCGGACGGGGCCTCGATGGTCACGTCGACGAGCTCGCCCGGACCGGCCTCGACAGACTCGCCGTCCCACGTCACCCGCACGGGGGCACCCTCCGGTGCGACCGTGAACGTGAGCCGGACGCGCGCCGTCGAGTCCCGCGCGTTGTCGAGCAGGATGTCGAGGGTTCCCCCGGGGCCCACCCAGAGGTTGCGGTCGCCAGCGGTGCCGACCTGGACCTTCTCGCCGGGGTACGGGAGCGTCGGGCGCAGGATGCCGTCCGCGGCCTGGTCGACGGTCTCCTGACCGTCGCGGGCGACGAGCTCGGCCCGCAGGGGGCGCAGGTCGTACATCTCGTAGCGCCCGTCGGCACTGACGACCGCGGGCTCACCGACGACCGTGCGCCACGCGTCCGACACGTCGGCCGCCGTCTCGCCGAGCGCCTGGCGGTCGAGCACGACCCCTGCCGCGTCGGCTGCCGCGAGCTGCACGGCCGACGACGACGCGTCCTGCGGGTCGACCGCGACCATCCAGTCGCTGACGGCGCGGCCCTTGATCCCGCCCCCGGTCCAGCGCAGCGTGTCCGAGTGCAGGAACGGGCGCAGCTGGTCGGAGTCGAGGACGCCGTTGACCGGTGGTGTCTCGGGGAAGCCCGCACGCGGCAGCTGCGCGACCATCGCCCCGGGACCGAGCTCGGCCTCGACGTCCGCGACCCAGGCCGCGTCGGCAGCGAAGGCCGCCTGGTTGGCCGCGTGGTCAGGACGGCGGATCGGAGCGACCTGGTCGACGACCCCGACGAGCACGACGAGACCGGTGACGACCGCCGCGACGACGGTCGCGGTCCGCGCGCCGGAGCGGCGGGCGAGCCACTCGCGGGCGCCGTCGAGCATGAGGCCCACGGCGGCGAGCGTCAGCAGGGAGATGACGATCGCCATCCGGTTCCACCCGCGCACCGCGGGCGAGAGGAAGGAGATGAGGGTCGCGAGCCCTCCGACCGTGGAGAAGAGCAGAGCGATCAGGGTGATGCCGGCCAGCTCGACCAGGGTGGTGAGCCGCCAGCCGACACGCACGACGCTGTCCCTGGGCCGCAGCACCGCCAGCACCGCGATCGCGAGGAGCGCCACGAGGCCGGCAGCACCGACGGCACCCAGGACCGGCTGCTCCGACGCCAGCGGGTAGTTCGCGTCGTACCAGTCGCGCACGGACGCCAGGAAGGGGACCGCGTGACCGGGCTGAGGCAGGAGGAGCGAGGTGATCTTGAGCGCGTAGAACTCCGCGTCGCCCGCCGGACGGACCAGCGACCCCACGCTCTCCCCGTGCGTCGCGGCCCAGACGAGGTCCGGCAGCATGTTCGCGACCATGAACCCCAGGAACGCGACGCCCGCCGCCACCGCGCCGACCAGCCGGCGCCACTGCCGGCGGTGCACGAAGGCCGCGATCCCGCAGACGCCCAGGAGCACGACGGTGAACACGCCGTAGTACGAGGCGCCGGACGACACGAGCGCGGCGATGGCGACCGTCGCGACGGCCGGGCTGGTGACGACCGCGCGCACGCTCCCCCGGTTCAGGGTCCACAGGGGCTGGCCGCGCAGCACCCGCACCACGAGGATCAGACCGAGCGGCACCGGGTAGTACGACGCGAGGAACAGGTGGTCCTCGCCGCGCATGAAGTGGTACGGCGCCAGGGCGAACAGGATGGCCATCCCGGCCGACGAGATCCGGCCGAGGCGGACGGTGCGGAAGAACACCATGGCGGTCAGCGCTGCCAGCGGGAAGCCCAGCAGGAAGTAGACGTTGAGCGTGACGGCCCAGTCCTGGAGCACCCAGCCCATCATCTTCATGATGAGCAGGTGCAGGTTGTCGGCCGCCGGGTAGTCGTGATAGCTCTGCCCCGCCGGTGCACCGAGCAGCGGCTCGTGCTCGTACCACCCGGTGCCCAACGTGGTCTTGACGTGCGCGGACACCGCGATCGCGTCGCCGTAGTACCGGAAGGGCACGTGCAGGTCCGCCAGCCACAGGCGCTGCGCCCAGGCGGTGAAGCCGATGGTGCCCACCACGGCCGCGAGGTAGGCCAGGACGCTGCGTCCACGGTCGCCGAGCCACCAGCTGCGGCGCGGCGGCGCGTCGACGAGCGCGGCACCTGCGGGACCGCTCACCTCGACGTTGTGAACGGTGGACACGACAGCCTCACTCCAAGCGATCCGGTGACGAGCAGGTGCGAGCGTACCGTCCGGCCCCGGGCTCCCGTGCCTCGGGTCGTCCTCCGACCGGGCGTCAGGCGGTGGCCCCCACAGGCACGAGGTCGAGCGCTGCCTGCGGCACGACGGCCACGACGACCCCCGCCCCCGCGGCGATCGCGTACACGCGGTCCATGGTCGCCACCGGCCGACGCGTCCCGCCCGTGAGCCAGTAGAGCGCCGCGGAGGTGGTCGAGCGCACGAACACCGGCCCACCCCACGCTCCGCCGCGCGGTGCCCGGGCCAGCGTCAGGGCGTCGACCGCGCTGGCCGGCGCACCCGCCGAGGTGACCAGGCCCGCCGCGACCGGCGACATCCGCCCTCCGATCGCCACGTAGTCCTGCCCCGAGCTGCGCCACAGGGTGCCCAGCGGCCGGGCGGCCACCGTGTAGCCAGTGATCGCCGACGCGGGGACCTCCGTGAACGTCGTCGGCAGGCCGACCGCCTGCGCGACCTCGAACGACGGCAGGTGCACGAGCCCGGCGAGGCCGTCGACGACGTACACGGGCGCGGCACCGGCGACCTTGACCAGGGATCCGGGCGCGCCCACGAGAGTCTGTCCCGCGGGCACGGACGTGAGGCTCGCCGCGGGCACCTCGGCGAGGACGAACCGCGAGCCGGCGAGGGCGTAGGCGATGTCCATCGTCGGCACCGGGCGCTTGATCCCGCCCGCGAGCACGAAGAGCGCGGACGAGCCCGTGGCCCGGACGAACACCGGCCCGGTCCACCCGGGGCCACCGAGGGTGTGCGCGCAGGTCAGCGGGTCCATGACGGTCGCGGGCGTCCCGCCCGAGGCGACGACTCCCGCGGGGATCGGGGTCATCCTCCCGTCGAGAGCGACGGCGTCCTGCGCGCCGCAGCGCCAGATCGTCCCGAGCGGCTGGGAGGCGACGGCGTACCCGGTCACCGAGGCGGACGGCACCTCGCTGTACGACGTCGGCAGACCGGTGGCGCGGGCCATCTCGAAGGACGGCAGGTGCACCAGCCGCGAGAGCCCGTCGACGACGTACACCGACGGCGCTCCCGCCACCTTCACCAGCGTGGCCGGAGCCAGGAGGGACGGACCGGGGGTCACCGCGTCGAGGGCGGCCTGCGGCACGAGCGCGACGACGAGCGGCGCGCCGGCTGCGAGGGCATAGGCGACCTCCATCGTCGGCACCGGTCGCTTGACGCCTCCGGCCAGGACGAAGAGCGCGGACGACTCGACGGACCGCACGAACAGCGGGTTCACCGGTCCGCCGGGTGCGAGCGCCGCGATCAGGGACGCATCGACCGCGATGCCCGGGTCTCCCGGCACCTGGTCGGCGGCCAGCACCACCGAGCCGCCCATGGTCAGGGCGACGCGCCGCCCGTCCGGTGCGCGCAGGACCCCCGTCAGGTCGCCGCGGGGAGCGGGCAGCAGGGCGATGCTCGCGGCGTCGAGCTGGCGCAGCGGCAGCGCCTGACCGATCCGCGCCGTCGAGATGTAGGCCGCCGACATGCGCAGCCCCGACGTGCGGTCGAGCAGGACGCCGGACCCGTTCCCGCGAGCCTGGACCACGATCCCGGTGCGCACGATCGGGGCACCGAGCGGCAGGCGGTCGGCGACGGTCTCGCCGAGCGGCACGGAGGCACCGTTCGGTTGGATCGGTGACGCCTGCAGTGCGGTGCCGTCGGCGATCTCGTACCGGGTGCCCGCCGACACCACGAACTGGCGGCCCGTCGGTGTCCAGAACGCGGTGGACAGGTCCGGACCGCGTCCGAGCAGCGCGACCATCGGGTCCGGGAGCCCCATCGTCGAGAAGTCCGCACAGCTGGCTCCCCACGCGGCGAGCTCGTCGCAGTCCCCCGCCCGGTACAGCGTGCCGCGGTCGAACAGGTCGATCTCACCCTGCTGGTCGCGCACGAAGCGCCCCAGCCCGACCCCGGTGGTCCGGGCGTCGAGCGCCCCCTGCCCCACCACCGCGACCGGCCCCAGCGGCCAGAGCGCCGCCAGGACCTCGGGGTCCGCCACCTTGTACTTGTAGTGCGCCGTGACCAGGTACACCGCGGGGTTGTCCGGCGACTTGACCAGGTTCGCGCCCAGCCCGCTGGGCCCGTACCGGTCCCAGTAGCTCCGCGCGAGACCACGGATCTGGTCCATGTACTGGTAGCCGATGTCACCGGGGCACGCGGTGAGCCCGACGTCCCGGTGCGCGAAGATCGTCGGGAGGTTCACCGTGGTCCCTGCGGCGTACCGGGAGTTCTCCCCACCCAGCGTCGTGTAGGAGACCCGACCGGTCGGGTCGACGCCGTACGCGCCGAGCCGCCACGCCGCGACCCGGGCGACCGCGTCGATCATCGCGCCCGACGGCGCCTGCGACGTGTAGTTGCCGAGCATCGAGATGCCCACCGTCGCGGTGTTGAAACCGCCGGCGTGGACACCGATCACGGACCGGGTCAGCGAGCTCTCGCGGCCCTCGTAGATGTTGCCCCACTTGTCGACGACGAAGTTGTAGCCGATGTCGCACCAGCCGCGGGACTCGATGTGGAACCGCTGGTCGTTGCGCAGGGCCTGCATCGCCTCGGCGACCGAGCCGTAGTCCCCGTCGGCGGTGTGGTGCACGACGGCGCCGACCAGCCGCGAGGCGACGTCGGGCGTGCAGGCCGGCGCCCGCGCGCCCCACGCGGCACGGCTGACGATCGCGGGCTGCGACGAGACCGCCGTGGGGAGCACCGCGGCGCCCAGCATCTTCTGCCCGGCCGGCGCGGACGCTCCCCGCCCGCCGGTCGGCAGCGCCGCCGCCACGAGGTCGGAGCCCACGAGCGAGACCGAGAGGTCGTCCGGGTCGCCGGCGCCGGCCGCGAGCGACACCTGCACCGCGTCGGCATCACCGACGAAGAGCGAGTCGGTGCCGTCCCGCAGGGCCCGCCGGTCCTCGACGGTTCCGTTGTCCGGGGCCTCGTCCGCCGTCTCGAGCGGCATCCACTCGCTCCAGGTGTCCCCCGAGCGCGTCCGGACCTGCGCGTCGACGTCCGCCGCAGCGGTGCCCTCGACCCACGTGATGCCGACGGTCTGGAAGACGTCCGCCTCGATGACGTCGCTCACGACGCGCGCGGGCTCGTCCACCGACGCGTCGACCGACGGGAGCGGCGTGGTCACCTCCACCGGCACCTCGTCGACCGACACCTCCGGCGGGGCTGGTGCCGCGAGCACGGAGGATGCTGACGCGACGGAAGAGGCAGGTGCGGCGACCGCCGTCTGCGCGGGCAGCAGCCCGCAGCCGACCACGGCGAGCGCGACGACGGTGGCACGGGCTGTCTGGGCGAGCATCCGTCCAGGATCACCTGTCCGCCGCCATGGGCACAGGCCGACGCGCCGCCAGGCCCGACTCCGGTCACGGTGGCGACCGTCGGGCGGTCCCCGCTCGTGCACGTACTCTGTGCGGGTGCGATGGCTGGTGACCGGCGCGGCCGGCATGCTCGGGTCCGATGTGGTGGATGTCCTGACGGCTCGAGGGGAGACCGTCACGACGACCGACCGCCGCTCGCTGGACGTCACGGACGCCGACGCGGTCGAGCGGGCGGTCTCCGGTCACGACGTGATCGTGAACTGCGCCGCCTGGACGGCCGTGGACGACGCCGAGGCTCGGGAGCCCGAGGCGTTCGCGACGAACGCCCTGGCCGCGGGCTACGTCGCCCGCGCCGCGCGGATCCACAGCGCGACCCTCGTCCACGTCTCGACCGACTACGTCGTCGACGGCACCGCCGGGCACCCCATCCCCGAGGACGCCGTGCCCCGCCCGCTGTCCGCGTACGGGCGCACCAAGCTCGCCGGGGAGTGGGCCGTGCGGGCCGAGGCCCCCGGCCGCCACCTCATCCTGCGCACCGCGTGGCTCTACGGTGCCGGCGGGCCGTGCTTCCCGAAGACGATCCTGCGTGTCGCCCGCGAGCGCGGCGCCCTCTCGGTGGTCGACGACCAGGTCGGCCAGCCCACCTGGACGCACGACGTGGCCACGCAGGCCGTGCAGGCGGTCCTCGACGGTGTCCCGTCAGGGACCTACCACGCCACGTCGGCCGGGCAGGCGTCCTGGTACGAGTTCGCGCGCGCGGTGGTCGAGGCCGGCGGCCTGGACCCCGACATCGTCAGCCCCAGCACCAGCGGCACGCTCGACCGCGCAGCCCGGCGGCCCGCCTGGTCGGTCCTGGACCACGCCGCGAGCACCAGCGCCGGCCTGGCACCGATCGCCGACTGGCGCGAGCGCTGGCAGCAGGCGTCCGCCGCGGTGCTCGCAGTCTGACTCAGGCGTCGGGCTTACTCAGGCGTCGCTGGTCGCGGCGCTCGGTGCGGGCGCGCTCATGCGCCGGCCGAGCCACGCGTAGGCGAGCCGGCGGCGCAGCGCGGCCACCCGGGCCATGACGTTCCCGACGGTGACGTCGAGCCGTGACACGACCTCGGGGTGCGCCTCGTGCACCCGGGCGTGGAACTGCGCCGCCTGCCCGCTCTGCTCGTCGGTGAGCCGCACGCTCCACTGGCTGGCGCTGACCCGGAAGCCCGCGAGCGTCTCGGGCACCGCGACGAACGTCCCGCGCACCAGGGCGTGCGCGTAGGTGCCGAGGTCGATGTAGTACGGCTGGCGGTCGTCCCACCAGCCCACCTGCTCGAGCGTCTCGCGCCGCATCATCACGCACATCGGCTCGCCGAAGATGTTGCCGCCGGCCAGGATCGACTTGCGCAGCGCCTTCGCGCCGGACATCTCCCCCTGCAGGCGACCGAGGCCGCGCCCCTTGACCAGCACGGTCCCGTGGGCGTCGACGATGTCCCGGCGTGAGGCGACGACCTCCGCGCGGGGGTGCGCGCGGAACTGCTCGACCTGGCGCTCGAGCATCTGCGGGTACAGCACGTCGTCGCCGCAGACGAGCTTGATGAGCTCGCCGGTCGCGGCCTTGCTCACGGCGTCCCAGTTGGCCTTCGCTCCCCCGCCGGCGGGGGTGCGCAGCAGGCGTACCCGGGGGTCGTCGGCGAACTCCTGCAGCACGTCCCACGTGGCGTCGCTGGACGCGTGGTCCGCGACGATGAGCTCGAAGTCGGTGTACGTCTGGGCGAGCACCGAGCGCACGGTCTCGCCGACGAAGTCCGCGTTGTTGTAGGCCGGGACGACGACGGACACGGTGGGGGTCATGCCACACCCTCTCGAGGTGACGCGCTCTCGGGCGCGGTGATCGGGGCGCCGGGGGCGCCACCGGGGACGACGGGCGGGTTCGGTGCGACAGCCTCTTCCTCAGCGGCGTGCTTGCGACGGAACGAGAAGTCGCGGTGCCCGAAGTAGCTGATCAGCGCTGTCACGCAGGTCACCAGCAGCTGCGCCGGGATGGGCTGCAGACCGAGCACCTGGACCACGAACGGCAGGGCGAGCGCGTTGATCCCGAGCGCGCTGAGGTTCACCAGCTCGAACCGCCACAGGTCCAGCCACACGTGCCCCCGCACGCGGAAGACGAACCGCCGGTAGAGCACGAAGGCGGTGAGCACGGCGCACACGTGCGCGCACAGCAGGCTCAGCATGTAGGTGTACTGGCCGAACGTGTCGCCCAGCAGGGACTGGAACAGGATGAACCACGCGGTGCCCATCAGCGTGTTGATCCCGCCGACGATGAGGAAGGCGACCCGGCGATCGCGGACCAGCCGGAACAGCGGGCCGAGGTCGCCGTGCATGCCCGCCGGGGGTTCCGTCTCCGGTCCGGTCGGGTCTGCGGACGTGTTCTCCTGCACCCTGCTCTCTTCCTGTGGACCGGCGCTCGAGGGGACGTCCCTGGGCGCAACGCCCCACGACTATAGTCGTTGCAGTGACGAACCCCTCCGTGTCCCCCCTGTCGACGACGCACCGGATCTCGGTCGTCGTCCCCGTGTACCAGGGCGCGCAGACCCTCGCCGAGGTGGTCTCCGAGCTCGAGCCGCTCACCGACGAGTTCGGCACGACGGACGGGCACCGAGCGGTGATCGCCGAGGTCCTCCTGGTCCACGACCACGGACCGGACGGGTCCCCCGCGGTGATGCGCGAGCTCGCCGAGAAGCACTCCTGGGTCCGCACCATCTGGCTGAGCCGCAACTACGGGCAGCACGCGGCGACGCTCGCGGGCATGGCGTCCAGCGGCGGCGACTGGGTGCTGACCATGGACGAGGACGGCCAGCACGATCCCGCGTACATCGGTGACCTCCTCGACGCGGCGATGCGTCAGCAGGCGTCCGTCGTCTACGCCCAGCCGACCAACCCGCCCCCCCACGGCGCGTTCCGGAACGCCGCCTCCCGCGGAGCGAAGCGGCTGATCGAGATCGGCCTGGGCGGCACGGACACCTCGAAGTACCAGAGCTATCGGCTGGTCCTGGGCGAGGTGGCACGCAGCACGGCGGCGTTCGCCGGAGCCGGCGTCTACCTCGACGTGGCGCTCAGCTGGGTCGCCGGCGAGGCCGGCACGTGCCCGGTGGAGTCGCGCCAGGAGCTCGGCCGCGCGTCGGGCTACTCGACGCGGCGGCTCCTGTCGCACTTCTGGCGCATGGTCCTGTCCAGCGGCACCCGCGGGCTGCGCGCCGTGAGCTTTCTCGGCGTGACGTTCGCCACCGTCGGCCTCCTGTTCGCGCTCGGGCTCGCGGTCATGCGCCTGGCGGGCGGCGAGGCCCTCCCCGCCGGGTGGACCTCGATCATCGTCGTGGTCCTGATCGGCACCGGCGCGATCCTGTTCTCGCTGGGTGTGATCGCGGAGTACATCGGCGTGGCCGTCAACATGGCCATGGGCAAGCCCGCCTACCTCATGGTCAGCGACCCGGGCGCCGGCCCGCTCGGCCGTCAGCCCTCGACCCGGTGACCACCGGGCACGCGCTCGTCGTCGGCGGCGGAGGTCTGCTCGGCACGGCCGTCCGGCGCGCCCTGCAGGCCCGGGGCACGACGGTCACGCACCCGCTCGTCCCGTGGTCCGACCCGGAGCGAGCGGTCGACGCCCTCGCCTCCGCCGCCGAGCGCGTCGACGCGGACTCCGACGGCGACTGGTCGCTCGTGTGGTGCGCGGGCGCCGGGGTGGTCGGCGCGACGCCCGAGATCCTCGACGCCGAGGTGGCCACGATCGCCGGGCTCGTCGACCGGCTGCTGGCGTCCGCCCCGCCCCGCCGCACCTTCTTCGCCTCGTCGGCGGGCGCCGTGTACAGCGGGAGCGACCTGCCCCCGTTCACCGAGGACTCGGTGCCCGTCCCCCTCGGTGGCTACGGCCACGCGAAGCTGCGCGCCGAGGCCGAGGTCGGCCGGCTGGCCGCCGTCAGCCGCGTGGTGGTCGGCCGCATCTCCAACCTGTACGGCCCCGGCCAGGACCTGGCCAAGAACCAGGGCCTGATCTCGCGACTCTGCCTGTCCAACCTGCTGCACGAGCCCGTCGGCGTGTACGTCTCGCTGGACACGATCCGCGACTACGTGTTCGTGGACGACTGCGCCGCCCTCGTCTGCGACGCGCTGGACCGCGTCGAGCAGGAGGAGCCCGGCCGCGTGGTCGTCAAGATCCTGGCGTCGCAGCAGGCCGCGTCGATCGCGCACCTGCTGGGCGAGTGCCGACGGGTCTTCGGCCGCAAGGTGCTGGTCCGGATGGCCTCGTCGCCCCTGGCCACCCAGCAGGCCCGCGACCTCCGGCTGCGCTCCGTGGTCTGGCCCGAGCTCGACCGTCGGTCGATGACGACCCTCGTGCACGGCATCCACGCCACGTCCCAGAGCCTGCTCGCGGGGCTGGGCGAATACGCCCGGGCGAACCCCGGCCGATAGACTCGCTCGTCATCCCACGCCTCGGAGGTAACTCGTCGTGCATCTGCTCGTGACCGGCGGCGCCGGCTTCATCGGCTCCAACTTCGTTCACCAGACCGTCCGCGAGCGTCCCGACGTCCGGGTCACCGTGCTCGACGCGCTGACCTACGCGGGCGACGAGCGCAGCCTCGACCCCGTCGACGGGAAGGTCGTCTTCGCCAAGGGCGACATCGCGGACCCCGACATCGTCGACGCCTTGGTCAAGGACGTCGACCTGGTGGTGCACTTCGCGGCCGAGTCGCACAACGACAACTCGCTGCACGACCCGTGGCCCTTCGTGCGCACCAACGTCATCGGCACCTACCAGCTGCTCGAGGCGGTCCGCCGGCACGACGTCCGCTACCACCACATCTCGACCGACGAGGTCTACGGCGACCTCGAGCTGGACGACCCGGCCAAGTTCACGCCGGACACCCCGTACAACCCGTCGAGCCCGTACTCCTCGACGAAGGCCGCCTCCGACCTGCTGGTGCGCGCGTGGGCCCGCAGCTTCGGCGTCCGGGCCACCATCTCCAACTGCTCGAACAACTACGGCCCCTACCAGCACGTGGAGAAGTTCATCCCGCGGCAGATCACCAACGTGATCGACGGGGTCCGGCCGAAGCTGTACGGCTCGGGCGAGAACGTGCGCGACTGGATCCACGTCGAGGACCACAACAGCGCCGTCTGGGCGATCATCGAGCGCGGCCGCCTCGGCGAGACGTACCTCATCGGCGCCGACGGCGAGGAGAACAACAAGACCGTCGTCGAGACGATCCTGGAGATCATGGGCCAGTCGGCGGACGCCTACGACCTGGTCAGCGACCGCCCCGGCCACGACCTGCGCTACGCGATCGACTCCACCAAGCTGCGCGACGAGCTCGGCTGGGTCCCGCAGTACGAGAACTTCCGCGCGGGCCTCGAGGCCACGGTGGCCTGGTACCAGGCGAACGAGGCGTGGTGGCGTCCGCAGAAGGACGCGACCGAGGCGAAGTACGCGCAGCTCGGACGCTGACCTCCCCACCCTGCACGACGACGGGCCCGGCCATCTGGCCGGGCCCTTCTCGTGCTACTCGTCGAGCTTCCACAGCTCCCAGCTGCCCGCGCCCTCGACGTCTCGCGCCGCCACGCGGTGGGCGTCGAGACCCTCGGTGAGGTCGGTCTCGCAGGACGTGTCGACCAGGAGCCAGCGGATGCCGGCACGCATGGCCGCCGCCTGGTCCAGGTTGCCCGGCGCGCGGGCGTTGATCGCGATGTCGAGGTCGTCCTTGTTGTCGGGCCACGCCAGGCCCTTGTTGTAGTACCCGACCGGGCCACCCCACGTCGACTTGAAGATCATGGGGTCCACACAGGCGTCCGGGAGCACCAGGCCGCCGTCGGTCTCGTCCGCGAGGTCGACCTGGGCCTGGTAGCCGGGTCCGTCGAGCGGGATGTACCCCGCCGCGCTGACGGAGGACCGGAAGAGCCGGAAGTCGTAGCTCCACACGCCCGCGACGACCACGACGAGCGCAAGACCGCCGATCACGGCGAGACGTCCCGGACGTGACCACGGTCCGAGCACGGGCGCCGTCTGCTCCGGCTCGGCCGGCCGGTCCGCGAGACCCGGCTCCGCCGCACGTGAGCCGAGCGCCTCCGCGACGACCCACGCGAGCAGCGGGACGACCAGCGTGCCGATGATGACGTAGAGGTCGAGCCAGAACCGGTACGGCTCCTGGTTGGCACCCCACTTGTCGTTCGCGGCCAGGTACACCCAGAGCACCGCGAGCGCGGACGGCACTGCGACCCAGAGGACGCGTCGACGGCGGACGCCTGCGACGATCACGAGGACGATCGCGGGGATCACGGCGAGCGCTGCGAACACACCACCGCCGAGCGGGACCCCGAGCTGTGTCGACGAGGCCTCGCGGTACACCAGGAACGGGTCCTCGCCGGCGAGACCCAGCGCGGTCGCGGCGACCTGCGGCAGTGCGCCGAGCGCCACGAGGCCGACGCACCACAGAGCCCGCCAGCGCGTCGCGCGCAGCACGAGGAACACCCCGGGCAGCGCCGGGACCATGCCGTACACGAGGACCGCGAGCTGGCCGACCGCTTCCGCGACGAGCGGGCCGGTGGTGACCACCAGCACGAGCAGCACGCCGGTGAGTGCCAGCGCGCGCCACGACCGCGTGCGGACCAGCCCGACGGCCGCCGTCGCCGCGACGAGCGTGTAGCTCGTGGTGAGGAACGAGTAGGTCTGGATGTTCGCCAGGAGCCCGACCACCAGGCTCGCGACCAGCGCGACCGGCCACACGGCACGCTGCGGGACGCGACCCGCGGCGACCAGCAGCAGGGCGATCAGGGCCGTGCCACCGAACGAGAGGGCGACGGTCTCGCCGTTGAGCGTGTACAGCACGCCGAACGGCCCCCAGAGCACCGCGTGCGAGCTGAGCAGGTTCATCCACGACTCACCGCCGCTGAGCATCCAGCTGCCGGTGCCCAGCAGGAAGGGCACGAACCCGAGCACCCCGGTCCACCAGCGGCGGGTGAGCAGCACGCACGCGGTGCCGATCGCGCACACCAGCAGAACCTGCGCCGCGAGGCCCCCGAGCGTCCACATGGTCGCCGGGTCGGTGTTCGTCCAGCGTGCGACGGTGCCCAGCAGGAGGTACCAGCCGCGGGGGTAGTAGTTCGTGCCGGTCAGCGTGAACGGCTCGACGTCCCAGGCCTCCCCCTGCGACACGTTCCGCACGATCGACAGGTAGGCCAGCTGGTCGGACCAGAAGTAGTTCCGGAACGACGACAGGTTCCACCCGGGCCAGCGGAGCATCATCCCGGCCTGCAGGAGAAGGTGCAGGAGGGCGGCTACCAGGACGGAGAGCGTGGCGAGGGCGGCGCGGGCGCGGCTGGACACAGGGCGTCCCCTTCAATCGTTCAGGTGATCGGGCGCCCCGCGGTCCGGGCATGCACGGACACCGGGAGAAGCGGGCGCTCAGTGGCGCTGGAGCGCCTGCGGCCGCACTCTACAGGGATCCCTGCGACGTCCCTCGGCGCGTCCCAGGCCGGTCGACGCCCGCGTAGGACGCTGATCTGCACAGATCCTCCACGACGCCCCTGCGTGCGCTCCTCCGCACGAGCGGGTCGCTCTCCTACGATCGTCGCGTGACCTCCCGCCACGCTGCTGTTCAGCGCCCTCGTGCCGCCCGGCACTCCCGACGCCTGCGGACCCACGGCGTCCTGCGGGGGATCGCTCTCACGGTGGCGGCAGTCGTCGTCTTCGGCGCCAGCGGCGTCGCCGCGGTCGCGGCCAAGCTGAACGGCAACATGGACAAGGTCGACGTGTCGGCGCTGGTCGACCCGGTGGCGTCACCGACCAAGGAACCGGACCCCGACGACCCGAACGCCGGCCAGGCCGTCAACCTGCTGATCCTCGGCTCGGACCAGCGCGACGGCGTGAACGCCTCCATCGGCGGCGAGGCCGCGGGCATGCGCTCGGACACGACGATGGTGCTGCACATCTCGGCCGACCGGTCGCGCGTCGAGCTGGTCTCGATCCCGCGCGACTCCCTCGTCGACATCCCGTCGTGCACCATGACGAACGGCAAGACCACGCGGGCGACCCACGGCATGTTCAACTCGGCGTTCGCCACCGGCTGGGACAACGGCGGCGACATGACGTCCGCCGCGGCCTGCACGATCAACACGGTGCAGCAGAACACCGGTCTGACCATCAACCACTTCGTCGTCGTCGACTTCGCCGGGTTCCAGCAGATGGTCGACTCGATCGGCGGCGTGCCGATGTGCATCCCGACGGACATGAAGTCCGACCTGGCCGGCCTCGACCTCACGGCCGGCTTCCAGACGCTCGACGGCCCGACGGCGCTCGCCTACGCCCGTGCGCGCAAGGGGCAGGGCGTCGGGGACGGCTCCGACACCAACCGCATCGGCAACCAGCAGAAGCTCATCGCCGCCATGGTCCGCGAGGTGCTCTCGCGTGACGTGCTGACCAACCCGCAGAAGCTGCTGTCGTTCCTGAGCGCCGCGACGGGCTCCCTGACCGCGGACAGCGAGATGACGCTCGGCAACATGACCGGCCTCGCCTACAACCTTCGCAACATCAGCAGTGGCAACATCACCTTCATGACGATCCCGTTCGCTCCCGCGAAGTCGGACCCCAACCGCGTCGAGTGGACGTCCGAGGCCGACGCCGTCTGGTCGAACATGGTCAACGACCTCCCCGCCCTCGGTGAGGCCCCGACCCCGACCCCCACGGCGACGACGGAACCGCCCGCCCCGGGTGCCACGGCCACGACGCCCGTCGAGCCGGTGACGCCGGTGGAGCCCGCCCCGGTGGAGACGAAGAAGGCCGGTCACGAGGCGTTCAGCGTGGACGACACGACGGACGTCTGCTGAGGCATGGCTGCCGACGAGCGGACCTCCCGAACGCCACCCCCGAGCTTCGCGCCCGGGACGCCGGCGCGCCCCGTCCGTCCGGCGGACGCCCAGCCGATCGTGGTCGGCCGCCCCTCGCGCCCCACCGCGCCGCAGCGCACTCCCCGGCCGGCCCCGGGTGGGGACGCCCGGGCGTCCACGGGCCGCCCCCCGACGATCGCTCCCACCGCACCGTCCGCCCGGCCGCCGCGCACTGCGCAGCCCGTCGAGGTCTCCGGCCGTGACCCGAAGCAGGCAGGCCCGGCCGTACCGGCCGCCACGGCGCCCAGGTCGACGACCTCGCGGCCGGCGACGAGCCGCCCGCCGCAGCCGACGCGGCCGGCCGCCGCCCGCCAGGCCGCCGCTCGTCCGCCCGGGACGCCCACGGGACCCCGGACGCCGAGCGCGCCGGAGGCGGCGCCGGGAACGCGGCGCAACCGCAGGCTCCTGATCGGCGCGGTCGCCGTCGTGGTGCTCGGTGCCCTGCTCGTCTGGCCGATCGGTCTGACCCTCTGGGCGAACGGGAAGGTCCAGCACACCCCCGCGCTCAGCGGCGCCGCAGGCACCCCGGGCACCACCTACCTGCTCACCGGGTCGGACTCCCGCGCGGACGGCGGCATCGAGCAGGACGGCACCGAGGGCGCCCGCACCGACACGATCCTCCTGCTGCACGTGCCCGACAGCGGCCCCACGGCGCTCATCTCGCTCCCCCGTGACACGTATGTGGAGATCCCCGGGAACGGGTCCTCGAAGCTGAACGCCGCCTTCTCCTGGGGTGGTGCTCCGCTGCTCGTGCAGACGGTCGAGGGGCTCACCGGCCTGACCGTCGACCACTACGCCGAGATCGGCATGGCCGGCGTCGAGCAGATCGTCGACGCAGTCGGCGGCGTCAACCTCTGCTACGACGCCGAGGTCAACGACGTGGACTCGGGGATGGTGTGGACACCCGGGTGCCACGACGTCGACGGGACCCAGGCGCTCGCGTTCGCCCGGATGCGCAAGTCCGACCCGACCGGCGACGTCGGCCGGGCCCTGCGGCAGCGACAGCTGATCGGCGCCGTGATGTCGAAGGTGAAGCCCAGCCAGCTCGTCGCGCACCCCGGCCAGCAGGTCGCGCTGATCGACGCCGGCACCCGGGCGCTGACCGTGAGCGACGGCAGCGGCATCATCGACATGGCCCAGCTCGCGCTGGCGTTCCGCGCGGCCAACGGCGAGGGCGGGATCACGGGGACGCCCCCCATCGCCAGCATGGACTACCGGCCCGGGAACGGCGTCGGCTCCACCGTCCAGCTGGACCCCGAGACCACCCCCGCGTTCTGGGCTGCGATCCGGGACGGGTCCCTGCCCCCTGGGCCGGTCGGCGGAGTGCCGGGCACCTGAGCGGCCGTGACCTTCAGCGCATCGCCGCCACCAGGCGGGGTCCGCGCATGACGCGGTCGAGCACGACCCCGCGGACCTGCTCGAGCCTCGCGAGCGTCACGCGGCGCAGCCACGGACCGCACGGGACCTCGACCCAGCGGTGCACGGCCCAGGCCATCACGGTGACCAGCGCGAGCGCCGACCCGAGCGCCACAGCGGCGGGTACGTGCTCGGCCAGCACCCGGATCACGGCCAGCCCCCAGTACTCGTGCAGGAGGTACAGCGGGTAGGTGAGCGCACCGAGCGCGACGAGCCCGGTGTGCTCCCAGCGCGCGACCCGGGTGAGCACGACGACCGCCACGGCTGCGACGCACCCGACGACGGCGACACCGAGCAGTGCCGCCGAGGGGACGTACCCGGTGGTCCGCTCGAGCACGGCGGTACGCGACGGGACCACCAGCGCGACGGCGAGGCCGGTGTTCACGCCGACCGCCACCCACGGCAGGAGCCGCCTCTCCGTGGCCGCACGATCGCGGGTGAGCACGAACAGCGCCATCCCGGCGGCGAACAGCGGTGCGTAGTCGGCGATCAGCAGCGTGGCGAGCGCGGTCGCGCCGGCGTGCTCCGCGAGCAGCGCGACCCACGGCCAGAGGATCGCGACGCCGACGACCCGACGACGCGTGATGCCGACCAGCGAGAGCACGCCGAGCAGCAGGTAGAACCGCAGCTCGGTCCACAGGGTCCAGTACACGCCGTCCACGTGGTCGACGCCCACGGCGGACTGGAGCATCGTGAGGTTCACCAGGACCTGGTGCGGTGTGACCTCCTTGCCCTCCGGCCAGACCACCAGCAGGAGCGCGCCGGTCGCGAGGACCGCGACCCAGTACGCCGGGTACAGGCGCGCCACCCGGGACGCGACCACCTGGGCCGTCGGGCGCCCCCACGCCGTCATGAGGATGACGAAGCCGCTGATCACGAAGAACAGCTCCGGGCCGAGCGACCCGAAGCCCGTCCACCTGCCCACCCCGCCGAGCCGCTCCGTCTGCCCGTCGCCCCAGGCCGAGCTCGTGCGACCGGTGAAGTGGTAGAGCACCACGGCCGCAGCCGCCACGAAGCGGAGCGCGTCGAGCGCGGCGAGGCGCGGGCGGGGACTCATCCGATCGACGCTAGGTGCGCCCCACGACGCCTGCACGCCGAGCGGCGGGCTCTCACGCAGCCTTCACACGGTCAGACGCTGAACCCCACGCTCGGTCGCGCGCTGGTCTGGGCACGCAGCCGCTCGCCCTTGCCGTCCGCCTGACCGTGCAGATCCTCCTGGAACGCGGCCATCGCGGCACGCAGGCGCGTCGCCTGCTCGCCGTCGCCCGACGCGAGGATCCGGACGGCGAGCAGGCCGGCGTTGCGAGCTCCCCCGATGGACACCGTGGCCACGGGGACGCCGGCAGGCATCTGCACGATCGAGAGGAGCGAGTCCATGCCGTCGAGGTAGGCGAGGGGCACGGGCACACCGACCACGGGGAGCGTGGTCACGGCGGCGAGCATGCCGGGCAGGTGCGCCGCACCGCCCGCGCCGGCGATCACGACCTTCAGCCCTCGGTCCGCCGCGCTGCGCCCGTACGCGATCATCTTCTCGGGCTGACGGTGGGCCGAGACCACGTCGACCTCGACGGGGACGTCGAACTCGGCGAGCGCCTCCGCGGCAGCCTTCATGACGGGCCAGTCCGAGTCCGAGCCCATGACGATCCCCACCAGGGCCTGCGCTGCCATCGCCGTCTCCTCCACCTGTACCGAGGCCTCGCGACCGCGACGCCGCGCCCATCATGTCCCGACGCGCTCCCGCTCCGGGGCGATGTTCACGTCAGGCGGACGCGTCGCCCTGCAGGAGGGCCGCAGCGGCGACCGCGCGGCCGCGGACGTCGTCGAGGTCGTCGCCGCTGACGTTGACGTGCCCGAGCTTGCGCCCCGCCCGGACCTCCTTGCCGTACAGGTGCACCTTCGCCGCCGGGTCGAGCCGGGCGACGTCCGCCAGGGCCTCGGTCGGGTCCGCCAGCGTGCTGCCCAGGACGTTCGCCATCACGGTCCATCGCGAGCGTGCCGAGGTCTCCCCGAGCGGCAGGTCCAGGACCGCGCGCAGGTGCTGCTCGAACTGGCTGGTGACCGCACCGTCGATGGTCCAGTGGCCGGAGTTGTGGGGGCGCATGGCGAGCTCGTTGACCAGGACGCGCGGCGCACCGCCGGCAGCGTCCGCGACCTCGAACAGCTCGACGGCGAGCACGCCGGTGACGCCGAGCCCGTCGGCGATCCGGGTGGCCACCTCGACGGCCTCCGCGCGCGTCGCCTCGTGGAGGTCCGGGGCGGGGGCGACCACCTCGGCGCACACGCCGTCGCGCTGCACCGACTCGACCACCGGCCACGTGCGCATCTCGCCGCTCGGTCGACGCGCGACCAGGACCGCGAGCTCGCGGGTGAACGGCACCTTCTCCTCCGCGAGCAGCGGCGTCCCGGTGCCCGCCGCCGCGGCGGCGAACCAGTCCGCGACGTCGTCGGCGCCGCGCACCACGCGCACGCCCTTTCCGTCGTAGCCGCCGCGGGACGTCTTGACCACCGCGACGCCCTCGTGGTCGGCGAGGAAGGTGGTGAGCTCCGCGGCGGACGGGAGGACCGCCCACGCCGGGACCGGGATGCCGAGCGCCGTCAGCCGGGTCCGCATGACGATCTTGTCCTGCGCGTGCACCAGCGCGGCCGCGTCCGGGTGGACCGCGACGCCTGCGCCCTCCAGGCGGTCGAGCAGCGCGTTGGGGACGTGCTCGTGCTCGAAGGTGAGCGCATCGGCACCGTCGACCAGCCGCGTGATCGCCGCCTCGTCGGACGCCGCCCCGACGGGGGCGTCGACGACGACCTGCGCGGCCGACGACGTCGCGTTCTCGACGAGCACCCGCAGGTGCAACCCCAGCGCGGTCGCCGCGGGCGCCATCATGCGAGCCAGCTGCCCGCCACCGACCACTGCCACCACGGGTGCCGTCACGGGCGACGACACTAGCCGAGCGCCGCACGACGCCGAAACGCTTCGCACCCCGCTCGGTCCGATACCGCACAGATCGCCGGGCTATCCTCTCCAGACCGCTGTGTCCGACCCCCGAGGAGCTCCGTGAGCGCCAGCGACGAGCTGACCGACAACCGGGTCGTCAGCGTGCCGCCCGTCGCCCCGGCCGTCCGCGCCGCCGCCCTGCGGGCCCGCACCTACGAGATCGCCCGGTTCCTCTCGGTGGGCGGCATCGCCTTCGTCGTCGACCTCGGCCTGTTCAACCTGCTCCGGTTCGGTCCCGGCGAGGTGCTCGGGCACAAGCCACTCACCGCGAAGGTCATCTCCGTCATCGCCGCGACGCTGGTGTCCTGGCTGGGCAACCGGCACTGGACGTTCTCCCGGCAGCGCACCGAGAGGCGCACCCGTGAGCTCGCGGTCTTCGCGACGATCAACATCGTCTGCGCCGGGATCCCGCTGCTGACCCTGGCGTTCTCCCACTACACGCTCGGGCTGACCACCCCGCTCGCGGACAACGTCGCCACGGTCATCGGGATCGGGATCGGGACGGTCCTGCGCTACCTCGGGTACAAGCGCTGGGTGTTCACCGGCAGGGCCACTCCCCCGCCGGCCTGACCGGTCACCGCCGGCGACGGTCCATCCGCGCCGAGACCACCGCACCCAGCGGCAGCACGACGTCGGGCCGCATCGAGGCCGGCACCCCGGACAGGAACAGCGCGAACACCGCGGGCCGCCGCTGCGCCAGCTCCAGCCGGCCACCGTCGGCGGACGCCAGGTCGCGGGCCAGCGCGAGCCCGAGACCGGTGCCCTTGCCGGACGTCACCTCACGCTCGAAGATGCGGGGCGCGAGGTCGTCGGGCACCCCCGCACCCTCGTCGGCCACCTCGACGACGACCGCGCCCGACGGGCCGCTCGGCCGGGAGCGGATGGTCGTCGTGCCGGCGCCGTGCCGCAGGGAGTTCTCGATGAGCGTGGCGATCACCTGGGCGAGCGCCCCCGGCGTCGCGAGCACCTGCGTGGTGCGGTCGACCTCGACGACGAGCCGGCGGCCGGTCGCGAGGAACGTCGGCTGCCACTCCTCCTCCTGCTGGTGCACGACCTCCAGCAGCCGGACCGCCTCGGTGGTGCCACCCTGCAGCCGGCGGGAGCTCGCCAGCAGGTCGTCGACGACGCGTACGAGCCGTTCGACCTGCTCGAGCGAGATCCGCGCCTCCTCGCTCACGTCCGGGTCGTCCGTGGCGACCATGATCTCCTCGAGCCGCATGGACAGCGCGGTGAGCGGCGTGCGCAGCTGGTGGGAGGCGTCGGAGGCGAACTGCCGTTCGGCCGCCAGCCGCGCGGCCATCCGGTCCGCGCTGCGCGCGAGCTCGGCGGCGACCAGGTCGATCTCCTCGACGCCCGACGGTTCAAGGCGCGGACGCACCTGACCGGCACCGAGCTGCTCGGCCGACGCGGCCAGGTAGACCAGCGGGGCGGTCAGGCGGTTGGCCTGCCAGATGGCCATCGCGATGCCGGCCGCGAACGCGACCACGGCGGCGACCACGACGAGCGCGATGACGCGGGCGCTGAGCCAGAACACGTCCCACCACGACACGTACAGCGTGACGGTCGCGCCGGTGTCGGAGTCGACCTCCACCGACAGGCTGCGGCCCTGGATCCGCTCGCCGGCCTGGTACAGCTCACCGTCGGGGGTCCGGACGATCACGGAGGCCGAGACCTCCCCCACGTCGCCCGTGTAGTTCTCGAGCATCCGGTCGGTCAGGGCGATGTCCTGCTCGACGCGGAAGTCGACCGCCCGCGCGGCGGACTCCGCACGCGCGGACAGCGCCTGCATCTCGTTCTCGCGGACCAGCTGCGCGCCGAGGAACGCGAGGGGGAAGCCGAGCAGGACGACCGCGACGGTGACCGCCGCAATGGTCGCCTGCAGGACGCGACGGCGCAAGGCTCAGACCCGCTCGGCGCTCGCGCCGCCCGTCTCGAACCGGAAGCCCATGCCCCGCACGGTGGTGACGTAGCGCGGGGCGTTGGCGTCGTCGCCGAGCTTGCGGCGCAACCAGGAGACGTGCATGTCCAGCGTCTTGGTCGATCCCGTCGGGTCCGACCCCCAGACCTCACGCATGAGCGTCTCGCGTGCGACGACGGTGCCGGCCGCCCCGACGAGGACGCGCAGCAGGTCGAACTCCTTGGCGGTCAGGTGCAGCTCCCGCTCGCCCTGGAACGCGCGGTGGGCGGCGACGTCGACGCGGACGTTCTGCGCGTGCAACTCGTCCTCGTCGCCCGGGTCCCCCACGCTGCGGCGCAGCAGCGCCCGGACGCGTGCCAGCAGCTCGGCCAGCCGGAACGGCTTGGTCACGTAGTCGTCAGCACCGGCGTCGAGGCCCACCACGAGGTCCACCTCGTCGGCGCGCGCGGTCAGGACGAGCAGCGGGGTGGTCAGGCCCAGGTTGCGGATGGCGCGGGCGACGTCGAGGCCGTCCATGTCCGGCAGGCCGAGGTCGAGGACGACCAGGTCAGCCGCCGCTGCGCCGTCGATCGCACCTTGACCAGTACCTTGCACGCGCACGTCGTAACCTTCACGCCCGAGGGCGCGGGCCAAAGGCTCGGCAATCGCGGGATCGTCCTCGGCCAGCAGCACCTGGGTCATTCGCCCATGCTAGGTCATGGGACGGTCTTGACCGCCATAGGGGCGCGCGCACATGTTCACGTGAACCAGCTGCACCTGCGGGCGGACCCGGGGAGGGGTCTGCGTCGTCCTGCGGGGGCACGCCGCCGGGGGTCCCCGCGCCTACCCTCGTGGGGTGACGAGATGGGAACGCCTGCTGCGGTGGGAGGAGGCGCACCGGTTCGCGGTCGACGCGACCGGCACCGGGTTCCTGCTGCTGCTCATGGTCGCGACGTCGACGGACATCACGAGCGCGACGGCCAACGCCTCGCGGTCGTTCGCCACCCCGCTGATCTCCTTCGCGGTCGTCGCCCCCCTGGCGTGGCGCCGTGTGCGCCCGACCGCCTCCGCGGTCGCGGTCTACTCGTTCGCCCTCCTCCAGCTCGCGTTCTTCGCCCCGCTGGTCGTGCCCGCCGACTTCGCCGTCCTGCTCTCCCTGTACTCCGTCACCGTGCACGGACCCCGGTGGGCGCACCGCGTGGCGATCGTCGGCGCGCTCGTCGGCTCGGTCCTGCTCGGCGTCTCGATGAACGGCTGGTTCGACGCGCCCGGCGCCGCGTCCACCGCGATCTTCACCGGCCTCTTCGCCCTGTCCGTCTGGGCGTTCGGCCTGGTCCGGCGCTCGCGGCGGGAGACGATCGAGGCCCTGGTGGACCGCGCCGAGCGGCTCGAGGTCGAGCGGGACCAGCAGTCCCAGATCGCGACCGCCGCTGAACGGGCCCGGATCGCCCGGGAGATGCACGACATCGTCGCCCACTCGCTCACCGTGATGATCGCGCAGGCCGACGGCGGCCGGTACGCAGCCGACGCCGACCCCGCTGCGGCGACCCGGGCGCTCGGCACCATCGCCGAGACCGGGCGAGCGGCGCTCACGGACATGCGGCGTCTGCTCGGCGTGCTGCGGGAGGGCTCCGAACCGCCCATCGCCACCGGCGCGGTGCCCGTGCTCCCCGGCCCGGGCGGGCTGAGCCACGGCACGAGCCAGGGGTTCGCCCCGCAGCCGGCCGAGTCCGACATCGGCGCGCTGGTCGAGCAGGTCCGGGCGAGCGGCCTGCGCGCCTCGCTCGTGCGGATGGGCGAGCCACGCAACCTTCCGCCCGGTGCAGGTCTGACGGTCTACCGGATCGCCCAGGAGTCGCTGACCAACGTGCTCAAGCACGCCGGCCCGGACCCCAAGGTCACCGTGCTCGTCCAGTGGCTGCCCGACGCCATCGTGGTCGAGGTCAGCGACGACGGCCGCGGCGCGTCGGCCGACACGGACGGACTCGGGCAGGGGCTGGTCGGGATGCGCGAGCGGGCCACCATGTTCGGGGGGACCGTCAGTGCCGGCCCCCGCCCCGGAGGCGGCTTCCGGGTGCGCGCCCAGCTGCCCACCCCGTCCGACACACCGACCCACGCACCGACCCCCAGCACCTCCCCCGACGAGAGGACCACCCCCGTGCCGAGCAGCCAGGACGAGGCCACCCGATGAGCGACGACACGATCCACGTCGCGCTCGTCGACGACCAGCAGCTCGTCCGCGCGGGGTTCCGGATGGTCATCGACTCGCAGGCCGACCTCGAGGTCGTGCTCGAGGCGGGCGACGGGGCGCAGGCCGTGCGTGCCCTCGATCCCGCGGCGCGGACCGCCACCGGTCCGGTCGACGTCGTGCTGATGGACGTCCGCATGCCGACGATGGACGGCCTGACCGCGACCGCGCAGATCACCGCGCGCGCGACGCAGGACGCTCCGGCCCCCCGCGTGATCGTCCTGACCACGTTCGACCTCGACGAGTACGTGCTGTCGGCCATCCGCGCGGGTGCCAGCGGGTTCCTGCTCAAGGACGCACCGCCGGAGGAGATGCTCGCCGCCATCCGCACCGTGCACCGCGGCGACGCGGTCATCGCGCCGTCGAGCACCAAGCGGCTCCTGGAGCACCTCGTGACCGCGCTGCCCCCCGACGAGCCGGGCGGCCCCACCGACCCCGCGCGCCTCGCCATCGCCGACCTCACCGACCGCGAGCGCGAGGTGCTGGTCCTCATGGCGCGCGGCAGGTCGAACACCGAGATCGGTGCCGACCTGTTCGTCGCCGAGGCGACCGTCAAGACGCACGTCGGCCGCATCCTCGCCAAGCTCCGCGTCCGCGACCGGGTGCAGGCCGTCGTGCTCGCGTACGAGACGGGTCTGGTGCGGCCCGGCTCCTAGTCGGACCACGGGATGACGGACGACCAGCCCGCGGCCTGATGTGCCGCGCACGGGCCGGTCCGTAGCGTCGAGGACGTCATCACCGCACCGAAGGAGCCCCCCTCGTGGACACCACCGTCTTCCGCCCGATCGACGAGGACCAGCCGCGCGTGCCGGGTGGCTCACCGGTCGCCGTCAGCGCCCGGTCGCTCACCAAGGTCTACGGCCAGGGAGCTGCCGAGGTCCGCGCGCTCGACGGGGTCGACGTCGACTTCGCGGCCGGTGCGTTCACGGCGATCATGGGGCCCTCCGGTTCCGGCAAGTCGACGTTGATGCACGTCCTGGCCGGGCTGGACCAGGCCACGTCGGGCAGGGCTCGGCTGGGCGCCACGGAGATCACCGCGCTCGACGACGGAGCACTGACCCGCCTGCGCCGCGACCGTGTCGGCTTCGTCTTCCAGAGCTTCAACCTGCTGCCGATGTTCACCGCCGAGCAGAACATCCTGCTGCCGCTCGAGCTGGCCGGCACGACAGTGGACCGCGCGTGGTTCGACACCCTCGTCTCGACCCTGGGGCTCGGTCAGCGCCTCACGCACCGCCCGTCCGAGCTGTCCGGCGGGCAGCAGCAGCGGGTGGCGATCGCCCGCGCGCTCATCGCGAAGCCCGAGGTGGTCTTCGCCGACGAGCCCACCGGCAACCTCGACTCCCGGTCGGGCGCCGAGGTGCTGAGCTTCCTGCGCCGGTCGGTGCGTGAGCTGGGCCGCACGATCATCATGGTCACGCACGACCCGACGGCCGCCGCCTACGCGGACCGCGTGGTCCTGCTCGCCGACGGACGGATCGCCGGCGACATCGCGGACCCGACCCCCGAGTCCGTGCTGACCGGCCTGGAGGCCCTGCGCACGCTCGACCAGGCGGCCCTCTGATGCTGCGTCTCACCCTCGCGCAGATGCGCCGCAGTCTCGGCCGGCTGACCGCAGCCGCCGTCGCCATCGCGATCGGGACGGCGTTCCTCGCCACCACCCTGATCGCCGGGAACGTCATGACCCGCACGGGGTACGACGCGGTCACCGCCACGTACGCCGACGCCGACATCGTCGTCGCCGGCGACGTCACCGACAACCAGCTCGAGGCGGTGCGCGCCCTGCCGGACGTCCAGTCCGCCGACGTCCTCGCCCCCATCGGCCTCGAGGTCCGCAAGGGCGGCACCAGCCGCTGGCAGATCATGCTGCCGACGTCCGACGACCCGCGGCTGAGCTCGCTGGTGGTCGAGGACGGTGCGGCGCCCACCCGGACCGGTGAGATCGCCCTGCCCGCCGCCACCGCGGAGGCCTTCGGGGTGCAGGTCGGTGACCACGTGCAGGTCCGCTGGACCACGTCCGAGCCCGCCGAGACCCCCAGCGCCGACGCCACGGCGTCCACGGACCCGTCGGAGGAGGTCTGGCGAACGGTCGACGACGACGTCGTGGTGACCGGTATCGCCACCGACCCCGCGTCCGCGTGGTCGCAGAGCGGCGGCGCCGGTCTGGTCAACGCCGACGACCTCCTGCGCTGGAGCGACGCCGAGTCGGTCACGGAGCTCGCCTCGAGCACCCTCGTGGTGGCTCGGCCCGGCACCGGCGCAGAGGCGCTGCGGGACGCCGTCGCCCCGCTCGTCCCCGATGCCGAGGCCCTCACCAGGGACGAGGCAGCAGCGAAGTCGATCGAGGCGTTCTCCGACGGTGGCAACGTGCTGATCACGATCGTCCTCGGGTTCGCCGCCGTGGCGCTGCTCGTCGCCGCCCTCGTCATCGCCAACACGTTCCAGGTGCTCGTCGCGCAGCGCACCCGCACGTTGGCCCTGCTGCGCTGCGTCGGCGCGGGCAAGGGGCAGCTGCGTCGCTCCGTGCTGGTGGAGGCGGCGATCCTCGGGGCCGTCGCCTCGGTCGCGGGGCTGGTCCTCGGGCTCGTGCTCGGCCAGGGCGCCCTCTTCGTGCTGGGCAACCTCGATCTCGGCGTGCCGCTGCCGTCCACCATCGCGGTGACCCTGCCCGTCGTGCTGCTCCCGCTGCTGGTGGGCACCGTGGTCACGGTGCTGGCCTCCCTGGTGCCGGCCCGCGAGGCCACGCGGGTGTCGCCGATCGCGGCACTGCGTCCGGCCGACGCCCCGGCGGTCGGCGCCCGCGGCGGGCGCGTCCGGTTCGCGCTGTCGCTCCTGCTCACGCTCGGCGGTGTCGGGGTCATGCTGCTCGCGACGGTGCTGTCCAGCTCCGGCCGCGCCGACCCCACCCTGCTGCTGGGCGTCGGGGCGCTCGCGGGCGGGCTGTCGTTCGTCGGCGTGCTGGTCGGTGCGGTGTTCTGGGTGCCGAAGGTCGTCTCGTTCGTGGGGCGCGCGCTGGCCGGGACGGGGACCAGTGCGCGGCTCGCGGCGGCCAACACCGTGCGCAACCCGCGCCGGACGGCAGCGACGAGTGCGGCCCTGCTGATCGGAGCGACGCTGGTCGCCATGATGAGCACCGGGGCCGCGAGCGCCCGCGTGTCCCTCGCGCAGGAGCTCGACGAGCACTACCCGGTCGACCTCATGGTCGACGGCACGGTGCAGGGCGACGGTGCGAGCCTGGCGTCCGACGTGGCCGACGCCGTCGCCGCGGTGACCGGAGTCGGCACGGTGCTCGAGATGCGGACCGCTCCGGTGCTGCTGGGCGACGACTGGATCACGGTCGTCGCGCCCGTCGACGGCTCCACGACGGCCGTGCTGCGCGACCCTCGCACGGCGGACGGCCTGAGCGACGGCACGCTGCTGCTCCCGAAGCTCCTCGCCGAGCAGGCGACCGACGTGGCCACCCCCGTCACGGCGTACGCCACGCCCTGGGACGACACCGAACCGGCACCCGGCGGGTCCGAGGTCCCGCTCCGGACCGTGGCGACCGACCTGGGCGGGCTCTACGCACTGACCACCCTGACGACCCTCGAGCAGCTCGCACCGCAGGCTCCCGTCTCGATGCTCTGGGTCGCGCTCGACCCGGGTGCCGACGCGGCTCTGGTGCTCCAGGACGTCCGGGCGGCACTGCCCGACACCCCGGCCGAGGTGAGCAGCGCCGGTGCGGAGCGGGCCAGCAACGAGCTCGTCATCAACACGCTCCTCGCGATCGTCGTCGGGCTGCTCGGCGTGGCCGTCGTGATCGCGCTGATCGGTGTGGCCAACACGCTCTCGCTCTCGGTCCTCGAACGTCGCCGGGAGTCCGCGACCCTGCGGGCGATCGGGCTGTCCCGTCGACAGCTGCGCGTGATGCTCGCCGTCGAGGGGATGCTCATCGCCGGCGTCGGGGCGGTCCTCGGGGCTGCGCTCGGGCTCCTCTACGGCTGGGCGGGGGCGGTCATCACCTTCGGGGAGATCGGGGACGTCATCCTCGTGATCCCGTGGACCGACCTGGCGCTGCTGCTCGTCGTGGCCCTCGCCGCGGGGCTGCTCGCCTCGGTGCTGCCGGGTCGGGCCGCCGCCCGCACGTCGCCCGTGGCGGCGCTCGCCGTCGACTGACGTCCCGCCGCACCCACCGAGCCGACCGGCGGACCTGTGGACGGACCGGCCCGTCCCCCGAACCCGGGGGGCGGGCCGGCCCGTCGTCTCGGTCGCGGAAGGCTCGGGCGGTGCGCTTCACCCTGCTCCATCCCGACCCGTCCCGCGGCCACGGACTGGTCCCGACCGACGTCGAGGCGGACGTCGGCACCGCCTTGTCCGTCCTGCGCCCCGGGCTCGCCCGCGTGAGCGGGTACGCGGGGTGGGCGAGCGCCGGTGTCCGCGCCGCCGTCGCCGACGCGGTGCTCGACGAGCACCACGTCGTCGGCCAGCCGCCCCTGGTCGAGGGATGCGTCCTGCGCGTCGGCCCCGGGAGCCGCACAGGCTCGGAGCTCGCCGTCCGAGCCGACTGGCACGTCGCCGTCGTCGCAGGTCCGGACAGTGGCGGGCTCGCGGCGGTGCCCACGGACGGGACGCTGACCGTCGGCCCGGACGCGGGTGCCGCTGCTCTGACCGTCCACGACGCCGCCCTCCCGCGCGTGCAGATCAGGCGCCGCCGCGGCGACAAGGTGAGCGTGCGCGTGGGTGAGGGTCTGCGGTGGCGCCGCTGGCGATCCCACCGCACCCTCGACCTCGGCACCACGACCCTCGCGCTGCGTGGCCCCGCAGACGGCTCGGCAGCGGGGGCCCGCGCCCCGGAACCGGGCTACGCGTCCCGACCCGCGACGTGGCTGGCTCCGCTCCTCGGCTCGGTCGCCCTCGCGGTCGCGCTGCGTCAGCCGGTCCTGCTGCTCGTGGGTCTCGCCGTCCCGCTCGTCGCGCTCGCCACGGACGCGGTCGCGCGGCTGCGCCTTCGCCGCCGCAGCAGCGGGGACCCGTGCCTGCGAGACCTGGCCGCCCTGGTCGCGGCGACCGCCCGCGCCGGCGTCTCCACGACCGAGCCCGTCGTGCTCGACCAACCCTGGGACCCCGGCGGCTCCCTGGCGGTCGTCGGCCCCCGCGCCCTGGCGCTGCCCGTCGCGCGCGCCATCGCCCTGGGCGCGCTCGGCACCCACCTGACCGCCGCCCTCGCGGTCCGCACCCGGTGGACCGACGACTGGACATGGTGCGTCTGGGCGACCGCCCCCGACGCCCCGCTGCCGCTCGGTCCGGCCGACGGCCTCGTCGTCGCGGACGACCCGCCCGACCCGGCGGCGCTCGCCCGGTGGAGGTCGTCCTCCCCCGCGTCCCAGCGCCTGCTGCTCCTGGCGGACTCCGGCGCGGCGGTCCCCGCGTGGTGCCGGGCGCGGATCGAGGTGGGTGCGCGGTCCGTACGGCTGCACGGGGCCGACGGGAAGGTTCTCGAGCTCCCCCGGCAGGCCGCCGGCGCCGAGCTCGCCCTGACGCAGGTCCGCGCGGCGGCGTCGGCGCGCGCGCTGGCCGTCGCCGTCCACGACACGGCACTGCCCGTCCGGGCGTCGCTGGCCGGCCTCGACGGCATCCCCGCGCCGGACCAGGTGAGCCGCTCCTGGGCGACCCCCCGTCGCGGACTGGTGGTCGCGCTCGGGGTCGGGCCTGGCGGCCGGACCGTCTCGGTCGACCTCGTCGCCGACGGACCGCACGCACTGGTGGCAGGGACCACCGGCGCCGGGAAGTCGGAGCTGCTCACCACTGTCGTGCTCGCGCTCGCGCTGACCCACCCGCCGGACCGGCTCGCGATCCTGCTGGTCGACTTCAAGGGCGGCACCGGCCTCGGCCCGGTCGCCGGGCTCCCGCACGTGCTGGAGCACGTCACCGACCTCGACGCCGCGCACGCCCGGCGTGTCCTGGCGTCCTTGCGCGCGGAGCTGCGGCGGCGCGAGGCGATCCTCGCCGCGGCCGGCGCTCGGGACCTGCTCGAGCTCGACCCCGCCGACCCCACGACACCTCCCCGGCTGCTCGTCGTCGTCGACGAGCTGCGAGCGCTCACCGAGGACGTCACCGACGCCTCCGCGGCGCTCACCCGGATCGCCGCCCAGGGACGGGCGCTCGGCGTGCACCTGGTCCTGGCCACCCAGCGACCTGCGGGCGCGGTCGGCGCCGACCTGCGTGCCAACGTCGCGCTGCGGATCGCGCTGCGGGTGACCGACCCGGCCGACTCGACCGACGTGCTGGACGCCCCGGACGCCGCCCGGCTCGACCCGGCGACACCCGGCCGCGCGTGGGTGCGGCGCGGGACCCGGCCGCTCGAGCCGGTCCAGGTCGCTCGTGCGGTCGCGGCCGCCGCCGTGCCGCCCGTGCGCCTCGCACGCGCGTGGTCCGACGCGGGCACCGCCTGGTCACCGGCACCGTCCGCCGGACCGCACGACGACGACCTCCGCCCGGCCTGGCTGCGCGCTGCCGCACAGGCGGCGACCCGCCGACCCGCGGGGGGCGGCTGCCCGTGGCTCCCCGCACTGCCGGCCGTCGCCCGGGCGGCGGACGTCGACGACGGGCCAGGCCTGGCGCTCGCGGTCGCGGACGTGCCCGACGAGCAGCGCCGGGGCGCGGTGCGGTGGGATCCCGCCGACGGTCCGCTGCTCGTGCTGGGCGGCCCGCGCTCGGGCCGGACGACCACGCTGGTCGCCGCCGGGCTCGAGGCCCTCGACCACGGGTGGTCCGTGCACGCCGTCGGCCTGCCCCCAGCCGCGGTGCACCGGCTGCGTGCCGGCGACCGGCACAGACGGCTGGGCAGCACGCTGGAGACCGACGACGCGCGCGCGGTCGCCCGCCTCCTCGAGCTCCTCACGACCACGGGACGCCCGCAGGTGCTGCTCCTCGTCGACCGCCTCGACCTCCTGCTGGACTCGCTCGGCCGGCTCGCTCGCGGCGCGGGCGTCGACCGGCTGACCACCCTGTGGCGCAGCAGCACCGCCGCCACCGCGCTCGTCGCCGGGGCCGACGCCGGCGCCGCCGCGATGCAGCACGCCGGTGCGTTCGCGCACCGGCTGGTGCTCCCGCTCGCCGACGCGGCGCTCGACGCGCTCGCAGGGGTCCCCGCGGCCCTCGCCGGTCGCCGGACCACCCCGGGCAGGGCTGTGCACCTCCACGCGACGGGCGCGGAGCTCTGCCAGGTGGTCCTGCCCGAGCCGCCCGCCGCGGGTGTGGTCGCGAGGTCCGCCGAGGAGTACGCCTCGGGGTTGGCTGCCGGGCCCGCCGAACGGCACCGGGACCCGGCGGTGGTGCTCGTGCGACCCCTGCCGGAACGCGCGGACCTGCCCCCGGGACTCGGCGCCGGGCCGGGCCGCCTCGAGGTGCCGCTGGGGCTGGGCGGCGACGACGCGAGCGTCGTGCGGGTGGACGTGAGCCAGGGTCTGCTGGTCGCGGGACCTCCGGGGTCGGGCCGCAGCACGGCGCTGAGCGTGGTGGCCCGCACGCTCGTGCGGGGCGGGGTGCGCGTGCTGCGGGTGGTCGACCCTGCCGGGCTCCCGGTCCCCGCGCTGGCCGGCGTGCAGGACGTGGGCCCGGCGGACGTGGGGGTGGCGTGCGGTGCCGACGGCGCGGTGCTGCTCGTCGACGACCTGGACGATCTCCAACGGGCCCACCCGGGCCTCGACGAGCTGATCCCACCGACGGTGAGCCTGGTCGCCGGCGTCACGTCGTCGTCAGCGGCCCAGGCGTTCCGCGGCACGGTCGCGACGCTCGTCCGGCGCCGTCGCGTGCTCGTGCTGGACGCGCACGACCACGCGTCGGCCGAGCTGGTGGGGCCGCGCGCGGCGTGGTGCGTGGACCCGTCCCGTCGGCCCGCCGGACGAGGGGTCCTGCTGACGGGACGGGCCGCGATCGTCGTGCAGGTCTATGCGGGCGGGTCCTGATGGCGGGCGGTCGCGGCGACGGCCGACGGCAGCAGGAGCCCGACGCCGATCAGCACCGCGACGACGAGCACGACGCCGGCCCAGGCGGTCGGCTCCACGGTGAGCCAGCCGATCGAGAGCACCACGAGCAGGATCTGCCACATGATCACCGGGGATCGGGCCCACCGCTTGCCGCGCCACAGCCCTCGGGCGGCGAGCAGGAGCAGCAGCGCCACACCGACGCCGAAGGCAGCGAGGAACAGGCTCGCGCCCGGCATGGTCGCGGCGCCGCGCACGACGTCGGCGGTCCACGCGACACCCAGGCCGACGAACGCGGCGGCCTCGACGGTGACGAGCAGGCAGACGACGAGCAGCACGGGAGGACGGCGGTCGGTCACAGCAAGGAGCCTAGGCACCCGCGGGTGCGGTCCGTCGCCGTCGGGCGTCGGCGAGCACCTGACCTGCACCGACGCTCACTCCCCGATACCACGGATCTACGGTGACTCACGCCACCTCGTGACCCTGATCACCGCGTCGGAGACCGGTCAGGTACTGGACGTTTGTCCGACTATTGCCCTCACCTGCGGCAACATGCGGGACGCCTCCGGGCACAGCCCGTGCACAGGTGTGACGAACGCCTCAGTCGTTACGGATATGAAACCTCCCCGTAACCCTTGTGGAGTTCCCGGACCGGTGCGAGCCTTGATGCAGTACGTCCCCCACCCCCGATCTCGCGTCCAGACTCGCGCGCCCTGACCCCGGGCGCCTCTCGACGTGTGCCTAGGAGAGAACTCATGGATTGGCGCCACCGCGCAGCGTGTCTCGACGAGGACCCGGAGCTGTTCTTCCCCATCGGGAACACCGGCCCCGCGCTGCTCCAGATCGACGAGGCGAAGGCCGTCTGCCGCCGCTGCCCCGTCGTCGACACGTGCCTGAAGTGGGCCATCGAGACCGGTCAGGACGCGGGCGTCTGGGGCGGGCTCTCCGAGGACGAGCGCCGCGCGCTCAAGCGTCGCACCGCGCGCCAGCGTCGCGCCGGCTGACCTCACCGCCACCTCGTCCCACGACGAACCCGGCCCCGCTGCGCACCGCGCGGCGGGGCCGCGTCACGTCCGGCACCGGCCGGTTCCCCGTCAGCCGGCAGCGCTCGCCGCGCCGAAGCCACAGCGCTCGTCGGGACGCTCTGGCCCGAGGTCGCCGTCAGATCAGCGCGGCGGCGTCCCTCGGTCCACGCAACCGGGCCTCGATGACGACGGACGTCCCGCCGCCCTCCCGGCTCGCCCACTCGATGGTGCCGCGCATCTCGTTGGTCACCAGGGTCGACACGATCTGGGTGCCGAGGCCGGTGCCGGCGCCGCGCTCGGTGGGTAGCCCGGAACCGTCGTCGGCCACCTCGACCCGCAGCGCGTCGTCCGACCGTTCGACGATGACCTCGACCGTCCCGGACTCCCGCCCCTCGAACCCGTGCTCGACCGCGTTGGTCACCAGCTCGGTCAGGATGAGCGCGAGAGCCGTGGCGTCCTCCGCAGGGATCGACCCGAACGACCCGCGCACCAGCGTGCGCACGTGCGCACCTTCCGTGGCCACGTCCGCGGCGAGCCGCAGGCTGCGCCCGACGAGGTCGTCGAACGGGACGCTCTCGTCCAGCGTCTGGGACAGCGTCTCGTGCACGAGCGCGATCGTGGCGACGCGGCGCATCGCCTCGCCGAGCGCCTCCTTGGCCTCGGGCGAGGCCACGCGCCGGGACTGGAGCCGCAGCAGGGCCGCGACGGTCTGGAGGTTGTTCTTCACGCGGTGGTGGATCTCGCGGATCGTGGCGTCCTTGGTGATGAGCTCGCGCTCGCGGCGCCGCAGCTCCGAGACGTCGCGGCACAGCAGCACGGCCCCGACGCGCTGGCCGTGCTCGGTGAGGGGCACCGCCCGCAGGGAGAGCGCGACCCCGCGGGCCTCGACGTCGACCCGCCAGGGGGCGCGCCCCATGAGGACGAGCGGCATCGACTCGTCGACCGTGTCGTGCTGCTCGATCAGCTCGGCGGTGACCTCGACCAGCGAGCGACCGACGAGGTCACCGACCACGCCGAGCCGGTGGAAGCACGACAGGGCGTTGGGGCTCGCGTAGAGGACCTCGCCCTCGGAGTTGAGGCGCACGAGCCCGTCCCCGACGCGCGGGGCGCCGCGGCGTGGGCCGGTCGGGGCGTCGGGTGCCGGGAACTCGCCACGACCGACCATCGCGAAGACGTCGTCGGCCGCCTCGACGTAGTTGAGCTCGAGGCGGCTGGGTGTCCGAGCGCCCCCGAGGTTGGTCTGACGGGCGAGCACGGCGATCGCCTTGCCGCGCCGGACCACCGGGACGGCCTCCTCGCGCACGGCGTAGGAGCCGAACCAGCGCGGCTCGCGGGAGCGCTGTGCCGCGCGCTCGTCCAGGGAGCGCTGCAGCTGCGGACGCTGACCCTCGGGCGCGCTCGACCCGACCACGTCGTCGTAGTGGACGGTCGCGCCGGTCGACGGGCGCGCCTGGGCGATCGCGACGAAGTCGCCGCCCGTCGTCGGGAGCCACAGCACCAGGTCGGCGAACGCGAGGTCGGACAGGACCTGCCAGTCTCCGACCAGCAGGTGCAGCCACTCGAGGTCGTGAGCATCGAGCGCGGCGTATCGAGCGGCGAGGGTGCTCAGCGTGGACACGGGCACCAGGGTAGGTCGCGCCGGAGGGGCGGTGGGCAGGACGGCCAGGACGTGGGCGGCTAGCCTCGACCCACCGAACTCGATCACCGAAGGACCCATCGTGCGACTGAGCGTGACGCTCGACCTCCCGACGGACGCACGCGCCGCGGCGCAGCTCCTGGCGGACCCGGAGTACGTGCACCAGAAGGTCCGCGCCAGCGGCGCGCTCGAGCAGCACGTGGACGTGACGGGCGACCCGGACGACGCGTTCACCGTGACGACGCGCCGCGCGCTGCCCACCGACCAGATCCCGGCGCACCTGCGGAGCCTCGTCGGGAGCCAGATCGACGTCCGGCAGGTCGAGGCGTGGGAGGCACCTGCTGCCGACGGCTCACGCGTCGGGACCGTCGTCGTCGAGATCGCCGGTGCCCCGGTGCGGCTGAGCGGGCGGACGGCTCTGACCCCTACCGGTACAGGTGCCACGACGGTCACCTACGACGGCGACCTGCGCGCGACGGTGCCCCTCTTCGCGTCCGCGATCGAGCAGGCGACCGCCGGGGCGATCCGGTCCGCGCTGGAGGTTGAGCAGGTCGTGGCACGCCGATGGATCGACGACCACGCCGATGGTCACGGACAGGCGCCGCAGCCGTAACGATTCGGTAACACGGACCGATGTCCATATCGCTCTGACCTGCAGAAACGTTGGTGTGGGATCGCTACCACGGCATTTACACCACTCGGCGTCCTTGACACTCGCTGAGGCGCCGACGACAGTACTCCGCAGCGCGTGGGAACGCTCCCGCATCACTGCGGAAGGGAACGTGACCGCGCCGGGTCCACACGGCCCAACCCGATGTCCGTATCGCCCCCTTCGGCGCGCGGACGACGGGTGCCCTAGGGGTACGGCGAGGACGCCGTCCGACTGACAAGGGAGTCACAGTGCGCAAGACCACCAGCAAGATGTGGGCAGCCGCGGCGGGGGTCACGGGCATCGCCCTCCTCGCCACCGCCTGCTCCGGCAACGCGGAGACGCCCAGCGACGAGGGTTCCGACGCCGGTTCCGAGAACATCACCCTGACGCTCGGCACGTTCAACGAGCCCGGCTACACGGACGAGATGTTCGCGGAGTACGAGGCCGCGAACCCGGGCATCACCATCGAGAACAAGAAGGCCGCGACCTCGAACGAGGCCCGCGACAACCTGAACACGCGCCTCGCGTCGGGTTCGGGCGCCTCGGACATCGAGATGATCGAGATCGACTGGCTCCCCGAGCTCATGCAGTACCCGGAGAAGTTCACCGACCTGACGGACCCGGCCCTCGACGGCCGCTGGCTCGACTGGAAGGTCGCGCAGGCCACGACGCCCGACGGCGTCCTGCTGGGCTACGGCACGGACATCGGCCCGGAGGCCATCGCGTTCCGCGGTGACCTGCTCGCCGCCGCCGGCCTGCCGTCCACCCGTGAGGAGGTCGCTGCTGCTCTCGGTGGCGCCGACGCCACGTGGGACGACTACTTCGCCTTCGGCAAGCAGTACACCGAGGCCACGGGCAAGCCCTTCTTCGACGCTGCTGGTGCCATCTACCAGGGCATGATCAACCAGGTCGAGAACGCCTACGAGGACAACGACGGCACGATCATCGCCGCCACGAACCCCGAGGTGAAGGACATCTACGACTCCGTCACCACGGCCTCCGTCACCGACAACCTGTCGGCGCACCTCGGCCAGTGGAGCGACGACTGGACCGCCTCGTTCCAGACGGACGGCTTCGCGACCATGCTGGCCCCGGGCTGGATGCTCGGTGTCATCGAGGGCAACTCGGCCGGCGTGACCGGCTGGGACATCGCGGACGTCTTCCCCGGCGGCGCCGGCAACTGGGGCGGCTCGTTCCTGACCGTCCCCGCGCAGAGCAAGCACGCTGAGGAGGCCAAGAAGCTGGCCGCCTGGCTGACTGCGCCGGAGCAGCAGATCGCGGCCTACAAGAGCAAGGGCACGTTCCCGAGCCAGGTCGAGGCGCTCGCCTCGGACGAGCTGCTCTCGTCGGTCAACCCGTTCTTCAACGACGCCCCGGCCGGCCAGATCCTGGCCAACCGTGCCGTCGGCATCGTCGCCCCGTTCAAGGGCCCGAACTACTTCGCCGTCAACGACGCGATGCAGTCGGCTCTGACCGAGGTCGACGTCAACGGTGGTGACGCCGCTGCACAGTGGGACACGTTCGTCTCCGCGGTCAACGCACTCGGCTGACGCACGCCACGGGGCCGGGCCGATGGGTCAATCCATCGGCCCGGCCCTGCCCGCGTAGGCTCCTGACCACCGCCACGAAGGACACCTGATGGCTACCTCCACCACCCCACCCCAGCTCGACAGCGGTCGGCAGCGGGACCCCGAGCGTGCCGTGCGCCGGGTCGGCTTCAGCCAGACCCTCGGTCGCTGGGACGTCAAGGTCTCGCCCTACCTCTACATCTCGCCGTTCTTCCTCCTCTTCGCGCTCACGGGTCTGTTCCCCCTCGTGTACACGGCCTACGTGTCCGTGCACGACTGGAACCTGATCGGTGGCAAGGGTGCCTTCGTCGGCTTCGAGAACTACCTGTTCGTCGTCCAGGAGCCCAACTTCTGGAAGAGCCTGCGCAACACCTTCAGCATCTTCTTCCTGTCGACGGTCCCCCAGCTGATCATCGCGATCGTGCTCGCGGCGCTCCTCGACGCGAACCTGCGCGCGCGCACCTTCTGGCGCATGGGCGTGCTGCTGCCCTACGTCGTCGCGCCCGTCGCGGTCAGCCTCATCTTCGGCAAGCTGTTCGCCGACAAGTCCGGCCTCATCAACACGGTGCTCGGCTACGTCGGGATCGACCCGATCGGCTGGCACGCGCAGATCCTGCCCAGCCACATCGCGATCGCGACGATGGTCGACTTCCGGTGGACCGGCTACAACACGCTGATCCTTCTCGCGGCGATGCAGGCCATCCCGAAGGACCTGTACGAGGCAGCCGTCCTGGACGGCGCCACCCGCGTGCGGCAGTTCTTCTCCGTCACCGTGCCGATGCTGCGCCCGACGATCATCTTCGTGGTCATCACCTCCACGATCGGTGGCCTGCAGATCTTCGACGAGCCGCGTCTGTTCGACCAGACCGGTCAGGGCGGCCCGAGCCGCCAGTGGATGACGGCCACCATGTACATCTACGAGCTGGGCTGGGGCAACCAGAAGAGCTTCGGACGTGCGTCCGCGGTCGCCTGGATCCTGTTCCTCATCATCGTGATCATCGGCCTGATCAACTTCTCGATCACGCGCAAGATCTCGTCCGACTCGTCGACGACCAAGCGGAAGAAGGTTTCCCGATGAGCGCCCCCTCGCTGCCGGTCATCCGGCAGACCGCCGGCCGTGGCGCGGCCCGCGCCGCCGGACGCAGCCGCTCGACGGCCGCCGGTTCCGACCGTCGCCCGGGCTGGGTCACGTACACGCTGCTCGGGGTCGCGATCGTCCTGGCGATCGCACCGCTGTACTACGCGTTCCTGCTCGCGTCGTCGAACTCGGCGTACATCGCGCAGAACCCGATCCCGTCGCTCATCCCGCAGGGCGAGTTCTTCACGAACGTCGGCAAGGTGCTGAACGGCGAGATCCAGTTCTGGAAGGCGCTGGGCAACTCGATCATCGTCGGGACGATCACGGCGCTGTCCGTGGTGCTCTTCTCCACGCTGGCCGGGTTCTCGTTCTCCAAGCTGCGCTTCAAGGGCCGCAACGCCCTGCTCGTGTTCGTCATCGCCACGACGGCCGTGCCGACGCAGCTCGGCATCGTCCCGCTGTTCATCGTGATGTCCCAGCTCGGGTGGACCGGCAAGCTCGTCGCCGTCATCGTCCCGGGTCTGGTCACCGCGTTCGGCGTCTTCTGGATGACGCAGTACCTCGAGTCGGCTCTGCCGTACGAGCTCGTCGAGGCCGCCCGCGTCGACGGAGCGTCGATGATCCGGACGTTCTGGCACATCGCCCTCCCGGCGGCGCGCCCGGCGGCCGTCATGCTCGGCCTGTTCACGTTCGTCGCCTCGTGGACGAACTTCTTCTGGCCGTTCATCGTCCTCGGACCGCAGAACCCGACGCTGCCGGTGGCCATCCAGCTGCTCCAGGCGTCGTACTTCAAGGACATGTCGCTGATCATGGCGGGCGTCACCGTCTCCACGATCCCGCTCATCATCCTGTTCTTCATCGCGGGCCGTCAGCTCGTCGCCGGCATCATGCAGGGTGCTGTCAAGGGCTGACCCGCGCACACTGGTTCGTGGCACGCCCCGGGCGGTCATGGTCGTCCTGACCGTGACACCAGCCCGGTCGATGGATGGGCGGGGTGCTCCCCGAGCACCCCGCCTTTCCCATCACCAGCTCGTCATCGCTGCTTCGGCAGCCACAGGAGGGAAGACCAACGGTGGTCGACAACATCCCGGTCCACGTGGACCCCGCGCGGCCTGCCGCGCCGACGCTCGAGCAGGTCGCCGAGCGCGCAGGTGTCTCACGCTCAACGGCCTCCCGCGCCATCAACGGCGGTCTGCGCGTGTCTCCCGAGGCTCTCGCCTCGGTCGAGGCCGCGGTGACCGACCTCGGGTACACCCCGAACCGCGCTGCACGCTCGCTGGTCACCAAGCGCACGGACTCGATCGCCCTCGTGGTGCCCGAGCCCGACGAGCGTGTCCTGTCCGACCCGTTCTTCGCGGGCACCCTGAACGGCCTGAGCTCCTCGCTCGCTGACTCGGACATGCAGGTGGTGCTCGTCATCGCCCGACCCGGCGAGAGCGAGCGCACCGTCCGCTACCTGCGCAACGGTCACGTCGACGGCGCGATCGTCGTCTCGCACCACGCGAACGACGAGCTCGACCGGGCGTTGCAGCTGTCCCACGTGCCGAACGTGTTCGTCGGGCGGCCGCTGTCGGCCGACGAGCGGGACGTGCAGTACGTGGACACCGACAACGTCGAGGGTGGCCGGCTGGCGACCCAGCACCTCATCGACCGGGGCTGCCGACGCATCGCGACGATCGCCGGTCCGGCGGACATGTCCGCCGGCATCGACCGGCTCTCCGGCTGGCGCAACGCGATCCACGCCGCCGGGATGTCGGACGACGCGGTGGTGCGCGGGGACTTCACCATGGCGTCGGGCACGATCGCGATCCGCGAGCTGCTCGCGCGGTTCCCCGACGTCGACGGCATCTTCATCGCCTCCGACCTGATGGCGGCCGGTGCGCTCAGCGTGCTGGCGGAGCACGGCAAGGACGTCCCGCGGGACATCGCCGTGGTCGGTTACGACAACCTCGGGGTCGCGGCGTCGACCACTCCCCCGCTGACCAGCGTGATCCAGCCGGTCGTGGCGATGGCCCGTGCCGCGGGCGCTCGCCTGCTGGACCAGCTGAACGGGGCACCGCCGTCGCCGCCGCTGATCTTCGCGCCCGAGCTGGTGATCCGCGAGTCCGCGTAGCTCGGACCGCACGTGCGGAAGGGCCCGACGGGACGTCCCGTCGGGCCCTTCCGCACGGCGCGCGTCAGTCCGTCGGCGGCGGGACGTGACCGAACCGGTGCAGCGTGCGGCTCACGGCCTGCTCGCGCACGACGGTGAGCAGCTCACGCGCGCCGCTGGCGAGCACGGGCCCGTCGAGGACGGTGACCGCGCCGACGCGGCTGGTGGCCGCCTCGCGCAGTCCGGGGGCGGACCCGATCACCCGCACCCGGCCGGTCACCTCGCCGGACCGGACGCGCGCGGCGAACGCCTCGTGGGACTCGCCCGACACGTCGCTCAGGGTCACGCGGATCCCGGCGGTCCGGGCGGCGTGACACACCCGGTCGACCTCCCGTGCGGGCGCGTCGGAGCCGGTCCGGACGGTGAGCTGCGGCACCGGCCGGTAGCGCAGGACGTTGGCCTCGACGCGCAGCCCTGACGGGTCGTGCTCGCGCGAGAGCTCGTCGGCCCACACGCGGACGTCGTCGGCCTGCGCCCAGGCGAGCCACGCGTCGTCGTCCTGCGGCACGTCGGCCGAGTCGTGCCAGTCGCCGATCTGCGCCACGTAGTGCGGGCCGCCGGCCTTGGCACCGGGTCCGACTGTCGACGCCTTCCAGCCACCGAACGGCTGGCGCTGCACGATCGCCCCGGTGATGTGCCGGTTGACGTACGCGTTGCCGACCTCGACGCGGTCCAGCCAGTGCTCGATCTCGGCCTCGTCGAGCGAGTGCAGCCCGCCGGTGAGCCCGAACGCGACGGCGTTCTGCAGGTCGATCGCCTCGTCGAGGGTCTCGACCCGCATGATCCCGAGCACGGGGCCGAAGCACTCGGTGGTGTGGAACCACGACCCGGGTGCGACCCCGAACTTCACCCCGGGGGTCCACAGCCGGCCCTCGTCGTCGAGCTGCCGCGGGGCGACCAGCCACGACTCCCCCGGGTCGAGCGTGGTCAGGGCGCGCAGGAGCTTGCCGGACGCCGGCTCGGCCAGCGGACCGACGGCCGTGCCCAGGTCGGTCGCGCGACCGACGCGCAGGGACGCGACGGCGTCGGCGAGCTGGCGGCGCAGCCGGTCGGAGCGGCCCGCGGAGCCGACGAGGATCGCGAGCGACGCCGCGGAGCACTTCTGCCCGGCGTGCCCGAACGCGGACCGCACCAGGTCGGCGACGGCGAGGTCCACGTCCGCGGACGGCGTGATGACCAGGGCGTTCTTGCCGGAGGTCTCCGCGAGGACGTCGAGGTCGGCCCGCCAGCCGGCGAACAGCTGCGCGGTCTCGATGGAGCCGGTGAGGATGACGCGGGCGACCTCCGGGTGGGTGACGAGCCGGCGTCCGACGTCCCCCTCGGGGCTCAGGACGACCGTGAGGATGCCGCCTGGCGCACCGGCCTGGTCGAGCCCGCGCTGGATCGCCGCCATCGCGACCTGCCCGCACCGGGGTGCCTGCGGTGCGGGCTTGACCAGCACCGGGCTGCCCGCGGCGAGCGAGGCGAGGACCGAGCCGACCGGGATCGCGACGGGGAAGTTCCACGGCGGTGTGACCACCGTGAGCCCGGCTGGCCGGTGCACGGCGCCGGGGACGACTCCGTCCGCCAGCTCGGCCGCACGGTCGGCGTAGTAGCGCGCGAAGTCGACGGCCTCGCTCACCTCGGGGTCGGCCTCGGCGACGGTCTTGCCGGTCTCGTGGACCATGGTGGCGACGAGATCGGCCCGCGCGTCCTCCAGCGCGGCCGCGACGGCGTGCAGGGCCCGGGCACGGTCTGCGGGCGGTGTCGCGGCCCAGGCAGGCTGTGCGGCAACGGCCCGCGCGACGACGGCGTCGACCTCGTCGGTGGTGGACACCGTGACCGCGCCGGGCGGGACCGGCACGTCCCGGTCCACGAGGCTCTGGGCCCAGACGCGGGCCACCGCGACGGCCGGGTCGGTGTCCGGGGTGTTGGCGAACGGGCCGGTCCCGGGTGCGTCGGCGTACGGGCGCGCGGTGCGCCGGGCCGCGGTCGACGGCTCGTCGCGCTCGCGGAAGGCGATGCGGAACGCCTCCTCCTGAGCGTCCATCGCGGCGCCCTCCGCGAACAGGGCGTGCAGGAAGTTCTGGCTCGCGGAGTTCTCCTCCAGGCGCCGCACCAGGTAGGAGATCGCGACGTCGAAGTCGTGGCGCGCGACGACCGGTGTGTACAGGAGCACCGCGCCAACCTCGTCACGCACCGCACGCGCCTGGGCGGGTGCCATGCCCTGGAGCATCTCCACGTCGAGCGCCTCGCTGACACCCCGCCGCTGGGCCAGCAGGTGGGCCGCGGCGACGTGGAACAGGTTGTGGCTGGCGACGCCCACCCGCAACGCGGCCGTCCGAGCCGGGTCGAGGGCCCGGTCGACCAGCCGCAGGTAGGCCGCGTCGACCTCCGCCTTCGAGCCGTAGGGAGCCTGCGGCCACCCGTGCAGCTCGGCCTCCACCTGCTCCATCGCCAGGTTGGCGCCCTTGACCAGGCGGACCTTCAGCCGGGCGCCCCCGGCAGCGCGGCGGGACCCGGCGATGGCCGTCAGCTCCTCGAGGGCGTCGGCCGCGTCCGGCAGGTAGGCCTGCAGCACGATGCCCGCCTCGGCGCCCAGGAGCTCGGGGTCCGAGACCAGGCGCTCGAACACCCGCACCGTGAGGGCGAGATCGCGGTACTCCTCCATGTCGAGGTTGAGGAAGGTGCCGTGCCGCGCTGCGGTCAGGTACAGCGGGCGCAGCCGCTCGACCACGCGCTCCACGCTGCCGTCGGTGTCCCACGTGGACAGCTGGCTGGCCACCGCGGAGACCTTGACGGACACGTAGTCCACGTCGGGCCGCTCGACGAGGGCCGTCACGCGCGCCAGCCGGGCGGCCGCCTCGCGCTCCCCCAGCACGGCCTCACCGAGCAGGTTGAGGTTCAGCCGGAAGCCCTCCGCGCGCGTGGCCGCCAGGTGCGCGGCCAGGCCGGGGCCGTCGTCGGCGACGAGGTGGCCGACGAGGCTGCGCAGACGCAGCCGGGCAGCGGGCACCACGACGTCGGGGAGCACGGGCGCGACGAGCGCTCCGACCCCGAGCATCGCCCGGTCGAGCGGACCCAGGAAGCCCGCCGCCGCGCCCGACGTGAGCCCGGCGAGCTCCCGGGCGGCGACGCGGACGTCCTGCGGGCGAGCCACGCGGTCCACGAACCGCACCGCGAGCTCGAGACCCGCCGGGTCCGCGACGAGTGCCGCCAACCGCCCCGTGGTGCGTCGTTCCTTGGCCGTCTGGCCCTCCGCCGTCGCCGAGAGCCAGGACCGGGCGAGCCGGGTCGCGTCCTCGGTGACGTCGTCAGTCGTCGACATGCTGCTCCTTCGTCTGCGGGCCGGCCGGGTCGCGGCCGCACCACACTGTGCTCGTCGGCCGGGTCCGGCCTGGGCCCAGTCTGGCTGTCAAGGGCCTTCTGTGCGACGTCCGTCGCCCGGATGCCGGTTGACCACTCGTACGGCAGTCGTCAGGGTGAACCCGATCCGTCCTCCGTCGCGCAGCTGAGCCGACGCCGCCGTCGTCCCGAGGGAAGTCCCATGCCCGCACCTGCCCGCACCCGCCGCGTCCTCGCGTCCGTCCTGAGCGCTGCGGCCCTCCTCGTCGGCGGCCTCGTCGCCGCCACGCCGTCCGTCGCCGCCGACGGCCTCGACCCGGTGCTGCTCGGGACGCAGCAGCGGCTCGACCCCGCGCTGCTGGACGCACAGCGGGGTACCGGCGGTGTCGTGCAGCCCTACGCCACGATCGAGGGCGAGGAGGAGTTCTGCCGATGGCTGACCGGGGTCTACGTCAACCACCCGACGTACTACACGGTGCGGGTCTACAACTGCCGCCAGACCGACATCTTCGTCAAGGCCGTGTACCTCAACGGGACGTTCGGCACCTGCGTCCTCGTCCCCGCACGGCACTCCCGGCACCTCGGCGGGTCGGTCGTGAAGCCGGTCGACGACGCGCAGATCTGCTGACGGCCCGTCCGGAGCTGTTCGCTGGTCGGACACGCCCGGCTCGCCTGTCGGTCCTGACGTGCTCCGCGGGCGCGTGATGCGACAGTGAGCACGTGACGGACCTCACAGCGGAGACCCCGCAGCAGACCACGCCCCTCGCCACCGCCAAGGCACAGCTTGCCGGTGCGGTCGAGATCCTCGGCTACACCGAGGGGCTCCACCTCATGCTCGCCACACCCCGGCGCGAGATGAACGTCGCTGTCCCCCTGCGTCGGGACAACGGCGAGATCGAGCTCTTCACCGGGTACCGGGTGCAGCACAACATCTCCCGCGGACCGGGCAAGGGCGGGCTGCGCTACTCGGCCGGCGTCGACGTCGACGAAGTCCGGGCGCTCGCCATGTGGATGACCTGGAAGTGTGCGGTCGTCGACGTGCCGTACGGCGGCGCCAAGGGTGGCGTCACCATCGACCCGCGGCTGTACAGCCAGGCGGAGCTCGAGCGCGTCACCCGCCGCTACACCAGCGAGATCATGCCGATCATCGGCCCCGAGCGAGACATCATGGCGCCGGACATCGGCACCAACGAGCAGACCATGGCGTGGGTCATGGACACGTACTCCGTGAACCTCGGCTACACCATCCCCGCGGTCACGACCGGCAAGCCCCTGGCGGTCGGTGGCTCCCTCGGCCGCGCGACGGCCACCTCCCGCGGCGTCGTGCACGCCGCCGCGGCAGCCCTCGGCGACGCGGGCGTGCAGCTGCGTGAGGTGAGCGCCGCGGTGCAGGGCTTCGGCAAGGTCGGCTCGCACGCCTCCCGCTTCCTGCACGACGCCGGCACCCGGGTGGTCGCGGTGAGCGACGAGCAGGGCGGCGTCATGCACAGCGACGGACTCGACATCGCCGGGCTCGAGCGGCACGTCGCGGTGACTGGCACCGTCGTCGGCTTCGAGGGCGGTGAGCCGATCGACAACACCGAGCTCCTCGCGCTCGACGTCGACCTGCTCATCCCAGCGGCCGTCGAGGGCGTGCTGGACGCCGAGGCGGCCGGCCGGGTCAAGGCACGGTGGGTGGTCGAGGCCGCCAACGGTCCGACGACGCACGAGGGCGACCGCGTGCTCGCTGAGCGCGGCGTCGTCGTCGTGCCGGACATCCTGGCGAACGCCGGCGGTGTGGTCGTGTCGTACTTCGAGTGGGTGCAGGCGAACCAGGCGTACTGGTGGACCGAGCGCGAGATCGAGGACCGTCTCGAGCACCGCATGGTCACGGCCCACCGCGCGGTGGCCGCCCTGGCGAGCGCCGAGGGGATCTCGCTGCGCGACGCGGCGCTGACCATCGGGGTGCGACGCGTCGCCGAGGCGCACCAGATCCGCGGCCTGTATCCCTGACCGTCCGGGAGTACGGACGGGGGCACGGGTGTTGCTGACGGGGTGACCCGTCGTAACTCCGTGCCCCTGTCCGTGCTCGACACCTCACCCGTCGCCGTCGGGCAGACCTCCGGCGACGCCCTCGCCGCGACGACCGCGCTGGCCCGCGTCGCCGACGCGGCCGGCTACGCCCGGTTCTGGGTGGCCGAGCACCACGCGATGCCGGCGGTCGCCTCGACGTCCCCCGGTGTCCTCCTGGCGCACCTCGCGGCGTCGACGGAGCGCATCCGGCTCGGGTCCGGTGGCGTCATGCTGCCGAACCACCCCACGCTGGTCGTCGCGGAGCAGTTCGCGATGCTGGAGGCGCTGCACCCCGGCCGCATCGACCTGGGCATCGGCCGGGCCCCCGGGGCGGACCCCATGACCGCGGCGGCGCTGCGCCGCACCGTGGAGGGTCTGGGGGCCGACGACTTCCCCGCGGAGGTCATCGACGTCCTCGCGCTGCTGGGCCAGGACCTGCCCGGCCGCGCGCCGTCGCTGCGGGCCTCCCGGCTGTCCGCGACCCCGGTCGCGACCTCGTCGCCGCAGGTCTGGCTGCTGGGCTCCAGCACGTTCAGCGCCGAGCTCGCCGGCGCCCTGGGGCTGCCGTTCAGCTACGCCCATCACTTCAACACCGGCCACACCCTGCAGGCCGCGGACGCCTACCGGCGCGCCTTCCGCCCGTCGCCCGTGCTCGACGCGCCGCGGCTGATGGTGTCGGCGTCCGTCCTCGTGGCGGACTCCGACGAGGAGGCGCACTACCTGGCCGGACCCAGCCGCGTGATGGCGCTGTCGCTGCGGACCGGCCGCCCGCTCGGGCCGATCGTGTCCCCCGAGGACGCCGCCGGCGAGCTCGGTGCCCTCGATCCCGCGGCGGCGGCCGACTTCTTCGCGCGCGTGCCCGGGACCCAGGTGGCGACCACCGCCGACCGCGCGGTCGAGGAGCTCGCCGCCCTGATCGAGCGCACGGGCGCCGACGAGCTGATGATCACCGGCACGGCGTTCGACGTCGCGACGCGCGTGCACACCCTCGAGCAGGTCGCGGCGCGGTGGCCGTCGGACGTGGTCGCCGCCTGACTAGGTGCGCAGCCGGACGCGCCACACCACGTCGAGCGTGTCGTCGCCGTCGGCACTCGGAACGGTCCGTTCCACGGTGAAGCCCTCGCGCTCGTAGAACGCCCCCGCCCGCGCGTTGCCCGCGAAGTGCTCGACGCACAGCCGGACCGCGTCGGGCGGCAGCCGGTGCTCGAGAGCCTCGATCAGCCGGGGTCCGAGCCCTCCGCCCCGGTGACGCGGGTCGACGTAGAGCTTGTAGATGACGTGGTCGGCGCCGTCCCACCCGCGCTGTCCGACGCCCACGATGCCGCTCCCGGCTTCGGCGACGACGACCAGTCCGGCGGACACCGCGGGACGGATCTGCTCCTCGGTCCACCACCGGGACACCTGCGCGTGGGCGGCCTGCACCCCGATGAGGGGCGCGTAGTGGGGCGGGACGTGCGTGGCCCCGAACGCGCAGATCGCCGGGACGTCGTCCGTGCCGGCGTCCCGGACGACGACCGAGGCTCCCCCGGGCATCCCTACGACGGGTCGCCGTCGGCGTGCGGGTCGCGGACGAGGCTCGCGTGCACGACGCCGTCGAGCTCGAGGGTGTCGCCGTCGGGTGCCGAGACCTGCACCGGCTCGCCGAGGAGGCGGAGCACCTGGTGCTCTCGCGTCATCGCGTCCGGCGGTCCGGCCATGAGCGTGGACACGACCGGGCCGAACGTGAGCGTCGGGCCGTCCAGCCGCCAGGTGCCCCGGACGCGGTTCACGCCGGCCAGGCCGAACACCTGTCCGTCACCGTCGAACGTCAGGAACGGGGTCGAGCGCTCCGCCCCGTCGAGCTCGGCGCCCTCGAGCGCCGTGAACCGCCAGGTACCCGCGAGATCGACCATCGGTCGATCATGGCACGGGTGTCAGCCGCGGGGCTGGCGGTCCGCCCACGTCTCCAGCGTCACGCGCGGGCCGGTGTAGAACGGCACCTCCTCGCGCACGTGCAGGCGGGCGTCGGTGGCGCGCAGGTCCCGCATCAGGTCGACGATCCGGTGCAGCTCCTGCGCCTCGAACGCGAGGATCCACTCGTAGTCGCCGAGCGCGAAGGCGGAGACGGTGTTCGCGCGCACGTCGGCGTACCCGCGCGCGGCCTGGCCGTGCTCGACGAGCATCCGGCGGCGGTCGTCCTCGGGCAGCACGTACCAGTCGTAGGAACGCACGAACGGGTACACCGTCATGTAGTCGCCTGCGGGCTCCCCCGCCAGGAAGGCCGGGACGTGCGACCGGTTGAACTCCGCCGGCCGGTGCAGGCCCACGACGGACCAGACGGGCAGCAGGTGCCGGCCGAGGTCGCTGGCGCGCAACCGCTGGTAGGCGCCCTGCACCTCCTCGATCGTCTCCGCGTGCCACCAGACCATGAGGTCCGCGTCGGCGCGCAGGCCCGCGACGTCGTACCAGCCGCGCACCACCAGGCCGTCGTCGGCGACGGCCGCCTGGGCCGCGGCGATGAGCTCGGCGCGCTCGTCGTCGTCCTCGGGCAGCACCTCTTCCAGCGCGAAGACCGTCCACATCGTGTAGCGGACGGTGGCGTTGAGGGTCTCGGCGTCGTGCGTCATCGCAAGGGCTCCAGCAGTGTGGTGGTCAGGACCAGGGGTCGGACGAGCAGGCGGCGGGGATGCCGGTCGGGGTTCCGGCCCGCATCTGGCAGCAGCCGGGCCGGCACAGAGAACGGAACGGCGGCAGGTCACCGACGGTGGCCTCCGGCACGGGCGTCTCGCCCGGCTCCATGACCGGCGCACCGAGGCCCGCGTCGAGCGCCCGGGCGAGGGCCGCCCGCTCCAGCACCAGGTCGACGAGCCCGCGCACGAACGGCTCGCGCGTCCCGACGGAGTCGGCGCGCACCGCCACGAGGCCGAGTCCGGCCGCGGTCTCCAGCGCCTCGGTGTCGAGGTCGAAGGCGACCTCCATGTGGTCGGAGACGAACCCGATCGGCGACAGGACCACGGCCTGCACCCCGTCGGCCGCCAGCGCGGTGAGGTGGTCGTTGACGTCGGGCTCGAGCCACGGCTGGCTGGGCGGGCCGGAGCGCGAGCAGTACGTCAGGTCCCAGGTCACGGGCCGCCCGAGGCGCTCCTCGACGGCCGCGGCGACCGTGGCGGCGACGTCGAGGTGCTGCGCGCTGTACGACGCGCCGGCGAGCTGCGAGGCCTCCTCCATCGTGTCGGGGATCGAGTGCGTGACGAAGACCAGGCGCGCGTCGCGGCCGATCGACTCGAACGCCTCGGTCACCGCGTCGACGTTCGCCTGCACGAAGCCGGGGTGGTTGAAGTAGGACCGCACCTTGTCGACGGTCAGCGGGTGCTCGCCCTCGCCGAGACCGACGTCGGTGCCGAGCTCGTCGAGCGACGCCCAGAGGTTCTCCCGGTACTGCCGGCAGCCCGAGTACGACGAGTAGGCGCTCGTGACCAGGGCGACCATCCGGCGGGCGCCGTCGGAGTACGCGGCCGACAGCGCGTCGGTCGTGTACGGCTCCCAGTTGCGGTTGCCCCATACCACCGGCAGGTCGATACCGCGGCGGGCGAGCTCGTCGACGAGCGCCTTCTGCAGCGCCAGGTTCTGGCCGTTGATCGGGCTCGCGCCGCCGAAGTGGTGGTAGTGCTCCGCGACGACCGCGAGCCGCTCGTCGGGGATGTTCTTCCCGGCGGTGACGTTGCGCAGGAACGGCAGGACGTCGTCGGGACCGTTCGGCCCTCCGAACGAGAAGAGCAGCAGCGCGTCGTACGGGGCGACGATGCTGCGGTCGGACGAGGTGCGCACGGCAGTGTCGGGGGCCACCGAACGATCATCGCACCGGGTGCACGGCAGTCTCGCGGTGAGCGGTCCGGTCGGCCCGTGAGATTGACCGGACGCTTTGTCAGAAAAGCGTCAGCCCTTGACCGCTCCCCCCAGGCCCGCGCCGCGCAGGAACATGCGCTGGAAGACGAGGAACATGAGGATCGGGATGATCGTCGCGATCGCGTAGGCGGCCATCAGCGTGCCCTTGTCCGTCGTCGCCTCCAGGGACGGCAGGCGGACCGACAGGGGCTGCAGGTCGGGGTTGCGCAGCACCAGCAGCGGCCAGAGGAAGTCCTTCCACGACGCGATGACCGCGAACACGGACACGACGCCGAGGATCGGCTTGCTCATCGGCAGCACGATCGACCAGAACAGCCGGAACGGACCGGCGCCGTCCACCTTGGCCGCCTCGAAGATCTCCCGCGGCAGGTTGTCGAAGAACCGCGTCACCAGGACCACGTTGAACGCGCTCGCCCCGGCCGGCAGCCAGACCGCCCAGAAGGAGTTGACCAGCGAATGATCGACCAGCGGCGGGTGCAGGATGATCAGGTACAGCGGCACGAGGAGCACGACCGCGGGGACGAACAGGGTGGCGAGCACGAGGGCCTGCGCGTACTTCGCCCAGCGCGGCCGCAGCACGGAGAGCACGTACCCGCCGGTGGTCGCGACGAGCATCTGCGACACCCACGACCCGGCCGCGAGCACGACCGTGTTGACGAAGTACTTGCTGATGTTGATGTCGAACCACGCCTCGTACAGGTTCGACCACTTCACGCCGTTCGGGAAGATCGCCAGGGGCGTGCGCAGGATGTCCTGCGTCGGTGTGATGGCGAACTTGCCGAGCAGGAGCAGCGGACCGACGCACCAGACGACCAGCACGACCAGCAGGACGACGTGCATCGTGTTCCAGGTGCGGCGCACGCGCGGGCGGCGCCAGTCGGACACGGACAGGGCCGTCCGGTCCGCCGTCGGAGCGCTGGAGCGCCGGGAGCGCGCGGGCGGGTTCTCGAGCACGTCGGGCAGCACCGCCTCCGGGAGCTTAGGGGTGGTGGTGGTCACGAGGTGCTCCAGCTGCGCGTGAGGCGGAAGTAGACGAGGGACATCACGGCGAGGAACGCGGCGAGCATCAGGCTGAGCGCCGTCGCCATGCCGTAGTTGCCGCCGAGGCTGTTCTGGAACGCGTACCGGTACACCAGCAGGAGCACCGAGACCGTCGCGTTGGCGGGCCCGCCGCCGGTGAACAGGTAGGGCTCGAGGAACACCTGCGCGGTCCCGATGATCTGCAGGATGAAGGTGATGAGCAGGACGCCACGCAGCTGCGGCATCGTGACGTGCCAGACCTTCCCCCACACCGACGCGCCGTCGACCTCGGCCGCGTCGTACAGCTCGGTGGGGACGGCGGTCAGCGCGGCGAGGTAGATGATCACCGTGCCACCGGCCGCGGCCCAGGTGGCCTCGAGCACGAGCGACGGCATCGCCGACGTCGCGCTCTGCAACCAGGGTTGGGGTGGTATCCCGACGTAGCCGATGATCGTGTTGAACACGCCCTCCGGCCGCGGGTCGTAGAAGAACTTCCAGAGCAGGACCGCGACCACCGGCGGCACGACGACGGGCAGGTACGCCAGGGCCGAGTAGAGGCCCTTGGCCCGCCGCACCTCGCTCATGAGCACGGCCGCGATCAGCGGCACGGGGTACCCGAAGATCAGGGCCAGCAGCGCGAAGTACGCGGTGTTGCGGACGGCCATGGGCAGCACCGGGTCGGCGAAGACGCGCTGGAAGTTCTCCAGCCCCACCCACTCGGTCACGATGAGGTTCGTCTTCTGGAAGCTCATCACGACGGCCTTGACGATCGGCGCCCACGAGAAGACCCCGAAGATCACCAGCATCGGCAGCGCGAACACCAGGGTGGTCAGGCCTCCGCCGCGGACCCAGCTGACCGGGGTGCGTCTCCTGCTCGGGCGGTCGACGAGGGCGTGGGAGGTCATGCGGTCCTTCTCTCGGGGGTGCGTGCCGTCGTGGGTGCGACGTGATGACCGGTCACTGCGGGAGCAGCCGGTGGTGCCCGACCCGGACCTTCCCGGGCCGGGCACCCTCAGCGGGTCAGCCGGCCTGGTCGATCAGGGCCTGGGACTGCGTGTTCGCCTCGGCGAGCAGCGCGTCCAGGTCGACGCCCGGGTCCGTCATGACGGCCTGGACGATCGGGAACAGCAGGCCGTAGGTCTCCTGCGTCGCGCGGGCAGCCTCGGGGATGACGGGCTGCTCGAACATGACGTCCGTGTAGCCGGCCATGTGGTCGAGCGGGACGTTGACGTAGTCCTGGATCCAGCCGAGCGAGGTCTCGTACTGCTCCTTGCTGAAGATCGGGAGCGTCGGGGTGCCGACGGCCTGCGGGGGCGTCTGCTCCGCGAGGATCTTGGCGTCGGCGACGGCCTGGTCCTGGTCCACGAGCTTGGACAGGTACCAGAAGTCGATCCACTTGACCGCGGCGTCCTTCTCCTCGTCGGTCGCCTGGGGCGCCACGGCGGCGTAGGTGCCACCGCCGAGCGTGCCGGAGTCGTCGCCCTCGTTGGGCAGCGCCGTCAGGCCGTAGTCCAGGTTCTCCGCCGTGACGCCGTTGTTCTGCACCAGCGCGGTGTAGATGTCGGAGCCCGAGGTGTACATCGCGAACTGGCCGGCGGCGAAGCCGGCGTTCACGTCGCCCCAGCCGAGCTGGGTGTTCTCCAGCAGCGAGCCGTCCTTCTTGAGGTCACCGAGGAACTGCAGCGACTCCTTGACCGCCGGGTCCGTCAGCGTGGCCTCGTACGTGTCGCCGTCGACGACCTGCGTGCGGCCGCCGCGCGAGTAGGCCGCGGCGGTGAGCTGCCAGCCGCCCGCGTTGTCGAGCGCCATCATGGCGTAGCCCGGCACACCGGTCGCGTCGTGGATCGTCTTGGCCGCCGAGCGGACCTCGTCCCACGTCGTCGGCGGCTTGTCGGGGTCCAGGCCGGCGTCGGTGAAGAGCTTCCGGTTGTAGTGCAGCGCCACGGCGTAGATCGACTTCGCGGGGACGGCGTAGACCTTGCCGTCGTCACTGAGCCCCGCGGCGAGGACCTCCGGGTTGAAGTCCTCGGCGTAGGAGAGCTGCTTGACCTGCTCGTCGATGTCGGCGATCTGGCCGTTCTGGATGAGCACCTTGGTGTCCGTGGCGGGCACCTCGAAGACGTCGGGCAGCGTGCCACCGGCGAGGTCGGCCGCGAAGGTCGACGCCAGCCAGTTGTACTCCTGCGTCTCGATGTCGATGTCCGGGTACTTCGCCTCGAACTGCTCGACGCGCTCGTTCAGCGCGTCGACGGCCGTCTCCTCGGCGCCGGGCTGGAGGCCGGCGACCGTGATGGTGACCTTGCCGTCGGCGGCGGACTCGTCGCCCGACGGCTCGTCGTCCGTGCTGCACGCGGCCAGCAGGCCGAGCGAGAGCACACCGGCCATGGCGAGCGCGGTGGTGCGTGAGGACCTCATCGTCACTCCTTCGTGAGGGAACGCGCCGGACGGGGTGCCAGGTCGCGATCAGGTGCTGCGGTCGGGTGGTGCGGATCAGGCGGGGGTGCGCAGCCACGCGGCGGTGTCGCGCGGCAGCAGGCCTGCCTCGAGCGGGGCGCTCGAGAGCAGGACGTCGGTGTGGGCGGGCAGGGTGGCGGGCTCGTCGCCCAGGTTGACGACGCACACGAGGTCGCCACGGGCGAACGCGAGCACGTCGTCGGAGCTGTCGATCCACGTCATCGGTCCGTCGCCCAGGGCGGGCTCGGCCCGGCGGACCGCCAGGAGGTCGCGGTAGAGGTGCAGGGTGGACGCGGGGTCGGCCTCCTGCGCCGCGACGGTCAGGTCCGCCCAGCCGGCGGGCTGCGGGAGCCACGACCCGCCGGACCCGAACCCGTACGGGGCCGCGGAACCGGTCCAGGGCAGCGGCACCCGGCAGCCGTCGCGCCCGGGGTCGACGCCCTCGGAGCGGAAGTGCATCGGGTCCTGCAGCAGGCCCAGCGGCAGGTCCTCGACCTCCGGCAGGCCCAGCTCGTCGCCCTGGTAGATGTAGAGCGAACCCGGCAGGGCCGCCGTCAGAAGGGCCGCCGCACGCGCCCGGCGCAGGCCCACGGCCAGGTCGGTCGGGGTGCCGAAGCGCTTGGCCGTGAACGCGAACGACGTGTCCTCGCGGCCGTACCGCGTGACCGGGCGCGTGACGTCGTGGTTGGACAGTACCCACGTGGCGGGGGCGCCGACGGGGCCGTGCGCGGCGAGCGTGATGTCGATCGACTCGCGTAGCTGCTTGGCGTCCCACGGGCGCGCCATGAAGTCGAAGTTGAACGCGGTGTGCATCTCGTCGGGCCGCAGGTACTGCGCGAACCGTGCCTTGTCCTGGAGCCAGACCTCGCCGACGAGGACGCGCGTGCCCTCGTAGGAGTCGGCGACCGCGCGCCAGCCGCGGTACACGTCGTGCAGCTCGTCGCGGTCGACGTGCGGGTGCTCCCCCGGTCCGGGGTGGTTCGGCACCTCCGGCAGCGTCGCGTCCTTGACCAGCAGCGCGGCCGAGTCGATCCGGATGCCGGCGACGCCCCGGTCGAACCAGAACCGGAGCACGGACTCGAACTCGGCGACAACCTCGGGGTGGGACCAGTTGACGTCGGGCTGCTGCGGGGCGAAGAGGTGCAGGTACCACTCGCCGGGCGTGCCGTCCGGGTTCGTGGTGCGGGTCCACGTGCTGCCCTGGAAGTCGGAGACCCAGCGGGTCGGGATCTGCTCGCCGTGCTCGCCCTTGCCGGGGTGGAACCAGAACCGCTCGCGCTCCGGCGAGCCGGGTCCTGCCGCGAGCGCGGCCTGGAACCACTCGTGCTGGTCGGAGACGTGGTTCGGGACGACGTCGATGATCGTGCGGATGCCCACCTGCAGGGCCTCGGCGATGAGCTGCTCGGCCTCCTCGAGGGTGCCGAACGCCGGGTCGATGGCCCGGTAGTCGGCGACGTCGTAGCCGCCGTCCGCGAGCGGGGAGACGTACCAGGGGGTGACCCAGATCGCGTCGACACCGAGGTCGCGCAGGTAGGGCAGCCGGGAGCGCAGGCCCGCGAGGTCCCCGGTCCCGTCGCCGTTACCGTCCGCGAAGCTGCGCGGGTAGACCTGGTAGATCACCGCGCCGCGCCACCACTGCGGGTCGGTCTCCGGCTGCGCCTGCGCCACTCGCGTCTCGTCTCTCGTAGGCCGCCGTCGACGTCGACGGGGCCGGGCTGTCATGTACGTCACCCGACGAGGAAGGCCCTGCGGGACGCCGTCGTCGCGATCCAGACGCTAAAGGACACGACTGGATCAACGCAAGAACCCGACAGAGTAGTTATCGAAGTGTGACCGTCGCGTCCGTGAATCTCGATAAGTGCCCACGCACGACACAGGCCCCGCACCCGCCGAGAACGGCGGGACGGGGCCTGGGGAGCGCGGCTGGGATCAGTCGGCGAGCGTCACCGGCTGGGTCGGCGCGGGCCCGGTGGAGCCGCGCACGACGAGCTCCGGCTCGAAGAGCAGCTCGTCCTGGGGCACCACGGCGCCGTGGATCTGGCTGACCAGCAGGTCGATCGCCGCCCGGCCCATCGGCTCGATGGGCTGCCGGACGGTGGTCAGGGGCGGCTCCGTGCAGCTCATGAACGCGGAGTCGTCGTAGCCGACGACCGAGATGTCGTCCGGGACCCGCAGCCCGGCCCGCCGAGCCGCGCGGATCACGCCGAGCGCCAGCGGGTCGCTCGCGCACACGATGCCGGTGACGCCCTCGCGCAGCAGCCGGTTCCCCGCGGCCTGCCCGCTCTCGAGGGAGTAGGCGCTGCGGACCACCTGGCGCTCCCCCAGCTCCAGGCCGAGGCGCTGCATCATCGCCTGCGCCGCCCGCAGCTTGCGCTCGGAAGGCACGTGGTCGACCGGGCCGAGGACCAGCCCGATGGTGGTGTGGCCCAGCGACGCCAGGTGCCCGATCGCCTGCTCGATGGCCACCTCGTCGTCGCAGGACACCCGCGGGAAGGGCAGCTCCTCGATCGAGGCGTTGATGAGCACGACCGGCAGGTTGCGCCCGGCGAGCCGCTCGTAGTGCCCGTGCGTCGCGTCCCGCTGCGCGTAGTGACCGCCGGCGAAGACGATCCCCGACACCTGCTGCCCGAGCAGGAGCTCGACGTAGTCCGCCTCCGACACGCCGCCGGCGGTCTGCGTGCACAGCACCGGCGTGAACCCCTGCTGCGCCAGCGCGCCGCCGACCACCTCGGCGAACGCGGGGAAGATCGGGTTCTGGAGCTCCGGGAGCACGAGGCCGACGAGCCGTGCGCGCTCGCCGCGCAGCTTGGTCGGTCGCTCGTAGCCGAGGACGTCGAGGGCGGTGAGCACCGCCTCCCGCGTCGACTCCGCGACGCCGGGCTTGCCGTTGAGCACGCGGCTCACGGTCGCCTCCGAGACGCCGACCTTGCGTGCTACCTCTGCGAGTCGCCTGGACATGGGTGTCAGCGTACTGCCCACCACTGCAAGTGGCTTGCAGGACGCTGCAAGCCATTTCACCCGCCCGAGATCACCCGTTTCGCCGTACTTCCGCTGCCACCGAGGTGCGGTCGCGCCCGCAGGCTTCTACCGTCGTACCGCCCCGCTGCCCCCGCCACAGACAGGACTCCCGTGCCCCCGACCGAGTCCCGCACGCCGGAGCGCTCGGCACTCGGCCGCCGGTACCAGCTGGAGCAGCAGCTCGGGCGCGGCGGGTCGGGCGAGGTCTTCCGGGCGACGGACGTCCGGCTGCAGCGCGCGGTCGCCCTCAAGCTGTTCTCGATCGGCGCCGCCACCCCGCAGGACATCCGGCGCTATGCGCACGAGGCCCGCGTGCTGTCCTCGCTCACGCACCCGAGCCTGGTCGCGCTCCTCGACGTCGGCGCCGACGTCCTGCCCGACGGCGGTCCCGTCGCGTTCCTCGTCATGGAGCTCGTCGACGGTCGCACCCTGCGCGACACGATCGCCGACGGCCCCCTCACGCCGTCGGTCACGGCCGACGTCGGACGGCAGCTCGCGCTCGCGCTCGGGCACGCGCACGGTGCGGGCGTCGTGCACCGCGACGTCAAGCCGTCGAACGTCCTCGTGGCCGCCGACCGTGCCGACAGCGGGCGCCTGGACGCGCCGTGGATGCCGGTGGTGCTCGCCGACTTCGGCATCGCCGTCACCACGGCGAGCGCACCGGAAGCGCCCCGAGGCACGTCCGGGACGGCGGGCTACCAGAGCCCGGAGCAGGCGCTCGGCCACCCCGCCGGGCCACCGAGCGACGTGTACTCCCTCGGCCTGGTGCTGCTCGAGTGCCTGACGGGGGTGCGCGCGTACCCCGGAGACCCGCTGGCCAGCTCGCTCGCCCGTCTGCTCGACCCCGTCGAGGTCCCCGCGCGGTTCGGCCGGGACTGGAGCCGGCTGCTCCTGGCAATGACCGCCGAGGACCCCGCCGCGCGCCCGGCGCCGGCCGTGGTGGCCGCGGAGCTGCGGGCGCTACGCGTCTGAGCCCGCGTCCGGGATCCCCGCCTGGGCCGTACGCAGCTTGTCGGTGAGCGCACGCAGCGTCGCCAGCTCCTGGGTGTCCAGCGCGCCGCCGACGAGCCGGCGGATCGTCCGCACGTGCCGCCGGCCGATCTCCCGCTGGACACGCCAGCCCTCCGCGGTCAGGCCGACCGCCACCCCGCGCGCGTCCCCTTCGACCGGCCCCCGCCGCACCAGGCCCGCCACCTCGAGACGCTCGACCATCCGGGAGAGGCTCGGCTGGGTCAGCAGGCTGTTCTCCCCCAGGTCGCGCAGGCGTGCCGTGCCGTCCGGGCAGCCCGAGAGGGTGAACAGGACGTCGTACTCGCGGATGGTCAGGTCGCCCCACACGTCGTCGCGCTGGAAGCGCCGCATGAGCGCGACCTGCGCGCGGAACAGCGACTCCCACGCCTCCGCGGCCTCGCGGGTCCCGGGAAGCTCGCGCGCACTGTCGGTCATCGACCCCACCCTCCAGGGTTCATGCATACGTATCGATCACCGGTCTCAACCACGCCGCCACCTGGGGTGTTCCTCGCGCTGCGCTATCGAAAGTGTCGAGCGCTCCGGGACTGAAATGTTTCGGTACCTCGCGGCGACGACCCCCGACGACCACTCTGCGATCCGGCACCTGGCTCAACGAGGAGGAACCCCCATGGCCGTCACACGCCCACCTGCACCCCACCGGCGCCGAGCCGCGACGCGCACCGTCGCCCTCGCGCTCGCCGCCACGATCGCCGTCGGCGCCGCCGCGGTCGCGATCCCCGCCGCTCAGGCGGCGACCACCCTGAAGGACCTGGCGACCGCGGCCGGCAAGGACATCGGCTTCGCGCTCGACCCCAACCGGCTCTCGGAGTCGGCCTACAAGTCCATCGCCGACAGCGAGTTCAACCTCGTCGTCGCGGAGAACGCGATGAAGTGGGACGCCACCGAGCCGTCGCAGAACTCGTTCAGCTACGGCTCCGGCGACCAGGTGGCCAGCTACGCCGCCAGCACGGGCAAGGAGCTGTACGGCCACACCCTCGTGTGGCACTCGCAGATGCCGCCCTGGACCAACAACCTGTCGGGGACCGCCCTCGAGTCGGCGATGAAGAACCACGTCACCAACGTCGCGACGCACTTCAAGGGCAAGGTGTCGTCGTGGGACGTGGTCAACGAGGCGTTCGGTGAGAACGGCGAGCGCCGCACCGACTCGCCGCTGCAGCAGAAGATCGGCGACGGGTACATCGAGACGGCGTTCCGGACCGCGCGGGCAGCGGACCCGAACGCGAAGCTGTGCATCAACGACTACAACACCGACGCCATCAACTCCAAGAGCACTGCGATCTACAACCTGGTCAAGGACTTCAAGTCCCGCGGCGTGCCGATCGACTGCGTCGGGTTCCAGTCGCACCTGATCATCGGCCAGGTCCCCTCGACCATGCAGCAGAACCTGCAGCGGTTCGCCGACCTCGGCGTGGACGTGCGGATCACCGAGCTCGACATCCGCATGACGACCCCGGCGGACTCCACCAAGCTGGCGACGCAGGCGGCCGACTACAAGAAGATGTTCCAGATCTGCCTCGCGGTCAGCCGCTGCCAGGGCGTGACCATCTGGGGCATCACCGACAAGTACTCGTGGGTCCCCGGCGTCTTCTCCGGGCAGGGTGCCGCCCTGGTCTGGGACGACAGCTACACCAAGAAGCCCGCCTACAACGGGATCGTCTCGGCCTTCGGTGACCTCCCGACGCCCACCGTCACGCCGACGCCCACCGTCACCCCGACGGTCACGCCGACACCGACCGTCACCCCGACGGTCACGCCGACGCCCACGGCCACCCCGACCACGCAGCCAGGCGGCTGCCAGGTGAGCTACGTCGTCAACCAGTGGAACACCGGCTTCACCGCGAACGTCACGGTGAAGAACACGTCGTCGACCGCGATCAACGGCTGGACGCTGACGTTCAGCTTCCCGTCCGGCCAGACGGTCACCCAGGCGTGGAGCTCGTTGACCACGCAGTCCGGCTCGGCCGTCACCGTGAAGAACGCGGCCTGGAACGGCTCGATCCCTGCGGGCGGCAACCAGCAGTTCGGGTTCAACGGGTCGCACACGGGCACGAACACCGCACCGAGCTCGTTCAGCCTCAACGGCACGGCCTGCTCGACGGCGTGACGCACTCGGCCCGGGACCCGTACGGGGTCCCGGGCCGTCGTGCGCGACCTGCGGATACGCTGTCGCGATGACGACCGAGGCCGCACCGCGCACCACGTACCTGCTGGTCGACGGCGAGAACATCGACGCAACCCTCGGCTCGTCCATCCTCGGCGGCCGCCCCACCCCCGAGCAGCGGCCTCGCTGGGAACGCGTGCTGACGTTCGCGCAGCAGACGTGGGACCAGCCCGTGAAGGCGCTGTTCTTCCTCAACGCCTCCAGTGGCTCGCTGCCGATGTCGTTCGTGCAGGCGCTCCTGGCCATCGGCTTCCAGCCGATCCCGCTGTCGGGCGAGTCGTACGAGAAGGTCGTCGACATCGGCATCAAGCGCACGCTGGACGCCATCGCGGGCCGCGGGGGCGACGTGCTGCTCGCCAGCCACGACGGCGACTTCGCACCTGAGCTGGAGACGCTGGTCGACGACGAGGACCGCCGCGTCGGTCTCCTGGCGTTCCGCGAGTTCACGAGCACCCAGCTGTCGGCGCTCGTCGCGAAGGGCCTGGAGACGTTCGACCTCGAGAGCGACGTCGCCGCGTTCAACGTGCAGCTGCCCCGTCTGCGGATCATCCCGCTCGACGAGTTCGACCCGCTGCGCTACCTCTGAGGACCCCGCGCGTGACGCAGGTCACGGCGCCATAACGATGTACCTGCTACCGGTGCGGTTTTACCTAGTACCGCGTGGCTCAGATGCTTCGTGCGCTGGTAGACAGTGCGCTGGTCCCGCCGGAGAAGTCTGCTGACCTGCCTCGTCAACGGCGACGGTGCAGGTCAGCAGACTTCTCCGGCGCGCCACTCACCAGCCGCACTGCTCGGACGGTCTCCCGTCCGGACCAGTCACCACGACGAGGTGGTCATGAAGCGTCACATCTTGGCGGGGCTCGTCCTCGCGCTCCTGACGACGGCGATCGTCCTGTTCTCCGGTCCCGAGCTGCAAGGGGTCGCCCTGCTCGGCGCCGCGCTCGGCGGCGCCTTGGGCCTCGTGCCCGACCGCTCCCCCGCGCAGCGCGCCGCCGGCTTCGGCGTCGGGTTCGTCGCCGCCTGGCTCGGCTACGCCCTGCGCGCCGCGGTCCTGCCCGACGCAGCCGCGGGCCGTGCGATCGCCGTGCTCGTCGTCGTCCTGGTCTGCCTCGGTGTCGCCGCCCTCACGCGCGGCCGGCTCCCGCTGTGGTCCGCCCTGCTCGGTGCGGCCGCGATGGCCGGCGCCTACGAGGCGACCTACGCCGCCGACCCGTCCTCGTTCGTCACCTCGTCGGCCACCACAGCGACGTCGATCCTGCTCGCCGCCGGGGCCGGCTTCCTGGCGACGTCCCTGCTCGGTGTCGTCGTCGTGCAGGACCGCGAGGAGGAGCGCGCCGCCGAGGCGGCCGCCGAGGCGCCCCTGTTCGCGCCGACCGAGCCGCCCGTCGGGCAGTACGAGGGCGCCGGCAACCACGCCCCCTCCACCGCGTCCACCGTCGAGGCGCCGCGCGCGCCGCGGCGCGGCCTGCCCGCCACCCGTCCTTTCGACCCCCAGCCGGAGGCCTGACGTGCGACGCACGACCACGACCGCGACCGCCGCACTCGTCCTCGTCCCCCTCCTGGTCGGCACCGGGGGCTCCCCCGCGCTCGCCGCCGACTCGGGCGACGTGGCCGTCACCAACACCGAGACCGTGCAGGCCCGCCTGTCCGCGACCGGCGCCTTCCAGGGTGCCCGCGTGTACGAGCAGCTCGCCCTGACCGGCCACGGCACCGCGACCATCGAGAACCCCGTCTCCACCGACGGGCTGCGCAACCTCGACGGCTTCGGCGGCTACACGGTCGTCGACGGCAAGCTCGTCAGCACGCTGGCCGTCGACGGCGAGCGCCGCGAACGCACCCTGAGCACCTACGACAAGGACCTCCCGCTCACGGTCGAGGTCACCTACACCTTCGACGGTGAGCCCGTGCAGCCCGGCGCGGTGATCGGCAAGACCGGCACCCTCGGCGTGCACTACAAGGTCACCAACGTCACCGGCAAGACGCAGGACGTCACCTACGACGACGGCACCGGCACCATGGCCACGGCCTCCGCCGAGACCGTCATCCCGATGATCGGCCAGCTGGTCACCGTCCTGCCCTCCAGCTTCACCGACGTGCGGTCCGACGAGGCGGGCATCGCCGGCGACGGCCGCGGCGGCACCCGCATGCAGTTCCAGATGACCCTCTTCCCGCCCATCGGGTCCCCGACCGCCGAGTTCGGCTACACCGCCCAGGTCAGCCACGCGGTCGTCCCGAAGGCGACCCTCACGTCGATGCCCGTCTCCCCGCTCGAGTACCCCTCGTTCAAGGGCGGCGCCGCCAGCTACCAGGCCGGCGCGCAGAAGGGCGTCGACCTCACCGGCGCCGGGATCAAGCTCGACGACAGCGTGCTCCGTCTGCACGACGGCTCCGCCCAGCTCCTCGCGGGCCTGCTCCAGCTCCGCGACGGCGCCACCAAGCTGTCGGCGGGCCTCAACGAGACGGCGGTGCCCGGTGCCGACGAGCTCGCCACCGGCCTGAACAACGTCGCCGCGCCCGGTGCGCTCAGCCTCGCGGACGGTGCTCGCCGGATCGACGAGGGCGTCGCCGAGATGCGCGGCAAGGCACCCGCACTCATCGACGGGCTCGCCCAGGTCGACGGCGGGCTCGCGCAGGTCGATGCCGGCCTCGTGAAGCTCTACGGCGACATCGGGACGCTGCCTGCCCAGGCCAAGGCGTTGCACGACGGCATCGCCTCGCTCCAGGCAGCGACCGCCACGCTGGCCGCCGGTGTCGACCAGGTCCGGCAGGGCGTCGCGGGTGCCGCGGCATCGGCCTCGACCCTCTCGGCGGGCTCGGTGACCCTCGGCAACAAGCTCAACGCGGGGGTCGACGCCCTCACGCAGCTGCGGGCCGGGATGAACCCGGCGTACCTCGCCCAGTACGACGCGGTGCTCGCACAGCTCGCGGCAGGTGTCCCCGTCCTCACGGACACGACCGTCCCCACCACGATCGCGGGCGGCACGGCGGCACTGTCCGTCGGGCTCGCCGGGGCGGCCGGGAACCTGACCAAGATCGAGTGCGGTCTGAGCTCGGCGTCGCTGCCCGGCGTCTGCGACTCGACGAAGCCGGGTGTCCTGCAGGGCCTCGCCGGTGTCGACGCGGGCATCACCGCGCTGGTCAACGGTGTGGTGACCAAGGTCCAGGCGGCCGTGGGCGACGCGGACGACACGAAGGCGGACGTCACCCTCCGCGGGGGCATCCACTCCCTCCAGGCCGGGACGGACGAGCTGAGCGCCGGGGGCGAGAGGCTCTCGTCCGGTCTGGCGCAGCTGGGTGACGGCGCGGGAGACCTGCACGACGGCGCCGGCAGGCTGGCCACCGGCATCGCCAAGGCGGCTGCCGGTTCGCAGCGGCTCTCCGACGGTCTCGGCACCGCCGCGGACGGGTCGACGCAGCTGTCGGACGGGCTCGTCACCGCCTCGGAGGGGGCGCCGAAGCTGGTCGACGGGACGCAGCAGCTGTCCGACGAGGGCACCTCGCAGGTGGTCGTCAGCGGGCAGGGCACGGCGGAGGACTTCGGTGTGAAGTACGCGGTGCTCAGCGCCGGTGCCGAGCGGGCGCAGACCGAGGGCATGGCGTACGGCGCACCGGACGGTGCGGTGGGGTCCACGGCCTACTCGATCGAGATCGCCGGCGTCGACGGCACCGGGGCCAGCTCGGTCGGGCGCCTCATCCTGGCGATCGTCCTGTTCGCCGGCGGCATCGGGCTGGCGACGCTCGCGCGGCGCCGCTTCGTCTGACCCACCACCGACGGCGGGCTCCCCACACGGGTGGCCCGCCGTCGGCGTGCCTAGCCTCCGAAGCCCGAGGCGAGCGCGTCGTCGATGAGCTGCTCGACCTGCTCCCGGTGCTCCCCGTTGAGCAGCTGGACACCGTGCGCGCTGCCGGTGAGCTCGACGAACGTGGCGGGGTCGTCGGCGCGGGAGACCAGCTTCGACGACAGCGCGGGCACGCTGCGGTCCTCGGTGGAGGCGACCACGAGGAGCGGTCCGGTGTAGCTGCTGGCCGTCGCGTGTGCGTCGTGGCCGTCGTACTCCACCGGCGGTCCGAGAGCGACGACGGCGACCGGGTCGAGCTCGTCGGCGAGCGCGGCGGCGTACATGCCGCCCTTCGACGCCCCCACGAACGCCACCTCCGTGGCGCCGACCCCGCGCAGCACGTCGACCGCGTCGGTGAACGAGCGCTCGCCCACGTCGGACCAGCTGAACGTCGCGACGAGGTAGCCCTCCTCGACCAGCCGGACGAGCTCGCGCGCCCACTGGCAGACCTGGCCGTCGCTCTGCGGGGCGAGCACCACGCCGCGGGTACCGGAACCCGCGAACGCGACCAGCGTCGGGTCGTCCTCGGGGCCGGTGGTGACCGCAGCCGCGCCCTCGGGCAGGCAGGTCGGCCGGTCCGCGGGGCGCATCGACGCGACGATCCCGGCCGGTCCGGTAGGGGTCGCCGTGGGCTCCGCGGTGTCGTCGCTCGGTGCGGTGCAGGCCACCAGACCGAGCAGGCAGGCGACGGTGGCGGCGGCGGCGACGGAGGACCGGAGGGTGGGCATCCCTCGTTCCTAGAGGTACGGAACGGTTCGGGGCAACCCGCGTCTCACGTGCGGGAACGTCCCGTCAGGTCGCGGCGTCGTACCTGTCGAGCACGATCTGTACCAGCCGCTCGTCCGGGGCGAGCGGGGCGGCGACCACGTCGGCCCCCGCCTCCATCACGCGGTCGTAGAAGTAGCCGGGTGCGAGCAGGTAGGAGGCCACGACGACCCGGCCTCCGGGCGGCGCGTCGGCGCGAGCGGCCGCGACGGCGGCGGGCACGCGCGGTTCCGCGCCGGCCCCGTAGCCGATGGTCACGGGCTGGTCGAGGCGGTCGGCCAGTCCTGCCGCGACCGACTCCACCGCGAGGGCGGCCGCGGGGTCCGTGGACCCCGCCGCGGCGAGCACCACCGAGTCGTCGGGGGCGAGGCCCGCGGTCTCCAGGCGGTCCACGAGGATGTCGACGAGCCGCAGGTCCGGCCCGAGGGGCGCTGCGGCCGTGGCGCCGGGCTGGTCGACCGCTGCGGCGATGTCGACCTTCACGTGGAAGCCGACGGACAGCAGCAGCGGGACGACGACGGCGCCGGACGCGTCGCTGTCGAGGGCGTGCGAGACGACGTCGGCGACCTCGGGCTCCTGGACGTCCACGAACGCCTCGCGCACGTCGAGCTCGGGCCGGTAGGCCGCGACGCCCGTGAGGATCGAGCGGACGGCGGCGCGCCCGTCGGGGTCGTCGGTGCCGTGGGAGCACCCGACGAGCACCGGAGCGTCGATGTCCCCGCGCGGGCCGTCAGGAGCAGGGCCACGGGCGTGCAGTGCGTTCGTCATCAGACCTCCTCCAGCTGGAGACGGTAGCCCCTCTTGACCACCGTGCGGATGAGCTGGCGGCTCCCGGTCGCGTCGCGGAGGCGGGCGATGGCCACCTCGGCGGCGTGCGGGTCCTGCGAGTCCCCCGGCAGCGCGGCCAGCACCTGGTCCCGCGGCACCACGGCCCCGCCGGCGGCGGCCAGCAGCCGCAGGACCTCCAGGCCCGTCGGGGTCAGCGCAAGCACGTGACCGTCGAGCACCGCGGTCCCGCGGTGCACCTGGAGCGGGCCCGCGATCGTCTGCAGGGCCTGGAGCCCGCCGTAGTGGCCGACGAGGGTCCGGACCAGCGCGCCCAGCCGGCCGCGCTCGGGCACGAGCGGTTCGATGCCCCGGTCCAGCAGCGGCTTGGCGGTGATGGGTCCGACGGCCGCCATCACGACGCTGCCGCGCCGCGCGAGCGCCGCGATGTCGTCGGCGACACCCGCCTCGTCGGCGGCCTCGAACCAGGCGTGCGCACCGGGCGCGGACGTGAAGACGACCGCGTCGATCTCGCCCGCGGCGACGCCACGCACCGAGGCGCTCACCACGGACGGGTCCGGGGGCGGACCCCAGCGGTACACGACGAGGCTGCGAACCCGGGCGCCGGCGGCGGCGAACGCCTCGTCGAGACCGTCCGCGCCGGCCCCGTGGTGCTGGACGGCGATGTCGCGACCGGCGACCCCCTCGTCGAGGAGCACCTCGGCGATCTCGGCGCTCGTCTCGGACTCCGCGACCCAGTCGGCGGTGAGGCCCGCGGCCTGGATCGCACCGCGTGCCTTGGGGCCGCGCGCGACGATCCGGGTGCCCTTGAGCATCTGCACGAGCGGCTCGTCGAGCCCAGCGGCGTCCGCGGCCTCGATCCAGCCGCGGAACCCGATACCGGTGGTGACCACCACGGTGTCCGGCGGGTGGGCCAGCAGCGACCGGGTGCCCTCGAGCAGCCGGGCGTCGTCGATGTGGGGCACCATGCTCAGCGCCGGGGCGTGCCGGACGGAGGCACCTCGGCGACCCAGTGCGGCGGCGAGCTCGGCCGACCGGCGGTCGGCGGTGATGAGCACGACGAGTCCCGCGAGGGTCTGGTCGATAGGTTCGCTCACGTGGCCATTGTGACGGCCCCGGAGGCCGATGCGTCCGGCGACTCGGTCGTGTGAGCGGCGTCACCATGGTCCGGCTCGAGCAGCCCGGCCGCAGCCACGGCACCCAGGACGATCACCGCGGGGGCTCGCACGCCCGCGGCTGCGGCGACGTCGACCACGTCGTCCAGGCGCGCCCGCGTGACGCGCTGGCCGGGCAGGGTGCCCTCCTCGACCAGGGCGACCGGCGTGGCCGGGTCCGCGCCGGCGTCGAGCGCCTCCGTCGCCAGGGTCGCCAGCGCGCTCACGCCCATGAGGACGACGACCGTGCAGGACCCGTCCCGCAGGCCCGTGAGGGCCGCCGACGACCAGCCGTCGTGCCCGTTCATCACGTGCACGGCACCGACCGTGCCGCGGTGGGTGAGGGGGATGCCGGCAGCGGCGGGTGCGCCGAACGCGCTGCTCACCCCGGGGATGACCTCGACGGGCACGCCGGCCTCCCGGCAGGCGAGCACCTCCTCGCCGCCCCGGCCGTAGACGAACGGGTCCCCACCCTTGAGCCGGACCACCACGCGGCCGCGCTGGGCCTGCTCCACCAGGATCCGGCCGATCTCGTGCTGCGGCACCGGGTGGTGACCGGGCGTCTTGCCGACGTCGATGATCTCGACGCCCGGCGCCAGCTCGTCGAGCACGGCGACCGGTCCGAGCCGGTCGGTGACCACGACGTCCGCCTCGGCCAGCGCCCGGCGACCGGCCAGCGTGAGGAGGCCGACGTCGCCCGGTCCCCCGCCGACGAGCACGACACGGCCCGGGTGCGCGCGGTGCGACCGCAGGTCGACCTGACCCTCCCGCAGCTGGGACGCGACGGCGTCGCGCACGGCGATCGTGCGCCGCGGGTCTGCCGCACCCGTGGAGACCACGCCCACCAGGACGTCGCCCTGCTGCGTGGTCGCCGGTGTGCGTGCCGAGCCGTCGGTGCCGGAGCCGGCGTCGACGCAGAACGTCTGGCGCGCGGTGGCCCACGCGAGCACGGCCGCGTCCGTCGAGCGGTCACCCGTGGCGGTGTGCACCAGCCAGGCGCCGTCGAGGTCGGACTCCTCGACCTCGCGGACGCGCCACTCGATCAGGCCCCAGCGGTGCAGGTCGAGGAGCACCTCGCACAGCTGCGGCGCGACGACCACCACCTTCGCGGCGTCGGCGAGCAAGGACTGCACGCGGCGAGCGGCCACGGGTCCGCCGCCGACGACGAGTACCCGCCGTCCGGTCAGCTGGAGCCCGAGCATCGTGGTCACGAGCCCACCTCCACGAGGCCGTCGCGCACCCGGACGGGCCAGGTGCGCAGGTCAGGGGCCAGGTCCCGCGCGGGTGTCTTCCCGGCGACGTCCAGGCAAAGGCCGGTCGTCAGGTCGAACACCTGCTTGTACATCGGGGAGGCGACCGTCGGTACCTCCGCGTCCTCGACGTGCCGGGAGCCGACGATGCCCCGCGAGATCACGAACGCGTCGCTGAACGGGTCGTGCTGCTGGACCGCGAGCACACGGCCGTCGACGAGCCGGAACAGGGCGACCTGGTCGGCGCCGAGGAGCGCCGCGGCGCCACGCTCGGGAGCGAGGTCGTCGAGGCGGCACACCGTGGTCCACACGATCGTGTCCAGCGCGGTCATGAGCGCACCTCCAGTCGGGCTCCGGCGACGAGAACGGGTTCGTGGTGCGGCGTCGGGCTGGCGCCCTCGCGCTCGTCAGCCGTGGCGGGGCGCGACTGGCCGCGCTCCGGCACGTACGCGAGCGACGGGTCCGGGGTGTCGGGGGCGTTGACGAAGGACGCGAACCGGCGGAGCTTCTCCGGGTCCTCGAGCGTGGCGCGCCACTCGTCCTCGTACTCGACCACGTGCTGCGCCATCTGCTCGTCGAGGTCCGCCGCGATGCCCAGCGAGTCCTCCATGACGACGGCACGGACACCGTCGAGACCGCCCTCGACGTCCTCGATCCACGGCGCGGTGCGCTGCAGCCGGTCCGCGGTGCGCACGTAGTAGAGGAGGAACCGGTCGATGGTGCGGACCAGCGTCTCGGTGTCCAGATCCTCCGCCAGCAGCTGCGCGTGCCGCGGCGTGAAGCCGCCGTTGCCGCCGACGTACACGTTCCAGCCCTTGTCGGTCGCGATGACACCGACGTCCTTGCCGCGGGCCTCCGCGCACTCCCGCGCGCAGCCCGAGACGCCCAGCTTGATCTTGTGCGGCGAGCGCAGGCCGCGGTACCGCAGCTCGAGCATGACCGCGAGGGCCACCGAGTCCTGCACGCCGAACCGGCACCACGTCGAGCCGACGCAGGACTTCACGGTGCGCAGCGACTTGCCGTAGGCGTGGCCGGACTCGAACCCCGCGTCGACCAGGCGCTGCCAGATGAGGGGCAGCTGGTCGATGCGGGCGCCGAACATGTCGATCCGCTGGCCGCCGGTGATCTTGGTGTACAGGCCGAAGTCCTTGGCCACCTCGCCGATCGCGATGAGCCCCTCGGGCGTCACCTCGCCGCCGGCGATGCGCGGGACCACCGAGTACGAGCCGTCCTTCTGCAGGTTGGCCATGACGTGGTCGTTGGTGTCCTGCAGCGTGGCCCGCTCGCCCTCCAGGACGTGCGCCGGTGACGTCGTCGCCAGGATCGACGCGACCGTCGGCTTGCAGATGTCGCAGCCGCGCCCGTCGGCTCGGGTGCCGAACCGCTCGATGACCTGCGTGAACGACGAGACGCCACTGACCCGCACGGCGTCGTAGAGCTGCGCGCGGGACAGGGCGAAGTGCTCGCACAGCGAGGTGCTGACCTCGATGCCCTGTGCCGCGAGCTCGGTGGTGACCAGCTTCTTGACCAGCGGGAGGCACGAGCCGCAGCTGGTGCCGGCCTTGGTGCACGCCTTGACCGCGCCGAGGTCGGTGCACCCGTGGTCGGTGACGGCGCCGCGGATGGTGCCGGCCGAGACGTTGTTGCACGAGCAGACGGCCGCGTCGTCGGGCAGCTCCAGCTCCGGCGCTCCCCCGCCACCCTCGGGCAGCAGGAAAGCGGCCGGGTCACCGGGCAGCTCGCGGCCGAGCATCGGGCGCAGGCTCGAGTACGCGCTGGCGTCGCCGACGAGGACGCCGCCGAGCAGGGTGCGGGCGTCGTCCGACATGACGAGCTTCTTGTAGACGCCGCCCACCGGGTCGGCCCAGACGATCTCCAGGGCGCCCGGCGTCTCCCCGAACGCGTCACCGAAGCTGGCGACGTCGACGCCGGAGAGCTTGAGCTTGGTCGCGGTGTCCGCGCCCGGGAACTCCGAGGTCCCGCCCAGCAGACGGTCGGCGGTGATCTCCGCCATCGCGTACCCGGGGGCGACGAGCCCGATCGTCGCGCCCTGGATGCAGGCCACCTCGCCGACGGCCGAGATGTCGAGGTCGCTGGTCAGGCACGTGTCGTCGACGACGATCCCGCCGCGCTCACCGATCGCCAGGCCCGACGCGCGGCCCAGCTCGTCGCGCGGCCGGACCCCCGCGGCGATCACCACGACGTCCGCGTCGACCCGGCCACCGTCGGCCAGCTCCAACCGACCCACACCACCGCGCCGGTGGGGGCGGATCTTCGTCGTCATCGCGTTGAGGCGGACCCCGACACCCAGGTTGTTGATGAGCCGACGCAACGCCTCGCCGCCGCCGAGGTCGACCTGCGTCGACATGAGGTGCGTGCCCACCTGCAGGACGGTCGTGCGGGCACCGAGCGCCTGGAGCGCGCCCGCGGCCTCGAGCCCGAGCAGACCGCCACCGAGGACCGCGCCCTTGACCACCCGGTCCTCGGAGAGCTTCTCGACGTAGCCGCGCAGCTCCGCGACGTCGTCGACCGTGCGGTAGACGAACACGCCCGGCAGGTCCGTGCCCTCGATCGGCGGGACCCAGGCCGACGAGCCGGTCGCCAGCACGAGGTGGTCGTAGTGCTCCGTGCGGCCGTGCGCGGTGGTCACCGTCTTGGCGTCGCGGTCGATGTGCGTCACCGCGTCGTCGCGGACCAGGGTGACCAGCGGGTCCGACCACAGCTCCGGGTCGCCGAGGGCCAGGTCGTCGGCGTCGCGGCCCGAGAAGTAGCTGGTGAGGGCGACGCGGTCGTACGGGCGACGCGGCTCCTCCGCCAGGACGGTGATGCGCCAGGTGCCGGCGGTGTCGCGGTCGCGCAACGCCTCGACCAGCCGCTGGGCGACCATGCCGCCGCCGACGACGACGAGGTGCTGGTTCATAGGGTGCTCCGTCGGGCTGGGGGGTGGGGCACGTCCCACGGTAGGAACCGGTTGTTTCCCCGATGGCGTCGCTCGGTTACCTGGGAGGAACCTTTCCCGCACACGACGTCGGTGCCTGGTGTGAGAGTGAGGGCATGAGCCCCGTGATCGCCCTGCTGCGTGCCGTCAACGTCGGCGGCCGCACCGTGAAGTCCGCGCAGCTGCGCGAGGTCGCCGAGAGCCTCGGCCACACCCAGGTCACCACCTACGTGAACAGCGGGAACATCGTGCTGGTCCCCTCCGGAGCAGCCTCCGCCGTGGGACCGGGGCTGGCCGAGGCGCTCGTCGCGGAGCTCGGCTTCGACGTCCCCGTCGTGACCCGGTCGCTGACGCAGTGGGACGCCATCGTGCAGCGGCTCCCGTACCCCGACGAGGCGTCCTCGGACCCCTCGCACCTCGTCCTGTACTGCTGGGACGGCGCCCCCGCGGGCACCGACTTCGACCCGTCGCCGTACGGTCGCGAGCGCGTCGCGTTCGCCGGCCACGAGACCTACGCGTACTACCCCGACGGCATCGGCCGCTCCAAGCTCACCCTCCCCGTGCTCGAGAAGGCTACCGGCCGGCCGGGGACCGCCCGCAACTGGAACACCGTCCTCGCGCTGCAGCGGCTCGCCCGCGAGCGTGCCTGACTAGCGTGGCGTCATGAGCACCCTGTTCACCCAGATCATCGCCGGGGACATCCCCGGCCGGTTCGTGTGGGCCGACGACGTCGCGGTCGTCGTCGGCACCATCGCCCCGATCACTGAGGGCCACATGCTCGTGGTCCCCCGCGCCGAGATCGTGCAGCTCACCGAGGCGCCCGACGACGTGCTCACGCACCTGATGCTCGTCGCGAAGACGATCGGTCAGGCGCAGCAGCACGCCTGGTCCGCACCGCGCGCCGCGCTCCTGATCGCCGGGTTCGAGGTCGACCACCTGCACCTGCACGTGCTGCCCGCGTGGGGCGAGGCGGAGCTGTCGTTCCGCAACGCCCGCACCGACGTGCCCGCCGCGGAGCTGGACGCCGCCGCCGAGCGGATCCGCACCACGCTGCGCGACCAGGGCCACGGTGCCCACGTCCCGGCGACGCTGAGCTCCCCCGCCCTCTGACCCTCCCGGACGTCCGCGCATCCGAGCGTCCTGGCGACCGAATGTGCGGACGTCGTGCATCTACCCCGGCGACGTCCCAGGAAGTGCGCGGTATCGCGGCCGGATGCTCGGACGTTGTGATGTCAGATACACAGGGTCGGCGCGGAAGATGGGTGACGACATCCGTCGTGCGTCAGGGCAGAGTCGGGGCTGGCCGCCCACCAAGGAGGACGCAGCAGATGTCAACACGCCGGGACACCGGGCTCGCCGCGCTGGCGGGGCTCGCCGCGGGCGCCGTGACGCTCGGCGTCGGGTCGCTCGTCGCGCTGCTCACCGGGCCGAGCACCGACCCGCTCGTCGCCGTCGGGTCCGCGTTCGTCGATGCGACCCCGGCCTGGCTCAAGGACTTCGCCGCCTCGACGTTCGGCACCGCGGACAAGGTCGTCCTCGGGATCGGCGAGGTCGTCGTGCTGCTCGCGCTCGCCGCGCTGGCCGGGGTGCTCGCGGCACGGCGCTGGGCGTGGGGCGCCACGCTCGTCGTCGTGCTGGGGGCCGTCGCGGGGCTGGCGGCGATGGGTCGACCGGACGCGGGCACGCTCGCCGCCCTGCCGGCCGTGGTCGGCGCGATCGCGGGTCTGCTGACCCTCCGGGAGCTGGTCCGTCGCCTGCCCGGGGCGCCCGCGCGGCCGCGTCCCGAGGGCGTCCAGCGGCGGGCGTTCCTGCAGGCCACAGCCGCTGCGGGAGCGCTCGGCGTGGTCGGCGTGGTGCTGGGCCGTGCCATCGGTGCGGGTGCCCGCGGCGCACAGTCGGCGCGGTCCGCGGTCAGGATCCCCCGTGCCGCCACGACGGCGGCACCCGTGCCCGCAGGGGTCGACATCGGCGTCGACGGCGTCGGGCCGTGGCAGACGCCCGCCGGCGAGTTCTACCGCATCGACACCGCCCTGGTGGTCCCGCAGGTGGACCCGAGCACCTGGAGCCTGCGCGTGCACGGCATGGTGGAGGAGGAGGTCACCCTCACCTGGGACGAGCTGCTGGCGTCCGACCTGGTCGAGGCCTGGGTGACGCTGGCGTGCGTGTCCAACCCCGTCGGCGGTGACCTCATCGGGAACCAGAAGTGGCTGGGCATGCCCATCGCGGACCTGCTCGCCCGGGCTCGACCCACGGGCGACGCCGACATGGTGCTCTCGCGCAGCGTCGACGGGTTCACCGCGTCGTCGCCCCTGGCCGCCCTGACGGACGGTCGCGACGCGCTCCTGGCCATCGCGATGGACGGTGAACCGCTGCCTGTCGAGCACGGCTTCCCCGTGCGGATGGTCGTGCCGGGCCTCTACGGGTACGTGTCCGCGACGAAGTGGGTGACCGAGCTGAAGCTGACCCGGTTCGCCGACGAGACCGCGTACTGGACCGACCGCGGCTGGTCGCCGGACGGACCGATCAAGACGCAGTCACGCATCGAGGTGCCGAGGCCCGGCACGTCCGTCCCCGCCGGGCCGGTCGTCGTGGCGGGGACCGCCTGGGCGCAGCACCGCGGCGTCACCGCGGTGCAGGTGCGCGTGGAGCAGGGCCCCTGGAGCGACGCCACGCTCGCCGACGACGGCGGCATCGACTCCTGGCGCCAGTGGACGTGGACCTGGGACGCCGAGCCGGGCGAGTACCAGCTCTACGTCCGCGCGTCCGACCCGCAGGGGTACCAGACGGGCGCCATGGCCGGCGTCATCCCGGACGGCGCCACGGGCTACGACACCGTCCGCGTGAAGGTCACCTGATCGCGCGTCAGTAGACGTCGCGCACGTACCGGCGCTTCGCGACGAGGTCCTTGACGTAGGAGTCGGCGGCAGCGGCGCTGAGCCTGCCGTGCGTCGCGACGATCTCCCGCAGCGCGGCGTCGACGTCCTTCGCCATGCGCGAGGCGTCACCGCACACGAAGAACGACGCCCCCAGCTCGAGCCACTCCCACAGCCGGGCGCCGTGCTCGCGCATCCGGTCCTGCACGTAGATCTTGGTCCGCTGGTCCCGCGAGAACGCCGTGGCGAGGCGGTCGAGCGTGCCCTCCGACAGCAGCCGGGACAGCTCGTCGCGGTAGTAGAAGTCGGTGGCCTGGTGCTGCTCGCCGAAGAACAGCCAGTTGCGTCCGGTGTGCCCCGCCGCGGCACGGTCGGCGAGGAACCCGACGAACGGCGCGACACCTGTTCCGGGGCCGACCATGATCGCGGGCACGTCGGGGGCCGGCGGGCGGAAGTGCGACGTGGGCTGCACGTGCACGGGCACGAGCGTGCCGAGGGGCGCGTCCGCGAGGAACGTCGAGCACACCCCGCCCCGCCGCGCGCCCGACGGCGACGTGTACCGGACGACGGACATCGTCAGGGCGACCACGTCCGGCGTGACGCGCGAGCTCGACGAGATCGAGTACTGCCGCGGCGCCAGGCGGCGCAGCACCCCGACGAGGTCCGCGGCGGGCAGGTCGGGGGTCAGCTCGGCGACCACGTCGACCGCCTGCCGGCACCAGGTCCAGCGCGCGAGGTCGCTGCTGTTGCCGGGTCGCAGGAGGTGACGCAGCTCGGCGCTGCCGGATCGTTCCGCGACGAGTGTGAGCAGGTCGGTCGAGATGCGGCTGATGTCGAGCTCGGTGGTCAGCGCGGCGCGCAGCGGGTGCGGGTGCCCGTCGACGTCGACCCGCTGGTCCGGGTCCCACCCGGTGACGGCGAGCCACTCGGCGACGAGCTCCGGCGAGTTCGACGGACGCACGGCGATCGCGTCGCCCGCGCGGTAGGCGACCTCGCGCGGGCTGTCGGTGACGTCCAGCAGGATCTCGCGCACCTCCTTGCCGGAACCCGGCAGGGACAGCAGGCGGTTCCCGATGATCTTCGCGACGCCGGGGTGCTGCCGTGTGGCGTGGGCGGGTTCGTCCGAGACGGCAACAGTGTCCGGCTCCTGCGAAGTCCCCGTGAGAGCCGACGCCACCGCCTCGATCCACGCGTGCGCCCGGCCGTCCTCCCCCGGCTCGCAGTCGACCCGCTCCACGAGTCGCGTCGCCCCGAGCTCCTCCAGGCGGTGGTCGAGCCGGCGCCCGTGCCCGCAGAACCGGTCGTAGCTCGAGTCACCCAGCGCGAGCACCGCGAACCGCGACCCGTCGAGCCGGCGTGCGTCGGCGGCGGCCACCGACTCCCAGAACGCGGTGCCGTTGTCGGGGGCGTCGCCGTCGGAGAACGTGCTCGTCACGACGACGAGGTCGGCGCCCGTCGGCAGGTCCGCCGGGAGGCAGTCGTCCATCGCGACGATGCGCGGCGCTAGCCCGGCACCCGTCAATCGCTGGGCCGCTGCGGTCGCCAGGTCCTCAGCCGAACCCGTCTGGGACGCCCAGAGCACGACCACCTGACGCACCGCGACCTCGCGCGAGGGGGCGCTCCGGCGGCCGTGGTCAGGCTCCGGGGTGCGCGAGAACAGGCCCGCCAGGAGGCCGTCGACCCAGAGGGCGTCGTCGGCGTCGAGCGGTGCGTTCGGCGGAAGCACCGGGGTGCCCGGCTCGCCCCCGCCGAGCCCTGCGAGGAACCCCGCGAGGTAGCGACGTTCGCGGTCGCCCAGACGAGGCGGCTCGAGCGCGTCGAGCCCGAGCGTCGCCCCCAGGGCGCGGATCGCCACCGCGCCCGGCGAGAGGCCGTCGGGCACGACGGTGGGCACCGGATCCACGGACGACGCGACCGGGGTGAGCGCCACCGCGCACACCTTGAACTCGGGCTGGAACGAGATCGGGTCGACCGCGTCGTTGGTGACGGCGTTCACGGCCAGGTACTCGCCGAACAGGTCGTTCCAGTGGAAGGGCGCGAAGAGCGCACCGGGGAGAACGCGGTCGGTGATCGTCACGGGCAGCACGGCACGACCGCGCCGGGACGCGACCTCCACGGACGCGCCGTCGACCAGGCCGAGCGCCCTCGCGTCGGACGGGTGCATCTCGACGAACGGTCCCGGCGCCAGCTTGTTCAGCTTGGCGACCTTGCCCGTCTTGGTCATCGTGTGCCACTGGTGCTGCACGCGGCCGGTGTTAAGCACGAACGGGAAGTCGTCGTCGGGGAGCTCGGCGGCGGGCAGGTGGGGGCGGGCGTGGAACCGGGCCCGACCCGACGGCGTCGGGAACGCCAACCGCGGACGCGTGCCGTCCGGGCGCTCGAGCAGCTCCTGGCTCACGCCGTCGTTGACGTAGCGGACAGGGTTGCGGCGCGGCCCGTCGGGGGCGGCCGGCCACTGCACGGAACCCGAGCGCAGCCGGTCGTACGTCACGCCGCGCAGGTCGTAGCCCGTGCGGGGGTTCGCGAACGCGCGCAGCTCGTCGAACACCTCCTCGGACGAGGCGTAGTCGAAGCCGTCGTACCCCATGGCCGTCGCGACCCGCGCGATGAGCAGCCAGTCCGGGAGCGCGTCGCCCGGCGGCCGGAGAGCGGCACGGGCGAGCGTGAGGTTGCGCTCGGAGTTGATCATCACGCCGTCGGACTCCGACCAGAGCGCGCCCGGCAGCACGACGTCGGCGTACGCGTTGGTCTCGGTCTCCGCGAACGCGTCCTGCGTCACGACGAGCTCCGCCCGCTCGAGCCCCTCGATCACGGTGCGCCGGTTCCCCACCGATGCCACCGGGTTGGTGCAGACGACCCAGCACGCCTTGATCTCGCCCGCCGCCATGCGCTCGAACATGTCGACGGTGCCGCGGCCGGTGAAGTCGGCGCGCAGCGTGCCCGGGGCGAGGTCCCACACGTCCTCGACGAACGCGCGGTCGTCGGCGCCGAGGACCGTGCGCTGCCCCGGCAGGCCGGGGCCCATGTAGCCCATCTCCCGGCCGCCCATCGCGTTGGGCTGACCGGTCAGCGAGAACGGGCCGGAGCCGGTGCGGCAGATCGCGCCGGTCGCCAGGTGCAGGTTGACCAGGGCGTTCGTGTTCCAGGTGCCGTGCGTCGACTGGTTGAGCCCCATCGTCCAGCAGGACACCCAGTTCTTCGCCCCCGCGAGCATGGCGGCGGCCGTGCGCAGGTCGGTCTCGGCGATGCCGGTGAGTCGTGCGACCTCGTCGGCCGGGTAGTCCCCGAGCATGGCCTGGAGGTCGTCCCACCCCTCGGTGTGCTCGGCCACGAACTCGTCGTCGAGCCCGCCCGCCTCGACGATCAGCCGCAGCAGCCCGTTGAGCAGCGCGATGTCCGTGCCGGGCGCGACCTGGAGGAACAGGTCGGCCTTGTCGGCCGTGGCCGTGCGACGAGGGTCGACGACGATGAGCTTGGCGCCGGCCTTGACCCGGTCGAGCATGCGCAGGAACAGGATCGGGTGGCAGTCGGCCATGTTCGCCCCGATGACGAGGAACACGTCCGCGTGGTCGAGGTCGTCGTAGGACCCGGGCGGCCCGTCCGCGCCGAGGGAGAGCTTGTAACCCGTCCCCGCGCTGGCCATGCACAGCCGCGAGTTCGACTCGATCCACTGCGTGCGCACGTAGCCCTTGGCGAGCTTGTTGGCGAGGTACTGGGCCTCCAGGCTCATCTGGCCGGAGACGTAGAGCGCGAACGCGTCGGGTCCGTGCGTGTCGACCACCTCGCGCAGGCGCCGGGCGACGAGCTCGATCGTCTCGTCGAGGTCCGCCCGCACCGGCTCGGCGCCGCGCTCGGCGCGCACGAGCGCGTGCGTCGCCCGGCCACCCGCCGCCAGCATGTCCGCGCTCGTCGCACCCTTGGTGCACAGCCGGCCGGCGTTCGCCGGGTGCGACTTGTCTCCGCGGGCGCCGCGCGCGACCCGGCGGCCCTCGTCGTCGCACGCGACGTCGAGGACGATCCCGCAGCCCACCCCGCAGTAGGAGCACACCGTCGCCACCTGCTCGACGGACGTGGTGCTCCCCTGCGGGGCGGGCGTGGTGGTGGTCAAGATCAGATGACCGTCGAGCCGTAGGTGCCGCTGCGACGCTGGTACACGGCCCACGTGGTCAGGCTCATGACCAGGTACAGGCCCACGATCACCCAGAGCGCGGCCTGGATGTTGCCCGTCGCCGTCGTGGAGATGGCGAACCCGCGCGGGATGAGGAAGCCGCCGAACGCCCCGATCGCCCCGGCGATGCCGAGGCAGCCGGCCGCGGCCTTCGCGCGCCGGGCGCTGTCCTCGGCGTCCGTGGCCCCGAACCGGAAGACCGCGGGGATCATCCGGTAGACCGAGCCGTTGCCCGCGCCGGTGGCGATGAAGAGCACGAGGAACGAGGCGAGGAACGGCCCGAACGCGTGGGCGCGCAGGGAGAAGATCGCGCAGACGACGCCGATCGCCATGACCGTGAACGCCCCGATGGTGACGCGGGCGCCACCCAGCTTGTCCGCGAGCGTCCCGCCGAACGGTCGGGCGATGGAGCCGACGAGCGCACCGGCGAACGCGATCGTGATGGTGACCTCGGGGAACGTCTTCGACAGCAGCAGCGGGAATGCCCCGGAGAACCCGATGAACGAACCGAAGGTGCCGATGTAGATGAACGAGATGATCCAGGTGTTCCGGGACCGGGCGGCGACGCCGTAGGCCCGCGGGTCCGCCTTCGCGTTCGACAGGTTGTCCATGTAGCGGAACGCCAGGACCGCCGCGATGAGGACGAGCGGGACGAACATGAAGCCGGCCCACTGGAGCTGCATGCCGGCGCCGATGACGACGACGATCGGCACCGCCCACTGCACCGCGGCGGTGCCGAGGTTGCCACCCGCCGCGTTGAGGCCGAGCGCGCGGCCCTTCTCCTTCTCGGGGTAGAAGAACGAGATGTTCGCCATCGACGAGGCGAAGTTGCCGCCGCCGACGCCCGCGAGCGCGGCGACCACGAGCAGGACCGGGAAGCCCAGCTCGGGGTTCTGCACGGCCACGCCCAGCGCGACGGTCGGGACGAGGAGCAGGAGGGCGGACACGATGGTCCAGTTGCGGCCACCGAAGATCGGCACCGCGAACGTGTACGGGATCCGCAGCGTGGCACCGACGAGCGTGGGCAGCGCGATCAGCCAGAACATCTGGTCGACGGTCAGGACGAACCCTGCGTCGGGCAGCCGCGGGACGACGATGCTCCAGAGCGCCCAGACGGCGAACCCGAGGAACTCGGCGAAGATCGACAGGCCCAGGTTCCGGCGGGCGATCACCCGGCCGACGGAGGCCCACTGGCCGCCGTCCTCCGGGTTCCAGCCGTCGATCCAGCGTCCGGGGCGGTGGGTGAGCGGCGCGGCGTCGAGTACGGGGGCAGTGCTGGCGTCGGTGATGACCTGTGGCGCCATGGGGACCTCCGGGTGGACAAGGGGGGCTCGGTCGACGCCGACGCTAAGGAGCGGATGTTTCGGCCGACCTGTCGGAACGGTTGCGCGCACGGTTCATTTCGCGCACGGGGTCCGTCGCGACCCTGTGAGATCAGCCGAGCGGACGCACCCGGACGTGCTCGGCGGCCACGCTCAGCCGGAGCTCGGCGCCCGCGTGCAGGGCGAGGGCCGCAGCCTGCGCGGGCGGGAGGTCGACGAGCACGTCCCCGCTGGTCCGGACGCGCACGCCCGTGGTCCCGGGCTCGAGGTCCACGACCCGTGCCGGCCAGCCGTCGCCGACCACGACCGCCCCTGGCGGGAACGTCACCTGTGCCCGCCCACCCGGTTCGCGGGCGCCGCACGGGACCAGGACGCCGCCGGGCCCCTCCAGAGCAGTGCTGCCGTCGGGCTGGGCCACGAGCCGGCCGACGACGAGGTTGACGCCCGCCAGCGCGGCTGTGAACGGGTGGACCGGGTCGGTGAGCACGTCGAGCGGGCGCCCCTGCTCGACGACCTGCCCCTCGTGCAGCACGACCACCCGGTCCGCGAGGGTCACGGCGTCGAGCACGTCGTGCGTGACGAGCACGGTGGCGGTGCGCGTCCGGCGGACCTGGTCCCGGACCACGTCGCGCAGCCCGGCCGCGGTGCGGACGTCCAGCTGCGCGAACGGCTCGTCGAGGAGGAGGACGGTGGGCTCGGCCGCGAGCGCCCGGGCGAGCGCGACCCGCTGCCGCTGCCCGCCGGACAGCGCACCGGGACTGCGCTCGGTGAGACCGTCCAGGCCCACGGAGGTCAGCCACTCGTCAGCGGCCCGTCGCGCCTGCGCCGCGGGCACCCCGGCCGCGCGCGGGCCGAACGCCACGTTCTCCCGGGCGCTCAGGTGCGGGAACACCAGCGGGTCCTGCCCGAGCAGGCCGACCGAGCGCCGCTCGGGGCGGACCGCGGTCTCCACCCGGTCGCCCCGGACGGCGGTCAGGGTCCGCTCCCCCACCCGGACCACGCCGTAGGACGGCACGAGGTGCCCGGCGAGCACGGCGAGCAGCGTGGACTTGCCGGCACCGTTGGGCCCGAGGATCGCGACGATCTCGCCGGGGTGCGCCGCGAAGGTCACGTCCAGCGTGAACCCCGGCCGGCGGACGACGACCTCCGCGTGCAGCGACGTCATGCGGCACGTCCCGGTCGCCACGCCCGCGCGGCGAGCAGCACGGCGACCGCGGCGACCACGAGCAGCAGCGAGAGGGCGACCGCGGTCCCCTGGGTCACCCCCGCACCGTTGAACGCCGAGTAGATGGCCAGCGGCATGGTCTGCGTGACGCCCGGGGAGTTGCCGGCGAACAGGGCGGTCGCGCCGAACTCCCCCAGCGCCCGCGCGAAGCACAGGACTGTCCCGCTGATCAGTCCCGGCATCACGAGCGGCAGGGTGATCCTCCGCAGGACGGTCCAGCGTCCGGCGCCGAGGCTTGCCGCGACGACGTCGAACCGCGTGCCCGCCGTGCGCAGCGATCCCTCGACGCTCAGCACGAGGAACGGCATCGCGACGAACGCCTGCGCGATGACGACGGCCGCCGTGGTGAACGGGATGGTGATCCCGAACCAGGCGTCGAGCGACTCACCGACCAGGCCGCGCCGGCCCAGCAGGTAGAGCAGGGCGATGCCGCCGACGGTCGGGGGCAGCACCAGGGGCAGGGTGACCAGCGCACGCAGCACGTCGGCAGGCCAGCCGTGGGCGCGCGCGAGCACGACGGCGAGCGGTACCCCGAGCAGCAGGCACACACCCGTCGCGACGACCGAGGTCGACAGCGAGAGCCACAGCGCATCCAGCGCGGCGGGTGTCGTGATGTCCGCGGGCAACGTCGACCAGTCCGCGCGGACCACGAGCGCGACGATCGGCAGGACGAGGAGCCCGGCCGCGAGCGCTGCGGGAGGCCACAGGAGGCGCGGGACACCACCGCCGCTCGCCCTCACGGCGCGGTGAACCCCAGGTCACCCAGGATCCGCTGTCCGTCGGCGGAGAGCACCAGGTCGACGAACGCCCGCGCGACCTCACCGTCCTCGAGCACGACCACCGGGTACTCGTTGACGGCCGAGGCCACCTCGGGGAGCTCCACGCCCTCGACCGTGGTGCCCGCCGCGAGCACGTCCGTCCGGTACACCAGCCCCGCGTCGGCGTCGCCGGTCTGCACCTTGGTCAACACCGCCTTGACGTTCTGCTCCTCGCTGACCGGGGTGAGCGTGAGCCCGTCGAGCACGCGGTGCGCGGCCGACCCGCACGGCACCTGCGCCGCGCAGAGCACGACCTTGCCGCCCGACGTCGACAGCGCCGCGAGATCTGCCAGCGAGCCGATCCCCAGCGGGTTGCCCGGCGCGACGACGATCTCGAGGGAGTTGGTGGCGAACACCGTCGCGGTGCCGTCCGCCAGCCCCGCGTCCGTCACCGTGGCCATGGTCGCGATGTCGGCGGACGCGAACACGTCCGCGGTCGCCCCGTCGACCAGCTGTGTCGCCAGGGTGGACGAGCCGTCGTAGGTGATGGGGCGCACGGTGACGCCGGGGTTCTGCTCGGCGAGCTCGGTGGCGATGGCGTCGAACGCGCCCTGCAGCGAGGCGGCGGCGAACACGGTGAGCTCACCCGTGAGGCCTGTGGGCGGCTCGGCGGCCGGTGCCGCCGACGAGCAGCCGGCGAGGGCGAGCAGGACGGCGGTCCCCGCGACGAGCGCGCGGCCGGCCCTCATCGCACCGCCCGCGGCGTCTCGACGAGCACCGTGGTGGCCTTGACGACGGCGACCGCGCGGGAGCCGACCTCGAGCCCGAGCTCCCGCACCGCCTCGGTGGACATGAGCGAGACCAGGCGGAACGGACCCGCCTGCAGCTCGACCTGCGACATCACGGTGTCGGACACGATCCGGGTCACGAGGCCGGGCAGCCGGTTGCGCGCGGAGCTGGAGCCCGCCGCGGGGTCGTCGGGCGTCTTCGCGCGCTCGACGGCCAGCGCCGCCAGGTCGGTCCCCGCGATCACGCTGCGCCCCGCGTCGTCGTCGGACGCGGTCAGCACGCCGGAGTCCACCCAGCGGCGCACCGTGTCGTCGCTCACGCCCAGCAGCTCGGCTGCCTCGCTGATCCGATAGGTCGTCACCTGGGCGATGATAGTGCCGCAGATGCGGCTGAAAGAAGCCATCCGATCCGCGGATACGGACGTCGCGCGCCGGTCCGGTCCGGGCGGTAGCGTCCGGACATGGCGAAGAAGTCCGGCAAGAAGAAGAACAAGGACAAGATCCCGAACGCGGTCTACGAGGCGGAGCTGTTCCGCCTCCAGGCCGAGCTGGTCAAGGTCCAGCTGTGGGCGAAGGCCACGGGAGCCCGGGTGGTCGTCCTCTTCGAGGGGCGCGACGCGGCCGGCAAGGGCGGCACCATCAAGCGGATCTCGGAGTACCTGAGCCCGCGCGTCGTGCGCATCGCCGCCCTCCCGACGCCGACCGAGCGCGAGAAGACCCAGTGGTACTACCAGCGCTACGTCGCGCACCTGCCCGCCGCCGGCGAGGTCGTCCTGTTCGACCGCTCCTGGTACAACCGCGCCGGGGTCGAGCACGTCATGGGCTTCTGCACGCCGCAGGAGTACAGCCGGTTCATGCGGCAGACGCCGATCTTCGAGCAGATGCTCATCGAGGACGGCATCCTGCTGCGCAAGTACTGGTTCTCGGTCTCCGACAGCGAGCAGCTCAAGCGGTTCCGCTCCCGCCTGAACGACCCGGTGCGGCAGTGGAAGCTGAGCCCGATGGACACCGCGTCCCTGAGCCGCTGGGAGGAGTACTCCAAGGCGAAGGACGAGATGCTCGTGCACACCGACGTCCCCGTGAGCCCGTGGTTCATCGTCGAGTCGGACATCAAGAAGCACGCGCGGCTCAACATGATCAGCCACCTGCTCTCGACCATCCCGTACACCGAGGTGCCGCACGAGAAGGTGGTGCTGCCCGACCGGCCCGCCGCCTCGAACGGGTACAAGCGCCCGCCGCGCGAGCTCTCGACGTACGTCCCCGACCACGTCGCCGCGCTGATGGGTGACCCGGAGAAGCACCTCTGACGACCGCTGTGCCGTCAGTGAACTGGCGTTGCGTCCCGCTCGATCACCTGCGACCTTGAGCGGCATGTCGGCGACCTCCACCAGCCCGGGGCCGAACCTGCGCGTCTCGCTGCCCGGCCTGCAACCGTCGGTCAAGGACTTCCTCACCAACGAGGCCGGCAGCGCCGTCTACCTGCTGGCCGCCACGGTGGTGGCGCTGGTCTGGGTCAACTCCCCGTTCGCCGGCTCCTACGAGGCGCTCTGGCACACCACGGCGGGCTTCCACATCGGGACGTGGGGCGTCGACCTCGACCTGCACCACTGGGTCAACGACGCCGCGATGGCGATCTTCTTCGCGGTGGTCGGACTCGAGATCAGCCGCGAGGCCACCACGGGAGACCTGCGGGACAAGCGGACCGTCGCGGTGCCCGCGCTCGGGGCGATCGGCGGCCTGCTGGTCCCCGTCCTGATCTTCCTGGCGTTCAACGGGGGGACCGACGCCGCGCACGGGTGGGGTGTCGTGATGTCGACGGACACCGCGTTCCTCGTGGGGATCCTCGCGCTGTTCGGCCCCAAGTGCCCGGACCGCCTGCGCCTGTTCCTGCTGACGCTCGCGATCGTCGACGACATCGGCGCGATCACCGTGATGTCGATCTTCTACACCGACGAGGTCGACATGGCCGCGCTCGCCCTGGCGGCCGCGATCGTCGTCGGGATCATCCTGCTGCGGTGGCTGAACGTCTGGCAGCTGGCCCCGTACGTCGTCGCGGGGATCGCCCTGTGGTTCGCCGTGCAGGCCTCCGGCGTGCACGCGACGCTCGCCGGGGTGATCGTCGGCCTGCTCGTCCCGGCTCGGCCGGCGTCACGGGAGACGATCGAGGAGGTCGCGGGCTACGGCCGCAAGCTCATCGACGACGCGACGGCCGAGCGCGAGCACCTGGCCGAGCTGGCCGCACGCGCCGCGGTCCCGACGAACGACCGGCTGCAGCGCCTCCTGCACCCCTGGAGCGCGTTCGTCGTGGTGCCCCTGTTCGGCCTGGCGAACGCGGGGATCACGCTCGACCTGGAGTCCCTGCAGACAGCCGGGCAGTCCCGCCTGGCCATCGGGGTCGCCGTCGCGCTCGTGCTCGGCAACGCGATCGGCATCACCGGCGCCGCCACCCTGGCGCTGCGGCTGGGTCTCGGGGAGCTGCCAGGCCGCGTGCGCTGGGGGCACCTGCTCGGCGGCGCCGTGCTGGCCGGCATCGGGTTCACGATCTCGCTGTTCATCGCCGAGCTCGCGTTCGACGACGCCCAGCAGCTGGAGAACGCGAAGATCGGCATCCTGGCCGGGTCGCTCACGGCTGCCGTGCTCGGGTCCGTCCTGCTGCGGTGGCTCGGCGAGAAGCTGCCCCTGTGCTCCCCGCTCAGCGACGCGCCCCCGCCCCTGCCGCCGCTGCCGTGGCGGGCACCGGCGGGGTGAGGGCGCGTCGACAGCGGCTCACTCCGCGACGATGTCCCGCCCGTGCAGCGTCAGCGCCCAGATCACGAAGATGTCGAGGGCGATGATGATGATGGCCCACCACGGGTAGTACGGCAGCCAGACGAAGTTCAGGACCAGGCTCAGGCTGGCGACGAGCACACCGACGATCCGTGCCCACACGGCGCCGCTGAGCACGAAGAAGCCGGCGACGGCGACCAGCAGGCCGATGAGGATGTGGATCCAGCCCCAGGTCGTCACGTCGAACTCGAACACCCACTCGGCGCCGACCACGTAGAACGTGTCGTTGAAGACGGCCACGAACCCTTGGAGCGCGTGCAGGACGCCGATGACGATCAGCATCGTCGCCGCGAAGACGGTCATGCCGACGGCCAGCGGACTGCGTTGTTCAGTCACGATCGGTTTCCTTCCGGAACGGTGGTGAGGTCTCGGCGTCGCCGATGACCTTTCTGCGCTGGAGCTCGAACTCCTCCGGCGACACGAGCCCGCGCGCGACCAGGTCGGCCAGCTCGGCCAGCTGTGCGGCCGAGTCGATCAACGGGTCCTCACCGGGGCCCTGGCTCGCGGGGGGCATGCGGGCATCGTCGCGACGCACCGGGTGGTCGCACACCACCCTGCGCGGGGTGAGCCGGCTCAGCCCCGTGAGGCGACCTGGCGCGCGAGGTCGGCCGCCTCGCCCCGCGAGCCGACCGCGAGCTTGCGGTAGACGACCTTGAGGTGGAACTTCAGCGTGTTCACGGAGATGGACAGCTCGTCGGCGATCTCCGGGAGTGTGAGCCGGCTGGGCAGCATCCGGAGCACCTCGAGCTCGCGCTCGGTCAGGTGCTCACCGGGGACGCTCGGGTCCGCCATCCTGGCCGCGGCGAGCGGCGACGCGGCCCGCCGGACCCGGTCGAGCCAGGCGGTGGGCGCCAGGAAGGCGTTCACCTCGACCAGCTCGAGGACCTCCGCACCCTCGGAGGCGACCGTCTGGACGAGCCCGACGCCGGTCGCCCGGCCGACGGCACGCGCGACGAGGTCGAGCGCGTCCTGGTGGTCCACCGCCGCGCGCGCGCGGAGCAGGTCGAGGACCACGTCGTGCCGCGGGCACCGTGGCCGGACGTGGTCGAGGATCGTCGCCGCCGCGGCACGGCGACCCTCGTGGAGCTCCACGCGCGCCCTCGACGCACCGCCCCAGAAGGGGTCGTCGACCTGGTCCGCCCACCGGCGCGCCTCGACCGGACGGTCGGCCGCGAGCGCGACCAGCGTCCCGGTGCGTGCCAGCCACATCAGCCCGCCGGGTCCGGCGAACTCGGAGCGGACGAACGCGTGCGCGCGCTCGAAGCAGGCGTCCGCCGCCTCCAGGTCCCCTTCGTCGAGCCTCAGCTCGGTCAGCTGCAACATCGCGAAGGCCTCCGCGTGGGCCACCGGCTCGAGCCAGCGCGGGGCCACGGAGACGAGCTCGGTGACGGCGCGCGCACGGTCTCCGAGCTCGCGGTGGGCGACCGCCTCGGCCAGGCTCACCTCCGCGCAGAGGATCGCCATCGACGCCACCGCCTCGACGCCGCGGATCCCGGCGGCCACCCGCAGCGCATCCACCGGACGGCCCGCGAGCGCCTCGCCGACGGCCCGGGTGCCCTCGAAGCCGAGGCGCCGCTCCGGGTCCCACCCCAGCTCCTGGCGGACGTCCTGCACCTGCGCGGAACCGTCCTCCCACCGCTCGGACAGCGCCACCTCGCGCGCGATCATGTTCCAGCCGAACCGGCCCACCAGGTCCACCTGGCTGTCGTCGGCCAGCAGAGCGAGAGCGTCGGTGGCCAGCGTGGCGCTCGTGCGCCAGTCACCCGTGAGCGTCGCCGCGATCGACTGCAGCATCAGGAGCCGCCCGCCCTGCGGCCGACCCCCGGCGGTGTGCCGTGCGCGGCTCGCCGTCGCGGCGCCCACGGCCGCGAGGAACCGGCGCTTGTCCACGAGCAGGTGGCACCACGCGAACTCGATCATCGCGTCGAGGTCGCCCGAGGCCACGTTCAGCGGGATCTGCGCGATGGTCCGCTCGATGGTCGCGGTCCGGCCGGAGTCGTAAAGCTCCCCGACCTTCCCGGCGAGCAGCCGCAGCGCCTCGCGCGGCCGGCCGGCGAGGAGCCACTGCTCGAGCGCGCTGGTCACCTCGCCGACGTCCTCGAACCAGCTCGCGGCGCGCGCGTGCAGGACGGCGACGCGCTCCGGCGAGCGTCGCGCGACCTCGGCGACGAGCTCCTGCCGGACCACGTCGTGCACCTCGAACCACCCGGACGGGCCGAGCCGGGTGATGAACAGCCCGCGGGACTCGGCGTCGGCGAGCAGGTCGCCCGCGTCGGCGCGGCCGGACAGGGCCGCGGCGAGCGGGCCGTTCATCCGGACGACGACGGAGGTGTCCAGGAGGACGTCGACCACCTCCGGCCGCTCCGCGGCGAGCACCTCGCGCCAGACGTAGTCGGCGAACAGCAGGCCCCGGGCGTCGACCCGGGGAAGGGAGACCGGCTGCGCACTGTCGGAGCGCGACGCCAGGGCGGTGAGCTGCAAGCCCGCGGCCCAGCCCCCCGCCCGGTCGACCGCCGCGCTGACCTCGTCGTGCTCGAGCGACGCGTGCAGGCAGGCCAGCAGGTCCTCGGACTCCTCCGGCGAGAACCGGAGCTCGGCGAAGTGCACCTCGACCAGCTGCCCCCGGGCGCGCAGGCGGTCGATGGGGAGCTTGGGGGTGCGGCGCGTGAGCAGGACGACGTGCAGCCAGTCCGGCAGGGCCGCGAGGAAGTGCGCGAGGGACTCGACCAGGGCGTCGTCGGCGTCGATCAGGTGGATGTCGTCGAGGACCAGCACCGCGGACGGCGGGTGCTCACTGCGCTCGAGCCGCGCGACGAGCCCCGGCACCACGTCCGGGCGCGTGGCCGGCCGCCGGGTGGACGAGCGGACCTTCCCGAGATCGACCAGCTCGCCCAGGGCCGCCGTCACGGCCGACCAGAACTGGCCGCCGTCCCGGTCGGACTCGTCCACCGACAGCCACGCCGTCGGGACCGCGGCGATCGACCGCCAGTCGACGAGCAACGACGTCTTGCCGGATCCGGCCGGTGCCACGACCACCGTGATCGGGACGGACGCGGTCTGCGCCAGGAGCGAGATGAGTCGCGGCCGGCGCAGGTAGTGGACCGGGTTGGCGGGTGCGCGCAGCCGCGACGCGAAGAACGACGACGACCCGTGGGACGTCCTGCCACCCGGCCCGTTCTGCGTCACGCGACCCCTCCTGGATCGACGGTTGCACAGCACCCTGACCAGGATCATTGCGGATCAACCGGGCGCGGGACCAGCACCGCCACGCGCTTTCACCACCCCGCCGAGGATGGGGACCACCCACCCTTCCCGGTGCGATGCTGCGAGAGGCACCGACGCCGCGCCGCGTGCCACGGTCGAGCACCGAGGAGTCGCCATGAGCGTCAGCTTCGTCCTGGAGGCGCTGGTGGTGCTCGGGTGCATCGTCATGGGCACCCGAGCGGGTGGCGTGGGCGTCGGCCTGTGGGGCGGCCTCGGCACGTTCGTCCTGGTGTTCGTGTTCGGTGAGGCTCCGGGCGCTCCGCCCGCCGCGGCGGTGGCCATCATCCTGGCGGTCGTGACCACCGCGGCGCTGATGCAGGCTGCCGGCGGCATCGACTGGATGGTGTTCGTCGCGGCGAAGGTGATCGAGAGCCGTCCGAAGCAGATCACCCTGATCGCGCCGCTGACCGCGTTCGCGTTCTGCGTGGGCGCCGGGACCGGCAACATCATCTACCCGCTGATGCCGGTGATCTACGACGTCGCCTACCGCAACCACATCCGCCCGTCCCGACCGCTGACCGTGACGGTGGTGCAGTCGGGGATCGCACTGGCAGCCTCGCCGGTCTCGGCCGCGATGGCCGCGATGCTGACGCTGACCGACGTCGCCCCGTACAACCTGGGGCTGACCCAGATCCTCGCGATCACCCTGCCGGCGTGCGTGATCGGGATCATCGTGACGTCGCTCGTCGTGAACCGGATGTGGGCGGAGCTCGACGACGACCCGGAGGTGCAGGCCAAGATCGCCTCGGGTGAGCTGGTGGCGCCCGCGGCTGTCCTGGCCACCGCGGGCGCGCCGCGCACGTCCGCGGGCGGTGGCGCCTCCGACGACGCGAACCCGGTGCCGGTCGGCGAGGCTGCCGCACCGGCCTCCGCCGCGCTGACGTACACGCCGGCCGGACGGCGCTCCGCGCTGGCCTTCTTCGGCGGGGTCATCGCGATCGTGCTGCTCGGTCTGTTCCCCGGTCTGCGCCCGTCGTTCACCGTCGGCGAGGAGACGGTGGCCCTCGACATGACGAACACGATCGTGCTGGTGATGTTCGTCGTGGGCGTCCTGATCCTCTTCGTCGGCAAGCCGGACGTGCGCGAGGTCCCGGAGATGTCCGTGTTCAAGGCGGGCATGATCTCCGCGATCGCCCTCTTCGGCATCGCATGGCTCACGGCCACCTTCATCGCCGCGCACGAGACGTTCATCGTCGAGACGGTCGGCGCCTGGGTGACGAGCTGGACGTTCCTGTTCGCCCTGGCGGTCTTCATGGTCGCCGCGCTCACCACGAGCCAGTCGACCGCGACGCGGACGATCGTGCCGATCGGGCTCGCGGCCGGGCTCGCTCCCGGGGTCGTGACCGGGATGTGGGCGGGAGCCCTGGGCGGCGTCTACACGCTCCCGGCCAACGGCACCCAGATCGCCGCCGCGAACTTCGACCTGACGGGCACGACGAAGCTGGGGACCAAGCTGCTCGACCACAGCTTCTTCGTCCCCATGCTCGTGCTGTCGGTGACGACGATCGTCGTCGGTGCGGTCATCGGCGCCGTCTTCTTCTGACCCTCGACCTCGACCGGACGGAGCACACGATGGAGCCGCACGAGATCGCGAGCCGGGCGTCCGCGCTCATGCCCCAGCTGCTCGAGGACCTGGGCGCGCTCGTCGCGATCCCGTCGATCGCGTTCCCCGGGTACCCGGCCGAGCCCGTGGTGCGGATGGGCACCGAGACGCTCCGGCTGTTCCAGGAGGCCGGCTTCACCGACGCGCGGCTCATGGACGTCCCCACCGGGTACCCGCCGGTCTACGGGGAGATCGCAGGCCCCGAGGGGTCCCCGGTGGTCGTGCTGTACGCGCACTACGACGTGCAGCCGGCGCCGCCCGAGCAGGGCTGGACCAGCGATCCCTGGACGGCCACCCCCAAGGACGACGGACGGATCCACGGTCGGGGTGCCGCCGACGACAAGGGCGGGCTGGTGGCCCACCTCGGCACGCTGCGGGTCTTCGACGGGCAGCCGCCGTGCACGGTCAAGCTCGTGCTCGAGGGGATGGAGGAGACCGAGAGCAACCTCGAGGCCTTCGTGCTGGCCCACCCGGAGCTGTTCGACTGCGACGTGTTCCTCATCTGCGACATGGGCAACCTGCGCGTCGGCGAGCCGGCCCTGACCACCGCGCTGCGGGGCGACGTCGCCTGCGTCGTGACCGTCAGCACGCTCGAGCACCCGCTGCACTCCGGGGTCTTCGGCGGGCCGGCGCCCGACGCGATGATGGCGCTCGCGCGTCTGCTGGCGACCCTGCACGACGACGCGGGCACGGTCGCGGTCGCGGGCGTCTCGTCGGGCACCTGGGACGGCGAGGGCCTCACGCCGGAGGACTTCCGCTCCAACGCCGACCTGCTCGACGGGGTCGACCTGACCGGGACGGGGACCATCGGCTCACGGCTGTGGGCGCAGCCGTCGATCAACGCGATCGGGCTCGACATGACGAGCATCGCCGGGTCGTCGAACGTCCTGATCCCCCAGGCGAGGGCGAAGATCTCGATGCGGATCGTGCCCGGGGCGGACCCCGAGCAGGAGCTCGACGCGCTCGTCGCCCACCTGGAGAGCCACGCACCGTGGGGTGCGCACGTCGAGGTGCAGCGCACGAAGACCGCCCCGCCGTTCAGCTGCGCGACCGACGGTCCCGCCTACGTCGCGGCACGCGCCGCGCTCACGGAGGCCTTCGGCGGGCCGGTGGCCGAGGCGGGGAGCGGCGGCTCCATCCCGCTGCTGCGCACGCTCGCGTCCGTCTCCCCCCGCGCGGAGTTCATCCTGTGGGGGCCGGAGGACCTCGCCGGGTCCCGCATCCACGCCTCCGACGAGAGCGTCGACCCCAGCGAGATCGAGAAGCTCGTCGTGGCCCAGTCGCTGCTCCTGGTGAAGCTGGCCGAGCGGGCCTGACGCGCGCTGTTCGTCACGTCGTGATCACCCGTCCGTAGCCCTCCCGGAACATGGGTGCGCCACGATGCGCCTGTCTCACCCGTTCGAGGGAAAGTGTGGCCCCACCCGTGCTCAAGAAGTCCCGCTCCGCCGCCTCCGCCACCTGCACGCTGACGTTCTCGCTGCCGACGACCGCGCTCGACGGGCCGGTCAGCGTGGTCGGCTCCTTCAACGACTGGACGCCGGGGCTGCACCCGCTGCGTCGGCGCTCCAACGGGACGGCGAGCACGTCCGTGACCGTGCCCGTGGGCGAGACCGTCCGGTTCCGCTACCTCGGCGAGCAGGGCCGCTGGTTCGACGACGCCGACGCGGACGAGATCACCGCGGACGGATCGGTCGTGCACGCCTGAGGGACGGCGGCCCGGGGCTGGTCAGAACTTCTCGACGGCCAGCCCCGCGCGCCGCCCGACGGCGGTGCCGAGCGCGATGCCCGCGAGGACCCCGAGCGAGATCGCGACCATCGTGGTCCCGGCCGTGACGACCGTGCTGAGCGCCTGCGCCCCGTCGCCGAGGATCGAGGTCACGCCGACCAGGCCGAGAGCACCGGGCACCAGGAGCCAGAACCCCGGCAGGAACCCGACGAGCGCGGGCGGTCCGGTCGGGCGGGTGGCCGCGAACATCGCGACCGGGGTCATGAGCAGGGCACCGATGAACGCGGAGAACACCCCACCGAAGAACAGCCCGCCCACGACCTGACCGGCGTAGGCCACGACGAGCACGAGCAGGATCCACGGCAGCGCGGGACGGCGTGCGCAGTTGTGGAACACCACCCCCGTGCCGTAAACCAGCACCCCGATCCACGGTCCCGCCCAGCCGAGCGGCTGGTACGCCGCGGAGCCGACCTCGGACGCCGGGACGCCCACGAGCGCCGCGGCGCCGACGATGCCGAGCGCCAGCAGGACCAGCTGCATCACGCCCGCCGCCAGGCGCGCCGAGCCCGCGATCATCTGCCGGGTGGCCAGGTCGATCGCCGCCGTGGTGAGCAGGGCGCCCGGCAGGAACGTGACGAGGGGCGCGACGAGCGGGGCGAGCATGCCGACGTCGATCCCGGTGCGGGACAGCAGGAACACCGCACCGGCGACGACGAACGCGCAGCTCAGCACCACGAGCGCCTGGTACGCGGCGGGCAGCCGGACCGTGGCGACCTGCAGGCACGCGATCGCAGCGCCGAGCACCGCGGCGACCAGCACGTCGACCAGGCCGCCGCCGAGGATCATGGCCAGGCCCGCGGAGACGCCGACGTACCCGAGGATGCGCGTCGCACCGCCGTACAGCGGAGGTGCCGCGACGGCCGTCTCGATCCGCTGCGCACCCTCGACGGGTCCCACCCGCCCGGACTCGGCGTCGTCGGCCACGCCGAGCACGTCCTGCACCTGGTGCAGGCGCAGCTGTCGCCAGCCCGCCGACGACGCGGCCGTCTGCGTCGTCGTGCGGCCCGGCACCGAGACGAGCAGCGCGGTGGGCAGCGCGATCACCTCGACGTCCGGGGCGCCGTTGATCGCCGCGACACGTTCGAGCGTCCTCGTCACCTGGACCACCGGGGCGCTGGAGTCGATCATCGCCTCGCCGAGCAGCATGAGGAACCTGACCGTCTCCACCGTGTCGCCCGGGACCTCCCCCGGGATCGCGACGGCGTGCGCGTCGTCCAGGACGCCGATCTCCGTCGTCGTCGCGCCGGGTTCCAGCGCCGCGGCGGCGATGGCGCCCATCGGCCGCACCCCGCGGTTCCGACGGAGCGCCAGCACCAGGGCCGTCGCCGCGACGACCAGCACGACCAGTGCGGTGATGACGGCGCCGAGCGGGATCGTGGAGCCGGCGGAGGCGGGCTCGTGCGTCCACGGCACCTCCACCACGACCGTCTCCGTGGGCGCCGGCGTGGGCGACGCCGGCTCCTGGGTCACGGTCACCGTCGGCACCGGCTCCGGCTCCGCGGAGGTCGTCTCCGTCGGGGCCACGGTCGGGTCGGCCGCCGGGGTGGTCGGCGCGTCCGTGCTCGGCGTCGGCTCCGGGAGCGTCTCCGTGGGGCCGGGGGTCACCTCGGACCCGGTCACCCCGGGGTCGGGCACCGCCGCCACCACGCTCCCGGTCATCGCGCCACGAACGCCGCGTACCGGTCGAGGATCAGCGGCCACTCCGTGAACTTGTCCCGGAAGGAGGCGTTCCCCTCGTCCCAGCCGCCGTGCACGAGCTCGACCCGGGTGCCGCCCTCGTCGAGCGGCACGAACTGGACCGAGAGCTGGCTCGGGTGGTCGGCATCCTGGCCGAGCGTCGAGGTGTGCACGACGATCGCGCCGCGGGCGATCGCCAGCACGCGCCCCCACTCGACCTCGCCGAGGGTGGCGTCGACCAGGTAGACGCGTCCGCCCACGCGGGGCTCGATCCCCGCGCCGCGGAAGCCGGCCGGGTCGGGCGTGTAGTCGGGGTGCCACCACTGCCCGAGGTGGTCGACCCAGGCGTCGAACGCCTCGACGGGCGTGCACGCGACGACGAGCTGGTGGCGGATCGGCTCCATCACGCCACCGGGTCCTCGTCGCCGTACACGCCGAGGCGCAGGGTGCGCGCGTCGGTGGCGAGGATCTGCGGCAGGGCCGCCAGCAACGACTCGACGGTATCCGTCCCTGCGCGCACGAACCGGCCCGAGAGAGCGTCGAGCTCCCCGTCGCCGAACGCCCGGACCAGCTCGGCGACGGCCTCGACGGGGGTCCACTCGGTGCGACCGTCGTGCATCGCCATCGACGTGGTCATCGCCGTCTCGACGTGCCCCGGGGCCAGGTCGAGCACACGGATCCCCTGGTCGCGGTACTGCGCGTCGAGCTGCGTGGTGAACCGCGCGAGCCCGCCCTTGCTGATGGCGTAGCCGGTGTAGGCGGTCATCGCACGGTGGCCGGCACCCGAGTTGAGGTTCAGCACCCGGCCCTCGCCACGCGCGAGCATCCCCGGCAGCACCGCGTGCGTGACCAGCAGCGGGCCGCGGACGTTCGCCTCGATCACCCGCCAGGAGTCCTCGACGTCGTCCTCCACGAACGGCACCTCCGCGCGCTCGATGACGCCCGCGTTGTTCACCAGCAGACCGATCCCACCGAGCTCCTCCTCTACGCGGGCGACCGCGTCGAGGACGGCCGTGGCATCGATCAGGTCGGCGGCCGCCACGCACACGTCGCCGCCGATCTCGTCCGCGACGGCGTCCAGGTTCGCGCGGGTCCGGCCCACCAGCCCGACCGCGTACCCCGCCTGCGACAGCCCGAGCGCGATGCCACGCCCGATCCCCCGCCCGGCTCCGGTGACCAGAGCGGTCCTCATGCCATCGCCTCCCGCAGCCGCTCCAGGGTCACCTTCCCGTGGAACCGGGTCCCGTCCACGAAGATCGTCGGCGTCCCCCGCACGCCCGCCTCGATGCCCGCGGTGTAGTCGGTGGAGACCGCGGCAGCGTGCACCTGAGCGGCGTCGCCCGCCACGGTCGCCGGGTCGAGCCCGAGCCTCTCGGCGGATGCGCGCAGGTCGGGCTCGGTCAACCGGTCCTGGTGGCTCATCAGCTCGTCGTGCATCTCCCAGAACCTGCCCGCAGCGCCCGCCGCTTCCGCAGCCAGCGCCGCGGACAGGGCGTACGGGTGCACCTCGAACAGCGGGAAGTGCCGCCACACCAGCCGCACCCGCCCGTCGGAGGTGTCCACCAGCTCGCGCAGCACGGGCGCCGCCGCGCGGCAGTACGGGCACTCGAGGTCGCCGAACTCCAGCACGGTGATCGGGGCGTCGGGGCGGCCGTAGACGTGCCGCTCAGCGAGGTCGTCGGTCATGCGTCGAGGATGCCAGGCTCAGCGGCGACGAGGCCGCAGCGGCGGGCTCGCCGTCCCGGTGCCCGACGCGATCCCCGCGACGAGCTCGCGCACGGTGTCGATGCCGGACCGGGTGGGCCGCCAGTCGAGCTCCCGCTCGGCACGGGAGGTGTCGAGCAGCGGCGCGGCGAGGGCCATGTCCAGCCAGCCCGGGCCGACGGGCACCGCGCGCGCGTGCCACCCGACCGCGACGGCCGCACGGGCCTGCGCCACCGGCACGTCGACCAGCCGCCCGCGGGCGACCACGTCGGCGATGTCCTGGCCTCGGAGCACGTCCGGGGCCGCGACGTTGAACGGGCCGCGCACGCGACGGACCACCGCCTCGCGGAACGCCGCGGCGACGTCGTCGGCGTGCACCACCTGCAGGCGCAGACCCTGCGGCCACGGCAGTGCCGACAGGTACCCGCCGAGGGCGCGCTTCGGCACCCACGGGCCGAGGAAGTACCGCGAGATCTCGTGCCCGGCGGAGCGCTGGAACACCAGCGCGGGACGCAGGCGGGCGATCGCGAGATCCGGGGACGCGGCCTCCACCTCGTCCAGCACCCGCTCGACCGAGGCCTTGTCCACGCTGTACGACGACGACCGCACCCCGTCGGTCGCCCAGCCCTCACCGCGCGGGACGTCGTCCGGCGCCGGCGAGTACGCGCCGACGCTGGAGGCGACCACGACGTGCGGCACCCCGGCGCGACGGGCCGCGTCGAGGACCCGGCGCGTCCCCGCGACGTTCACCTCGTGCAGCCTCCGGCGGTCGTGGCTCGGCTGGATCGCCCACGCGAGCTGGACGACCGCGTCCGCCCCGGCGAACGCGTCCGTCAGGGTCTCGATCGCCCCGCCGTCGGCGAGGTCGCACGCCACCCACGTCGCGACGTCGTACGGGGCCGGCGGGGTGCTCCGCGGCACCCGGCGCGCGACCCCCACCACGGAGGTCACCGTGCCGTCGTCGGCGAACCGGCGCAGCAGGGCCGTGCCGACGTTTCCGCTGGCACCCACCACGACGACCCTCATGCGCCCACGCTCGCACCAGTTGCGGGTGCCCGCATCCCTGCTCGACGGGCGGCGGCGCGTCCGGCGCGCCACGATGCGTCCATGCAGGTGGTTCGCGCGCTCCTCGGGCTCACCGCGCTCGCCGTGGTGGCGGGCTGCGCCGTGGGTTCACCCGCGACGACCGTCGACGAGGCGCGCGCGCTCACCGCCCCGCTGGAGCAGTCCTCGTCCGCGGTGGGGACCGCGACGCTGGCCACCGAGCTCCTGGGTGACGACCGCACCACCGCCGCCGTCACCGACACCGCGCTGCTCGACCAGGTGCACGTCCTGGAGGAGGCCGCCGACGCCGTCGCGACGTTCGTCCCGGCCGACGCCACCGGCGCCGGGTGGCAGGCCGACGCGCTGACCGCCGTCCGGGACGCGCAGCTGGCGGTCGCGGACGCGCGCGGGTGGGCCAACGGCGCGGGTTCCGACGAGGCGTCCGTGGTCGCGGCGCTGGACGCGAGCGCCGAGACGCTGGAGGACCTCACCGCCACGCTCGACGAGGTGACGGGCCAGTGAAGAGGCTCCTCGGTGTCGCGCTCGGCATCCTCACCGCGATCGGCGGGTTCCTCGACATCGGGGACCTCGTCACCAACGCGGTCGTCGGCAGCCGGTTCGGGCTCTCGCTCGCGTGGGTGGTCGTCGTCGGCGTGATCGGCATCTGCCTGTTCGCCAGCATGTCCGGGCGGGTCGCGGCGGTGAGCGGCCGGGCGACGTTCGAGATCATCCGCGAGCGCCTGGGACCTCGGGCCGCGGGAGCGAACCTCACGGCGTCGTTCCTCATCAACCTGCTGACCCTGACCGCCGAGGTCGGGGGCATCGCGCTCGCGCTGCAGCTGGCCAGCAGCGTGGAACCGCGGCTGTGGATCCCCGTCGCGGCGTTCGCCCTGTGGCTGGTGGTGTGGCGGACCAAGTTCTCGACGATGGAGAACGTCACCGGCCTCGTGGGGCTCACGCTCGTCGTGTTCGCGGTCGCGGTGTTCCTGCTGGGACCCGACTGGTCCGAGCTCGCCGACCAGGCGCTCTCCCCCACCGTGCCCGCCGCGGAGGGCCACGCCGTCTACTGGTACTACGCGATCGCCCTGTTCGGCGCGGCCATGACCCCGTACGAGGTGTTCTTCTTCTCCTCCGGCGCGGTCGAGGAGAAGTGGACCGTCAAGGACCTGGCGCAGTCGCGGCTCAACGTCCTGGTCGGCTTCCCGTTCGGGGGCGTGCTGTCCGTCGCCATCGCCGCGTGCGCCGCCATCGTGTTCCTGCCCGCGGGCATCGAGGTGTCGTCGCTGTCCCAGATCGTGCTGCCGGTCGCGCTCGCCGGCGGCAAGCTGGCCCTGGCGGTCGTCATCGTCGGGATCGTCGCCGCGACCTTCGGTGCCGCACTGGAGACGTCCCTGTCCAGCGGCTACACGCTGGCGCAGTTCATGGGCTGGTCGTGGGGCAAGTTCCGCCGCCCGGCACAGGCGGCCCGGTTCCACCTGACGATGATCGTCTGCATCCTGGTGGCGGGCGCGGTGCTCATGACGAGCGTCGACCCGATCAAGATCACGGAGTTCTCCGTGGTGTTCTCCGCGATCGCACTGCCCCTCACGTACCTGCCCATCCTGCTCGTCGCCAACGACCCGGAGTACATGGGCGAGCACGTCAACGGCAAGGTCACCAACGCCCTCGCGCTGGTGTACCTGGTCATCATCGTGACGGCGTCCGTCGCCGCGATCCCCCTGATGATCGCGACGGGAGCCGGCTCATGAGCCTTCCGCCCGACGAGCACCCGCCCGGGCTCGTGCTCGACGCCCGGCTGCACCTGCTCGACCGGCAGGTCCTCGACGTCGACGGTGTCCCCGTCTGCACCGTCGACGACCTCGAGGTGCACGGCGTCGACGGCAGCGACCTGCCCGACGGGACGCAGACCGCGTTCGTCACGTCGCTGCTCAGCGGCGCCGTGCTGGCCACCCGCGTGTTCGGCGGGCGGCCGCCGTCGTCGCGCTGGCACCGCATCCGCTGGACCCACGTGGCCGACGTCGGCACCACCGTGGCGCTCGGCGTGCGCGGCGACACGCTCGACGTGACCTGGACCGAGCGCTGGGTCCGCGACCGCGTCATCGGCCGGCTGCCGGGAGGTCGTCATGATCCTGGGTGACCTGCTCGACGCCCCTGTGCGCGGACCCGCCGACGACCCCCTGGGCTACGTGGTGGACGTCCGGTTGGTGCTGGACGGCCCGCTGGACGGGACCCTGGCCGCACCGCGCCTGCACGGGCTGCTGGTCAGCCCCCGCACGGGCACGTCGTTCCTCGGCTACGAGCGCACGGGGGTGCGGTCCCCCGCTCTCGTGGCTCGCTGGCTCCGGTGGCGCCACCGCGGGACGTTCCTGGTGCGCTGGTCGGACGTGGAGGCCGTCGCACCCGGTGCGGTCCGGCTGCGCGAGGGGTACCGACGGTTCTCCCCGGACCTGCCCGGCCGACCGTCGCAGCGCCCTGACCTGCACCGGGCCACGTGACGGCTACGCGCAGAGCACCGCGTCGACCGCCTGGTTGATCCGCTCCCACGCCACCTCGGGGTCGGCCAGGGCTGCCGGCAGCGCGGTCACCGCGACGGTCACCGACGTGCCGTCCGGGCCGACGCCACCGCCGGTCTCGTACCCGGGGATGCTGCCGCCGTGGCCCCAGGCGACGCCGCCGCAGCTCAGCGGGGTGCTGAAGAGTCCCAGCCCGTACCGCAGGCCGTGCAGCTCCGGCGCCGTCTCCACGGTCGTCTGCATCTCGGCGAGGAGGTCGGGCGGGAGCAGCTCGCCTCCGAGCAGGGCGACGAAGAACGCGTCGAGGTCGCTCGGCGTCGACACGATGTCGCCCGCACCCCAGGCCCACGACGGGTCGAGCACGGTGATGTCCCGCAGCTCGCCGCCCGGCTCCGACGCGTGGTACCCGAGCGGGTGGCGCTCGCGGAGCTCCTCCTCGCCCCGGTCCGGCACGTACGTGTCCCGCAGGTGGAGCGGCTCGATGACCCGGTCGGTGACGACCTCGGCCAGCGGCCGGCCGGTGACCTTCTGCACGATCAGGCCGGCGATGACGTAGTTGGTGTTGCTGTAGGCCCACGCCTGCCCCGGCGGCGTGCCGGGCTGGGTCAGCGCGAGGTCGAGCAGCTCGCGCGGCTCGACGTAGTGGTGCCGGGTGGCGAAGAAGTCCAGGTTCATCACCGCGGTGTAGTTGGGCACCCCGCTGGTGTGCTGGAGGACCTGGCGGACGGTGATGACGCTGCCGTCCACGCCGTCGCCGTGCACGAGGCCGGGCAGGTACGTCTCGACGGGCGCGTCGAGGTCGACGGATCCCTCGTCCACCAGCTGCAGCAGGGCGACCGCGACGAAGGTCTTGCTGTTGCTGCCGATGCGGACCTGGCCGTCGAGCGGCACCCGGGCACCGGTCTCGAGGTTGCCCACCCCGGCGGTGTAGTCGCGGCTGCGTCCCCGGGAGTCCTGGGTGGTGGCGAGCGCCGCGGGGAAGCCGGCGTCCCGGACCAGGGCGTCCAGCTCGCGCTGCACGACGTCGCGGTGCGCACGGTCCCCGGAGTACGCGGGGATGCCCGTGATCACGGCGCTGACCGCGACACTGCACGCGGCGGCGATGGTGAGGGCCAGGCGGGCGTTGCTCTGTGGTCTGGTCATGAGACCAGCCTGCTGTCGCGCCGGATCCCCCCACCAGGGAGCCCTCCCCCGAGCGACGGTGGGGTTGACCCCCGTACGCCTCAGAAGAGCAGGTGCTCGCGCGGCCGGCCCTTGGCCTCGTGGCCGAGCAGGAACCGCTTGCGGTCCAGGCCCGCGGCGAAGCCGGTCAGCGACCCGTCCGCCCCGATCACACGGTGGCAGGGCACGACGATCGCGATCCGGTTGCGCCCGTTGGCCGCGCCGACGGCCCGCGACGACGTGCGCGGGTCGAGCCCGATCTCCGCGGCGACGTCGCCGTAGGACCGCGTCTGCCCGTACGGGATGCGCAGGAGCCCCTCCCACACCCGGCACTGGAACGGGGTGCCGACGAGGTGCAGGCGCAGGTCGAACTCGGTGCGCGTCCCGGCGAAGTACTCGTCGAGCTGCGTCTGCACCTCGTCGAACTCGTCGTCCGCACGCTCACCGAACGGACCCTGCACGGCCTCGTACTTCGAGCTCTGCAGCAGGAGCGCGGAGAGACCTCCGTCGTGGGCGACGAGCGTGATCGGGCCGAGCGGTGACGGCACCACCGTGTGCACCACGCGGACGTCCGCTCCGACACTCTCGGGGACCTCGAGCTCCTGGACGGTCATGGTCGTCATCATTCCCCCACCCACTGACATGCCCGCCCGTCGCGCGCCTGCTCGAGAGGAAGACGCGCGACGGACGGGCGATGTGAGGTGCTCAGTCGGTGCTGCGCAGCAGGGTCCGCACCCCGACCGCCAGTCCCACGACCGCCGTGAGCACCGCCGCGAGCCACCCTGCAGCCACGGCACTGCTGGTCAGGTCACCGGCGAACAGCGCACGCTCGGCCTCGACCACCCACCGCAGCGGGTCGAACGCGGACGCGACCTTCATCCACTGCGGACCGGTCTCCAGCGGCAGGAGCATCCCGGACAGGATGAGCAGCGGGAAGAGTACGGTCTGCTGCACGGCCCAGAACATCCACTCCTGCTTGCGCACCGCGATCGCCAGCGCGTAGCTCAGCGAGCCCAGCCCGACGCCCAGCACCGCGAGCATCGCCAGGCCGATCGGCGCCCCGACGGGGTCGGCGCGGAAGCCGAACGGCAGCATGACCAGGATCAGGATGACCGCCTGCGCGACCAGCGGCACCATCTCCTTGAGCGACCTCCCGACCAGCTGGGACGACCGCGACAGGGGCGTGACCAGGAGGCGCTCGTGCGCACCGGTCTGCATCTCGAACTGCAGGTTGGACCCGGTGGTGGACGTGCCGAACAGCGTGGTCATCACCAGGATCGACGGCACGAACCACTGCCACACGTCGGTGGAGCTCAGGCCCCCGGTCTCCCCGACCGACCCGACGAGCAGCGGCCCGAACAGGCCGAGGAACACCAGCGGCTGGATGAGGCCGAACACGACGGAGAACGGCTCACGGACCACGGGCCGCAGCTCGCGGGTCATGACGAGCCACACGTCCGAGAACCAGGACCGGCGGACGGGGGTCAGAGTGCGGATCGGGGCGTCGACGGTGATGGTGCTCATGCTGCGGCCTCCTCGGCTGCCTGGTCGGTGGCGCGCGAACCCTCGTCGCGCAGGCTGCGGCCGGTGAGGGCCAGGAAGACGTCGTCGAGCGTGGGTCGCACGGCGAGCGCCTCGAGCAGGGGCGCCCCGGCGCCTGACGCCGCGAGGACCAGCTCGGGCACGGCCGCGCCGGCGTCGGCCACCCGCGCCTCCACCCGGTCACCGGCGACCGTCACGTCCCGGGCGCCGGGGAGGTTCTCGACGATCGACGCCACGCGCGACGCCGTCCCCCCGACCGCGACCCGGAGCACCACGCGGTCCCCGGCGAGCGTGCGCTTGAGCCCGTCGGCGGTGTCGTCGGCGATGACCTGCCCGTGGTCGACCACGACGACGCGCTCGGCCATCGTGTCGGCCTCGTCGAGGTAGTGCGTGGTGAGCACGATCGTCATGTCGTGCTCGGCGCGCAGCCGGGAGATGTGATCCCAGAGGTTGGCGCGGTTGTGCGGGTCGAGGCCGGTGGTGGGCTCGTCCAGGAACAGCAGGCGGGGCGCGTGCACCAGGCCGAGGGCGACGTCGAGCCGCCGCCGCTGACCGCCGGACAGGTCCGAGACCTTGCGCCTCGCCAGTGCGGTGAGGTCGAGCGCGTCCAGGAGCTCCGCCGTGCGACGCCGGGCCGCCGCACGGTCGAGCCCGTAGACCTGGCCCTGCATCGTCAGCTCGTCTGCCGCGCGCTGCTGGTGCCCCGCGCCGTTGCCCTGGCCGACGTAGCCGATGTGCCGGCGGACGGTCGCCGGGTCGGCGACGACGTCCACCCCCGCGACCGTCGCCGTGCCGGAGGTGGGCCGGATCAGGGTCGTGAGCATGCGCATCGTGGTCGACTTGCCGGCGCCGTTGGGCCCGAGCACGGCCACGAGCTCGCCGGGGGCGATGTCGAGGTCGATGCCGCGCACGGCGTGCACCGTCTCGGTGCTGCCCACCACGAAGTCCTTGGTGAGTCCTCGGGTCTGGATCATGGGTTCTCCCTCGTCGAGTGGGTACGGCACCAGCCTGTCGCCCATAGCGGTCAGTTCCTGTCCTCTACTGCGTGGCATCCTGAGCACATGTCCACGCCGTCGTCCCGACTCCTCGCCCTCCTGTCGCTGCTGCAGGCACGCCGCGACTGGCCGGGCGAGGCGCTCGCGGACCGGCTCGGCGTGAGCCCCCGCACGGTGCGTCGCGACGTCGACCGCCTGCGTGAGCTGGGCTATCCCGTGCACGCGAGCAAGGGGCCCGACGGTGGCTACCGGCTCGACGCCGGCACCCAGATGCCGCCGCTCCTGCTCGACGACGAGCAGGCGGTCGCGCTCGTCGTCGCCTTGCAGACCGCGTCCACGGGCGTCGCCGGGGTCGACGAGGCCGCCGTCCGCGCGCTCGCGACGCTCCGCCAGGTCATGCCCGCCCGCCTGCGCGCCGCCGCCGACGCGCTCCAGGTGACCGCCGTCTCGCGCGGCGACAACCGCCCGCAGGTCGACCAGCAGGTCCTGCTCGCCGCCGGCGCGGCGGTCCGCGCGCACGAGGTGCTCCGGTTCGACTACCAGGGCGGCAGCGACACCCGGCTCCCCCGCCGCGCCGAGGCCCACCACCTGGTCACCTGGGGCGGGCGCTGGTACCTGGTCGGCTACGACCTCGACCGCGCCGACTGGCGCACGTACCGCGTCGACCGGATGACCCCGAAGTCCGGCTCGGGTCCGCGCTTCGCGCCCCGCCCGCTGCCCGCCACCGACGTCGCGGCCTTCGTCGCCGCGCAGTTCAGCAGCGTCAACCCGTGGCCGTGCCGCGGCGAGGCCGAGGTGGGCATGGCCGCCTCGGAGGTCGCGCAGTGGGCCGGCCGGGACGCCCTCGTCGAGCCGCTCGGCGACGACCGCTGCCGCGCCGTGCTGAGCGCGTGGTCCTGGGACGGCGTCGCCGCGCGGTTCGCGATGTTCGGCGTGCCCCTGCGCGTGGTCGGCCCGCCGGAGCTGTCCGACGCGATGCACCGCCTGGCGGCCCGCGTGACGGCGGCCGTCCCCGCGTGACCCGCCGTCGAACCCGACATGGGTGCCGTCACCGGCGCCATCACGGCACCCATGTCGGGTTCACCGACCGCCGGACTCCAGGGCGGGGCGGCGGGGGTCGTCGACGTGGACGACGACGTCCGCCAGCTGCGTCGGGAGCGTCTCGTCGTCGTAGCGGGCGAAGGCCGGGAGCGTCCAGCGGTCCTCCGCCGGGGTCCGGCGCGCGAGGGTCGACGGCCGCACGGTCAGGTGCACGGTGAGCTCGGCATCGAGCCACCGACCGAGCAGCAGGTGACCGTCGAGCACCAGGACGGCTCGCTCGGGTGCGTCCACGAACCCCGCGCGGGTCGACCGGTCGGCGACGACATCCCACAAGGTCGGCAGGAAGCGGCCACGGGCGGCGAACGGGTCGAGGACCTCGCGCGCCAGCGCCCCCGCGTCGAGCCGGTCCTCGAGGTAGGCGTCCGGGTCCTGCCGGCCGTGCTCGAACCGCACGGACGCGGGCCGCAGGAAGTCGTCGGCGTGCACCCGGAACACCGGCCGGCCGAGCGCCCGCAGCGGGTCGACGAGCGCGTCGGCGAGGGCGTCGGCTCGGGTCGGTGGAGCACCGTCGACGATCACGCGCACGCGTCCCTCGCGCGCGGCCGCGCGCTGCACCAGCCGGTCGACGAGCAGCTCCGGCGTGACGGGCTCGATCAGGGCTGCCGCCCCTCCCCGTGCTCGTCGGCGGACTGCTCACGCTCGTCGATGACGTCCTGCCCGGGCCCGGAGAAGTGCCGCGACCGCTCCAGCGCCTCGATGCTGCCGGTGAACAGCCGGGCGTCCTGGCCGCCGGTGGTGATGGTCTGCGTGTCGTCCGGGGACCACGCGCCCGGGACGGGGAGCACGGGCGTGGGGGCGGAGTCAGGGCGGGCGGCGGCGCGGCGCCCCGTCGGCGGCGCGGGTGGCGTGCCCTCCCACCGGGTCTTCGGCAGGCTCTGCGGCGCCTCGCGCTGCAGCCAGCCGACCAGCCCCTCGCGGACGTAGCACCGCAGGTCGAACAGCGTCGGGGCGTCCACGGCGCTGGCCAGCGCGCGGACGCGGACCATGCCGCCGACGGCGTCCGTGACCTGCAGGATGCCGACGCGCCGGTCCCACAGGTCGGTGTCCTGGAGCAGCCGTGTCAGCTCGGTGCGCATCGCCTCGACCGGGACCTCCCAGTCGACGTCGAGCTCGACGGTGCCCAGCAGGTCGGCCGCGCGGCGGGTCCAGTTCTCGAACGGCGTGGTCGTGAAGTACGTCGAGGGCAGGATCAGGCGGCGGTCGTCCCAGACGTGCACGACCACGTAGGTGAGCGTGATCTCCTCGATCCGCCCCCACTCGTCGGCGACGACGACCACGTCGTCCACCCGGATCGCGTCGGTGAACGCCAGCTGCAGCCCTGCGAACACGTTGGCCAGGGAGCTCTGCGCCGCCAGACCGGCGACGATGGAGATGAGCCCGGCGGACGCCAGGAGGCTCGCGCCCAGCGCCCGGGCCGACGGGAACGTCAGCAGGATCGCCGCGATCGCGCACAGCACCAGGATCGCGACGGTGATGCGGCGCAGCACCTGGACCTGGGTGCGGACGCGGCGGGCGTGCCGGTTGTCGGCGACGTCGATCCGGTACCGCTGGAGCGCGGCGTCCTCGAGCACGAACGCGAGGCTGCCGACGAGCCACGCCACGGTGATGATCAGGGCGATCAGCAGGACGTGCTCGGCGGTCCGGGTCCAGTCGGCCGGGTCGGTGCTCAGGCGCAGCGCGATCCAGACGGCGACCACGAGCAGGACCGCGCGCATGGGCTTGCGCGAGCGGCGGGTGAGGTCCGCGGCGACGGCCGAGCGGCGCGCGAGGCGTCGCACCAGCACGGCGAGGAGGGTTGCGGTGAGGAAGGCGACGATGACGGCGGCGAGGACCGACAGCGTCGGGACGAGGAAGCCCTCGACACCGTCGGCCACGGACTCGTCGGCAGCGCCGAGCAGGAGGTGGGGGCGCACGTCCCTCAGCGTAGGCAGTGCCGGACGTAGGTGCGCCCCGTCCCCTGTTCTCGGGGACGGGGCGCCACGGAGAGGCGTCTCGCCGGCACGAGGCTTGGCGCACTCCCTGAACCCTCACGGGCGGTCCGGCTCTCGCCGTGACCCTCGGCAACATGGCCCGACTTGCGACCGGCTGGTCGCCCCGGGCTCCCGGTGCGATCAGCTAGAACAGTTCTAGCACTGCCACGCGTGGGGCGCATCCTTTCCATGTGAAGACATTGTCTTGGTAAAGCGTCCAGCAGGTTACCGTCGACCCGTGAGCGCCTCTCTCGTCCTGCAGCGGCCGTTCGACCCGGCACCGGCGCTCGCCTCGCTGGTCGCCCATGCGGTCCCCGGCGTGGAGACGGTCGACGCCGGGATCGTGCGACGGGTCGTCCGGCTGGACGACGGACCGGCGCTCGTCGAGGCCACCCTGGACGCCGACCGCATCGCGCTGCGCTCCACCGCCGGCTCGGAGGCCGCCCTCGCGGCGCTGGCCGCGTCCTGGTTCGGGCTCGCCGACGACCTCGACGCCGTGCTCGACGCGTTCGGGGACGACGACGTCCTCGGGCCGCTCGTCCGGGCCCGGCCCCGGCTGCGGGTCCTGGGCCATCCGGACGGTTTCGAGGCCGCCGTGACGACCGTGCTCGGCCAGCAGGTGTCGCTCGCCGCGGCCCGCACGTTCGGCGGTCGGCTGGCGGCCGCCTACGGCGCCCCTGGCCCCGGTGGCCTGACCCTGTACCCGACAGCGGGACGGCTCGCGGCGGTCGACCCTGTCGAGCTGCAGGCGGTCGTACGGATCACCCACTCGCGCGCCCGCACGCTGCACGCGCTCGCGCGGGCGTGCGCCGACGGGCTCACGCTCGTGCCGGGAACGCCGGACGCCCGGGACCGGCTCCTCGCCCTTCCCGGGATCGGCCCGTGGACCGCGGACTACCTCGCCCTGCGCGTGCTCGGCGACCGCGACGCGATGCCCGTCGGCGACCTCGTGCTGCGGCGGGCGCTCGGCGTCGGGTCCGCGACGGACGTCACCCACCTGGCGGAACGGTGGCGCCCCCTGCGCGCCTTCGCGGCCGTGCACCTGTGGACCTCGACCGCGTACCTGCTCTGAGCAGCGCGAACGCGGTCCGGTGTCGGCGCGGTCACGATTCGGTCCCGCCCACGCCGATGCCGTCACAGTTGAGTCACAGCCCACCCGCAGCCTCACCCCCGGCCCTACGTTCACGGCCATGAAGCCGACGACGAGCCGCCCCGCAGCCACAGTCCGCGCCCGGACCACCCGCCTGGTGGTCGCCGGCGTCATCGCCCTCGCCGCCACCCTGAGCGCCTGCAGCGGCGGCGACAGCGGTGACAGCACGTCCGAGGCCCAGTACGACGGCGGCAACGACCAGGGGGCGGTCGGTGCGGACGAGGGGGGCACGGACCCCGGCACCGTCGTCGAGCAGGACACGGCCGACGGTTCCGTCGCCCCGGCGGCCAGCACGGTCGACGCGAACCGTCAGGTCATCCAGACCGGGGACGTCGCGATGGCCGTGAAGGACCCGCGGGTCGCCGCCGACGCGATCGTGCGGCTCACCGAGGAGGCCGACGGCCGGGTCGACGACCGCGCCGAGAAGGCCCAGACCGACACGGAGGTCGGCACCGCCACGCTGACCATCCGGCTCCCCGCGGCCGCGGTGAGCCCCACGCTGGTCGCCCTGCGCGAGCTCGGCGACGTGGAGTCGGTGAACCTGACCAAGAAGGACGTGACCGGGGCCGCGCAGGACCTGGACGCCCGCATCCACGCGATGGAGCTCTCCGTCGACCGCATGACCACCCTCCTGGCCACGGCGACGACGCACGACGACATCATCACCGCGGAGAACGCCCTCACCGACCGCGAGGCTGCCCTGGAGCAGCTGCGGTCGCAGCGCGCCGCGATCGCCGAGCAGGTGTCGCTGTCGACGATCCACGTCGCGATCGTCGGCCCGGACCTGCCGCCGTACGTCGCACCGCCCGCCCCCGTCGAGCCGCCCACCGGTCCGCAGTCGTTCGTCGAGGGTCTCGTGGCCGGCTGGGACTCCCTCGTGGTCGTCGTCTCGGGGATCGCCATCGTCCTCGGGGTGCTCCTGCCCTGGATCGCCTTCGGCGGCGCGATCGCGGCTCTGGTCGTGGCGGCGGTGCGCTGGACCCGGCGCTGGCGCGGCCCGGCGACGGCTCAGCAGCCGGTGGCGGCGGGCGTCGGCACCGTGTTCGACCCGCCGTCCGCACCACCCGTGGACCCTGACCAGCACCAGCCGCGCTGACCTCAGCCGGCCGACGCCGCCCGCCGCACGGCGTCGACCGACCGGGCGACGTCGTCGGCGTCCGTCGACCAGTTGCTCACCGACACCCGCAGCACGTCCCGACCCTGCCACCGGGACCCGGACATCCACGTCACGCCGTCGGCAAGCACGCGTGCGGTGACCGCCCGGGTGCGCTCGTCGGAGCCGAACGCCACGCAGACCTGGGTGAACACGACGTCGTTGAGGATCGTGGCGCCGTCGACGGTGGCGATCCCGTCGGCGATCGCCCGGGCGTTCGCCACCAGGCCGTCCACCAGGTCCTCGACGCCGCTGCGCCCCAGCGACCGCAGCACCGCCCAGACGGGAACGCCACGGGCGCGGCGGGAGAGCTCGGGCACCTTCTCCAACGGGTCGCCCGACCCGCTGAACGTCGCGAAGTAGTCGGCCTGCATCCCGACGGCGCGACGCAGCGGCTCGGGGTGCGCGACGATCGCCAGGCCGCAGTCGTACGGCACGTTGAGGGTCTTGTGCGCGTCGGTGGCCCACGAGTCGGCGAGCTCGTAGCCGGCCACGAGCCCGCGCAGTCGCGGTGACGCGGCCGCCCAGAGCCCGAAGGCACCGTCGACGTGGACCCACGCGCCGTGCCGGTGCGCGACGTCGATCGCCGCGGCCATCGGGTCGAACGCGCCGGAGTGCAGGTTGCCCGCCTGCAGGCAGACGACCGTCGGCCCGCTCCCCTGCGCCAGGGCGCGCTCGAGGTCATCGACGACGAGCCGGCCCTGGTCGTCGGCGGCCACGACCGTCGGCGTCCCGAGCCCGAGGTACCGCAGCGCGAGGTCGAGGGTCTCGTGCCGTTCCGCACCGACGAGCACCCGGACCCGCGGGCCACCCGCGAGGCCGTCGCGACCGACGTCCCACCCTGCGTCGGCGAGCACCTGCTGGCGGGCCGCGGCGAGGCCGGTGAAGTTGGCCATGGTGGCGCCCGTGACGAACCCGACGTCGGCACCGGCGGGCAGACCGAGCAGGTCGAGCGCCCACGCGGCCGCCGCGTCCTCCACCGCCACGACGCCGGGCGTCGAGTGGCGCATCGCGGTGTTCTGGTCCCAGGCGCTCGTGAGCCAGTCCGCCGCGAGCGCTGCCGGGTGCGTGCCTCCGATCACCCAGCCGAAGAACCGGCCGGAGGGCATCCCCATGAGTCCCGGCTCGATGCCGGTGGCCAGCTCGTCGACGACCGACTCGGGTGCGGTCGGCCCGTCGGGCAGCGGTCCGCCGAAGGCCTCGGCGAGCGCGTCGGGGTGGGCCCGCGGGTGCACCGGTCGCTCGGTGAGGGACATCAGCCACTCACGCGCGTGGTGCGCTGCGCGGTCGAGCGCCGGCGCGAACGCGGGCCACCGTGCCGTCATGGCGTCCAGCCTGCCACCGCCGGGTCGCTCGAGGGCCCGGCCTGCGGTTTCACCCGGTCGATTCGTCCGGCGTGTCGTGCCGACCGGCGGTTTGCGTCGGGTGGGTCACCCGGACGGTCGACTCCGGGGACCCGGGCGGTGCCTACCGTCGAAGGGTGTCTGACCGGCCGGACGTCGGTGGAGGAGGTGGCCGTGAGCACGACGGGCAAGGACCCGCAGTGGCGCGACGCCGAGCGCTTCGCTGAGCGGCACGCCCGCACGGTCCTGGCCCGCACCGACGTCCGCGTCACCGGCCCGGGGTCCGCCACCGAGCTGGACCTCGTCGGCATCGACTTCGCGGGACGCGTCGAGCACCGCCGCAGCCCCGTCGGGCGCAGCGACCTCGAGGACCTCCGCGCCGCGGCCGGCTCGTTCGTCGCTGTCTTCTACTCCCGCTCCGGGTTCACCAAGACCGCCCTCCTGTGGGCGGAGGAGCACCACATCGCCCTGTTCGGCTACACCGACACCGGGTACGCCAGTCCGGCCAACCCGTGCGCGGCCGAGCTCGTGCACCGCGCCCAGACCGAGTCCGAGCACCACGTGCGGACGGCCACGGAGCTGGTCTCGCGACGCGCGAACGCGGCCCGGCAGGAGGCCGAGCGCCGGGAGCGCGAGGCGCTCGCGCTCGAGCTGCGCGCGGAGGACGAGGCCCGCCGGGCGGCCGAGCGGCGCCGGGTCCGTCGGGACCGCTCGGAGCGGGTCCTGGGCCGGACCGTCGCACTGCTCCTGCAGATCCAGATCGAGCCCGGCGCCCTCGCCGCGACCGTCGACCGGCTCGAGCACTCCACGATCGTCGCCGCCGTGACGGACTCCGCGGACCGCCTCTCGATGGGCGACCGCCCGCATGCGGTGGCGCTCCTGCGCTCGATGTTCGACGACGCCGCCGCGGTGCTCGAGGTCCTGACCCCGCCGACCGCACGCGACACCGCGAACTACCGGACCTCACGCGCCGCGGTCGAACGCGGCCTCGACGCGCTCGACGCGGCGGACGGCGCCGGCAGCGTGGGTCACGTCGCGCCCGAGCACGTGGCGACGCAGCTCAAGGCGGCCGAGCTGTCCTGGCGGTCCCTCGTCAGCGAGCTGGGCAAGGCCCTGCCGGCGCCGCTGCTCGGCGACGTCCCGGTGCCTCGCCGCGCCCGCCACCTGACCTGGTCGGGCGGGATCTGACCAGGTCAGGTCGCTAGAACCGCCCGGGGGCAGCGTCCACCGGCGTCGAGGCCCGGTGCTCGCTCGGCATGAGGATCCACAGCAGCGGGTAGACCAGCAGCTGGCTGCCCGGCAGCACGAACAGGATCAGGACGAACAGCAGTCGCGCATGGAACGGCGCGATGCCGAACCGCTGACCCAGCCCGGCGCACACACCGCCCAGCACACGGCCGTCGACCGGCCGGACCAGGCCCTGTCGAGCCATGCCGTCGTGGATGGTGCCCATGGTGCTGCTCCTCTCGTGCCGGTCAGGGGCGACCGGACGTCCCCAGCATGCCGCGCCGGTGCACGCCTCTGCATCGGTGATCGCCCGGAAACCGACCCTGAGTGCGCCTACTTGTCCCCCTTGCCCGGACCCTTGCCCTTCGGGGGTTCCTTGGCGGGCGCGGGCGCCGTCTTCTGCTCCGCCGCAGCCTGCTCGGCCGCAGCCTGCTCCGCGGCCGCCTGCTCGGCGGCTGCCTGCTCTGCGGCTGCCTGTGCTGCCGCCGCCTGGTCCGCTGCGGCCTTCGCTGCCGCGAGCTCCGCAGCGACGCGGTCGAGAGCGGCGTCGATCTCCCGGTAGCGCGTCGTGGACACCTCCCCCGCGTCGGCCCCTGCGTCGAGGGACGCCTGCGTGTCGACGAGCAGGACCTGGGCGTCGGCCCACCGCGCCTCGCTCGCCGCCTGCGTCACGTCGAGCACCGACTGCTGGAGCGACGACGCGCGGTCGGCAGCGAGCTCCGGCGCGCTGCCGCAGCCCGCGCACACCAGCACGGCGCCGAGCACAAGGGCCGGGATCCGCACGTGACTCATGGCTCGACGCTCTCTTGCAGCTGCGTCAGGGACTCGCCCACGGGACCTTCGACCGCGGGGTAGGACGGCGGGACGACCGGGGTCCCGGCGCCGTCGGCGAGCCGGCCGACCAGCAGCGTGCCGCCGGCGAGGAGGACCACCGCACCTCCGACGAGCGCGGTCCGGACCCACCGGCGCGGGGGCGGCACGGCGATGCTCGGCGGGGCCGGGCTCCCGTCGGCCGTGCTCTCTGCGGAGTCACTCTCCGCGGTGGGGCTCACGGCGGTGGGGCTCGCGGCGGTGGGGCTCACGGCGGTGGGGCTCGCTGCAGTGGGGCCCTCGTCGGGGGGGCTCCCGGCGGTCGGGCTCTCGGCGGCAGGCAGCACGAGGGTCTCCCCCGACGCACCCGCCAGGATCGCCGCCAGGTCCTGCGCCACCTCCCACGCGTCGGGCCGGTCCTGCGGCGCCAGCCGGGTCATGCGCGCCAGGAGGTCACCGAGCCGGGGATCGAGGTCCTCCGGCACGTCGGGCGGTGCGATCAGCCGAGCGGTCGTGACCTCGGCCATCGTGCCGGTGAAGGCCGGGCGACCGGTCGCGCACTCGAGCAGGACCAGGCCGAGCCCGTACACGTCGCTCGCCGGTCCCAGCTCGCTCCCGGTGGCCTGCTCGGGGCTCAGGTAGCTCATCGTGCCCAGCGTCATGCCCGTCATCGTCAGCCGGGTCGCGTCCGCCAGCCGTGCGATGCCGAAGTCGGCGAGCTTGACCGCGGGCTCACCCCGACGCCGACCGGTGTCGAGCGCGTCGGCGCTGGTCAGCAGGATGTTCGCGGGCTTGAGGTCGCGGTGCACGATCTCCCGCTCGTGCACGGTCGCGAGCGCCGCGGCGACGTCCCGGCCGACCCGCGCGGTCTGGTCGACGTCCAGGGCCCCGTCCCGGAGACGCTCGGCGAGCGTGGGACCCTCGACGAGCTCCATCACGAGGTACACCTGCTCGGAGCCGTCGTCGCCGTGCACGGTCCCGGCGTCGTGCAGGGTGACCAGGCCCGGGTGGCTCAGCGTGGCGAGCACGCGGATCTCGGCGCGGTTGCGCAGGAGGTCGTCCGTCCCGTGCAGGACCGCGGGGAAGAGCTTGACGGCCACGTCCCGCTCGAGGAGCACGTCGTGCGCCCGGTGCACGGTGGCCATGCCGCCGCGGCCGATGACCCCGTCGAGCCGGTAGCGGTCGCCCAGGAGCGGGCGCTCGTCCGGAACGGACGAGTCCGGGGGCGACTCACTGACATGGTCGAGCATGGGAACCGACGCTAGGCGCACCACCCGGCGGTCGCATCCGGGGACCGGGCGAATCCCGGTGGCACACTGCGGCGATGAGCATCCCCGAACCTCGCGCGTTCAGCGCCGACTGGGTCGCGGCGTGGAACGCCCACGACATCGAGGCCGTCCTGGCGCACTTCCACGACGACGTGGTCTTCACGTCCCCCACGGCTGCCCGGGTGGTGCCGGCCAGCGGCGGGGTGGTGCGCGGCAAGGCCGCGTTGCGCTCGTACTGGACCGAGGCGCTCGCACTGGTCCCGGACCTGCACTTCACCGTGGAGCGCCTGTACGCCGGCGTGAACGTGCTCGTGCTCGGCTACCGCAACCAGGCCGGTGGCCTGGTGGACGAGGTGCTGGTGTTCGCCGACGGGCTGGTGGTGGAGGGGCACGGGACCTATCACCTGCCCGATGGCGGGTAGGAGAACGTTATCGACGGTAAGCGTGTTCCGATGAAAGGTTTCACTCCGTAGTTGCTCACCTGCGTCCGTACCTACGTTCCCCTGAGGGCTGAGCCGCGCCCCCGACGAAGGCGTCGGCCGTGAACGCAGGAGGAAGCACCATGTCGCACCCTCGCAGAACCATCCCGTGGCTGATGGTGGCCACGATGGCCACCGGTGTCGGGATCGCCGTCGCACCACCCGCGACCGCGGCAGCAGGTTGCCGCGTCGACTACACGGTGACCAACCAGTGGTCCAACGGCTTCGGAGCCGACGTCAAGATCACGAACCTCGGGGACGCGGTCAACGGCTGGACCCTGACGTGGTCGTTCGGCGCCGGGCAGACGGTGATCCAGGCGTGGAACGCGGCGACGACGCAGAGCGGCGCCCAGGTGACCGCCAGGAACGTCTCCTACAACGGCGGGATCGCGTCCGGCGCGAGCACCTCGTTCGGGTTCAACGGCACGTGGTCGGGCAGCAACCCGATCCCGACGTCCTTCGCGCTCAACGGCACCACCTGCACGGGCGGCACGTCGACGCCGACCACCAGCCCGACGACCACGCCGACCACCACGCCCACGGCGACTCCCACCGCCACGCCGGAGCCGACGCCTACCGCCACCACGCCGCCCGCGGGCGCCTGGCAGGCGGAGAAGCTGGACCGCGGGCTCATCAGCGTGCGCTCCGGGAACAACAACCTGGTCCAGTGGCGGTTGCTCGGCACCGAGCCGGCGAGCACCGGGTTCAACGTCTACCGCGGCGGCACCAAGATCGCCGGCCCGATCACCGACTCGACCAACTACCTCGACGCCGGGGCGTCCGCAGGCGCCACCTACACCGTCCGCGCGGTGGTCAACGGCACCGAGCAGGCGGCGTCGGCGACGTCGCTGACGTTCGGCAACGGCTACCTCGACGTCCCGATCCAGAAGCCCAGCGGCGACTACGTGGCGAACGACGGCAGCGTCGGCGACCTGGACGGTGACGGCCAGCTCGAGATCGTCCTGAAGTGGGACCCGACCAACGCCAAGGACAACTCCCAGGCCGGCGTCACCGGCAACGTGTACGTCGACGCGTACAGGCTGAACGGCACCCGCCTGTGGCGGATCGACCTGGGCCGCAACATCCGGGCCGGCGCGCACTACACGCAGTTCCAGGTCTACGACTACGACGGCGACGGCAAGGCCGAGGTCGCGATGAAGACCGCCGACGGCACCCGCTCGGGCACCGGGCAGGTCATCGGCGACGCCAACGCGGACCACCGGAACTCGTCCGGCTACGTGCTGTCGGGCCCGGAGTACTTCACGGTGTTCACCGGTCAGACCGGCGCGATCGGCGCGACGACGAGCTACGTGCCGGCCCGCGGCACGGTGTCCAGCTGGGGCGACAGCTACGGCAACCGGGTCGACCGGTTCCTGGCCGGGACCGCCTACCTCGACGGTCAGCGGCCGTCGATCATCATGGCCCGCGGCTACTACACGCGGGCGGTCGTCGTGGCGTGGGACTACCGCAACGGCCAGCTGACCCGGCGGTGGACGTTCGACTCGAGCTCGAGCACCTCCGGCAACAGCACCTACGCCGGGCAGGGCAACCACTCGCTGTCGGTCGCCGACGTCGACGGGGACGGCAAGCAGGAGATCCTGTACGGCGCCTCGGCGATCGACGACAACGGGGCAGGTCTGTGGAACAACCGCACAGGCCACGGGGACGCCGGGCACGTCGGCGACCTGATCCCGAGCCGCCCGGGCCTCGAGTACTACAAGGTCACGGAGAGCACGACCCAGCCGGACTCCTGGATGGCCGACGCCCGCACGGGCCAGATCCTGTGGAGCACCCCGGCCACCACCGACAACGGTCGCGGCGTCTCCGACGACATCTGGTCGGGCAGCGCCGGCGCCGAGTCGTGGTCGTCGTCGGACTCGCAGCTGCGCAACACGTCCGGCCAGACCATCGGCCGCAAGCCCGGGTCGGCCAACTTCCTGTCGTACTGGGACGGGGACACGACCCGTGAGCTGCTCGACGGCACGCACATCGACAAGTACGGCACGGGCGGCGACACCCGCCTGCTGACCGGCGCCGACGTGCGGTCGAACAACGGCACGAAGTCCACCCCGACGCTGTCGGGAGACATCCTGGGCGACTGGCGCGAGGAGGTCATCTGGGCGCGGTCCGACGAGTCGGCGCTGCGCATCTACGCGACGCCGACGCCGACGAGCACCCGCGTGTGGACCCTGCTGCACGACCAGACCTACCGGGTCGCGATCGCGTCGCAGAACACGGCGTACAACCAGCCGCCGCACACCGGGTTCTTCCTGGGCACGCCGTTCACGCTGCCCGCCCAGCCGAGGATCAGCACCCCCTGATCTACGCTGCCGGTCGGACCGTCGCCCCCTCCTGGCGGTCCGACCGGCGGCCTTCTGGAGACGCGTGACCACCGAGACGACCCTGCGGTACGACTCCCCCGCGGACCTCTGGACGGACGCCCTCCCGCTCGGCAACGGCCGTCTCGGCGCGATGGTCTTCGGCGGCGTGGCGGTCGAGCGGCTCCAGCTCAACGACGACACGTGCTGGTCGGGAGCACCGCGCTCCGGCTCGGCCCCAGACGGCCCGGCCGCCCTGGCCGCCGCCCGGGAGGCGCTCGAGCGGGGCGACGTCCGTGCGGCCGAGCGGCAGGTCCAGCGCCTGCAGGGCGGGTTCGTGCAGGCGTACCAGCCGCTCGTCGACCTCTGGCTGGAGCAGTCCGAGGCGCCGGACGGGTACGAGCGCTGGCTCCGGCTCGACGAGGGCGTCGCGGGCCAGTCGTGGGCGTCGGGTACCCAGGAGGCGTTCGTCAGCCACCCGGCGTCCGTCGTCGTCGTGCACCGCACGTGGTCCGGCGGACCGCTGCGCGTCCGGGTCACGTCGGAGCACCCGCTCGATGCGCCGACCGGCGGCGGCTCCGGCTGGTCGGCCACGCTGCGCATGCCGTCGGACGCACCGCCCGACTACGTGCCGGGGACGCACGTGACCCGCGACCTCAGCCCCGGGACCAGCATCACCGCCGCCGTCGCGCTCGAGGTGGTCACCGACGGCGTCGTCGTCGCCGGTCCGGACGGGCTGCTGCTCCACGACGCGACGTGGGCGACCGTCGTGGTCGCCACGTCGACCGACTACGCGGGGCCGACCACCCCGCTGCACGGGGACGCCGACGCGCTGCGGGCGCGAGCGGTGACCACCGCGGCGACCGCGGCAGCACGGGGTGCGGCAGCCCTGCGCGACGAGCACGTCACCGACCACTCCCGACTCTTCGACCGGGTGACGCTCGAGCTCCCGAGCGCGGCGAGCGACCTGCCCACCGACGAACGCGTCCGTCGGCACGCGGCGGGCGAGGCGGACCCCGGGCTCGCCGCTCTCGCGTTCCACCTCGGCCGCTACCTGCTGATCGCCGGATCGCGTCCGGGCACCCTCCCCCTGACCCTGCAGGGGATCTGGAACGACGCCGTGCGACCGCCGTGGTCGAGCAACTACACGATCAACATCAACACGGAGATGAACTACTGGCCCGCGCTGAGCACCGACCTCGCGGAGTGTCACGAGCCGCTGCTGCGCTGGGTGGGCGACCTGGCCGCGTCGGGCACCCGCACGGCGGCCGAGCTGTACGGGCTGCGCGGCTGGGTGGCCCACCACAACTCCGACGCCTGGGCGTTCACCGAGCCCGTGGGCGACGGCACGAGCGACCCGACCTGGTCGTTCTGGCCGTTCGGGGGCGTCTGGCTCGCCCGGCACCTGGTCGACCACGACGAGTTCACGGGCGCGGAGGTCGGCCGCTCCGTCGTGCTCGGTGCCGCACGCTTCCTGCTCGACTGGCTGGTCGACCTCCCCGACGGCACGCTCGGCACCCGACCGTCGACGTCCCCCGAGAACTCGTTCCTCGCCCCGGACGGCCGGCCCGCCGCGGTGACGACGTCGACCACCGCGGACCTCGCGATGGCCCGGGACCTCCTCGAGAGCGTCGTGCGCCTCGGCGGACCGGCGGACCTGGTCGCGGAGGCGGCCGCCGCGCTGGAGCGGCTGCCGGCCGAACGCGTGGCGCTCGACGGACGTCTGGCCGAGTGGTACGACGACGTGGCGGACGCCGAGCCGGAGCACCGCCACCAGAGCCACCTGTTCCGCGTCCACCCGGGCACCTCGATCGACCCCGACCAGGCACCCGACCTCGCGCGCGCCGCCGGTGCCAGCCTCGACGCGCGCGGCCCCGACACGACCGGCTGGTCGCTGGCGTGGCGCCTCAACCTGCGCGCCCGGCTGCGCGACCCTGCGGGAGCCGAGGCGATGGTGGACGCGTTCCTGCGACCCGCGGGGACGGGGCCGGGCGTCTACCGCAACCTCTTCTGCGCGCACCCACCCTTCCAGATCGACGGGAACCTCGGCTTCACCGCGGGCGTCGCCGAGCTGCTGCTCCAGTCGCACCGCACGGTCGGGGCGCTGCGGGAGCTCGACCTGCTGCCGACGCTCCCGGCGTCCTGGCCGTCGGGGTCCGTGCGCGGGCTGCGTGCGCGCGGCGGGGTGTCGGTCGACCTCGCGTGGGACCGGCACACCCTCACCCGCGCGCGCCTCGTGGCGGACCGGGACACGACGGTCCTGCTCCGTCACGCCGGCACGACCCGGCGGCTGGACCTGCGCGCGGGCGAGGCGTGGTCGCTCACGCCGTGACCGGGACCGCCGCACCGGCCGACACCGAGACCGTCCGCCCGGTCAGCGTGGCGTCCTCGACCGCCTCCGCGAGGAACCACCCGACCTGCGCGCGCGAGACCTTCGTGCCCTCGATGGACCCGTCGGTCGACGTCGTCGGCGGACCGGCCCACGGCTCGTCGGTGAGGGTGACCGGCTGGACCTCGACCCAGTCGAGCCCGCTCGCGCGCAGCTCGGCGCCCTGGCGCTCGGTGTCCGCGATCTGCGGCCGCAGCAGCACCGCGAAGATCAGCCGGTTGACCAGCGGGAGGCCGACGCTCGTCGGCCCGGTGCCGTAGGACGTCTGCACGACCACGCGGCGGACCCCGTGGCGACGCATCGCGGCCAGCACGGTGTGCGTGCCGCGCGAGCGGATGTCGAGCGGGGTGCCCGACGGTCCGCGCAGGCGCACCCGCACGGCGTTCTCGGTGATGCCGAGCGTCACGACGACGGCGTCCTGACCTTCGACCAGCCGCCCGACCAGTGCGGCGTCGGTGGCGTCCCCGTCGATCCCGCGGACCCCCGGCAGCGTCGAGGCGTGGCGCGAGAGCGCGGTGACGTCGTGACCTCGGCTGACCAGCTCGGTCACGGCGGCACGGCCGGAGCCGCCCGTCGCTCCGACGACGAGAACCTTCATGATCTGTCTCCTTCGATGCGGTGGGGAGTGCTGTGGTTCCCACCTCACCAGCGACAGCCTGGACGGTCTATGATGAACCGTCGCACATTCATGGCAGATCATCCAGGAGGATTCGTGACGGTCGTCGACCTTCCCTGGACGCCCGTCGACCCCGTCGGCGAGGCCCTGCGCCATCTGCGCGTCACGGGCGTGTTCTACAGCCGCACCGAGGCGGACGGCCCGTGGGCGGTCGACATGCCCGCGTTCGGCGACTGCGTCAGCTTCCACGTGGTGACGGTCGGCGAGGCGTGGGTCGAGGTCGAGGGCGCCCCGCCCGTCCGGCTCGTCCCGGGCGACCTCGCGCTCGTCCCGCACGGCCGGGGCCACCTGCTGCGCAGCGCCCCGGGGGTGCCGTCGCTGGGCCGGGTCGACGAGCTGCCGCAGGAGTTCCTCAGCCCGAACTACTCCGTCCTGCGCCACACAGGAACCGGGAGCCACGTGGAGCTGATCTGCGGCGTGCTCTCGGTGGACGGGGCCGCCTCCCGGCTCCTGCTGGACCTGCTGCCCTCGGTCGTGCACGTCGACGGCCGGCAGGGCGGAGCGTGGATGGCGGCCACGCTCGCGCTCACCACCGAGGAGCTGACCCACACCCGGCCGGGCGGCGAGGCCGTCACCACCCGCTTGGCAGACATCCTCGTGATCCAGTCGATCCGCGCCTGGCTGGACGCGCAGCACGTCACCACCGGCTGGCTCGGCGCCCTGCGCGACCCGCAGCTCGGCGCGGCGATCACCGCGGTGCACCGCGAGCCGGGCCGGCCGTGGACCGTCGCGACGATGGCGCACGAGGCCGCGATGTCCCGGTCCGCGTTCTCCGCGCGCTTCACGGAGGTCGTCGGAGAGCCGGCGATGCAGTACGTCACCCGCGTCCGCATGCACGTCGCGGCCGACCGGCTCGGGTACGGGCGCGCCACGGTGCGCGAGGTGGCCGGGGACCTGGGCTACGACTCGGAGGCATCCTTCAGCCGCGCCTATAAACGGGAGGTCGGTGTGTCCCCCGGCAGCACCCGCCGGTCCTCGTCGGTGCACGCCGGCTGATCCGGACGCGGACCGCCCGGGATCCACCGAGCGGGGTGCCCGGCTCGCCGGTGCGGCGGCCCGGGCACCCCGGATCAGCTCATCGGTCGGTGCTCAGGCCCCGACCCTGGTCCACTGCTGGTTGGTGGCGCCCAGGCAGTCCCAGATCTGGACCTTGGTGCCGTTGGCGGTGCCGAAGGCGCTGACATCGAGGCACTTGTTCGCGCCGACGGCGGTGATGCTGCCGTTGCTGTTGAGGCGGAACTGCTGGTTGGTCCCCCCGTTGCAGTCCCAGATCTCCACCCCGGTGCCGTTGGCGGTGCCGCGGCCGACGACGTCGAGACACTTCGTGCCGTTGTACAGGCGCAGCTCACCGGCTGCGGTCAGGGTGAGCTGCTGGTTCGCACCGCCGTGGCAGTCCCAGATGGCGGCCAGCGCCCCGTTCGTCTGGGACGCCCCCGCGATGTCGAGGCACCGGTTGGACGCCACGCCGCGCAGCGCGAACGTGGTGGTCGGCTGCTGGGTGCCCTGCACACCGGCCGCGGCCATGACGGCGCGTGCGCCGCTCGGCCAGTTGCCGCCCGTGACGACGACCGTCCCGGTGTTGGTGTTGCCGCGGGTACCGGTCCTGACGTTGCTGCCGTTGTTCACCGTCCAGTTGTTGGTCAGCGTCAGGTTGCCGGTGTTGTTGTTCGCCCACTCCTGCGTGTAGGCCCAGGTGCCGGTGCTCTCGAACACGTTGTTCGCGGCCGACACGTAGCGGGAGCCCTCGTCGAAGTACAGCCCGAGCCAGCCGTTGGTGTTGCGGAAGTAGTTCTGGTTGACGGTCGTGCCGGGGCTCGCCGAGAGGTGGTAGAAGGCACCGGCGTCGGTCATCTGCTGCACCACGTCGTGGACGTAGTTCGCCGTGACGCGGTTGTTCGCCGCGACCGTGGCCGTGGTGTACCTCGGCTGGTAGTTGTACAGGCCGCGGTCGATGTAGTCCTGGCTGCCGCCCGGGTCGTTCGCGCCCCAGCCGTAGCCCAGGGCGATGCCGGAGTACGGCAGGTTGTACAGCTCGTTGTTCGCCATCGCCGAGCTCGCCGTGTACGTCATGAGCAGACCGACGTGGCTGCGGTACTCGGTCGCGACGTCGTGGACGACGTTGTTGCTCAGGGTGATGTTGCGGTTCGTCATCCGGCTGTCGCTGGGGTGGTGCGCGTCGGCCTGGACACCGCCGACGATCACCGCTCCGGCGGAGAGGTACTCGAACACGTTGCCGTTCGCGGTGACGCCGCTGGCACCGAGCCCGACGCCGGTGCCGTGCGCGTTGGCGTCGTTGCCGATGCCGAGCCCCACCTGGCCGAGGTTGGTGAACCGGTTGTTGGTGAAGGCGACGGTGTTGGCCGCCGACACCTGGACGGCCGCCGGCATCTGGCGCCAGGCGGGCCGGGTCGCCTCGAAGAGCTGGCAGCCGGACTGGCACGACGTGAGAGCGTCGCCCGGCCGGTTCCAGGCGCCGTACATGTACGCGCCCGTCTGCTGGTCGGCGTAGCCCTGGTTGCTGCTGGGCTGCAGCCAGCTCGTGCCCGAGAACTGCAGACCCACGAAGGACAGGTGGTGCGCCGGCGCGGCATAGGTGCCACCGACCCGCAGCAGGGACTCGAGCCGCGGCAGCTGCACGTCGGCGGTGGCCATGTTCTGCCCGGAGAGCGGCTTGTAGAACAGCGTCCCGGCGGCCGTGTCGAGGTACCACTCCCCTGCCTCGTTCAGGAACTCCCGCGCGTTCAGCAGGTACATCGGCCCGGCGCGGAACGGCTTGGTGAGCGTGTCGTAGCCCCACGCGTTGTTGTTCCAGGCGGGCTGCTGCATGGTGAGCGTGTTGTTGGCGATGGTCTGCACCGGCACGTAGCGGTCGGTGAACGAGTTGACCGTCTCGAGCTCGACCCGGCTCTTGTTGGCCAGGTTGTTGAGGTACGACAGCGCGCCGTTGGTGAACGTCAGGCCGGTGTTCGTGAAGGTGAAGTCGCCCCGGTTGACCTGGGTCCGGGCACGGGTGGCGATCCGGCCGTCGACGAACAGCTGCCGCGCGTCGAAGCCGGTGCCGACGGAGGCCCGCCAGATGTTCTGCGCGGAGTCCGCGACGGACCACCCGGTGACGCGCTGCGCGCCGGAGATGATCGGCCGTGCGCCGGCCGCCGCCTGCCAGATGACCGTGTACCCGTTGGCACCGGAGTCGGCCGCCGTGAACGTGAGCGGCGCGCTCAGGGTGTACGTGCCGGCGGCGAGCTGCACGACGATGTCACCCGTCATGCTCGGAGCGATCGTCCGGACGGTGGCCTGCGCCTGGGACAAGGAGCACGGCGCCGCGGAGGTACAGGCGGTGCCGGAGCCGGACGGCGACACGTACACGGTCTGCATCACGGCGGCGCTCGCCGGCGGCGCCAGGGCCGTGACGCCACCGACGGCGAGGACCGCGGCGACGGCGAGCCGCAGGACGGACCGGCCGGGTGGCGACGGTCGGGGGGTGACGGAACGCAGTGCCACGAGAATCTCCTCGGTTGTCAGCTCAGGCAGGTCAGGTCGGGCCTGGTCAGGGCAGGATCCACTTCTGGTTGGCGGCGTTCGCGATGCACGTCCACAGGTGCACGACGGTGCCGTCGGCGGGGTTGTTGCCCGAGACGTCCAAGCACTTGCCCGACTGCGGGTTGCGCAGCGTGGAGTCGGACTGCGCCGTCCAGGTCTGGTTCGCGCCGCCGTTGCACGTCCACAGCTGCACCTTGGCGCCGTTCGCCGTGCTGTTGCCGCTGATGTCGAGGCACTTGCCGAGCGCCTGCAGCGTCGAGGCGCTGCGCGTCCAGGTCTGCCCCGCACCACCCGAGCACGAGGACAGCTGGATCTGCGTGCCGTTCGCCGAGCTCCCGCCCCGCACGTCCAGGCACTTGCTCGCGAGCCCCTTCACCGGACCCACCCCGGTCTGCGGGGACCCGGACTCCTTGATCCGGAGGTTGCGGTAGGAGACCGCGTCCGTGCCGCCGTGGTTCTGGATGCCGACGTAGCCGTCGAGGTTGCGGTTCGGGTCCGTGTTGGTGAAGTCGTTGATCAGGGTCGCGTTGAGGTACACCCGCAGCCGCTGGCCCTCCACGAGCAGCTCGAAGGTGTTCCACTCCCCCGGCGGGTTCAGCGCCGCGTCGCGCGCGGCGATGTCGGCGGACCTGACGCCGTAGATCGCGCCGGTGGTGCGGTCGGCGGCGTCCGTCGCGTCGATCTGGACCTCGTACCCCTGGTTCTGCGCGATGTTCGGGTCGTTGCCGGGGTTGGGGAACCCGACGAAGACGCCGGAGTTGCTGTCCCCGGTCACCCGGAAGTCCGCCTTGAGCGAGTACGAGCCGAACTGCTTGGCGTTGTACCAGAGCAGGCCCATCCCACCGAACGTGGTCAGGGTGGCGTCGGTGTTCGTGAAACCTCCGGGGCCGGCCTGCGACCAGCCGGTGGTGGAGCCGTTGTACAGCGTCGTGTACCCGGTCTCCGGGCGGCAGTCGGCGTCGGCGCGCTTGGCGGTGTAGCGGATCCCACCGAGGATCTCGGTGCGGAGCGCCGCCTCCGAGAACGACGACTGGCTGTGCCCGAGGCCGGTGTAGAACGACCGTCCGCCGTCGAGCGTCTTGCACCAGGTGATCGGGTGGTCGGCGCCCATCGTCCCGCCGGAGTAGGTCGACTCGTCGAGCGTCGACAGGACACGCGCGGTGGACCGCGGGTTGGTGCGGTAGTTGTACAGCTCGTCGGTGCGGGTCCAGACCTGCGCCAGGTGCGACGTCGCCGGGTGCGCCCGGTTCTCGGTCCTGACGCCGACCTGCTGGATCGCCGGGTGCGAGGAGAAGTAGGCGCCGACGAGCTGCCCGTAGAAGGACCAGTCGTACTCGGTGTCCGCCGCGGAGTGGATGCCGACATAGCCGCCGCCGCCGCGGACGTACGACTCGAAAGCGGTCTGCTGGGTGGCGTTGAGCACGTCGCCGGTGGTGCTGAGGAACACGACCGTCTCGTACTGGGCGAGGTTGGCCGTCGTGAAGGCGGCGGCGTCCTCGGTCGCGGTGACCGTGAAGGAGTTCGCCGCGCCCAGGTCACGGATCGCCTGGATGCCGGCCGGGATGGAGTCGTGCCGGAAGCCGGCGGTCTTCGAGAACACGAGGACGTCGTACGGCGGGTCCGCGGCCGAGGCCGGCATCGCTGTGGCGAGGGTGCCGGCGGCGAGCGCGAGAACGGCGCCCGCACCGACGAGTTGGCTGCGCATCAGATTTCCTCCGTCTACGAGGGCGGGTCGGGCGCCGGCGCGGTGCGCGGGCGCGCGACCCGTCAGGTCAGGGCAAGATCCACTTCTGGTTGGCCGCGTTGGCGATGCACGACCACTGGTGCACGACGGTGCCGTCCGCGGAGTTGTTGCCGTACACGTCCAGGCACTTGCCGGAGAGCGCGTTGCGCAACGTGCCGTCGGACTGCGCGGTCCAGCTCTGGTTCGCGCCCCCGTTGCACGTCCAGATGTGCACCTTGGCGCCGTCTGCGGTGCTTCCGCCGCTGACGTCCAGGCACTTGCCGTACGCCCGCAGCGTCTGACCGGTGCGCGTCCAGGTCTGGGGCGCACCACCCGAGCAGGAGTACAGCTGGACCTGCGTGCCGTCCGTCGAGACCCCGCCCCGCACGTCCAGGCACTTGCCTGCCAGACCCTTCACCGGACCCACCCCGGACGGCGGGGTGCCGGTGCTGAAGGTGAAGCTGTCCACGTCGAACAGCAGGCCCGTGCCGCCGCTGAAGGAGAGGTACAGCGACGTGGTGCCCGCGGGGGCACCGCTGATCGGGGCGGTGACGGTGGTGAAGGTCTCCCACGAGCCGGTCACCGGGATCTGCGCCGAGCCGATGACCGTGCCGGTCGGTGAGCCGGTGCGGAGCTGCACCGTCCCCCCGGCGCCGGCCGACGACACCCGCAGCAGCACCGAGGTGGCGTTGTTGAGCGTGTACGGGTCGAACTGGATCCAGTCGCCGTTGTGGATGTCGCCGACCGTCATGCCCCCCTCGGCCGTCGTCTTGGAGTACGTGAGGATGCCGGAGGAGGTCCTGAAGTGCTCCGCCTGACGGTGCCGCGGCTGCAGGAGGCTCTGGCCGTGCGTGGTCAGCCCGCCGTTGTCGGTGTACGACGCGTCGAAGACCGGGAAGATGTTCGCCGCGTCGTCGTGCTCACCGTCCACCGGGATGACGATCGTGCCGGAGCACCCGGTCTGCTCGGTGATCTTGTGCGCGTGCTGGTCGTGACCGAGCTGATAGGCCATGGTGACCTTCGAGCAGTCGATCGTGCCGTCCTCGGGGTCGGTGACCGTGACGCTCCACGGGACGCTGTCGCCGAACGACACCAGCTGCCCGGCGGAGGGCAGGTTGACGACCACCTTCGGCGCGGTGTTGCCGACACTGACCTGCACGCTGGACGTGCCGGTGGCACCCTGCGGGTCCCGCACCGTCAAGGTGGCGGTGTAGGAGCCGTTGGCGGAGTACGTCTTGGTGGGGTTGGCCGCGGTCGAGGTGGTGCCGTCGCCGAACGCCCAGGAGTAGGACAGCGTGCCGCCGTCCGGGTCGTTGCTGCCGGCCGACGAGAAGCTCACCGTCAACGGTGCCGTCCCTGAGGTGGGGGTGGCGCTGGCGGCGGCCGTCGGGGCACGGTTGTTGCCGCTGCCGACGTAGTCGAACCGGTACAGCGCGGAGTTCGCGTCGCCGTTGCCGAAGCCGGCGCCGTAGTCCAGCACGTACAGCGAGCCGTCCGGGCCGAACTGCAGGTCGATGACCTGCTTGCCGCTCCACGGGAACGAGTCGATCAGGCCACGGGAGCCGTCGGCATTGACCGTGATCGGCTTGATCCAGCCGCGGCCGAACTCGGCGGCGAAGAACTTGCCGTCCAGCGACTGCGGGAACTTCGTCGTCAACGGGTTCGCCGCGTCGTAGCGGTACACGGGGCCGGCCATCGGCGACTCGGAGCCGCTGCCGAACTCGGCCGGGGAGCCGGCGTCACCGGCGTAGCGGATCCAGGCCGGCTGCGCGGGTGGCAGCGTCTGCCGGCCGGTGTTGCGGAACGAGTTGTTGGTCGGACCGCCGGCACAGCTGAACTTCGCACCGGTGCTGTTCGTCGCGAAGTTCCACTCGTTGTAGGTCTCGGCGGTGCTGTTGCTGCCGGTGCAGTACGGCCAGCCGTAGTTACCCGGCGCGGCGACCCGGTCGAACTCGACCTGGCCGGAGGGGCCGCGGGCGGAGCTCGTGGTGCCGGCGTCCGGGCCGTAGTCGCCGACGTAGACCACGCCGGTCCCCTTGTCGACGGTCATCCGGAAGGGGTTGCGGAACCCCATCGCGTAGATCTCCGGCCGGGTCTGCGCCGTACCGGGCGCGAACTGGTTGCCCGCCGGGATCGAGTACGTGCCGTTGGCGTTGACCTTGATCCGCAGGATCTTGCCCCGCAGGTCGTTGGTGTTGCCCGCGGAACGCTGCGCGTCGTAGGCCGGGTTGCGGTTGGTCCGCTCGTCGAGGGGCGAGTACCCCGCCGAGTCGAACGGGTTGGAGTCGTCACCCGTCGACAGGTACAGGTTGCCGGCCGCGTCGAAGTCGAGGTCGCCGCCGACGTGGCAGCAGATGCCCCGGTTCGCGGGCACGTCCAGGATGTTCACCTGGCTGCTCATGTTGACCGTGAAGTTCGAGTTCAGCGTGAACCGCGACAGGCGGTTGACCCCCGCCCAGGTCGCCCAGGTCGAGTCGTTGCCGGTGGCCGGCGCGTCGCCGCTCGGGGTGCTCAGCGGCGGTGCGTAGTACAGGTAGACGTAGCGGTTCGTGGCGAAGTTCGGGTCCGCCGCGACGCCCTGCAGACCCTCCTCGTCGTGCGTGTAGACGGGGATGTTGCCGATCACCGAGGTCGTGCCGTTCACGTCGGTGCGGCGCAGGGTGCCGTTGCGCGCGGTGTGCAGGACCGACCGGTCCGGCAGCACCGAGATGGTCAACGGCTCACCGACCTCGCCGAGGCCCTTGGCGAGGGTGACCTGCTGGAAGTCCGTGGGGTCGATGGCGGCTGCGGCCGGCGTCGCCGTGGCGACGGCGACCGCCGTGACACCTCCGACGACCAGCGCGAGCGCCATCGCTGCGGCTGATCGACGTGGTGGACGAGTGCGGAGCATCCGGGCGTGCCTCCTGACGGTGCGGGCCGGCTGAGCGCGCCTCGACGGTGAGGGCGCTCGCTGCTGGCAGCCGACGGCTCTCTCGAACGGCGTTGTTCGGGCGGTCGAACCGGTCGAAAACGTAACTCGTATGATGTATGCCGTCAATCATGTGAAGTGTTTCAGAAACGTCGGTTTCGTCGACGGTTTCGGCCCTCCCCCGGTCCGCGGTCCCGGGGTGGTGCGCGGCTCCCGAGCGCGGCGTAACGTCGCTCGGACCAGGTCCGGACGGGCAGCGACGGAGGGTGACCAGCGATGAGCATGATGGCCGACATGATGAAGTCCATGCCGATGGCGGACATGGCCGGTATGAAGATGCCGATGATGCAGGACTGCATCGAGGCGTGCTCGGCAGCCGCGATGGCCGCCACCATGTGTGCCGACGCGGACGGCGGCGAGGGCATGGGGCGATGTGCCTCGATGTGCATGAGCACCGCGGACGTCGCGACGACGATGATGCGGATGATGATGCGCCCGGCCGGCTACGACATGGGCGTCATGACCTCGATGATGACGGCGTGCATGACGATGGGTGAGGCCTGCGCGGCCGAGTGCGCGATGCACGCGGAGATGTCCGAGCACTGCCGGATCTGCGCCTCGGCGTGCACGGCGATGGTCGAGGCGTGCCGGGCGGCGATGTCCTCGATGCAGACGGCCTAGCCGGCGACCGGACGCGCCGAGTACCAGGCGCCTCCGAGAGCGACCACCTCGGCCACGAGGTGCACGGCGACGGGCTCCCCGGTCGCGGGTGCTGCCCTCGTGGCCAGCACGGTCGCGCCACCGTCCAGCAGGGCGACGGTGACGGTGTCGGGCTCGCGGGAGATGACGATCCCGTCGCGCCAGGCGCTGGGCGAGGCTGTCGCGACGGCCTCCTGGATGGGGAGAAGGTCGATACGGGTACGGTTCGGCACGGTCTGCTCCAGGTCGGGCGATGTCCACTGTCGGTCCGCACCGTCGTCGAGGACGGTGTCGGGCTGCGCCGCGGGGCGGCGGGTCAGGTCCTACCTGCGGCGTGACGCCTGCAGGGAGCTGCTCAGAGCTGCTGGGACCGGGAGGACGGAGTCCTCAGAGACACATTCGACACAGACACCGGCGCGTCGACATGACGTCGACGTGGCGCACGATGCTGGTGGTGGACATGCCACGAGTGTGAGCACGCGTCCACATGCTGTCAAGCAGTCTCGGATGCCGGACGCCTCCCGCTCACCGCCCGAGCTCCCTGGCCAGCGCGTCCGGGCTCGTCGTGGGGAGGTCACACACGAACCCTCGGCACACGTAGGCGGCCGCGACGCCGGAGACCAGCGGTCGGTCTCGGAGCAGCGGCAGCCCGTCACCCCCCGGCTCCCCCACCGCGACGACCACCCCGGGGGCCGACGAGCGCAACGCCGCGAGGTGCAGCGCCCGCCGGGCCGGGTCGCCGTCCCGCCCGACGACCGCCACCTCGCGCGGCCCGTCGAGGAGCGCCTCCACCACCGCGAGCGCGGCGCCCGCGGCCCGCGGGAAGCGGGTCGCGATCCCCAGCGGACCCCGCAGCGCGCGCTCGGCCGCCTCCCGGTGCCGCAGCGACCCCGTGAGGGCGGCGTAGGTCAGGAGGGCGCCGGCCGCCGCGGACTGACCAGCCGGGGTGGGCCCGTCGGCGGGGTCCTGGAGGGCCCGGATCCTGCCGAGGACGGCGTCGGTCTCGTCGTCGGCCGTGTCCCGCAGCCCGCCGTCCGTCGCAGCGAAGTGCACCAGCGCTGTCTCCAGCAGCTCCCCGGCGGCACCGAACCACACCTGCTCGCCCGTGATGGCGCTGAGTGTCAGCAGCCCGTCGGCCACGTGGGCGTAGTCCTCCAGCACGCCGGGCGCGGAGCCGGCCGCCCCGTCGCGCGAGGCCCGCACCAGCCGCACGGACCCGTCGGGCGCCCGGCGCGCGTGCGTCTCGAGCAGGAAGCGGGCTGCCTCCGTCGCGGCATCGAGCAGGTCGGGACGGTCGAGCAGACCACCCGCCTCCGCGAGCGCCGCGACGGCCAGCCCGTTCCACCCGGAGACGACCTTGTCGTCGCGCGCAGGCCGCGGGCGCCGTTCCCGGTCCGCGCGCAGCCGCGCCCGCACGTCGTCGAACCGCCCGCCGTCGGTCGGGTCGGCGCGCCGTTGCAGCACCGAGGTCCCGTGCTCGAACGTGCCCTCGTCGGTCACGCCCAGGACGTAGGCCGCCCAGGCGCCGTCGTCGTCCCCCAGCACCTCCCGCAGCTGCGCGGGGCTCCAGGCGTAGAACGCACCCTCGCGGCCCTCGCTGTCCGCGTCGAGCGACGACGCGAACCCACCTTCGCCCGTGCGCAGCTCGTCGAGCATCCACTGCGCGGTCTCCGTCGCGATGCGGCGCGCGAGCGCCGAGCCCGTCGCCCGCCACGCGTGCAGGTACACCCGCAGCAGGAGCGCGTTGTCGTAGAGCATCTTCTCGAAGTGCGGCACCACCCATGCGGCGTCCACCGAGTACCGGGCGAAGCCACCGGCCAGCTGGTCGTACATCCCGCCGCGGGCCATCGCGTCGAGCGTCGTCTCCGCCATCGCGAGCGCCTGCGCGTCCCCTGTGCGCGCGTGGTGGCGCAGCAGCCACTCCAGCACCATCGACGGCGGGAACTTGGGGGCGCCGCCGAACCCTCCGCGCGCGGCGTCGAACGTGGTCGTCAGTCCGGTGAGAGCGCGGTCGACGACGGACGGCTCGACCTCCTCACCCTCCGCCGGCCGCTCGGCGAGGGCCTCCGCGATGATCCCGGCGCTCTCCTCCACCTCGCCGCGGCGCGTCGTCCACGCCGCCGCGACGCTCGCCAGCACCTCCGTGAACGACGGCGTCCCCCGCACCCGCCGCGGCGGGAAGTACGTGCCGCAGAAGAACGGCTCGCCCGTCGGCGTCGTGAACACCGTCATCGGCCAGCCGCCCGACCCCGTCATCGCCTGCGTCGCCGCCATGTAGACGGCGTCGACGTCGGGCCGCTCCTCGCGGTCCACCTTGACGCACACGAAGTGCTCGTTCATGAACGCGGCCGTCGCCGGGTCCTCGAACGACTCGTGCGCCATGACGTGGCACCAGTGGCACGCCGCGTACCCGACCGAGACCAGCACGGGCACACCACGGGCGGCCGCCTCCTCGAACGCGGCGTCGCCCCACTCGACCCAGTCCACCGGGTTGCCGGCGTGCTGCTGCAGGTAGGGGCTCGTCGCGGACGCGAGGCGGTTGGTCACCGACCCAGCGTCCGCCGGAACCAGGAGCGGGGCTACCGCAGCGCCGCGACGGGGTGAACATGCCGCGCCGCACAACCGATCGGCCCTCCCGCACGTCTGGGGGCACAAGGATGTCGGGGCTGCAGGGCACGAGAGAGGTGATCCATGGGTGACGAACGGCTCGCCGGCCTGGTCCGCGAACGAGGACCGGCGCTGACGGCGTACGCCTACCTGCTCACCGGCGACGACGCGACCGCACAGGACGTCGTCCAGGAGGCTCTCATCCGGACGTTCTCCCGGCGCCGGTCCGGTGCCGACGTCGAGTGGCTCGAGGCGTACGTCCGACGCGCCATCCTGCACGTGTTCCTCGACGGCTACCGCAGACGCCGACGCTGGCTCGGGCTGGTCCCGCTGGTCGCGGACCGCGGACCGGCACCGGACGGACCCGACACCACCGCCGTCCGCCGTGCCGACATCGCCCGGGCTCTGGCGTCGCTCCCCCCGCAGCAGCGGGCAGCCGTGGTGCTCCACTACGTCGACGACCTCGCGGTCCGTGACGTGGCGGACCGCATGGGCGTGTCCCCCGGGACGGTCAAGCGGTACCTGTTCGAGGCACGGCAGAACCTGAGCCCGCTGCTCGGCGACAACGAGGGTGACCGCATCGACGTCACGACGATCCGGAGGACACGATGACCGACGACTTCCGCAGGGGACTCGAGGAGCTGAGTCTCGAGGTCACCGAGCGCCACCGCCGCCGGCCGGGTCTCTCCGTCCCGCTCATCGCCCGCGCAGCCCGCGGCCGGCGTCGCCGGCACGAGTCGCTGATCGCGGCCGGGTCCGCGGCCGCACTCGTCCTGGTCGCGCTCACGGGTTCCGCGCTCCTGGACCGAAGCGCTCCGGCACCCGCCCCGCCGGCGCACACCACGACGCCGACACCGTCCGTCGAGCCCTCGAGCACACCGACGGCGACCGCGACCGCCCGTGCTCTCGCACCGAAGGGACACACGTCGGAGCCTGACGCCTGGGTCATGACCGACGACACCTGGGACACGGTCGGTCCGGGGTGGGCCCTCACCCTCTTCTCGACAGTCACGGTCATCCCCGGCGAGGACGACGGCACCTTCGACCCGGCGGGTACGCAGGCCCTCTTCCTCGTCGCACCGGACAGCGCGACGTACCGCCTGTCCTCGCTCCCGGCCGACGGCGGCGGCGAGATCATGTGGTGGGACGCGACGCAGCGCAAGGCCTGGCTGTACTTCAAGGGCCTGGGCGAGAGCTGGTGGTACACCGAGGTCGACCTGCGCGACGGGAGCCTCAGCCCGTTCCGCCTCGGCCCGACGTCCCACGACGCGGCGCCGATCCTCCAGCAGGCGGACGGTCGCGTGCTCTGGGCCGACGCGGACCCGCACTTCCCGACGGGCGTCCACGGGCTCTACTGGCAGACCACCGACGGCACCATCACCCCGCTCGCCGGGGACGAGATCGAGGGAGACGTGTGGCTCGACCCCGTCGCCCACGACGTGGTCGAGTTCCTGGCACGTTCGGTGGACGGGTACGAGCTCACGAGCATCGACCTGACGAACGACTCGACCGCGAGCGGCCCGCTCGGTGCCGCGCCGGAGGGCAGCTCCGAGTGCGGTCTCACGCACGTCCTCGCCACCTCCGCACTCGTCTCCTGCAGCGGCGCCGAGCCGTTCGGGTGGCGGACGTATGACGTCGCGGGCCGGACCTTTGCCGAAGCGGCCGACGTGGAGCCGTCGGACGAGCTCCTCCAGGGCATGCTCATCTGCGGTGCGCTCGAGCTGCCGTGGAGCGCGGGCGGCCGAGAGCTCGACGCTTCCCTGGCCGCACAGGGCTGGAGCGATGCCTGGGTTCTCCCCGCCACCCCCGGCGCCCCGCTCACCGTGCCGAAGAAGTCCTCTGCCTCCTGCTGAGGAAGTCTCTCGGCGCGGTCGCCGGGGGTGTCGGCGTGCTCTGCAGCGGGGGCCGCCGCGTACGCGGGACGTGCGTGCTCAGCCCTCGACCGGGCGTTCCACGCCCACGCAGTACACGAGCTCCGGCGCGTCCGACGTGCCCGGGGGGTAGTGGTCGAACTGCCACCCGGTGCAGGTCGCCGTGCGGTCCGGGCGGTCGACGAAGCTGTGGTGCCGGTCCACGACGGTCGGCGCGAGCACCGCCGCAGCAGCGACCACCACCACGGCGCAGCCGATCCCGGCCACCGTGCTGCGCCGCGTGAGCGCGCTCGTCCCGGCGAAGACGGCGCAGGCCGCGAGCACCGTGGCCGCCAGCGCGGCGATCACCGCTCCGAGCCCCGCCTCGCCCATCGGGCCCTGCGTGTTCACCAGGTAGGCCCACGACACCGTCCCCGTCCACCAGGCGGCGGCCGCAGCCGCGATCACGGCGGGGAGGCGGCGAAGCGCACGCGGCGCAGGGGCGTCGTCCATGCCCGCAGTATGGCGACGGCGGCCGGTGGGGCGACGCACCACTCCGCGGGCGGCCCGACGAGCGATAGTGGGGCATGGCAAGAATCACGGCCCGTCGACGGGTGACGCGCATCGACCTGGACACCGGCGTCCACCGGGCCGAGGACGTCCTCGCTGCCGAGGAGCCCCTCGAGATCCGCGTCGGGGGACGGTCGCTCGCCGTCACCATGAGGACCCCCGGCCACGACGTCGAGCTCGCTGCCGGGTTCCTCGTGTCGGAGGGCGTCGTCACCGCCGCGGACCACGTCGTCGCGGCGCGGTACTGCGCCGGCGCGACCGACGAGGGCCTCAACACCTACAACGTCCTCGACGTGACGCTCGCGCGCGACGTCCCCGCACCGGACCCGTCCCTCGAGCGCTCCTTCTACACGACGTCGTCCTGCGGGCTGTGCGGCAAGGCCAGCATCGACGCCGTCCGCACGCACTCGCACTGGACGGTCGACGCCGACGAGCTCGTCCTGCCCGCCGACCTCCTGGCGACGTTCCCGGACCGGCTCCGCGAGCACCAGGACGTCTTCGACAGGACGGGTGGGCTGCACGCCGCGGCCCTGTTCGACGGTGCGACGGGCGAGCTTCTCGTGCTGCGGGAGGACGTCGGTCGCCACAACGCCGTCGACAAGGTGGTCGGGTGGGCGCTGACCGGGGGCCGGCTGCCGCTGCGCGGCACGGTGCTCATGGTGTCGGGCCGCGCGTCGTTCGAGCTCACCCAGAAGGCGCTCATGGCGGGTATCCCCGTCCTCGCGGCCGTGTCGGCGCCGTCGTCGCTCGCCGCCGACCTCGCGCAGGAGTCGGGGATCACGCTCGTGGGCTTCCTGCGGGGGGCGTCGATGGTCGTGTACTCCCGGCCGGAGCGCGTGCTCGTGCGGGTGCACGCCTGATGGCCCGCGAGCCCCGGTTCACCGTCCGCCCACCCGAGGCGTGGGCCGTCGGGCTCCCCTCCGTCGTCAGTGCGATGGGCTACGTGCTCGACGGGCTGGGTCCGAGCCGCGCGCTGAGGCTGCTCACCAAGGTGAACCAGAAGGACGGCTTCGACTGCATGAGCTGCGCGTGGCCGGACCCGGACCATCGCGGGAGGGTCGAGTTCTGTGAGAACGGTGCGCGCGCGGTCGCGTGGGAGGCCACCACGGCGACCGTCCCGACGTCGTTCTGGGCCGAGCACTCGCTCACCGACCTGCGGGACCGGTCGGAGTACTGGCTGGGCCAGCAAGGCCGGCTCGTCGAACCCGTCCACAAGGCCGCCGGCAGCGACCACTACGTCCCCATCAGCTGGGTCGACGCGTTCCGGCTGGTCGCCGACAAGCTGCGCGGGCTCGACTCGCCCGACCAGGCCGCGTTCTACACCAGCGGTCGCACGGCCAACGAGACGGCGTTCGTCTACCAGCTCTTCGTGCGCGCCTTCGGCACCAACAACCTGCCCGACTGCTCCAACATGTGCCACGAGTCGACGGGCACCGCGATGCTCGCCACGGTCGGCGTCGGGAAGTCGACCATCGCGTACGACGACTTCGCGCAGTCGGACCTGATCATCGTCATGGGGCAGAACCCCGGCACCAACCACCCGCGCATGCTGACCGCGCTCGAGAACGCGAAGCGGCACGGCGCGACGATCGTCTCGGTGAACCCGCTGCCGGAGGCAGCACTGCGGCGCTACAAGAACCCGCAGACCGTGCGCGGGGTCCTCGGCCACGGGACGGACCTGGCCGACCAGTTCCTGCAGATCCGCAGCGGCGGCGACATGGCGCTCCTGCAGTGGATCTCCCGCCGGGTCCTGGAGGCGGAGGACCGCGCCCCCGGCACGGTCCTCGACCACGAGTTCCTCGCGGAGCACACGCTCGGCCTCGACGAACTGCGGACCCACCTCGCAGCGCTCGACGAGCAGGAGGTGCTCACGGCCACCGGCCTGACCGTGGCTGAGATGGACCGGCTGGCCGAGCGCTACCTCGCCGCCGACCGCGTGATCATCACGTGGGCGATGGGGCTGACGCAGCACCGCAAGGGCGTCGACACGATCAAGGAGATCATCAACCTCCTGCTGCTCCGCGGGAACATCGGCAAGCCGGGCGCGGGCGCCTCCCCGATCCGCGGGCACAGCAACGTGCAGGGCGACCGCACGATGGGCATCTGGGAGCGGATGCCGGACAGCTTCCTCGACGCCCTCGGTGCCGAGTTCTCGTTCGAGCCGCCGCGCCGGCACGGGCTCGACTCCGTCCAGTCGATCGAGGCGATGCGCCGCGGCGAGATCAAGGTGTGGTTCGCGCTCGGGGGCAACCTCGTGGCGGCGATCTCCGACACCGCGGCGGCCGAGGCCGCGATGCACGGGACCGACCTCACGGTGCAGGTGTCCACCAAGCTCAACCGGTCGCACGTGGTCACCGGCGCCGAGGCGCTGATCCTGCCGACGCTCGGCCGGACCGACGTCGACCTGCAGGAGACCGGACCGCAGTTCGTGTCCGTCGAGGACTCCGTGTGCGCCGTCCACGCGACGCACGGACCCCTCCCGCCCGTCTCGGACCTGCTGCTCTCCGAGGTCTCCATCGTCACGCGCCTCGCCCGGGCGGTGCTCGGCGACGACGGCCCCATCGACTGGGCCGCCTTCGAGCGTGACTACGACACCATCCGCGACTCGATCTCCCGAGTCGTCCCCGGGTTCGGCGACTTCAACGAGAAGGTCCGTCGCTCCGGAGGCTTCGTCCTGCCCAACGGCCCCCGGGACTCCCGGACCTTCCCGACGGCGACCGGCAAGGCCATGCTCACGGTCAACGACCTGGTCCCCGTCGAGTGCCCGCCCGGCCGCCTGATCCTGCAGACCATCCGCTCCCACGACCAGTTCAACACCACGATGTACAGCCTCAACGACCGCTACCGCGGCATCCGCGGTGGCCGTGACGTCATCCTGGTGAACCCGGAGGACCTCGTCGACCTCGACCTGGCCGACGGGGACCGCGTCGACATCCACAGCGAGTGGCCCGGCGAGCCCGACCGGTCGCTGCGCAACTACCGCGTCGTCGCGTACCCGACGTCCCGCGGCTGCGCCGCCGCGTACTTCCCCGAGGCGAACGTGCTGATCCCCCTGGCCAGCACAGCGCTCGGCAGCAACACCCCCGTGTCGAAGGCGATCGTGGTCCGGCTGGAGCGGCGAACGGGCGACGATGCAGGGAAGTCGGTGCCGAGCGGCTAAGGTCGGGCTCGCCGGCAACTTTGCCGGCACTCAGTGCAGACCACTCGTTGACCGTTGGGCGCATCGCCCGGCCACGATCCCGTCGCCTCCTCTGAGCCTTCTCAGAGGGACCACATGTCTGCGCTCACCAACAGCTCCTCGCTGCCCCACGCCTTCCGGAGTCTCGACGAGACCGCCCCGGCCGAACCCTTCGCCCTCCCGGTCGGCTCGACCGCGGTCGTCTACTGCGAGGGCCAGTTCGGGGAGCAGGACGGCAAGACCGGCAACGGCCTGGTCCGGCACTCGGAGAAGTACGAGATCCTCTCCGTCATCGACAGCAGGTGCGCCGGCACCGACGCCGGGACGTTCCTCGACGGGGTCCCGAACGGCATCCCCATCGTCGCCACGCTGGGTGAGGCGATCGCCGACGCCGGGCCGGTCCCCGACTACCTGATCTGCGGTCTCGCGCCGGCCGACGGCCTGCTGTCGCAGGAGCAGCGGGTCGTGCTGCTCGACGGGATCGCCCAGGGCATGCACGTCATCAACGGTCTGCACGAGTTCCTCAACGACGACGCCGAGTTCGTCGCCGCCGCCCTTCTCGCGCGGGTGACCATCACCGACGTCCGCCGCCCGAAGGACAAGCGTGACCTGCACCTGTTCTCGGGGCGGATCTTCGACGTCACCTGCCCGCGGATCGCGGTGCTGGGTACCGACGGCGCCATCGGCAAGCGGACCACCGCGACGCTGCTGGTCCAGGCGCTGAACGCCCGAGGGATCCACGCGGTCATGGTCGGGACGGGCCAGACCACGCTGATCCAGGGCGGCAAGTACGGCGTCGCCCTGGACGCCCTGGTCCCGCAGTTCTGCTCCGGCGAGGTCGAGCACCAGGTCGTCGCCGCGTTCGAGGGCGAGAACCCCGACGTGATCGTCGTCGAGGGGCAGGGCGCGCTGAGCCACCCGGCGTACCTGACGTCCGGGCACATCCTGCGAGGCAGCCGCCCCCAGGGTGTGATCGTGCAGCACGCACCGAAGCGCGAGGTCCTCGGGGACTTCCCGATGATGCCGATGCCGACCGTGGCCAGCGAGATCGCGCTGATCGAGGCGTTCGCCGACACCCAGGTGATCGGCGTGACCATCAACCACGAGTCGATGACCGCAGCCGAGCTCGACCAGTCCATCGACGACCACCGACTCGAGCTCGGCCTCCCGGTCACCGACCCGCTGACCCGGCCGGGCCAGGACCTGGTGGACATGGTCCTGCGCGCGTTCCCCGAGCTCGCACCGAAGGCGGAATCCTCCACGTCGATCCGGTGAGCGCCCCACGGATCGAGATCGACCTCGACCTGGTCGAGCGCAACACCCGTGTCCTGGTGGACCGGTTGGCCGCGCGCGACATCCGGGTCCTCGGGGTCACCAAGGCCGTCCTCGGCTCGCCGCGGGTCGCTGCCGCGATGCTCGCCGGCGGAGCCATCGGCCTGGGTGACGCCCGGGTCGAGAACCTCGCCCGCCTGGACGGTTCGGTGCCACGGACCCTGATCCGCTCCCCCATGATCAGCCAGGTGGGGCAGGTGGTGCGCACCGCGACCGCCAGCCTCAACACCGAGCCCGCCGTCATCGCCACGCTCGACGACGCCGCGACGCACGCGGGGATCCGCCACGACGTGATCCTCATGGTCGAGCTCGGCGACCTCCGCGAAGGCATCGCCGTCGACGACGTGCCGGCAGCGGTCCGGGTCGTGCTGGCGTCGCGGTCGCTGCGGCTGCGCGGCCTCGGCACGAACCTGGCCTGCCAGAACGGGGTGGTGCCCGACGACGCGAACATGGACGTCCTGCACCGGCTCGTCGACCGGACCGAGGCGCACCACGGCATCACGCTCGACGTCGTCTCCGGCGGCAACTCCGCCGCCCTGGAGTGGGCGCTGACGACGGCCCGGCTCGGACGCACCGACGAGCTGCGCCTCGGCGAGTCGATCCTGCTCGGTACCGAGCCCCTCCGCCGTACACCGATCGCCGGCCTGAGCACGAACGCCTTCGCCCTGGTGGGGGAGATCATCGAGGTCGCCGACAAGCCCGCGCGCCCGTGGGGCACCCAGGCGCTGGCCACGTACGGCGAACCTCCGGCCCACAGCGCGCGAGGCACTCGCCGCCAAGCCATCGTGGCGCTCGGCCGCCAGGACGTCGACATCGTCGGCCTCCTCCCGCCGGACGGGATGTCCGTGCTCGGGATGAGCAGCGACCACCTGGTCCTCGACCTCGGCGACCACCCGATGACGGTCGGCGACGAGCTCCGCTTCGGGCTCGGCTACGGCGCACTCGTCAGGGCCATGACGTCACCGTTCGTCACCCGCGTCGAGCGCCAGGTCCTCGCGACACCGGACACGCTCGGACCCGTGGCGGGCTCCGCTCGTCGCTGATGCCCTCCCGCTCCTCGGTCAGGGTCGACCGCTGAGCACGATATGATGACTTCATCATGTCGCACAGTCAGCCGTACTCGCGCAGCCAACGTCCGCTCTACGAGGTGAAGGCAGGCCTGTTCAAGGGCCTGTCGCACCCGATCCGGATCCGCCTCCTCGAGCTGCTCGCCGACGGCGACGAGCACACCGTCGCGGAGCTCCAGGCACAGACCGGGCTCGAGCCGTCGCACCTGTCGCAGCACCTGGCCGTCCTGCGCCGCCACCGCCTCGTCGAGTCCGACCGGCGCGCGAGCCACGTCCACTACAGGCTCGCGCACCCGGACGTCGCCGATCTGCTCGCCGTCGCCCGCCGGCTGCTCGTCGACATCGTGACCACCGACGGCGCCCGGCTCGACGACGTCGCGGGACTGCCCGCCCTGTCCCGATGACGCGGGTGCGGGCAGCTGCGCAGCGTCTTCTCCCGGGCCGCTCCGACTACGCCGAGCTGCCGCGCTCGTGGCGCACCGACCTGCTCGCAGGGCTGACGGTCGGCATCGTCGCCCTCCCGCTGGCGCTCGGGTTCGGCATCGCGTCCGGTGCCGGCGCCGAAGCAGGGCTCATCACCGCGATCGTCGCCGGCCTGGTCGCGGCCGTGTTCGGCGGCTCGCACGTGCAGGTGTCCGGACCGACCGGCGCCATGGTCGTCGTCCTGGCACCGATCGTCGCGACCCACGGCGCGGGGGCCATCGCGCTGGTCACGCTCATGGCCGGGGTCGTGGTCGTCCTCGCCGGGGTCGCCCGGCTGGGCAGGGCCGTGTCGTTCATCCCCTGGCCCGTCATCGAGGGCTTCACGCTCGGCATCGCCGCCATCATCTTCCTGCAGCAGGTGCCCGCCGTCACCGGCGCGAGCGGGCAGGCGGGACCGCACACCAACGTCGTCGCCTCCGCGGTGAGGTCACTGACGAACGCCGATCCCGCCACCCTCGCGTGGTCGCTCGCCGCCGTGGGGATCGTCTCGGCCTGCATGCTGGGGCTCCCCCGGCTGCGTCCGGGGATCCCCGGATCGCTCGTCGGCATCGTCGTCGCAACCGTCGCGGCGCAGGCCCTGCACGCCCCGCTCGCGACCATCGGCGCCCTGCCGCACAGCCTGCCCGCCCCGTCGATCCCGCTCCTCGACCCGGCGACGATGCAGGCGCTCCTGCCGGCGGCGCTCACCATCGCGGCACTGGCCGCCATCGAGTCGCTGCTGTCCGCGCGGGTCGCCGCCTCCCTCACCGACACCGGCGCGTACGACCCCGACCGCGAGCTCGTCGGCCAGGGCCTGGCCTCGCTCGCCGCGGGTCTGTTCGGTGGCATGCCGGCCACCGGGGCGATCGCCCGCACCGCGGTCAACGTCCGCTCCGGCGCGCGAACCCGGGCCGCGGCAGCGACGCATGCCGCCGTGCTGCTCGCCGTCGTCCTCGTCGTCGCGGGCCCGGTCGCCCACATCCCGCTCGCCGCGCTGTCCGGCGTGCTGATGGTGACGGCCGTGCGCATGGTCCACGTCGCGACGGCCCGGTCGATCCTGCGCTCGACCCGCGCCGATGCCGCCGCCTTCGTCGTCACGGCCGTGGTCACGGTCTCGGTCGACCTCATCGTCGCCGTCGGCATCGGGGTCGTCGTCGCCGGCGGGTTCGCGCTGCGCGGCCTCGCGCGCTCGGCGGGTGTCGCCCGCGAGCCGGTGCCGGGCGAACCAGAGCTCGGCGACGAGCAGATCGCCGTCATCCGCATCGACGGTCCGCTCTTCTTCGCAGCCGCCGACCGGGTGCTCGACGAGGTCACGGGTCTCGACGGCGTGACCGTCGTCGTGCTGCGCATGTCGCAGCTCGAGCTCGTCGACGCCACCGGAGCGCACGTGCTCAGCGAGATCGTCCAGCAGCTCGAGGCCCGCGGCGTGACGGTGCTCATCAAGGGGGTGCGCGACGGGCACGTCGAGCTGTTCCGCACCGTCGGCGTCCTGGACGCGCTGCGCCATCACGAGCACCTGTTCGACGACCTCCCCGCCGCCGTCGCGCACGCTCGCGACCACGTCCGCCGGGCCGGCTACCCGCTCACCGACGACGCGGCGGCCGCCTGACGCACCGGTCGCGATCCGACGCCGCTACCCGAGCGTCACCGAGATCACGACGTCGTCGCCCGCCGCGATGCTCACGTCGGACACCGTGACACCGGCAGGAAGCTGCGCGGCAAGGTCGATCTTCCGGTCGGCCTCGGCCGCGACCTTCGACCGGAAGGGCCCGAGGAATCCCTCGACGATCGGGTTGCTGCTCGAGATCGTCGTGTCGCCGACCTCGAGCACCAGCGACCGGTCGATCGAGGCCGACGCGGTCACGGTCACCCCCGCACGCAGGAAGCTCCGCTGGACCTTGGCATCTGCACGGACGGCCAACGCGCGAGGTCCGCGGTTCTGCAGGTCCAGGTCGAGCGCCGTGAGCGTGAAGCCCTTCTCCTGGAGGACCCCGGTCAGCACCGTCCGCACCGCGGCGACCAGATCCCGGTGCGCGACGGAGATGCGTGCCGTGCCGACCACCGGCTCGGCGTCCGACGGCTGCCGCACCTCGACGTAGACCTGGTCGTCCGCTCCGACCACCCAGTCGAAGCGGACGTCGCTCGCCGCGATGTCCACCTGGGCGGGGACACCCCTGACCGACACCGGGTGTGCGACGACCTCCAGCCTCCGGATCGTGCCCGGGACGCGGTGCACGACGCCGACGGGCGGCGCCGCGGCGGACACGGCCTTCAGCCGTTGGTCGTCGACGGTGAGCCCCGAGGCGTCGACGCGCAGGGACGCGATGTCGGCACCATCGAGCTCAGCCGCTACCCGGACCCCGCCGAGCCCTCCCACCCCCGGCTGCGCGAGGGTCGCCAGGAGGTCGCCGATCCGACGCTCGACCTCGGCACCGCTCGACGGCACGGGGGCGGCGCCGAACGGGACGAGCAGGGTGTCGGTCATCGCAATGCTTCCTTCTGTCGGGGTCGACCCCGTCCGCGTGCCTCAGGACGGGTTGCTGTCCCGATCGAAGCACAGGCCGCCCGGCGGCGCCGAGGCGTCGGCCGCAAGGCCATCGCCCTCCGTTTGGCTATCGCGGTTTCGGGTGTCCGCGGGCACGATCGGCGGATGGAGACTCTGCGGTACCGGGCGTTCACCACCGCCGAGCCGAACCCACGATCGGGGAACCCGGCCGGCGTCGTGCTGGACGCCGAAGAGCTCGGCGACGCCGACATGCTCCGGATCGCGGCGGACCTCGGCTTCAGCGAGACAGCGTTCCTCACCGCGATCGAGGCCGACGCGGCGCGTGTGCGCTACTTCACCCCACGCGCGGAGATCGCCTTCTGCGGGCACGCGACGATCGCATCAGGGGTCGCCCTGGCACGGCGCCGGAACGCGGCTCCGGTGGTGCACCTGGCGACGAACGCCGGCCTCGTCCCCGTGGAGGTGTCCACGGAGCGGGCGACCCTGGTGGCGGTCGACACCGAGGTCGAGGAGCTCGACGGCGGGCTCCTCGACGAGCTTCTCGCCACCCTGCGGCTCGACCGGAGCGACCTCGACCCGGTGCTGCGTCCCGCCCTCGTGCACGGCGGCAACCTGCACCCCCTCGTCCCGGTCCGGGCAGGCGTCCTCGAGCGCCTCGACCACGACGCCGAGGCGGTGCTGGCCCTGCAGGACGCGCAGGGGTGGGACGGCACGGTGCCGGTCGTCCAGCGCCTCTCGGCGACCCGCTTCGCCTCGCGGAACCCGTTCCCGCGGGGCGGGATGCGCGAGGACCCCGCGACAGGGTCAGCGGCGGCCGGTCTCGGCGCGTACCTGCGGGCAGCCCGGCACCTCGACACCCCTGCCGTGCTCACGGTCGATCAAGGGGCAGAGACCGGGCGGCCGTCGCTCCTCGTCGTCGAGGTCCCGCGCCAGGGCCGCGTGCGCGTCAGGGGGACCGCGGAGGAGATGTGATGTCCGCACCGGACAGCGAACGCAAGGAAGCTGTCCGCCTGGAGAATCGGAGCGGACACACCCTGCCAGCACTCGGCGGCCTGTCTCCCGCTTCGCACGTCGTCACCTGGACGACCGATGACGCCACTCGCCGTCCTGCTTGAGCGCGGTGTCGACTGCGAGCGCGGCCCCGACCACCAGTGAACGCAACGGTTCTTCCAGCGGCCGATGTATCTCCACGACGTAGTTGTCCGCCTTCGTGAACCGCTCCTTGACCAACCCTGCCCACGTCTTGGTGATCCTGGCGATCTCGATCCCCTGCGCGTCCTGGACGCTGAAGTCCCACGCACGCCAGCTCTCTGCGTTGATCGAACCGAGCGTCTGGCCTGCGGACTCCAGGCGGAACCGGACGTTGTACTTTCCCCCGAACGCGCCGGCCAGGAGCCCGAGGTTCTCCTGGACGATCTCGCCCACCTGCCTGCCGTCGGCGCCCACGAGAACGAACCTCGACTTCCAGACCTTGGCCGGCCGGGTGATCGTCATGAGCGCCCGGCCGTCCACGTCGACGATCTGCAGCCTGCGCGTCCCGTTCTCGCCACCCATCATCGCTCGGGAGACGCTGTGGCCCTTCTCCCGAACAGCGCCGATCCTCCGGCCGCGCTGGTCGAACACCCCGAACTCGGACTTCGTGCCGAAGAGCGTGGCTCTCTGGTTGACGACAAGTACCGACTCGGTCAAGAGCGTTCCGCCGCCGATGGCGTCGCTGTCGACACCGAGCTTGCGCACCTGTCGCTGAACCTTCTTGCTCGCCGGGGCCGCGGTCGGTGCCGCGGGAGCGGCAGGCGCCGGTGATTCGATCCGAGCGACGACCGGTGGCCTCGGCGGCGCGGCGAGGGGCGGATCGATTGCCTGACCCCCAGCCGACCCGACGTGCTCGGTCCATCGGCTGCCGTCCCAGTAGCGGTGCTCGTAGCGGCCGTGGGGGTCGGGATACCAGTTCGCCGGCGCGGTCTGCGACATGTGCGGAGTGTAGGAGCAGCCGCAGATGATTCCGGCACCTCGCTTCCCCGACGCGCTGAGCAGCAGGAGCCGGCCCAACCGCCCGGTTGCCCGTTGCGCGGATCGGACCGCTCGCCCGGATCACTCTGCGATGTCGACCCTCACCAGCGGTCCATGACGATCGATCCGAGCACCGAGCACAGCTCACGGACGTCCTGCGCCGACGACTCGGGTCGGAAGGACGCGTCGATGGTGAGCGGCGAGCGGTCGACGTCGACGAGCAGGACGATGTCCGTCTGCCCCGCGACGTGGTTGTCGTTCGGTACGTCGTAGCCCGGCCAGGCACGGTAGGCGCCCTCGTCGCAGGTCGCGATGTCGAGGTCCGCGGGCACGGTCAGCTCGAACCGCACCGCGAGCGTGCCGTCCTCCTCGGTCGGGTCGGCGATGACCACGGTCCGTGGCTCCGAGGCCTCGCGATCGTGCTGCGCTGACAGACCGAGCTCGGGGTAGTGGGCCAGAGAGATGGAGGCGCCGTCAGGATGGTCGTGGTCGGCCAGGTCGTGCGGACTGAGCTTCTCGTCCCGCCGACAGGGATCGGGGTACACGCCGGCCGTCGTCCAGAAGCTCAGCGCCACCTCGTCCGGCTGGCCGAGATGCTTCCCGATGTAGACGTCACCCACCTCCCACCCCGGAGGAAGGGTGTACTCGAGCCACCGGTAGTCCGGGGCCGGCGCGCCAACCGCGCCACGACGCGGGTTCTCGTAGCGGTGCACGGTTCCGTCCGCCACCGGCTCCGGGCGTGGACCGTCGAACGCCGGAACGACGAACATCTCTGTGCTCGCTGTCGACGGCTGCACGACGGTCGGGTGCTCCGCAGGGAGCGTCGGCTCAGCGGCGTCGTCCGGGCCGGCCGGTGCCGTGCACGCCGATGCGGCCGCCGCGACGGTCAGGAGCGCGAGGACCATCGCCCGCCGTCGGCACACGCGGTGGGGCTCCGGCCTGCGAACCGTCGACCCCGAGAGGCCCATGAGCGCAGCCTGGCCCTCCGCGGCCGGCTCGTCAACGAATCCTGACAACCAGGACATATCCACCAGCGGGGCGTCGAAGCCACGCGACACCCAGGCGTTGGCTCAGCTGATCGCCGAGGCGCCGACTGCCCGGAGCGCCCTGGCGGGTCCCGGGTCCGCGGCGAGGGAACCTGCCGCGGACGCGAGGAGCTCGGCGCCCGCGCCGGTGAGGCCCAGCAGCCGCAGGAGCGCTTCGCGGACCTCACGGACCGAGGCCCGGTTGGGGTCGAGCACCTCGCCGACACCGACGCGCTCGATGGCCGCGGCACCGGCGAACTGGTCGGTCGAGAACGGCAGGACCAGCATCGGCGTCGCGGTGCCGACGGCCTCGGTGACCGAGTTGTTGCCGCCGTGCGTCACCAGCACGGCCGCCTGGCGGAGCAGACGCACCTGCGGGAGGTACTCGCGCACGAGCCACCCGGCGGGCAGCTCGCCCAGCTCGGAGACAGGGGTCGCACCGCGGGCGATCGCGGCCCGCACGCCCGCCTCGCGCAGCGCCGAGACGACGGTCCGCAGCACGTCGGAGCGGACCGAGAGAAAGCTGCCGAAGCTGACGTAGACGAACGGCTCCGCGTCGCCGAGCCACGCGTCGACCTCGGGGTCGGCAGGCTCGGCACGCAGGCTGCCTCCCAGGTAGCTGTTCGGTGGGAGGTGCGCTGCGCGCTCGGGCGCCGCCAGCGCCTCCGGGTAGTGGAAGAGCACGAGCGAACCGTGCAGGGCGAAGGCGTCGTCGACCGGCGCCTTCCCCGGGTCGAGCTCGGCGCCGGCCGTGTTCCACTCGACCGTGAAGCCGGCCGCCACCCTCCGGCACAGCACGTCGAGCTCGGCCAGCTCGTCCGGGTCGGGGTGGAACGCGCGCGGCCACTGCGGGGGCCTGCCGTAGACCTCGTCGCCCACCGGCAGGGCCGTCGGGTGCCCGAGGACGACATCGGCGTAGGGCACGTCACCGGCCCACAGGCCGAGGCGCGCGCTGTACGCGAGGTGGTCGACCAGGATGGCGTCGGGGCGCACGGCCTCGACGACGTCGAGGGTGGCGCGCGCCTTCTCGACGGGCCGCCACATGAGGTCGACCAGCCGCTCCCGCGCCTGGTACGCGAGAGTCGGCACCATTCCGTGCCGGGTGGCGTCGAAGAAGCCCCGCAACGAGTCCGCCTCGTCGTCCGGCTGCTTCTCCGCCCGGATCACCCCGGGGTTGGACCCGCGGCCGAGCTGCAGCAACGCCGTCTCGTAGCCGAACGAGGCTGCGATGCCCGCGGTGGCCTCACCGCTGGCGACGACCACACGCTTCCCCGCGTCACGCCACGCAGCGCCCAGAGCGGCCAGCGGGATCAGGTGCGAGGCGTAGTCCGGGCTGATGATCAGCAGGGTCATCCGGGGCCGACCAGGGCCGACCGGTCCGCGATCTCGTCCGCCGCGACCCGTCGGTAGAGGTGCCCGAGCGTGTCTGCCATGCGCTGGATGGTGAAGCTCTGGGCGACCGTCGAGCGGGACCGGTGCGCACGCCGATCGTCCGTCTCGGCGAGCGAGGCGTCGAGCGCGGACCCGATCGCCGCGCGGAGACGGTCCGCGTGCCAGGTGGCGGTGAGGAAGCCGGTGTCGCCCTCGTCCACGTAGGTGGCCGGGCCGCCGCCGTCGGGCGCCACGACGACGAGACCGGACGCCATCGCCTCGAGCAGCGCGATGCCGAACTCCTCCTTGAGGCTCGCGCACACGTAGATCCCGTGCGGCGCGCTGCGTCCGGGCAGCCCCGTGCGCGCGGCCGCGACCCAGCGAGCGACCACGTCGTTGGGTCGATGGCCCGGGAGCAGCAGCCCGGCGTCGGCGCGCCCGGTGGAGGGCACGACGGCATCGATGAGGTCCAGCTGCTCGCGCTCGTCGGCCGACGGGTGCTCCAGGTCACCGCCGACGACGAGCAGGTTGGCCCGATCGCGCAGGTCGCCGCTCGCCCACGCCTGCACGAGCGTCGCGACTCCCTTGACCCGGTGCAGGCGTCCGACGCTCACGATCAGGGGCAGCGGCCGGCGCTCGCTCGGCAGCGCGTCGACCAGGTCGCGAAGGTCGGCCAGCGCGTCCGTCGGCTCGCCGCCCGCGGCGTACGCCTGCGCCTCCGCCACGGCGCGGTCGACGACGACGAGGTCCACACCCTCCGGCACGATCGTGTGCCGTTCCGGGTGCGCCAGGACGTCGATCCCCACCAGCTCGCGCATGTCACGCTGCAAGGCCGGACGAGGGAACAGGACGGTGTGCGCGGCGTTGGCGGCCAGCCGCTGCACGAGCCGCGCGCGGAACCAGAAGTGCTCTGCTGCGTCGACCTCCCCGAAGTTCTGCCGGGTCAGGCGGCCGGCCAGGTCGAGCGACTGGATGACGGCGTGCGGGTCGGGCGCGACCGTGAACACGGTGGGGATGTCGAGCTCGCTCGCGACGTCGGCGGCTGCCAGGCTGCCGACATCCGCCATCCGCAGGTGGACCAGGTCGACCCCGCCCGCGGCACGCAGGACGCGCCGGATACCCCGTCGCGCGGCCACCCGCAGCGACCAGGCGGCGGCCATCGGAACCGGCTCGTGACGAAGCGGGACGCGACCGTAGTGGTGCCCGCTGCCGTCCAGCGCGCGCAGGTCGGCGACGGCCTCCGCGACCGATCCCCGCGAGATGGTGATCACCCGGTCCACCGGCCGCGTGCGAGGGCTCGGGGCGACGAGCGCGTCGCCGAGCCGCACCAGCAGCGTCGCGATCCCGCCGTTGTCGCCCGCCCCGGCGGCGGTCAGGCCCGCGTCCACGTCGGCGTGCAGGAACAGCTGGGCGACGGTCAGCCCGTGAGCCGCGGGCTCCCGCCGCCACGACGCGGCAGCCTCGATGTCGACGAGGGAGAGCCTCGCGACGTCGGCCAGCTCGTCGTCCCGGGCGGCCAGGCCGTGGAGCAGCCCGACGACCGCGCGGTCACCCGGGCGCTGACCGAGCGCGGCGACGGCAGCAGTGCGCACCAGCTCGTCCTCGCCGGTGTCGCCGGCGAGCTCGAGGAGCGTCCGGACGGCGACGGCGTGCCGCACGAGCCCGAGGGTCTCCACCACACGGGCCCGCGCCTCCGGCTCCCGCACCCCGAGCAGCGCCGCCTCGAGCCCGACCGCCACGTGCTCCGGGGCGCCGGCGGCCCACTGCTCCAGCGTCCGCTGGGCGAGCATCCCGCCGAACCCGCCCACCTGGGTCATGCCGATGAGGCGCGCGACCGCGTCCGCGCGGGGAAGCCCCGAGCCCAGCACCCACGCGGCGTGCTCACGCACGAAGGGCCGGTCGTCGGACAGCAGCCGCGCCACCGCGCGCGATGCCTCGTCGTCGCCGATCTTCCCCAGCGCGTGCACCGCGGCGATCACCACCAGCTGGTCGGCGTCGAGCAGCGCGCCCCGGAGCACCCGGATCGTCCGGACGCCTGGGTCACGGGTGCTCTCGAAGGCGAGGTCGTCGGCGAGCCGCATGCCGTCGACGATGCGCGTCGCCGCACGCAGCTCATCGAGCGAGGTCTGAATGCCCACGGGGTTCCTCTGCGTTGTGGTGCTGGGCCGACACGACCGTCGGTCCAGCACGGCCGATGCTAGGTCGGCTGCCGCGGACCGGCCTGTCGAGTTCCTGGCAAAGCTCTCAGGATCGAGCCGGAAGCGACCCACGGTGCGGGCCGCCCCCGTGCCGCCGCAGACGCATGCGGCGCGCTTGAATGAGGCATGGCCCCGGACCACTCCCCCGCTGTCGAGCTCGAGGTCGGCACCCGCACCGTGCGGCTCTCGAACCCTGACCGCGTGTACTTCCCCGCCAGCGGGGCGACCAAGCTCGACCTCGCGAACTACTACCTCGCCGTGGGTGACGGGATCGTGCGGGCGTTGGAGGAGCGTCCCTGCATGCTGCACCGCTACCCCACGGGCGTCGCCGGGGAGAAGGTGCACCAGAAGCGGTTGCCGCGCGGCGCCCCGCCGTGGATGGAGACGGTGGAGCTCTACTTCCCGCGCTTCGGCCGCACCGCCGACGAGCTGTGCGTGACCGAGCTGGCCCACGTGATCTGGGCTGTGCAGATGTCGACCGTCGAGTTCCACCCGTGGAACAGCCGCCGGGCCGACACCGAGCGCCCCGACGAGTGGCGCATCGACCTGGACCCGATGCCGGACTGCCCCTTCGACCGCGTGCGGCGAGTAGCGCACGTGGCGCGGGAGGTACTGGACGAGCTCGGCGCAGTCGGCTGGCCGAAGACCTCCGGCGGCTCCGGCCTGCACGTCTACGTCCGGATCACCCCCGAGCACGGGTTCACGGATGTGCGACGAGCGGCGCTCGCCTTCGCGCGGGAGGTGGAGCGCCGCGCGCCGGACGACGTCACCACCGCGTGGTGGAGACGCGACCGGGACCCGTCCCTGGTGTTCGTCGACTACAACCAGAACGCCCGCGACCACACCATCGCCTCGGCCTACTCGGTGCGCGGGACCCCGGAGGCCACCGTGTCGACGCCCCTGCGCTGGGACGAGATCGACGACGTCGATCCCCGCGACTGCACCCTGCACACGGTCCCCGCACGCTATGCCGAGCTCGGCGACCTCCATGCCGGCATCGACGACGCGGTCTTCGACCTGGCGCCGCTGCTCCAGTGGGCCGACCGCGACGAACGCGACGGCGCCCCCGCACTCCCGGACCACGACGAGTAGCCGGCCAGGGATCGAGAACGACGAAGGCCCGGACCAGCAGGTCCGGGCCTTCGTCTTCTGTGTAGCGGGGGCAGGATTTGAACCTGCGACCTCTGGGTTATGAGCCCAGCGAGCTACCGAGCTGCTCCACCCCGCGTCGGTGGTTACAACTTACCTCACCCCCCAGGGGGGACCAAATCGCGGGCGCCTGGCCGGTGGTGTCGTACGTCACCCTCCACCGGCCAGGCACCGTACGTCACTCGTCGAGCCGGGCCTCCGCCTCGAGGGCGCTCTGGACGGCCTGGTCGAGCCGCTGCTGCGCCTCGCCGTAGGCGGCGAAGTCGTTGCGCGCCAGCGCGGACTGGCTGTCGGCGATAGCTTCCTTGGCCTGCTGCAGCGCCCGGTCGAGGTCCGCACGGGCGGTCGCGTCCGTGCCGGTGCCGGTGCCGGTGCCGGTTCCGGGGTCGGTCGGCGCAGGCGTCGCTCCGTCGGTCGGTTCGGGCGTCGGTTCGTCCGTCGGGGGCGTACCCGCGTCGGGGTCGGTCCCGGCGTCGCCGGCGTCGGCACCCGAGTCGCCGCCGAACACCTGGTCGAGGGCACCGTCGAGGGTGTCCGCGAACCCGATGTCGTCACCGAACGCGACGAGCACGCGCTGCAGCAGCGGGAACGTGGTGCCGGACCGGGCCTGGACGTAGACCGGCTGCACGTACAGCAGGCCACCGCCCATGGGCAGGGTCAGCAGGTTGCCGCGAACCACCTGCGAGTCGCCACGGCCGAGGATGTTCAGCTCGTTGGACACGTCCGGGTCGGCGACGAAGTTGTTGTTCACCTGACCGGGTCCGGGGACCGTCGAGTCGCGTGGCAGCTCGAGCAGCCGCATCTTGCCGTAGTCCGGCGACGGCTTCCCGTCCTCGTTCCCGGCCTCGGCGTCGACCGCCAGGTACCCGGTGAGCACGTTGCGCGCGTTGGTGCCGGTCGGGATGAACGACGACATCAGCGAGAAGCTGGCCTCGTCCTGGTCCGGCATCCGCAGCGTCAGGTAGTACGGCGGCTGCGGGACGGCGACGCTGCTCGTCGGGTCGTTCGGGTTGGCCCAGAAGTCGTTGCCGGAGAAGAACTGGCCGGCGTCGGTCACGTGGTACCGGGCGAGCAGGCTGCGCTGCACCTTGAACAGGTCCTCGGGGTAGCGCAGGTGGCTCATGAGGCTGCCCTTGATGGAGGACAGTGGCTCCAGCGTGGACGGGAACACCGAGTCCCACGCCTTGAGGATCGGGTCCTCGGCGTCCCAGGCGTACAGCGTGACCGAGCCGTCGTAGGCGTCGACCGTGGCCTTGACCGAGTTGCGGATGTAGTTCGCCGTCTTCGGCTGGAGCGCCTGGATGGTCTCGGACGACTCGGTGAGCGAGTCCGTCGTCGCGTCGTCGAGGGACTTCGGCTCGGAGTACGGGTACTGGTCCGACGTCGTGTAGCCGTCGACGATCCACTTGACCCGGCCGTCGACCACGGCGGGGTACGCGCGGCCGTCGAGCGTCAGGTACGGCGCGACCTTCTGGACGCGGTCGCGGGGGTCACGCTCGTAGAGGATCTGCGAGTCGCTGGTTACGCGGTCGGAGAAGAGGATCTGCTCGGACCCGAACTTCAGCGCGTAGAGCAGCTTGGTCAGCGGGTTGCCGATCGACGGGCCGGCGGAGACGTCCTGCGTCGGGAACGTGCTGTTGACGGCACCCTCGGAGTCGTCGGCCGGGTAGTCGAGCTCCCACGCCCGGGTGCCCTCGGGGGCACCGACGATCGAGTAGAGCGGGGCCTTCGGGCTGAAGTAGATGCGCGGCTCGTACTCGCCCATCTGCCCCGTCGACGGGATGCCGCCCTCCCAGAAGTTGGGGGCGCCGCGACCGGCGGTCGTGTTGCCGTAGGCGGCGACGACGCCGAACCCGTGCGTGTAGACCGTGGTGTCGTTGGTCCAGTTGCGCTGCTGCGCGTCGAGCCCCTCGAGCGACAGCTCGCGGACGGCGATCACCGTGTCGCGGCTCTCCCCCTCGACCTCGTACCGGTCCACCGACAGCGAGTCGGGGAAGTCGTAGAACGCGCGGATCTGCTCGAGCTGCTTGAACGACGGGCTGACGATCTGCGGGTCGAGGAGCCGGATCGAGGCCGTGGTGTCGGCGTCGGCGCGCAGTGCGCCCGCCTCCGCCGTGACCTCGGCGTTGTAGTCGGTCTTCTCGACGTCCTCGAGGTCGTACGCGTCGAGGGTGGCGCCGATGTTGCGCTGGATGAACTCCGCCTCGGCGTCCTGCTGGTTCGGCTGCACCTGGAAGCGCTGGACGACGGCAGGATAGATACCGCCGACGGCCACGGCCGCCACCACCATCAGACCGACGCCGATGGCGGGGAGGCGCCAGTTGCCGCGGATCGCGGTGACGATGAACATGACCGCGACGAAGATCGCGATGCCCGCCAGGATCGCCTTCGACGGGATGACGGCGTGCACGTCGGTGAACGAGGCGCCCGCGAACTTGCGGCCCGTCTTCGTCAGGATCGAGTACCGGTCGAGCCAGTAGCTCGCCGCGATGAGCAGCATCAGCAGGGCCGCGATGACCGACAGCTGGATGCGCGCCGCCCTCGTCGTCCGCGGCGCACCGCCGCGCTGACCCCCGACCCGCAGGCCGCCGTAGAGGTACTGGGTGGCCAGGGCGCCGATGCCGGACAGCACGACGACCGCCATGAGGAACGACACGACGAACCGCAGCCCGGGCAGCGTGAACAGGTAGAAGCCCAGGTCGATGCCGTACTGGGGGTCGGTCTTCCCGACCGACCCGCCGTGCATCCACAGCTGGATGGTCTGCCACTGCTGCGACGCGGCGGCACCGGCGAACAGACCGAGGACCGCGGGGCCGACGATCATGACCAGCCGGCGCAGCGGCTCGATGGCCTCGCGGTACTGGTCGAGGTTCGCCTGCTCCTGCGTGGACGGCGCGTACACGGGCCGGGACCGGTAGCCGAAGTTGAGGCTCCAGTAGACGGCGCCGCCCATGACGAGGAAGCCGAGGACGAACAGGATCGCGCGCGTGCCCCACTCGGTGCGGATCACGTTGCCGAACCCGAGCTGCTGGTACCAGAGGACCTCGGTCCACACCTGGGCCAGGATCAGCACGGCGACGACGAGCACCCCGAGGACGACGAGCGTGGGGGCGAGCGCTCCGCGTCGGCGCGGACGCGCCGGGCTCGGGCGGGGCGGCGGGCTTCCGAAGGTCACGGCGTGGCAGTCCTCGTCGTCGGCAACAGGTGAGCACGTTCGGCAGGGTCACGACCGTGCCGGGCGGCGTACACGGGACGCCGCCACTCGCACGGGAGAACGTGCCGGTCGAGGCACAGGTTCCCACAGGAATGGGACCATGAACCTGTGAGTGAACCCTCCCCCGACCTGGCCGCGCTGGCCGAATCCGTCCGCGAGATCGAGCAGCACGTCGCCGAGGCCGGCTGGGACGGCCCTGTGCGGGTGTTCGCGCTGGTCCGGACGCAGGAGATGCTGCGCACCGAACCCGGCCTCGCCACCCAGCTCGACCCGACCGTCCTGGCCGCCGCCCGGTCGCAGCCGTCGCACCTCACCTCCGTCGAGCAGGAGGAGCTGCCGGCTGCTCCCGACCTCGAGACGCTGCTCGCGGGACTGTCGTGGCCGGCGACGGTGGACGGGATGGCCGTCACCGTCGAGCGCGTCGTCCTCCCGCCGGCCGCCGAGGAGGCGATGCCGCAGGACACCGAGGCCGCGCTGGAGTACCTGCTGGCCCACCCCGAGAGGCAGGACGTGCGGCTCGTCGTGGGCGCGCTGCGCGGCGGCCCGTCCTGGTGCGCGGTGCGCAGCCGCACGAACGACTCCGCCGACCAGGTCGGTCAGGGACCGGACCTGGTGCCGGGGCTGGTCGCAGCGGTCCGGACCACGCTCGAGTAGCACGCCGTCGGGCTGGCTCCGCCGCAGGTCGTCGACGGCCGAGCCAGGATCGTGCGGGCTGTCGCAGGGCTAGCTCGTGCAGGTGGGCAGGTCGTCGACCGCGCCGGCACCGATCGCCGTCATGGCCTCACGCGCCTCGTGCAGGGTCGCGATGCTCACCACGCGCAGACCGTCCGGCACGTGGTCGACCACCTCGTCGCAGTTCGCGGCCGGAGCCAGGAACCACGTCGCGCCGTCCCGCGTCGCGCCCGCGAGCTTCTGCCGGATGCCGCCGATGGGACCGACCTCGCCGGTCACGTCGATGGTGCCGGTCCCCGCGATGTCCTTGCCGTTCGCCTCGTCCTCCGGCGTCATCTTGTCGATGATGCCGAGCGCGAACATGGTCCCGGCGCTGGGACCGCCGATGTCGTCGATGCTGATGGTCACGTCCACGGGCATGTCGAACGCGGGGTCGATGAACACCCCGATCTGCGCGCCACCGTCGGGCTTCTCGGTCGTCACGATCGGGATGTCGACCGCCTGCCCGTGCCGACGGACCGTGAGCGTCACGGTGTCCCCGGCCTGGACGTCGTCGAGCAGCCCGATGAGCCCCTGGTAGTCGGGGACGGCGGTCCCGTCGAGGGCGACGATGACGTCCCCCTCCTCGACCTTGCCCTCCGCGTCGGACCCCTCGACCGTCCCGGCGACGACGAGCGTCGCGGGGACCTCGTAGCCCAGCTCGGTGAGCGCTGCGACGGCGGCGTTCTCCTGCGAGGACACCATCTCCGCGGTGTTCGACTCGTCGATCTCGTCCTGCGTCCGGTCCGGCGGGTAGAGCAGCTCGACCGGCTGGACCACCACCCAGGGCGACAGCCAGCCCTGCACGACACCCACGACGCTCGACGGGAACCCCGGTCCGCCCGTCCCGGACACGGTGGTCAGCCGCAGCTCACCGGTCGAGTCGAACGTCTCGGCGCCGGAGATCTGGATCAGCGGGGTGCCGTCGTGCTCGCCCAGCACGTTGCGCGTGGGCCCGGGGCTGCTGATCGCGTAGGGCACGGGGAGCACCACGAGCACGGCGAGCAGCAGCGCGGTGGCCATCATGCCCACGGAGAGGGTCAGCGACCGAGGGCTGATGCGGTCGGGCTGACCGAGGTCGTCATCGACGTCGGGCGGTGAGGTGGGCTGGTCGAGCACGCCCACATCATCCCCCGGCTCGGCACCTGTCCCTGCACCCGCTCCTGCACCCGCGTCGCTCACGGCCGCCGCCGGGCCCGCGCCTGGCGCCACACGGCGGCGGTTCCGATGAGGGCGACCGCCGCCCCTGCCGCCCCGAGCGCCGCCGCGTCGCGGGTGCCGACACGTCGTCCGGCCACGGCGACCCGGCCCTGCACGCCCTCGAGCAGCACGTCCAGGCAGTCGGCGCTCGACCAGCGCGGGACCCAGCCCGCCTCGCGCAGACGGTCGGCGGCGACGGTCCACGGGTAGACGACGAACGCGAGCTCTGAGGCCGGTGCGGGCAGGACCCCTACGCGGTGGAGCCGCTCGGCGGTGCCGAACGCCGTGGCCGCGGCCAGCTCGACCCGCCGCATCCCAGCGGCCGCCTCGACCTGCGCGGGCTCGAGCACGTCGTCCGCGCCGACGGCGAGGACCCCTGCCAGCCGGTGCGTCACCGCGAACTTGGCGGCGGACGCCAGGTCCTCGACGTGCACGAACTGCCACTGCCGGACCGCGCCGCGGACCGTCAGCAGGCGGGGCGCCTCGAAGTGCCGCGTCACGAACGTGTCGATCCCCACCCCGACCACCGCTGCCGGACGCAGCACCGTCACGAGCGGAGCCTTGCGGCGCCGGGCACGCTCGAGCACCGCCTCCGCCGCCAGCAGGTCGCCGACGAGGCCCTCGCGGGCCGCCTCGTCGGCCCGCGGGAGCGGGTCGGTGTCGTGGATGACGGGACGGTCCGCCCACGCTCCGTGCACGACGGCCGACCCGATCGCCACGACGTGCCGGGCCCCGACGGCCCGCGCCGCGCCCACGACACGCTGCGTGTGCGCGACGACGGCCGCCTCGTGCTCGCGACGTCCCTTCACGGACGAGCCGACGAGGTCACCCGGGTGCGCGACGAGCACCACGACGGTGGCACCGACCAGGGCGTCGTGCGGAGTGTCGACGGGGACCTCGTCGATCGTCCGCACGCCCTCGCCCCACGCGGCGGCGACCGCGGTCGCGATGGGTCCACGACCGACGACGACGACGTCGTCGGGCTCGGCCGCGCGCACCGCGTCGGCCGGGCTCGTCGACGGGCTGCTGCGTCGCGTGCTGCGCCCTGAGCGAATCTGCTCGCCCACCATCCCTCGTTCCTGTGCTGCGCGGTTACCGTGGTTCGCAGCCGGCCCTATCGTCGCAGGAGGTCCACGTGAGCCCCGACAACTCCGCCGTCCCGGGAGCCGATGGCGGCGTGCCCGCCTGGGAGCAGGTGATGCGCGCGATGCTCGGAGACGGCGCCGACGAAGCGATCCGTGAGCTGCAGGAGCGCGGGTTCGACCCCGGCGCGATGGCCGCTGCATCCGGGCTGCCCGACGACCCCGCCGCTCTCCAGCAGGTGTTCGCGCAGGTCCAGGCCCTGCTCGCCGCGTCCGGCGACGACCCGGTCAACTGGCAGATGGCCCACGACCTCGCCCGGCAGCAGGCCGCGGCCGGCGGAGACCCGTCCCTGACCACCGCCCAGACACGCCAGGTGCTCGACGCGCTCGCCGTCGCCGAGCTGTGGCTGGACGCCGCCACCGACCTGCCACCGTCCACCGGCACGCCCCGGGCGTGGAGCCGCGCGGAGTGGGTCGAGGCGACCCTGCCGACGTGGCGCACGCTGACGGAGCCGGTGGCGTCCTCGCTGTCGATCGCGCTCGTCGGAGCGCTCGGCGGTGCACTGCCCGACGGTGGCCCGGAGGACCTCACCCTCCCCGGCGGCATCGAGCCCAGCCAGCTCCTGCGCCAGCTCGGCTCAGCCGTGTTCGGCATGCAGGTGGGCCAGGCGGCGGGCACGCTCGCGCACGAGGTGTTCGGCACCACCGACATCGGGCTCCCGCTGCTCGACCGGCCGACGCCCGCGCTCGTGGCGGCGAACGTCGACGCGTTCGCCGAGGGGCTCGACGCACCCGCCGAGGAGGTCCGCCTGTTCCTCGCCCTGCGCGAGGCCGCGGCCACCCGCCTGTTCACGCACGTGCCGTGGCTGCGGGCGCACCTGCTCGCCACCGTGGAGGCCTACGCGCGCGGCATCACCATCGACGCCGACCAGCTCGAGGAGGCCGTGCGCTCGATCGACGTGACCGACACCGCGGCGCTCCAGCAGGCGTTGTCGGGTGGCGTCTTCGCGCCGCACACGACGCCGGCGCAGAAGGCCGCGCTCGAACGGCTGGAGACCGCGCTGGCACTGGTCGAGGGCTGGGTCGACGAGGTCACGGCCACCGCAGCGCTCCCCCACCTGCCGCACACGATGGCGCTGCGCGAGATGATCCGTCGCCGCCGCGCCGCCGGAGGGCCGGCCGAGCAGACGTTCGCCAACCTCGTCGGTCTCGAGCTGCGGCCCCGCAGGCTCCGCGACGCCGCGGCGCTGTGGGCGCAGATCACCCGTGACAACGGGGCGACCGCACGCGACGCCGTCTGGGACCACCCCGACCTGCTGCCCGGCACCGAGGACCTCGACGACCCCGCCGGCTACGCCGCGCGCCGGGCGACCGCCGTCGACGACGCCGCCGAGGTGGACCGCGCCCTGGCGGAGATCCTGGGCGAGGACCCGGACGCCGGTCCGACCGCCTGATCGCCTCCGCACGGCGTACACCACGGCTGCCGTCGGGAACCCGACGTCGGCCGCGCGCTCGAACCCCTCACGTCGGTCGACCGCGCTCCGCGGTCTCAGCTGTGGTGCTCGGACCCCAGTCGTCGAGCTCCAGCTCCAGCTGACCGACCGGGCCGCCGTCGGTGTCGTCGTCGGACGGGAAGTCGTCGACGTCCACCTCGTCGGCCACGACCCCGTCCGGCTCCTCGATCCCGCCGTCGTCGACCTCGTCCCTGCCCGCGTCCCCCACGTCGTCGTCGGCCCCAGGTTCGCCGGGCGGGGTGTGCGCGCCACGCTCCGCCGCGTACGCGTACCCCTCGAGGAACCCGCGGGCGCGCAGGGTGCGCGGGTAGGCGTCGAGCTCCGCCCAGAACTCCGGCCCGTGCCCGGCGTGCAGCAGGTGCGCCAGCTCGTGCAGCAGCACGTAGTCGAGCACCCACCGTGGCATCCCGCGCACGCGGTCGGAGATCCGGATGGTGCCGTCCGACGGCGTGCAGGACCCCCACCGCCGACCCTGGTTGGTGGACCACCGGACCGTCGTCGGCCGCGCCCGCCCGCCGAGGTACTTGGCGGACAGGTCCGTCGCCCGCGACATCAGCTCGTCGTCCGACGGTCGGCGCCGCCGTTCCTGCGCCGCGAGCCGGGCCAGCATCCGGCGCACCCACTCGTGCTCCTGCGCCCGCGTGAACCGCGCGGGGATGGCCACGATCGTCCGGTCGCCCTCGCGCCAGGCCGTCACCGTGCGCACGCGCTTGCGTGAGCGGCGGATCTCGACCTGCGACAGGTCCTGCGTGGGCTGCACGGAAGAACGCTAGCGCGCAGGGCCCACGCGCCCGCGTTCACCCGTGGCCGCACGGCGCGTCCTGCACGATTCCGCGGGCTGTGGGCGCCTCGGCTACTACTGTGAAAGCCGCGCGGACGTGGCAGCACCACCACGCCCGGCCGCCGGCCGGCGGTTTCCCGGTCCGGTGCAGGACACCGAGGGAGGGCACCATGGCTGAGACGTATGCAGGCGAGTTCTACTGCGTGAAGTGCAAGGAGAAGCGCCAGGCGGAGGGTGACGTCGTCGTCTCCGAGTCTGGCCGCAGGATGGCCAAGGCCGTCTGTCCGGTCTGCGGCACCAAGCTCAACCGGATCCTCGGCAAGGCCTGAGCTTTCTCCTCGTCGCCCGAGGGCATCGTCCGTCCGGACGGTGCCCTTCGGCATGTCCGGGGCTGTGGATGACCGGCACGGCGTGTCCGCCGACGCTGCGACAGTGACTCCCTCGTCCTGAAGGGAGCCCCATGCGACTGCGCGCCGGGCTGCGGGTGCTGCGACGCACGGCCACCGAGGTCCAGGTGGGCACCGACCCACGCTGGGCCGTCCGCCTGCCCGACCTCACCCCCGCCGAGGCGGACCTGCTCCAGTCCGTGGACACGCGCACGGACCTGACCGAGGTCACACGTCTCGTCGCCGGACGCGACGTGGAGCCGGACCGGGTGCGTGCGCTCGTCGACGTGCTGGTCGAGGCGCGGCTCACCACGGCCGGTCCGTCCAGGGCCGACCTTCGCGGACCGGCGTCGGTCGACGCGGCAGTGTGGTCCCTCCTGCGCGCTGACGGGAACGGTGCGGACGTGGTCCGGGCGCGCGCGGACAGGGTCGTCGCGGTCCTGGGGCTCGGACCGACCGGGCTCGGCATCGCGGTCGGACTCGCGGCGGCGGGGGTCGGCACCGTGCTGGTCGACGACGAACGGCCGGTGCGCTCGACGGACGTCGGCGTGTGCGGCTACCGGTGGGCCGACGCCGGCTCGGTGCGCGAGCACGTCACGGCGAGGCTGCTGCGCGACGTCGCCCCGCACGTCTCGACCGCCTCGGACCGCGCACCGGACGTCGTGGTCCTCGTCGAGGACAGGGTGGCGGACCCCCGGCGCGGCCCGGTCCTCGTCGCCGGTGGCATCACCCACCTCGGCGTCGTCGTGCGCGAGGCCGACACGGTCGTCGGCCCGTTCGTCGTGCCCGGCGCCGGCCCGTGCCTGCGCTGCCTCGACCTGCACCGCACCGACTCGGACGCGTCATGGCCCACGATCGCCGCGCAGCTGCACGCCGGGGACGTCGCCGACGAGTCGGGACTGGTCGCCGCAGTCTGCGCCGGTCTCGGTGCCGCGGCCGTGCTCGCGCACCTCGACCGGGTCCCCGGCCTCGCACCGGGCACCACGCTCGAGGTGGCACAGCCGGACGCGGTGCCGCGCAGACGCACGTGGGCGGTGCACCCCGAGTGCGGGTGCACCGCCCTCCCGGCGTCGCTGGTGGGCGCGCCGGGCTGAGTCGCCCTTGCCGCCGTCAGGCGGCCGGGGCCGCGTTCTTCCGGGGGCGACCACGACCACGCTTGGTCGCGACCACCACACCGCCGACGAACACCTCGCCACCCCACACGCCCCACGGCTCGGCGCGGTCGATGGCGCCTGCCAGGCACCCCTCCATCAGCGGGCACTCGCGGCACAGGGCCTTGGCCTGCTCGACCTCGGCGGTCCGCTCGGCGAACCAGAGCTCGGGGTCGCCCGCCCGGCACGGGATGAAGTCGGCGACGAGCTGGTCGAACGTCTGGCGGTCGTCGGTCGTCGAAGTGCTGTCGGTGACGGGCCACGGGCCGGATCCGCCATGGTTCACCGTGTCGAGCAGCGTCGTGAGCCGCACGATGTCCTCCTGATGTCCTTGCTGGTGAGCGTGTTGCGTCGGTGCCGGACCGACTGCCAACCCGTTCACCCGACTCATCGGGAGAACAGAAAGGCCGCGGGTCCGAGTTCGGACTCCGCGGCCTGTGCCTCGTTCGAGGTCAGATCATGGGAGTCCGGATCAGGTACGTGCGGGGATCGGTCGCCGTGCGACGCTTCGACCCGCCGATCGGCTCGAGGGCGCTGCCGCCGATGGGCAGAGCGATCCCCTGGAACCGGAACGTGGTGGGCGCGACGGATCGCGGCAGGAACGCGTGAGCGTTCGCCGTGTCGATCATCTGGTTCTTCAATGCACCCACCCCCTCTCCGGTTCGGACCCTCGCCTGTCGGCGCGGTCCCTCTACAAGGACGTCGCCCAGACTAGAACTGGCTTTGCACGGGGGACAACCGAATAAACGAACTTTCGCCGACGAGTTTCTGCCATCGCCCGATCGGCTCAACGAGCGGGCGCTCGCACGGTCGCGCGCACCGCCGCCAGCACGTCCTCGCCGATGTCCGCGAGAGTCATCGGACCGACGCCACGGACCGCGCCGAGCTCCTCGAGCGTGCCGGGGCACCGTTCCGCGATCGCGCGGATGGTCGCGCTGGTCAGCACCGACGCGGGCTGGCGACGCAGCTCCGCCGCGTGCGCGTCGCGCCAGGCGGTCAGGCCGTCGACCACCGCCTGCTGGCGCACGTCGAGATCGCGCCGCGGGACGCCCGGCCGACGGCGCTCGTCGGGCCACAGGTCCGTGAGGAACCGCGACACCCCTCGGCTCGCCCGCGCCCGAGGATGGCGGGCGCGGGAGTACGACAGCTGCAGGTGCTCGCGCGCGCGGGTGATCCCGACGTAGAGCAGGCGCCGCTCCTCGGCCACGGTCGCGTCCGTCTGCGCCTGGACCGTCGGCAGGAGACCGTCCGACAGCCCCACGAGGAACACCGCGTCCCACTCGAGACCCTTGGCGGCGTGCAGCGACGCGAGCGTCACGCCTTCGACGGTCGGCGCGTGCTGAGCCGCCGCACGCTCGTCGAGCTCGGCGACGAGGTCCGCGACGGTGGGCGGCCCGTCGCCCGTCGGGGGGGCTGCAGCGAGGGCGTCGGCCAGCGACACGAGTGCCTGCAGCGCGTCCCAGCGCTCGCGGCTCGCTCCCCGGCCCTCCGGCGGAGCATCCGTCCAGCCCGCGCTGCGCAGGATGTCCCGGACGGACTCCGGCATGGGCGTCCCCGGGTCTGCGGAGCGCGCCCCGCCCCGCAGCAGCACCATCGCCTTGCGCACGTCCGCACGAGCGAAGAAGCGGGCGTTCCCGCGCACCTGGTACGCGATCCCCCGGTCCGCCAGCGCCGCCTCGAACGCCTCCGACTGCACGTTGGTCCGGAACAGCACCGCGATCTCGGCCGCCGGCACGCCCCCACGGACCAGCGCCGCGATCGCGTCGGTGACGCCCGCGGCCTCCGCATCGTCGTCGGGATAGGTCACGTAGGAGACGTCGGGCCCGTCGGGCCGTTGCGCCCGCAGCTCCAGCGGCACCGGTCCGCCTGCCTTGCGCGACGCGTGCATCACGTGGTTGGCCAGCGACACCACCTGCGGGGTGGAGCGGTAGTCCCGGACGAGCTCGACCGTCGTCGCGCGCGGGTACGTCCTGGTGAACGTCGTGAGGTGGTGGGCCGACGCGCCGGCGAACGAGTAGATGGTCTGGCTCGGGTCACCGACGACGCACAGCTCCTGCCGGCCGCCCAGCCACTGGTCGAGCAGATACTGCTGGAGCGGGCTGACGTCCTGGTACTCGTCGACCACGAAGTGCTGGTACTGCTCCCGCACCGAGTCGGCGACGTCGCGCCGCTCGGCCAGCATGGCCGCGAGCAGGAGCAGCACGTCCTCGAAGTCGATGACGCCCTGCTGGTCCTTGGCGGACTCGTAGGCGGCCATCAGGCGGGCCACCGACTGCGGGTCGGTGCCGCCGGGCCCGGGGCGGTCCGTCGCGGCGGCGGCCTTCGCGTAGTCGTCCGGGGTGACCAGGCTGACCTTGGCCCACTCGATCTCGGAGGCCAGGTCCCGCACGCTCTCCCGGTCCGTCTCCAGACCGACGAGCTGCGCCGCGTGCGCGACGAGCTTCACCTTCTGCTCGAGGATCCGGGGCGGCGGACCACCCACGACCTTGGGCCAGAAGAACCCGAGCTGCCGCAGCGCGGCCGCGTGGAACGTGCGGGCCTGGACACCGGGCGCGCCCAGCAGCCGCAGACGGGTGCGCATCTCCCCGGCGGCGCGGGCGGTGAAGGTCACGGCCAGCACGTTGGCCGGGCGGTAGGCGCCGACCTGGATGCCGTACGCGATGCGGTGCGTGATCGCCCGCGTCTTGCCCGTCCCCGCACCGGCGAGCACGCGCACGGGTCCCCGGAGCGTGGTGGCGACGGCACGCTGCTCGGGGTCGAGGGCGTCCAGGAGGGCTTCGGCGGACATCGGGCACAGTCTCTCAGCACCGGCCGACACCCCCGTCGCCACCCTGTGCACATCGGGTACCGTCACCCGTCCGCGCGACGCGGGAAGAAGCCGAGGGGTGTGAACGTTGCTGCCCTGGGCGACGATCTCGCCCGACCGCTTCCGACCACCGAGGGACCGATGACCACGCAGACCCTGCCCGACGCCGGCACCATCACGATGTACTCCACGACGTGGTGCGGCTACTGCCGCCGGCTGAAGACGCAGCTCGACTCCGAGGGGATCGGCTACACCGAGGTCAATATCGAGGAGCACCCCGACGCGGCGTCCCTGGTCGAGTCCCTCAACGACGGGAACCAGACGGTGCCCACTGTCGTGTTCCCCGACGGGTCCGCGGCGACGAACCCGTCGCTCGCGCAGGTCCGCGCCCGGCTCAGCTGAGCGTTCCCCCGAACCACTCCTCGACCAGCGCCCGCGCGATCGACGCGCGTCCCGGCGGGATCACGTCGCCCGACCGCACAGCCTCGGCGAGCTCGTCGCGGGAGAACCAGCGCGCCTCCGTGAGCTCGACGCCGTCCACCGTCACGTCCGTGGAGAGCGCGTGGGCGCGGAAGCCGATCATGAGCGACGCCGGGAACGGCCACGGCTGGCTCCCCCGGTAGGAGACCTCACCCACGAGCACCCCGGTCTCCTCGGCCACCTCGCGGCGCACGGCGTGCTCGAGCGACTCCCCCGCCTCCACGAAGCCCGCGAGCGTCGACCACCGCCCGGCCGGCCAGTGCGCCGCGTGCCCGAGCAGGATCCGGTCGTCGGCGTCCACGACCGCCATGATCACGGCGGGGTCGGTGCGCGGGTAGTGCTCCGATCCGTCGTCGACGCACACCCGGGTCCAGCCGGACTGGGCGACCCGGGTCCGCGCACCGCAGCGCGGGCACCGCGGGTGCCGGGCGTGCCAGGCGTCGAGCGCGACGGCGGTGGTGGCCAGTCCCGCCTCGTGCGCGGTCAGGTCCGCACCGATGTCCCGCAGCGGCGTCCACGTCAGCCCGTCGGGAAGCCCCGAGGCGGTCGGGGGTCCGACCTCGGTCGGTACCGCGTGGACCAGGACGTCGGACGCCTCCCCCACCCGGGGCGCCGGCCGGCGGTCCGGGACCCGCAGGGCGAGGTACGTCTCGCCATCCTCACCACGACCGAGCAGGAGCCAGCCGTCGTCGTCCGACGCGGGCACCCGGACCTCGGACGGCGGCAGCAGCGCCACCCGCGAGCCCGTCGTGGTGACGACCGCGCCGTCGCACACGAGCAGCACGCGGGTCGCGTCGTCGGTCAGCGCGGCGGCGACGAACCCGTCGTCGGTCCGCGAGAGAGCAGCACGGTCGACACCGGCACGGGACAGCGGCAGGTCATCCGGAACGATCACGCCGGTCACCGTACGCGGCGGCGGCGGAGCCTGCGCACGGGACCGCAATCAGGCGCGACGGGAGCAACCGGACGAAGACACGCCGAGCGGCTCGCCCAGGACCGCTCCGTGGCCCACCTATCCTGGGCGGGTGGTTCGATCCCCTCTCGCCCTCGCCGCGCTGGCGACCGTCGCCGTGCCGGGACTCGACGCCTACGACGTCCGGCGGCCCGCACAGCCCGGGTCCGACTTCGACACGGCGGTCGTGATCGACGCCCACCGCAACCGCTGGGTGGTCCGCGCACCGCAGCACGCAGCGGCCGGCGCCGCGCTCGAGGCCGAGGTCGTGCTCCTCAGCATGCTCGCCGCCGAGACCGACCGCGGGAAGCTCCCCTTCGCCGTCCCCGCACCCGTCGGGTTCGCGCACCTGCCCGAGGGCGGTCGAGCGGCCGTGCACACCGAGATCCCCGGCGAGCCGCTCCGTCTGGACCGCCTCCGCCCCGGGCCGGGCCTCGCCGCCGACCTGGGTCGCGCGATCGCCGCGGTGCACGAGCTCCCCACCAGCCTCGTCGAGAACGCCGGCCTGCCCGCCTACGACGCCGGCGGGTACCGCGACCGCCGCCAGGCCGAGGTCGACGAGGCAGCGCGCACCGGAAAGGTGCCGCCCGCGCTGCTGCGGCGCTGGGAGGACCGGCTCGAGGACGTCGCCCTCTGGCGCTTCCGGCCGACCGTCACCCACGGCGACCTCACCAGCGAGCGGGTCCTGGTGCACGGCGAGAAGGTCACCGGCATCCTGCACTGGGGCGACGCCTGCGTGGCGGACCCCGCCGACGACCTCGCCTGGCTCCTGGTGGCGGCGGACCCGGACACCACCGACTCGATCATGGAGGCGTACCAGCTGCGCCGGACCGAGCTCACCGACCCGCACCTGGCCGAGCGCGCACTCCTCGCCGGAGAGCTCGCGCTGGCCCGGTGGCTGCTCTACGGCGTGCGCACGCAGGACCCCGAGATCATCGACGACGCCGTCGCGATGCTGGAGGACCTCGACGCCCACACGCGCGAGGACCAGGGCGCCGAGGCCGAGTCCCTGCTCGCGTGACCGACCGTTCCGTCACCTGGGGCGGGCTGCACAACGCGCGCGACCTCGGAGGTCTGCCCGCCGGCACGACCGTCACGCGCTCGGGGCGCATCTTCCGCACCCCGCGCCTGGACGGACTCGACGAGCAGGGCTGGTCGGAGCTGGTCGACGCGGGGGTGCGGACGATCGTCGACCTGCGCAACCCGCACGAGATCGCGCCCCTGCCGCTGCCGACCGGCGTCACGCGGCACCACCGCCCCGTCGAGGTGTGGGAGGACCGCGAGTTCATGGCGCGCTGGGGCGAGGTGCTCGACTCGCCGGAGTACTACCGTGCGAACCTCGACGCCTGGCCGGAACTCATCGTCGCGGCCGTCCGCGCCGTCGCGAACGCCCCTGAGGGCGCGGTCGTCATCCACTGCTCGGCAGGTCGGGACCGGACCGGTCTGGTGACCGCGCTCCTGCTGTCGCTGGCCGGGGTGCCGCAGGAGACGATCGTCGAGGACTACACGCTCGCCGTCGCCGCGATGAACGACTACGCGCTGGCCGGGCACGGGGACGAGACGGGGCGCTCCGACGACGAGCTCGCGGCACGGCTGGCCGAGGTGACCGGGCACCTGCGCGCCTTCCTGTCCGACCTCGACGTCGCCGGATACCTGACGGAGCACGGGCTGTCCGCCGACGAGCTCGCACGCGTGAGGGCTCGACTGCTCGACTGAGCCGTGTGGGGGGGCATCCGGGTGCCGAGCCCCGTGATGACGGGGGCGACGTGCGAGGGAGTCGCGGGGGCCCGTGCCGCGCGGCCCTGGCAGCGAACCTGCTCAGTCGGCGTCGAAGAGCGTGGGGGCGGCCGGTTGTGACGTCCGGCGCGGCGGACGGGCCTTCGCGCCCTCCCACCCCGGGCGGCGGCCGGTAGGCGCGTTCGTCCTCGATCCCCGCCGGTTGGGCCTCGGTTCGACCGCGCCGACGGCCTGCGCGTCCTGGGCCTGCGTCGCGGTGCGCAGCAGGGCGGTGATCTCGGCCTCGTCGAGCAGCCGCTCCGGGTACACGGTCGCGCCCGCACCGACGTAGCAGAACGCCGCGCGCACCCGGTCGAGCGGGGTGCCGGTCCAGCGCGACCACGCGAGCCGGTAGACGGCGAGCTGGAGCTCGCGGGACGCCCGCGCGGCGTCGTCCTTCGGCGGGGCGCCGGTCTTCCAGTCGACGACGACCACGGCAGGCTGCTCGGCGCCGTCCGCGTCGGGGTCGGGGAAGACCGCGTCGATGCGGGAGCGCAGCACGTAGCCGTCGACCGAGATCTCGATGTCCACCTCGACCGCCACGGGCGACCGGTCCGCCCACTCGGTCGCCAGGAACGCGTCCCGGAGCGCCTGCTCGTCGACGTCGAGGGTCGCCGAGTCGTCGTCCGCGCCCGGCAGCGCGTCCACGTCCACCAGGGAGGCGCTGCCGTACCAGCCCTCGACCCACGCGTGGAAGCGGGTGCCCCGGCGAGCCTGCGGGGACGGTTCGGCCGGCACCGGTCGGCGCAGGTGCTGCGCGAACTCCCCCGGGTCGCTCTCCAGCCTGACCAGCGCCGATGCCGACAGGTGCGCCGGGAGCTCGACGTCGCCGGAGGGTCTGCGCACCCGCTCGCGCTCGGCGAGCAGCCGGTCGGCGAGCACGTCCCACGGGTGCGCGTCGGTCGGCTCGGTCGGGGACGAACCGTCGACGACGGTCGACTCGTCGTACGCCGCCATCGCCTCGCGGACGCGCGCGGCGGCCTCCTCGACGTGCGTGCGGCGGCTCGGCCCGACCTCGGCACCGAAGGGGTCCGCGGGCCAGGTCGCGCTGAGCACGAGCGAGGCGCGTGGGTTGGTGCCGTTCTCGTCGGGCACCTCGTCCCAGCCGCCCGACTCGACGAGCCCGGCCTCGGCGAGCTCGGTGAGGAACACGGAGACCTTGCGCACGCGGGTGCCGTCACCCCACCACGCCGCGGTGAGGAGCAGGTCGGAGCGGGCGCGGGTCAGCGCGACGTAGACGAGACGACGTTCCTCGGCGACCTGGTGGTCGCCGGCGTCGAGGACGAACTGCTTGCGTCGCTCCTCCAGCTCCTTGGGGTCCTCCGCACCGGCGTACGCGAAGACCGGCAGGTCGTGGCGGTCGCCGCGCAGCGGGTACGGCAACGAGCCGAGGCCGGTCAGCCACGCCGAGTCCTTCGGGCCGTCCTTGCCCTGGGTCGCCGTCGCCGGCAGACCGCCGTCGACCAGGCCCGCGACCGCGACGACGTCCCACTCGAGGCCCTTGGCCGCGTGCACGGTGATGAGCTGGACGGCGTCGGGATCCGGCTCGGATACCGGCATGTCGAGGCCGTTCTCCCGGGTGTCGGCCGCCTCCAGCCAGGCGAGGAAGCCGCCGAGGTTCGGGTGGTCGGCGGACCGGGCGAACTCGACGGCGACGTCCCGGAACGCGTCCAGCTGCGCGCGCGCCCGGCCCGGCGAGGTCCGTGCGCGCGCGGCGACCTCGATGTCGAGCCCCAGCAGCCGCTCCGCCTCACCGACCAGCTCGGGCACCGACAGGTAGCTGTGCGCGCGCAACGCCCGCAGCGTCAGGGCGAGGTCCGCCAGCCGCGCCCGGCCGACCGCACTGAGGGTCCGCCCGCCGCGGCTGGTCCAGCCCTCGGCGGGGAGCTCCGTGATCGCGTCGAGCGCGTCCACGATGCTGCGCTCGTCGACCGCGTCGGCCTCGACGACCACGTCGGCGGACGCGTCGGCACTGGCGGCGGAGAGGTCAGCGCCGGCGGACACGTCGACCTCCGGCCGGCGACCGCGGGTCCGCGTGCTGCCACCGTGCCGCGCGGCCAGCTCGCCGGACCAGGCCGCGAGCGCGTGCAGGTCGGACGCGCCGAGCCGCGTGCGGGCGCCGGTGAGCAGGCGCATGAGCGCGTCGCCGCGCGACGGGTCGTGCGCGGTCTGCAGGAGGGCCACCAGGTCGACCACCTCGGGCGCGGACAGCAGCCCGCCGAGGCCGACGACCTCGACCGGCAGCCCTGCGTCGCGCAGGGCCCGACGCAGGGTCTCGAACTGCGACCGCTTCCGGCAGAGCACGGCGGCGGTGACCCGGTCGCGGCCCGGCCCGGCCGGCTGCCAGCGGTCGCGGACGAACCGCGCGACGGCACGCGCCTCGTCCTCGACGGTCTCGGCGACGTGGGCGTGCACACGGCCCTCGCCGGCGCCGGGACGGGCGGCGAGCACCGGCACCGCCACGCGGGTCGCCGACGCGCGCAGGGGGGTGGCGACGTGGTTGGCCGCCGCGAGGATCAGACGGTCGTTGCGCCAGGACGTGGACAGCTGGTGCACGTCGGCCGGCGCGCGCGAGCCGTCGGCATGGACCTGCGGGAAGGACGTCGGGAAGCCCTCCAGGCCGCCCGCGCTCGCTCCACGCCACCCGTAGATCGACTGGTTCGGGTCTCCCACCGCCGTCACCGGGTGCCCGCCGCCGAACAGTGCGCCGAGCAGGGTCAGCTGCGCGTAGGACGTGTCCTGGTACTCGTCGAGCAGCACCACCCGGAACCGCTGCCGCTCTCCGGCGCCGACCTCGGGCACGTCGAGCGCGAGCCGGGCCGCGAGCGCCACCTGGTCCCCGAAGTCGATCGCGTCGGCGGCGCGCTTGCGGGCGCGGTACTCGGCGACGAGCTCGAGGACGCGCACGCGCTCCCCCAGCGACCGCAGCAGCTTCTTGACCTCCGCGTACGGCTCGCGCGGCGGCGTGCCCGGCGGCGTCGCGGCGAGCGCCTCGAGGATCGACTCGATCCCGGACCGGGCCTGGGCCGCGTCGAGCAGGTGCTCGTCCAGCGCACCTGACAGGACGAGCACCGCCTCGATCACCGTGGAGGTCGCGGCGTCGGTGTCGAGGTCGTCGCTCCATGCCTCGACCACCTCGGAGGCCAGCTGCCACTGCGCGGCCTCGCCGAGCAGCCGCGCAGACGGGTCGAGGCCGAGCCGCAGCGCGTGGTCGGACACGAGGGAGGCCGCGTAGGAGTTGTACGTGGAGATCGTCGGCCGCGCGAGGCCCGCCAGCCCGTCGGTCCGTGCCGCGTCGACCGTGCCCCCGAGCGTCACTCCCTCGGCCGCCGCCGCCCGGGCGAGCGTGCGCAGACGCTTGCGCACACGCTCCGCGAGCTCGCCGGCGGCCTTGCGGGTGAACGTCAGGCCGAGCACCTGGTCGGGCTCGACGATGCCGTTGGCCAGCAGCCAGACGACCCGCGCGGCCATCGTCTCCGTCTTGCCCGACCCGGCACCCGCCACGACGAGCGACGGTCCGAACGGCGCCTCGATCACGACGCGCTGCTCGGGGGTGGGCGGCGGCTGCCCGACCAGGGCAGCGATCTGTGCCGCGGACAGCGTCATGCGACCACCTGTCCGCCCTCGCCACGGACCGGGCACGAGCGCCGGACCGGGCAGCGGTCGCACAGGTCGTTCGCGGTCGCCTGGAACGTGGACGCGGCCATCTTGTCGGCCACCTGGTCGACCATGGTCCGCGCCCAGCTGGGTCCGTCGACCTCGGGGCCGAGCGGCTCCTGGGACCGGGTCACCGCGGTGGCGCCCGTGCCGAGGAACACGAGCTGCGCGCCGCCGCTCGTCGTCCCGTCGGGGAGCCCGTCGAACGCGCCCGCGTCGACCGCGAGCTGGTAGGCACCCAGCTGCGGGTTCTCGGCGGCCTTGCTGACGCTGGGCGGGCTGGCGCCGGTCTTGAGGTCGACGACCCGCACGACCGGCCCCGTCCCGCTGCCATCGTCGAGCAGCTCGATGCGGTCGACCGACCCGCGCAGCGACGCCCGGTCGGTGTCGACGGCGAACGCACCCTCGACCAGGAGCGGCTCGCCGGCGGTGCGCAGGTACACGGCGAGCCGGTGCACCATCGTGTCGGCCTTGCGCCGCGTGGCCAGGGCCGGCCAGCCGGTGCCGAGACCGAGCTCCGCCCACCTGCGGTCGAGCGCCGCCGACAGCTCGGCCTCGGTGCCCTGCGGATGCTCCTGCGCGATCGCGTGCAGCAGCGTGCCGAGGTTCTGGCCGCCGCTGGCGGTCGACGTGCCACCGGCGGCCTCCAGCGCCCAACGCAACGCGCAGCGCTGCGCGGTCTCGACCTTGGACGGGGAGACGGGCACGCGGGTGCCCGCGTCCCACAGGGGCGCGTCGCTGGACGGTGCGGCGAGGCCGTACCACTGCGCCGGGTCCGCACCGGGCACGTCGGCCGTCGCCAGTCGCGCGAGCGTGCGCGCCGCCGCCGGGTCGGGCTCGCGGCCGTCGACCACGGCCTGCTCGAGGTGCGCCCGCAGCTGCGAGACGAGGCCGCGCAGGTCCAGCGGCGCGGGCACGCTCGTGCGCCGGGTCTCGCCCTCGTCGTCGGACGGGTCCACGAGCTCGAGGAACGGGGACGGCTGCTGGTCGACGTCGTCCACGGCCGTCACCAGCAGCGAGCGGCGGGCGCGCGAGCACGCGACGGCGAACGACCGGAGCTCGTCGGCCAGGACCGCGTCCCGCGCGGCCGCCGCTGTCTCGGCGTCGTCGGCCGTGCCAGGCACCGCGCGGCCGGCCACGACGTCGACCAGCGCCTGCGCACCCAGGAGCGAGTCCCGCAGCCGCAGGTCCGGCCACGCACCCTCCTGCACCCCCGCGACGACGACGAGGTCCCACTCGCGGCCGGCGGCCCCCGCGGGCGTCAGCACCTGCACGGACTCGCGACGAGCACGGGCCGCCAGGGAGTCCGACGGGAGGTCCTGCGCCTGGAGCCAGTCGACGAACGCGCCCGGTGCCGAGCGGGGCATGCGGTCCACGAACGTCTCGGCGGCACGGAACAGCGCCAGCACTGCGTCCAGGTCACGGTCGGCCCGCTCCCCCGCCGCACCCCCGGCGAGCGCGGACCTGCGCCACGGCTCGGCCTGCTCGGCCGCGCTCCACAGCGCCCACAGGACGGTCTGCGCGTCGGCGCCCGCCACGGCGGCAGCCCGCCGACCCGCCTCGAGGACCCGGGCCAGACGGGCCACCGGACGCGCGCCCGGGACCTCGGTGACCTCGCCGGACCAGAGCGCCTCGACGAGCAGTGCGTCGCTGGTCCGACCGCCCCCCTGCGCCAGCTCCTGGGCGCGCAACGCCCGACGGACCCGGCGCAGACCGACCGTGTCGAGGCCACCGAGCGGCGAGCACGCCAGCCGCGCCGCGGTGGCGGCGTCGAGAGGCTCGGCGCCGACGCACACACGCATGGCGTCCAGCAGCGGCCGCGCCGCCGGCTCCTCGCGCAACGGCACGTCGCTGCCCAGCACGCTCACCGGAACCGACGCCCCCGTCAGGGCGCGCCGCAGCGCGGTCACCTGGGCGCCGGACCGCGCCACGACGGCCATCTGCGACCACGCCACCCCGCGCTCGACGTGCGCGCTGCGCAGCGCGTGCGCCACGAACGCCGCCTCCTGCGCCGTGCTGGGCAGCACGGCCACCCGGACGTCCCCGTCGCCGGGCCGGGCCGGGACCGCCCTCCGGTGCTGCACGGCGCCGACCGCACCGACGCGCTCCGCGACCCGACCGACCACCGCCCGCAGCCCGGCGTCGTGCCGCCACGCGGTGCGCAGCACGATCGTGCGCGCACCGAGCTCGCCGGGTCCCGGCCCCCGCACCCCTGCCCGTCCGACCAGCGACGGCGTCGCGCCGCGGAACGTCTGCACGGCCGCGTCCGGGTCCGCCAGCAGCAGCACCCGCGCGCCGTCGTCGGCGAGCACCCGCAGCAGGCGGGCCGTGGCCGAGGTGCTCTCCTGGTAGTCGTCGACGACGACCAGCCGCCAGCGCGGGCGCACCGCCCCGGAGACCTCGTCCTCCCAGGTCAGCAGCGCCTGCGCGGCCTCGTCGACGACGACCGCCGGATCCAGCCTGGCCCCCAGGTCGGGGGTGCCGGCGCGCAGCTGCACGACGTCGAGGTACTCCTCGTACAGCCGCGCCGCACTGGCCCAGGCGGGCCGGCGGTGCGCGTCGGCGAGAGCAGCGAGGTCCACCGGGGTCAGGCCACGCTCGGCCGCGCGCATGAGCAGGTCGCGCAGCTCGTCGCGGAAGGGGCGCAGGCCGAGCACGTCGGGCCGGACCTCGGGCGGCCACGCGAGCGGCACCCCCTCACCGGCGGCGTGGCCGGCGAGCAGGTCACCGAGCAGCAGGTCCTGCTCGGCGCCCGAGACCAGCGTCGGGGCCGGGTCGCCCAGGAGGGACGCGCGCGCCCGGAGCACCGAGAACGCCGCCGCGGCCGCGGTCTGCACGAGCGGCCGGCCCGACGTCCGGCGCAGCCGCGCGGACACCCGGTCCCGCAGGTCCGCCGCCGCACGCCGGCCCGACGAGAGGACCAGCACGTCCTCCGGGGACAGTCCCCCCTCGACCGCGGCGACGACCGTCTCGAGCGCGACCGTGGTCTTGCCGGTCCCCGGCGCACCGAGCACGAGCACCGCGGGATCGTTCGCGGCGACCGCCGCAGCCTGCTCGGGATCCAGCTCCACGAGGGCGCCGGCACCGTGACCGGGGACGTCCGCGAAGGCCGGTCGCACGAGGCGCAGGGCGTGCGGGGAGCCGGTCACGCGACGATCCCATCACGAGCCACCGACACCCTGGCGCACGACCCGCGCGCACCGGTGGACGTGTTACGGGAACGGCCAGGAGCTCGGCGTGCAGGGGGCCGCCTTGTAGCTCTGCTGCTGCATCAGCGGTGCGGGCTGGCCGGCCCCGGGGCACCGCTCGTGCCGGTGCCCGAGGAGGTGCCCGACCTCGTGGTTGACCAGGTACTGCCGGTAGCCCGACTTGTCGGCGCCGTACTCCTGCGTCGCCTGCACCCACCGGCGCAGGTTCAGGACGGCACGACCGTTGGTGCCGCACGACACCTCGCCGCCCGTGTCCAGGGGTGCGCACAGGTCGTCGACCGTCGCCGGGGAGGCCAGGATCACGCGGAGCTCCGCGTCGCCGTCCGTCCGCGCGAACGACACCGAGCCGTCGGCGCCCCAGCCGCGTGCGTCGTTGAGGGTCGCCATGACCGTCGCGGCGAAGGCCGGCCCGTCCACGAGGAGCCCGTCCTCCACCTCGACCCGCACCGTGCGCACCGCGCCGGTACCCGGGCCGGGGTCGGTGCCGGGGACCGCGCTGAACGTGCCCGCCGCGGACTCGACGACCTCGGGCGAGAGCAGTCCAGCGGCGACGTCCTGGGCCGTCAGGCCAGGGGGCAGGGCGACGATGCCGGGCGGCGGGTCCGTCGGCAGCATCCCGACGGGCGCGTCCACCGGTTGCGGCACGAGCAGGTCACGCCTGCTGGACGACCGGCTCTGCGAACCGACCCGGTCGACGGTCTCGGCGGGAGCCGCCGACGGCCCGATCGCTGCGTCCACCAGCGCCGCCGTCTGCGGGGCGTCCGCGGCCCAGAGCGCGCTGCCGGCGCCGAGCGTGAGCCCGACGGCCGCCACGACGGCCGGGAGGACGAGTCCGGCTGACCTGCGCTGACGCGGGCGGGGTCGACGACGACGGACCGACTGCCGCAGGGACGCGCGCGTCGGTCCCTGGCCCGTTCGGAGGGGATCCGGGGTCGTCACCCGATCATCGTCGCATCCTTGACACATCCCGTGGCTACCATCGCGGGATGACGGACGGGACAGACGACTCGACCCCGCGGGCGCGCAGCCCGCGGATGGCTCGCGACGAACGCCGCGCCCAGGTGCTGCGCATCGCCCAGGAGCTCTTCTCCTCCGAGGGCTTCCACCACGTCTCCATGGACGACATCGCCGAGCGTGCCGAGGTCAGCAAGCCCGTCCTGTACCGCCACTTCCCCTCCAAGCTCGACCTCTACCTCGCCGTCGTGGACCAGAACGGAGCCGATCTGCTGGTCGCGGTCGACGCCGCGGTGTCGGGGATCGAGCAGGGGCCGGTGCGCCGGGGCGACGGGCGCGACGTCATCGCCGCGATCGTCGAGGCGTACATCATGTTCGTCGAGGGCGCAGGAGAGTCGTCCGCGCTCCTCTTCGAGTCCGACGTCACGCACGACGCCGACGTGCGCGCGCGGGTCGAGCACGCGTCGTCCGAGGCGGCCCGTCGCATCTCGGTCGTCCTGTCGCAGGTCACAGCCCTGCCGCTCGACGACGCGAGCATGCTCGCCGTCTCGTTGATCTCCATGGCGCAGGGCGCTGCGACGTACCGGCTGCGCCAGCCGTCGGACGCCGGACCCGAGCGCACCGTCGAGCTGGTCACCCAGCTGGCCTGGGGCGGGGTGTCCGCGCTGATCCGGCCCGACTTCGAGTACGAGGACGCCTAGGATCGGACGACGTGCCACCGCCCACCGGCAGTGGCAGCCGGGAACGGCCCCCGAAATACCACAGCGTGGAGTGAGGACGTGAAGGAGATGACGGTGGAGATCACCATCGGCGTGCAGAACCTGCCTCGGGAGATCAGCCTCGAGTCCGACCAGACGCCGGACGAGGTCGCTGCCGCCGTGGCCGCCGCCCTGAGCGGCCGGCCCGCCCTGGAGCTGGTGGACGTGCGCGGCCGTCGGGTCATCGTGCCGACCGCGAGCCTGGGCTACGTCGAGATCGGCTCCGAGAGCAAGGGCCGCGTCGGCTTCGGCAACATCTGACGGGTGCACCACAGAGCCCCGCACGGAGCGATCCGTGCGGGGCTCTCTCGTGCGGTCAGGCCGTCAGGCCGAGGCGGCTCATGCGACGCGTGTGCTGGGCGGTGAGCTCGCCGAAGAGCTTGGTCGGAGGGTTCGCGGGGGCGGCGTCGGAGCCGACGGAGACGAGCCGCACGAGGGCCGGCCGCTGCACCAGGAGCCGCTGGACGACGCCGAGCGCCTCACCCACGAGCCGCCGACCCCACAGGGCGAGCCGGGCGGTGAGCACGCCGTCCGCGGACCCCGCGGCGTCCAGCTCCGCGACGGCCAGCTCTGCGTGGGAGGCGTCGTCGAGCACCTCGAGGACCACCGCGCGCGACCCGGCGTCGAGGCCCTCGGCGGCGAGGCGGCAGAAGTCGTCGGCCACGCCGTACCCGACGTAGGCCTTGAGCAGACGCTCCCACCACGAGCCGGGCGGCGTGCGGGCGTCGAAGTCGTCGAGCACGTCGTCGTACTGGCGCACGGCCGCGACGGGGTCGCCGCCGATCTCGGTGATGCGGGCCAGGACCCGGTCGCGACGCTCGACGGCGGCCGACGCGAACCGGCTGAGCTCGAGGCGCTGCTCGATCGTGGGGGCCAGCGCGGAGTCGGCGGCGAGGCGCGCGAAGGCCACGTGCTCGAGCTGCGCGACGAGGCCGAGGAGCTCGATGGCGTCGGAGTGCTCGAGGGAGCCGGCCTCGGGAATGGCCTCAGCACGCGTCGTCGTCATCCGAGGATCGTAGCCCCGGCGGGGCGGCGACCGGCCTGCCGGGGGCGTCGGATAGACTGGGCAGGTAATTCGGTTGCCCGGTCGTCTAGGAATCCCCGCTTTTCGACGATCAGACCCATTCTCGCGCAGCCCCGGACCCGTCCGGACGACGCGCGCGAGTCGACTTGCACGATCGGCTGCCGGCCAACCCGCGTGGTGAACTCCGCTGTCGCCCGGGACGCTCCGACACCCGTCGGCCCCGGCAGCGCGCGGAACACCACCCTTCGCAGTGAAGAGTCCTCGTGACCACCACCGACGAGACGCCGGAGCAGGTCTCTGCTCTGGCCGAGCCCATGACCCGCCCCCTGAAGAACACCTGGTCCTCCGTGCAGGCCGTCGAGGCCTCCTTCGCGGACTTCGACGTCCGCCCGGAGATCGTCCAGGCGCTGGCCGACGCCGGCATCACGCACCCGTTCCCGATCCAGGCGATGACGCTGCCGGTCGCGCTGTCCGGCCACGACATCATCGGCCAGGCCAAGACCGGCACCGGCAAGACCCTCGGCTTCGGCGTCCCGCTGCTGCACCGCGTGGTCGCCCCCGGCGAGGAGGGCTACGAGCAGCTGCCCCACGCCGGCAAGCCGCAGGCGCTCGTCGTGGTCCCCACCCGTGAGCTCGCCGTCCAGGTGGCCGGCGACCTGGCCACCGCCAGCTCGCGCCGCAAGGTCCGCGTGCTCCAGGTGTACGGCGGCCGCGCGTACGAGCCGCAGATCGCCGCGCTGAACAGCGGCGTCGACGTGGTCGTCGGCACCCCCGGACGCATGATCGACCTGCTCAAGCAGAAGCACCTCGACCTGTCGCACGTGAAGGCGGTCGTGCTCGACGAGGCCGACGAGATGCTCGACCTGGGCTTCCTGCCCGACGTCGAGACCCTGCTCGCCGCCACGCCGGCCAGCCGCCACACGATGCTGTTCTCGGCCACGATGCCGGGAGCCGTCGTCGCGATGGCCCGCCGCTACATGACGCAGCCGACGCACATCCGCGCCGCCGACCCGGACGACGACGGCCAGACCGTCAAGAACATCAAGCAGGTCGTCTACCGCGCGCACGCGCTCGACAAGGTCGAGATGCTGGCCCGCATCCTGCAGGCCCGCGGCCGTGGCCTGACCATCGTGTTCGCCCGCACCAAGCGCACCGCTGCCAAGGTGGCCGACGACCTGGTCGAGCGCGGCTTCGCGGCCGGCGCGCTGCACGGCGACCTCGGTCAGGGTGCCCGTGAGCAGGCGCTGCGCGCGTTCCGCCACGGCAAGGTCGACGTCCTGGTCGCCACCGACGTGGCCGCCCGCGGCATCGACGTCGAGGCCGTCACGCACGTCATCAACTACCAGTGCCCCGAGGACGAGAAGACCTACCTGCACCGCACCGGCCGCACCGGCCGCGCGGGCGCCAAGGGCACCGCCGTCACGTTCGTCGACTGGGACGACATCCCGCGCTGGGGCCTGATCGACAAGGCGCTCGGCCTGGGCATCCCCGAGCCGATCGAGTCGTACTCCTCCTCGGCGCACGTCTACGAGGACCTCGACATCCCCGAGGGCACCAAGGGCCGCCTGCCGAAGTCGCAGCAGACCCGTGAGGGTCTGGGCGCGGAGGTCCTCGAGGACCTGGGCGAGACCGGCAAGCGCGGCGGCGGGCGTCCCGGCGGGTCTCACTCCGACCAGATCCGGGGCAACCGCGGCGGTGACTCGCGGCGCGGCAGCGACTCCCGCTCCGGCGACTCGCGTCCCACCTCGGCGCCGCGCAGCTCGGGCCCGCAGGCCGAGCGCCCCGCCGACGAGGCGGGCGAGGCCCGCGAGGGCGGCAGCCGCCGCCGTCGTGGCGGTCGAGGCCGGGGTCGCGGCGAGGGCGGCAGCGACAACAGCAACCCTGCCCCGGAGTCGTCGTCCAACGGCGCCCCGGCGGAGGACGGCGTCGAGGGCGGCGGCACGAGCCGTCGCAGCCGCAACCGCCGTCGCACGCGCAGCGGCCAGGCGGCCGAGGGCGGCGGCGCCCCGCAGGCGTCGGCCACCGAGGGCTGACCGACACAGGCACACGAGAGGGTGCGTGCTCCGCCAGGGAGCGCGCACCCTCTCGCTATGCGGCCTTGATGAAGGCTTCCACCGCATCGGCCACCAGCTGCACCGCGATCGCGGCGAGCAGGAGCCCCGCGATCCGGGTGACCAGGATGGTGCCGGAGTCGCCCAGGATGCGGTGGATGACGTTGGCGAACCGCATCGCCAGGTAGAGGCTCACGTGGACCGCGACGACGCCGAGCGCGATGGCCACCCAGTCGGCGACGGTCTTGTCGGACTGCTGAACGAACACCATGGTCGCGACGATGGCACCGGGGCCGGCCAGCAGGGGCGTGCCCAGCGGCACCAGGGCCACGTTGACCTTGCCGTTCCCCGACGGCTGCGGTTCCTCCATCTTGCCGGTCAGCAGCTCCATGGCGATGAGCAGCAGGAGCAGCCCGCCGGACGCCTGCAGCGCGGGCAGGGTGATGTGCATGTAGTTGAGCAGCGACTGCCCGAACAGCGCGAACGCCACGATCACGCCGAGCGCCACGAGGACGGCCTGCCGCGCGGCCCGGTTGCGCTGCTGGCGGGTCATCGCGCCCGTGAGGCCCAGGAAGATCGGGACCACCCCGGGCGGGTCCATGATCACGAACAGCGTGATGAAGACCGACGCGAACAGGTACGCGTCGAACACGTTGCTCATGACCGCACCACGTCCGTCGTCCCCTGCTCCTCGATCGCCGCGAGCACCGCGGGCGCGGTCAGATTCTCCCCCAGCCGGTTGGCCTTCCCGGCACCGTGGTAGTCGCTCGACCCGGTCACCAGCAGCCCGAGCCGGTCGGCGATCGCGGTGAGCCGCTCGCGCTGCGCCGGTGAGTGGTCGCGGTGGTCCACCTCGATCCCGCCCAGGCCGGCCGCGGCGAGGCGGTCGAACACCCGGTCCGGCACGATCCGCCCGCGGGCGTCGGCGCCGGGGTGGGCGAACACGGGAACGCCGCCGGCCGCCCGGATCGCCCGCACGGCGTCGGGCCCGTCGGGGGCGTAGTGCGGCACGTGGTACGGACCGGACGCGGAGAGCAGGTCCAGGAACGCGGTGTCCCGGTCGGGCACGATGCCCAGTGCCACCAGGGCGTCGGCGATGTGCGGGCGGCCGACGACGACCGCGTCGCGGGAGTGCTCCAGCACGTCGTCCCAGGTGATCGGCACGTCGACGGAGAGCAGCTCGACGATCGCTCGCGCACGGTTGAGCCGCGCGTCACGGGTCTTGTCCAGCTCGACGGTGAGCGCCGGGTGCGTCGGGTCCTGCAGGTACGACAGCAGGTGGATGCTGATCCCGTGCGCACGAGCCGACACCTCGGTCCCGCGCACCAGCGCGATGCCGTGCGCGCGCGCCGCTGCGGCCGCCTCCGGCCACCCCGCAGTCGTGTCGTGGTCGGTCAGCGCCACGACGTCGAGCCCGGCGGCCGCCGCGTCCGCCACCACCTGCGCGGGCGCATCGGTCCCGTCCGACGCCGACGAGTGGGTGTGGAGGTCGATGCGCACGGCCTCACGGTAGCCGTGACGCGGATGGGAGGATGACGCCATGAGCGAGGACCTGACTCCCGAGACCACCACCGAGCAGCCGCTGGCCGACCGCGGGAGCAACCGCTCCCAGCGCCCCAGCTCGCCGGAGTTCGTCCGGTTCATCACCTCCGGCTGGGGCGAGCGTCCGTCGTCGACCCTCCAGCGCAGCCCCGCCGCCGATCACACGTCCGCACGGCGTTCCGCGCTCTCGGCGCAGTTCCCCGGCGAGCGGCTCGTCATCCCCGCCGGCACGTTCAAGCCCCGCTCCAACGACACCGACTACCGCTTCCGGCCGCACTCCGCGTTCGCGCACCTCACGGGCCTGGGGTCCGAGCAGGAGCCGGATGCGGTGCTCGTTCTGCACCCCGTCGAGGACGGCACGGGCGACGACGGCAGCAGCCACCACGCCGTCCTGTACATCCGCCCGCTGGCGGGCCGGGACACCGAGGAGTTCTTCTCCGACGCCCGCTACGGCGAGTTCTGGGTGGGCGCCCGCCCGACCCTGGAGGACCTCGAGACGCTCACCGGGGTCCGCACCGCGCACGTGGACGACCTGCGCGACGGTCTGGCCAAGGACGTCGGCGCGGACGGCGTGCAGGTGCGCGTGGTCCCCGACGTGGACGAGGCGATCGAGGCGCTGGTCGAGGAGATCCGCGCGACCGAGGCGGCCGGCGAGCGGGACGAGCGGCTGGCCGAGGCGCTCTCCGAGCTCCGCCTGGTCAAGGACGCGCACGAGATCGAGCAGATGCGCCTCGCGGTGGACACCACGATCGACGGGTTCGAGAAGATCGTCCGTGCGCTCCCCGAGGCCGTGGCGCACCGCCGCGGCGAGCGGGTGATCGAGGGGACGTTCATCGGGCACGCCCGGGTCGAGGGCAACGCGGTCGGCTACGAGACGATCGCCGCGTCCGGCGAGCACGCCACGACGCTGCACTGGACCGACAACGACGGCCAGGTGCGCGCGGGCGAGCTGGTGCTCGTCGACGCCGGGGTCGAGATCGACTCCCTCTACACCGCCGACGTCACGCGCACGCTGCCCGTCGACGGCACGTTCACCGAGGTCCAGCGCCGCATCTACCAGGCGGTCCTCGACGCGGCCGACGCGGCGTTCGTCGCGGCCGTGCCGGGCGCCAGGTTCCGGGACGTCCACGCGGCCGCCATGAAGGTCATCGCCGAGCGCCTCGCGGAGTGGGGGCTGCTGCCCGTCACCGCGGACGAGGCCCTGCTGCCCGAGAACCAGCACCACCGGCGGTGGATGGTGCACGGCACCAGCCACCACCTCGGCCTGGACGTGCACGACTGCGCCCAGGCACGTGCGGAGCTCTACCTCGACGGGATCCTCGAGCCCGGCATGGTGTTCACCATCGAGCCGGGCCTGTACTTCAAGTCGGACGACCTGCTGGTTCCCGAGGAGTACCGCGGCATCGGCGTGCGGATCGAGGACGACGTGCTGGTCACCGCGGACGGCAACGAGAACCTGTCGGCCGCGCTGCCCCGCGACCCCGACGCCGTCGAGGCGTGGATGGCGGGACTGCTCGACGGCTGAGGTGTCGATCGGGGCGACCCATCGACGTCACCACCTGTGAAAGGGACATCCCGACACAGGAGGCAGACATGGACCCGAACCTCGCACTGCTGTTCTCGCGGACCGCGACGATCCGCCTGGTGCACGGTGGCATGGCCGACGGACCGCAGGTCGAACCGGCACCCACGTTCCGCGAGCGCCTCAGGGCGCGGTCGGCGGCCCGGGCGGAGGCGCGGACGGCAGCCCGGGCTGCCCGGGTTGATCGGATGGCGGTCCGGGCGGCGGAGCAGGTGGTCCGGGCGGCGCGACCGGCGGCACGGTCGGCGACCCCCACGGCTGGGAGCCCGCAGCCGGTGGGTACGCACCCGACGGATCCGACGGGCTGGTGGTGGTGATCGGCGTCGGCGGCCGGGCGGGCCAGCCGGACTGGACGCCGCCGATCTCGCGCAGGAGCTCGCGCGCCTTGTGCGCCTGCTCCTGCCGGCACAGCACCGCGTAGGACGACGCGACGATCTGGCTGGTCGACGTGAAGTCCCGCTTCCCCCGGGAGAACGAGTACGTGAGGATCGCGAACAGCAGGCCGAAGGCACCGCCGATGAAGATCGCGGGGATCAGCGGGCTCTGCGCGCCGGGGGTGGTGAACAGGCTGAGCAGGAGCCCGACGAAGAGGCCGAACCAGGCCCCGGACAGGAACCCGCCCAGCGCCACCCGCGGGTAGGAGAGGCGTCCGGTGACGCGCTCGACCATCTTCAGGTCGGCGCCGACGATCGTCACCAGCTGCACGGGGAACGCCTTGTCCGCGAGGTGGTCGACGGCCTTCTGCGCCTCGAGGTAGGTGGAGTAGGCCGCGACCGTCTCGCCCTGCGGCGGCGTGGGGGTGCGCGGGGCACGGGCGTTACCGGAGAACGACATGCGGCGATCCTCCCCCAGCGCCGAACGGATCGCCAGGCCCGGACCACCGGCGGGGCGGCGGCCCAGCGGCGAGCGCCGGTCTAGGCTGACCGACGTGAGCAGCGTCGGGACCAGGGTTTTCGTCGCGCGCCTTGCCGGGACCAACGTGTTCGACCCCCTCGGTGACCAGGTGGGACGAGTGCGTGACGTCGTCGTGCTGGTGCGCCCCAAAGGGCTGCCCCGGGCCGTCGGGCTCGTGGTCGAGGTTGCCGCGCGGCGCCGCGTGTTCCTGCCGCTCACCCGCGTCACCGCGATCGACTCCGGGCAGGTCATCTCGACCGGCCTGGTGAACATGCGCCGGTTCGAGCAGCGGGCCTTCGAGACCCTCGCGGTGGGCGAGCTGTTGGACCGCACCGTCGAGTTCGTCGACGGCTCCGGGCAGGCGACCATCGAGGACGTCGCCATCGAGCTGCAGCGCAACGGCGACTGGGTCATCTCCAAGGTCTTCGTCCGTCGCATCCCGGCGGGACGCTCGGGCATCCTGCGCCGGCGCGGCGAGACGCTGCTGGTGTCCGTCGACGAGGTCACGGGCCTGGGTCAGGCGAGTGCGGCCCAGGGCGCCGAGCTGCTGCTCGCGCAGTACGAGGACCTCAAGCCGGCCGACCTCGCCGACGTGCTGCACGACCTGGGCCTGACCCGTCGGCTCGAGGTGGCCAGCGCGCTGGACAACGAGCGGCTGGCCGACGTGCTCGAGGAGCTGCCCGAGGACGACCAGGTGGGCATCCTGCAGGGGCTCGCCCTGACGCGCGCTGCCGACGTGCTGGAGGCGATGCAGCCCGACGACGCCGCCGACCTGCTGGGCGAGCTGCCCGACGACCAGGCGGCGGAGCTCCTCGAGCTCATGGAGCCCGACGAGGCCAAGGACGTGCGGCGCCTGCTCGCGTACGAGGACAACACCGCGGGTGGCCTGATGACCACCGAGCCCGTGATCCTCGGCCCGGAGACACCCATCGCCGCCGCGCTGGCCCACGTGCGCCGCCAGGACCTCACACCTGCGCTGGCGTCGATGGTGTTCGTCGCCCGGCCGCCGCTGGAGACGCCGACCGGCCGGTTCATCGGCGTCGTGCACCTGCAGCGGCTGCTGCGCGAGCCGCCGCACGAGGCGATCGGGTCCATCGTCGACACCGACATCGAGTCCATCACCGTGGACGCCCCGCTGCTGGCGGTGACCCGGAACCTGGCCACGTACAACCTGCTCGCCCTGCCCGTCGTCGACGCCGAGAAGCGCCTGCTCGGCGTGGTCTCCGTCGACGACGTCCTCGACCACCTGCTGCCCGAGGACTGGCGCGAGACCGACGACGAGGGCAACTTCCCGGACACGAGCGTCCTCGGCATCACACGCCCGGGGGTGAGCCGTGGCTGACCGCCTGGACACCCCGCTGGAGACGCGCCGCCGGTTCATCCGCCGCCCGCAGCTCGACGAGGACGCGTCGGGGAAGATCTCGGAGAGCATCGCGCGGTTCCTGGGGACCCCGCGGTTCATCATCTACCTGAGCGTGTTCTGCCTGCTCTGGATCGCGTGGAACGCGAACTGGGGGCCGGACCGGCCGCGGTTCGACGACCCCGCGCAGGGGTTCACGGCCCTGACGCTCATGCTCTCGCTGCAGGCGTCGTACGCCGCTCCGCTGATCCTGCTCGCGCAGAACCGGCAGACCGACCGCGACCGCGTGCAGGCCGAGCAGGACCGGCAGCGCTCGGAGCGCAACCTCGCGGACACCGAGTTCCTGGCCCGCGAGATGGCTGCGCTGCGCATCGCGCTGTCCGAGGTGGCCACCCGCGACTTCGTCCGCTCGGAGCTGCGCAACCTGCTCGAGGACCTTGCCGCGGAGCAGCGGGACGGGGACAAGGAGCAGGACGGCGACCGCCCGGAGAAGAAGGGTGACCGCTCCCGTGGCGCCGACCGGCAGGCACGCGGCTGACCCGGCCCGACCTACGATGGGCCCATGCCGGACCCCACCGACCCCCTGCTCGATGCCATCCGCGAGGCCCTGAGCCACGTCCTGGACCCGGAGATCAAGCGGCCGATCACGGACCTCGGCATGGTTCGCTCCGTCGACGTCACCGGCTCCCGGGCGACCGTCGGCATCGACCTGACCACCCCCGGCTGCCCGTTGAAGGACACGCTGACCCGCGACGTCAGCGCCGCGGCGGCCACCGTGGACGGCATCGACGACGTCTCCGTCGTGTTCGGGGTCATGTCGGCCGAGCAGCGCGCGGCCCTGCGGACCCTGCTGCGCGGCACGGACTCCGAGCCCGTCATCCCGTTCGCGCAGCCCGGCTCGCTGACCAAGGTGTACGCGATCGCGTCGGGCAAGGGCGGCGTCGGCAAGTCGTCCGTCACCGCCAACCTGGCGGTCGCGATGGCCGCCGACGGGCTCAAGGTCGGCATCGTCGACGCGGACATCTACGGCTTCTCGATCCCCCGGATGCTCGGCGTCACGCGGCAGCCGACGCGGGTCGACGACATGCTGCTGCCGCCCGAGGCGTTCGGCGTCCTCGTCGTGTCGATCGGCATGTTCGTCCCGCCCGGGCAGCCGGTCGTCTGGCGGGGTCCGATGCTGCACCGCGCGCTGCAGCAGTTCCTCGCGGACGTGTTCTGGGGCGACCTCGACGTGCTCCTGCTCGACCTGCCGCCCGGCACCGGTGACATCGCCATCTCCGTCGCGCAGCTGTTGCCGAGCTCCGAGATCGTCGTGGTCACCACGCCGCAGCTCGCCGCCGCGGAGGTCGCGGAGCGGGCGGGGTCCGTCGCGGTCCAGACGCGGCAGCACGTCGTCGGTGTCGTGGAGAACATGGCGTGGCTCGAGCAGCCCGACGGATCACGGCTCGACCTGTTCGGTTCCGGTGGCGGCCAGACCGTCGCCGACAACCTCTCGCGGATCACCGGCGGCGACGTCCCGCTGCTCGGGCAGGTGCCGCTGGACGTGCGCCTGCGCGAGGCCGGGGACGCCGGCACGCCCGTGGTCCTCAGCGCACCGGACTCCCCCGCCGCCCAGGCCCTCCAGGGCGTCGCGCGCTCGCTGGCCGCCCGCCGCCGCGGCCTGGCAGGCCGCTCCCTGGGCCTGACCCCGGCCGGCCGCTGACGCCGACGTCCGCACGATCGAGCGTCCGGACGACCGAACCTGCGGACGTCCGCGCATCACCACCCGCAACGTCCGCACGATCGAGCGCCCCAGCAACCGGATCCGCGGACGTTGGCGTGTTGAAGTTTGTTTGATTGCGTGCGAGAGTGTTCGGGTGCTCGCCTCTCAGCGCCAGGACCGGATTCTGGCTGTCGTGCGTGCCGACGGGGCCGCGCGTGTCGCCGACCTCGTCGAGAGCCTCGACGTCTCCGACATGACCGTCCGGCGGGACATCGCGGAGCTCGCCCGAGCAGGGCTGGTCCGTCGCGTGCACGGCGGTGCCGTGGCCCCGGACGCCCTGGGCCGGCCCACCGACGAGCCGGGCTTCGACGCGAAGCGCTCCTGGGCCGGCCCCGAGAAGGCAGCGATCGCCCGTGCCGCGCTGGCGACCGTCGAGCCCGGGCAGGCCGTCGCACTGTCCGCCGGGACGACGACGTACCTGCTAGCGGAGCTGCTCGCCGGCGCCGGCATCCCGGACCTCACCGTGGTGACCAACGGCCTGCGCATCGCCGACGCCCTGCACGGCACCGCCGGTGTCGAGGTCATCCTCACGGGAGGGGTGCGCACGCCGTCCGACGCGCTCGTCGGCCCCGTCGCGGACGCCACGCTCGCGAGCCTGCGCGTCGACCGCACCTACCTCGGCGTGCACGGGCTCGACGCCAGCGGCCTGACCACCCCCAACCTCGCGGAGGCCGCCACCGACCGCGCCCTCATGGCGTGCGCCGCCGCGACCACCGTCCTCGCCGACCACACCAAGTGGGGGGTCGTGGGCCTGGCCCGGATCGCCCCGCTCGACGACATCGACACGCTGCTGACCGACGACGCCCTGCCGGCCGACGCACGACGACACCTGACCGGCGCTGCCCTGCGCCTCGTCACCACCCCGGGAGCCCACTCGTGACCACCGACGTCCGCATGACCTCGACCACCCTCGCCGACGGGCGGGAGCTGATCTACTTCGACGACTCCGAGCCGTACGTCTCGGGAGGCGCGACGCGCACCCTGACCGACGCGCGCCCCCTGCCGGACCGGTTCGCTCCCGTGCTCGACGCGGACGGGGTGCCGCAGCCGGTGACCGGCCCCGAGCTGCGCCGCGACCCGCTCACGGGCGAGTGGATCCCCATGGCCGCCCACCGGATGAACCGCACGTTCCTGCCGCCGGCCGACGCCAACCCTCTGGCCCCGGCCAAGCCCGGCGCGGTCTACCAGGACGGCGAGATCCCCGCCGAGGACTATGACGTCGTCGTCTTCGAGAACCGCTTCCCGTCGCTGCTGGCGATCCCGGGGATCCCGGACGCACCCGTGCAGCGCGGCGGCGAACCTCTCTGGACCGTCCGACCCGCCGCCGGGCGCTGCGAGGTCATCTGCTTCTCGGCGGACTCCACCGCGTCGCTGAGCACGGTGACGCCGCGCCGGATGCGCACGATCGTGGAGGCCTGGACGCAGCGGACGGCGGCCCTCAGCGCGCTGCCGGGCATCGAGCAGGTGTTCGTGTTCGAGAACCGGGGCAAGGAGATCGGCGTCACGCTCCACCACCCGCACGGCCAGATCTACGCGTTCCCGTACGTCACGCCGAAGACGACCTTGATGCTGGCGGAGGCCCGCGCACACCAGGAGCGGACCGGGCGCCTGCTCGGGCGCGACGTGCTGGACGCCGAGCTGGCGCACGGCGAGCGGATCGTCCTGGAGTCGGAGCACTGGGTGGCCTACGTGCCGTTCGCGGCGCGCTGGCCCGTCGAGGTGCACCTGGCCCCCCGGCGCGACGTGCCCGACCTGCCGGCGCTCACCGACGCCGAGCGCGACGACCTGTCGACCGTGTACCTGGCGCTGCTGCAGCGGCTGGACCGGTTCTTCGTGGGCCCCGACGGCGAGCCCATCGCGCTGCCGTACATCTCCGGCTGGCACCAGGCGCCCACCCGTGAGGGTCGCGACGTCTCGCGCCTGCACCTGCAGCTGTTCTCTGTGCTGCGCGCCCCGGGCAAGCTCAAGTACCTGGCGGGCGTCGAGTCCGGCATGGGCGCCTGGATCAGTGACACCACCCCCGAGCGCATCGCGACCCGACTGCAGGAGCTGGCATGACCGCCGACGTGACGTGGCTGGACCTCTGGACCCCGCAGGAGGGCACCGACCGCGTGCGCGCCCTGTTCGCGGGCCGCTTCGAGGCCGAGCCGGAGGGCACCTGGTCCGCACCCGGCCGCGTGAACCTCATCGGCGAGCACACCGACTACAACGGCGGCCTGTGCCTGCCCATCGCGCTCCCCCACCGCACCTACTCGGCCCTGCGGCGTCGCGACGACGACACCGTGCGGCTCGTCAGCGCGCAGGAGCCGGCCGGGCTGCGGACCGTCGACCTCGCCGACGTGGCGCCGGGCACGGTCGACGGCTGGGTGGGGTACGTCGTGGGCGTGGCCTGGGCGCTGCGGCAGGCGGGTCACGCCGTCTCCGGGTTCGACGTCGCCATCGACTCGTGCGTGCCGTACGGAGCAGGGCTGTCGTCGTCGGCCGCGCTGGAGGCGTCCGTCGCGATCGCGCTCGACGCGGTGTTCGGGCTCGGCCTGGCGGCCTCCGACGAGGGGCGCGCCACGCTGGCCGCGCTCTGCGTGCGCGCCGAGAACGAGATCGCGGGCGCTCCCACCGGCGGGATGGACCAGGCGGCGGCGCTGCGGTCCCAGGACGGCCACGCGCTCCTGCTCGACTGCCTCGACGGCTCCGTCCGGCACGTCCCGTTCGACCTCGCCGCGCACGACCTGGCGCTGCTGGTGGTCGACACCCGCGCCGAGCACGCGCTGGTCGACGGGCAGTACGCCGCTCGCCGGGCCTCCTGCGAGGCGGCGGCCGCGCGGCTGGGCGTCGGGACGCTGCGCGAGGTCTCGGACGACCCCCGCGGGCTGGAGTGGGCCCTGGACAAGCTCGACGACGAGGTCCAGGTGCGTCGCGTCCGGCACGTCGTGAACGAGATCGACCGCGTCACCTGGTTCGTCGCGCTGCTCGACGCCGGGGAGGTCGGCCTGGTCGGGACGCTGATGAACGCGTCGCACGCGTCGCTGCGCGACGACTACGAGGTGTCGTGCAGGGAGCTGGACCTGGTGGTCGACACCGCCCGCGCGGCCGGTGCCGTGGGGGCACGGATGACCGGTGGCGGGTTCGGTGGTTCGGCGATCGCGCTGGTCGCCGCCGACGAGGTGGACCGGGTGGCGCAGGCCGTCGCGGACGCGTTCGCGGAGCAGGGTCTGCGGGCGCCGGCGTTCCTGGTGGCGACGGCAGCCGGTCCGGCGGTCTGACCGGGCTCGCCGGCGCCCTCACGACGACGGCGAGCCACCCGCGCAGTCCGTGGAGGGCGAGATCGCGGTGTCGCCGCGAGATCCCGGTCGAGCGCGTGCTCGGGGGGATCCAGGGCAGGCCCCCGTCCCGTTCAGCACCGCCCTGGTCGGGACAGCCGAGGCCGTGGCGGTGGACGCCGTGGCCGGGCTGATCGACGCGACGTCCGCCGTCCGTGTCAAGGTCATCGACGCGATCCGGTACCGACGTATGACACCCCGAAAAGGTTGTGCACCCTGCGGTGGATGTCCGCCCGGTGCCGCCTGCCTAGCCTCGGTACCTGTGACGACGCCGGGCGCCCGCGGAGGGCGGGCGCCCGGCGTCCGCCCCGGCGGACCAGGGATCACCCCGAGGGATGATCTTTGTCCCGTTCTCGACCGATATGGTCCTGGGCGACGCCAGTGAGAGCGACTGTGACTCCCCCCGCCGAAAGGGCTTTCCCGATGAGAATCACGCCGACCACGACCGCGATCGCCCTGGGGGCCGTCGCCCTGGCACTCCTCACGGGGTGCAGCTCCGGCGGCGGACCGTCGGACGACGCGACGCTGACCTACGAGGACAGCCCGCTGTCCGCGTACTGGGAGAAGCTGGGCGGCTCGCAGGACGAGGCGGAGATGAACGCCCAGGCGGCCCGCTCCGAGGAGATCGTGGCCGCCTGCATGCAGGACGAGGGCTTCGAGTACACGCCGCAGGACACCTCGGGCATGAGCAAGAGCGTCGACGACGCCGACGACGGCATGCCCGAGTGGGACTCGATCGAGTTCGCGGAGCAGTACGGGTACGGCGCGACGACGTCGCAGGACATGCCGATGAACCAGGGCGACGGCGAGGAGTGGGTGGACCCCAACGCCGACTACGTCGCCACGATGAGCGAGACCGAGCAGCAGGCGTTCTACGAGGCCCTCTACGGTGCGCAGACGATGTCGGAGGAGCCCATCGACGAGGAGACCGCCGAGGAGGACATCCCGGAGTACGACTGGACGACCGCCGGCTGCCAGGGCAAGGCCCAGCACGAGGTCTACGAGGCGGGCCAGATCTGGGACGACCCGGAGTTCAAGGACCTCACCGACGCGATGAACGAGCTGTGGCAGGACGCGCAGACCGACGAGCGGACCACCCAGGCCTACGCGAAGTGGGCGGAGTGCATGGCTGACGAGGGCTACGACTTCGCCAACCCGCAGGAGGCCCAGGACAGCATCTACGACCTCACCAACGAGATCCCGTACGACGAGGAGACCGGCACGCAGGACGAGGCCGCGCTGGCCGAGATCCGCGAGCAGGAGATCTCGACCGCCGTCGCCGACCGCACCTGCCAGGAGAGCACGGGGGCCGGTCGTGCGGCGCTCGAGGCGCAGTTCGCCATCGAGCAGGACTTCATCGACGCACACAAGGACGAGCTCGACGCGATGGTCGAGAAGGCGGCACAGGCGTCCGAGTGAGCCGTGCGGGTGCCGTCGACGACGGCCCGCGCCCCCGGCACGTCTGAGGTCCCAGAAGGAGAGCAATGAGCACGCAGGTCACCGGAGGGCGGCGCACGATCGTCGTGATGGCGGTCGTCGCCGTCGTCTGCCTCGCCGCGGGGGTACTCCTGAGCCGGCTGATCGTGTCGCCGGGCAAGGCCGCCGCCGATGCGGCACCCCCCACGGCCGGTCCCATCACCGTCCCGGTGGAGAGCCGGGTGATCGCGAACGAGCTCGTCATCCGCGGGGACATCGGGTACGACGACCCGGTCGCCCTGCGGGTCGAGACGGGGGACCTGGGCGGTCCGGCGGTCGTCACCGGCCAGGTCCCGGTGGTCGGCGCCGAGATCGGCCCGGCGTCGGTGGCGCTCGAGATCGTCGGCCGGCCCGTGATCGTGCTGCCGGGCGACCTGCCCACCTACCGGTCGCTGCGGGCCGGCGTGTCCGGGCCGGACGTCCGTCAGCTCAAGGCCGCGCTCGGAGCACTCGGCATCGACGCGGGCAACCCGGACAGCGACGCCTACGACGCGGCGACCGCCGCAGGGGTGCGGGCGCTCTACCAGCGGGTCGGGTACGAGCCGCCGTCCGCGGGCGAGGAGCTCCAGGACGCGGTCGCCGCGGCACGCGACGGCGTCCGGGCCGCGCAGGATGCCCTCAGCGCCGCCCAGCGGGAGCTGTCGGGGGCGGCCGTCGGCCCGTTGCAGTCGGTGCTGATCGGCCTGGACACGGCGGTCACGGTCGCCCAGGCCACCCTCGACCAGGAGCAGGGTCGCTGCGCGGCCCCCACCGAGGACGCTCCGTGCAGCCCGATCGCGGTGGTGGAGGCGCAGGGCACGCTCGCCCAGGCGCAGGCGGCACGGGCCGAGGCGGGCAACCCCGCAGACACGGGCGCGGAGCGCGCGGCCGTCGCCTCCGCGCAGTCGCAGCTCGCGGCGGCCCGCGAGGACCAGACCGAGGCGCAGGCCGCGACCCTGACGCCGCTCCCGGCCAGCGAGATCGTGTACGTCCCCTCGCTCCCCCGTCGCGTCGACGTCGTCGAGGCGACGCGCGGCGGGACGATCACCGGGGAGTTCATGAGCGTGTCCGGTGCCACCATCCAGATCACCGGCAGCGCCACCCGTGCCGACGCCGAGCTGCTCACGGTCGGCACCGTCGGGTCGATCACGCTCGACGACCAGGAGCTGCCCGTCACGGTCGCCGCCGTGAAGGACGCGACCGCGACTCCCGCGGCACCCGACGCGCAGGACGAGGGCGAGGAGCCCGACGAGCCGAACGAGCCGACGGGTGACCGCCGGACGGTGATCTTCACGCTGGGCAGCCTCACCCCGGAGCAGGTCCTCGCGCTGCAGAACACCAACGTCCGCGTCCGGGTGCCGGTGAGCTCGACGCAGGGCGAGGTGCTCGCGGTGCCGCTCGCGGCGCTCACCGCCGGACCGGGCGGGGAGTCACGGGTCGAGCTGGCCGGCAGCGGCGGGGAGGCCAGCTCGCTGGTGACGGTCACCACCGGGCTCGCCGCCGACGGGTACGTCGAGATCGCGGGGTCCGAGTCGCCGCTCGTGGCGGGCGACCTCGTCGTCGTCGGCGTGGCCGGCACCGACGATAAGGCCGCCGACGCCGAGGCGGACGACGAGTGACCGTCCTCGACCTGCTCGACGCCCCCGAGAGCCTCGAGCCGCCCGCTCCCGTGCTCGAGCTGCGGGGGGCCGCCCGGCAGTTCCCGGGCGACCCGCCGGTCCACGCGCTGCACCCGGCGGACCTCGTGGTGGGGGCGGGCGACTACCTCTCGGTCGTCGGGCCGTCGGGCTCCGGCAAGTCGACGCTGCTGAACCTGCTGGGTCTCCTGGACAAGCCGACCGACGGCGAGTACCTCCTCGACGGCATCCCCACGGCCACCGCCGGGGAGCGGGAACGCGCGGCCCTGCGCGCGGGTCACATCGGGTTCGTGTTCCAGGCGTTCCACCTGATGCCGCACCGGACCGTGCTGGAGAACGTGCTCCTCGCCACGCTGTACAGCGGCGTTCCGCGTGCGGAGCGGCGTGAGCGCGCGCTGGCTGCGCTGGACCGGGTCGGGCTGAGCCACCGCATCGACTTCGTCCCCACCGTGCTCTCGGGCGGTGAGCGCCAGCGGGCGGCGGTCGCGCGCGCGGTCGTCGCGCAGCCTCGGGTGCTCCTGGCCGACGAGCCGACGGGGAACCTCGACTCGGAGAGCTCGGCGAGCGTGCTCGACCTGTTCGACGAGCTGCACGCCGGCGGGCTGACCCTGCTGGTGATCACCCATGACGACGAGGTCTCCGCGCGTGCGCAGCGCAGGGTCCGGATCGCCGACGGGTACCTGCGGGAGATCGCGTGACCGCGGTGACGCAGCGCGTGGCGCGGTCCGACCGGTTCGGGCTGCGCGACCTGCTCGCCGAGGCCGCGGCGGGGATCGGCGCGAGGCCGGGACGGCTGCTGCTCACCATCCTGGGCACCGTGCTCGGTATCGCCTCGGTGGTGGTGACCGTCGGGCTGGCGCAGACCGCGTCGGGGCAGATCAACAAGCAGTTCGACGCCGTCGCGGCCACCCAGGCCGTGGCCAGGCCCGAGACCAGCAACGGCTGGGACGGTTCCCAGCGCGCCCTCGGGTCGCTCCCGTGGGACGCGTCGGCGCGCGCCGAGCGGCTCGCGGGCGTCCAGGCCGCCGGGACCTTCTCGACCGTGGACGTCGGCGACGCGGAGATCACCGCGGTCCCCGTGCACGACCCGTCGGCCGCCCGGACGGTCGCGCCGGACGTCGTCGCTACCTCGCCGGGAGCGCTCGAGGCGGTCCGCGGGCGGATCGTGCAGGGCCGCTACTTCGACGCCGGTCACGACGCCCGCGCGGACCGCGTCGTGGTGCTCGGCGTCGACGCCGCGGAGCGCCTCGGGGTCGTCCGGGTCGATCGGCAGCCGTCGATCTTCATCGGCGACCGCGCGTACCAGGTCATCGGCATCGTCGACGACGTGCAGCGGCGGACGGACGTGCTGGCCTCGGTGCTGATGCCCGAGGGGACCGCCCGGGCGGACTTCGCGCTCGCGTCCCCGGACGAGCTGCACCTGCACCTGGCGGTCGGCGCCGGGCCGGTGGTCGGCAGCCAGCTGGCGATCGCACTGAGCCCCAACGCCCCCGAGACGGTCGACGTGCAGACCCCGCCCGCCACGTCCGCGGTCCGGCAGGGCGTGCAGGCGGACGTCAACACGATCTTCCTGGCGCTCGGCGGCGTGGCGCTGCTGATCGGCGGCGTCGGGATCGCGAACGTGACCCTGCTGTCCGTGCTGGAGCGTGTCGGCGAGATCGGCCTGCGGCGGGCGCTCGGCGCGACGCGGCGGGACATCGGTGCGCAGTTCATGGTCGAGTCGGTCGTGGTCGGGCTGCTCGGCGGCATGCTGGGCGCCGCGCTCGGGGTCGCGGTGGTCGTCGGGGTCAGCGCCGCCCAGGAGTGGACGCCCATCCTCGACCTGCGGATGGTCGGTGTGGCCGCCCTGGCGGGCGGTGTGATCGGTCTGCTCGCGGGGCTCTACCCGTCGCTCAAGGCGGCGTCCATCGAGCCCATCGCGGCGCTGCGCGGAGGCGTCTGACGCGTCACGTCCTCGTGCAGCGCGAAGAACACGGAGTAGGGGGTGCCGTCCGGGGTCGGGGACCGGGCCGCGAAGTCGTCGAGCACCGCCCCGATGCGCGATGCGAGCTCCTCGAACCCGGACGCGTCGAGCCGCACACCGAGGCGCGTGGTGATGACGTCCTGCGGGTCGACCAGCGCGACCTCCTCGAGGAACGCGTCGATGAGGATGCGGCTCATGCCAGGCCCGCCGGGGGTGCGCCAGGACTTGCCCGTGGCGCGGTACGGCACCTCGCGTGACCCGCGGGCACCCCGCCGGGTGGGCTCGGCCGCGAGGAAGCCGCGGTCGACGAGCGTGCGGACGTGGTGCAGGACGGTGGCGGGGTTGCGGTCGAGGCGCTCGGCGATCTCGCGGTTGGTGAGGGCCTCGTCGAGGCACAGCCGCAGGATCCGGATGCGGACGGTGCTCGCGAGGGCGCGCGCGTCGGCGTCGATGTCGGCCGTGTCACGGCGGGCAGGCTCCGTCATGGGTCGATCCTCGCACAGTGATTGACATTTCCCAATCAGTTGTCGATGCTGGGCCGCGTGAGCACCCCCGACACCACGACCAGCCGGTCGCTGATCCACCACCCGGACTTCCGCCGGCTCTGGACGGGTGATGCCCTCGGGCAGCTGGGCGCGCAGCTGACGGCCCTCGTGCTGCCGATCTTCGCGGTCCAGCAGCTCGCCGCGACCGAGTGGGAGATGGGTGTCCTCAACGCCGCCGAGTACGCCGCGTTCCTACTCATCGGCCTCCCCGCGGGCGCCTGGGTGGACCGCATGCGCAAGCGTCGCGTCCTCATCGTCGCGGACCTGGTCCGGGCTGCCGTGCTCGCCACCGTCGTCGTGACCGCCTCGACCGGACACGCCACGGTCCCCCTGCTGATCGTCGCCGCTCTCGTGATCAGCGTGGCCACGGTGTTCTTCGACGTGTCGCACCAGAGCTACATCCCGGGCCTCGTCGGTCTCGACCACCTGGTCGAGGGCAACTCCAAGCTGCAGGCGACCGCGTCCGTCGCGCAGGTCGTGGGACCCGCGCTCGGCGGCCTGCTGCTGCGGGTGATCGCGGCACCCGCGCTCATCGCGGTCACCGTCGTCACCTATCTGGTCTCCGCCTTCGCCGTCGGCCGGATCCAGCAGCAGGAGACGCCCCCGCACCCGGACACGCGGCGCCCGCTGCGCGTCGAGATCGCCGAGGGGCTGCGGTTCGTCGTCCACGAGCCGTACCTGCGACGGATCGTCGTGTGCACGTCGCTGGCCAACTTCGCGGGCGCCGTCTCCGGCGCCGTGCTGGTCATCTACGTGCTGCGGACCCTTGGCCTCGGCACCGCGGCCTACGGCGCGATCCTGTCCGCGTCGGCGGTCGGCGGGCTGGTCGGGGCCGTGGTCGCGGGCCGCCTCGCGCAGTGGATCGGCGAGGGCCGGATCATCCCGCTCGCCGCTCTCGTGTCCGCCCCCGCGGCCGCGCTGACGCCGCTCGCCGCCACCAGCGCGATCCCGGCGGCGCCCCTGCTCATCACCGGTGGCGCGGCGTTCGGCTTCGCCGTCATCGTCTACAACGTGGCCCAGGTGAGCTTTCGGCAGCGCGTCTGCCCTCCCCCGCTGCTCGGCCGCATGAACGCCTCCGTGCGGTTCATCGTGTGGGGTTCGATGCCGATCGGTGGGCTGCTCGGCGGCTGGCTGGGCACCCACCTCGGCGTCCTGCCGACCCTCTGGGTCTCCGTCGGCCTGATGGCGCTCGCCGCGGTCCCCGTCGTGCTCTCGCCCCTGATCCGGATGCGCGACCTGCCGGGCGCGCCCGTGGTCGACGCCTGACACGTGCGGGGTCGACGTCCTACGCGCGGCGACGGCCGAGCAGCACCAGGCACCCGCCGACGAGCAGGAGCCCGACCCCGAGCAGGAGCGCGGGGAGCGGGTCCGCACCCGTGACGGCCAGCGCACCACCGCCACCAGGCGTCGGGATCGGCGTCGGCGTCGGGCCCGGGTCCGGTGGCGGCACCGCGGTCACCGTGACGGTCACGGTGGTCGTCGCGCACAGATCAGGCTCGAGGGTCGCGCAGATCGTGTACTCGAACGTGTCCGTCCCGACGAAGCCGGCCTCCGGCGCGTACCTGGCTGTCCCACCGGCGACCGTGACCGCGCCGCGAGCGGGTGCGGTGGTGACCGTGGCGGGTCCCACCAGCCCTCGGTCGTTGCTCGCGATGTCGATGTCGACCGGCGTGCCGGCGATCGTCGTCGCCGTGTCGGGCGCCGCGACGGGCAGGACCTCGACGAGCACCCGCCCCGTCGCGCACAGCACCGGGATGCCGTCGTCGCAGACGATCACCCCGTAGCTGTCCCGGCCGGCGAACCCTGCCCGTGGGGCGTACGTCGTCGACCCCGACGGCTCGACCGCCGCCGAGCCGCTGCGCGGCGGGATGCCACGGAACGTCGTGAGCGTGTCCGAGGGGTTCGGGTCCGAGGTGACGAGCACACCGGTGACGGGCACGTCGGTCGACGTGGTCAGCAGGAGGGAGTCGACGGCGGGTGGCAGGTTGGGCGCGACGACCAGGACGGTGACCTGCGCCGTGTCGCACAGTGACGGGACTGTCGGCGAGCAGATCCGGTACTCGAACGTGTCGAGCCCGGTGAAGCCGGCCGCAGGCGTGTAGGTCGCGCGCCGGGTGGCTGGATCCAGCGTGACGGTGCCGTTCGCGGGCACGGTCACGGGGGTCGCGTCCAGGGGTGCTCCGGCGCTGTCGTTGGACAGGATCGGGATGCTGACCGGCGTGTCCGCGAACGTCACGGCGATGTCGTTCGTCGCCCACGGCCGCACGACGACGGTGATGGTGGCCGTGTCGCACCCCGGCGTCGGTGACGCGTTGTCGCAGACCTGGTACTCGAAGGTCTCGATCCCGGCGAAGTCGCGGTCGGACACGTAGACGAGACCGCCCGCGGCGCTGAGGTACGCGAACCCGTTGGCCGGCCCCGTGACCAGGGTGAACGTGAGCTCCTGCCCGACGTCCGGGTCGGTGGCCGACACGCGACCCACCACCAGCCGTCGCGTCACCGTCTCGCGCTCCAGGTCGTCGGCCGTCGGCGGCACGTTGATCGGAGGCGGCACCGCCACGACCTCCGTGGACACCTGGCTCGACCCGTCCGAGCCGTCGTTGTTGGACGGCGCCGGGTCCGGGACGCTCGACGTCGACCGGACGACGTTGAGCAGCAGCGAGCCCGCCGGAGCCGTGGCGGTCCCCGAGAACGTCAGCGTGACCTCCTGGTCGACCGCGACCGTTCCCAGCACCCACGTCAGCGTGCTCCCGGAGAGCGTGCCCGTCGTGGACGCGGGATCGAGCGCGAACCCCGCGGGGAGCGAGTCGCTGACGACGACGTCGGCCGCATCCGACGGCCCGGCGTTGCGCACGGTGACGACGTAGGAGACGGTCCCGCCCTCGAGCACGCTGGCCGGGCCGGTCTTCGTCGTCTGGACGTCGGCGGACGAGGGAGCCGGCGGGCCGGCGCACTCCGGCACCGCGGGCACCTCGACGGTCGTGCGGAGCACGTTGGCGATCGTGCCGGTCTCCACGTCGAAGATCTGACCCGCGGGAGCGACGGTCTGCACGCGGATCGGCTCCGTCGACGAGTCACCGACGAAGCTCCCCTGCACGGAGGTCGTCCCCGTGAACCGGTAGCCGCCGAACCCCGAGACCGACCCGTCCTCCGTGAGCCCGACGGCGCTGGTCACCGCGGCCTGCGTCTGCTGCCACACCCCGTTGTTCACGAGATCGCCCGTGACGACGACCACGCCGCCGTTGCTCGCGTCCGGGCTGTCGTTGATCAGGTTCCCCACCGTGTCGATCGCGCAGGTGTTCTGCAGCGCACCCGACCCGTTGATGATGAGCCCACCGGAGAACGTCGCCAGTCCCGAGTTGGCCAGCAGCCCGTTCACCGTCGCGCCGCCGGCCACCGTCAGGACACCGGCGTTCTCGAGCACGACCGCGGTGTTGAGGTTCATCCCACCCTCGACCCGGAACGTCCCCTCGTTGGTGAAGGTCCCGGCGGACGGGTTGACGTCACCGCTGACGACAAGCTCGCCGCTGGGGGCGACGTGCACGTCGGCGGCGCCGTTCACGTTGAGCCCCGCGAAGGTGGCGACGCCCTCGATCTCCAGGGAGAACCCCGCCGACACGGCCACCTGGGGCATGCCCAGGGTGCCCCCGGCAGCGACGACGAGCGCTCCCGCGGCGTTGTTCATGTAGGTCGCGGTCAGGCTCCCACCCGGCGCGACGCACAGCGTGCCGCCTGCGGGAAGTGCGTCCACGCCGCCCTGGAACCCGATGTCGACCAGCACGGTCTCGCCCGCAGCGACGGCGATCGACGCGTCGGTCGCGGCAACGGTCCGGTCAGGCGCGGCGCACTGCGACGCGAAGTCCGCACGAGCCGCGGACGAGGGGACGAGGACGAGCCCGGCCATCACGACGAGGGCAGACGCGAGCGCGGCGACAGCTCGCCCCGCCCGACCCCGCGTCACGCCCGCTCCGTCCCGCCGAACCCCTGTGCCGCCACGTTAAAGGATTCGGTCGACGTCGGCGCGGCGTCGTGCCACCAGCACCACGGGCACGGTCTCGAGCTCGGGGCGCGACCTCGGCGGCCCCGTCAGCCCTGAGGGCGGTCGGAGGCCAGCAGCACCTCGAGCCGTGACCGGTACTCGGTCTCGTCGATCTCGCCTCGTGCATACCGCTCCGCCAGGACGGCGCGAGCGCTGCCGCCGTCCCGGGGGCCGTCCCAGCTTCCCCAGTAGCGGCGGCGACGGCGGCTCCCGATCGCGAAGAACAGCGCGATGAGCCCGAACCAGAACAGCGGCACGAGCAGGAACCAGGGTCCGGGACCCCATCCCCAGCCGTAGCCGACGGGGTGGGACACGAGGGTGGTGAGCATGATGGTCCTTCGGTTCTCGAGCCGGTCGACGCTCGACCGGACCATCACCGTCGCCCCGAGCAGGTGCCCGCGTCGTCGTCCGTGCGGAGCGTCCGGCGTGCTCCGCGCGGAGTCAGCCGGCCCAGCCGGGTCGCACCACCCCGGACTCGTAGGCGACGACCACCATCTGCGCGCGGTCGCGTGCACCGAGCTTGGTCGCCGCGCGCAGCACGTGGGTCTTCACGGTCAGCGGGCTGAGGAAGAGGCGCTCGCCGATCTCGTCGTTCGACAGGCCCTCGGCGACGAGCACGAGCATCTCGCGCTCCCGCGGCGTGAGGTCCGCGAGCGCCGGCGCCTCGGTGACCTCCCGCGTCGCGCGGGCGACGGTGGCCAGCAGACGCCGGGTGACGGTCGGCGACAGCAGCGCGTCACCGGCCGCGACGACGCGCACGGCACGCAGGAGGTCCGCGGGCTCGGTGTCCTTGACCAGGAACCCCGACGCTCCCCCGCGGATGGCCTCCGTGACGTACTCGTCGAGCTCGAACGTGGTCACCACCACGACGCGCACACCGGCGGCCCGCGGTTCGGCGACGATCCGTCGGGTCGCGGCCAGACCGTCCGTGCCGGGCATCCGGATGTCCATCAGCACGACGTCCGGCAGCAGGTCGAGGGCCAGCCGCACGGCCTCGTCGCCCGTCGACGCCTCCCCGACGACCGTCAGGTCGGGCTCGGCGTCCAGCAGCGCACGGAAGCCGCCGCGCACCAGCGCCTGGTCGTCGGCGAGCAGGACGCGGATCATCGCTCCACCCTCGGGAGCTCGAGCCGGACCCGGAACCCCGTCGGTCCGGGACCGGCGACGAGCGTCCCGCCGACGGACTCGGCGCGCTCGCGCATGCCGCGCAGACCGTAGCCCTCGACGATCTCGTCGGCGCCGGGGCCGTCGTCGACGACCTCGAGCACGATCGAGTCGCCCACCACGAGCCTGACCTGCACGGATGCTCCCGGCGCGTGCCGTCGCACGTTCGTCAGGGCCTCCTGCAGGGTGCGGTGGACGACGCCGGCGAGACTCTCGGGCACTCGCGTCGCCGCCTCGTCGACGCCCTCGTCATCGACGGTGAGGCCGTCGGCGCGCGCTCGGACCAGAAGCTCGCCGACGCTGCGCGGGCCGTGACCGGCGGTGGGTTCTCGCGGTGCCTCGCCGTCCGCGCGCAGCACACCCAGCACCTCGCGCACCTCGTCGAGAGCGTCGCGGCTCGCCTCGCGGATCTCGGTCAGCGCGCGCCGGGCCGCCTCGGGCTCGCGGTCCATGAGGTGCAGTCCCACCCCCGCCTGCACCGTGATGCCGGACAGCGAGTGGGCGAGGACGTCGTGGAGCTCCCGGGCGATGCGCAGGCGCTCGGCGGCGACCGCCGACTCCTGGCGGGACACCCGCGCCGCGCGCAACGCCTGCATGCGCTCGGCCCGGCCGCGCGCACCCTCCCCCAGCAGCATCGCGACGGCGAGGCCCGCGACCGTGACGGTCGCGTACACGAGTGTCGGGCTGCCGGGACCGATCGAGAGGACCGCCACGGCGATCGCTCCTGCCGTCCCCGCGGCGAGGGACAGAACCCGCTGACGGGTGACGCCGAGCGCGACGACGACGAAGCCGAGCGGCACGAACGCCGGCCCCGGCTCGTACCCGAGCGCGACGAACGTGGTGGGCCCGAGGACCGCGAGCACCGACCCCACGAGGGCAGCGCGACCACCCCGCACGACCAGCACGATCGCGGCCGGCGCAAGCAGGAGCAGGACCACCGCGACCGCGTCGAACGCCCGCGCCTGCGGGTGCCACCAGGCGGCCCCGGCGGCACCGAGGACGGTGACGAGCGCGAGGAACGAGGCGGGCACGGCCACCCAGCCCCACCGACCGCGCCCCCACGGCGGCCCGCTCCACGGGGCGGGGGCCGGAGTCATCCGACCACCGTAACGAGGCGCGGGGTGGCTGCGCGTCGTCCCAACGGAGCGGGACGACCGCTCCCGTCAGAGGTCGTACTCGACCACCACCGGGGCATGGTCGGAGAACCGCTCCGCGTAGGTGGCCGCCCGGTCCACCGTGGCGCTCACAGCCGCGTCGGCGAGGTCCGGCGTCGCCAGCTGGTAGTCGATGCGCCAGCCGGCGTCGTTGTCGAACGCCTTCCCGCGCCACGACCACCACGTGAACGGTCCGGGTCCCTCGCCGCCGAGCTCGCGGCCGAGGTCGTGCCAACCCAGGTCGTCGAACCAGCGGTCGAGGTAGGCGCGCTCGCGCGGGAGGAACCCGGCCGACTTCAGGTTGCCCTTCCAGTTCCTGATGTCCGCCTCGCGGTGCGCGATGTTCACGTCCCCGGCGACGGCGGCGTAGCCACCCTGCTCCGCGATGTCGGCCAACCGGCCGGTGACGTGGTCGAGGAACGCGTACTTCTCGTCCATCGACGGCGTCCCGAGCGTCCCCGAGTGCAGGTACGTGGACACCACGGTGATGCTCCGCGTCGGAGCGCCCTCGCGCGCGGGGAGCTCCAGGTCGGCCTCCACCCAACGCCCGGAGTCACCGGTCACGCCCGTCTTCAGCCCGATCCGGACGGCCGTCATCGGCAACCTGCTCGCGATCGCGACACCCGCCCGCCCCTTGGTCTCGCTCGCCTCGTGCGCGAGGTGCCACTCGCCGGGCGGCAGGTGGTCCGCCAGGATCTCGTCCGTCGCTCGGACCTCCTGCAGCAGGATCACGTCCGGCTTCCGGGCGTCCAACCAGGTGCCCATCCCCCGCTTGTAGGCGGCCCGGATCCCGTTGACGTTCACGCTCGCGATGGTCAGCACCGGCCCATCCAACCCGATCCCGCCGACACTTCTGTCACCCGCCCCGGTACGCCGCCTCGAGGCCCGCGATGTCGAGCTTGCCCATCGTCAGCATCGCCGCCATGGCGCGCGCGACCCCGTCGGCGTCAGGGCGCGACATCACGTCGTCGAGCTGCACGGGGACCACCTGCCAGGAGACGCCGAACTTGTCGACGAGCCAGCCGCACTGGCTGGGTCGGCCGCCGTCGGCGGTCAGGGTCTCCCAGTAGTGGTCGACCTCCGCCTGGTCCTGGCAGTCGAGGACGAACGAGAACGCCTCGTCGAGCGTGAACACGGGGCCGGCGTTGAGGAACGTGACCCGCATGCCGTCGATCGTCAGCTCGACGATGAACTCGGCGCCCTCGGCGACGCCCGGCGTGCCCGGTGGCGCGGTCGTGATCGAGTGGATGACCGTGTTCGGGATGACGTCGGCGTAGAACCGCGCGGCGGACGCGGCCTGGTCGTCGAACCAGAGGTGCGGACGGACGATGCCCATGACGGGCTCCTCTCCGACGACCGGGGCCGGCCGTCACAAGGACAGCCTGGCCCCGATCGAGGAGGTTCTCAGCCCAGCAGGCGCTCGGCGGTGTCCACCACGTTGCTCAGCAGCATCGCGCGGGTCATCGGCCCGACGCCGCCCGGGTTGGGCGACACCCACGAGGCGACCTCGCGCACGCCGGGGTCGACGTCACCGACGACGCGGCTCTTACCGGTGTCCGGGTCGGTGGACCGCGAGACGCCGACGTCGATGACGACGGCACCCGGCTTGATGATGTCGGCCGTGATGATCCCCGGCACGCCCGCGGCCGCGATGACCACGTCGGCGTTGCGGGTGTGCTCCGCGAGGTCCTCGGTGCCCGTGTGCGTGAGCGTCACGGTCGCGTTGATCTCGCGGCGGGTGAGCAGCAGGCCGATCGAGCGCCCCACGGTGACCCCACGGCCGACGATCACGACATCCGCACCGCGCAGGTCGATGTCGTGCCGCAGCAGCAGGTCGATGATGCCCCGCGGCGTGCACGGCAGCGGGGACGTGACCGGCTCGTTGACCCGCAGGACCAGGCGCCCGAGGTTGGTCGGGTGCAGCCCGTCGGCGTCCTTGTCGGGGTCGACCAGCTCGAGCACCCGGTTGGCGTCGATGCCCTTCGGCAGCGGCAGCTGCACGATGAACCCCGTGCACTCCGGGTCCTCGTTCAGCCGCTGCACGGCAGCCTCGATCTCGTCCTGCGTGGCCGTGGCCGGCAGGTCCTCACGGATCGAGGCGATGCCCACCTCGGCGCAGTCCTTGTGCTTGCCGGCGACGTACCAGCGCGAGCCGGGGTCGTCGCCGACGAGCAGCGTGCCGAGCCCGGGCCGGACGCCCCGGGCTGCGAGCGCCACGACCCGTTCGGTCAGCTCGGCCTTGATCCGGGCCGCGGTGGCGGTCCCGTCGAGGAGCTGAGCCGTCATCAGTACTGCTGGAGGTCGGAGTACAGCGGGAAGCCGTCGGTGAGCTTGAGCACCCGGGCCTTGAGCGCCGCGACGTCGGTGGCAGCACCGTTGATCAGCGCGGTCGCGATGATGTCCGCCACCTCGGTGAACTCGACGTCACCGAAGCCACGCGTGGCCAGCGCAGGCGTGCCGATGCGCAGGCCGGAGGTGACGCGCGGGGGGCGCGGGTCGAACGGCACCGCGTTGCGGTTCACGGTGATGCCGGCCGAGTGCAGGAGGTCCTCGGCCTGCTGGCCGTCCAGGTCGGAGTGCCGCAGGTCCACCAGGACCAGGTGCACGTCGGTGCCGCCCGTCAGGACGGAGACACCGGCCGCCGCGACGTCCGGCGCGGAGAGGCGCTCGGCGATGAGACGGGCGCCGTCGAGCGTGCGCTGCTGGCGGTCCTTGAACTCCTGCGTGGCGGCCACCTTGAACGCGACGGCCTTGGCGGCGATCACGTGCATGAGCGGGCCGCCCTGCTGGCCCGGGAAGACGGCCGAGTCGATCTTCTTGGCGTACTCCTCGCGGCTCAGGATGAAGCCCGAGCGCGGGCCGCCGATCGTCTTGTGCACGGTGGAGGACACGACGTCCGAGTGCGGCACGGGGCTCGGGTGCAGACCCGCGGCCACCAGGCCGGCGAAGTGCGCCATGTCGACCCAGAGCTTGGCACCGACCTCGTCGGCGATGGACCGGAAGGCCGCGAAGTCGAGCTGGCGCGGGTAGGCGGACCAGCCGCCGATGATGACGTCGGGACGCTGCTCGAGCGCCTTCTCGCGGACGACGTCCATGTCCACCAGGAACGTCTGCGGGTCCACGCCGTAGGCGCCGACCTCGTAGAGCTTGCCCGAGAAGTTGATCTTCATGCCGTGCGTGAGGTGGCCGCCGTGGGCCAGCTCGAGGCCGAGGATCTTGTCGCCCGCATTGATCAGGGCGTGCAGCACGGCCGCGTTGGCCGTCGCGCCCGAGTGCGGCTGGACGTTGGCGTGCTCGGCGCCGAACAGCTCCTTGGCGCGGGTGATCGCGATGGTCTCCGCGATGTCGACCTGCTCGCAGCCGCCGTAGTAGCGGCGGCCCGGGTAGCCCTCGGCGTACTTGTTGGTGAGCACGGAGCCCTGCGCCTGCAGGACCGCGCGGGGGACGAAGTTCTCGCTCGCGATCATCTCGAGCGTGCCCTGCTGGCGGGCGAGCTCACCGTCGAGGACGGCGGCGATCTCGGGGTCCAGCTGGGAGATGTTCTGGTCCATCAGAGGGATCTGGTCGGCGCTCATGAAGCACTCCTGTCGGCAGTCAGCGTGTACGCGCGCGTCCGGCACCCGCACACTCGTGTGTGGTGACCGGGGGCCCAGGCGTCCGACCCGTTGGTCTGCTGCTGCGTCGCTCCCCGGTGGTGACCCACCCGCTGCGCCAGTCGCGACCGGCACAGAGTAGCAAGCCGAACGCCGTGCGGGCACCGGTGGACGGTCGACGTCGAGAGCTTCGACCGGCGGGACGGGCCTGTGCACAACCGCGACGGGAGGAGGCCCGATCTCCGTAGCGTCCGGCCGGCGGCACCCGGCCGCTCACCCTTCGAGGAGGACGCATGACCGACCCCGCCGCGACTGTCACGGACCATCCCGCGCCGACCCCCGTCCGAGGTCCGGACCGCGATGGTGGTGGCTCGGGACAGGGCTGGCCGCCGCGGCCGTGCTGACCGTCGTCGTCATCATGGTCGGCTCCGGCGGACCAGCACCCGCCGACGACCGCGCGATCTCGTGCGTGGCCGTCGACGGCCTCGACCCGGTCCAGCTCGACGGCGAGATCGTGACGACTCCGTGCTTCAGCTATCGCGTGCCGGAAGACCTCACGCTCGATCCACGATCGGCCGGTTGCGCGACCGTGGTCGGCTTCGGCGACGACTACCTCACCCAGATCATGGTCGGCGCGCAGACGAGCGCCGGCGACGACCTCGACGAGGTCGTCGCCGAGATGCGCCGGGCGATGAGCGGCGCGGGCGACGTCGAGGTCGACCCCCTGACGGTCCGTGGGCGGGAGGCGGTCCGGATCCGCAACGTCGACGGCTGGGGTCTTCGCCGCACGTCGTACGTCGTCTCCTTGCCCGCCGGCCGGTTCACCCAGGAGGGCAAGAACCTCACGAGCATCCTGCTGACTGGCCCGGCCAGCCCGGAGTTCGACGACTGGATGGCGACAATCCTCGACTCCGTCGACATCCCCGGCGACTGAACCGGGGCCATTGCCGTCAGTCGGTCGGCTCGCCGTCGCCGAGGATCTTGCGCAGGTACGCGTACGTCAGGTCGCCGGCCGTCTGGTCGTGCTGGTGCTCGTAGCCGTGCTTGGCGTAGAGGGCCAGGTTGTGGACCGAGTCGCGGCCGGTGAACACCCAGACCTCCTCGATGCCCTCGGGCAGGTGCGGCAGGATCGCCATGAGCAGCTGCGTGCCGAACCCCTGGCCCTGCAGGTCGGGGGCGACGGCGAACCGGCCGAGCGTGGCCTTCGGGCCTTCGATGAGCATCCGGATCGAGCCGACGAGACGGTGCCCGTACCAGCCGCCGAGCGTGATGACACCCTCGCGCTGCAGGTCGTCCTGGAGCTCCTCGAGCGTCTGCGTGAGCGGCGGGATGTGCGGGTCGCCGTACTGCTGCGCCTCGGTGACGAACGCGGCGCGGCGCAGCGTCAGCAGCTCACCGGCGTCGTCGAGGGTCACCGAGCGGATGTCGAGGTCGGGCTGCGTCATGCGGCCCATCGTGTCAGCCGATCCGCGCGACCACTACTCTCGGACCTCGTGTCCTCGGTCTCGCTCGATCCCACCCACCTCGTCCTGACGCTGTCCTGCCCGGACCGCCCGGGAATCGTGCACGCGGTCGCGGGGCTGCTCGCCGAGCACGGGGGGAACATCACCGAGTCGCAGCAGTTCGGGGACCCGCTGTCGGGCCTGTTCTTCATGCGCGTGCAGGTCACGGCCGCCACACCGCGCGCCGAGCTGGAGGCGTCGTTCGCCCCGGTGGCGCGGCAGTTCGAGATGGAGTGGTCGCTCGACGTGGTGGGCCGGCCGGTCCGGACGCTCGTCATGGGCTCCACCGCGGCGCACTGCCTGAACGACCTCGCGTTCCGGCAGCGGTCCGAGAACCTGCCGATCGAGCTGGTCGCCGTCGTGTCCAACCACACCGCGCTGCGTCCGCTCGCCGAGTTCTACGACATCCCGTTCCACCACGTCCCGGTGACGTCCGCGACCAAGGCGCAGGCAGAGGCGCGGCTGCTGGAGCTGGTCGAGGAGCTGGACGTGGAGCTCGTCGTGCTGGCGCGCTACATGCAGATCCTGTCCGACGACCTGTGCCGCACGCTGGCCGGCCGGGTCATCAACATCCACCACTCGTTCCTGCCGTCGTTCAAGGGCGCTCGCCCCTACGCGCAGGCGCACGAGCGCGGGGTCAAGCTCATCGGCGCGACCGCGCACTACGTCACGGGCGACCTCGACGAGGGGCCGATCATCGAGCAGGACGTCGAGCGCGTCGACCACTCCCGGCACGTCGAGGACCTGGTCGCGCTCGGGCAGGACGTCGAGCGGCGCGCCCTGGCGCGGGCGGTGCGCTGGCACGCGGAGCACCGGGTCCTGCTCGACGGGCACCGCACGATCGTCTTCCGCTGAAACGCTTCGCTGACTGACCTGCGCAGACGCCCTCGGGCACGCTCCGAGGATGACATCGTCCCTGCGCCGCGCCGTCGCGGCCGCCACGACCCTCGCCCTCGGCATCGTCGGGCTCGCCGCCGCCGCGCTGACCACCGCACCCGCCGCGCAGGCCGCCTCCCTGGTCAGCGTCTCCAGCTTCGGGAGCAACCCCGGCCAGCTCGGCATGAGCCTGTTCGTGCCCGACTCCCTGCCGGCCAAGCCGGCCGTGCTCGTCGCCGTGCACTACTGCACGGGAACCGCGCAGGCGATGTACGACGGCTCGCAGTTCGACGAGCTGGCCACCAGGTACGGGTACATCGTCATCTACCCGCAGGCCAACCGGAGCGGGAGCTGCTTCGACGTGAGCTCGTCGGAGGCGCTGCGGCACGGCGGCGCGAGCGACCCGACGAGCATCGTGTCGATGGTCCGGTACGTGCAGCAGAGGTACACCACCGACACCAGCCGGGTGTTCGTCACCGGGGTGTCGTCCGGCGCGATGATGACCCAGGTCCTGCTGGCCACCTACCCGGACGTGTTCGCCGCCGGCTCGGCGTTCGCGGGCGTCCCGGCCACGTGCTTCGCGACGTCCTCTCCCCCGCCGGGCACCGGCTCGCAGGCGCCGTGGAACAGCGACTGCTCCGGCGGTCGCCTGGTGCGCACCGGGCAGCAGTGGGGTGACCTCGCGCGCGCCGCGTACCCCGGCTACACCGGGGCCCGGCCGCGCGTGCAGCTGTGGCACGGGTCGCAGGACACGACGCTGAGCTATGTGAACCACGGCGAGGCGATCAAGCAGTGGACCAACGTGCTGGGCGTCAGCGCGACGCCGGCGTCGACCGACTATCCCGCGAGCAACCAGGTCCGGACGCGGTACGGCGCCACGGGCGACCGGGCGCCCGTCGAGGCGATCACCTTCCAGAACGTCGGCCACAACCTGCCCGTCGACGCGGCCGCGGCGATCCACTTCTTGGGGCTGGACTCGACGACGACCCCGCAGCCGACGACCCCGCAGCCGACGACCCCGGCACCGACCACACCGGCGCCCACCACACCGGCACCGACGTCGAGCCCGACGCCCGCGATCGCGTGCAGCGTGGCGTACTCCGTGAACCAGTGGAACACCGGGTTCACGGCGAACATCACCGTGAAGTCCAACGTGTCGCTCAACGGCTGGACGCTGACCTGGACGTGGCCGTCGGGTCAGGTCGTGACGCAGGCGTGGAGCTCGGTCACCACGCAGACCGGGTCGTTCGTCTCGGCGAAGAACGCGGCGTGGAACAGCTCGATCCCCGCGGGCGGGTCGTTCCAGTTCGGCCTCAACGGCTCACACACGGGCACCAACACCGCCCCGACGAACTTCGTGCTGAACGGGGCCCCCTGCTCACGCGGCTGACCCCGGCATGAGCGTGAAGACTTCGTCCTGCCCAGCGGGACGAAGTCTTCACGCTGTCGGGCGCGTCGTGCCCAGGAGGTCAGGCCTCGCGCGCCCGGCGCTGGAGGGCGTCGATGGTGACGGCGACCGCCAGGACCAGGCCGGTGACGACCAGGCGGGCGGACTGGTCGAGGTTGAGCAGGGTGAGCCCGGTCGAGATGGACTGGACGACGAGGATGCCCACCAGCGCGGACCACGCCGATCCCCGCCCGCCGAACAGGCTGGTCCCGCCGATCACCGCGGCAGCGATCGCGGTGAGGTTGGTGTCGCCGGCCCCGCTGCCCTGGTTCGCCGCCGCGAGCCGGCCCACGGCCAGCACCCCGCCGAGCGCGGCGAGCGTCGAGCACGCGACGAACGCGGACACGAACACCCGGCGCACGGGCACCCCGGCCTTGCGCGCCGCCTCGGCGTCGCCTCCGACGGCCCGGACGAAGCGACCCCAGCGCGTCCGGCGCAGCATCAGGTCCGTGAGCGCCACGAGCCCGACGAACAGCGCGAAGACCGCACCGACGCCCCGGTTGGTGCCGAGGTAGGCGACCACGAGCGACAGCCCGGCTGCGAGCGCCACGACCCGGGCCACGACCTGCCACAACGGCGCGACGGGCAGCTCGGCGCGCAGGCGGCGCACCCGGTCGGTCATCCGGCCGGCGGCGTACCCGGCCACGACGAGCGCGACGATCACCCACGACGTCGCGGGTGCCAGGAACGCGGTCTGGCAGAACCGCACCAGCCACCACTCGAACGGCAGGTTCACGGAGCCGGTGGGGCCGAGCACACGCATCTGCAGCCCGGTGATCACCAGCAGGCCGGCCAGGGTGAACACGAAGCTGGGGACCGCCAGCCGCGTGTGCAGGGCCGCGTAGATCGACCCGACGAGCACACCGACCGCGAGCGCGGCCAGGACCGCGAGCACGAGCGGCCAGCCCAGCTGGACGGAGCCGACGGCGACGACGGCGGCGGCCAGGCCGGAGACGGCCCCGACGGACAGGTCGATCTGCCCGACGTGCAGCGTGAGGACCACGCCGAGGGCGATCACCCCGGTCGCGGCGGACTGCTGCGTGAGGTTGACCAGGTTGTCCGCGGACAGGAAGTGCGGGTTGAGCACCTGGAACACGAGCCCGATGAGCACGAGGACCACGGCGACGGGCAGGACGCCGAGGTCACCCGTGCGCAGGCGCTGCCAGGTGGATGCGGCCAGGCCGAGGTCGCTCATCGCTGGATCCCCGTCACCGCGGCGAGCAGCTCTTCGTAGCTGGTCTTGGCGGCGTCGAACTCCCCGTTGGTGCGGCCGAGCCGCAGGACCACGATGCGGTCCGCGACGGCCTGCACGTCGGCCAGCGAGTGGCTGGTCAGCAGGACGCCGTGCCCGCGCTCGCGCAGCCGCTCGACCAGCGTGAGGAACTCGGCCGTCTGCCGCAGCCCGAGCGCGGCGGTCGGCTCGTCGAGGACGATCACCCGGGGCTCGCCCAGCAGGGAGCGCGCGATCGCGACGGCCTGCCGCTGCCCGCCGGACAGCGCCGCGACCGGCACCCGGACCGACGGCACCCGGGCGGCGAGCTGGTTGAGCAGCTCCCACGCGTGCTTCTCCATCGTGACCTCGTCGAGCAGCAGCCCACGCTGGGCCTCGTGCCCGAGGTAGAGGTTCTCGACGACGTCGAGGTTGGCGCACAGCGCGAGGTCCTGGAACACCGCAGCGATCCCGAGGCCGCGCGCGACCGACGGGTCCGACAGGGTGACAGGGCTCCCGTCGACGAGCACCTCGCCCTCGTCAGGGACGAGCGCACCGGTCAGCGCGCCGACGAGGGTGGACTTGCCGGCGCCGTTGTCACCGATCACGGCGACGACCTCGTGGGCGTGCACCTGCAGGTCCACGTCGACGAGCGCGCGTGCGGCGCCGTAGCTCTTGGACACCCCGCGCAGCGCGAGGACGGGTCCGTTCACGACAGTCATGGTGACTCCCCGTCGAGCAGGCCTGCGGCGGTGCAGGCGTCGGTGTAGGGCTCCACGCAGATCTCCTCGGTGGTGTAGACGCCGCCGTCGACGATGACGCGGCGCACGTTGTCCACGGTCACGGGCACGGGGCTGAGCAGCAGCGCCGGCACGCCCTGCACGCGGGAGCTGGTGACCGGCACCTCTCCGTGCACCACGCGCACGGCGAGCTCGGCGGCGGTGCGCGCCTGCTCGCTGATCGCCTTGTACACGGTCATCGACTGGTCGCCGGTGACGATCCGCTGGATCGCGGCGAGCTCGGCGTCCTGCCCGGTGACCGGCGGGACCGGATCGAGCCCGGCGGCCTTCATCGCGGAGATCGACCCGCCTGCGGTGCCGTCGTTCGCGGCGTACACGGCGTCCACCTGTCCGGCGTACTGCGTGAGCTGGCCGGTCACCCACTCCTGCGCCTTGTCGGGGCTCCAGTCGGGGGTGTCGTAGGCGGCGAGCACCTCGATCGGGGCACCCGCGAACGCGTCCGCGACCCCGGCCTCGAGCGCCGCGGAGTTCGGGTCGGTGGGCGACCCGTTGACCAGGAGCACGCCCTGCGGCGGGTCGGCGGGCCCGGTCCGCCCGACGGCCAGCTCGCGGACCAGCGCCTCGCCCTGGAGCCGGCCGATCCGCCGGCTGTCGAACGAGACGTAGTAGTCGAGGTCGGCGTCGGCGATAAACCGGTCGTAGGCGATGACGGGCACCCCGCGGCGGTGCGCCTGCCCGACGATGCTCACGGCCGCCGCGGCGTCGACCGCGTCGAGCACGAGGACGCCGGCGCCCTGGGTGAGCGCCGACTCCGCCTGCTGCTGCTGCGCGGCCGCGTCCTGGTTGGCGTTGGCGTAGATGACCGTGCAGTCCGGGCAGCGGTCGGCGACGACCTTCTCGAACTGCGGGCGGTCCACGGCCTCGTAGCGGGCGGTCTTCGACTCCGGGAGCAGCAGCGCGATCACCTGGTCGGAGGGGGCGGCACTCTGCGGGGCCGCTGCGCACCCCGCCAGCGCGAGCAGCAGGGCGACGACGGCGAGGAGCGCGCGGGTCACACGACCACCGCCCCGGCACCGGCGATCGTGACCGTGTCGAGCGCCACCGCGAGCGCCCCGCGCACCTCGGCCGCGGCGCCGAGCTCCGCGCCGACCACGGGCACGGGTCCGGCGGTGCTGGGGATGGTGCGCTGGGTGAGCGCCGCGCGCAGGGGCTCCAGGAGCATCTCCCCCGCGTCCGCGAGCTCGCCGCCGACCACGAGGAGCTCCGGGTCGAACAGGTTGCACACGCCTGCGGCGGCCACGCCGAGGTGGTGCCCGGCGTCGGCGATGACACGTCGGCACCCCGCGTCCCCCGCTGCTGCCTGCGCGATGACGTCACGGATCGTGAGGTTGCCGTGGCTGGGACGCAGCATGTCGAGCAGGACCGGGGCCCCGACGTACATCTCCAGGCAGCCGCGGTTCCCGCACCGGCAGATGGGGCCCTGGTCGTCGATCGTGGTGTGGCCGATCTCGCCGGCGGCACCGACGCGGCCGTGGAAGACCTCACCGCCGAGCACCAGGCCCCCGCCGACGCCGTGGGAGGCCCGGACGTAGACGACGTGCTGCTTGCCGCGGGCGGCACCGAGGCGGACCTCCGCGAGCGCGCCGAGGTTGGCGTCGTTGTCGATGTACACGGGCAGGCCCAGCCGGTCGCCGAGCAGCTGGGGCACCGCGGCGCCGTCCCACCCCCGGAGCATGCCGAGGGAGGACAGCTGCCCGGTGCGGACGTCGACGGGCGCCGGCACCCCGACGCCGACCGCCAGCACCTCGGACAGCACGGCGTCGACGGAGTCCACCATCTCGGTCAGGAGCAGCGCCGCGCGCTCGAGCCCTTGATCCGCCCGGTGGTCGGGCGGGAGCGGCATGCGCTGCTCCGCGACGATCCGGTGCGCCACGTCGGACAGCGCCACCCGCAGCGAGCGCGTGCCGAAGTGCATGCCCGCGACGAGCCCGAGGTTGCGGGCGAGCGTCACCTGCTGCGCGCGGCGGCCGCTGCGCGAGGTGGGTGCGGTGTGCAGGACGCCGGCGGTCGTCAGCTCTTTGACGATGTTGGACACGGTGGCCGGGGACAGGCCGGTGACACCGGCCAGCTCGACCTGCGTGAGCGACCCACGCTGCTGGACGGCGCTGACGATCCGCGCCCGGTTGGCTTCACGCAGTGAAGTCTGGGAGCCAGGTGTACCCCGGTCATTGCCCACGCGCGAAGGATACACACGCTCAATCTCGCCCCCGTGGGGACTGCTCGGGACGCGCGGTGGATGCCGTCGACCCGCGTCGACGAGGCGGACCGGACAGCGCGGCGACCTGCGCAGATGCTGCCGGAATGCGCCTGTCGCGGCTTCTGTCGGCATCCGGGCGATCCCTCCGTCTCCACAGGGTGAACCTCAGATCACGATTCGGCTTCGCATGCGTTCACTTCTTGACTTCAATGATTCGAGGCCGATGAGATGTGACCCGGATCGGGCGAGGCGCACTGACGAGCCTCCGCCCGATCGGCCGGTCGGCGCTCCTGCACCGCCGGACGAGCACCCTCGGGCCGGGAAACCCCACCCGGCCAGCAGCAGCACCCAGATTCATCCACGGCAAAGAAGGCGTAGGAGTCACATGCGTACAGCACGCAAGTTCACCGCCATGGCCGCAGGTCTCGCCGTCGCCAGCCTCGCGCTGGCAGCGTGCAGCTCCGGCGACACGGGCGACGACACGGGCAGCGGGAAGAGCGAAGAGGTCGAGGTCTTCACCTGGTGGGCCAGCGGCTCCGAGAAGCTCGGCCTCGACGCCCTCGTGGGCGTGTTCGAGGTCCAGAACCCGGACGTCGAGTTCGTCAACGGCGCCGTCGCCGGCGGTGCCGGCTCCGCGGCCAAGGACCTGCTCCAGTCGCGCCTGCAGGCCAACGACCCCCCGGACACGTTCCAGGCCCACGCGGGCGCCGAGCTGACCGACTACATCAACGCCGGCCAGGTCGAGGACGTCTCGGCCCTGTACGACGAGTTCGGTCTGCGCGACGCGTTCCCGGCCGACCTGGTCGAGCGCCTCACCGTCGACGGCAAGATCTACTCGATCCCGTCGAACATCCACCGCGCGAACGTCGTCTGGGCCAACACCCAGCTCCTCACGGACTCGGGTCTCGACCCCGCCGCGACGTACGCCACGCTCGACGACTGGTTCGTCGCGCTCGACACCGTCCGGGAGAAGACGGGCCGCACGCCGCTGTCGCTGGCGACCACGTGGACCCAGGTCAACCTGTTCGAGACCATCCTCCTGTCCGACCTGGGCGCCGACGGCTACAACGGCCTCTGGGACGGGTCGACCGACTGGTCCAGCCCCGAGGTCACCGACGCGCTCGCCGACTTCGAGAAGCTCATCAGCTACACCAACGAGGACCGTGACGGCCTCGACTGGCCCGACGCGACCCAGCAGGTCATCGACGGCAACGCCGCGTTCAACGTCATGGGCGACTGGGCCGTCGCGGCGTTCGAGGAGGCCGGCAAGAAGTCTCCGGCCGACTACGTCTACATGCCGGTCCCCGGCACCGACGGCGTCTTCGACTTCCTGGCCGACTCGTTCACGCTGGCCGTGGGTGCCCCGCACCCCGTCGGCGCCAAGGCGTGGCTGAAGACGATCGGGTCGCTCGACGGGCAGGTCGCGTTCAACAAGGCGAAGGGCTCGATCCCCGCCCGCAACGACGCCAAGCCCGAGGACTTCTCGGCCTACCAGCAGTCCGCCATGGCGTCGTTCGGTCAGGACACCATCGTGTCCTCGCTGGCGCACGGTGCCGCGGCGCCGACCGCCTGGGCGAACGCGATCTCGGACGCCACCAGCAAGTTCACCACCGGTGGCGGCGACCTCGCCGGCTTCCAGGCGGACCTCGTGGCCGCCGCCGCGGCCAACGCGAGCTGATCCGGCTCACCGCGTGACCGGTCCCGTCCCGGCCCTGGGTGACACCAGGGCCGGGACGGGTCCGCGTCCCGCACCGCAGCACCGCACGCCCCGGGTCGGTCGCTCCGACCGCCCGACCCGTCCGCTCGTTCGTCACGACTCAGGAGGCACTCGTGCCCCGACAGATCCGCACGTGGGGCCCACCCCTCCTGCTCATCTCGCCGACCTTGATCCTGCTCGGCGTCTTCGTCTACGGACTCCTCACCATCAACGCGACGACGTCGATGAAGGACATCCACAACGCCGCCCAGGCGAACGGTCGTGAGCCCGTCAGCTTCGTGTGGTTCCAGAACTACATCGACCTGTTCGGCTCCGAGGAGTTCCAGCACTCGCTGAAGAACCTCGTGATCTACACCGTCGTCTTCCTCGCGGGGACGATTATCTTCGGGTTCCTCTGGGCGTGGCTGCTGGACCGCCCGGTGCGGTTCGAGGGCCTCTTCCGGTCCATCTACCTGTTCCCGATGGCCGTCTCGTTCGTCGCGTCCGGCGTCGTGTGGCGCTGGCTGCTGAACTCCAACCAGGGTGAGAACGCGTCCGGCCTCAACCGGCTGTTCCAGATGATCGGCCTGCCGTTCCTGCAGAACAACTGGTGGAACAACGTGGACGTCGGCATCGCGGCCATCGCGATCCCGGCCATCTGGCAGCTGTCCGGCTACGTGATGGCCCTCTTCCTGGCCGGCTTCCGCGGCGTCCCCGAGGAGCTGCGCGAGGCCGCCCGCGTGGACGGCTCCTCCACCTGGCAGATGTACCGCTACGTGATCTTCCCGCAGCTGAGCCCCGTCGCCCTGTCCGCCGTGATCATCGTCGGCCACATGTCGCTCAAGGCGTTCGACCTGATCATGTCGATCTCGAAGCCGGCGAACTACCAGACCAAGGTGCCCGCGATCGACATGTACGTCTTCAAGTCGAGCTTCGACTACTCCAACGCCGCCGCCGTCGGCGCGATCCTGCTCGTGATCGTCGCGGTGCTGATCGTCCCGTACCTGGTGCACCTCAACCGGACGGAGACGCACAAGTGACCGTCGTGACCCCCGCCGAGCTCACCGCCCCCCTCGGCGCACCGCAGACCATCGAGCCGCCGAAGACGACCGGCCGCTTCTCCAAGGGCAGGACCGCCAAGTACGCCCTGCTCATCTTCTTCACGCTGCTCGTCCTGATCCCCGTGTACGTGCTCGTCGTCACCAGCTTCAAGGGCCAGGGCGACGCCTCCCCCGCACGTGCGTGGAACCTCCCGCAGGTGTGGGTGACCGAGAACTGGACCGGCGCGTGGCAGGCCCTGTCGCCGGCGCTGTGGCGCACGTTCCAGATGGTCGTCCCGGCCGCGATCATCTCGTCGTTCCTCGGCTCGATGAACGGCTTCGTGCTGGCACGCTGGCGCTTCCGGGGTGCCGACATCGTCTTCACCCTGATCCTGTTCGGGATGTTCATCCCGTACCAGGCCGTGATGATCCCGCTGCTGCAGCTCATGCTCGGCGCCGGCATCCCCTCGGGCGTCCCGTCGCTGATCATCCTGCACGTCATCTACGGCCTGCCGATCACGACGCTGATCTTCCGCAACTACTACATGTCGATCCCCGACGAGCTGGTCGAGGCCGCACGCGTGGACGGTGCAGGGATGCTGCGGACCTACTGGTCCGTCGTCCTGCCGATCTCGATCCCCAGCTTCGTGGTCGTGCTCATCTGGCAGTTCACCTCGGCGTGGAACGACTTCCTCTTCGCCGTGTTCTTCTCCTCCAGCCAGAACGGCCCGGTCACCCTGGCACTCAACAACCTGGCCAACGGTGCGCTGCTCACCAACTACGGCATCTCGATGGCGGGCGCCCTGCTCGCGTCGCTGCCCACGCTGCTGGTGTACGTCCTGCTCGGGAAGTACTTCATCGGCGGTCTGATGTCCGGGTCGGTCAAGGGCTGACGCCCCTGGCGCGACCACCCGCCGCGGTCTCCGCAACCCGGCACAGCCGAAGGGCCCCCGACGTCGCCTGTCGGGGGCCCTTCCGTGCGCGACACCTCGGGCGCAGGGATGGTGGAGCTACCGGCACCGCGGCAGAAGGAGATCCGAACTCGATGTAACCCGAGCGGGGAAACGTGGTCGCCGAGACGTTCATCGTCGCGTGACGTCGACATGGCGACGTCCCCCTCGACCCCCTGCCCTGGCTTCTGGTGGTTGCGCGGCACACCATCTCCAACCAGAACCGCGCCGCCGCTCGAAGGCCCGTCCTCGCCGACTGGCTGCCCCCGGAGCTGCACGCGACCGACGAGCCGGCCCGCGAGGTCGTCGAGAGACAGGCCTACCTCGCGGCGATGGCATCGCTCTCGTCGGACGACCGCGAGGCGCTCCTGCTGACGGCGTGGAACGGGCTGTCGCCGGCCGCTGCCGCCCAGGTCGCCGGTTGCTCCTCCACAGCGTTCCCCGCCCCTGCCCGTCGACGCTGCCGGGCTGGCGCAGGCACGCGCACGGGTGCAGCTGGCGCAGGACTCCCTACCGATCGCGGACGAGCCGACGTCATCGACACCGAGCCGCTCGATGCGCAGGTGGTGGGCCCTGGTCCCCGCCGTTGCAGCGGCGTCCGCGGTGGTCTTCGCCGTGTCGACGTCGACGGCAACCTCTGCACTCGCCACCTGGACCGCCGTCCCGACGAAGCCGTCATCGCAGGTCGCCGCCGCTGCCGCGAGCTCGTGCAAGGAATCCGCACCAGCGGAGGCGGCGCCCACCATCATCGAGCAGCGAGGCACCGTGGCCATGGTGCTCCTCGTCGACCAGAGCTGGACGGCGGCGTGCGTGTGGAGCGACGTCGACCAGTCGTCAGTGGCCGGATCGATCGAGGAGCTGGGACCGTCGCCTACCGGTGGCGACGTCACCATCACGACACAGCTCAGCACCTGGTCCGACGTGGACGGCGCATGGACCGCCATCCATGGGCGCGTGGGGCCGGACGTCGCCGAGGTCGTCGTGACGCGAGACTCTGGCGAGCCGGTCACTGCCACCGTGGATGGTGGGCGGTTCGCCGCCTGGTGGCCCGGGAATGCCGCCGCGGCGAGTGTCGCGCCGTACGGGGTGGACGGAACCGCGCTTCCAGTCGCCCTCGCCGGCCGGTGACGACAGCACCCCAGCATCCGCGACCGTGGGCGGTCCGCGTGGTGCGCAGCGCCGTCAGCGCAGCGCGGCCATCCGGCGGAGCATCTCGTTGTCCTGGGTGGTCGCGCCGGTGATCGCCGCGAGGATCGACTCGTAGCTGGCCGTGTCGGCGTCGAACGAGCCGTTGTTGCGGCCGTGGCGCAGGACCACGATGCGGTCGGAGACGGCGCGCACGTCGTTCATGTTGTGGCTGATGAGGATCACGCCGTGCCCCAGGTCGCGCAGCCGCTCGATGTACGTGAGGACCTCGGCCGTCTGGGCGACGGAGAGGGCCGCCGTGGGCTCGTCCAGCACCACGAGGCGCGGTGATCCGATGAGGGTGCGCGCGATCGCGACGGCCTGCCGCTGGCCCGCGGACAGCTCGGACAGCGGGGTGCGCACGGAGGGGATGCGCAGGGTGAGGTCCCGCAGGATCCCCCGCGCCATCTGCTCCATGCGGCCGTCGTCGAGAAGGGCACCGTCGGTGAGCTCGCGGCCGAGGAAGATGTTCGACGTCACGTCGAGGTTGCCGCACAGCGCGAGGTCCTGGAAGACGGTCGCGATGCCGAGGGTGTGTGCCGCGGACGGCGACGGGATCGTCTGCTCCTCGCCGTCGATCTCGATCAGGCCGGAGTCGGGCTGGAGGACCCCGGAGATCACCTTGGCGAGGGTCGACTTGCCTGCGCCGTTGTCGCCGACGAGCGCCACCACCTGGTGGGCGTAGACGTCCAGGTCGACGCCGACGAGGGCCTCGACCGCTCCGAACCGCAGGCTGATCTGCCGGAGGGACAGCAGCGGGACCCGTGGGTTCTCGCTCATGACCTCACCTGCTCCTCGTTGGGCACGTAAGTGCAGTGAAACCCCGCCCGGTGCGTGCGTCAATGCGCCATCTCCTGTTCACCCGCGCGCCTCGTCCCCCACGGAGCGCGCCTGCTCGTCGGACCTGACCACGAAGTCGGTGGAGCGCAGGACGAGCTCGAGCGCACCGACGACCTCCGCGCGCTGGCCGAGCTCGGCCGGGACGACCTCGAGCGGCGCGATCTGGTTGAGCAGCACGCGCTGGCGGATCGCCTCACGCAGGGGGCTCAGCAGGAGCTCCCCGGTCTCGGCGAGCTCTCCCCCGACGACGATGCACTGCGGGTTCACCGCGGTCGCGAGCCCGGAGACCACCTCGCCGATGATCGAGCCGGCGTCCGCGACCACGCGGGCACATCCCGGGTCACCCTCGATCGCCCGCTGGATCACGTCGCGCAGCGCGAGCGTGCCGTGGCTGGACCGGAGCGGCTCGAGCAGCGCGGGGCCGCCGACGACCGTGTCGAGGCACCCGCGGCTGCCGCACCGGCAGATGTCTCCCTGCGGGTCCACCTGGACGTGACCGATCTCGCCGGCCGTCCCGCCGAACCCCCGGTGCACCTGGCCGCCGATGACGATCCCGGCGCCGGTCCCGTGCGACGCCCGCACGTAGACCGAGTCGCGGTACGCCCGGGACGCGCCGTGCGTGCTCTCGGCGAGGGCGCCGAGGTTCGCGTCGTTGTCGACGAACACCGGGCAGCCCAGCCGCTTGGACAGGACGTGGCCGACGTGGATCTCGTCCCAGCCGCGCATGATGCCGCGCACGGAGACCATGCCGGTGGCGCTGTCGACGGGGGCCGGCAGACCGATGCCGATCCCGACGACCTCGTCGAGCGTCGATCCCACGCGCTCGAGCAGGTCCGCCACGAGCAGTGCCGCGCGGTCCAGGCTCGTGTCGAGGCGGTGCTCGTTCGGCAGCGGGAGGGTCTGCTCGGCGACGACCTCGTTCATGACGTCGCCGAGCGCGATCCGCATGTGCCGCGGCCCGATGTGGATGCCGACGGCGAGACCCACCCGGTGGGCGATCGTGACCATCTGGGCACGACGCCCGCTCCGGGTGGTGTTCCGGGTGTCGACCACCCCGGCGGCGAGCAGCTCCTTGACGATCGTGGAGACCGTGGCCGCCGACAGGCCCGTCGACCCGGCGAGCTCGACCTGCGTGAGCCCGCCGTGCCGGTGGACGGTCTCGACGATCAGCGCGCGGTTGGCCTCACGGAGCGAGGACTGCGAGCCTGACATCGCAACCCGCCCTCTCACGCCCGCGACTATAGCCGCGGGCCTCGTCCGTGCTGGTCAACGAGCCGATCAGCGAGCCGCGCCTGCGCGCCGCTTGTTGTAGATGTCGAACGCGACGGCGAGGAGCAGGACGAGCCCCTTGACCATCTGCTGCACCGACTGGTCGATGCCCATGAGCTGCATGCCGTTGCTCATGACGGCCATGATCAGACCACCGACCATGGCGCCGGTCACCCGACCGACACCGCCGGTGGTCGACGCGCCACCGATGAAGCAGGCGGCGATGGCGTCGAGCTCGAACATCTCGCCCGCGCTGGGCTGTGCACCGTTGGACCGCGACGAGTAGACCACGCCGGCCACGGCGGCGAGCATGCCCATGTTGACGAAGATCCAGAAGTTGACGTGCTTGACCTTCACGCCGGACAGCTGCGCGGCGGACAGGTTGCCGCCGATCGCGTAGACGTGGCGGCCGAACACGGTCTTCGTGGTGACGATCTGGTACGCGATGACCAGGATGCCGAGGATGATCAGGACGATCGGCAGGCCACGGCTGCGGGCCAGCTGGTAGGTGAAGGCCATGCCGACGAGGCCGACCAGGACGAGCTTCGTGATGAAGATCGGCATCGACTCGACGACCTGCTGGTACTTGATCCGGCCGAGCCGGGCCCGGTACTGGCTGAACGCGTAGCCGAGCACCGCGATCGCACCGATGACCAGCGTGAACACGTCGATGCCCTGGCCGCCCAGGAAGCCGTTGAGGAAGCCACCGGCGATCTTCTGGTACTCCGCGGGGAACGGCGACAGGGAGATGTTGCCGAGCACCTGCAGCGTCATGCCGCGGAAGAGCAGCATGCCGGCCAGGGTCACGATGAACGCCGGGATCCCGACGTACGCGACCCAGAAGCCCTGCCACATGCCGACCAGGAGCCCGACGGCGAGTCCGGCGAGGACGCCGACCCACCAGGGCAGGCCCCGCTGGATGACGACGACCGCCGAGACAGCACCCGTGAGCGCGACCACCGACCCGACGGACAGGTCGATGTGGCCGCCGATGATCACGATGACCATGCCGATCGCGAGGATCAGGATGTAGGAGTACTGCAGGACGATGTTGGTGACGTTGCCCGGGCTGAGCAGCACACCGTCGGTGAGGATGGTGAAGAGGCCCACGATCGCGACGAACGCGACGTAGATCCCACTCTGGCGCAGGTTCCTCGTGAAGAGGTCCTTCAGGCCTGCCATGGCGGTCATCGAACCTGGTCCTTTTCCTTGGTCATGAGTTCCATCAAGTTCTCCTGGGTCGCCTGCTCCTTGGGGAGCACGCCGGTGATCCGGCCGGCGGAGAGCGTGTAGATCCGGTTGCAGATGCCGAGCAGCTCGGGCAGCTCCGAGGAGATGACGAGGACGGCCCTGCCCTCCTCGGCGAGACGGTTGATCAGGGTGTAGATCTCGTACTTGGCCCCGACGTCGATGCCACGGGTGGGCTCGTCGAGGATGAGCACCTGCGGGTCCGTGTAGAGCCACTTGCTCAGCACGACCTTCTGCTGGTTGCCGCCGGACAGCTTGCCCGACAGCGCCAGCACCGTGGGTGCCTTGATGTTCATGCTCTGCCGAAAGCTCTCGGCGACCTTGATCTCCTCGTTGCTGTTCACCCAGCCTCCGCGCGAGACCTTCGACAGGTTCGCGGCGGAGATGTTCGTCCGGATGTCCTCGATGAGGTTCAGGCCGTACTTCTTGCGGTCCTCCGTGGCGTACGCGATGCCGTGCTTGATCGCCTCGGAGACGGTGGCGACGCGGATCTCCTTGCCGTGCAGGAAGACCTTGCCGGTGATGTGGCTGCCGTAGGAGCGGCCGAACACGGACATCGCGAGCTCGGTGCGCCCGGCGCCCATGAGTCCGGCCAGGCCGACGATCTCGCCCGCGCGCACCGTGAGGTTGGCGCCGTCGACGACGATGCGGTCCGGGTCGGTGGGGTGGTGCACGGTCCACTCCTCGATCCGCAGCACCTCCTCGCCGATGTGCGACTCGTGGGGCGGGAACCGGTGCCCGAGGTCGCGGCCGACCATCCCGCGGATGATGCGCTCCTGCGTGACCTCGTCGGCCACCATGTCGAGCGTCTCGACCGTGCGGCCGTCGCGGATGATCGTCGTGGTGTCGGCGATCTCGGCGATCTCGTTGAGCTTGTGGGAGATCATGATCGAGGTCATGCCCTGCGCCTTGAGCTGGCGCAGGAGGCCCAGCAGGTGCTCGGAGTCGTTGTCGTTGAGGGCGGCCGTCGGCTCGTCGAGGATCAGCAGCTTGACCTCCTTCGACAGCGCCTTGGCGATCTCGACGAGCTGCTGCTTGCCGACGCCCAGCTGTCCGACGGGGGTGACCGGCAGCTCGTCGAGGCCGACGCGCGCAAGGAGGGCCACGGCCTCGGAGTTGGCGACGTTCCAGTCGATGAGCCCGCGGCGCGAGCGCTCGTTGCCGAGGAAGATGTTCTCGGCGATCGACAGGTAGGGCACCAGCGCGAGCTCCTGGTGGATGATCACGATGCCCTTGGCCTCGGAGTCGTTGATCGACCCGAACTGGACCTCGTCCCCGTCGAAGAGGATCGAGCCGTCGTACGTGCCGTGCGGGTAGACGCCCGACAGCACCTTCATCAGCGTCGACTTCCCGGCGCCGTTCTCACCGCAGATCGCGTGGATCTCGCCACGCTGGACCGACATCGACACGTCCTGCAGCGCCTTGACGCCGGGGAAGGTCTTCGTGATGGCTTGCATCTCGAGAATGGAGTTGGCCATGGGGCTTCCACCTTCGTCGTGCAGGGTGCCGCCGTCGGCACCCCTCGTGGGGGGCGACCCGGGCCGACCGGCACCGTGTGGGTGCCGGCCGGCCGCAGGTCAGGACGGTACGGGTCAGGCCTGGCCGCTGGCGACCTGGTCCTCGGTCCAGTAGCCCGAGTCGATCAGGAGCGACTGGATGTTGTCCTTGTAGACGATGTCCGACTTGAGGAGGAAGGACGGGACGACCTTGACGCCGTTGTCGTACGTCTCGGTGTCGTTGGCCTCCGGCTCCTCACCGGCGAGGAAGGACTGCGCCGAGACGACAGCCTGCTCGGCGAGCTTGCGGGTGTCCTTGAAGATCGTCGAGAACTGGACGTCGTCGTTGATCAGCTTGACCGACGCGATCTCCGCGTCCTGGCCGGTGACGACCGGCAGGCCCTGGGCGAGCGTCGGGCCGTAGCCGGCGTTCTGCAGCGCGGTGATGATGCCGCGGGACAGGCCGTCGTACGGGGACAGGACGCCCTGCACCTTGCTGCCGTCGGAGTACGTCGACGTCAGCAGGTCCTCCATGCGCTTCTGGGCGGTCTCCTGCAGCCAGCGCAGCGTCGCGACCTGCTCGATGTCGGTCTGGCCCGACTTCACGACGAGCGTGCCGGCGTCGATGTACTCCTGCAGGGTGTCCATCGCGCCCTGGTAGAAGAAGTGCGCGTTGTTGTCGTCCAGCGAGCCCGCGAACAGCTCGACGTTGAACGGGCCGGCCGCGTCGCCCTTGGAGCCGTCGGCGTTGAGCACGCCCAGCCCGACGAGCAGCGACGTCGCCTGCTGGACGCCGACCTTGTAGTTGTCGAACGTCACGTAGAAGTCGACGTTCTCGCTGTCGCGGATCAGGCGGTCGTACGCGATGACGGGGATGTTCGCGTCGGCCGCGGCCTGCAGCTGGGTGGCCAGCGCGGTGCCGTCGATCGAGGCGATGATCAGCAGGTCGGCGCCCTTGGTGATCATCTGGTCGATCTGCTGCTGCTGGGTCGGGATGTCGTCGCCGGCGAACTGCAGGTCGACCTTGTAGCCGGCGTCCTTCAGACCCTTCTCGACCGCGTCGCCGTCGGCGATCCAGCGCTCGGAGGTCTGCGTCGGCATGGCGACACCGACCGTGAGGTCGGCCGGGTCTGCCGCGGCGCCCGTCGAGTCGTCGGTGCTCCCGGCACCGCTGCCCGAGCAGGCGGCCAGTCCGAGTGCGACGACCGCACCCATTGCCGCGATGGTGATCCGTCGCATTGCTTGCTCCTTCTCATCGTTGAGAGGTCCGGTGATCGGACCTGACGAGCTCGGGTTCGTCGGCCGCGGGCAGCGTCTGCGCTGCCTCGTCCGGTGTCCCGGCCGCGTTCTCCGGCGTGGCCGGTGATCGCTGCGGTGCTCACTTTCTTCTCTTCGAGTCTCGAAGTCAAACTCTCCTGAACGGCGGAGTGATTACAAATTCATCACGATGTGAACGCCAACATCACGGTTATCTCACGATCTGTCGCCAGTTTGGCTTCGCAGCGCGAACCTATCAGGCCCCAAAACGGACAGCGCGACGGGCCCGAGACCGAGGTCAGGGGCCCGTCGCGGGACGTCGTCAGCTGCGCTGGCCGCCCCACCAGCCCCGGACCGAGTCCCACCAGCCGTGGCCGTGGCCCCAGGTCGCGTGGTTCTCGACCAGCACCGCCACGGTCCGCGGCGGGACCGTCACCGTACCCGTCGCCTTGTCCCAGGTCGTGCCCTTGACCACCGGGTCGCTGCCCTTCGCCTGGACCGGCGACAGGGTCAGCTTGTGGCCCACCAGCGACGACACGGTCTGCGTGGTCGCCTCGTCGGACGCGTTGACCACGACCAGGACGCCGTCGAGCTTCTTGTCCACGTCCTTGGTCCACCACCGCGTCGCCGGGTCCCAGCCGGGCTCGTCGTCGATCGTCATGACGACCACACCGGGATCGGCGTCCGGACCCGAGCCGGGGAAGCCGACCTTCTGCTCGATCAGGTCGGCCGAGCCGAGCCGGAACAGCGGCGTCGAGAACCGCAGCTTCAGCAGGTCGTCGGCAGCCTTCGACGCCGTGGCGATGTCCGCCGGGGTCGGCTTCAGCGCCGGGTCGGCCAGCAGCGGCTGCTGGAACGGCCACTTGGCCGCGTTGTCAGGCGCCGGGGGCAGACCGCGGCCGAAGCCGTTGTCCTGGCCGGACAGGTCGAGCAGGTTGAACCAGTCGCCCGAGTTGTAGCTGTTGCGGTCGAGCGACTTGCTGCGCAGCAGGTCGGCGCCCGCGTGCCAGAACGAGGGCGTCTGGGCCAGGGCCGTCGTCGCCAGCGAGACGGTGTTCATGCGCACGCGGTCCGCCATCGGGGTGTCCGTAGGCAGCTTGTACGTGAGCGAGTCCCACAGCGTCTCGTTGTCGTGGGCGTCGACGTAGGTGATGACCTCCTCCGGGGAGTCGGCGTACCCGGCCGGCTGACCGTTGTAGTCGAGCTCCTCCCCCGTCTGAACGGTGCCTGCGCTGGTCAGGAAGGCGTAGTCGCGCAGGTTGCCCGCCATGCCGAGCCGGACCAGGTCGGCGTCGTGCGCCGCCCGGGCCAGCTGGTCGGCCGCCGAGCCGTTGATCGCGTCGCCGTTCGGGTCGGTGCCCCCGCCGGAGCCGAAGCCCTGGATGCGCGGGTTCTCGTCGAACGGGCCGCCGCCGCGGACCGCGTCGCGCAGCCGGTCGGAGAACGTTCCGATCCCCGTCCCGCCCAGCTGCCCCTGCGTGGCCTGCGTGAAGAGCCGGTTGTCGGCCACCTCGCCGAAGTTCCAGCCCTCGCCGTACAGGTAGACCTTCTTCCCGTCGACGCCGTCCTTCTTCGGTGTCAGCTTGTCCAGAGCGGTCCGGACGGCCTCCATGTTCTCCACGGAGTGGTGGCCCATGAGGTCGAACCGGAACCCGTCGACCTTGTAGTCCCGGGCCCACGTCACCACCGAGTCGACCATGGCCTTCTGCGCCATCGCGTGCTCCGTGGCGATGTTCTGGCAGCACGTCGAGGTCTCGACGTTGCCGGTCGCGTTGAGCCGCTGGTAGTAGCCGGGCACCACGCGGTCCAGCACGGACTGCGGCGACTGGCCGCTGGCCGTGGTGTGGTTGAACACCTGGTCGAGCACGACCTGCAGGCCGTCCGCGTGCAGCGCGCCGACCATCGTGCGGAACTCGGCGACGCGGGCACCGCCGTCCGCGTCGACCGCGTACGACCCCTCGGGCGTCGACCAGTGCAGCGGGTCGTAGCCCCAGTTGAAGCCGTCCGCGTCGGCCACCGCGGTGACGCAGGCCTGCTGCTGGTCGGAGTCCGGCGCGTACGACGCGAGGTCGCAGTCCGGCTGCAGCGGCTGTTCCTGCAACCTCCGGTCCTCCTGGATCGAGGCGATGTCGAACGTCGGCAGCAGGTGGACCGTCGTCAGGCCCGCCTTCTCGAGCTCACGCAGGTGCGCGCGGCCGTCGCCCTCGGTGCCGAACGCGAGGTAGGTGCCCCGCTTGGCGGCGGGGACCGTCAGGTCACTGATCGAGAAGTCCCGCACGTGCAGCTCGTAGATCGTCTGGTCCACGGGCCGCACCACCGGCTGCTTCGCCTTCTCCCACTCGCGCGGGCGGAACGCCTTGTCAGCGAGGTCCACCAGCACCGAGTGCGTCGAGTTGAGCGTGAGCGCCACCGAGTACGGGTCCGTGACCCGGTTGACCTCGACCTGGTCGGTCGTCGGCGCGTACACCGTGACCTCCCAGAGGTACCGCGCACCGGCCCAGGACTTCTTCCCGTCCACGGTCCACGAGCCGTCGTCCTGACGCGTCGCCGGGACACGCTGCTCCGTGCTCCCGGAGGAGACCAGCAGGTCGACCTTCTGGGCTGTCGGAGCCCACAGCGCGAGCGACGGGACACCCTTCTTCCACGTCGCGCCCAGGCTCCGCTTGCCGGCCTTCGCCGCGTACAGGTCGTCGAGCACGCCCGGGATCTGCACCCCGGTCGCCGCCTGGTACGTGCCGTCGGCCGCCGCCTGGGTGACCAGGAGCGCACCGCGCAGGAGCTCCGCGGCGGGTGTCCCGTCGGGCACGCGCAGGGCCAGGTAGCCCTCGAGCGCCGGGAAGCGCTCGAGCTGCTCGGCGGACAGACCGGCGGGGTCGTACGTGAGCGGCACCGCTGGGCCGTCGCCGAGGTCCGCCACGGACAGCCCACCGGTCGGCGAGCCGTGCAGCGCGAACGTGCTCTGTGCCGGGGTCGGCGCCCACGCCGCCGGCCAGGCGATCGTGCGTGCGTCGATCCAGTGCGCGCGCTCCTCACCCGAGCCGGGCAGCGGCGGGTCCGTGACCTCGATGGTCAGCACGTGCGTGGCCAGCACGTAGGAGAACGTCACCGGCTTGCCGCCCGGTGCGGAGAACGGGATGTTCGCCCCGTCGCGCACCCCGCCGGCACCGTAGTTCTCGGCCCAGCCGAGGTTGTGCGCGACCTTGACCTCGTACGCGCCCTCGGGCAGGTCCGGCGCGGTGAACGTGTACGTGCCGTCGCCGTCCAGGTCCTGCAGCCAGGACTTCAGGCAGTCCGGCATCCAGTCGCCGGAGCAGCCCAGCTCGCTGTTGTCGGAGCCGGGGACCGTGAGGATCGGGCCCTGAGCGGTCGACGTGAAGTAGTGCGTCGTGGCGTCGTAGTAGAACGTCACGGGACCGGCCGTGGTGACGGTGTACGCCGCGTTCGCGCCACCGGGGACGCCGCCCACGCCGTAGTTCTCGTCCCACGATCCGCCCACGGCGACCTTGTACTCGTAGCTGCCGACCGGCAGCGTGAACGTGCCCGAGTAGATGCCGTCGGCACGCTTGGTCAGCTGGGCGGCCTCGCAGTCCGGCTGCCAGTCGCCCGGGCAGCCCATCGCCGCGTTGTGGCTGCCGGGGACGGTGACGAAGAGGTCCTCGCCCGGGTCCGGGCCGGGGTCGACGACGCCGTCGACGGCCCCGCCGACGCTCGCGAACGTCGAGGCGGCGGAGCTGTGGCCCGCGGCGTCGACGGTCACCGCGCGGTACTCGACGAGCGCGCCGTCGGGCAGCCCCGTGACGGTGTGGAACACCCGCGGCGACGTGGTCTCGGCGGTCCCCAGCGGGGTCCAGCCGTCGTCGCCGAGCACGCGGTAAGCGAACGACGTCTGGCTCCACACGTCGTCCGCCACGGCGGCGGTGATCGCGACGTCGCCCGACAGACCGGCACCGGGCGTCGGGGCGGTGAGCGTGATGGCACCGGCGGACGCGGGAGCGCCGACCGTGCTGCCGGCCCGGAGCACGACCGCGCTCAGGGCGGGGATCGTCACCGAGACGGTGCCGTCGGCCGCCGCCGTCACGCCCGTCGACGTCCCGTACAGCGGCGCGAACGTCGCCCCCGGGGTCAGGGTGTCGATGGTGACGGTGGTCGCGCTGGTGCCGTTGTTCGTCGCGACGAGGTGCTCGACCTTCTCCGTGGCGTCGACCCGGCTGAACGCGTAGACCGCGCCGTCGGCGTACCGCTCGATCTGCGCGCCGGTGCCCAGCGCCGGGTGGGCGCTGCGCAGGGCGGCCAGCTCGGCGATGTGGTCGTACAGCGCGGAGTCGGTGTCGTACCGGTCGACGGAGCCCGCCAGGGTGCCGTCGAGCAGGTTCTGGTTCGCGTACTCGGACACCTGCGTCGCGAAGAGCGACTGCCGGGCGTCCTTGTCCCCGCCGGTGCCGACGAAGCCCTGCTCGTCGCCGTAGTAGACGACGGGCTGCCCGCGCGTGAGGTACATCAGCGAGTGCGCCAGCTCCGAGCGCTGCTCCCGGTTGTCCGCGTCCTTCACGAAGTAGCCGATGCGGCCCATGTCGTGGTTGCCGAGGAACGTGGGCAGCGCCTGCGCGTTCGTCGTCGGCGTGATGTACCGGTCGTCGCCCGCGTACAGCGCCGCCAGACCGCCCGACGAGAAGCCCTTGGCGTAGTTGCTGGCCGCCGACTGGAACGTGAAGTCGAGGACCGCGTTCATGTCGCTGTCGCGCAGGTACGGCGCGAGCTTGACCGGGTCGGCGTCGTAGACCTCGCCGAACATGAAGAAGTCGTCGTTGCCGATCGAGGCCGCGTGGTCGCGCACGCCCGTCGTGAACTTCTGCCAGAACTCGAAGTTCACGTGCTTGGCGGTGTCGATGCGGAAGCCGTCGACGCCCAGGTCGACCCACTGGTTGTACACGTCCACGAAGCCGTCCACGACCGCCGGGTTCTCGGTCATGAGGTCGTCCAGGCCGGAGAAGTCGCCGTACGTCGTCGACTCACCGCTGTAGGTCGAGTTCCCGCGGTTGTGGTAGAGCGTCGGGTCGTTCAGCCAGCCCGGGACCTTGACGTCGGCGTCCTCGGGGTCGATCACCGGCGTGTAGGGGAAGGAGGTGGCTGGGTCCATCGTCGGGAACGTGTCGGTGCCCGCGTAGGTGGCCGGGTCGAACTCGGTGCCCGCGGCGTCGGTGTACGGGCTGGTCGCCTGGTCGACATAGTCGTACTGGCCCTCGGCGTAGTCGATGACGTCGGCCGTGTGGTTGGTGATGATGTCGAAGTAGACGTCGATCCCGCGCGCGTGGGCGTCGGCGATCAGCGCCTCCAGCTCCGCGTTGGTGCCCAGGTGCGGGTCGATCTGCGTGAAGTCGGTGATCCAGTACCCGTGGTACCCGGCCGACACGTCCGCGCCGCTGCCCTGCACGGGACGGTTCTTGAACGACGGCGTGAGCCAGATCGCGGTCGTCCCGAGGCCCTCGATGTAGTCGAGCTGCTCGTGCAGGCCGGCCAGGTCGCCGCCCTCGTAGAAGCCCTTGTTCGTCGGGTCGTAGCCCGTGACCAGGCTGTCTCCGGTGAGCCCGCCCGTGTCGTTGGCGTCGTCGCCGTCCGCGAACCGGTCGGTCATGACGAAGTAGAACTGCTGGTCCGCGCCCGGGTCCCGCACCGGGTCCGCGACGAGGGCGTCGTCGGCGGGCGTGTAGTCGCCGCCCAGGTCCAGCGGCGTCAGCGCGATGCGGTGGGTGGTGTCGTCGTAGGTGAACCGCAGGCTCGACGGGCCGGCGACGACGAGCGGGATGTTCGCGTCGCCGCCGTCCTTGCCGTAGCTCTCGTCCCAGCTGTCGTCGATGGCGACCTTGTACTCGTAGGTGCCCGCGGGGACCGTGAAGTCGGCGGCGTACACCCCCGCGGTGCCGGTCGGGGCGAGCTCGCTCTCGGCGCACGCAGGCTGCCAGTCGTCGGGGCAGCCGATCTCGCTCTGCAGCGACCCGACGAGCGCGACCGTGCGGTCGGCGGCGACGGACGGGGTGGCGACGACGGCGACGAGCCCGACGCCGGCGACCGCGGCGGCGGTCAGCGCGGCGAGCGCTCGGGAGAGGGGGCGGACGGGGGCGTCGGCGGGCGACATGGCGACTCCTTCGTCTCCCCGCACGTCGATGTGCGGGGCAGGTGTCGCCGACCGTATCCGCTTGCAGCAACTTGCAGCAAGCGATACGGGCGAATCTCTGAAGACGGGAGGGAACGGACGCGCTCCCACACGCGCCCGCCGACGTCCGCTAGGGGGTCAGCGGGTTCGCCAGGGACGCCAGAAGTGCCGCCGAGTCCGCGACCGCGCCGAACACGCCGCCCTGCATCGTGACCATCTTCAGCGCCGCCAGGTAGTTGCCGTAGTCCGTGGCACCCGTGCAGTCGGACAGCAGCAGGCACTCGTACCCGCGGTCGTTGGCGTCGCGCATGGTGGTGTGCACGCAGACGTCGGTCGTGATGCCGGTGAGGATGATGTGCGTGATGCCCCGGCTGCGCAGGATCAGGTCCAGGTCGGTGGCGTAGAACGAGCCCTTGCCGGGCTTGTCGATGACGAGCTCCCCCGGCAGCGGTGCGACCTCGGGGACGATCTCCCAGCCCGGTTCGCCGCGCGTCAGGATGCGACCGCACGGGCCGTCGTCCCCGATGCCCGCGTTGATCCGCCGCGAGCGCCACAGCTTGTTGGCGGGCAGGTCCGAGAGGTCGGGCCGGTGCCCCTCGCGCGTGTGCAGGATGTGGAACCCCAGGTCACGGGCCACAGCGAGCATCGCCGCCGTCGGTGCCAGGCCCGCGCGGGTGAGCGACAGGTCGTAGCCCATCGCGTCGACATAGCCGCCGGGGCCGCAGAAGTCCTGCTGCCAGTCGATGTTCAGCACGGCCGTGGTGGCGGCGGAGAACGTGCCGTCGTACGGCCACGCGTAGGGGTCGGCCTCGACAGGACCGAAGGTGGTCGTGGTGGTCAGCAGCTCGGTCATGTCAGGGCTCCAACGGTCAGCTCGGCGGTGGACAGGGCGGCGATCACGTCAGCGCTGGTGCCGACGGCCCCGAAGATGCCGCCCGACATCTCGATGCTCGACACCGACGCCGCCACCAGGGCGGGGTCGATCGGCACGCACGCGTCGAGCACGAGCAGGCACTCGTACCCGCGGTCGTTGGCGTCGCGCATCGTGGAGTGCACGCAGGTCTCCAGCCCGACGCCGGTGAGCAGCAGGCGCCGGATGCGGCCGGTGCGGAGCACGAGGTCGAGATCGCTGGCGTAGAACCCGTCGACCCCGCCGGCGGTGAGGTCGAGGTCCGCGACACCGGCGGCGGCCTCGGACGGGATGCCGGGTGGGCGCACGGCACCGGGTGCGGGTGCCGTGGTGCGCACGACGATGACCGTGCCCCCCGCAGCGCGGACCGCGGCGGCGAGCGGCTCGGTGGCTGCGGGCGGCTCGACGCCGACGGGCAGGACGACGAGCAGCGCGGTGCCGCTGCCCCCGAGGTCGCCGTCGTACGGCCACGGGTAGGGCGTGGTGCCGGTGACGTGCATGGCCCCTCCAGGAAAGGGGCGGGGGCCGGTGGGACCGGCCCCCGCCAGGGTCAGGAGACGGTGCCGGTGACGCCCTGCACGAAGTAGTCCATCTGCTCGATGGTCTCGATCGGCGGGGTCTCGCCCTCGGGGACCGTCACGGTCCCGTCCTGCGCGGTGATCGGACCGGCGAACGGGCTGCCACCCGCCTCGAGGTCGGCGGCCGCGGCGGCGATGAGCGCCTTGGTCTCGTCGGTGACGCTCGGCCCGAACGCCGAGGCGACGAACGGGTTCTTGCCGCTGGCCATGTTCGCGCGGTAGTTGGCGTTGTACTCGCTGCCCGTGAAGTCACCGTCGATCGCCGTCTGCACGATGTCCGTGTACAGCGGACCCCAGTCCCACTCGGACCCCGTGAGCCAGCCCTCGGGCGCCAGCGACGACGCGTCCGCGTGGTAGCCGACCGTGTACGCACCGGCGGCCTCGGTCGCCTCGATGATCGTCTTGGTGCAGTCCTGGTGCTGCGTCATCACGTCGACGCCGGAGCTGAGCAGCGACGCCACCCGGTCGGCCTGCGTGGCCGGGTCGCACCAGCTGGTGGTCGAGACGGCGGTCACGTCGACGTCCGGCCGCACCGACTGCGCACCGAGCGTGAACGCGTTGATGTTGGCCAGCGTCTGCGGGATCGGGATGGCGTAGACGTAGCCGAGCTTGCCGGTCTGCGTCGCGGCCCCTGCGGCGATGCCGGCGAGGTACACGGGCTCGAACACGCTCCCGAAGTACGTGCCCATGTTGGCGGGCACCGGGTCGAGCAGACCGCCCTGGTGGACGACGACGACCTCGGGGTGCGCCTCGGCCACCTGCTTGGCGGCGTCGAGGTGGCCGTAGCTGGTGGCGAAGATGATCGTCGCCCCCTGCGCGACCATGCTCTCCATCGTCGTGGCGGCCGTGTCGTCCTCGGGGATGTTGTACGCCTCGAGGACGTCGAGGTCGGGGAACTGTTCGCGCAGCGCCTCGACGCCCTGGTAGACGGCCTGGTTGTAGCCGAAGTCGTCCTTCGGCCCGACGGCGATGACGCCGACCGTCGTGGCGTCGGCGCCGGGCGCCGAGTCCCCGGCCGGGGCAGAGCCGCCGGTCTCCGGGGAGCTGACGGCGGGGCTGCACGCGGCGAGGCTGCATGCGGTGATGACCACCGCCGCGACGAGACACACGCGTGCTGTTCGGGTGAGGCGCATGGTGATCCTTCCGGGGGGAGGGGCTGTGGGGGTCAGGTCGTGCGGCTGTTGTCGAACACCTTGAGCAGCTCGTCCGGGGCGGCGAGCATCGTGCGGCGGCCCAGCACCGCCAGGACGACGAGGGTGAGCACGAACGGCACGGCGTTCAGGGCGAACTGGTTCACGGCGATGCCCGAGGTCTGCAGCACGGACGCCAGCGACAGCGCGGCACCGAACAGGTACGCGCCGGCCATGATCCGGATCGGGTTCCACATCGCGAAGATGACGAGTGCCACCGCGATGAAGCCGCGGCCGGCGATCATGTTCTCGAACCAGCTGTTGGCGTACGCGATGGAGATGTGCGCGCCGCCGATACCGGCCAGCGCACCGCCCGCGACGGTTGCGCAGTAGCGGACGGCCTGCACCGAGTACCCGTGCACCTCGAGCGCCTCGGTCCGCTCGCCCGCGGTGCGGACCAGGAGCCCGACGCGGGTGCGGAACAGCACCCACCAGATGACCGGCGCCGCGACGTAGGCGATGTAGACCAGCGGGTCGTGGTCGAAGAGGATCGGCCCGATCCCCGGGATCTCGCTCAGGCCCGGGACGGGGACGGGCGTGAACGCGTTGATCTGCTGGCTCACGTAGCTGACGCCGAACAGCGCCGTCACACCGAGGGCCAGGAAGTAGAGGGTCAGGCCGCTGGCGAACTGGTTGGCGCGCCGGCTGACCACGAGGACCGCGTGCACCAGGCTCAGCAGCGCACCCGCCAGCGCGCCGCCGAGGACCCCCAGCCACGGGTTCCCGGTCTCCGCGGTCACGGCGTACCCGCCCAGGGCCCCGAGCAGCATCGCCCCCTCGGTGCCCAGGTTGATGACGCCGCCGCGCTCGGAGATCGTCTCCCCCAGCCCCGCGTACATGATGGACGTGCCGCCACGGACCGCCCCGGCCAGGATGTCGATGATCACGAGCGCACCTTCCGCGGGCTGGTCCAGCCGAGGACGGCCAGCAGCACCAGACCCATGAGGATGTTGACGCTCGCGGCCGGCAGGCCCGAGCCGATCTGGAGGCTGTTGCCGGACACCGCGATCGCGGCCAGCACGAGCGACGCGATCAGCAGCGGCAGCGGCTTGTGCCGCGACAGCCAGCTGGCCAGGAACGCGACGTAGCCGATGGTCAGGCCGAAGGTGGGCCGCAGCTTGTACTCCATCCCCGCGAGCTGGATGAAGCCCGCCAGGCCGGCCAGGGCACCGCCGATGAGCAGCGCGGTCAGCAGCAGCGTGACCACGGGCAGCCCGGCCCGGCGCGCGGCCTCCGCGTTGCCGCCGACCACCGACAGCCGGAAGCCCCACGTCGTGCGGGACAGGGCGAACCAGACGGCCCCCGCCGCGACCACCGCGAGCGCCACCCCGACGTGGATCGCGGTCCCGGCGAACACCGGGAGCTTCATCGCGTCGTTGAGCTCGACGCTCGTGGACTGCCCGAGGGCCGCCGGATCCTTCCAGGGACCGAGGATGAGGAAGAGCATCGAGTAGAGCGCGACGTAGTTGAGCAGCAGCGTGGTGACGGCCTCGTTGACCTTCACGACGAGCCGCATCGCGGCGGCGATCCCGGCCCACGCGGCACCCGCCACCACCGCGGCGAGGACCATCAGCAGCATGACGAGCCACGGGGACGCGACGGGCGTGAGCCACAGCGCCACCCCGGCGGCCGCGACGGCACCGATGATCAGCTGCCCCTCGCCGCCGACGTTCACCAGCCCGGCGCGGGCGGGGACCACGACGGCCAGACCCGCGAGCGCGATGGGCGCGGCGCGCAGCACGATCTGCTGGAACTGCCCCGGCTGCGTGAGCGTCGACGTCCAGATGTCGGCGTAGACCGCGAACGGGTCGGCGCCGTTGGCCAGCACGAACGCCCCGAACACCACGAGGCCCGCGATCAGCGCCCCGACCCAGCGCAGCAGCGTGGAGCCACGGCTGAGGAACCTTCCCCGGCCGTCCGTCGTCTGCGGTGCCGGCGGGGGCGGCAGCGGTGGGGCAGCCTTCTCCGTCTCCTGGCTCATGCCACGCCTCCGAGCATCAGTCGTCCGATGGACATCCGGTCGGCACCGGCGGTGTCGACGACCCCGACCAGGTGCCCGTCGTGCATGACCGCGATCCGGTCGGCCACGGCGATGAGCTCGTCGAGGTCCTCCGAGACCATGAGCACGCCCGCCCCGCGGGCCCGGTGCTCCAGCAGCAGCTCCTGCGTGCGCCGGGTGTTCGCGACGTCCAGCCCGCGGCTGGGGTAGGCCGCGACGACGAGCGAGGCGTCCTGGCCCAGCTCGCGCGTGAGCAGGACCCGCTGGATGTTGCCGCCCGACAGGGACGACAGGGTCCGCTTGGCGGGTGCCATGTGCAGACCGACCCGCTCGTCCAGCACCGCGGTCCGCGCCCCGACGGCCGGCCAGTCGATCCCGAGCCCACGACGTGGCACCGCCCGTCCGTCGAGCACCATGTGCTCCAGCACCGTCAGGCCCGGCACCACGGAGTCCACGACCGGGTCCTCCGGTACGGCGACCGCACCGGTCAGCCCGTGCACCGACTCGCCGACGCGGACCGCGCCCGACGTCACCGGGCGTAGCCCCAGCGCGACCTCGCACAGCTCCTTCTGACCGCTCCCGGCGACACCCGCCACGCCGACCAGCTCACCCGGGTAGACCTCGAGGTCGACCCCCTTGAGCGCGACGTGCCCGCGGTCGCCGAGAGCCGTGGCGCCCTGCAGCTCCAGCACGGCCTGCTCGCGCGGCGGCACCGCGACGCGCTCCACCGCGAGGGGCGGCACCCGTCGGCCCACCATCGCCTCGACCAGCTCGGCGTCGGAGAAGTTCCCGGGGTCCTCCGCGTTGAGGATCACCTGCCCACCGCGCAGCACGGTCACCTGGTCGGCGATGGTGCGCACCTCCCCCAGCTTGTGCGTCACCAGCACGACGCCGAGGCCCTGGTCGCGCAGCTGCGCCACGACACCGAACAGCGCCTCGACCTCCTGCGGCGCCAGCACGCTCGTCGGCTCGTCGAGGATCACGAGGCGCGCGCCGGTCATGAGGACCTTGAGGATCTCCGCGCGCTGGCGTTCGCCGATGGACAGGTGCCGGACCTTCGCGGACGGGTCGACGGCCAGCCCGTACGCCTCCGACGCCTCCGCGATCCGCGCGGCCAGCCGGGCCAGGCGCAGGGTCGGCCCGTCGGGCAGCGCGAGGGCGATGTTCTCCGCGACCGTCAGCGCCGGCACCAGCCGCAGGTCCTGGAACACCATGCCGATGCCGAGAGCCCGGGCGTCCGCAGGGCTGCCCGGCGACACCGGCGCCCCGTCGACGAACATGCGCCCCTCGTCGGGGGTGTAGACGCCGTAGATCATCTTGAGCAACGTGCTCTTGCCGGCCCCGTTCTCCCCGATCAGGCCGTGCACGGTGCCGGGCAGGACGGTGAGGTCCACGTCCCAGTTCGCCTGCACCTCGCCGAAGCGCTTGGACAGGCTGCGCACCTCGAGGAGCGCGGCGGGCTTGCCCACCCGGCCTCGGGCGCGGGCGACGGCGTCGGTGGTCATCGTGGTGACCGCGCGAGCGGAGGAGTATCCACAGCGGTATCCGCTCGTGTATCCATGACGGGAGGCTAGGAGCGAGATGTTTCGGACATTCGAGACATAGGTAACGCTTGCGTGTCTCACCTGGGGCGGCGCCTACGCTCACGCCATGGCGACCTCGCGCGTGCTCCTGGTGCACGGAGCAGCGACGACGTCCCGCGTATGGGACCGGGTGCGCGAGCTCCTGCGCGGCGACGGCGTCGAGGTCGTCGCCCCCGACCGGGCGAGCAGCGGCGACCTCCCCACCGAGCTGGAGGCGCTGGCCGACGACGCGGACGGCGCGGTCGTCGTCGGTGTCTCCGGCGGCGCGACGCTCGGCCTCGCCCTGGCATCGGACCGCAGGATCGCGGCCGCCGTCCTGCACGAGCCGGCCGTCGGGTCCCTGGTGCCCGGCCTGCTCGACCACGTCGTCGCCGGGTTCACCTCCGGGGGCGTCCCCGGCTTCGGCGCCGCGCTCTACGGACCCTCCTGGACACCGGCGATGGCACCGGCCGACCCGGACGCCGTCGCGCGCGACCTCGCGATGTTCCGCCGGTTCGAGCCGGCGGCGCTGTTCCCGGGGCAGGGCCGCGTCGTCGTGACCGTCGGCGAGCTCTCCCCGCCGGCCCGGCACCGGGCGGCCCGGGCGCTGCACGACCTGCTGGGCGTCGAGGTGCGCGTGCTGCCCGGGGCCGGGCACTTCGTCCAGCACGACAATCCGCAGGCGCTGGCGGACGCGATCAGGTCCGTCCTCTAGCCGCCGCGGAGCGCGGCGAGCCGCACAGCGACCTCCGCGTCGTCCGCGTCGACCTCCACCACCTTGTCGCGGCTCGTCGCCCCCGAGACCAGCCGGACCTGGCGCGGCCGCAGCCCCAGCGCCTCCGCGAGGGCGTCCAGGGCCGCCCGCGTCGCGGCGCCGTCCACCGCGCGCGCCCCCACCGCGACCACCAGCCTGTCCGCGTGCGTCCCGCCCACGGCGGTGCGGGACGCACCGGGCCGTACCCGGATGGCCACCCTCACCATCACCGCTCCACCAGAGGTCCCGGCGCGCGGCGCAGACGCCGGAACATCACGACACCGACCGCCACCAGCGCCACGCCGACGAGCACGTACGGCCACGGGTTCGACTGCACGACGCACGCGGACGCGCCGGTCACCCCGTCGGAACAGACGGTCCCCGGCCCCTGCCGGTTCAGCCACGCGAGCGCGAACGGGAGGGCACCCAGGCCCGTGACGACACCGGCCTGAGCGGGGCGCAGGCCCTGCCGGACGACGAGCAGACCACCGACCAGCAGCAGCCCCAGCGCGACGAACAGGCCGCCCGGGATCCCGAGCCCGAGGCCCGCACCGATCCCGGCACCGAGCAGCACCCAGCCGAGGAACGCCGCGACGCCGGTGCCGGGACGCGAGACCTGCACTTCCTCCGCCCACATGGTGAGCAGCAGCTCAGAGCAGGCCCAGCGCCTGCACCGCGTCGCGCTCCTCGACGAGCTCCGCGACGGACGCGTCGATCCGGGACCGCGAGAACTCGTCGACGGACAGGTCGGGGACGATCTGCCAGCTGCCGTCGACCGAGGTCACCGGGAAGGAGGAGATGAGTCCCTCGGGCACGCCGTACGAGCCGTCAGACACGATGCCCGCCGACGTCCAGTCGCCCGCGGGCGTGCCGTGCACCCACGTGTGCACGTGGTCGATGGCGGCGTTGGCAGCGGACGCCGCCGACGACGCGCCGCGTGCCTCGATGATCGCGGCACCGCGCTTGGCCACGGTCGGGATGAAGGTGTCGCGCACCCAGGCGTCGTCGCCGACGACCTCGAGCGCGGGCCGCCCACCGACCGTGGCGTGTGACAGGTCCGGGTACTGCGTCGCGGAGTGGTTGCCCCAGATGGTGAGCCGCGCGATGTCCGCGACCTTCGCACCCGTCTTGGCGGCCAGCTGCGAGACCGCGCGGTTGTGGTCCAGGCGCGTCATCGCCGTGAACCGCTCGCGCGGCACGTCCGGCGCGTGCGACGCCGCGATGAAGGCGTTGGTGTTGGCGGGGTTGCCCACCACGAGCACCCGCACGTCGTCCGCCGCGCCCGCGTTGATCGCCGCGCCCTGCGGCTTGAAGATGCCGCCGTTCGCGGCGAGGAGGTCGCCGCGCTCCATGCCGGCCGTGCGCGGCCGGGCACCGACGAGCAGTGCCACGTTGACGCCGTCGAAGGCGGCCGTCGCGTCGTCGTAGATCTCGACGCTGTCCAGCGTGCTGAACGCGCAGTCGTCGAGCTCCATCGCGGTGCCTTCCGCGGCCTTGACGGCCTGCGGGATCTCCAGCAGGCGCAGGCGGACCGGGGTGTCGGCGCCGAGCAGCTGGCCGGACGCGATGCGGAAGAGCAGCGCGTAGCCGATCTGCCCGGCAGCTCCGGTGACGGTGACGGTGACGGGCGAGCTGGCCACGGAACGGGCTCCTTCGATCGACGACGACGGCGCCCTCACGCTACCCCGCAGACGACGGACGGCGCCCACCCAGGTCGGGTGGACGCCGTCGCGAACCGCAAGGTCAGGCGAGCTTGGCCGCCAGGTTGGCGTCGAGCGTCTCGAGGAACTCCTCGGTGGTCTGCCACGCCTGGTCCGGGCCGACGAGCGACGCGAGGTCCTTGGTCATGGCACCGGACTCGACCGTCTCGATGACGACCTGCTCGAGCGTCTCCGCGAACTGCGTCACCTCGGGCGTGCTGTCCAGCTTGCCGCGGTGCTTCAGGCCACCGGTCCAGGCGAAGATCGACGCGATCGGGTTGGTCGACGTCGGCTTGCCGGCCTGGTGCTGGCGGTAGTGGCGAGTGACGGTGCCGTGGGCAGCCTCGGCCTCGACCGTCTTGCCGTCGGGCGTCATGAGCACGGACGTCATGAGGCCGAGCGAGCCGAAGCCCTGGGCCACCGTGTCGGACTGCACGTCACCGTCGTAGTTCTTGCAGGCCCAGACGTAGCCGCCCTCCCACTTCATGGCCGCGGCGACCATGTCGTCGATGAGGCGGTGCTCGTAGGTGAGCCCGGCGGCCGCGAAGTCCGCCGCGTACTCGGCGTCGAACACCTCCTGGAAGATGTCCTTGAACGAGCCGTCGTAGGCCTTGAGGATCGTGTTCTTCGTCGACAGGTACACCGGGTAGCCGCGCTGCAGGCCATAGGCGAACGAGGCGCGTGCGAAGTCGCGGATCGAGTCGTTGAAGTTGTACATGCCCATGGCGACGCCGCCGCCCTCGGGGTACGTGACGACCGTCTGGTGGATCGGCTCCGACCCGTCGGCAGGCGTGAACGTCATGGTCAGCGAGCCGGCGCCGGGAACCTTGAAGTTGGTCGCGCGGTACTGGTCACCGAACGCGTGACGGCCGATGATGATCGGCTTGTTCCAGCCCGGCACCAGGCGCGGGATGTTGCTGATGATGATCGGCTCGCGGAAGACGACGCCGCCGAGGATGTTGCGGATGGTGCCGTTGGGCGAGACCCACATCTTCTTCAGGCCGAACTCCTCGACGCGGGCCTCGTCGGGCGTGATCGTCGCGCACTTGACGCCGACGCCGTGCTCCTTGATGGCGTTCGCCGCGTCGATGGTCACCTGGTCGTCGGTGGCGTCGCGGTGCTGGATCGACAGGTCGTAGTAGCGCAGGTCGATGTCGAGGTACGGGTGGATCAGGCGGTCCTTGATGAACTGCCAGATGATGCGCGTCATCTCGTCGCCGTCGAGCTCGACGACCGGGCCGACAACCTTGATCTTCGCCATGCGGGGATCTCCTGTGCTGGGGACGGAAGGGGGCACGGCACGATGGAACGTCTGCCGGCGCGGGTCCGGGGACAAGATTACTCGACGTCGAGAGATCTGCGTGAGTCCGCCCCTCGGCGCGCACCGTGACCGCAGGCACCAGGACTGGCATGCTGGCACCCACCAGGGGCGAGACGCTGCTCAGCGCGTCACCACGACCGCACAGTCGGACGTGGCAGGCTCCGCGCGCACCGCCCTTCCATCGACGGTTACTCACGACAGGATCGACATGTCACAGGACAACCCCGACAAGGCCGCAGGCTCCCCGGAGCCCGACGAGACCACCGTTGCCGGCACGCCCGCACCCGAGGAGGCGACGGCCGCAGCCGCCGCCGACACCCCGGCACCCGCCGCCGAGCCGGTCGTCGAGCCGGCCGCCGAGCCCGAGGCCGACGAGGACGTCGTCGTCGAGGAGCTCGACGCCTACGTGGTCCCGGCCGGCACGGTCGTCGTGACCGGCCCGAGCCTGGTCGCCCGCCTCGGCGCCGAGGCGTTCGGCACGTTCACCCTGGTGCTGGTCGGCCTCGGCATCGCGCTGTACTCCACGGTCAGCGGGCTGGGCGGCACCCTCGGCGTCGCCCTCGGCTTCGGCATCGCGGTCCTCGCCGGCATCATCGCCGTCGGCCACGTCTCGGGCGGGCACTTCAACCCGGCCGTCACGCTGGGCGCCGCCATCGGTGGCCGGACGGCCTGGAAGGACGTCCTTCCCTACTGGCTCGCGCAGCTCGTCGGCGGCATCCTCGCGGCCGCGATCCTGTTCATCACCATCCCGGCGACCCTTCCCGGCCTGCTCAACCAGGGCGCCGAGGCGTCGTCGAAGAGCTTCTTCAGCAGCGTGTCCAACGGCTACGCCGAGCACTCGCCGCTGTCGGTGGCCTCGCAGGGCCAGGTCGAGTTCTCGCTGGTCATCGCGCTGCTCGTCGAGATCGTCGTGACCGCCGTGTTCGTCGGCATCATCCTCGGCGCGACGGACCGCCGGTCCGCCAACGTCCAGGCGCCGTTCGCCATCGGCCTGGCGCTCGCGGTCCTCATCCTCGTCGCGATCCCCGTGACGAACGCCTCGCTCAACCCGGCGCGCTCGACGGCCTCGGCGATCTTCTCCGACAGCTGGGCCCTCAGCCAGCTCTGGCTGTTCTGGGTCGCACCGCTGGTCGGTGCCGCCCTGGCCGGACTGATCTACCGCGCGTTCGCCGCGGAGCCGGCCGAGGACAACCTGCTCGAGGAGGACGACGCGTACGTCACGACGGACGACGTCCTCGTGGTGACGGAGCGCTGACCCGCACCTGAGACCGCACGACCCGGGCGCCCGGGACCCTCGCGGTCCCGGGCGTCCGTGCGTCCGGTCCGCGGTGCGGTCAGCGCGGCAGGATCTGGGCGAGCACCGCGAGGCCTGCACCGAGCAGGACGAGGACGGCGACGTCGAGCGCCTTGGCCCGTACGGAGATCGCCACGGGGCCGGGTGACGGCAGCACGGCACGCACGACCGCGCACACCAGCGCGACGCCGGCGAGCACGAACGCGCCCGCCCGGGTGCCGACGACGAGGGCCACGACGGTGGCCACGACGATCCCGGAGCTGGTCCACCACAGCGACACGTTGCGCGCGGCGTCGAGGGACGCCCGCGCGATCGCCCGTGGGTCCAGCGGCGCCTCCTCGACCGGGATCGGGCCGGTGGAGGGCTGGTCGGGTGCCGGCCGGTCAGGCACGGGGGGCTCCTGGCGCAGGGGGTCGGCGGTGTGCGGGTGAGCGCCAGTGGCGCGGCGTACCCCGGCTGCCCCGCTCATGCGCTCCTTCACCATCTCGCTCGTGCCTCCCGACGGGAGACTACCGTTGCGAGGTGCCCGCCCGGACCCACGACGACCACAGCGACCACGCCGGTCCCCGACCACCACGTGACGTGCTCGTCGTCGGAGCAGGTCTCGCGGCGACCCAGACGGTCGCGGCGCTGCGTGAGCGGGGGTACGACGGACGGGTCGTGGTGCTCGGCGCCGAGGGGATCGCCCCGTACGACCGTCCGCCGCTGTCGAAGCACCTCCTGGACCGACCGCGCCCGACGTGGCTCGCCGACGAGCTCGGTGCCGACCTCCTCTCGCTCGCGGACGAGGTCCGTCTGGGCACCCCGGCGCGCGGGCTCTCGCTGTCCGGTGCGCGACCGGGGGTGCTCACCGACGACGGCGTGCTCAGCGCGGACGCCCTCGTCGTGGCCAGCGGCGCGCACGCGGTCCGTCCCCCGGGGTGGGAGGCGGCCCTCACCCTGCACACCGCCGCGGACGCGGAGCGGCTCCGCGCGGCGCTCGTGCCGGGCGCGCGGCTGGTCGTGATCGGCGCGGGCTGGATCGGCGCGGAGGTGGCCGGTGTCGCCGCGGCGGCCGGGGTCGACGTCGTGGTGGTCGAGGCGAACGGCGCCCCGCTGGTCGCGGCGCTCGGTCCGACCGTCGGCGAGCTGACCGTCCCCTGGTATGCCACCGCGGGAGTCCGGCTGCTGACCGGCGAGCACGTGGTCGAGGTCGGCACCAACGGGGTGAGCCTCGCGGACGGCAAGCTGGTCGCCGCCGACGTCGTGCTCGCGGCGGTCGGTGCGCGGCCGACCACCGACTGGCTGGCCGGTGCGCTCCCCCGCGAGCAGGACGGCTCGCTGCGGGTCGACGAGCACCACCGGGTCCTCGGCGCACCGGGGAGCGTCCGGGCGGTGGGCGACGTGGCACTGCGCCGCTCCCCGCGCCACGGCTGGGTGCCGGGCGGGCACTGGGACGGCGCGCTGCGCGGGCCGGCGGCGCTCGTCGCGGACCTGCTCGGCACCCCGGCCGACGCCGTCACCGACGTGGCGCCCTACGTGTTCTCCACGCAGCTGGGCCACGAGCTGACCCTGTTCGGCGCTCCGCACCCCGACGACGAGGTGGTCCTGCGCGGCGACCCGGCCGGCGGCGAGGGCTGGGGCGCCCTGTGGTTCCGACGGGGGTCCGCCGATGTCGGCGCGATCCTCACGGTCGACCGGCCGCGCGACGTCGGCGCCGCCCGGAAGCTGTTCACCGCGCCGGGCCTGCCCCGGCTCGACCGCACGCTGGCGGTCGACCCGGGGCGGCCCCTGCGGGAAGCGTCCGTCTAGCTCAGTGCGCGAAGTGCCGCGTGCCCGTGAGGTAGAGCGTCACGCCGGCGGCCTGCGCGGCGGCGATGACCTCCTCGTCCCGGACGGAGCCGCCCGGCTGCACGATGGCCCGCACGCCGGCGTCGATGAGGACCTGGGCACCGTCGGCGAACGGGAAGAACGCGTCCGACGCGGCGACCGCCCCCCGCGCGCGCTCGGTGTCCCCGGCGTTGGCCCGCTCGACCGCGAGCCGGCACGAGTCAACGCGGTTGACCTGGCCCATCCCGACACCCACGGACGCCCCCGCGTCGGCCAGCAGGATCGCGTTCGACTTCACGGCGCGCACCGCCCGCCAGGCGAACGTCAGGTCGGCGAGCGTGGCGTCGTCGGCCGCGGCACCCGCCGCCAGCGTCCAGGCCGCCGGGTCGTCGCCAGGGGCGTCCACCTGGTCGAGCTCCTGCACGAGCAGCCCCCCGCTGACCGCGCGCCGCTCGGTGCGGACACCGTCCACCGGCGTCACCTGCAGGAGCCGGATGTTCTTCTTGCGGGCCAGGATCTCGAGGGCCTCGGGCTCGAAGCCAGGGGCGACGACGACCTCGGTGAACACCGGCGCGATCTGCTCGGCGGCGGCCGCCGTCAGGGTGCGGTTGGTGGCGATGACGCCGCCGAACGCGGAGACCGGGTCGCACGCGTGCGCCCTCGCGTGGGCGTCGGCCACGTCGGTGCCCACCGCGATCCCGCACGGGTTGGCGTGCTTGATGATCGCGACGGCGGGGTCGGTGTGGTCGTGCGCGGCCCGCCAGGCGGCGTCGGCGTCGACGTAGTTGTTGTAGCTCATGGCCTTGCCGTGCAGCTGCTGCGCACCGGCCAGCCCGCGCCCCGCCGCGCCGTCGGGCGTCAGGTAGAGCGCCCCCTTCTGGTGCGGGTTCTCGCCGTAGCGCAGCACCTCGCCGCGCACCCACGTGGTCCCCGTGAACGCCGGGAAGCCCGAGGCCGCAGCCTCCTCGTCGGGCGCGTAGTCGGCGGCGAACCAGCTGGCGACCGCGGCGTCGTACGCGGCGGTGTGCGCGAACGCGTCCGCCGCGAGCAGGCGTCGGGCGGCCAGCGTGAAGCCGCCCGCCACGACGGCGGCAGCGACCTCGGTGTACCGCGCGGGGTCGACGACGACGGCCACGCTCGGGTGGTTCTTGGCGGCTGCGCGGACCATCGACGGGCCGCCGATGTCGATCTGCTCGACGCACTCGTCAGGACCAGCGCCGGACGCGACCGTGGCGGTGAACGGGTAGAGGTTGACGACGACCAGCTCGAACGGCGCGATGCCCAGCTCGTCCAGCTGCGCGAGGTGCTCCGGGAGCCGGGTGTCGGCCAGCACGCCCGCGTGCACCCGCGGGTGCAGCGTCTTGACGCGCCCGTCGAGGCACTCGGGGAAGCCGGTGAGCTCCTCGACGCGGGTCACCGGGACACCGGTGGCGGCGATGGTGGAGGCGGTCGAACCGGTGGAGACGATCTCGACACCGGCGGCGTGCAGGGCTTCGGCGAGCTCGGTCAGGCCGGTCTTGTCGTAGACGCTGACGAGGGCGCGGCGGATCGGGCGCTGGTTCTCGGAGGATGACATGGGCGGCGGCTCCGTGAGGCAGGGTCGGCTAGGGCGGACCCATGCACCCAGGCGGGCGGTGCGAGGCGGGGCACTGCGGCCGCTCCCCGGTGGTTGCACCCACCTGCGCCAGTCACGACCGGGGCCGAGTCTAGCCGCTGGTTCCACGCTCGCGGGCGGTGAGGTTCCGCTCGACGTCGTGCGGGAGCAGGTCGTAGCCCGTCACCCGGGCACCGGACCAGTTCAGGCCCACGCGCAGCCCGTCCTGCTCCAGGTCCGGGAGCCAGCGCTCGCGGAACTCGTCGAGGGGGACCTTGTCGACGGAGAAGCCCGCGTAGGCGGGGACGTTCGCGACGACGCTCTCGGCCCGGCTGCGCAGCGACCAGAACGGGAGAGCCCGGGACCCGTCCGACGTCCGGGGCGCGGGATAGCCGTCGTCGTCGCTGATGGTCCAGACGGTTCGCGTGCGCAGGGCCTCGTCGTAGAAGGCCGCCGCCTGCGCCGCACTCGTCGTCATCGCGGACCGGGTGGCACGCCGGCGTCACCGACGATCGCGTGCCGGCCCTCGACCCTCAGCCCGCCGCGCGCGACGCGGCCGACCCACTCGACCAGCAAGGGCTGCTCGACCGCCTTGATGCGCTCGTGCAGCGTGACCTCGTCGTCGTCGGGCTCGACCGCGACCGCCGCCTGCGCGAGGATCGGCCCGGTGTCGATGCCCTCGTCGACCACCATGACCGTGCACCCGGTGACCTTGACGCCGTACGCGAGCGCGTCCCGTACGCCGTGTGCGCCGGGGAACGACGGCAGCAGCGCCGGGTGGGTGTTGACGATCCGGCCACCGAACCGCCCGAGGAACGTGGCACCGAACAGCTTCATGAACCCGGCGAGCACGATCAGGTCGGGCGAGAACACCGCGACGGTCTCAGCGATCGCGGCGTCCCACGCGGCGCGGTCGTCGAAGTCCTTCACCGAGACGACGGCCGTCGGGATGCCCGCCTCGCGCGCGATGTCGAGCGCTCGGATGTTGCCCCGGTCCGCGACCACCGCGACGACGCGCGCACCGTAGGCGGGGTCGCCGTGCGCGGCCAGCAGCGCCGCCAGGTTCGAGCCGGTGCCGGAGACGAGGACCACCAGCCGGCCCGACTCGCGAGTGGCCGGGGCGGGGCGCTGGGGCGTCTCGTGCGTCACGGGCCGACCCTACCGGCGGAGCAGGCGCGTCCGGACGGCCCGTCCGGCGTCCACCGTTCGTGGGCGAGAATGCACGGGTGAGCAACCCGTACGCGCCCCCGGAGAACCGTCCGGCCGCACCGGACGACGCGCCCGTCCAGGACGCCCCGGTCTGGCCGCCGGCCGGCCCGCCGCCGCAGGCTCCGGTCGCCCCGGACCCGCTGCCCGCGGACCCCGAGGGCACCGCCCGCGCCACGAGCCTCACCCGGCTGTTCGCCGTGCTCGTGCTGGCCTCGGTGCTCGTGGCCACCCTTCCGCTGCCGTGGCAGGCTGCCGCCCTCCCGTTCGCGCTCGCGGCGATGGTCGTCGGTGTCCGCGCGATGGTGGTCGCCCTGCGTGCCCGGGCGCGCGGGCTCGCGCCGGTGCTCGGCGTCGGGCTGGGCATCGCCCTGCTCTGGACCTTCAGCGTGACCGTCCAGCTGGCTCAGTGGGAGCCGCAGCAGGACAAGCAGGAGTGCCTCGAACGCGCCCTGACGATCGGGGCGAGGAGCGCCTGCGAGACACAGTTCCAGCAGGACCTCAAGGACCTGTACACCTCGCTCCAGGAGCGCAGCACCGGGTCGTAGAGCGCGTCAGGACGGGTCGCGCCGCACCAGTGCCCGCAGGGCCCGGGCTGTCTCCGCGCGCAGCAGGGAGTCGCCGGGCAGCGCCACGACCAGCGACCCCACGAGCACCCCGGCGCCGGCCAGCAGCCCGACGATGCCGCCCTGCGCGCCGACGTCCGCCAGCCGGTCCGGGCCGATCCCACCGCTCGCCAGCGTGACGAGGAGGGTGACGACGAGGGCGGCGCCCAGGGCGGAGACGACGCACGCGAGCGCCGAGTCCCACCACCGCTGCGGCGTCAGCCTCCGGTGGACGTACAGCCCGACGAAGGCACCGACCCCGACCAGCACGAGCGGGACCAGGCTAGTCGCCGGGCCCACGACGTCGGCGGACGGGAGCGCGCCGAGCATCGGCACCGCCGGCAGCGCACCGCCCACGACCCCGTCGGGCGCGAAGTGCGTGCCCGCACCGACCGCGAAGCCCGCGCCCGTGAGCCAGGCGAGCGCCCACATCACCAGGTTCGGCAGGTAGGCCAGCTCCGCGACGGCCAGCACCACGCCTCCGACGGCGTCGAGGCCGAGCCCGCGCACGACGTCGCCGATGGTCGCCCGACCGGCCAGGACCCACAGCGCCGTCACCAGCGCGGCGACCGTCACCAGCGCCGCCGACGCGACCAGGGCGCCGGCTGCGCCGGTGCGCAGCGGTGCCGGGCACCGCGACCAGACGGGACGCGTGATCGCACGCAGCGACGGCGACTCCGGGCGGGCGAGCAGCCCGGCGCCGAGGCCGGTCGCGGAGACCAGCGCACCGCCGACGAACGCTCGCAGCAGGTCCACGCCGACGACCCCGGTGACCACGGCGAGCAGGACGGTGACCAGGGTGTACGCACCGACGCCCGCCGCGTACGACGACCACGTCGCCAGCCCCGAGCGGCGTGCCGAGGCGTAGCAGACGAAGAGCGCGATCAGCGTCACGCCGAGCGGCACCAGGGTCACGACGACCGGACCCACGTGCGCAGGGACCCCGTGCCCGAGCAGCCACAGCGCCGAGCCGACGCCCACGGACCGGAACCAGCCGACCCCGCTGTTGGACGGGTCCGCGGAGGTGGCGACGTACGCGGCGACCGCGGGGAGCGTGAGGACCAGGAACGAGAGCAGCGCCGCCTGCAGCGCCGACAGGAGGCCCGCGACCCAGCGCGGCGCGCCGTCGAGGGCGCTCGTGAAGAACGTGGGCGTCGGCTCGTCGGACAGCGTGCGACGGCGGCGACGGTCGACGACGGGGGTGCCCCCCGTGCGGGGGCCGGTGGCGCTCACCGTGCCATGGTCGCTGCCGCCCTCGCCGGAGCGTCGAACCCGGCGCGGCGCGTCGGCTGTCGGGTCAGACACGTCGACCCCGGCGAGCGAGGCTCACCGGGGTCGAGAGTCGTGCAGCGTCAGGCGGGTCAGCTGAGGAGCTGGCGCGCGAGGTCGGCCGTCTCCGACGGCGTCTTGCCGACCTTGACGCCCGCGGCCTCGAGAGCCTCCTTCTTGGCCTGGGCGGTGCCCGACGAACCCGAGACGATGGCGCCGGCGTGGCCCATGGTCTTGCCCTCGGGGGCCGTGAACCCGGCGACGTAGCCGACGACGGGCTTGGTGACGTGCTCGGCGATGTAGGCCGCGGCACGCTCCTCGGCATCGCCGCCGATCTCACCGATCATCACGATGACCTCGGTCTCGGGGTCCGCCTCGAACGCCGCGAGGGCGTCGATGTGCGTGGTCCCGATGATGGGGTCGCCGCCGATGCCGATAGCGGTGGAGAACCCGAAGTCCCGCAGCTCGTACATCATCTGGTAGGTCAGGGTGCCGGACTTCGACACGAGGCCGACGCGGCCCGGGCCCGTGATGTCCGCCGGGATGATGCCCACGTTCGACTTTCCGGGGCTGATCAGGCCGGGGCAGTTGGGGCCGATGAGCCGCACGTTCTTCTCCAGCGCGAGCGCGAAGAACTCGGCGGTGTCGGCCACCGGGACGCCCTCGGTGATGATGACGACGAGCGGGATGCCGGCCTCGATCGCCTCGACGACCGCGGCCTTGGTGTGGGCCGGCGGCACGAAGACGACGGAGACGTCGGCACCCGTGGCGTCCATCGCCTCGGCGACGGAGCCGAACACGGGGACGTCCGTGTCACCGAACGCGACGGACGTGCCCGCCTTGCGCGGGTTCACCCCGCCGACGACGGACGTGCCGGACGCGAGCATGCGGGTCGTGTGCTTCTGGCCCTCGGAACCCGTCATGCCCTGGACGATGACCTTGGATGCCTCGGTCAGGAAGATCGCCATGGTGGTGTCTGCTTCTCTCTGCGTCTGTTGTCGGTCAGCGTCTCAGGCCGCGGCGTGGGCGAGCTCGGCTGCCTTGTCGGCGCCGCCGTCCATCGTGTCCGCGATCGTGACCAGGGGGTGGCCGGCCTCGGCGAGGATGCGACGTCCCTCGACCACGTTGTTGCCGTCCAGGCGCACGACGAGCGGCTTGTTCTCCTCGTCGCCGAGGATCTCGAGCGCCGCGACGATGCCGTTGGCGACGGCGTCGCACGCGGTGATGCCACCGAAGACGTTGACGAAGACCGACTTGACCTGCGGGTCGGTCAGGATGATGTGCAGACCGGCCGCCATGATCTCGGCGCTCGCGCCGCCGCCGATGTCGAGGAAGTTGGCCGGCTTGACCCCGCCGTGCGACTCGCCGGCGTACGCGACGACGTCGAGCGTGCTCATCACGAGCCCCGCGCCGTTGCCGATGATGCCGACCTCGCCGTCGAGCTTGACGTAGTTGAGGTCCGCCTCCTTGGCCTTGGCCTCGAGCGGGTCCGCCGCGGCGCTGTCCTCGAGCTCGGCGTGCTCCGGGTGGCGGAAGCCCGCGTTCTCGTCGAGCGTGACCTTGCCGTCGAGCGCGACGATCTCGCCGTCCTCGGTGAGGACCAGCGGGTTGACCTCGACCAGCGTGGCGTCCTCGCTGCGGTAGACCGTCCAGAGCGTCTGCAGGACCGCGGCCACCTTGGGGGCGATGTCCGGCGCGAACCCGGCGGCGGCGACGATCTCGTCGGCCTTCGCCTGGTCGATGCCGGTGCGCGGGTCGACGGCAACCTTGGCGAGGGCGTCGGGACGCTCCACCGCGAGCTGCTCGATGTCCATGCCGCCCTCGACCGAGCACATGGCCAGGTAGCGGCGCTCGGCGCGGTCCAGCAGGAGGGAGAAGTAGAACTCCGTCGCGATCTTGGCACCCGCGGCGATCATCACGCGGTGGACCGTGTGGCCCTTGATGTCCATGCCGAGGATCTCGGAGGCCTTCTCGGCCGCGTCGTCCGCGGACCGGGCCAGCTTCACGCCGCCGGCCTTGCCGCGGCCACCGACCTTGACCTGCGCCTTGACGACCACGACGCCCGGCTGACCGCCCAGGAGCTGCTCCGCGCCGGCGCGAGCCTCCTCGGGAGTCGTGGCGACCACGCCGCCGAGCACGGGGACGCCGTGCTTCTCGAAGATGTCACGTGCCTGGTACTCGAACAGGTCCACCTGGTCTGGGTCCTCTCATCACCGGCGTTCGACGGCCTCTGTGCGGCCGAAACGCCCCGGTCGATGGTAGCGGGCACCTGCAGATATCTTCACATCGAGAGATGTGGCGTACGCGACCCTGGATCGTCCACACATTCTTCGCAACCCCTCCCCCGAATCGTCCCGATCCGCTACGTTCCCGGCATGGATCCGGATGCGGTCGTGGCCGCAGTGCCTCGCACACGATGAGCGCCCCCTCGGACACGGCACCCACGGCGTCCGTCGCGCGCCTGGCGGTGCTGCGCGAGGTGGCGCACCGCATCGCGGACCCCCGCGCGCTCGGGCGCCCCGTGCTCGTCGGGATCGATGGCATGGACGGTGCGGGCAAGACGACGTTCGCCGACGAGCTGGCGGCCGAGCTGCTGCGCGAAGGGCGCACCGTCGTGCGGATCAGCGTCGACGGGTTCCACCGCCCGCGGGACGAGCGCTACCGCCGGGGCCGGCACTCCCCCGAGGGCTTCTGGGCCGACTCCTACGACTACGACGCCCTGCGCACCCAGGTCCTGGAGCCGTTCGCGCCCGGCGGATCCCGCCGGTTCCGCCGCGCCGTCCGCGACGTCGCCACCGACACCGCGCTCGACCTTCCGCGCGAGCACGGCTCGGACAGCACCGTGCTCGTCGTCGACGGGATCTTCCTGCACCGCGACGAGCTGGCCGCCTGGTGGGACTTCTCGGTCTACCTCGACGTCGACTTCGCCGAGACGTTCGCCCGCATGGCCGTCCGTGACGGCTCCCCGCCGGACCCGACCCACCCCGCGAACGCCCGCTACGTCGAGGGCCAGCGCCACTACCTCGCAGCGTGCAGGCCGGCGACGCGCGCGACGGTCGTCGTCGACAACCGCGACCTCACCTACCCGCGCGTGATGCTCCACCCCTGACCGCGCGGCCGCGTGGCGTCACGGACTCACGGCGCAGCGGACTCCCCGCCGGCACGGGCGGCCCTGCGCCCCCGCTGGTCCGGACCCGGATCCGGGTCCGTGGCGGGCGTGGGCGGGTGGCCGCTCGGCACGAAGGCGATGGCGACGAGAGCGGCCACCGCGACGAGCGCGGGTACCGCGACGACGGGACGCTGCACCGTGGCCACCAGGGGCCCGACCCCGGAGACCGTGACGACCGGGACGAGTGCAGTACGGACGACGTACGGCAGGGGGTCGGCTGCGTCGTTCGCGTCCCCCTGCATCCGGACGGCGACCGCGCCGTCGCCCGAGCTCTCCGTCGCGGGTGCCACGGACACCACGCGGTGGGTGATGAGCCGGTCATCGGCGCTCCGGAGCGTCGCGACGTCACCCACCCCCAGGGTGTCGGCGTCGACCGGGCGCGACATGACGAGGTCGCCCGTCTCGTAGGTCGGGCGCATGGACCCGGAGGTCACGACGAGGGGTTGCACGGCGCCGAGCCGGACGGCGACGAACAGCGCGAACCCGAGGACTCCGACGATCGCGGCGACGGTGAGGAGCGCGTCGGCCGTGACGCGCAGCGCCCTCACGGCGTCACCCACGTGGAGGTGACGGGAACCGCGGGCACCGGCGCGATCGCCTGCCCCGCGCCGGTGCCGAGCGTGCCCGCCGCGCCCCAGCAGTAGATGTCGTCGTCGTCGGCGATGGCGCAGGCGTGGTTCCCGCCGACCGAGATCGACGTGAACAGGACTCCGCTCGGCTGCTGGACCGCTACGGGGACCGGGCTGGCCTGGCCGACGGGCACCGCCGTCGTGCCGAGCTCGCCCTGGGCGTTCCCGCCCCAGCACCAGGCCTGGCCGGTGCTGTCGAGCGCGCACGTCGAGTCCATCCCGGCGGAGACGGCGACCATCGTGCGCGCGGTGAGGCCGACGACCTGCCCGGGCGAGGTCAGCGCTCCGCTCTCGCCGTCGTTGACACCGAGCCTCCCGCCCGCTCGCAGTCCCCAGCAGTACACCTGCGCGGCGGCGATCGCGCACGTGTGGAACACCCCCGCCGTGATCGCGTCGACCGGGGCCGCCGGCATCGCGCCCTGCAGCACCTGGACGGGGGAGGTGTACGCGACGTTCACGCTGCCGACGCCGAGCTGGCCCTGCTCGTTCGTGCCCCAGCAGTAGTCGATACCGGCCGCGATGAAACAGGCGTCCTCGAAGCTCGACGTGAGCGAGGAGATCGGCACCCCCGCAGGGAGCTGGCTTCCCGGGTCCTGGGCGACGCTGGGCAACGCGATCGGCGCGTTGGCCCAGCTCTGCGGCGCCGGGGAGGCCGGGCGGGTGAGCCCGACCTGCAGCCCCCAGCACGCTCCGGGCGTGCCTTGCAGCGGAGCGAGCTCCGTCACCGCGCACGTGATGTCCTGCCCGGCCACGACCTCGCGGACGACCCGACCGGCCAGCGGTGACTGGTACTGGTTCCCGGTGCCGGCGGGGAGGTCGTACACCGCCGTGGGCACGGACACGGACGGCACCTGCCACGGCTCCGCGACGTTGAAGTTCCCGAGCTTTCCCCCACCGGCTCCCCAGCAGTACGCGCGTCCGCCGGAGGCACCACAGGCGTAGCCGCTCCCCGCGCTCACGTGGTCAGCCGTGCCCACCGCCATCGCGGTCACGCCGTCGCCCGCGGACACCGGGACATCGGCGTCGACCGTGCTGCCCACGCCGAGCTGGCCGTCGCCGCCCTCGCCCCAGCACCACATGTCGCCGGCGACGAGAGCGCACGTGAAGCCCGCACCCGCGTCGAGCTCGTCGGGGACCTGGGCAGGAACGATCAGCACCTGGGCGTCGGCGTACACCTGGTCCTGCCAGGCGGCCGAGGTCACGGTCGGCACGAGCGCCGCGACCGTGAGCAGCAGAACCACGGCGACCGACAAGGCTGCCCAGCGGCTCCCGATGAAGGCCGGCCGCGTCACGGCGCCCACCCCCTCGCCCTCACGCCCCGACGCTCGCGCACCCAGGTGCGCAGGGTCAGGCCGAGCGCGACCAGGGCGAGTGCTGCCGCCGCCAGCGCAGCAGCATCGGCACCCGTCGTTGCCAGCGGCACCGTGGTCCCCGGAGCGGGCGGCGCCGGTTCCCCGGGCCCGGGTGGTGTCGGCGCCACGGCGGGGTCGGGCGCCACCAGGTCCAGCCGGTAGGTGACTGTGCTCGCCGCGTTGGCGGGCGCCGCGCCGTCCAAGGTGAGCCCGACGCGGATGTACGCGACCCCGCTCGCCGGCACAGGGATGTCGAGTGACTCGTCCAGCCCGGGGGCGACGGGCCCGTCGAGCAGCACGGCGCCTCCCGCACTGCAGCCCAGCGCACCCCAGGGGACCGAGCACGCCTCGACGCGCGTCGTCAGGTGGTCGACCAGCCCACCGGTGGCGGACACGACGGCTCGGACCAAGGCCGCATCCTCCGGAGCGTCGATGGTGAGCGCCGCCGTCCTCACCTCCGTCGTCCCGGGGTCCATCCCCCCGAACTGCAGCGTGACCGCAGGCGGGTCCGTCGCCGCAGCCCCGACCGTGGCCGCGCGCGCGGGCACCGCCGCCCCCGGGAGGGCGGCGATGAGCGTGGCCGCGAGCACCACCACGAGGGCTGCACCCCCGTGGCGGGACCGCGGTGGGCTACCGGGCACGGCGTGACCTCGACGCGTCGACGTCGATCAGGGAGCGACCGGGTCGACCGACTCCCCGTCGGCACGCACGATGATGGTGCCCGCCGCACCCTCCACCACGGTGTCGTCGGCTGAGACCGTGAGCGTGAAGGTCGCCACATCCCCGGGCGCCAGGTCCTCCGGCGGGAGCGGGTCGGTGAAGGCCACGACGGCGGTGACACCGGCGGGCAGGGACGACGTGGGATCCAGCGCGATCGCCGTCAGGTCCGCCGTCCACGTGCTCGCCGGGTCGTTGCGGACGTAGCCGGTCAGGACGACCGACTCGTCGGGCGCGACCTGGATCTCGTCGAAGGTCAGCGTGATCGCGGTGATGTCGTCGGACTCCTCCCACGCCGCGCCGTCCGGCGGGGCCGCGGGGGCGGCCTGGTCGGCGGGCAGTGCGCCCTGAAGGTTGAAGTTTCCCGTGGTGACGTCGGCGTCGAAGAAGACCACGTCCGTCCACGCCGCGCTCGTCAGCGCCGCTCCGATGCCGAGAACCGCCAGTCCTGCCAGCCCGATCTTGACCCTGCGCGCCCGTCGTACGTCCACGGTGAACCTCCCCAGTCCACTCGTCCAGCGACCCGACCCGGCGCTGGATCTGGTCTCACTGTGCGTGCGGTGTCCGAACTGCGCAAGAGATCCCCGTCTGTGCACGTGAGGGGCTGACCTCGCGAAAGCCGCGTCAACATAGGTTGACATCAGGTGGATCGTCAACGTAGGTTGACACGCATGTCCGATGAGCTCATGACCGCGGCCGCCAGTGCCGCCGAGCCCGCCGAGGGGCTGCGGGCCGTCCGCTCGCTGCGCGCGCTGGCCGACCGGCTCGAGGCCCTGCACGTCGAGCGTGCCCGCCGGCTCGGGTGGTCCTGGCAGCAGGTCGCCGCCGCCCTCGGGGTCTCCCGGCAGGCGGTCCACAAGAAGTACGGGAAGAGGTTCGACTGATGTTCGAGAGATTCGCCAAGGACGCCCGCGAGGCCGTGGTCCACGCCCAGGACGAGGCGCGCACGCTGGGCGCGGACCGGATCGGGCCGGAGCACGTGCTGCTCGGCACGCTCCGCACGCCCGACACCGTCGCCGCCCAGGCGCTGGGACGGCTCGGCGTCGACCACGCCGCGCTGCTCACCGCGGTCCGGGCTCTGCCCGCGCACACGATCGACGCCGACGCGCTGGCCGGGATCGGGATCGACCTGGAGACGGTCCGGGCGCAGGTCGAGGCGTCGTTCGGTCCCGGAGCGCTCGACGCCGAGATCGGGTCGGCACCCACGAGAGGGCACCTGCCGTTCGACGCCGCGGGCAAGAAGCTGCTCGAGGTCTCGCTGCGCGAGGCCCTCCGCTGCAAGCACCGCCGCATCGACAGCGGCCACCTGCTGCTCGCGGCCGTCCGGCTGGACGACACCGCGGCCTACCGGGCGCTCGCCGCGGTCGGCGTGGGACCGGCCGCGGTGCGCGAGGCGGTCACCGCCGTGTGGGCCGATGTGCCGGTCGGCTGACGATGACCGCCTGGACGCTGTCGACGGTCCTGCGGACCCGCGCCTGGGTGCGGGCTGGTCAGAGCTTGGTGACCGGGGAGAACCGGAGCAGGAGCCGCTTGACGCCGTCGGTGCCGAAGTCGACCTTGGCCACCGCGTTCGGTCCGGCACCCTCGAGCGCGATCACCGTGCCGAGTCCGTACGAGTCGTGCGTAACGCGGTCACCCACCGCCAGCTGCGGGATGGCGGAGTCGGGCCGTGGCTTGGCCGAGCCGAAGGTCGCACCGGTGGACGGCAGCGCCGGACGGGCCTCGCGGTCGACCCGCGGCGCGGAGGACGCCCGGTAACCACCGCCGCCCGAGCCGTAGCCCGAGCCCCATCCGCCGCGGAGCTGCGAGGTGGAGGACTCCCGCCGCCGCCAGTCGATGAGCTCGTCCGGCAGGTCGTCGAGGAACCGGCTGGGCGGGAACTCGTTGGGCACACCCCACGCTGTACGGACGGCGGCGCGTGAGATGTACAGACGCTCGCGCGCCCGGGTCAGCCCGACATAGGCGAGCCGGCGCTCCTCCTCCAGCTGCTGCGAGTCCGACAAGGACCGCTGGTGGGGGAACGTGCCGTCCTCCATCCCCGTGAGGAAGACGACGGGGAACTCCAGGCCCTTGGCGGTGTGCAGGGTCATCAGGGTGACCACGCCGGGGTCAGGGCGCGCGACACCGTCGTCGTCCCCGCCGTCGTCATCCGGGATCTGGTCGGAGTCGGCGACGAGCGAGACGCGCTCGAGGAAGTCGGCGAGCACGCCCTCGGGGTCGCTCTGCTCGAACTCGGAGGCGACCGCGTGCAGCTCGGCCAGGTTCTCCACCCGCGAGCCGTCCTGCGGGTCGTCGCTGGCCCGCAGCTCGGCGAGGTAGCCGGAGCGCTCGAGGACGGCGCCGAGCACCTCGGCGGGCCCCGCGCTGGACGCGAGCACGCGCAGGTCGGTCATCATCGCCGCGAACGCCGACAACCCGGTGATCGCGCGCGTGCCCAGGCCCGGGACCTCGTCGAGCCGGTCGAGCGCCGCGCCGAACGAGATGCGCTCGCGCTCGGCGTACGACGCGACCATCGCCTCCGACCGGTCCCCCAGCCCGCGCTTCGGCACGTTGAGGATGCGGCGCAGGCTGACGTCGTCGTCGGGGTTGTCGAGCGCGCGCAGGTACGCGACCGCGTCCTTGATCTCCTTGCGCTCGTAGAACCGGGTGCCCCCGACCACCTTGTAGGGCAGCCCGACCCGGATGAGCACCTCTTCCAGGGCCCGGGACTGCGCGTTCGCGCGGTAGAAGACGGCGACGTCACCGGGCCGGACGCCGTCGGAGTCGCCCAGGCGGTCGATCTCCTCGGCGACGAACCGGGCCTCCTCGTGCTCGGTGTCCGCGACGTACGCGACGATCTGGGCGCCCGCGCCCGAGTCGGTCCAGAGACGCTTGTTCTCCCGGCCGGGGTTGCGGCTGATCACCGCGTTGGCGGCCGACAGGATGGTCTGCGTCGACCGGTAGTTCTGTTCCAGCAGGATGGTCCGCGCGTCCGGGTAGTCGACCTCGAACTCGAGGATGTTGCGGATGGACGCACCCCGGAACGCGTAGATCGACTGGTCCGCGTCACCGACGACCGTCAGCTCTCCGCGCGGCAGCTCCATGTCCGTCGAGTCGTCGACGATCCCCCGCGAGGAGCCGACGAGCTCGCGCACCAGCGCGTACTGCGCGTGGTTGGTGTCCTGGTACTCGTCGACCAGCACGTGCCGGAACCGCCGCCGGTAGTGCTCCGCGACCGCCGGGAACGCCCGCAGCAGGTGGACCGTGGTCATGATCAGGTCGTCGAAGTCGAGGGCGTGCGCCTGCTTCAGCCGTGCCTGGTAGCGCGTGTAGACCTGTGCGAGCGCGGTGTCGAAGTCGTTGGCCGCGCCGCCGCCGGACGTTGCCGCGAACGTCTCGGGGTCCACCAGCTCGTCCTTGAGCGACGAGATCTTGTTCTGCAGCGCCTTCGCCGGGTACCGCTTGGGGTCGAGGTCGAGCTCCCGCGCCACCAGCGTGAGGAGCCGCTGGGAGTCGGCGGAGTCGTAGATGGAGAAGCTGGACCGCAGGCCCAGGGTCGCCGCCTCACGGCGCAGGATCCGCACGCACGCGGAGTGGAACGTCGACACCCACATGCGGCCTGCGGCCGGTCCGACCAGGCCCTCGACGCGCTCGCGCATCTCCGCGGCGGCCTTGTTGGTGAACGTGATCGCGATGACCTCGCCCGCGCGGGCCCGGCCGGTGGCCAGCAGGTACGCGATGCGGTTGGTCAGCACCCGCGTCTTGCCCGAGCCGGCGCCGGCGACGATCAGCAGCGGCCCGCCCTGGTGCAGGACGGCCTCGCGCTGCTGGGGGTTCAGGCCGCGGAGCAGGGCCTCGGCCTCGCCCCGGCGACGGGCCGCAGCCGCCTCGCCCGAGGGGTCTGCGGAGGCGCCCGGGATGGGCAGGGCGAGGTTCTCGAAGAGCGACGTCATGGCCCCTCCAGGATAGGCGCCGCGACTGACAACACCGTGCTGCCTGTGGACCGTGGCGGTCAGGTCAGCGCGAGCGCCGTCAGCCAGGCGCCGGTGGACACCAGGGCCGCCGCGAGCTCCACCAGGATGGTCAGGCCCGTGGCCTGCAGAGCCGCCACGGTGGCCCGCCAGGCGGGCCGCGCCTCGCGCGAGCGCACCCACTCGGCGAGGTAGATCCCGAGCACGAAGCCGACGAACAGTCCGACCACGGGGATCGCGAAGAACCCGACGATGCCCGCGATCCCGCCCCACACCAGCGTCGACGACGGCACGCCCGCGCGCTTGAGGTGCCGACCGGCCAGCAGGTACTTGCCGATGGTCGCGAGCACGGTGACGACCACCGTGATCGCGACGACCGTCCACCCCGCGGCTCCCCCGGTGACGACGCCCCAGACGATGATGGCGCCGGCGACGAGGAGCCCGCCGGGCAGCACCTGGACCACGACGCCGAACAGCCCGACGAGCACGACGAGCCCGACGAGGAGGTCACCCACAGAGGTCACGGGGTGGACAGTAACCTCAGCGCCAGAGGACCGCGATCGCGACGTTCAGCGCGGTCAGGCCCGCGATGGCGCCGAGGTAGCCCGTGGTCACGCGCGACGGCTTGCGGATCCCGAGGATCACGAGCGTGGCCACGACGAGTGCGACGACGAGCTTGACCGCGATCTTGGTGGTGTTCGGCTCGTGCCCGGCCAGGCCCGCGGACGCGATCCCGACGATCAGGATGCCGGTGACCAGGGCGGTGAGGATGCCGTGCAGCACGCCCGTGGCGATCTTGGGGGTGCGCAGGTTGACCAGCGTGCCGCCGAGCACGATGGCCCAGCCGAGCAGGTGGAGGACGACGAGCAGGTTGTAGACGAGTTCCATGCCGCGCAGCCTAGTCGTATCTGACGCTGAGTCAGAAAAAAAGTCGGCACGAGTGCGCTACTGTCTGGCGACATACCGAACAGTCGGTATCGAGAAGGGTGCAGGATGCGCAGGTTCGAGGGCAGAGTCGCCCTGATCACCGGGGCGAGCCGTGGGATCGGGCTGGCCGTCGCGGAGCGGCTGGTGTCCGAGGGCGCCACCGTCGTCATCACCGGGCGCAAGCCGGACTCGCTGGCAGCCGCCGAGGAGCGGTTGGGCGGGCACGCCGTCGGCATCGCGGGCCGGGCGGACGACCCGGACCATCGCGCAGACGTGTTCGCGCAGATCAGCGAGCGGTTCGGGCGCCTGGACCACCTGGTCAACAACGCCGGCATCAACCCCGCGTACGGCCCGGCGCTCGAGATCGAGAGCTCGGTCGTCCGCAAGATCCTCGAGGTCAACGTGGTTGCGGCCCTCGACTGGACGCGGTCCGCCGTGGCCGCCGGCCTGAGCCGCTCGATCGTCAACACCGCCTCGGTGGCAGGCCTGTCGGCCAGCCCCGGCGTCGCGTTCTACGGCGTCTCCAAGGCCGCGCTCCTCAACCTCACGCAGCAGCTCGCGGTCGAGCTGGCGCCGGGCATCCGCGTCAACGCGGTCGCCCCCGCGGTGGTCCGCACGCGGCTCGCGCAGGCCCTGTACGAGGGCGACCGCGAGGCGGCGCTCGCGTCGGTCTACCCGCTCGGCCGCATCGGCGAGCCCGAGGACGTCGCCGGACCCGTCGCGTTCCTGCTCTCCGACGACGCCGCGTGGATCACCGGTCATACGCTCACCATCGACGGCGGCGCCAGTGCCGTCGCCGTCGGCTAGCTCCCGCACAGAACGAGAGGCACCCATGGCAACCTCCAGCGTCGTCGACGACATCACGCGGGCGGCCGTCGACCTGTTCTCCACCCAGGGGTACGCCAACACCTCGGTGCAGCAGATCGTCGAAGCGGCCGGCGTGACGAAGGGCGCGATGTACCACTACTTCGAGTCGAAGGACGACCTCCTCTTCTCGGTCTACGAGCGGATGCTCTCCCTGCAGACGAGCCACCTCGAGGAGATCGTCGGCCGGGGGACGCCGACCGCGCAGACGCTGCACGACGTGTGCGTCGACGTCATCGAGACGTCGATCGACTTCCTCCCCGAGGGGACGGTCTTCTTCCGCAGCGTGCACATGCTCTCGGAACCGCGCCAGAAGGAGGTCACCCGCCGCCGCCGGCAGTACCACGACGTGTTCGCGAGCCTCATCGAGCGCGGCCAGGAGGAGGGCCTCTACCGGACGGACATCCCGCGCGCCGTCCTGGTCGCCCACTTCTTCTCCGACGTGCACTACCTGTCGAACTGGTACTCCCCCGAGGGTCCTGAGGACAAGGTGCTCCTCGCGCAGCAGCTGACCGACCTCTTCCTCGTCGCGATCAAGGCCTGAGCCGGTGCGCGCGTGGCAGGTGGTCCGGTACGGCGAGCCGGCCGAGGTCCTGGCGATCGCCGACGTCCCGGACCCGACGCCCGGTCCGGGGCAGGTGCTCGTCCGCGTACGCGCTGTCGCGGTGAACTTCCCCGACGTGCTGCTCGCGCGCGGCGAGTACCAGGTGCGGCCGACCCTGCCCTTCTCCCCCGGGATCGAGCTGTGCGGCGAGGTGGTCGGCCTCGGCGACGGCGTCACGCGCGTGTCGGTCGGTGACCGAGTCGTCGGGTCGCGGATCGGCGTGCTCTCCGAGCTGGCGGTGCTCGACGAGCGTGAGGTCTTCCCTGCGCCGGCGGCGCTTGACGACATCGAGGCCGCCGCCCTGACGATCGGATACCAGACGGCCTGGTTCGGGCTGCACCGGAGGGCCGCGCTGCAGCCCGGCGAGATCCTGCTGGTGCACGCCGCGGCCGGCGGCGTCGGGAGCGCCGCGGTACAGCTCGGGGCAGCCGCGGGTGCGCGCGTGATCGGCGTGGTCGGCAACGCCTCGAAGGCGGAGGTCGCCCGGAAGGCGGGCGCGGACGTGGTCATCGACCGGTCGGCGCAGGACGTCGTGGCCGTCGTGAAGGCCGAGACCGGCGGCGCGGGGGCCGACGTGGTGTTCGACCCCGTCGGCGGCACCGCGTTCGAGCAGTCCACCAAGTGCATCGCGTTCGAGGGGCGGATCGTCGTCGTCGGCTTCGCGGGTGGGACCATCCAGGCCGTCAACGCCGGGCACGCCCTGGTGAAGAACTACGGCGTGCTCGGCCTGCACTGGGCGCTCTACGCGCAACGCCGGCCCGAGCTGGTCGACGCGGCGCACGTCGAGCTGACGCGGCTGGTCGACGCCGGGCGGGTCCGGCCCGTGGTCGGTGAGGTCGTCGCGTTCGAGGACGCCCCGGCCGCGGTGCAGAAGCTCGCCGACGGTGCGACCACGGGCCGTCTCGTGGTGCGCGTCTCATGAGGCTCGACGGACGCGTCGCCGTCGTCAGCGGCGCCGCGCGCGGGCTCGGCGCAGCGTTCGCGCGGGCCTTGCACGGAGCCGGCGCCAGCGTGGTGATCGCGGACCTGCTGGACGACGACGCCGCTGCGCTGGCAGCCGACCTGGGCGACCGCGCGCTCGCCACCCACCTCGACGTCACGTCGCCGGAGAGCTGGGCAGCCACGGTCGAGGCCGCCCTCGCGGCGTTCGGCACGGTCGACGTGCTGGTCAACAACGCGGGCATCGCGAACGCCGGGCCGATCGACCACTACCCCCTGGCGAAGTGGGACGCGGTCATCGCGGTCAACCTCACCGGGGTGTTCCTCGGCGTGCAGGCGGTGGTCGCGACGATGAAGGCGGCCGGCCGCGGCTCGATCATCAACATCTCGTCGGTCGAGGGCATGCTCGGCGGCTCCCATCTGCACGGCTACGTGGCGTCGAAGTTCGGCGTGCGGGGCCTGACCAAGTCGCTGGCCGTCGAGCTGGGCCCCGACGGCATCCGGGTCAACTCCGTGCACCCGGGCTTCGTCCGGACGTCGATGACCTCACGCCTCGACCCGACCGCGGTGCCGATCCCCCTGGGTCGGCCCGCATCCCCGGCGGACGTCGCCGGCACCGTGGTCTTCCTCGCCTGCGACGACTCGGCCTACACGACCGGCACCGAGCTGGTGGTCGACGGCGGCATGATCGCCGGCGTCCCGCACTCCTGATCCTGTGCTCTTCCGACGTGATCGAACCGTGTCCTGAACTCCATACCGTCCGGTCGGTTTCTGTTGTACTTTCGTCCTCACCGACACGAAGAGGTGCCGATGTCCGCACAGATGACGCCCGTCCGTACGGGCGACCCGCACTTGGCGGTGCACGGGCTGAGCGTGCGCTTCGGGGGCCTGAGCGCCCTCGACGACGTGAGCCTGGACGTGCGCGAGGGCGAGGTCGTCGGGCTCATCGGGCCGAACGGTGCCGGCAAGACGACGCTCTTCAACGCGGTCTGCGGGCTGGTCCGTCCCAGCGCCGGGACGATCGCGGTCGGTGGCGAGCCGCTGCCCCCGGACCCGACGCGGCTGTCCGCCCGCGGCGTGGCCCGGACGCTCCAGGGCCTGGGGCTGTTCCGCGGCCTGACGGTCCGCGAGAACGTGCTCGCCGGCCGGCTCGGAGCCGCCGACCCCGGCACCGACGCGCAGCGCCAGCTCGACGCACTCGACCTCGCCGCCCACGCCGACCGCCCCGTGGGCGACCTGCCCTACCCCGAGCAGAAGAAGGTCGCGCTCGCCCGGGCGCTCGTCGCGCAGCCGCGCCTGCTCCTGCTCGACGAGCCGGCCGGCGGCCTCGGCCCCGACGACATCGCGGCCCTCGGGGACCTGGTCCGGCACACCGCCGCCACCGGCTGCGCCGTGCTGCTGGTGGAGCACCACGTCGACTTCGTCATGAGCGTGTGCGATCGCGTCGTCGTCCTCGACTTCGGGCGCGTGATCGCGTCCGGCACGCCGGACGAGGTCGCGGGCGACCCGGCCGTCGACGAGGCGTATCTGGGCATCGAGGTGACCGCCTCGTGAGCGCGCTCCTGGAGGTGCGGGGGCTGACCGTGGGCTACGGCGGCGCGCCGGTCCTGCACGAGGTCGACCTCGACGTGCCGGCCGGCAGCATCGTCGCGCTCGTCGGTGCCAACGGCGCCGGCAAGACCACCCTGCTGCGCACCCTCTCGGCGCTGGTCCCCCTCACCCGCGGGAGCATCCGGCTCGACGGGCAGGACCTCGCGGGGGTCAGCGTCGAGGATCGCGTCCGGCGCGGTCTCGCCCACGTGCCCGAGGGCCGCGGCGTGGTAGCGGAGCTGACGGTCGACGAGAACCTGCGCCTCGGCGGGCTGTGGCGGGGGCCGGACCGTCGCGCGGCTGTCGACGAGGTCTACGCGCTGTTCGAGCCGCTCGCCCGGCGCCGGAACCACGCGGGCCACCAGCTGTCCGGGGGCGAGCGGCAGATGCTCGCGCTCGGCCGGGCGCTCGTCGCCCGTCCCACCGTGCTGTTGCTCGACGAGCCGTCGCTCGGGCTGGCGCCGCGCGTGGTCGCCCAGATCATGGGCGTCCTGCGCTCGCTGGCCGACCGCACCGGCCTGACCGTCCTGCTCGCCGAGCAGAACGTCGTCGGCGCGCTGTCGGTCGCCGACCACGGCGTCGTCCTCGGGCTCGGTGAGGTCGTGGCGTCCCGGCCCGCCCACGAGCTCGCCGCCGACGAGCGCCTCCGCCACGCCTACCTGGGGTTCTGATGGACCGACTCGTCTTCCTCCTCGGCACCGGCCTCGCCCGCGGCGCCGTCCTCGCGCTGTTCGCCCTCGCGCTCGTCCTCATCTGGCGCGGGGCGCGGGTGGTCAACTTCGCGCAGGGCGCCATGGCGGTGGTCAGCACCTACGTCGCGTTCGAGGTGACGTCGCTGACGGGCAGCTACTGGCTCGGTCTGCTGGCTGCGCTGCTCGCCGGTGGGCTGCTCGGGTTCGCCGTCGAGCGCGGGGTCATGCGGTTCGCGTCGCCTGTCTCGCCGCTGTCCGGTGTGATCCTGGCCATCGGGCTGGTGATGGTGCTGCAGTCGGCGCTCGGGATCGTGTTCGGCCCTGACTACCGGCCGATGCGTGTCCCGTTCGACGACACCGCGATCGTCGTCGGCGGGGTGCCGCTGCTGTCCCCGTACGACCTGTTCGTGCTGGTCGTCGCCGTGGTCGTGATGGCGGCGCTGGCCGTCCTGTTCCGGTGGACGTCGCTCGGCCTGCAGATGCGCGCCGCGGCGTTCGCCCCCGAGGTCTCGCGCCTGCTCGGCGTCCGGGTCTCCCGCACGGTGACCGTCGGCTGGGTGCTCTCCAGCGTCGTCGGGTCGCTGGCGGCGCTGCTGCTGGTGCCGACGAGCCTCGGCCTGAACCCGCACGCCACCGACTCGCTGTTCGTGCTCGGTTTCACCGTCGCGGTGGTCGGCGGGCTCGACTCGCCGGTCGGTGCGCTGGTCGGCGGCGTGGTCGTCGGCGTCGCGATGAGCCTGGTGACCGGCTACCTCGGCGCGGGCCTGGTGCCGATCGCGGTGCTCGTCCTGCTCGTGCTGGTGCTCCTCCTGCGACCCGCCGGACTGTTCGCGGCGGCGGAGGCGAGGCGCGCATGACCGGCCGGCAGCGACTGCCGGGGCAGCGTCCCCTCCTGCGCACGCTCCTCGTCGCGGCGGGCTGGACCGTCGTCGCGCTGGCCGGCACGTTCGCGCTCGACCCGTTCCGCAACTACCAGCTCGCACTCGTCGCCGCGTACCTGTGCGCGACGGCCGGGCTCACCGTGCTGGTCGGCGCCACCGGGCAGCTCTCGCTCGGGCACGCCGCGCTCATGGCGGTCGGCGGGTACGGGTTCGCGCTGACCACCAACGCGCTGCCGTTCGGCGGCATCCCCGCCTTCGTCCTCGCGCTGCTGGCCGGGGTGCTCGCGAGCGCCGTCGTGGGCCTGCTCCTGGGCCTCGCCGCCGCGCGGCTGTCCGGGCCGTACCTGGCGGGTCTCACGCTCGCCGTCGTGGTCGCCCTGCCCGCCGTCGCCTCCACCTGGTCGACCGTGCTGCACGGCGACCAGGGGGTGCAGATCCCGTTCGAGGGCGTGCCCGACGGACTGCGCCGGGTGGTCGCCCTCGAGCAGTGGCAGGCGATGGTGGCCGTGCTGGTCACGGCGGCCGTCGTGACGAGCCTGACGGTGCTGCGCGGCGGGCGGTTCGGGCTGCGGATGCTCGCGGTCCGCGACGACGAGGTGGCCGCGCGGCTCAGCGGCATCCCGGCCGGTCGCGTCAAGGTGCTCGCGTTCACCGCCAGCTCGGCGGCGGCGGGGGTCGGCGGCGCCGTCCTGTGCTTCGTCGCGCAGGCCGTCAGCCCCGGCGCCTACACCGTGGGGTTCTCGCTGCTGCTCGTGGTCGCGGTCGTCATCGGCGGGCTGGGCAGCATCCTCGGCGCCGCGCTCGGCTCGGTCGTCATCGTGCTCCTCCCCTGGCTCATCGGCCGGCTCACGTCGAACCTCCCGGCGGACGCCGCCCAACGACTGGACGGGAACCTCGCGGTCCTCGTCTTCGGGCTGCTGCTCATCACGGTGATGGCGGTCGCCCCGCACGGCCTGCACGGGGCGCTCGTCGCCCGGCGCCGCCGCACCACCCCCGACGTTCCCCGCCCGACAGCAGAACCCGCACCGCGCAAGGTCCTCGTCCCTACCGAAGAACAGAGGTGACACCGATGTCACAACGCTCCCGGTCCGTCGCGCTGATCGCCACCACCGCCCTCGTCGCCGCCGGCCTCGCGGCCTGCAGCACCCCGGAGCCCTCCCCGGGGATCAGCGAGGACACGGTCACGGTCGGCACCCACACGCCGCTCACGGGCCCCGCCGCGGCGGGGTACTCGTCCATCTCGGCGGCGACGAAGGCCTACTTCGACTACGTCAACGACAACGGCGGCATCAACGGCCGCAGCATCGAGTACATCGTCAAGGACGACGGCTACAACCCGGCGACCACCTCGACGGTGGTCCGCGAGCTGGTCCAGGAGGACGAGGTCTTCGCCGTCATCAACGGCCTGGGGACGCCCACGCACTCCGCGGTGGTCGACTACCTCAACGAGAACGACGTGCCGGACCTGTTCGTCGCCTCGGGCAGCCCCAAGTGGGACCAGCCGGGCACCTTCCCGAACACGTTCGCCTACAACGCCAACTACATCGTGGAGGCCAAGGCGCTGGCCACCTACGCCCAGGAGACGTGGCCGGACAAGACGTTCTGCGTCCTCGGCCAGGACGACGACTTCGGGACCGACTTCACCACCGGCCTCGTCCAGGTGCTCGGCGCCGACGGTCTCGCCTCGACGCAGACCTACTCGGTCTCCGTGCAGGACGTCGTCGCCCAGATCGGCGCGATGCAGGCGGCCGGCTGCGAGGTCAACTTCCTCGCCACCGTCAACGGCTTCACGGCGCTCGCGCTGGGCACCGCCGCCAAGATGAAGTACGGCGCGCAGTGGGTCTCGTCGTCGTCGGGCGGCGACTACCCGACCCTGGTCGGCTATCTCGGTGAGGACGTCGCACCGCTGCTGCTGCAGGGCTTCGTCAGCTCCAACTACCTGCCGTTCAGCCCCGACGACGAGTGGGTCACGCTGTTCCAGGAGATCAACGACCAGTACAACGACGGCGCACCGTTCAGCGGCAACACCGTGTACGGGATGTCGGTCGGCTACCTGTTCGCGCAGGCCCTGGCCAAGGCCGGCGACGACCCGACGCGCGAGAGCCTCCTCGACGCCCTCGAGGTGGGCGCCCTGACGGGCAACGGCATCGTGCCGCTGGGCTTCTCGAAGGACAGCCACGCGGCGTTCGAGGGCGTCGGCATCACGGTGGTCGACGAGGGCGTCCAGGACTACGTCGACGGCCAGATCTACACGACGGACGCCGGCAACGGCCCGGTCGAGCCCTACACCGGCGAGGCCGTGGCGCTCGAGGGTGACGGCATCCCGACAGCCTGAGCCCGCACACGGCAGAGGCCCGGTCCCCCACGAGGGGACCGGGCCTCCGTCGTGTCAGGCGTCGACCGGTGTCGTCGAGAACTGCGCCACGAGCTCGCGCTTGAGCACCTTGCCGCTGCCGCCGAGCGGGAGGGCATCGACGAGGTGGACGACGCGCGGGAACTTGTAGGCGGCGATGCGTTCCTGCACGAACGCCACCAGCTCCTCGGGCGTGGCCTCGTGCCCGTCGAGCAGCACGACCGCCGCGTGGACCTCCTGCCCGCGCGCCTCGTCGGGAAGCCCGAAGATGGCCGCGAACGCGACGGCGGGGTGCCGCATCATGACGTCCTCGACCTCGCTCGGGTACACGTTGTAGCCGTTGCGGACGATCATGTCCTTCTTGCGGTCGACGATCGTGACGATGTCGTCGCCGTCCTTGGTGCCCAGGTCCCCGGTGCGGAACCAGCCGTCGACCACGGCGGCGGCCGACGCGTCCGGGTTGCCCAGGTACCCCTTGAACAGGGCGTGCCCGCGCACGACGATCTCGCCGAGCTCCCCGGCGGGCAGGCGCACGATGCGGTCGTCGATGTTCGCGTCCGCGATCTCGATGTCGACCCCCCACAGCGGGCGCCCCACGGTGCCGGGCCGGATCGGCTCGCCCACGTGGTTGAACGCGACCGCGGGCGACGTCTCGGTCAGGCCGTAGCCCTCGTGCACCTCGGCGCCGAAGTCCCGGGCGAACGCCTCGAGCACCGCGACGGGCAGGGCGGCGCCCCCGGAGACCGCGTAGCGCAGCGGCGGCCGGGCGGTGCTGCGCGCGGCGGCCTGGATGAGCCCGATGTACATCGTCGGGACCGCGGTGAACACCGTCGCACCGTGCTGCACCATCTGCGCGAGCGCCTGGTCGGGGTCGAACTTGGGCAGCAGGATCACGGCGGCCCCGCGGCGGAACGCGGTGTTCATCACCGATACCTGGCCGAACGTGTGGAACAGCGGCAGGCCGCCGAAGACGACGTCGTCGCGCACCATGTCGAACAGGTCGATCAGGGCCACGTTGACCTGCTCGATGATCGCCATGTGCGAGCCGACGGCTCCCTTGGGCCGGCCCGTCGTGCCGCTGGTGTACAGGATCGTGGCGGGGCTGATCGGGTGCACCGACTCGTACAGGTCGATCGCGTCGGCGGCCGCCGCCTCGTCCTCCAGGCGCGGGAACGGGACGGCCATCCCGTCCGGGACCAGCACGGTCAGCAGCGGGAGGCCCACCCGCGCGGCCGCGGGGGCGGCCTCGGCGAGCATCGGCGCCGCGGCGACCAGGATCGTCGCGCCGGAGTCGCGCAGGACGAACTCGATCTCGTCGGCCTTGAACAGCAGGTGGACCGGCACGACGACCGCGCCGAGGGCCAGCACGCCGTAGTAGATGCGGGCGAAGTCGGGCACGTTCGGCACGATCATCGCGACGCGGTCGCCCGGGCCGATCCCGCGGGCGCGCAGGGCACCCGCGTACGCACGGGTCTGGTCCCAGAGCTCGCCATACCGGACCACCTGGTCGCCCAGGAAGAACGCCGTGCGGTCGGGGGTGCGATGGGCGGTCTCGGCGAGGATCGCCGCGACCGACATGCTCCCGTAGCCCGCACCGTCGAGGGCCTGGTCTAGAGGCATATCACTTTCCCTTCGTGAGCTGGGCTCGCCCCAAGGAGGCGAGGTGGACCTCGTCCGGACCGTCCGCCAGGCGCAGGGCCCGGGCGGCGGCGAACATCTCGGCCAGCGGCTGGTCGCCGGACAGGCCGGCCGCGCCGAAGAGCTGGATGGCGCGGTCGAGGATCTGCTGCACGGCCCGCGGGACCGCGATCTTGATGGCCTGGATCTCGGTCATCGCGGCGCGGTTGCCGACGGTGTCCATGAGCCAGGCGGTCTTGAGCACCAGCAGCCGCAGCGCCTCGACCTGGAGGCGGGACTCGGCCACCCACTCGCGCACGACGCCCTGGTCCGCCAGCGGCTTCCCGAACGCGATCCGCGACGTCGCTCGCTCGACCACCAGGTCCATCGCGCGCTCCGCCATCCCGAGGGAACGCATGCAGTGGTGGATCCGGCCGGGACCGAGGCGTGCCTGCGCGATCGCGAAGCCCTGCCCCTCGCCCGCGAGGATGTTGGCGACCGGCACGCGCACGTCCTCGAAGAGGATCTCGGCATGCCCGCCGTGGTCGCGGTCGTCGTAGCCGAACACTGTCAGCGGTCGCACGATCCGCACGCCCGGGGTGTCCCGCGGGACCAGGACCATGCTCTGGCGACGGTGCCGCTCGGCGGTGGGGTCCGTCGCACCCATGACGACCAGCAGCGCGCAGTCGGGGTTCATCGCACCCGTCGACCACCACTTGCGGCCGGTGATCACGTACTCGTCACCGTCGCGGACGATGCGCGTGGCGATCTGGGACGCGTCCGACGAGGCCACGTCAGGCTCCGTCATGCAGAACGCGGACCGGATCTCGGCGTCCAGGAGGGGCTCGAGCCACTCCTCCTTCTGCTCGGGCGTCCCGAACTCGGTGAGCAGCTCCATGTTGCCGGTGTCGGGCGCGGCACAGTTGAACGCAGCCGGGGCCAGACGCGGGCTGCGGCCGGTGAGCTCCGCGACGGGGGCGTACTGGAGGGTGGTCAGCACGCTCGGCAGGAACAGGTTCCACAGCCCCTGCTCGCTGGCCAGCCCCTGGAGCCGCCGGACCACGGGCCGCGTCCCCCACTCGGTCGGGGTCGCGGCGAGCTCGGCCTCCAGCACCGGCTCGGCGGGATAGACGTGCTCGTCGAGGAACCGCTGCGCGCGCGCGACGACGTCGACCGTCACGGCGTCGGGGGCGAAGTCCATCAGCGCACCACCCCCGCCAGCTGCGCGAGTCCCTCGTCGGCGAGCGGCGCGACGAGGGCGCCGATCCGGTCGAAGCCCTCCCCCACCGTGTCGCCGCCGAGGAACCGGAAGTGGATGCCTTCAAGGATGACCGCGAGCTTGTAGGCGGCGAACGCCCGGTACCAGCCGAGCTCCGGGACGCTGCTGCCCAGGCGGGCGCTGTAGGCGTCGACCAGCTCGTCGAACTCCGGGTAGCCGGCGGCCGGGTCGACCGCGCTGGGCGCGACGCTGCCGCCGCCCTCGATCCGGCGGATGTGCCAGTAGAGGCCGAGCATCCCCAGGTCCACCGCCGAGTCGCCGAGCGTCGCCATCTCCCAGTCGAGGATCGCGGTGATGCGCGGGCTGCTGCCGGACGACGTTCCCACCAGCACGTTGTCCAGCCGGTAGTCCCCGTGCACGATGCTGCTCCGACGGGTGGTCGGGACGCGCTCGGCCAGCCGCTCCTGCAGGTGGTCCAGGCTCGGCACCGGCCGCGAGCGCGAGCCGTCGAGCTGCGTCCGCCACCGGCGCAGCTGGCGGTCGAGGTACCCGTCGGCCCGGCCGAGGTCTGCGAGCCCGACCCGGTCGGGCTCGATCGTGTGGAGCTCGGCCAGCAGGGTGGCGAGCTCGAGACTGACCGTGCGCAGCTCGTCGGCGGTGTAGACGGTGTTCTGCGACGGGTGGGCGAGCACCGTGCCCTCGACGAGGTCCATGACGTAGAAGACGCCGCCCGTGCCCGCCGACGGGTCGTCCACCAGGGCGACCACCGGCGGCACCGGCACGCGGGACCCCTGCAGTGCCGAGATCACCCGGTGCTCCCGGGCCATGTCGTGCGCGGTCGTCTGCACGTGCCCGAGCGGCGGCCGCCGGACCACGAGCGGCCGCGGGCCACCGTCGACCCGGTAGGTGAGGTTGCTGCGCCCGCCGGCGATGACCCGCGCGGACAACGTGCCGTCGCCCACCACGTCCGGGTGCTCGCGGCGCAGGTACGCCTCCAGCTGCGCCACGTCGAGCCCGGGTGGGTCCGGCATGCGTCGGGTCATCGTCGACCACCTCTCCGGGTGGCACGTCGTCATACCGCCCGGTCGGTATGCTACCCGATCAGACGATCAGGTCGCGCTCGATCGCGGCACGGATCCCGTCGGGGATCGGCACCGGACGGCGCGTCACGTGGTCGACGAAGACGTGCACGAACCGACCCTCGGCCAGCAGCTCCCCCGCGCGCAGGATGCCGAGCTCCCACGTCACGCTCGACGTCCCCACGCGGCCGGCCCGCAGGCCCACCTCGAGCGGCTCGGGGAACGCGGCGGAGGCCGTGAACTCGCACGACGAGGACACGCAGACGCCGATCGGGCCCCCACCGGTCGGGTCGAGGCCGGCCGAGGTCATGAGCCAGACGTTGATCGTCGTGTCCATCGCCTCGTAGTAGACGGTGTTGTTGAGGTGGCCGTAGACGTCGTTGTCGTTCCAGCGGGTGGGAAAGGCTGCACGGTGGGGATACGTCACGGCCGCAGCACCAGCTCGAAGGCCGCGCGCGCCCGGTCCGCGCTGGGCCGGTCGCCGTTGATCAGGTCCGCGTACGTGAACGACTCCGAGATGCGGACGAGCAGGTAGGCCAGGTCGTGCGCGGTCACCCCGCGCCCGAACGGGTCCTCACCCAGCTCCTGGCGCACGAGGGCCTCGACGACCGCGACGTACCGGCGCTGGATCTCGCTCTCCTTGGTGGTCAGCAGCCGCAGGGCGCGCGCGGGCTCGCGCTGGAGGAAGCCCCGGAAGTAGTCGGCGGTGATGAGGTCGCCGGCGAAGTGCGTGAGCACGCCGGCCACGCGGGCGGCGCCCTCGGTGTCGCGCGTCGCGGCCTCGGCCTGCTCGAGCGTGGGGACGGCGAGCGACCACAGGACCTCGGAGAGCAGCGCGTCGCGGTTGCCCACCCAGCGGAACAGGGACGTCCGGTCGACGCCGAGCTTGCTCGCGAGGCGACCCATGTCGATGCGGGCACCCTCGATGAACGTCGCGCGGGCTGCGACGAACGCCCGCAGCGCATCCGGGTGCTCGCCGTCCTCCAGCCGTTGGGACAGCCACGAGGGAGCGACGCGGGTGCCGATGCGGCCGAGCCCGTCTCCGATCACGCCAAGGTTCGACATGGCGGCAACCTACTCCTCTTCGCCGGGGGCTATGCAACATCTTGGAAAATGATGCACACTCGAGAGGTGATCAGTGCGGATCAACGAGCGGAGCTCTCGGAATGACCCAGACAGACCTGACCCATGCCCTCCTGACGAGTGACTTCTACTCGTTCCAGGACCTCCTCACCCCGGACGAGAACGCCCACGTCATGGAGATCCGGGAGTTCCTGGAGCGCGACCTGCGCCCGATCGCCGACGACTACTGGGACCGCGCCGAGTTCCCGGTGCACCTCATCCCCGAGGTCGGCCGGCTCGGCATGCTGGGGCCGGTGTGGCCCGAGACCAAGCGCTTCGAGACCACCGCGCTCTACCGCGGGTGGGTCGCGCTCGAGCTCGCCCGCGTCGACCCCGGCTTCGCGACCTTCATCGGCGTGCAGAACGGGCTGACGATGGGCGCGATCGGCGTCGGCGGCTCCCCCGAGCAGCGCGCCGAGTGGCTCCCGCCCATGGCCACCGGCGAGGTCATCGGTGGCTTCGGCCTCACCGAGCCGCTGTCCGGGTCGGACACCGCGCGCGGCCTGCGCACCACGGCGCACCGGACCGGCGACACGTGGGTGCTCAACGGCGCCAAGCGCTGGATCGGCAACGCGACGTTCGCGGACGTCGTGGTCATCTGGGCCCGCGACACCGCCGACGACCAGGTCAAGGGCTTCCTCGTCCGCCGCGGGACCCCCGGCTTCACCGCGACCAAGATCGAGCGCAAGCAGGCGCTGCGCAGCGTGCAGAACGCCGACATCCTGCTCGACGGCGTCGAGGTCTCGGAGGCGGACCGGCTGCCGAACATCCACTCGTTCAAGGACGTCGCGATCGTGCTGCGGCTGACCCGGGCGGAGGTCGCCTGGCAGGCGGTCGGCGTCGCGGTCGGCGCCTACGAGGCCACGGTGAAGTACGCGCTCGCACGCGAGCAGTTCGGCAAGCCGATCGCGTCGTTCCAGCTGGTGCAGGACCGGCTCGCCCGCTGCCTGGGCAACATCACGGCCGGCATCGCGATGTGCGTCCGCGTGTCCCAGCTCCAGGACGAGGACCGGCAGGGCGACCAGCACTCCGCGCTGGCCAAGGCCTACACGACCTCGCTCATGCGCGAGACGGTGGCCCTCTGCCGCGAGACGCTCGGCGGCAACGGCATCCAGCTCGACCACGGCGTCGCGCGCTACATGGCCGACGCCGAGGCGGTGTTCTCCTTCGAAGGGACCCACGACATGAACAACCTCATCGTGGGGCGTGCCATCACCGGCATCGCGGCGTTCGTCTGATGGCCGAGGCGTACATCGTCGCGACGGCCCGCTCCCCCATCGGCCGCGCGTTCAAGGGCTCGCTCGCCTCCGTGCGGCCCGACGACCTCGCCGCCACCATGGTCCGCGCCGCGCTCGCCCAGGTGCCCGAGCTCGACCCGGGCCGCGTCGAGGACCTGCTGCTCGGCTGCGGCATGCCCGGCGGCGAGCAGGGCATGAACATGGCCCGGATCGTCGCGGTGCTCCTGGGGCTCGACGGGGTGCCCGGCACGACCGTCAACCGGTACTGCTCGTCGTCGCTGCAGACCACCCGGATGGCATTCCACGCGATCAAGGCCGGCGAGGGCGACGTCTTCGTCTCCGCAGGGGTCGAGTGCGTCAGCCGGTCCGTGATCGGTTCCTCGGACTACATCCCGGGGGCGTCGCTCGAGAACCCGCTCTTCGGCGACGCCGTCGCCCGGACCGCCGCGCGCGCCGCGACGTCCGAGGCGTGGGTCGACCCGCGCGAGAGCGGCCTGCTCCCCGACGCCTACATCGCGATGGGGCAGACGGCGGAGAACGTCGCGGCGCTCACCGGCACCACGCGCGCCGAGCAGGACGAGTTCGCGGCGCTCAGCCAGAACCGGGCCGAGAAGGCGCTGGCCAACGGCTTCTGGGCCGACGAGATCACGCCGGTGACGCTGGCCGACGGCACGGTCGTGTCGGCCGACGACGGCCCGCGTGCGGGTGTCACCGTCGAGTCGCTGGGTTCGTTGAACCCCGTCTTCCGTCCCGACGGCACGGTCACGGCCGGCAACTGCTGCCCGCTCAACGACGGCGCCGCGGCGATCGTCGTGGTCAGCGACCGGATCGTCGACGAGCTGGGGCTGACCCCGCTCGCCCGCATCGTGTCGACCGGCGTCAGCGGCCTGTCGCCGGAGATCATGGGCCTCGGTCCGGTCGACGCGTCGCGCATGGCCCTGGCCCGCGCCGGCCTGACCATCGACGACATCGACCTGGTCGAGCTCAACGAGGCGTTCGCCGCGCAGGTGCTGCCGTCGGCGCGGGCGCTCGGCATCGACCACGAGAGGCTCAATGTCAACGGCGGGGCGATCGCGGTCGGCCACCCCTTCGGCAGCACCGGCGCCCGCCTGACGACGACACTCCTGCACGGCCTCGCGGACCGCGACAAGACGTTCGGCCTGGAGACCATGTGCGTCGGCGGCGGCCAGGGCATGGCGATGGTCGTCGAGCGCGTCTCGTAGAAGAACCCGCAACGTCCGAGGAAGTGGCTGCTCCAGCGCTCACTTCCTCGGACGTTGTCGTGCAACGCAACGCAACGTCCGAGGAAGTGGCTGCTGGGGCGCGCACTTCCTCGGACGTTGTGGTCAGGCGGCGAAGTAGAGGACGACCGTCTCCGCGATCAGCGCAGGCTTCGTGGCGCCCTCGATCTCGATCGTGATCGTGAAGGTCGCGCGGACACCCTGCGGCGTCGGCTCGGCGGACGTCACCGTCGTCGACGCCCGGATGCGCGAGCCCGCCGTCACGGGCTGCAGGAAGCGGACCTTGTCGAGGCCGTAGTTGACGACGAGGCCCGTCCCGCCGACCTCGACCAGTCCGTCGGTCAGCGACGGGATCAGGGAGAGCGTGAGGTACCCGTGGGCGACCGTCGCGCCGAACGGGCCCTGCGCCGCCCTCTCCGGGTCGACGTGGATCCACTGGTGGTCGTCGGTGGTGTCGGCGAACGCGTCGATGCGCGCCTGGTCGATGGCGAACCACCCGTCGGCGGTGACGGACTGCCCGATCACGTCGACGAGCCCACCCGGCGTCGCGACGACGATCATGCCTTCGGCCCGCCAGCCACGTAGAGGACCTGCCCGTTGACGAAGCCGGAGGCCTCGGAGCAGAAGAACGACACGGCGTTCGCGATGTCCTCCGGCACCCCGATGCGCCCGACCGGGATCTCCTTGGCGGCGGCTTCGATGAACTGCTCATAGGTGATGTGCATGCGCTCGGCGGTCTGGCGGATCATGTCCGTCCCGATGAACCCGGGCGCCACGGCGTTCGTCGTGATCCCGTACCGGCCCAGCTCGAACGCGAGCGTCTTGGTGAACCCCTGGATGCCGGCTTTGGCGGTCGCGTAGTTGGCCTGCCCGCGGTTGCCCAGCGCCGACGTGCTCGACAGGTTGACGATCCGCCCCCAGCCCGCCTCGACCTGGTGCTTCTGCACGGCGCGGCTCATGAGGAACGCCCCGCGCAGGTGCACGGACATCACCGAGTCCCAGTCGTTCTCGGTCATCTTGAACAGCAGGTTGTCGCGCAGGATCCCGGCGTTGTTCACCAGGACGGTCGGCGCTCCGAGCTCGTCGACGACGCGCGCGACAGCCGCGGCGGCGGCGTCGGTGTCGCCGACGTCGGCACCGATGCCGACGGCGGAACCCCCGGCCGCACGGATGGCGTCGACCGTGTCCGCGCAGTCCTCCTCCCGCAGGTCGAGGACGGCGACCTGGAGGCCGTCGGCGGCCAGCCGGAGGGCGGTCGCGGCGCCGATGCCACGGGCGGCTCCGGTCACGAGGGCAGTTCTGGTCACAGGTGAGTCCTTTCGTCGAGAACGATCAGCTGGCGGAGCTCGCCACCGGCCGCGAGGCGGTCCATGGCGACGTCGAGATCGTGCAGGGTGATGCGCGAGGAGACCAGGCGTTCGAGCGGCAGCCGCCCGGAGCGCCACAGGTCGACGTAGAGCGGGATGTCGCGCGCGGGCACGGCCGAGCCCAGGTAGCTGCCGACGACGGTCCGCGCCTCGGCGGTCAGGGTCAGCGGGCTCACGGACGCGCGGGCGTCGGGTGCCGGCAGGCCGACGGTCACGGTGGTCCCACCCGGCGCGGTCGCCGCGAGCGCGGTCTCGAACGCGCGGGCGTTGCCGGCGGCCTCGATGACGACCGGGGCGCGCACGCCCGTCAGCTCGGAGGGCGCATAGGTCGCCGCCGCCCCGTTGGCTCTCGCGGCGTCGAGCTTGTCCGCGAGCGCGTCGACCCCGATGACCTCGAACCCGAGCGCGACGGCGACCAGCAGCGCGGCCATGCCCACACCCCCGAGCCCGACGACCATCACCGTGTCACCCTCCCGCGGACGGCCGGCGTTGACCACCGCGCCGCCCCCGGTGAGCACCGCGCAGCCGAGCAGCGCCGCGACCTCCGGGGGAACGTCGGGGTCCACCCGGACGACGGAGGTGCGGCTCACCACCGCGTGGCTGGCGAACGCGGACACGCCGAGGTGGTGGTGGACGGGCTCGCCGTCCCGCGAGAGCCGGCGATGGTCGCCGACGAGCAGGCCGAGGCCGTTCGCGGCGCTGCCCACCCGGCACGGCAGCCGCCCGTCGGTCGCGCACTCCGGGCAGTCGCCGCAGCGGGGCAGGAAGGTCATGACGACGCGGTCGCCTTCCGCAAGGTCGTCGACGCCGTGGCCGAGCTCCTCCACGATCCCCGCCGCCTCGTGCCCCAGCAGCATGGGCGTGGGCCGGACGCGGTTGCCGTCGACCACGGACAGGTCGGAGTGGCACACCCCGGCGGCCTCGATCCGGACCAGCACCTCGCCGGGGCCGGGGCCATCGAGCTCCAGAGGGCCGACGGTGAACGGCTTCGACTGCGCGAACGGTGCGGGCGCGCCGGAGCGTTCGAGCACGGCACCCACGATCTGCACCAGGACCTCCCGGGTCGACGTCGTTGTCTGCGGGGTTGTCGACGAAAGGCCAGGAGCGCCAAGCCTTTCAACGCATACCGACCGCGCGGTATGTTGCAGCCACACAGTACACACGATCCGCCGATGCAGGAGGGCTCGATGACGAGCACACCGGTCCAGGGCGTCGCCGACGAGCGGTTCTCCGCTCTGCGCGACACGTTCCAGCAGCACCTCGACAGCGCCGAGGAGCTGGGCGCGAGCCTCGCCGTCGTCGAACGCGGCACGCTGGTGCTCGACCTCTGGGGCGGCTGGGCCGACGAGGCGCGGACGACGCCGTGGACCGCGGACACCCTGACCAACGTCTGGTCGATCTCCAAGACCATGACGTCGCTGGCGGCGCTCGTCCTCATCGACCGCGGCCTGCTCGACCCCGACGAGCCCGTCGGCACCTACTGGCCGGAGTTCAAGGCCGCCGGCAAGGAGGGCGTGCTCGTCCGGCACCTCCTCCAGCACACCTCGGGCGTCTCCGGCTGGGACCAGCCCGTCACGGGTGAGGACATCCTCGACGTCCCCGCAGCGACCGCCCGCCTCGCCGCGCAGGCGCCGTGGTGGCCGCCGGGCACGCTGTCCGGCTACCACCTGCTCGACTACGGGCACCTGGTGGGCGAGCTCGTCCTGCGCATCACCGGGCGCACCCTCGGCGAGTACTTCCGCGCCGAGATCGCCGAGCCCTTGGACGCCGACTTCTGGCTGGGCCTGCCCGCGTCGCAGGACGGTCGGGTGAGCCACGTCGTGCCGCCGCCCCCGTCGCAGATCGACCTGTCGCGGATGCCCCCGGAGGCTCCCGCGCGCCGCACCCTCACCGGTCCGGGCCTCGACGCCTCGATCACCTGGACCCGGGCGTGGAAGGCCGCCGGCATCGGCGGCGCGGGAGGCCACGGCAACGCGCGCTCGGTGGCGCAGGCGCAGTCCGTGCTCACCGACGGCGGCGGAGGGCTCCTCTCCCCGGAGACGATCGACCTGGTGTTCGCCCAGCACACCGACAACGTCGACCTCGTCCTCGGGCTCCCCCTGCGGTTCGGCCTCGGCTACGCGGTCTCGAACCCCGCCAGCACTCCGTACATCCCCGAGGGGCGCGTGGCGTTCTGGGGCGGCTGGGGCGGCTCGCTCGTCGTCAACGACGTCGACCGGGGGCTCACCTTCGCCTACGTCATGAACCGGATGTCCCCGGGCATCCTCGGCTCGCCCCGCTCGGACGCGTACCTGCAGGCGCTGTACGCCTCCCTCTAGGTGCGGGCCCACCTCTGGTTGCTGCCGCCGGTGCAGGTCCACAGCTGTACCGCGGTGCTGTTGGCCGTACCCTGGCCGGCGGCCTCGAGGCACAGCCCGGACTCGACCCCCACGACCGTGCCGTCGGCGTTGACGCGCCACTGCTGGTTGGTGCCGCCGTTGCAGCTCCAGATCTGCACACGCGTCCCCGCGGCGGTGGCGTGGTTCGGCACGTCCAGGCACTTGCTGCCGTAGACCCGCAGCTCGTTCGTGGACGTCTGGGTCCACTGCTGGTTGGGGCCGCCGTTGCAGTCCCAGAGCGCCAGCCTGGTGCCGTCCGTCTGGACGGCGCCCGGCACGTCGACGCAGCGACCGGAGCCGGCGCCGCGCAGCACGCCCGTCGAACCGCCCGGCGTGCCGGTCCCCGGAGTGATCGACAGGTTGTCGAACTGCGCGGTCACGCCCTGCCCGGTGCCGTAGCCGACCTGACCCGCCCCGTAGGTCAGGTCCGAGAGGGTGCTCACGGTCGCGCCGTCGAGGGTGGCCGTGATCGCGGTGCCGCTGAACTTCAGCGCCAGGGTGTGCCAGCGTCCGGTGCCCAGGGCGGCCGTGGTGCCGCTGGCCAGGGTCCGCACGGTGCCCGACGTGCTGTTGGTGAGGATCGACCAGCGCCCGGCATCCGTCACGCGGAAGTAGTACGCGTTGAGGTTGCCCGGATAGGTGTGCGGGAAGTTCGACGCGCGGCCGATGAGCTGCACGTAGCCGGACTTCTCCAGCATGACGTCCGAGGAGACGGTGTAATTGCTCCAGCCCACGTCGCCCAGCAGTGCGAACGGCTCGGCGAGCTGGGCCGTCCAGTAGATCGGCGCCTGCTCCGACATCTGGCGCTGGCACTGGCCGGTGCGCCCGCCGCCGCAGGCCACGGACTCGAACGCCCCCTGCATGTCCATGAGGTACGTCGCCTCCTTGCCGGTGGCGTACCCGTCGAAGGTGTCGCTGTAGGGCAGGGCGAGGCCGTGCGGCGCCGGGCTGGTCGCGGTGCCCTTGCCCTGGCCGGTCGTGGTGGTGATCGTGTACACGCGTCCGGGCTGCACGGTGAGCGAGTACGTGCCGTTGGTCGGCGTGAGGTCGGCACCACGGACGAAGTAGTCGGCCGAGCTGTTCGAGCGCACGTTGGTCGACCAGACGTGCACGGCTCCTGTGGACAGCCCGCCGGTCACGGCGAAGTCCAGGGTCTGCGCGGCCGTCGCGTCCATGGTCTCGACGACCGTGCTGTAGTCCCGGTTGTTGGTCGACTTGAGCGTGACGTAGCTGCCGTTGTTCCGGTTGCCGCCGACGTAGCCGCTCGACGCGTCGAGGTACTGCCAGCCGGGCTGGGCGAACTGCGTGGTCTGCGCCATCACCCAGGCGTTCTTGCCGATGGAGTAGCTCCCGGACCACGGCTGGGAGGCCACCGCGACCCCCATGGTGGGCCACGGGATGTTGGGCGTGATGGCGGCGATGAGCGGCCAGTTGATGTACGCGGTCATCTTCCCGTCGATGTAGCCACGGTTGATGCCGCGCGCGACCGCGTTCGCGCCGGTGTTGTAGTCGTCCGACCCGTTCTCGCTGGCCCACAGCGGCTTGCCGGTGGCCACCGCGTTGCCGGAGCTCGGGCAGCTCGTCTGCGCGCTGCGGTACCCGCAGACGTAGTGCGAGCCGAACACGGACACGGCGGCCGCGAACGCCGGGTCACGCCGGGCCTCGTCGGCGGCCCCCCAGCCGAAGTCGTCGGAGGCCACGATCTTGACGCTGCCGTAGCCGTGCGAGTTCAGGGACGCGCGCAGGTTCTTGTACCAGGTGGCGTTGTAGCCCTTCTCGTTCCACCCGCCGAGGTAGTCGATCGTCAGCCCGTGCGTCTTGGCGCAGTCCAGGTAGGCGACCAGGTAGTCGATCGAGTCGTTGGACCAGAAGTTGCCGTTGCCGATCCAGCCGGGCGCACCCCAGGACAGGGCGTAGAGCTTGATGCCGGGGTTGCGGGCCTTGGCCTGCTCGGCCAGCCACCACTCGTAGCCGCGCTCGCAGCTGATGCTCCCGCGGGTGTGCTCGATGCTCGGCTCGGAGCCCGACGTCGAGTTGGTGTCGCCACCGATCTCGAGCTTGAGGATCTGCGTGGCGGCTCCGTACCCGGGCTTGAACAGGTAGTCCAGGATCTGGCCGCGCTGCGGTTCGGGATAGTCGACGAGCAGCCGGGAGTTGCCGCCGCCGCCGCTGATCGCCCCGACGCCGTCGAAGATGCGCCCTCCCGAGGAGCCGTTGAGGGTGATCGCGGTCGCGGCCTGCGCCGGCGGGGCCGTGACCACGGCGACCCCGGGCGCAGCCAGCGCGAGGGCGGCGATCACCACCGCGACGCGGACGAGCATGCGACCGGACCATCCCTGGACCGCGGAACCACTGGGCAGCAACGTCACCAGGCCGACCTTCCTGTCCGGTGGCGTGCCCGGACGGCGCGCGCAGCTCGTCGTCGAGCCGCGGGGTGAGCCGATCCTGACCGCTCCGTGCCGCCGGCCGCCAGGTTCTGAATCGATTCGTGTGACGTATGCTCTTTGCGCGTGCGCCCCGGGCATCCGCTCGGACGCCCACCTGGAGGCGCCCTCCGCGTGGCTCTAGTACCCCGCCATCCGCAGGGCGATGTCGACCAGCTCGACCCGGTCGAGCGCCGCCACGTCGGCCAGGTCGAACCACGCCGCGGTGTCGGTGCTGCCGTCCGCCTCGTTGCGCAGCTCACCACCGACGACGTGCGCGCGCCAGACGATCCGCACGCCGTGCAGGTCGCCGTCGGCAGGGTCCAGGCGGGAGGCGGCCAGCATGACGATCGAGTCGATGCCGAGCAGCTCGTCGAGCACCACGTGGTAGCCGGTCTCCTCGAAGACCTCCCGCACCGCGGCGTCGGCAGGGTGCTCGCCGGGGTCGATGCCGCCACCGGGCAGGGTCCACCCCGACCGTCCGCCCTCGACCCAGTGCGGGAGCAGGACCCGCCCCGACTCGACGATCACGGCGTAGGCGGCGACGCGTTGTTTCACCCGCAGGAGCCTAGAGGTCCCGCCGACGCGCCGACTCGTCGGGCGACGCTCAGAAGTCGACGGGGCGCACACCCCAGGCGACGCGCGGCGGGTCGAGCTCGATGGCGTCCGTTCCCGCGAGCCGCAGACCCACGTCCACCAGCGACACCCGCCGCAGGTTCGGCACCTCTGCGAGGTCGAACCAGGCCACGGCGTCCGTGCTGCCGTCGGCCTCGTCGCGCAGCCCGCCTCCGACCACGTGCGCGCGGTACAGGATGCGGAGCCACTGGAACGCACCCAGCGACGGGTCGACCAGCTCGCCCGCCGGGACCACGACCGAGTCGATCCCCAGCAGCCCGTCGAGCTCCACGTGGTAGCCGGTCTCCTCCAGCACCTCGCGCACGGCGGCGTCGGCGGGGTCCTCGCCCGGCTCGATCCCGCCGCCGGGCAGGGTCCATCCTCCGACGACGTCGTCCGGCCAGTGCGGGAGCAGCACACGCCCGTCCTCGACGACCACGGCGTAGGCCGCGACGCGCAGCCGCATGGTCACAGCAGCCGGCGCGCTGCCGCCCAGCGGGTCAGCTCGTGGCGGCTGGACAGCTGTAGCTTGCGCAGCACCGCGGAGACGTGCGTCTCGACCGTCTTGATCGAGATGAACAGCTCGGAGGCGACCTCGCGGTAGGAGTACCCGCGCGCGATGAGCCGCATGACCTCGCGCTCGCGCGCGGACAGGCGGTCCAGCTCGTCGTCGCCGATCGCGACGTCCCCCGCGGCGGCGCCGAAGGCGTCGAGCACGAACCCCGCCAGCCGCGGCGAGAAGACCGCGTCGCCGCCGGCCACGCGGCGGACCGCGTCGGACAGGTCGGTGCCGTCGATGGCCTTCGTGACGTACCCGCGAGCGCCGGCTCGGATGACGGCGACGACGTCCTCGGACGCGTCCGAGACCGAGAGCGCGAGGAACCGCGTCTCGCCCAGCAGGTCGGTGCACGCCTTGATGACCTCGGCACCGCCGCCGCCGTCGCCGCCTGGCAGGTGCACGTCGAGCAGCACCACGGGCGGCTTCAGCTCACGGACCAGGCGGATCGCCTCGTCGACGCTGTCCGCCTCCCCGATGACCCGCACGCCGGCGTCGAGCGACGCCTTCACGCCGGTCCGGAACATGTGGTGGTCGTCGACGAGGACGACATCGACTGCTTCGCTCATGACTGGACTCCTTGTTCGTCCGAGGTCCTGATCGGCACCACCAGGTGCACCTCGGTCCCACGCTCCGGGCTGCTGGTCACCTTCGCCGTGCCCCCCCGCCGTCGGACCCGCCCGATGATCGACTCGCGCACCCCGAACCGGTCGGTGCCCACCTCGTCGAGGTCGAACCCGTCGCCATGGTCCCGCACGAACACCTCGACCTCCGACGCGCCGACCTCCAGGTACAGCGACACGGGCGGGCGGCCGTGCACCACCGCGTTGACCAGCGCCTCGCGCGTGGCCTGCAGCAGCGCCTCCGAGTCGGCGTCGGGCACGCGGTCGCCGACCACGACCGACTCGATGGCCACCGGGTCACCCGTCGGGCCGGACCGGGAGTCCTCGACCTCGGCGACGATCCCCCGCAGCGCCGCCGCGACGGAGGTGCCCGGCGCGGGGCGGTCGTCGTAGAGCCACTCGCGCAGCTCACGCTCCTGCGCACGCGCCATGCGGGCGACCTCCGCGGAGTCGTCGGCCCGCGACCGGATGAGAGCGAGCGTCTGCAGGACCGAGTCGTGCAGGTGGGCCGCGATGTCGGCACGTTCCGACTCCCGCGCCCGGGCGGCGCGCTCGTCGCCGAGCTCCCGCACCAGCCGCAGCCACCACGGGGTCAGGACGAGAGCCACCCCGCCGAGCATGACGACGGCCGCGATGATCGACTGCGCGAGGGTCGCGGTCTCCACGCCCTCCCCCGACGCCAGCCCGACGAACAGCAGCACCCCGACGCCGGCCAGCAGGATCCCCCCGGCGACGCGCAGCACGCTGACCGGGGTCCGACCACCCGCCCGGTCCTTCAGGCGACCGCGCTGCACGGCGTCCAGCTGGCTCCACGCCAGCCAGAGACCTGCCAGGACGATCACCGCCGGCAGCAGCCAGTCGGCCTGCACGTCCGCGCCCTGCCGGACCGCGATCATGAGCGCCGCCGCGACCACGAGGACGCCGCCGATCGCGATGTCGGTCACCGGGATGCGTCGGCCCGGCTCGATGATCGCCTGCCGCCGCGCGAGCCGCGTCAGCGCGCTCGGTCGCACCTCCTGCGCCGCATCCGCCGGGTCGCCCGCCGGGATCGCGAGCCACCAGAACAGGTACAGCAGAGCACCGATCCCGGCGACGGGAGTGAGCACGACGAACACCAGCCGCACCAGACCGACGGGCACGTCGAGGTGCGCCGCGAGACCGAGCGCGACGCCGCCGACGATCCGCCCGCGCGCAGGTCGGCGCAGCGGCAGCCGGCGGGGCGCGGAGACGGGCGGGGCGGGGTGCACGGTCCGATCGTCACATGCCCTGAGCCGTTCCGGGGTCGGGTCCGGGGTCGGTTCAGGGGTGCCGTGCACCAGGTTCAGGGTGCGGTCAGGGGACCACCCGATGCCGTGCGCGCGGCGCGAGCGTCAGGATCGAGACATGGACACGAGCACTCCCACCGGCGCTGCCGGACCCGACCCGGCACCGGGCAGCCCCGCGCCGGACTCGACCCCGGCGCCGGGGACCGCGCCGAACAGCTTCTTCGCGAACGTTCGCCGTCTCGGCATCACGCGGTCCGACGACCGCTGGATCGGCGGCGTCAGCGGCGGCCTGGGCGACCGCTTCGGCATCGACCCGCTCCTGGTGCGCGGCATCTTCTTCGCGACGCTGCTGCTGGGCGGGATCGGGCTGGTCGCGTACGGCGTCGCCTGGGCCCTCCTGCCCGAGCGACGGGACGGTCGCATCCACGTGGAGGAGATGATCCTCGGCCGCTTCGACATCGCCCTGCTCGGTGCCCTGGCGTTCGTCATCGTGGGCTTCGGCCGCGGTGACAACTGGTTCTTCTTCTGGGGTCCTCCGGGCTGGGTCCAGGGGATCCTCTGGGTGACCCTGATCGGGGCCATCGTCATGGTGATCGCCGTCGTCTCCAACCAGTCCTCCAAGCCGCGACCGCCCAGCGGGCACCACGGCCAGAGCTTCCAGTACGGGACACCGCCCGCGGCGCCCACCTACCGCGCCGCGACCTACCCGCAGGCCGCGGACGTCCCGGGATCGACGGCGACCGTGCCCGTCGACGGCGGCCAGCCCGCACCCGCGGCTCCGCCGGCCGCCCCTGCGTGGTCCGCCTCGTACGCACCCGCGCCGGTTCCCGCACCGCCGGCACCGCGACCGGTGCAGCCGCCGCGGCCCGTCGCGCCGCCTCGCCCCCGCACGCCGGGCGCGGGGGTCGGCACCGTCGGTGTCGTCGTCGCCCTGAGCCTGCTCAGCCTCGCGGTCCTGCTCATCGCGGAACGGCAGGGCGACTTCACCGGCCCGGTCGGCCTCACCGCGCTCGGCATCGGGATCGTGCTCTGCGGTCTGGGCATCATCGTCTCCGGCCTGCGCGGCCGGACCAGCGGCGGCCTCGGCGGCCTGGCCGTCGTCGGCATCCTCGTCGCGGTTCCTCTCGGTGCCGTGCAGAACGCCAGCTGGGTCTGGTCGAGCGACTCGCAGCACGACTTCTCCGCGGACGGCGCCGTCTACGTGACGGACCGCGCCGAGGCCGCCAACGGCTACTCGATCGGGTTCGGTGACGTCACGATCGACCTCAGTGACGTGCCGATGACCTCCCAGACCCTCGTGGTCCCCATCTCGCTCGCGGCCGGCGACCTCACCGTCGTCGTCCCCAGCGACGCGAGCATCTCCGCCGACGTCGACGCCGGCGCCGGCACCGTGCGCTGGGACGTCGACGGCGAGAGCAAGAGCGTGGACGGCGTCGGCCTCAACCCCCGCACCTTCACCACCGGAGCGATCGACGACGACGGACCCCAGCTCGCGCTGCAGGTCCAGATCGGCGCCGGCGACGTCTCGATCATCGAGGAGAACTGATGCCCACCGACCAGACCCCGCGCGACGCCGACGAGACGCTCGCCCTGCCGGTCACCGACCCGGAACCCACGACGGAGACGTCGACCGACGACACCATCGTGGTCGCCGCCGACGACTCCACCACGGTGCTGCCGCTCAAGGAGAACGAGCCGCTCGAGGAGAACGAGCCGCCCGCCGACGACACGGCCGTGCTCGCCCTCGAGCCGGTCGAACCGGCCGCCGACGAGACCGCGGTGCTCGTGCCCGACGAGACGCGAGCGCTGCCGGTCACCGACGAGGCCAGCCCGTACCCGAGCACGTCGGCGTGGTCGTCGCAGGACCAGCCGGAGCCGTACACGTCCCCGATCGGGGCTCTGTACGCGCCGACCGACCGGCCCATCGACCGCGTCGAGCCGGACACGGTCGCCGAACCCGCGCCGGTCGTCGAGCCGCTCCCGGCCGACCCGCCGCGCCGTCGGCTGCGCGTGGGCACGGTCGTCTGGGGCCTGGTCATCGCCGCGATCGGTGTCGGCCTGCTCGCCTGGGCGGCCGGCTTCGCCATCGACCTCCAGCTGGCGATGATCATCCTGCTCGCGGTCGCCGGCACGGCACTGCTGGTCGGGTCGATCGTCAGCGGAGCCCGCGCCGCCCGCCGGTGACGCACGACGTCCGAGCAGGTACGGCCCCTGTGCCGTACCTGCTCGGACGTCGTCGTGCGGTCAGGCCTTCGGGCCCGTCGGGGCCGGCGGCGGGGTCGTGGGCGCGGTCGGGGCCGGCGGCGCGGTCGGCCGTCCGGCAGGGACCGGGTCCGGGTAGGCCGACGAACCGGTCGACGTGACCGAGGACGTCGCCACACCGGCGTAGTCAGCGGCCTTGCGCAGGGCCCACCCGATGAGGATGAACACCACGCCGATACCGACGACGAGCAGGGCGACGCCGAACGCCACCACGGATGTGAACAACGACGCCCGCAGGAACGACGCCGTCATGACGGTCTGCCGCGTCGGGTCGTCCTGAGGCAGCTGGGCGTAGGTCTGACCGCCCGAGGCCTCCAGCGCGTGGGTGTTGATGATGTCGGCCTGGAACCAGGCCTCCCACGGTGTGTCGACCAGCTGTCCCCCGAACGCCTGGGCGTCGTCCGAGACGGTGATCTGCTCCGCGGCGAGGTTGCTGGCAACCGCGCCCCAGGTCACACCACCGGCAATGATGAAGATGATCCCGAAGATGATCGTCAGCAGTCCCAGCACGCGGACCGTCTTCGAGCTCCCCGTGGTCGTGGTCGTCGTCATGTCTCCCCTTCCGAACCCCAACGGACGGGTCCGAACCCCCTGGACCCGGTAGGTCGCGAGCGACCCATGACAAAGCGTCCAACGACTTCACTGTAGTGACATGTGACCTGGACGAATACGGCGAATCGCCGGATATCTCAGACGTGCGCGAGGTCCCGGGCGCGGCGGTACTCCGCCTCTGCGGCGCCCAGCACGTCGTCCCACCCGAAGCGCGGACGCACGACGCGGTTGTGCGCGAGCATCCCGTCGAGCAGCCGGCCGTCGCGCGCCAGGTGCACGACGGCTTCCGTCATCTCGGCGTCGTCGGACACCAGCAGGCCGTCGATGCCGTCCTCGACGAACTCGGCGATGCCCGTGCCACGACGGGCGACGACGGCGAGCCCCGCCGTGCGAGCCTCCAGCGCGGCGATGCCGAACGCCTCCAGCTCGGCGGGGGCGAGGAACACGTCGGAGTCGGTGTAGGCGTCCCGGACCTGCGCCCGGGTCAGCCGACCGCGCAGCTGCACCACGTGCTGCAGACCCTGACCCGCCACGGCGGACGCGACCCGGCCCTGGGCGGGTCCGGAGCCGATGATCGACAGGCGCAGCCGGTCCGGCGGCAGGCGCCGGGCGGCGTGGCCGACCAGCTCGACCAGCGGCACCGCGCGCTTGCGGGGTGCCAGGCGCATGGTCGACACCAGCCGCAGCGGTCCGCGCTCGCCGGGACGACCCCGCCCGTCGGGGAGCGTCGTCGGCGCCCACAGGTCGAGGTCGATCCCGTTGGGCATCACGGACACCTCGGCGCCGAACACCTCCCGCACGCGCGCGGCCGCCGCGTGGCTGACGGCGCTGAGGGCGGCGGGGGTCTGGTCCCAGCCGGTGCGGTGGACGAGCGTCCGCAGTGCCCCGACGACACCGTCGAGCATGCAGTGCCACGTGATCGCGGTCGGCAGGCCGACGTCGAGGGCGATCCGGGCGCCGTCGAACGCGAACGGTGAGAGCACCCCGGCGTGCACGTGGACGACGTCGGGCCGCAGGTCCGCGAAAGCGGACCGCATCAGGCGCGGGCCGACGGGGTTCACCGGCAGGTCGAACGGGAGCCGTGCCCCGAGCCGGTGCACGTGGACGCCGCCTTCCAGGTCGACGACTCCCCCGCGCTCGCCACCGGCACCCAGCGTCGCGGTCAGGACGTGCACCTCGTGCCCGGCGGCGGCCTGCCGCGCGGCGAGGTCACCCACCTGCGACTCGATCCCACCGGTACGCGGCGCGTAGCAGTCGGAGACGTGGACGATCAGCACAGGGTCACCGTAACCGCGTGAACCGGACGTCCGTTCACGATCCGGTCCACATCACCCGCGTGCGCCACCGGCGGCCGCGATGCGCGCGAGCGCCTGGGCGTGCACCTTGCGCTCCAGCACGAACGACATGACCGGGACGACGCCGGCGGCGGCCATGGTCGCCAGCCGCCCGACCCGCCAGCGCATCTTCGACCACAGGTCGAAGACGGTGACCAGGTAGACGACGTAGACCCAGCCGTGCGCGTACGCGATCCACGCGCCGATCACCGGGTTCGGGGTCCCCGAGGCGTCCACCCCGTTGGCGTGGAACACGTACTTGAGGATCAGCTCGACGCAGAGCAGCAGCAGGAGCGTGCCGGTGATCCAGGCCATCACGCGGTAGCGCAGCGTGGCGCCACGGGCCTTGCGGACCCACGGGTCGGCGCTCGTCGTGGTCGGGCTCTCGGTCACGTTCTCACTCACTCCCACTCGATGGTGCCCGGCGGCTTGCTCGTCACGTCGAGGACCACCCGGTTGACCTCGGGCACCTCGTTGGTGATCCGGGTCGAGATGACGGCCAGCACGTCGTACGGCAGCCGGGTCCAGTCGGCGGTCATCGCGTCCTCCGACGACACCGGCCGCAGCACCACGGGGTGCCCGTACGTGCGGCCGTCGCCCTGCACGCCCACGGACCGCACGTCGGCGAGCAGCACGACCGGGCACTGCCAGATGTCCCGGTCCAGGCCGGCACGGGTCAGCTCCTCCCGGGCGATCACGTCGGCCGCCCGCAGGATGTCCAGCCGTTCCGCGGTGACCTCGCCGATGATCCGGATGCCGAGCCCGGGGCCGGGGAAGGGCTGCCGCCACACGATGCCCTCGGGGACGCCCAGCTCCAGGCCGACGGCACGCACCTCGTCCTTGAACAGGGTGCGCAGCGGCTCGACCAGCTCGAACTGCAGGTCGTCGGGGAGCCCGCCGACGTTGTGGTGCGACTTGATGTTGGCCGCGCCCTCGCCGCCACCGGACTCGACGACGTCGGGGTAGAGGGTCCCCTGCACGAGGAACTTGACGTCCTCGCCCTCGCCGGCCTCCTCGATGACCTCGCGCGCCGCGTCCTCGAACACCCGGATGAACTCGCGGCCGATGATCTTGCGCTTGGTCTCGGGGTCGGTGTGCCCGGCGAGCGCCCGCAGGAACCTCATCCGGGCGTCGACCACCTTCAGCTGCACGCCCGTCGCGGCGACGAAGTCCTTCTCGACCTGCTCGGCCTCGCCCGACCGCAGCAGCCCGTGGTCGACGAACACGCAGGTCAGCTGGCTGCCGACGGCCTTCTGCACCAGCGCCGCGGCGACCGAGGAGTCCACCCCGCCGGACAGCCCGCAGATCACCCGCGCCGAACCGACCTGCGCGCGGATCTTCTCGACCTGCTCCGCGACGACGTTGCCCGGGTTCCAGTCGGGCGTCAGTCCGGCGCCCTCGTAGAGGAAGTTCTCGAGCGCCTTCTGCCCCAGCGGTGAGTGCTTGACCTCCGGGTGCCACTGCACGCCGAACAGGCGGCGGGTGCGGTCCTCGAACGCCGCGACGGGGCTGCCGGACGACGTCGCCAGCACCTCGAAGCCCTCCGGCGCCGCGTGCACCGCGTCCCCGTGGCTCATCCACACGGTCTGCGACGCCGGGCTGCCCGACAGGACGGTGCCGGCCGACGTGACCTCGACGGCGGTGCCGCCGTACTCGCGCTGGCCCGTCTGGGCGACCGTCCCGCCGAGCGCGGCGGCCATCGCCTGGAAGCCGTAGCAGATGCCGAGCACCGGCACACCGGCCTCGAACAGCGCCGGGTCCACGAACGGGGCACCGGTGGCGTACACCGACGACGGGCCGCCGGACAGGATGATCGCGGCCGGGTCCTTGGCCAGCAGGTCCGCGACGGACGCGGTGTGCGGCACGATCTCGGAGTAGACGTTGGCCTCGCGCACGCGTCGTGCGATCAGCTGCGCGTACTGCGCGCCGAAGTCCACGACGAGCACGGGACGGTGGGTGGTGGCGGCCGGGTCAGGCGTCTGCGTCACGACGTCAGGGTAGTCGGCGACCGCGGGTGCCCGTGCACGCCGCCCAGCGCCGCAGCCTGGCTCCGGACGCCCGCCGTCACGACAGCGTGATGCTCCGGAGCGCCTCGATCGAGCTGGAGTCGGCGTCGCCGGCCGGGGAGAACGCGATGGCCAGCACGACCGTCCCGTCGGGGCTCTGCAGCCACAGCGCGGTCGCGTCGACGTCGACGCTGTCGCCGGTCTGGAGCGCCACCTCCTCGGTCCACGTCGAGACGACGGAGGCGTCGGACCCCGGCCACTCCACGGGCGAGCGCACGTAGTCGGAGACCGTCGTGTCGACCTTCTTCGTGTTCTCGGTGGACCACGACTGCTCGTACACCCCGGCGGGGGCGTCGGGCTGCCACGTGATCTGCAGCGCCGGGAAGCCCTGCGCGTCCCCGTCCGGCATCCGGTAGACGATCTGCTCGGCACCTGCCGTGGTGGGCGTCCCGGGGGTGGCGGTGGTGCCCTCGGGCACGGTCACGGTCCCGACGTCGCCGAAGCTCTCCTCGTCGCCCGTCCCCGCCTGGGGCGTGAGGTCCGACGCGGTCCCCACCGGCGCCATCGAGGACACCGGTGACGCCGACGGGTCGGTCGTGCTCGAGCCGTCGGAGCACGCCCCGAGAACCAGGACGGCGACGGCGACGGACACGACGGTCAGGCTCCTGCGGTGCACTGCGACCCACGCTCTCTGTAGTAGTTCTCGAGTCGGAGGCGACACCTTATCGTCCGGGATCATCCGTACTCGTCGGGCTCTCGACCTCGTCACGCCGCGCAGTCGGTCCACGGGCGCCAGCCCGTGCCGTCGAAGTACGACGCCTCACCGGAGGTGACCGTGTCGGTGGAGTTCTTGAAGCTGCCTCCGAGTGCCACCGGCCCGATGGCACCACCGGCCTGGATGCCGAACGCGGTGTCGGAGTCCGTCTGGACGGCCTGCGACGTGAGGATCCCGCGGTCGCGCGCCGCCGCCGTGAAGGTGCTCAGCGCGTCGTACGCGCTCCGCGCCTGGCCGACCGGCCCTGCCTGGGTGATGCCCGTCGCCTGCAGGAGGTCCAGGGCGATGCGCTGGGTCTCGGGTCCGGTGATCTCCACCGACGCGTTGAGCAGGGCGCCACCGGAGGCCCGCTCGTTCGCCAGCTCACCCAGGAACAGCGAGTTGGCGGTGGCCTTGGCGTTGCCGACGGCGAGCCCCTGCGTGGCCACCTTCACCGGGTTGCCCTCGGTGTCGATCGTCACGGCGACCAGCACCTTGACCTGGCCCTCGGCCTGCGCGATCCCGCCCTCGACGGGACCGTAGCCCTGCGTGGCGGCCGCGGCGCCCGAGACGGTCGTGGCGTAGTAGAGGGTCGTCTGGCCCGTCTTGATGTTCACGCGCGAGCCGAGCGCGGTGCTCGCCGCTGCGGAGACCGATGCGCCCTGCGCGATGCTCGCGGCACTGGCGCTGCCGTCGGCCCCGATCCCTGCCTGGGCGTACAGCTCGTCGGGCTGGGGCGGGGTGTAGTCGTTGCCCGTGAGCCAGTTCCACAGCTCCTTGCCCGCCCACGTCACGCCCGTCGCGGCCGGCCCGACGACCGGCGTGCTGGACAGTCCCGCCTGCACGGTGGCCCAGTTGCGCTCGTCCTTGAGGTAGTTGACCAGCTTGTCCTTCTCCTGGGCGTTCACCTTCCAGGTCGCACCGCCCGCCGCCTCCAGGTACGCGGCGCCCTGCAGCTGCGCCTCGCCACCGTGGATGCTGTCGTTGATCGTGAGGCTCACCCCGCCGCCGAGACCCTCCGTCACGCCCACGCCACCGTTGCCCTCCGCCGAGACGCGGAACGTCCGGTCCGAGAGCTCCTCGACGCGGATGGTGCCGCCACCCTTGACCGAGATGAACGTGACCTGGACGGACGCCTGACGGACGTCGTTCGACGTCGACAGGACGCACGGGTCGGTCGGCTTGTGGGACGCGGCCTGCAACGAGATCGGCGCCTCGCACGGACCCTGCCCGAGCGTGACGATCTGGCACAACCCTGCCTTGATGTTGTCCGTGAGCCAGCGCCCGGCGGGCGTCATGACGGCGAGCAGGGCCGTGATGAGCAGGACCGCGACCACGGTCACGCCGAGGTGCTCGAGCGTCGCCTCGCCCGCCTCCCGGTCCGCCCGTGCCGGGATCCTCGTCGACCGGTCGGCGTACGCCGGGCCGCGCGCGGGCCCGGGGGCGACGAGGAGGGAGCCGAGGGCCGTGCCGCCCAGCCACACCACCGCGTTGGTGAGCAGGATCCCCGGGGTGAGCCCGGGGGCGCTCGTCGCAGCGGCGGCCGCGGCCCCGAGGACCAGGACGATGGTGAGCCCCACCGCCCCCGCGGTCAGCGCCGTGCGCACGGCTGCCGTGCGGGTGTCCAGACCGAACCGCCGGCGCTGCCGCGACGCCACCAGGGCACCGACGAGCACGAGCAGACCGAGCTGCACCAGGGTCAGGACGATCGCCGTGCCGACGTCACCGAGCGCCAGCAGCGAGCCCGCGAGCGCGGGCGCGACCATGACGAACGAGACCAGGTAGCCGCCCAGCGCCACGAGGACTCCGACGACTGCCGCCCTGACGTCGATCTGGTTCATACGGTGAGGTTAGGGGCTCACCGGGCGTGCGAAGCGGGCCCGGCGGCTCGCTCCGGGTCCGAGAGTTGGGACCTGGGACCCACCCCGGTCGTGCTTGTCGTCAGGTGCCGGGGGTGGCGTCGGTGTCGAGCACCGCGATGCTGTCCTGCACCTGGTCCACGACGTCGGCCGGCAGGTCGGGGCCGGTGAGCTGGACCGCGACCGCCTTCGTCGTGGCGGGGTCGGAACCGACCCACAGGACACCCTCCAGCCGGTCTCCTCCGTCCTGCGCCGCGTACGTGAAGTCGGTGCGCGTCAGCTCCAGGTCACCGGAGTCGACCGGGTCGGACTGCTCGACGACCGCGAAGTCCGGGTAGCCGCCCACCTGCATGGACGCCAGCAGGATCCCGCGACCTTCGGCCGCGCGGTAGTAGCCCAGCGTCGGGGCGCCGGCGAGCTCGACGGTTGCGTCGTCGCCGTCGTGACGGCTCAGGGTCCACGGGTCGTCCAGAGCGCCGGCGTCGGTCCAGTCGTCGGGCACGTCCACCTGCAGCCACCCGTCCTGCACGCGGGTCCAGCCGTCCGGGGCACCGGACCCGCCGGAGCACCCCGCGAGCGCGAGGCTCAGAGCCAGGGCGACGCCCGTCGCTGCGGCGCGGTGGGGTGAGGTCATGCTCGCTGGTCCTCCGGGTGGGGGGTCGTGTAGGTCACGGGCTGCGCCGGGCGGCGGGCGTACCGGGCGGACCGCCATGCTCCCACCCCGGCCGCGACGGCGGCGCACAGGAGCACCTGCACCACGATCGAGAGCACGAGTCCTGCGGCGGTCGAGCCGGAGGCGACCACCACGGCGGTCGTCACCACCGCGGCGCCGAGCGGCACCGGGACGGTCGCGACGAGCCACTGCCACCGGGCGGTCACCCGCGCGACGGGCAGCACCGCCGCACCCAGCAGCCCGGCGAGCACCGGCGCCGCGAGCCACGGGAGCCACAGCAGCCCCAGCGCCGCGTCGGCCCGCAGCACGAGCAGGACCCCCGAGCCGTACTCACCCACCAGGAAGCCGGCCAGGGCAGCAGCCCACGCCCACAGCAGGTCCGCGGCGCGCAGCCGCCCGCCCGCGCTCATCGGCACGTCTCGTCGGGCAGGAACGGCCGGATCCCGTCACCGCGCGGGGCGCCCAGGTAGTCGGCGTCGACCGCGTCGGCGGTGGCGCTCTCCCCCGAGATGCCGAACCCGAACTGCCAGCCCTTCTTGATCGCGGCCTCGAACTCCCAGGAGTCCTTGACGTTGTGGTAGACGATCTGGCTCGTGGTGGCGCTGCGGTAGAGCAGGTCGAGGAACGGGTCGTCCGACGGGCCGGCCGGGACCATCGCGGCGAACGGCAGCGACACCGCGACACCGGCGTCGTTGCGGTCCGCGAGCCACGTGTCGACGAGGTCGCGGTTCTCGTCGTCGACCGTGAGCCGTGTGGTGGTCACCACCTCGTCCGACTCGCTGTGGTCCGCGCTGCCGGACGCCTGGTCGAACGAGTCGTTGCCGAGACCTCCCGACACGCCACCCTCCCGGGACGACTGGAACACCACCTCCGTGACCTCGCCGTCCTTGTTGCGCGTCACCGTGAACGCCCCCTCGATCTTTCCGGCCGCCTCGCCGTGACCGACGACGACGTCCGCACGGACCGCGCCCTCCCCGGACACCTCGTAGGTCCAGCTCTGCTCACCGGTCTCGTGGTTGGTCTCGACCACCACGGCCGCGCCCGCCGTCGCCGACAGGGTCACACCGACGTTCGGGTCGAAGAACTCCGGGTCGCCCGCCGCGTCCGTCGCGCCGGTGGGGTCCTGCAGGCCGAAGGCCGCGTCGAGCGACAGCTCCAGCTCGGTCATGGTGAAGGACACCTGTGGGTCCTTGGGCGGGTCCTTCCAGCCCATGGACTTCGCCGCCCAGACGCCGCCCTCGTGCTTGAGCATCTCCTGCTGCATCAGGTAGTCGTCCAGCTGCTCCTTCATCTCGGCCCACTGCTCCGGCGAGTCGAACGCCCAGGTGTCGCCGTAGGAGAACGTGACGCCGCCGCCGAGGTCGATGTCGAGCCCCGCGTTGTCGCCGTTGCCGAGCTTGCCCGCGTCGAACGTGCTGGACGTCACCGAGCCGCCCGCGCCGATGCCGACCCCGTCCGTGACGGTGGCCCGCACGGTCCCGTCGGCGAACTCCTGCACGACGAACCCGGAGTCCTGGCCGAGCTCGAAGAACCACACCTTGACCGTGGCCGAGTACTGCTCGCTCTCCTCGTGGAACATGCACGCGGGCGGCACGTAGTCCTCGTCCGTCGGCTCCTGCGCCGTCGGCCCCGCTCCGCACGACGCGCCGTCGGACCCGCTGGTCACGGCGACGAGCCTGCACAGCTGCGCCGCGAGCCGGTCCGGGTAGCTCGAGACCCCCGCCACCACCCCGACGACGAGCAGCGCGGCCACGACGACGACTCCCAGCAGCTCCGTCGTGGAGGCGCCACGATCGCCCGACGGCAGCCTCGCCGGTCTCACGACACGACGCCGACGGCCCGGACGCGCGCGTCGCCGGGTCGCACGAGGACACAGCCGAGCGCCGGCCCGCCGAGCCACACCACCGCCTCGACCAGGACCGTCACCGGCATGACCCCCGGCCCGCCCTGCACGGCCACGGCCGTGGCCTCGAGGACCAGCGCGACCACCAGGCCCGCCCCTCCGGCGGTGAGCGTCGTGCGCAGGGCGGCCGTGCGCGTCCACACGCCGAGCCGACGCCTCTGCAGCGCGGCCACGAGCGAGCCGACGACGATGAGCAGCGCGAGCTGCGCCACCGCGAGGACCAGCGCCGGGCGCGGACCGCTCAGCCCGACCAGCACCGCCACCACGCGGGCCCCGAGCACACCCGTGACGAGGCCGACGACCGCGGCCCGGAGATCGATCTGGTCCATGGCTTCGACGCTAGGACCGCACCGCGCGCCTGCTCCGGGTCCCACGGTTCGTCCGTGGACCCACGCCTGGGCCTCGAGGCCCAGCCCGGGTGGGCCCTGCGGTCGGGATACCCTCCTGGCGGACCGCCGCGCCGGCGGATGACCGACGAAGGGACACCCGAGCATGCGCCTGGCGCTCACCGTGCAGATCGCGCTCGCGACCGCCATCGGCGGCTTCGTCGCGGGACTGCTCGCGCTGTGGGTCGGCAGCACCACGCTCTCCGTGGGGGCCGGCGTGACCGTCCGGGCCGTGCTCGTCGTGCTCGTCCTGGTGCTGGTCCCCGCGATCGCCGTGCGACGGCACCTGCTCGATGTCGACCGCACCGTCCTGCGCCGCTCGGCGGCCGTCGGCCTGGTGCTGGGGTACCTGCTCAACCCGCTGTCGTGGCTGGGACGCGCGTTCGTCGCGCAGACGTTCGTCCCCGTGGGTCTCGCCTCTGCGGCGGTCGACCTCGCGCTCTGGACCGCGGTCGGGATGGGTGCCGTACTCCTGGCGACCCGGTCCGCGACGAACCGCGAGCCGCTCGGCTACGAGCCGGCTGCCTGACCACCGGCTACAGGCTCAGCGCTCCTGCGGTGAGGTCACGCGGCGCAGGACGAGGCCCAGGACGACCAGGAACGCCGCGAACACGAGGAACGGTGCACCCGGTGTGCCGCGCTTGCCGTCCCCGGGGTCGACGGACACGCCGACCAGCTCCAGCCCTCCGCCGCTGCACGTGACCAGCGAGACGCCGTCGAGAGTGGTGGTGGTGGTCGCCAGCCTGATCCACGTCCCGGTGCCCTGCGCGTCGTCGGCCTCCGTCAGGCCGTCCGTCGCACCGACCGTGAGGTCCTCGGTCCTCGCTCCGTCCGAGCTCGACGCCTCGCAGGCCACCGCGGACAGGTCGACGGCCGGCTGGCCCCAGACGGCGTCCCCGTGGACGCTGTTGGCCAGCTCGACCGGGGACCCGGCCGGTGCCGACCGGAGGATCTCCACCGGTGCGGTGCCGCCGAAGGAGCCGAGACCGAGGATGCCGGCGATGCCGAGCAGGGCGAAGAGCGGTGCCGCGAACAACGCGGCGGTCCCGAAGAACCGCGCGGTCCGCTTGATGTTGCTGCCCGAGTAGATGCCCATGCGGTCACTCACCGACCGTCACGCTCGCGAGCACGTCGTGCTGGCCGGTCTCCTCGTACCTCGACACCGGACCCACCACCGTCACGATGGACTGGCTCCCGTCGGGCAGGTCGAGGGTGAGCGTCTCGTACCGGAACCGCACGTCGTCGCCCGAGGGCATCGGCAGGTCCGCCTCGTACCTCAGGTAGGCCGCCGCGTCCGCGCCGGGCCACGTCAGCTGCTCCTCGACGACGTCCTCTGCGCCGAGGGTGGCCTCCCCGACCGTCCGGCTGTTGGCGCTCGACGCCTTGGCGTCCCTGGTCGGCGAGCCCGAGGTGACCACGTACACCGAGCCTCCGGCGCCGTCGGGTCCGAGCGGCATCTTCAGGCCGGCGGCCGTCACGTCGTCACCCTCCGGGGGGTCCGTCTCGTACGGCTCCCAGTCCGTGGGGGTCGCCAGCTGCACGCCGGCGAGCTCCTGGGCGGTCCACCCGGAGGGGGCGGGGCTCGGGGTCAGCACGCTGTCCGTTCCGTCGCCCGAGGACGACGTGCAGGCCGCGAGCAGGGCGAACGCCCCGACGAGGACGGCCACCCGGGCTCCGATGAGCTGGTGGGGACGCAAGGAAGACCTCCGAGAAGGGTGGGGGCGCGAGCCGGTGTGCCGCGAGAAGGTTGTCACACCACGCACCCGGCACGGTCCACCATCTCGGTCCCGTTCCAGTACTTGTGGTCCGACGTGGACCGGGTGCTGCTGACGGAGCTGTGCGACAGGCCCAGCTGGACCCCCAGCTCACCCTCGGCGTTGAACCCGTTCTCGCTGGTGCCCAGCGTGTACGTCTGCTCCGAGATGTGCCCGCGCGCCGCGGCGAGCATGCCCAGCTCGCGGCCGAGCCCCGCCGGGTCGATCTTGTCCCGCGCGATCTGCGGGATGTCCACCGAGTCGGTGATGCCCGGGTAGTACGGGACGCCGGCCGCCTGCAGGACCCGTGCGGCCGTCTGGCGACCGGCCTCGGTGTCGAGCGGGATGTCGATCGTCCGCTCCGTGTACTCGGGGTCGTCGTCGACCGTCCCGCTGTACGAGCTGTCGCCGGTGGCGTTGCCCATCAGCACGCTCTTGATGCGGAAGGTCGTCGGGTTCCCGTTCTTGTCGCGGTCGACCTCGATCACCGCACCGGCGGACCCCTCGGCCGTGAGCTGCACGAAGGTGTCGTACCCCTGGGCGTTCGGGCCTCGGCCCTTCATGCCGCCACCGATCGACATCTCGGCGCGCAGGTAGTCCGTGCTGGTGCCGTCCGCCCGGTTGGTCCGGCCGAGGTACGCCTCGATCGCGGCTTCCGCACCGACCGTCCCCAGCGGCGTCGACGCTCCGGCTGACGCCGCACCCTCGACGCCCGCCTCGACGAACCACTCGTCGGGGTCCAGCTGCTCGTACTTGTTGCTGCCGCCCAGCTTGTCGTTGAGCCAGTCGACGCCGTCGCGGACCGGGTTGTCGTCGCCGACGAGCGAGTCCTTGGTCTCGTCGTTGCGCTTCTGGTCCAGGATGTTGCGGGCCTGCTCCTCGGACGTGGCGATGTACGACTCGCCCCCACCGACGACGAGCGCGACGTTCGCCTTGGCGGTCGCGCCCACGCCGTACGTCTGGTCGTCGAGCGTGGCGGAGAAGTCGAACCCGACACCCACGCCGATACCCACCCCACCCGACCGGGCACGAGTCAGCCGGTACGTGCCGTCACCCAGCTTCTCGATGACCCACGTCTCCCCGCTCTGGACGTCGACGACGACCGTCAGGCCGGTGTTCGACTCCTCACCGCTCGACGAGATGACGCACTCGTCCGGCGGGATGTAGTCCTCCGGCGACCGCTCCACCGGGGGGACGGGGCACGAGCCGCCGCCGACGGCCGACGTGAGCCTGCACAGCTGCGCGGACAGGTTCTCGCCGTAGTGGCTGTTGACGAAGCCCAGCACGAGCGCACCGACCAGGACGGCGACGACGGCGACCACGCCGACGTACTCGAGCGACCCCGCACCGCGGTCGTCGAGCCGGAGGCCGCGGCGCCGGAGCGCGCGTGTCGGTATCACTCGGCCAACCTTTCGTCTGCGTGGTGCGTCACGTCGCCCACGGTAGGTGCGTTCGCACAGCGTTCCGCCGGGCCCCGCGACCTCGATCGGCCGCTGCCCGTGGGCCCACGGACCCAGGTGGACGGAGTCGTGTCAGGAGATGAGGCGGGGCTCCAGGTCGCCGAGCCGGGACTTCGCGCGGTCGACCAGCTGGTCGATGTCCGAGTCCGAGTCGCTGAACCCGTCCGCGCCGTCACAGGTCATCCGGTACTCCCATGGGCCGTAGATCGGCTGGGGGACGAACGGCGGCGTGGGAGTCGGGGTGGGCGTCGGGCTCGGCGTCGGCGTCGGCTCGGGCGTCGGGGTCTCCTCCGGCGGCTCGGTGTAGCCGACGATGTCCCGCTCGGCGACGATCTCGCAGCTGGCCAGCTCGACGCCCACCCGGGCGGTCCCACTGGACCGGGCGATGCGGTTCTCGGGACCGCGTGCGTCGAGGCGCACGTCCACGGTGACCTGGTCACGCGCAGCGTCGTGGTGGTAGGACTCCACCGACGCGTCGTTGCGCACCGCGTACTGCTGCGCTCGGGCGAAGCCGCTCCCGCCGGTGGCGGCATCGTGGAACCGCCACGTCTCCCGCGTCCCGAACAGCGCGGCGATCCGCAGGTCCCAGACTGCGCCGTCGATCTCGTCGACCGCCCGGTCCCTGGCCCCGACCGCACCCGCCAGCGCCGCCGCGTCCGCCGCGGTCTGCGTCTGTCCGGCCTTGTCCGTGCCGGCCAGGAGCGGGATGACGTAGACGAACAGGAGCACGAGGACCCCCACCACGACGGTGAGGATGACCGCCGTGGCGGCCAGCCCGTCGTCGCGACGGGTCACCGCGCGCACCCGCGACTGCCAGGACCTCACGATCGCGTCACCGGGAGGTTCTCGATCGGAGCGAAGCCCGGGATCTCGAGGGTGACGGTCGAGGTCGACTGCTCGACCGGCGGGAAGACCCCGGAGAGCAGCATGCCGACCGACGACATGCCCAGAGGAGCGTCCGAGCACGTGCACCTGTTCGAGTCCGTGCCCGCCCGCTGGCCGATGTACGGCTGGAGGCGCTGCTCGGCCACGGTGTCCACCAGGGCGATGTCCCGGATGTCGTCGGAGAGCGGCCGCAGCTTGTTGAAGGCCGAGAACTGCAGCAGAGGATCGGTGTCCTCGGTGTTGACCAGCGTGAACCACACCGTCGTGCTGGTCTCGTCCGCGATGACGGCGTTCACGTCGATCCGCGCCGGGTGCGGGGCGAGCGGGTCCGGCACGGCACCCTCCGCCGAGCCGAGGACCTCGCTGCTGCCGGACTCCTCGTCGAAGACGGCGGACTCCAGCTCGGCGCGGGTCATCGACTCGGCGGACGACTCGCTCGGCTGCACGGAGCTCGATCCGGTGGGCGACGGGTCGTCGTCACCGGTGCATCCGACCAGGACCACGGCCGCGGCGAGCGACAGCGCGCCGATCGCGAACGTGCGTGCTGTGCTTCTCACGACTCCCCCTCGACGCCGTAGACGACCGTCACACGGCGGTTGGCCTGCTTGCCCTCGTCGGTCGCGTTGTCGGCGACCGGCTCGGACTCGCCCTTGCCCACCGCGACGAACGTGACGTTCGATCCCGCTGCGGGCTGGAGCACCGCCAGCACGGAGGCGGCGCGCTGCTCGGACAAGGTCTGGTTGAAGCTGTCCGACCCGTCGGAGTCGGTGTGGCCCGCGACGACGACCTCGCCGGTCCCCCGGGCCGCGATGTCTGCCGCGACGGCCGACAGCGCGCTGCTCGCCTCCGGCGTCAGCTCGGCCGACCCGGACGCGAAGAGCACGTTGGCGTCCAGCGTGACCGCCACGCTCTCGATCGACTCCTCCACCTTGGCGGTGCCGGCCAGGTCGCCCGAGCGTCGCACGAGGTCGTAGGTGAAGCGGGCGGGGTCTGCCGACGCCGTCTCCGCGGCATCAGGGAGGGCGGGCCACCCCTCGCCCACGTAGGGCGCCGGGGCGTCGCCGATCGGCTCCAGGGGGCCGTCCTCGACGGGGATCGTCCCGGCGGCCGTGCTGAACGGCATCAGGACCTGCACCTCGGTGACGTCGGCTGCGAGCTCGGGGAACAGCGCCCAGCCGACGCGAAGCTCGCCCGGCCCGGAGCCGAGGTCGCCCGTGGCCGAGGTGAACGTCGTCTGGTCGGTGGCGAGGGGCGCGTACGAGAGGAGGTTGCCGGTGTCGACGAGGCTGACATCCGTGGCGTACGCGCGCTGGTACGGGTTCTCCGAGAGGGGGAAGGCAAAGGTCGCGACGAAGTCCTCCGTGCCGTTCCAGCCCATCGAGTAGTACAGGACGGTGCCGCCCTCGACGCGACGCACGCCGTGGATGAGACCGCGCACCTCGGGCTCCGTGTCGCCGTTCGCGTAGTGGAACGCGTAGCTGCCCAGCACCGGGACGTCCTGACCGTCGACCTCCACCGTGCCCGTCGGTACACGTCCGCCGTCTCCCGCGTCTGCGGAGGCGGTCGTCAGCACGAGCGCGATGGCTGCTAGCACAATCACTGGAGCGCGTCTCACGTGTCCCTCTTCCTCGTCGTGGTCGTGCCAGCGTAGAGGTCGGCACCCGCCCGGACCGACCTCGCGCCGTCCGCGACGCGGCGAAACGGCCCCACGCCAGGAGCGTGGAGCCGTCGCGTCGCGTCCGTCCGGATCAGCCGCCGGGGAGGATCTTGTTGAGCTCGGTCGTGAGCTTCGTGCCGAGGTTGAACGCCTGGAAGGCCGCGATCATCGCGCCGACGAGGAGGACGACGACGACGACGATGCCGAGGTACTCCAGCGTGCCCTGGCCGGCCTCACGAGCCTCGATGGCCTTCTCGATGCGGATCTTGGTGTTGACGAACATGCGGGTCATGAGTGTGCTCCTCCACGTGTGCCGCCCGGGGACACCGGTCGGATGCTCTCTCTGCGGTCCCGGTCTCCCGAGCCCCTTGCTGACACCGGAAACATTACGGACGCTCCGGACGTCCCCGGCGGGTCCGTGGGCCCAACCTCGGGCCCATCTGTGACCGACCGGACCTGGGGCGTCAGACCCCGCCGAGCCACACCGAGACCGCCTCGGCGCGGGTCCGGACACCCAGCCGGGCGAAGATGTGGTTGACGTGGTTCTTGACCGTCTTCTCCGACAGGTAGCACGTCGCCGCGATCTCGCTGTTGGTGCGACCGGCGGCGATGAGCTCCATGACCTCACGCTGGCGCTCGGAGAGACCCACGTCGGGACGCGCCGGGGCCGCGGGCTCCGCCGGGACGACCCACGTCTCCCGCAGCGCCTGCGCCGCCGCCGGCGAGAGCAGGAACGAGCCCTCGGCGACGGCGAGGATCGAGCGCTCGAGCTCGTGCGAGGCGAACTGACCGTGCACCAGGTACCCGCTCGCTCCGGCGTCCACGGCGGCACGGACGATCTCGGGAGCGTCGGAGTAGGTGAGCATGAGGATCTTGCACCACTGCCGGACCTCGGCCGCCACCTGCACACCGTCGCGCCGCGGCATCCGCACGTCGAGGAGGACCACGTCGGGCTGCACGGCACGCACCACGCGCACCGCCTCCTCGCCGTCACCCGCCTCGCCCACCACCCGGATGCGGTCCGACGCCTCGACGAGGCTGCGCAGCCCCATCCGGATCACCGCGTTGTCGTCCACGATCACCACGGTGACCTGCGTCAGTGCGGGGTGGTCGGACGCCACCCCCGCGATCGTCGAGCCGTCACCGGACACCTGAGGACTCCTTCGTCGGATCGAGATCGAGGACCACGCGGGTGCCCGCACCGGGGCGGGACGTCACCGTGAGGTCCGCCCCCGCGTGCGCCGCGCGCTCGTGCATGCCGGTCAGGCCGAAGTGGTTCGGCGGGCTGACACCGCCGCTGGGCACGACGAACCCGCGCCCGTCGTCGACGACCTCGACCCGGACCGTGCCACCGGCAGCGCCGGCCAGCGACACGCTCACGCGGTCGGCGTCCGCGTGGCGCTGCACGTTCTCCAGGGCCTCGGAGACGATCGCCAGCGCCTCGTAGCGGGCGTCGGTCGACAGGTCGACCGCGCCGTGCGTCTCGAAGACGCACTCGATGCCCGTCTCCGCCGCCCACGTCCGGCACTGCTCGGCCAGCACCTGCGCCAGCGGTCGGTCCGGCTCGTCCGCGCGCAACCGGACCAGGAGCGAGCGAGCCTCGGCCGCGGCCTGGTTGGCGGCGTCCGCCAACCCGTGCGCGTACCGCACCGCCGTCGGCGGGTCGCGCTCGACCCAGACGGGCAGCGCCTCGGCGGCCAGGGCGATGCCGTGCAGCGTCTTGCCCAGCGAGTCGTGCATCTCCCGCGCCAGGCGCGCCCGCTCGTCGGCGGACGCCAGGGCCCGATGCGCGTCGACCAGCTCCTTGGCCGCCGCCACCTCACGCTCGTGGGCGTGGCGTACGACCGAGCCGATGGCCACCAGCGCGACATACATCGCCGGGATGCCGAGGTTGATCATGAAGCCGTTCGTCGGCGACGCCTGGAGCTGGTCGACGAGCAGGAACCCGGAGACCAGCGCCGTCGCACCGAGGATCGCGATCCGACGATCGAAGAGGATCCCCATGATCAGCGCGGTCGAGAACGTGGCCAGGACCAGCGGGCTCTCGACCCCCAGTGCAGCCAGCACGACGAGGGTGAGCAGCAGGTCGGCCACGACCGCGAGCGGGTGGTGCACGACGAAGTTCGCGACGCTCGGGTACATGAGGAACGAGAAGCTGGTCGCCGACAGCACCAGGACGGCGGCCAGCATCGTGCCCGTGATGGGCTCGCCGATCATGCCGAAGAGCGCCACCGTGATCGCCAGCAGGCGCACCAGGAGCGCGACGGCGACGATGCGCTGCGTGAAGTCGCGCTGCACGGTGCCGCTCATCCCAGCAACGACGCGACGTCGACGTCGGCACCGAGGAACAGGCCGACGACGATGAAGATCAGGGCCCCCGGGACCAGCACCAGGGAGGTCACCAGCGTCACCCGTGGAGCGGTCCTCGCTGCGGCCCGTCGCTGCCTCTGCCCGCTCTCACGGCGCATGTCCTCGGCGATCTGCTTGAGCGACTCGGCGAGCGGCGCACCCAGCTCCTGGGACTGCAGGAGCGCGGAGACGAACTGCGCCACGGCCTCCGACGAGCTGCGCCGCCGCAGGTCCTGGAACGCCTGCCGCACCGACGCGCCGTTGGCGATCTGGTGCAGGGTCAGCGTGATCTCCTCGCCGAGCGGACCCTCGAACCGCTCCGCGACCCGGGCGAGGGCGGCGCGGAAGTTCACGCCGGCCATGACCGTGACCGCCAGGACGTCGAGGAAGTCGGGCAGGTCGCGGTCGATCTGCTCGCGCCGCCGACGCTGAGCACCCGAGACCGCGGCGAGCGGCAGGAGCACGGGGACGACCAGGGCCAGCGCGGCGAGCAGCAGGTTGCCGAGCAGCAGCAGCATCAGGAACAGCGGCAGGGTGAGCAGGGCCCACCAGGCGGTCCGGGTGAGGTAGCCATCCACGGTGAGCCCGTCGGGCCGCCCCGCCTCGTCGATCATGCGCTGCAACCGGGCCAGGCGTGCCGGCCCCAGGAGCCGGCGCAGCCGGGGCACCTGGCTCCGCGCGAGCTTGCTCAGCGGGAGCTCGCCCTCGGCACGTCGGCGCTGCTGCCCTCGCAGGAGGTTCAGGTCGTCGACCGCCAGGGTGTCCATGGCGTCCGACCGCATCTGGCGGTAGCCGACCATGAACAGCACGGCGGCCCCGGCCGCAGCGAGCCCCACGAGCAGTCCCAGCCAGGCGCTCATCCGTCGTACCTCGTCATCCGGCGGATGAGCAGGAAGCCGCCGACGAACAGCGACGACCCGACGAGCAGGGCAGCCCGACCGATCCACGACTCGGTCATCGCCTGCACCGTGCCCGGCTGGATGAGGTTCAGCACGAACAGCAGCGCGAAGCCCATCCCGATGACGAGGTAGCCGGTGGACGTGGACTGCGCGAGCGTGGTGCGCACCTCGCGGCGGGTCTCGCGACGGGCCTCGAGCGTGTCGGCGATGTCCCGCAGGGCGCTGACCAGCGACCCACCGCTGCGGGCGCTGACCAGCAGGGTCGAGATGAGGACGGTGACCTCACGCGACGGAAGTCGGGCCTCGAGGCCTTGCATGGCCGTGTCCAGGCTGTCGCCGAAACGCATGCGCGACGCAACCCGCGCGAGCTCGGGGCCGGCGGGCTCGGACAGCTCGCTGGCGGCGATGCTGACGGCCGAGGCGATCGACAGCCCCGCGCTCGTCGCGTTGGACAGCACCCGCGCGAGCTCGGGCATCTGGGCGATGAACTGCTCGTTGCGCCGGTCCTTCGCACGGGCGAGGTAGGCCCGGACGCCGACCACGACCGCGGCGATGCCGAGCAGCCCGAAGATCGGTGCCAGGCCCACGGCGAGCACCCAGCCGATGGCGACGCCAACGCTGACCGCGATCACGGCGACGAGCAGCGGCGCGCGCCTCTCCTCGCCCGCCAGGAGCAGCTGGCCCTCGACCCACCGCCCCGGTCCGGTGCGGCGGAACGCCCGGTCCCACTGCTCGAAGCGCGTCTGCGACCCCAGGTCGTCCGAGACGACCCCGGCCACCAGCGACCGGCGCCGCGCCATCGCGCCACCGAGGTTGCCGACGCCGAGCACGAAGAAGATCGCCGCCGCGAGCACGCCGAGCAGGATGACGAGGATGATCACGGCGCCACCCTGCGACCCGAGGCCGTCGGCGGGGCCTGCGGGGTGCTGACCCCCGGGCCGGGCGCGACCGTCGGGCGCACGGCGGACAGCCCGATCGGCTCCCCGGCGATGCGCAGCTTGTCCAGGATCGGCTGCGGGATGGGATAGCGCACGAACCGGCCGGGAGGACCGGACGGGTTGGGGATCTCCGGGTCCCACCTCATGAGCGGCTGGACCTCGAAGTCCTCACGGTGCCGGGAGGACACCCACCCCACCTCGACCACGCGACGGGTCCCGTCCGAGCCGCGGAGCAGCTGGACGACGAGGTCCACGGCGTTGTTCACCTGGTCCCGCAGGGCGTGGAACGGCACCTCGACGTCGCTCATCGACGCGAGCGTCTCCAGGCGGATCAGCGCGTCGACGGTCGAGTTCGCGTGCACGGTGGCCAGCGAGCCCTCATGGCCGGTGTTCATGGCCTGCAGCATGTCGAGCGCCTCGCCGCCGCGGACCTCACCGACGATGATCCGGTCCGGGCGCATGCGCAGGGCGTTGCGGACCAGGTCGCGGATGGTGACCTGGCCCTGGCCCTCGACGTTCGCCGGACGCGTCTCGAGCCGCACCACGTGGTCCTGGACCAGGGACAGCTCGGCGGCGTCCTCGATGGTGATGATGCGCTGCCGGCCCTGGATGAACGCCGACAGCGCGTTGAGCATCGTCGTCTTCCCCGACGAGGTGCCGCCGGAGACGATGATGTTCAGCCGGGCCCGGACGCACGCGGCCATCAGCTCCGCGGTCGGCTCGTCGAGGCTGCCGCGGTTGAGCAGCTCGTCGAGACCGTAGGACTTCGGGAACAGCCGGATGGTGACCGTCGGCCCGTTGAGGACCAGCGGCGGCAGCACGACGTGGACACGGGCGCCGCGGGGCATCCGCTCGTCGGCGGGGAGCCGTGCGTCGACCATGGGGCTCGACTCGTCGACGCGGCGGTTCACGGTGGACACGATCCGGTCGATCGTCTGGCGCAGCTGCTCCTCGGACGCGAACGACGCCGACACCCGCTCGACCTGGCCGAACCGCTCCACGTAGATGGTGTCGGGGCCGTTGATCATGATCTCGGATACGGTCTCGTCGGCCAGCAGCGGCTCGAGGACACCGAGACCGATCGACTCGTCGACGACGCGGCGGATGAGCGCGTTGCGCTCCCGCGTGGTGAGGATGACGCCCTCGGTGGACACCAGGTGCGCCACCACGCGCTCGAGCCGGATGCGGCGCTGGCCCGGGTCCAGGCGCCCCAGCTCGTGCAGGTCGACCTCGTCGAGCAGCTTGCGCTTGAAGGTGGAGACGAGGCCCTCGTCGAGGTCGCTGCGCGTCGGCGCGAGCGCGCCGAGGACGGCCTCCGGGGTCGACGGGAGCGGGTCCGTGCGGTGCGCCCACTCACCGAAGCCCGCGCGCATCAGGGCGCCGTCCGCGGCATGGCGGCCTCACGGACCACCGTGAAGCTGGGGAAGATGCCGATCCGCAGCACCGGGACCTCGATCCGCACGCCGTTGGCCGGGTACGTGATCTGGTCCGCGTGCATGCCGCCGGGGAGCGAGGCCTCGACCGCCGCCGGGACCGAGCGGCCCAGGCTCATCGCCCGGGCACCGTCGCGGACCGCCTGGTTGGCGGCGAGCGTGGTGACGGCCGCGGCAGCGACCTGCAGGAGCGCGAGGATGACGATGACGACGACCGGCATGATGCCGAGCACCTCGATCGCCGACGACCCGCGCTCACCCTCCGGACGCCGCTGTGCTCGTGCTCGTGCTCGTGCGATCACGGCTCCCTCACCACATCTCTGCTGATCGTCGCGGTCCACGGGGTGTTGAGCACACCGGGCATCACCACGGGGATGCGCACGCTGACGTCGACCGACGACGGCCGCGGCGTCGCGACGTCCACGTCGACCGTGGACCGCATCCCCGCCGGGAACGCGTCGAGCGTCGCCGCCCGCACGTCCGCCGGGCTGGCCCCCAGCGCGACGGACCGTGCCGCCGCCGCAGCACCGTAGCCGGTCCACACGTAGGTGAGGCCGGTCAGGCCCAGCTGCCACAGCACCGCGCAGACGAGCACGATCGCCGGGAGCAGCGCGACCAGCTCGATCGCCACCGAACCGGACTCGTCGGCCGCCGCCCGCTCCCGTCGCCCGCCCGAGCGCCGCGGTCGCGGGGCGGGGGCCGCCGACGCCGGGTCGCCCGCCGCCGAGGGCCTGCGCACCACGCCGACCTCGCGGCCGAACGCGCGCAGCGCGCGCCACCACGCCGGGTCGGTGACCAGCTCGGGGGCGCGCGAGTTCATCGCGGTCTCGAGCTTGTGGCCCATGTCCGGCAGCACGGTGGCGAGCACGGGGCCGGGCGACAGGCGCTTGACCGTCTCCGGCTGCACCTCGTCGGTCCGGGACGCCTTGTTGATCAGGACGTGCACGGCCTCGGGCTTGCGCACCTGCAGCGACTCCCACCAGCCCAGGGTGCGGCGCAGGGCGCGGATGCTCACGAGGTCCGGCGTGACCACCGAGACCACCTCGTCGGCGATCTCCACGACCGCCGCCTGCACCGGGGTCACGTGCGCGCCGACGTCGATCAGCACCAGGTCGTACTGCTGGCGCAGCAGCCCGACGATCTGACGGATCGCGGCCGGGGTGACCCACTCGACGTCGCGGACGTCGTCGGGCGGCAGGAGCAGGTGGATGCCGGACTCGTGCTCGAAGACGGCGTCGGCGACGGTGCGGACCGAGAGGTCCTGCGCCACCTTCGCCAGGTCCGCGACCGAGGTGCGCGCACGCGCCTCGATGAGGCTGGAGACGTCGCCCTTCTCCAGGTCGAGGTCGACGACGAGCACCTTGTGCTCGGGCAGCTCGCGGCGGACGTCCCACGCGAGGTGGGTGACCAGCGTCGTCGTGCCCACCCCGCCCTTGGTGCCGGTCACCGCCACGACGGTCGCGCGGCCCCGGGCGCTCCCGCCGTCGCTGGACGCGCTGACCAGCAGGCTCTCCATGTGCCGCGACCAGTCGAGCGCGGTGTTGACGCGCTGCTGCACGTCGGCGAACGACAGAGGGTAGGAGAGCACGCCACGGGCGCCGGCATCCATCGCGGAGGCCAGCGACTCGGGGTCGCCGTCGCTCGTCACGACGATCGCCACGCTCGCGGGCCTGCGCAGCCCGAGGTCCCGGATGACCTGGTGCACGGGCTCAGGCCCGAGCAGGTCGTGGACGAGCACCAGGTTCGGCTCGCGCTGCAGCACGAGGTCCGCCATCTCGGTCGTCGTCTCGGCGACCCCCACGACCTCGACGTCGGCGGCCTCGGCCAGCTGGGAACGCAGCTCGTAGGCGAGCGACTGGTCCGCGCACCCGATGACGACGGTGCCTGCCATCAGCCCTGCTCCCCTTCCGGCACAGCGACCCCGCCGAGGTTGGTGGCGTCGAACTCGTCCTCCTCGCCCGTGCGGTCCTCACCGGAACCGGCCGGCAGACCCACGAGCCGGACCTCCTGCGCGAACGCGGAGGCGTACGTGACCGCGAGCGCGTCGTTCGGCTCCAGCGCGAGCGTCACGGGGACGACGGACGTCTGACCCGTCTCGCTGTCCTCGTCCACCAGCACCTGGCTCCCGCGGACGGACACCACCCGGACGTCCTCCACCAGCACGCGCACCTGCTTGGGCAGCCCGGGCACGTCGGCGAACACCGCGTAGATGTCGACGTGGTCGCCGGGCACGATGCGGTCCGCGATCCCCGTCACCTCGTCGACGTTGATGGCGATCTCGCGCTCCGTCGGGCTGAGGTCCGACGGCGGCACGAGCACGTCCGTCGTGATCATCGTGCCCTCCTCGAGGTTGACCCCCACCTTGCGGCCCAGGAGATCGTCCTGCGTCACGCGTGCCGAGGTCGAGAGCCAGCGGTCGGGCACCTCGTCGGCGACGATCGACGACTCGTCGAGCGTGGTGAACGCGGGGAGGTCGTCGGCGGCCCGGTAGACCGTCACCACGGAACCCACCTTGCTCGACACGTTGCCCACGTACGAGGCCACGAGGAAGAAGACCACGACGGCGATGACGACGGACAGCAGGATGAACAGGACTCCGCGTCGCTGGCGGGGGTTCACGCAAGGGCTCCTCGGAGGTCGGTCGGATCCGTCCGCCGCACGTGGCAGAACGGGCAGAAGTCGGTGAAGACGGTGGTCGCGCAGGTGGGGCAGGTGCCGCGCGCGGCCGGCAGCTGCACGCCACCGCCGCCGGGCAGCGCGACCGCCTCGACGGCACGGTCGGTGCCCAGGCGACCGACCACGCCGACGTGCATGAGGGGCACCTCGACGACGGTCGAGCAGCGGCTCGCGGCGAGCAGGTGCTCGCGTGCCGCCGGCGTCAGGAGGTCGGGGGTGGCGCAGTACAGCGTCCCGCGGTCCGGCCCCGGCTCGGGCGCGACCGGTCTGCCGACCGGCTCCACGGAGGGGTGCGCGCCCGACAGGGTGACGACGAAGCCCTTCCCGCCGGGCGTCAGCGACCGCAGGTGCTCACCGATCGACGGTGCGGGGTCCGAGAGGTTGGCGACGGACGGCGTCCAGGCGCCGCTCCACGTCAGGCTCGCCACGGCGTCGAGGAAGGCCACCGTCTGGCCGGCGTCGAGGCCGATGGACGCCGCCTGGTTGGCCAGCACCAGGAGCGCCCCGGGACCGTGCGGGAACGTCCGCCACGCGACGGCCGGTCCGCGGTCCGCGAGCGCGGCGGCGTACCGCCGGACCAGGGTGTCGTGGCGGCGCTCCCCGATGACGAGCGCGTGCGTGGCATCGGCCAGGTCCGTGCTGCTCACACCGGCCAGGTCGGTCGGCGCGACGACCGTGACGCGCGACGCTCCCGTGGCGGGAGCATCCGTCCCGACGTCGAGGAGCGCGGTGATGACGATCGCTGGCATCCGGCGTGAGCTCCCCCTGTGCGCGGTCCGAGACAGACGTGCCGATCCTGCCGAACCTGAACAACCTGACAGCCGCCACGGACACGACGAGTGCGTCGACCCGCGGGACAGGATTCCGGGGCCCGCGCGCCCCTGCGACGATGGTCCCCGCCAGCTTCCGGACGAGGCCCGCGGGGCGGCAGACCACGCACATGATAGGGGGACGATGAGCGCATTACCGTCCAGATCACTCTTGCTGGTGAACGGCTCCGCGGTGGCCACCGTCGAGGTCGCGGACACCTGGGGGGCCCGGTTCCGGGGCCTTCTCGGACGCCGCGAGTTGCCTGAAGCACTCTGGCTCGAGCCCGAGTCGTCGGTGCACGGCATCGGCATGCGGGTGAGTCTCGACGTCGCGCTGCTCGACGCCGCGGGGGGCGTCGTCGAGACCCTCGTGCTCCGCCCGTGGGGCGTCACCAAGCCTCGTCGCGGCGTCGTTGCCGTGGTCGAGGCGCCGGTGGGCAGCTTCGAGCGCTGGGACCTGCGCCCCGGGGGCGTGGTCTCGCGGGGTGGTCCGGGCGGTGTCGCCGGCGGGTCGTGAAGCACCTGTCCATCGTCGCCGCGTCAGGTGCTCGCCCGGCGGGTCCGTGGCACCGGGCGTGCGGGTACACGGGCCCACCGGCTTTGAGCCCGAGGGCCCACGACGCCGTCTCCTTTTCACCCGCACGATGGAGCGGGACGGGGGGATCGACGACGAAAGGCTCGCGCATGCGTGCAGCGCTCAGCGCTCGGATCGCGATCGGCACCGCCGTCGGGGCCTGCGCCGCGGCCCTCACCGGGTCCTGGGTCGCCGGAGCGACCCTCGACGACCGGGCGGGGACGGCGGTGCGCGCGGTGCTCGTGGTCGTGGTGCTGGTCGTCGTCGTGGTCTGGTGCACCCGTCGCGAGCTCCTCGCCGCGCACCGGTCGGCACTGCGCACGTCGGCCGCGGTCGGTCTGCTCGTCGGCTACCTGGCCGACCCGTTCGCCTGGCAGGGCGAGGCCTTCGTCGCGGGCGCCTTCCTCGACGGACCTCTCGCGTGGGCGGCCGACCTGGTCCTGTGGATGGCGGTCGGGACCGTGGCCTGTCTCGTCACCAGCCGTCCGGCGGCCCGCACCCCGCAGGCGGTCGGCTACACCGGCTGACGTGGAAAACCGTTCGGGCCGTGTGGGTACCGCCCCGTAACGTTGCTCCTCGTGCGTTCTCTCCCCCTCGACGACCCCGGCATCCCGCCCCTGAGCGGGCCCACGGCGCTGCTCTGGTGGCTGGCCGGTCGGCAGTGGGGCATCCTCCTGACCGCCGTCGGCCTGGGCGTCCTGCAGTTCGCGGCGCAGGCGTTCACCCCGTTCGTCGTCGGCCGGGCCATCGACGACGGCCTGGCGAGCGGCTTCGGTCCGGATCTCTGGCGCGCGTGCGGCACGCTCCTGGCGCTCGGCGCGGTCATCATCACGACGTCCGCGATCGGTCACCGCTACGACGTGAACAACTGGCTGCGCGCCGCGTTCACGTCCTCGCAGCTGGTCGGTCGGACCGTCGCCCGGTCGGGCCACACCATCACCAAGGAGCTGCCGACGGGCGAGGTCGTCTCGGCGGTCGCCAACGACGCGCTGCGCATCGGTGAGGTCTTCGCGCTCGCCGCCCACTTCCTCGGCAGCCTGGTCGCCTACGGCATCGTCGCGGTGCTGATGCTCCGCGTCTCCGTGCCGCTCGGGCTCGTGGTCGTCCTGGGCCTACCGACGGTCGCGGCGATCCTCGGCCTGCTCGTCAAGCCGCTGTCCCGGCGGCAGTCGGCGCAGCGGGAGGCGTCGGGCCGGCTGACCACGCTGGGCTCCGACACGGTCTCCGGCCTGCGCATCCTGCGCGGGATCGGCGGCGAGGAGGTCTTCACCGGGCGCTACCGCGCGCAGTCGCAGGAGACGCGGCGCCGCGGCGTCGAGGTGGCCCGGACGCAGTCGGTGCTCGACGCCCTCCAGGTACTCCTGCCCGGTGCGTTCGTCGTCACGCTCATCTGGCTCGGCGCCCACATGGCGCTGGCGGGCACGATCACGCCCGGCCAGCTGGTGTCGACGTACGGGTTCGCGGCGTTCCTGTCGTGGCCGGTGCAGAACGCGACGCAGATGCTCCAGGCGGCGACGCGGGCGCACATCGGCGCGACCAAGGTGGTCAAGGTCCTGCAGGTCGTCCCGGCGACCGGCGCGACGCCCGGCACGGCCGACGCGCCGGCGCCCCACGTGCCGCTGGTCGACGAGGTCAGCGGGCTGCACCTGGAGCCCGGCACGGTCGTCGCACTGGTGAGCGCCGACCCCGACGAGTCAGCCCGCATCGCCACCCGGCTCGGCCGGTTCGACGACGCGGCGGAGCAGGACACCCCGGTGCGCCTCGGCGGCGTGCTGCTGTCCGAGCTCGACAAGGAGCTCGTGCGCGAGCGCATCGTCGTCGCGGAGGCGACGCCGCACCTGTTCTCCGGCTTGCTGGAGGAGGAGCTCGACGTGCGCGGCTCGGCCACGCAGGACGACCTGCTGCGCGTCATCGCCACGGCCGACGCGCAGGACGTGCTCGACTCGGTGCCCGACGGTCTGGCCGGCGAGCTGCCCGAGAAGGGCCGCTCGCTGTCCGGCGGGCAGCGCCAGCGCGTCGCCCTCGCCCGTGCGCTGCTCATCGACCCGGAGATCCTCGTGCTCGTGGAGCCGACCAGTGCGGTCGACGCCCACACCGAGGCCCGGATCGCCGCACGGCTGGCCGACGTCCGGCGCGGTCGCACCACGCTCGTGGTCACCGCCAGCCCGCTGGTGCTGGACCACGTGGACGAGGTCGCGTTCGTCCAGGACGGTCGGGTGCGCGCCCGCGCCAGCCATGACGACCTGCTCCTGCACGGCGCCGACGACCCCGAGGTCGCGCGCGCCTACCGGGCGGTGGTCGGCCGGCAGATGGACGAGGAGTCCGTCGAGAACAGCAGCATCGAGGTCCTCGCGGACGACGAGCGGATTTACCAGGAACTGATGGCCGAGCAGCAGAGCGGAGGACAGTCATGAAGCTCCCCATCGCCGACACGGCGACGGTCCGGGCCTACACGGGCGTGCTCTTCCGCAAGCACCGCCGCCCGCTGGTCCTCATCGCGGTCCTGCACACGCTCGCCGCGACCGCCGGCCTCGCCGGGCCGTGGCTGCTGGGCATGCTCATCGACGCCGTCACCGGCGGCACCACGGCGACGTACATCAACACGCTGATCGCCGTCGGTGCCCTCGCCGTGCTCGCGCAGACCGTGCTCATCCGGTTCGCGCAGCGCGCGTCCATGGTGTTCGGCGAGGAGGTGTTCGCCGAGCTGCGCGAGGAGTTCATCGAGAAGGTCACGGCCCTGCCGCTGTCCGTGGTGGAGCGGGCCGGCACCGGTGACCTGGTGGCGCGCACGACGAACGACGTCAACAAGCTGCAGCACGCGGTCCGCTTCGGCGTTCCCCGGGTCATCGTCGCGGTGGTCACCATCTCGCTCACGATCGTCGCCTGCCTCGTGCTCTCGCCCGTGGTGTCGCTGGCGATGTTCATCGGCGTGCCCACGCTGCTGCTGGTCGTGCGCTGGTACCTCAAGCGCGCCACGCCGGCCTACCAGCGGGAGTCGGCCGCGTACGCGGTGCTCAACGGGACCATCACCGAGTCCGTCGAGGGCGCGCGCACGGTCGACGCCCTGCGGCTCGGCCGGCGCCGGATGGGCCGCGTCGACGCCGACCTGCGCGAGGCGTTCGAGGCCGAGAAGGTGACGCTGCGCCTGCGCACGATCCTGTTCCCGGGCATCGACGCGGCGTTCGTGCTGGCACCGGCCGCCGTGCTGCTGTGGGGCGGCTACCTCGCGTCGGAGGGCTACGTGACGGTCGGCGCGGTCACCACGATCGTGCTGTACACCTACCAGGTCACCGGGCCGGTGTGGGAGCTGATCTTCTGGGTCGACGAGATCCAGGTGGCGGCGACCTCGCTCGCGCGCATCGTGGGGGTGCAGCTGGTCGAGCCCGACCGCGAGTCGCGCGAGGGCACGCCGGTCGACGAGGACATCGCCTCGCGTGGGCTCACCTACGCCTACCGCGAGGGCCACAACGTGCTGCACGGCATCGACCTCGACCTGGCCGCGGGTGAGCGGCTGGCCGTGGTCGGACCGTCCGGTGCCGGCAAGTCGACGCTCGGGCGGATGCTCGCCGGCATCCACCCGCCCACCGACGGCACCGTCACGGTCGGTGGCGTGCCGCTCATCGACCTGCCGCTCGAGGAGCTGCGCGGGCACGTCGCCCTGGTCACCCAGGAGCACCACGTGTTCGTCGGGTCGGTCGCGGACAACCTGCGCCTGGCCCAGGTGGACGCCGACGCGGCCGCGCTCGAGCGTGCGCTGCGCGCGGTCGACGCGTGGGAGTGGGTGCAGGCGCTGCCCGAGGGCCTGGAGACCGAGGTGGGGTCGGGCGGTGCTGCGCTCACCCCGGCGCAGGCCCAGCAGATCGCGCTCGCCCGGCTCGTGCTGCTCGACCCGCACACGCTGGTGCTCGACGAGGCGACCTCGCTGCTCGACCCGCGGGCGGCCCGGCACCTCGAGCGCTCGCTGTCCGCGGTGCTCTCGGGCCGGACCGTGGTCGCGATCGCCCACCGCCTGCACACCGCGCACGACGCGGACCGCGTGGCGGTGGTCGACGGCGGCCGGATCACCGAGATCGGGCCGCACGACGAGCTGGTCGCGGCCGGTGGCGACTACGCCGCGCTGTGGCACTCCTGGCAGCACGACTGACATGACCGGTCCTCTGGTGCTGCGCGGGGGCGTCGTCGTACCCGACGACGCCCTCGCGTGGCGCTTCTCGCGCTCCAGCGGCCCCGGCGGTCAGTCGGTGAACACGACCGACTCCCGCGTCGAGCTCACGGTCGACCTCGCACGCATCCCGTGGACCAGCCCGACGCAGCAGGACCGGGTCCTGGCACGCCTGGCGGGCCGGCTGCGCGGGTCGCTGCTCACGCTGAGCGCCCAGGAGTACCGGTCCCAGCTGCGCAACCGCGAGGCCGCCCTCACGCGTGTGCACGCACTCCTCGACGACGCCCTCGCTCCCCCGGGTCCGACGCGCCGCGCCACCCGGCCCAGCCGGGGATCACAGGTGCGCCGCGTGCAGGGCGAGCAGAAGCGCCGCGCCGTCAAGGAGCTGCGACGTCGCCCTCCGCTGGGCTGACGTCGGCTCCCGAGCCGCGGGCCTCGTCGCGGACCAGCCGCAGCCACAGCAGCACGGCGAACGCGCCGAAGATCCACCACTGGGCGGCGTAGGCGAGGTTCTGGATGTTGAGGCCGGCGCCGGGCTTGGTCGGCGGGTCCAGCAACGCGACGGACCCGGACTGCGCGGGGTCCGACGACGAGACCACGAGGTAGCCGGTGTAGATGGGGCCGCCCCAGGAGTTGAGCAGCTCCGCGGAGCTGATCGCGTCGGTCTGCCCGTCGGCCACCCCGGTGCCTGCCTGCTCCGACGCCTGCAGGTAGCCCGTGACGTCGACGGTCCCGTCCGGGGGCACGTCGGCGTCGGCGGGTGTCGCCACCCAGCCGCGCACGACCGGGAGCACGGCGCCTTCGGTCGTGGTCAGGGGCGTCAGGACGAGGAGGCCCGTGGTCCCGTCGTGCGCCCGACCGGTCACCAGCAGCTGGCCGTCGGCGTCGTACGTCCCGGTCACAGCCACCTTGCGGCCGACCAGGTCGCCGGTGAACGTCGTCTGCGGGACCAGCACGTCGTCGAGCGGGACGGCGGGGGCGGCGACGAGCTCGGCGGTGTGGCGCTCCGCGGCAGCGGCGCCGTGCACCTGGGCGCGGTCCAGCTGCCACGCGCCCAGGCGGGCGCACAGTGCAGCGGCTGCGAGCAGCAGGACGAGCAGCAGCAGCATCCGGGGCCGCACCGCCGCCCGGAGCATCGTCGTCGGCGGGCGACGCTCGGCCTGCTCCCACGCCGGGACCGCGCGCAGCGCCCGGTCGTCGCTGTGGTCGTCCGGAGGAACCTCCGCAGGACCGTCCGCGCGCTCACGCGCGACGGCGGCGGGGGTCTGCTCGGTCACGCCTCACGGTACCCCGCAGCAGCGGACCGGCCCGAACCCCGTCGAGCCGCCGGGAACCGCCCACAACCCCGCTGACCTGCGCAGCGACCGGGTCGGGGCACCACCGGACGTTCGGCGTGCGTTCGCCCACACCTACTGCGCCGACGCCCGGAGTGCGGTTGTATGACAAGTGGGCGCGCACACACGACACACGGGACCAACGACCCTCGTCCACGACGTGCGCCCGACGGAAGGCTGACACCGCGCCGGTGGCAGACCGGAACGACGACTGGGGAGCGCGATGAGCACGACGACGTCGGCACGCAACACGTGGCAGACCGGGAGCGGCACGGTGGTCGACGCCGAGACCGTGGCCCGCATCGACCAGTGGTGGCGGGCCGCGAACTACCTGTCCGTGGGCCAGATCTACCTGCTGGACAACCCGCTCCTGCGCGAACCGCTCACGCGTGACCACGTCAAGCCGCGGCTCCTCGGTCACTGGGGCACCACCCCGGGGCTGAACTTCCTGTACGCGCACCTGAACCGCGCGATCGCGGAGCGCGAGCAGTCGACCATCTACGTCACCGGCCCGGGCCACGGCGGCCCGGGACTGGTCGCGAGCGCCTACCTGGACGGCACGTACTCGGAGTTCTACTCGGACATCACCGAGGACACCGAGGGCATCCACCGGCTGTTCCGGCAGTTCTCGTTCCCCGGTGGCATCCCCAGCCACGTCGCCCCCGAGACGCCGGGGTCGATCCACGAGGGCGGCGAGCTGGGCTACGCGCTGAGCCACGCCTACGGCGCCGCGTTCGACAACCCGGACCTGCTCGTCGCGACCGTCATCGGCGACGGCGAGGCGGAGACCGGCCCGCTGGCCACGAGCTGGCACTCGAACAAGTTCGTCAACGTCGAGAACGACGGCGTCGTGCTGCCGATCCTGCACCTCAACGGGTACAAGATCGCGAACCCGACGGTGCTGGCACGCATCCCCGACCACGAGCTCGAGTCGCTCATGGTGGGCTACGGACACAAGCCGCACATGTTCGTCGCCGGCTTCGACGACGAGTCGCACGAGGACATCCACCGCCGGTTCGCGACCCTGCTCGACGAGGTGCTCGACGAGATCGCGGAGATCAAGCGCAGCGCGCACGCGGGCAACGAGCAGCGTCCGCAGTGGCCGATGATCGTGTTCCGCACCCCCAAGGGCTGGACGGGGCCGGACTACATCGACGGCAAGAAGACGACGGGGTCGTGGCGGGCACACCAGGTGCCGCTGGCGAGCGCCCGGGACACCCCCGAGCACCTGGACGTCCTGCGCCAGTGGCTCGAGTCGTACCGGGTCAACGAGCTGTTCGACGAGAACGGCCGGCTGCACGACGACATCCGCTCGCTCGCGCCGACGGGTCCCCTGCGGATGAGCGACAACCCGCACGCAAACGGCGGGATCCTGCTCAAGGACCTGCGCCTGCCGGACTTCCGCGAGTACGCGGTCGACGTGCCGGTGCCGGGCGGCTCGATGAGCGAGGCGCCGCGCGTGCTGGGCGACTGGCTGACCGACGTCATCCGGCTCAACCCGGACAACTTCCGGATCTTCGGACCCGACGAGACGGCGTCGAACCGGCTGCAGTCGGTGTTCCAGACCACGGACAAGCAGTGGAACGCGGAGTTCTTCGGTGCCGACGTCGACGAGCACCTGGCCCGCGCCGGCCGCGTGCTGGAGATGCTCAGCGAGCACCAGTGCCAGGGCTGGCTCGAGGGCTACCTGCTGACCGGGCGGCACGGCCTGTTCAACTGCTACGAGGCGTTCATCCACATCATCGACTCGATGTTCAACCAGCACGCCAAGTGGCTGAAGGTCACCAACGACATCCCGTGGCGCCGCCCGATCGCGAGCCTGAACTACCTGCTGTCCAGCCACGTGTGGCGGCAGGACCACAACGGCTTCAGCCACCAGGACCCCGGGTTCATCGACCACGTGGTCAACAAGAAGGCCGAGGTCGTCCGCGTCTACCTGCCGCCGGACGCCAACACGCTGCTGTCGACGTACGACCACTGCCTGCGCAGCCGGCAGTACGTCAACGTGGTCGTCGCGGGCAAGCAGCCGGCGCCGAACTTCCTGACCATGGACCAGGCGATCGCGCACTGCACGCGCGGTCTGGGCATCTGGGACTGGGCGGGCTCGGAGGTGCACGGGGAGAAGCCGGACGTCGTGCTCGGCTGCGCGGGCGACGTGCCGACGCTCGAGGTGCTGGCGGCGGCGGACATCCTGCGCCGCGAGCTGCCGGACCTGAAGGTCCGCGTCATCAACGTGGTCGACCTCATGCGCCTCCAGGACGCGCGGGAGCACCCGCACGGGCTGTCGGACGCGCAGTTCGACGGGCTGTTCACGTCGGACCGGCCGGTCATCTTCGCGTACCACGGGTACCCGTGGCTCATCCACCGGCTCACCTACCGCCGCCACGGCCACAGCAACATCCACGTGCGCGGCTACAAGGAGGAGGGCACGACGACGACGCCGTTCGACATGGTCATGCTTAACGACCTCGACCGGTTCCACCTGGTCATCGACGTCATCGACAACGTGCCGTCGCTGGGCAGCTCGCAGGCCAACCTGCGGCAGAAGATGGTCGACGAGCGCCTGCGGGCCCGCGAGTACACCCGCGCGTTCGGCGACGACCTGCCCGAGGTCCGTGACTGGGTCTGGCCCGACGCACAGGACCAGGCCGACTCGGGGCAGGTCGAGGCGACGCTCTCGACCGGCGGAGACAACGAGTAGCACCCCTGTTGTCCGTGGGGCGGGCGCCGCTGCCCGCCCCACGGTCCCGCACGGCACCCGCAACACCCGCACCACCCGCACCGCATCGGAGACACCCACCGTGGCCCGCAGCATCTACGTCACGTCCCCCGAGGGGGACTCCGGCAAGTCCATGGTCGCTCTCGGCCTGGTGGACCTGCTGGCCCGCACCGTCCAGCGGGTGGGGGTGTTCCGTCCGGTCGCGAGGTCCACCGACGTGCGCGACTACGTGCTGGAGCTCCTGCTCCACCACGACGGCGTCGACCTCACGTACGACGAGTGCGTCGGGGTGACGTACGAGCAGGTGCTGGCCGACCCGGAGGCCGCCCTCGCCCAGATCGTGTCCCGGTACCACGACGTCGAGCGGCGGTGCGACGCCGTCGTGGTGGTCGGCACCGACTACACGGACGTCGCCGGGCCCACCGAGCTGGCCTACAACGCCCGCATCGCCGCGAACCTCGGGGCGCCGGTGGTGCTCGTCATCAACGGCAGCCACCGCAAGCCCGCCGTCATCGCGCAGGTGGCCGACATCGTCGTCACGGAGATGCACGCCAACCACGCCCAGGTGGTCTCCGTCGTGGCCAACCGCTGCGCCCCGGGCTCGGTCAGCGGCGTCCGCGACGCCCTGCGGGACGGCACGGGCCTCCCGTCGTGGGCCGTGCCGGAGAACCCCCTGCTCACCGCCCCGACCGTCCGTCAGCTGTCGGAGGCCGTGCGCGGGACCCTGATCGCCGGCGACGAGGCACTGCTGTCGCGCGAGGTGCTCGACGTCATCGTCGGCGCCATGTCCGTGGAGCACCTGCTGGGCAAGCTCACCGACGGGTCCGTCGTGATCACGCCGGGCGACCGGTCGGACGTGCTGCTCGGGCTTCTCGTGGCGCACCAGGCCGAAGGGTTCCCGTCGCTCGCCGGGATCATCCTCAACGGCGGGTTCCGGCCCGCGCCGCTGATCACGCGCCTGGTCAACGGCCTCGGCAGCAAGCTCCCGATCCTGTCCACCGAGCTGGGCACCTTCCGGTCGGCGAGCGCCGTCGGTGACACCCACGGGCGCCTCACGGCCGACTCGCAGCGCAAGGTCGACACCGCCCTGTCGCTGTTCGAGCAGCATGTCGACGGGGCGGCGCTCCTGGCCGCGCTCGACGTGGAGCGGCCCGAGGTGGTCACCCCGCTGATGTTCGAGTTCGCCCTGCTGGACCGGGCCCGTTCCGACCGCCAGCACGTGGTGCTCCCCGAGGGCGGCGACGACCGGATCCTGCGCGCCGCGTCGACCCTGCTCCAGCGCGGCGTCGCCGACCTCACGATCCTCGGCGAGGAGCCGGCCATCCGCGCCCGCGCCACGGAGCTGGGGCTCGACCTCGACGCCGCGGCGATCATCGACCCGCACGACGGCGAGCTGCTCGAGCGGTTCGCCGTCGAGTACACCGAGATGCGCAAGCACAAGGGCATGACCGTGGACCGCGCGCGGGAGATCGTCTCCTCCGTGTCGTACTTCGGCACGATGATGGTCCAGCTCGGGCTGGCCGACGGCATGGTCTCCGGGGCCGCGCACACCACCGCGCACACCATCAAGCCGTCGTTCGAGATCATCAAGACCGAGCCCGGCGTCTCCAGCGTGTCGAGCGCGTTCCTCATGTGCCTGGAGGACCGGGTGCTCGTCTACGCCGACTGCGCCGTGATCCCGGACCCGACGGCGGAGCAGCTGGCCGACATCGCGATCTCGTCGGCAGGCACCGCCCAGCAGTTCGGCATCGAGCCGCGCATCGCGATGCTGTCCTACTCGACGGGCGAGTCGGGCTCGGGCGCGGACGTCGAGAAGGTCCGCGCGGCCACGGCGCTCGTCCGGGAGCGGCGCCCCGACCTGTCCGTCGAGGGGCCGATCCAGTACGACGCGGCCGTCGACGCCTCCGTGGCCAAGACGAAGATGCCGGACTCGGCGGTGGCCGGCAGGGCGACCGTGTTCGTGTTCCCCGACCTGAACACCGGGAACAACACCTACAAGGCCGTGCAGCGCTCCGCAGGAGCGGTCGCCATCGGGCCCGTCCTGCAGGGTCTGCGCAAACCGGTCAACGACCTGTCGCGCGGCGCGCTCGTGCAGGACATCGTCAACACCGTCGCCATCACAGCGATCCAGGCGCAAGCAGAGGACCCCTCATGAGCCCCACCGCCCCAGCCCACCCGGGATCCGTGCTCGTCGTGAACTCCGGCTCGTCGTCGATCAAGTACCAGCTGGTCGATCCCGTCGGCGGCGAGGCGATCGCCTCGGGGATCGTCGAGCGGATCGGCGAGGACGAGGGCTCCGTGCGGCACACGTACGGCGGCAGCACGACGACGCGCACCGACCCCGTCGCCGACCACGGCGCCGGCCTGCGCGCGGTGCTCGCGCTGTTCGCCGAGGTCGGTCCGGACCTCACCCAGGCGCACGTGGTCGGGGTCGGGCACCGGGTGGTGCACGGCGGGGCGGTCTTCGGCGCGCCGGTCGTCGTCGACGACGAGGTCGTCGCGCAGATCGACGCCCTCTCCCCCCTGGCGCCCCTGCACAACCCGCCCAACCTCACCGGCATCCAGGTGGCCCGCGAGCTGCTCCCGGACGTCCCGCACGTCGTCGTGTTCGACACCGCGTTCTTCCGCACGCTGCCCGAGGCGGCCGCCACGTACGCGATCGACCGGGAGGTCGCCCGCGAGCACGGGGTGCGCCGGTACGGCTTCCACGGGACGTCGCACCAGTACGTGTCCGGGAAGGTCGCGCGCGTGCTCGGTCGCCGGCTCGAGGACCTCAACCAGATCGTGCTGCACCTGGGCAACGGGGCGTCGGCGTCGGCGGTGCGCGGGGGCGTCGCGGTCGAGACGTCCATGGGCATGACCCCGCTGGAGGGCCTGGTCATGGGCACCCGGTCGGGCGACCTCGACCCCGCCGTGCTCATCCACCTGCAGCGCAACGCGGGGCTGTCGGTCGACGACGTGGACGACCTCCTCAACCGCCGGTCCGGGCTCAAGGGTCTGGCGGGCGAGAACGACTTCCGGGAGCTGCACGCGCTGGTCGAGTCGGGCGACGAGGATGCGTCGCTGGCCCTCGACGTCTACCTGCACCGGCTGCGCAAGTACATCGGCGCCTACTACGCCGTGCTGGGCCGCGTGGACGTCATCACGTTCACGGCCGGCGTCGGCGAGAACGACGACATCGTCCGCGCCCGCGCGCTCGAAGGCCTGGAGCCGCTGGGCATCGCGGTGGACCCGGTACGCAACGCGGGCCGCAAGAAGGAGCCGACGATCATCTCCCCGGACTGGACCAGCACCCTGGTGATGGTGGTCCCGACCAACGAGGAGCTCGCGATCGCACGTCAGGTGATCAGCACGATCGAGTCGGCCGGCTACGAGGGCACCAGCGACGAGTCCGACCCGGCCCCGGCCGCCACGGGCCACGCCTGACGGTCTGCACGGCCGCTACGGCAGACGGAGCTTCTTCATCGTGCGCAGGACCTCCGTGTAGACGCGGGGCCACGTGTCGGTGCCCAGGTCGAACAGGCGGTGCAGGCCGATGCCCGGGGCGCCGAGGACACCGTGCGCGCCGTGCTGGACCGCGACCGTCTGCACCCGGGTGGTCTCCCAGAGGCCCTCGCGTCCGTGGCGGCTGCCGATGCCCGACGCGCCCACGCCACCCTGCGGCGCCGCGACGGAGCCCCAGGTGGTCACGTACCCCTCGTTGACGTTCACGGTCCCGGCCCGGACCCGTGCGGCGATCGCGGCGCCACGACGGGTGTCCGCCGTCCAGACGCTCGCGTTCAGGCCGAGGTCGCTGTCGTTCATCGCGGCGACCGCCTCGTCGTCGGAGGCGACGCGGTAGATGCTCACGACCGGCCCGAACGTCTCCTCGCGCACCAGCCGCGCCTCGTTCGGCACGTCGGTCAGGATGGTCGGCTCGTAGAACCACGGCCCGAGGTCGGCGCGGTGGACCGCCCCGGTCAGCACGGTCGCCCCGTGCCCGACGGCGTCCTCGACGTGCTCGACGACGGTGGCCAGCTGGGCCGCGGAGGTCAGCGACCCCATGTCCGAGCGGTAGTCGAGCCCCGACCCGAGACGCACCTCGCGCGTCCGGCGGACGAACGCCGCGATGAACTCGTCGGCCACGTCCTCGTGCACGTAGATCCGCTCGATGCTCACGCAGACCTGCCCGGCGCCGACGAAGCACGCGCGCACGGCCCCCTCGGCGGCGACCTCGACGTCCACGTCCTCGGCGACGTACATGGGGTTCTTGCCGCCCAGCTCGAGGGTGGCCGGCACGAGTCGCTCCCCCGCCTGCGCGGCCACGACGCGGCCGGTGCGGGTGGAGCCGGTGAAGCTGACGTGGTCGACGTTCTCGACCACGGCCGCGCCGATGGTGGGCCCGTCGCCGACGACCACCTGCAGGAGCCCGTCGGGAAGCCCGGCCTCCTCCAGCAGCTCGGCCGCCCACAGGGACGTGAGGGCCGTCTGCGGGTCGGGCCGCAGGATGACGGCGTTGCCGGCGACCAGCGCGGGCAGCACGTCGCCGAGCGTGAGCGTCAGCGGGAAGTTCCAGGGTGCGACGATCCCGACGACCCCGACGGGGTGCCGCAGCACGCGGACGCTGGTCAGTCCGGGGAGCAGCCCCGGGACCCGGCGCGGCGCGAGGTACCGGCCGGCGCGCGCGGCGTAGTGCCGGGCGACCAGCGCGATGTCACAGACCTCCTCGAACGCCGAGACCCGCGCCTTGCCGGACTCCAGCTGGATGAGGTCGAGCACGTCGCTCTGCCGTTCGAGCACCAGGTCGTGCACGCGGGACAGCACCGCCGTGCGGTCGCGCAGGGGGCGCGCCGACCACAGTCGCTGCGCGGCCCGGGCGTTCTTGGCTGCGCGGGCGACGTCGTCCCGCGTCGAGAGCGGGATGGCGGCGATCGGGCTGCCCGTGAACGGCGCGTGCGACGTGAACGTCCCCGCGCCGGGCGAGGAGACGACGCGCCGCAGCAGGGGTCGGACGTCGTCCGGCTCGAGCACGTAGGTCGCGAGGGGGTCGGTCTCAGGGTCGTGGAGCTCGATGTGTCCCGGGTCGTGCGCCATAACGGCGAGAGTACGCGCGCGACCGCAGAAATCCGCGCGCGTGCCCTCGCCCGGCCTGTCGCGCCCTAGACGCCCAGCGTCTCGCGCACGTCCGCGTGCAGGAGCCCCACCACGGCCGCCCGTCCCTCGTCCGCCGACGGCGCCGCGAGGGCCGCGGCCGCCATCGTCGCGCACTCGGCGGTGGTGTGGTGACGCAGCGCGTACCGGACCGCGGGGACGGCCCCGGCGGACATCGACAGGCTGGTCACGCCGAGCCCGACGAGCACCAGCGCGAGCACCGGGTCGGACGCGGACTCCCCGCAGACGCCGACGGGCTTGCGCGCCTGCAGCCCCGCGCGGGCGGTCGCGTCGACGAGGTCGAGGACGGCCGGCTGCCACGGGTCGAGCAGGTCGGCCAGCTCCCCGCGCAGGCGGTCGGTCGCCATCGTGTACTGCGCGAGGTCGTTGGTGCCCAGGGAGACGAAGTCCACCTCCGCGAGGATCTCCTGCGCGCGCAGCGCCGCGGCCGGCACCTCGATCATCACGCCGACCGTCGCGACGCCGGCCGCTCGTGCCCGTCGGGCGAACTCCCGGGCCTCGGCGGCCGTGGCGATCATCGGCGCCATGACCCAGGGCGTGGTCCCCGTCTCGGCCTGCGCGTGCGCGAGGGCCTCGAGCTGGGTGTCCAGGAGCTCGGGGTGCGTCCGCACGAGGCGGTAGCCGCGTACGCCGAGCGCCGGGTTCTCCTCGTCGGGCTGCGTCGCGAACGCCAGCGGCTTGTCCGCGCCCGCGTCGAGCGTGCGGACGACGACCTTGCGGTCGCCGAACGAGCGCAGCACGCGGGTGTAGACGGCGGTCTGGGCCTCCTGCGTCGGCGCCGTGGTGGTCTCCAGGAACAGCACCTCGGTCCGGAACAGGCCGACCCCCTCGACGCCACCCCCGGCGACGCGCGCAGCGTCCTCGGCGGTGCCGATGTTGGCCAGCAGCGCGACCGCGCGGCCATCGGCGGTGGACCCGGGGGCCGTGTCCGACTCCAGCGTCCGCTCGACGCTCGCGCGCCGCTCCAGCTCGGCACGCTGACCCTCGGACGGGTCGAGGGTGACGGTGCCGTCGGCGGCGTCGACGGCGACGTCCGCGCCGTCCGCGAGCGCCGTCGCCCCGGCGACCCGCACGATGCACGGGAGCCCGAGCTGCCCGGCGATGATCGCGGTGTGGCCGGTGGGGCCGCCGAGCTCGGTGACGATCGCCAGCACGTTGGCCAGGTCGAGCGCGGCCGTGTCGGCGGGGGCGAGGTCCTTGGCGACGATGACGGACGGCCGGTCCAGCGCGGGCACGCCCGGGGCGGGCAGGCCCATCGCCGCCGCGACCACGCGGTCGCGCACGGACCGCAGGTCGGTGACGCGCTCGGCGAGGTAGCCGCCGGCCTGCTCGAACATCGTCGCGAACATCTCGACGACGCCGTCGACGGCGCTGACCACGGGCTCACCGGCGTCGATCCGCTGCAGCACCCCGCTGCGCAGCGCCTTGTCGTCGGCCATCTGCGCGGTGGCCGCCAGGACGTCCTTCACCGTGCCGGTCGACTTCCCGGACTGCTCGCGCAGCCGCGCGGCGACGTCGGCGAACGCCTGCTCGACGTGGGCGTGCGCGGTCGGGAGGTCGGCCGGGACCCCGTCGACCAGCAGGGGGGCGTCGGCGGCGACGTGCGGTGCGGGCCGGACCTGGGCGACCGGGCCGACGATCGCGCGGCGGCCGACACCCACCCCCTGGAGCACACGGGCCGTGCTCGTCGTGCTCATGAGGCTTCCTCCGCGTCGAGGTCGGTCGCCAGGAGGTCGACCAGCCCGTCGAGCGCGGCGTCGGCCCCCTCCCCCTCGGCGGTCAGGGTGACGACCTCGCCGCTGGGGACTCCGAGCGACATCACGAACAGGATGCTGCCGGCGTCCACCGGCTCACCGTCCGGGCGGGCGATGGTGACGGGCAGCCCGGTCTCGGCGACGGCCTGCGTGAAGAGCATGGCGGGGCGGGCGTGCAGGCCGACGCGCGAGGCGACGGCGACGGTGCGCTGAGGCATGGGAGGTCTCCGATCGAAGGTCAGGGTGAGGTCAGGCGGCGGTGGCGACGAGCGCCTGTTCGTCGGCGGCCTGCTCGGCCTTGACGATCTCGTTCGGCTTGGCGCTCTTGAGGGCGATCACGAGCCCGGCGGAGATCACCGTGCCGACGGCGACGGCCATGAGGAACCCGAGCGGGTTCGAGATGAGCGGCAGCACCCAGATGCCACCGTGCGGGGCACGCTGGCCGGAGCCGACCGCCATCACGAGGGCGCCGGTGACGCTGGAGCCCACGAGCGAGGACACGATGACGCGCCACGGGTCGGCCGCCGCGAACGGGATGGCCCCCTCGGAGATGAACGAGAGACCCAGCAGCCACGCGGCCTTGCCGTTCTCCTGCTCGGCGTGCGTGAACAGCCTCTTGCGCACGGTCGACGCGAGCGCCATGGCCAGCGGGGCCACCATGCCGGCCGCCATGACCGCGGCCATGATCCGGTACTGCACGGCGTCGGTGGCGAGCCCCTCGGTCGCCAGGCCGGTGACCGCGAACGTGTAGGCCACCTTGTTGATCGGGCCGCCGAGGTCGAAGCCCATCATCGCGCCCAGCAGGGCGCCCAGGAGGATCAGGTTGGAGCCGGAGAGGCCGTTGAGCCAGCTGCTCAGCCCGTTCATGAGGCTCGCGATCGGCTGCCCGATGATGAGGAACATCACGAGGCCGACGACGAAGGTCGACAGCAGCGGGATGACGACGACCGGCATCACGCCACGGACGCCCTTGGGCACCTTCCAGCGGCTGATCCACAGGGCCAGGAACCCGGCCATGAAGCCGGTCACCAGGCCACCGAGGAACCCGGCGCCGACGGCGACCGAGATCGCGCCACCGACGAAGCCGGGCACCAGGCCGGGCCGGTCGGCGATCGCGTACGCGATGAACCCGGAGAGCACCGGGACCAGGAACCCGAAGGCGACGACACCGGTCTGGAACAGCAGAGCCGCCCAGTCCATGCCGACCGTGGCGTTGAAGTCGTTGAGCAGGTGCGAGACCGGGATCGACGTGACCTCGATGACGCCGTCGGAGCCGCCCGCGAACTGCGCGACCATGAACCCGAGCGCGATGAGGATCCCGCCCGCGGCGACGAACGGGATCATGTACGAGACACCCGTCATGAGCCACTGCCGGATCCGGGTGCCGACGCCGGCGTTCCGGTCGACCTTCGTCACCGGGGCTGCCGAGGGCGCTGCCGGCCCTCCGGCGGGCACCCCCGCCTCGACGGCGGCGACGGCCGCGGCGATGACGCCCGGGGCGTCGTGCACGGCCTTCTTCACGCCGACGTCGATGAACGGCTTGCCGGCGAACCGGTCCTTGTCCTTGACCTCGAGGTCGGCGGCGTAGATGACGCCGTCGGCCGCGGCGATGATCGCCGGGTCGAGCGGCGTCGAGCCGGCGGCACCCTGCGTCTCGACGTGGACCTCGTGGCCGGCAGCCTTGCCGGCCTGCTCGAGGGCCTCGGCGGCCATGTAGGTGTGCGCGATGCCCGTGGGGCAGGAGGAGACGGCGACGAGCTTCATGAGGGGACGACCTCTCGGGTGACGATCTCCGCGACGGTGGCTGCGTCGGGGGCGTCCTTCAGCGACGTGCGGAAGGACTCGTGGACGAGGCGGCGGGCGAGCGCCGCGAGGATCTTGAGGTGGTCGCCGTCGCCCGCGTCGGGGGCGGCGATGAGGAAGACCAGGGTGGCCGGGCCGTCGGGGGCGCCGAAGTCGACGCCGGCCGGGACCTTGCCGACCGCGAGGCTCGGCACGGTCACGTGGCTGGACCGGGCGTGCGGCAGGCCGATGCCGCCGGGCATGCCGGTGGCCATCTGCGCCTCGCGGGCACGCACGTCGGCGTGGAACCCGTCGGCGTCGGTCACGCGACCGGCGGCGTACAGCAGGTCGATCAGCTGGCGGGTCGCGTCGTCGCGGTCCGTGGCGACGAGGTCGACGGCGACCAGGTCCGGGGTGATCAGCGGGGTGCTCACGTCACAGCTCCTTGAGGGCGAGTCGGGGATCGGGGTTCTCCACGACCCGGACGGCGTCCAGGTCGATGTCGGTGGGGTCGGGGACGGCGGTGCCGGGCAGCAGGACCGCCGCGCGGCCGAAGGCGACCGCGGTGCGCAGGCGGTCGCCGGGCGACCCGTCCGCGGTGAGGAAGCCGGCGAGGGTCGAGTCCCCCGCGCCGACGGTGGACAGCGGGACGAGCGGCGGGCCGCCCGCCCACCACACGCCGTCGGCGAGCACGAGCAGAGCGCCGTGCGCGCCGAGGCTGACCAGGACGGCCCGGGTGCACGCCGCGATGACCTCGCGGGCGGCGGCGACGACGTCCCCCACGGTCGTGAGCTCACGCCCGACGAGCTCGGCGAGCTCCTCGTCGTTGGGCTTCACGAGCGTGAGCCCGCCCTGCCGGACGGCGCGGGTGAGCGGCACCCCCGAGGTGTCCAGGACGAACGGCACGCTGTACCGGGCAGCCAGACCGGCGACCTGCACGAAGAACGTCTCCGGTGCGCCCAGCGGCAGGCTGCCCGCGCACACCAGGGCGGCGGGCCGCGTCGCCAGCTGCGTCTCGAGCGCGGCGAGCAGCGCGTCGACCTCGTCCGGCGTGAGCCTCGGGCCCGGCGCGTTGATCTTCGTGGTCACACCCGTGCCGTCGACGAGCGTGAGGTTGCTGCGGGTGTGGTCGACCAGCGGGACCGCCAGGGTCGGCACGTCGATCTCGGCGAGCATCTCGACCAGGCGCGCCCCGTCGGCACCGCCCGTCGGCAGCACCGCGAGGGTCGGGACGCCGTGGCGGACCAGGACGCGGGAGACGTTGATGCCCTTGCCGCCGGGGTGCAGGTGACCGCCGTGGGCTCGGTTGACCTCACCCACCCGCAGCTCGTCGACCTCCAGCGCGCGGTCGAGGCTCGGGTTCGGGGTCAGCGTGATGATCATGCGGTCACCACCCGGGGGCCGGCGGCCTCGAGCTCCTCGACGAGCTCGGGCTCGACCCCGCTGTCGGTGATGATCGTGTCCACCTGGGACAGCGGCACGACGTGCGCGAACTCGACGCGACCGATCTTCGAGTGGTCCGTGAGCACGACGGTGCGCCGCGCGTTGGCGACGAGCGCCCGCTTGACGGCAGCCTCCGCGAGGTCCGGGGTGGTCAGTCCGTGCTCGACGCTGAGCCCGTTGGTGCCGAGGAAGGCGACGTCGGCGTGGATGTCGGCCAGCTCGCGCTCCGCCCACGACCCGACGGCGGCGAGCGTCCGGCCGCGCACCGTGCCACCGACGAGGTGCAGCGTGATGTTCGGCCGCATCGCCAGCACCATCGCCACGGGCAGCGCGTGCGTCACCACGGTGAGCTCCCGGTCCGACGGCAGGAGCTCGGCGAGCCGGACGGTCGTGGTGCCGGCGTCGAGGATGACGGCGCCGCCGTCGGGAAGCTCGTCGAGCGCCGCCTTCGCCACGCGCTCCTTCTCGCCCGCGAAGCGTGTCTCGCGGTCGGCGATGCCGGGCTCGAAGCCGAGCCGCTCGACCGGGATGGCGCCGCCGTGCACCCGGCGGACGAGCCCGTGCCGCTCGAGCACCGTGAGGTCGCGGCGGATGGTCTCGGGGGTGACGTCGAGGTCCTCGGCCAGCCGGTTCACGTCGACCCTGCCGTCGGCGCGAGCCGTGGCGAGGATCTGCTGGTGCCGCTCGGGTGCGTACACATCGACTCCGTCGTCCTGCGCGCCGGCCCTGACACCGGCGTCCACTCCGTCCAGAGTGCGCCCCATCACACCGCCATGTCAAGCGATACGGACATAGTCGGCGGTAATCAAATGTTGGTTCGGGCAATGCGCCTGGTCAGGCGACCGTGACCCACTCATCCGGACACACAAAGACGCCCGGCTGCGCCCGTTTCGGGGCGCCGCCGGGCGTCGTCGGACGTGTCAGTGCGGCTGGTACGGGCTCACCACGACCTCGACCCGCTGGAACTCCTTGAGGTCGGAGTAGCCGGTCGTCGCCATCGCGCGGCGCAGTGCCCCGACGAGGTTGAGCGTGCCGTCCGCGGTGTGTCCCGGGCCGAACAGGATCTGCTCCAGCGACCCGGCGGTACCCACCTCGACCCGCTCGCCGCGCGGGAGCTTCGGGTGGTGCGCCTCCGGTCCCCAGTGCCAGCCGCGGCCGGGCGCCTCGGTGGCCCTGGCCAGTGCGGCACCGAGCATGACCGCGTCCGCGCCGCACGCGACCGCCTTGACCAGGTCGCCCGAGCGGCCCACGCCGCCGTCGGCGATGACGTGCACGTACCGGCCGCCCGACTCGTCGAGGTAGTCCCGCCGGGCCGCAGCCACGTCGGCGACCGCGGAGGCCATCGGCGCGTGGATGCCCAGCGACAGCCGCGTCGTGTGCGCCGCGCCGCCGCCGAAGCCGACGAGGACCCCCGCCGCCCCGGTGCGCATGAGGTGCAGCGCCGCCGTGTACGTCGAGGCGCCGCCGACGATGACCGGGACGTCGAGCTCGTAGATGAACCGCTTGAGGTTGAGCGGCTCCACCCGGCCGGAGACGTGCTCGGCCGAGACCGTGGTGCCGCGGATCACGAAGAGGTCCACCCCGGCGTCGACCACCGTGCGCCAGAACTCGTTGGTGCGCTGCGGCGACAGGGCGCCGGCGACGGTCACGCCGGCGGCGCGGATCTCCTTGAGACGCGCGGTGATCAGCTCGGGCTGGATCGGGGCCGCGTAGATCTCCTGCATCCGCGCGGTGGCGCGCGCGCTGTCGAACGTCGCGATCTCCGCCAGCAGAGGCGTCGGGTCCTCGTACCGGGTCCACAGCCCCTCGAGGTCGAGGACCCCGAGCCCGCCGGCCTGGCCGAGCGCGACTGCCGTTGCAGGGCTCATCACCGAGTCCATAGGGGCCGCGATGATCGGCAGGTCGAAGTGGTAGGCGTCGATCTGCCAGCCGACCGAGACCTCCTCGGGGTCACGGGTCCGCCGTGACGGGACGACCGCGACGTCGTCGAAGGAGTAGGCGCGGCGTCCGCGCTTGCCGCGGCCGATCTCGATCTCGTTGCTCACCAGGTCAGGCTACCGGGGCGCGGCCCCGGTCCCCGATCCCGCGGCACGCGGGGCACCCTCCGCGGCAATGTCGGACGTCGGTGCGAGTCTGGTCGCAGCAAGAGCACCGAAGGAGCACCACGAGATGAGCTGGACGGACGGGCCGCTGCTCGGCTTCGACACCGAGACCACCGGCATCGATGTCGACCACGACCGCATCGTCACCGCGGCCCTCGTGCGTCGCGACGCCACCGGCACCCACGTCCGCAGCTGGCTCATCAACCCCGGCGTCCCCATCCCGGACGCGGCGGCCGCGATCCACGGGGTCAGCACCGAACACGCCCGCACGCACGGCCGCCCGCCGCGCGAGGCGCTGGAGGAGATCGCCACCGACCTGGCCGAGGCCCTGCGCGGCGGCGTCCCGGTCGTCGCCTACAACGCCGCGTTCGACCTGTGCCTGCTCGACGCGGAGCTGCGGCGGCACCGCCTCAAGACCCTGCCCGACCGCCTGTGCAGCGACGCGCGCCCCGTCATCGACCCGCTGGTCCTCGACCGCGCGGAGGACCGGCTGCGCCAGGGCAAGCGCAAGCTCGTCGACCTCTGCGGCTACTACCAGGTGGTCGAGTCCGGGAACCTGCACACCGCGGACGTCGACGTCGTCGCCACGCTCGACGTGCTCGACCGGATCGTCGGCCGCTTCCCCCACCTCGCCACGCTCGACCTCGACACGCTCCACGAGTACCAGTCGACTGCGCACCAGGCGTGGGCCGAGAGCTTCAACGCATGGCGCGCCGAGCAGGGCTTCGACGGGCCCGGGGCGTCCGACGTCTGGCCGACGCGGGAGCCTGTCGGCACGCTCTGGTGAGACCTATGTCATATCGCGGGTGAGTTCGGAATGGCTCCGGCCGCCGGATCCGACCGATTCGAGGCACGCGTTCGTGTGGCGATATCTCATCCATGAGTTAACGTCGTCCCCATGACGACGATCATCACCCCGGTTCCGACGAGCACCGGATCCTTCCCGGTCATCCAGGACCCGCTCGCGCACGTCGGTTCCCTCGTCCGCTCGGCCCGCCAGCACCGCGGCCTGACGCAGGCCCAGCTGGCGGAACGCCTGAACACCAGCCAGTCCGCGATCCACCGCATCGAGCAGGGCGCGCAGAACGTCAGCCTGGAGATGCTGACCCGCATCGGCGCCGCGCTCGACTCCCCCATCGTCACGCTCGGCGGTCCGCAGCGCACCCACCTGCGCGTGCAGGGCGGCCAGACGCTGAGCGGCCGGATCGACGTCAACACCAGCAAGAACGGCGCCGTCGCCCTGCTGTGCGCGTCGCTGCTCAACCGTGGCACCACCCGCCTGCGGAACGTGGCCCGCATCGTCGAGGTCGACCGGATCGTCGAGGTCCTGCGCTCCGTCGGTGTGCGCGCCACGTGGTCGACGGACGGCCGCGACCTCGAGATCGTCGTCCCGCGGCACCTCGACCTCGACGCCATCGACGTCGACGCCGCCCGCCGCACGCGCTCGATCATCATGTTCCTCGGGCCGCTGCTCGGTCTGGAGGACGAGTTCCGCCTCCCCTACGCCGGTGGCTGCGACCTCGGCACCCGCACCGTCGAGCCGCACCTGATCGGTCTGCGCCCCTTCGGTCTCGACGTCACCGCCACCGCCGGCGACTACCACGGGCTCGTCACCCGGGCCGGCGGACAGGACCTCTCGATCGTCCTGACCGAGCGCGGCGACACCGTGACGGAGAACGTCATCATGGCCGCCGCCGGCCGCGAGGGCGTGACCACCATCCGCAACGCGAGCCCCAACTACATGGTCCAGGACCTGTGCTTCTACCTCGAGCTGCTCGGGGTGCGCATCGACGGCATCGGCACCACGACCCTGCGCGTGCACGGCCTGGCCACCATCGACGCGGACGTCGAGTACGCGGTGTCCGAGGACCCGGTCGAGGCGATGAGCCTGCTGACCGCCGGCATCGTCACCGGCTCCGAGATCACGGTCGGCCGCGTGCCGATCGAGTTCATGGAGATCGAGCTGGCGACCCTCGCGGAGATGGGCCTGCGCTACACGCTGTCCGACGAGTACTCCGCCGCCAACGGCCGCACCCGCCTCGTCGACGTCACGGTCCACCCGAGCGACCTGCGCGCACCGATCGACAAGATCCACCCGATGCCGTTCCCCGGGCTGAACATCGACAACCTGCCGTTCTTCGTCGCGATCGCCGCGTGCGCCGACGGCTCGACCCTGGTCCACGACTGGGTCTACGAGGGTCGCGCCATCCACCTCACCGACCTGACCCGGCTCGGCGCCGACGTCCGCCTCCTCGACGCCCACCGCCTGCAGGTCAGCGGCCCGACGCACTGGTCCGGTGCCGAGGTCTCGTGCCCCCCGGCGCTGCGTCCCGCGGTCGTCATCCTGCTCGCGATGCTCGCCGCCAAGGGCACGTCCGTCCTGCGCGACGTCGACATCATCGCCCGCGGCTACGAGCAGCTCCAGGACCGCCTGGTCGAGCTCGGCGCCCAGATCGAGACGTTCCGCGACTAGGCCGTGCTCTCGGGGTCGGCCAGGTGCGCGGCCAGCTCGTCCATGGTGCGTCCGAACGCCGCCTCCAGGTCGACCCCGTAGGCGTCGGCCAGCGACAGCACGGACCAGAGGCAGTCGCTGAGCTCGTGCGCGAGGGCAGCGTCGAGGTCCGCACGTGGACGCACCCCCGCCTTGCCCTGCACCAGCTTCGCCAGGTCGCCGACGTCCCCGAGGAACCCGAGCATCAACTCCTCGTGGTTCCAGCTGCGCCCGTACTGCGCCTTCTCCCGCGCGGCGTAGGCGTCTCGGACCGCACGAGCCTTGGCCTGCATCTCCTGGAACTCCACGCGCCCAGTATCGGGCGCTACGTGCCTGCGCGGCCGAGCCGGAAGGTGAACTCCTCGGCGTCGTCACCGTCGGGCCCGTCGAGGACCGCGAGCCCGGCCTGCGCCGCCAGCGCGCGGAAGCCCGCCGGGGTGTGCCAGTGCAGCAGCCACACGCGTTCGACGTGCTCGACTCCGGCCTCGGTCACCCGCTCGTAGCGCAGCGTGGTCCGACGGGTTCGGGCGGCAGCGTCCCAGTCCTCGTCGACCACGCCCACCCGGATCGTCGCGCCGCCGTCCGTGACGACGGACCGGAACGCGCCGACCTGGTCAGCCGGTGTTGGTGCGGGGACGAACAGCGGGACGAGTACGCTCCCGCCGTCGGTGAGGTGCGCGCGGATCGCCCGCAGCGCGCGCAGGGCGAGGTCGTCGGTGGCGAGCAGCGTGAAGGTGGCGCCGGCCAGGAAGATCGACCGGTACCGCCGCGGCAGGTCGAGGTCCTCCATGCGCTGCTGGTGGACGGTCACGGACAGCCCACGAGCAGTGGCGGCCGCGCGGAGCCGGTCGAGCATGTCCGCGGACGAGTCGATGCCGTCGACGTCGAGACCGAGCGCACGCAGGTCCAGCAGCGGGTCGCCGTCGCCGCAGCCGAGCTCGAGCGCGGGCTCGCCGGACGAGGCGATGAACGCCGCGTACTCGGCCGGGTCCGAGGTGAAGGACCGCAACGGCGCGTACAGCTCGGCGACGAGCCCGGTGTAGAAGTCCGCCGGGTCCGTCACGGACGGCTCAGCGGCCGGTGTAGTTCGGCGCCTCGACGGTCATCTGGATGTCGTGCGGGTGGGACTCCTTGAGCCCGGCCGCGGTGATCCGGATAAACTTCCCGCGGTCCTGCAGCTGCGGGATGGTGTGCGCGCCGACGTAGAACATCGACTGGTGCAGGCCGCCGATGAGCTGGTGCGCGACGGCGGACAGGGGGCCGCGGTACGGGACCTGGCCCTCGATGCCCTCGGGGACGATCTTCTCGTCGGAGGACACGTCGGCCTGGAAGTAGCGGTCCTTGGAGTAGGAGATCCGGCCGCGGGACGCCATCGCGCCGAGCGAGCCCATCCCGCGGTAGTGCTTGAACTGCTTGCCGTTGACGAACACGAGCTCACCGGGCGACTCGTCGCAGCCGGCCAGCAGGGAGCCGAGCATCACGGTGTCGGCGCCGGCGACCAGCGCCTTGGCGATGTCCCCGGAGTACTGGAGCCCACCGTCGCCGATGACCGGCACCCCGGCGGGCTTGCAGGCGCGGGCGGCGTCGTAGATGGCGGTGACCTGCGGGACGCCGACACCGGCGACGACGCGGGTGGTGCAGATGGAGCCCGGCCCGACACCGACCTTGACGGCGTCGACGCCCGCGTCGACGAGCGCCTGCGCGCCCGGGGTCGTCGCGACGTTGCCGCCGATGACCTGGACGTGGCGCGTCGACGGGTCGGACTTGAGCTTGCGGACCATGTCGAGCATGAGGCGCGCGTGCCCGTTCGCGGTGTCGACGACGAGCGCGTCGACGCCGGCCTCGACCAGCGCGGTGGCCCGCTCCCAGGCGTCCCCGAAGAAGCCGATGGCGGCGCCGACGACGAGCCGCCCCTCGCCGTCCTTCGTCGCGTCCGGGTACTGCTCGGACTTCACGAAATCCTTGACGGTGATGAGCCCGCGCAGGATGCCGGCCTCGTCGACCAGCGGCAGCTTCTCGATCTTGTGCTTGGCCAGCAGGGCGGCTGCGTCGTCGCGTGCGATGCCGACGGGCGCGGTGACCAGCGGCATCGGCGTCATGATGTCGCGGACGCGACGCGTCTCGAAGTCGCCCGGCGGCACGAAGCGCAGGTCGCGGTTGGTGATGATGCCGAGCAGCAGCCCGTTCTCCGCGATGACCGGCAGGCCGGACACCCGGTAGATGCCGCAGAGGTGGTCCAGCTCGGCGAGCGTCGCGTCGGGCGACACGGTGACCGGGTCGGTGATCATGCCGGACTCGGAGCGCTTCACCAGGTCGACCTGGTGGGCCTGGTCCTCGATGGACAGGTTGCGGTGCAGGATGCCGATGCCGCCCTGGCGCGCCATGGCGATCGCCATGCGCGACTCGGTGACGGTGTCCATCGCCGCGGAGAGCAGCGGGACGCGCACGGAGATCTCCCGCGTCAGGCGCGAGGAGGTGTCCACCTCGCTCGGGATGACGTCCGTCTCCCCCGGCAGGAGGAGCACGTCGTCGTAGGTGAGCCCGATGCGGGCGAACGGGTCGGCAGGCGAGTGCTCCGTCATCCGGCAAGGATACGCGGGCGCGCGCGTGGTCCGGGCCTGCCTACTGGATCAGGCCCCGGCGCAGTCCGATGGCGACCGCCTGGGCACGGTCGTTGGCGCCGAGCTTGCGGAACAGCCGGCGCGCGTGGGTCTTGACGGTGTCCTCGGACAGGTAGAGCTCGGCGCCGATCTGGGCGTTCGACCGTCCGTGGCTCATGCCGGTGAGGACCTCGATCTCCCGCTTGGTCAGCGGGACCCCGGGGATCGCGCCCGTCGTCGGCACCCCGACCGGGGCACCGTTGGCGTCGGGTGCGGTGACGGTCGGGTTGCCGGTCGAGGGGGTGCGCAGGTCGCTGGCCCGGAAGCTGCCCTGGCTGGGCACGTCGACGTTCACCCGCGACTGCGGCTGCGCGGGGAGCACGGGGCTCGCCAGCACGTGTGCCGCGACCGCGGAGAGCTCGGCGCGGCCGACGTCGGGCGCGAGGAAGCCGCGCGCTCCGAGGGCGAGCGCCCGGTCGAGCGCCACGGTGTCGTCGGGCAGAGCGAGCAGCACGATGGCTGCCGACGGTGCGACGGCGCGCAGGCGACGGATCGCCTCGATCGCGCCGGGCGCCGCGAGGTGCGCGTCCAGGAGCACGACGGTCGGCGGCATGCGCCGCGCGAGGCTCAACAGCTCGTCCACCGACGACGCCGCTCGGACGGGACCGAGCGCGGGCACGCCGATGGAGGTCACGACGAGCCGCTCTCGAACGACCGCCGAGCCGTGACAGACCACGACTCCCGCCATGTTTGTATCCCCTCTCGGGCCCCGTGCGGGCCACCCTGAGTCTTATCGGCCGTGCATCACGCAGAAGTTAGCCGGTGAGGCGAACCGCACCCGCGCCGGGCGGGGCTTCGTCCGCCCGTGCGCCACCTGGGTGGAATGTCTCCCCCGCTCGGCGGCGATCTCACCCGTCCACGCTCGCAGTCGCGACGGCGAGCACCTCGTGCAGGAGCCCTGTGAACGTCCGTGCGCGGTGGACGGAGCGGCCGAGCGGGACCGCTCCCGCGGCCCGGTCGGGCACCATCACGAACTGCGGGAGGTCCGGCTGCTCGCGCGCCAGCCTGTCCACCACCTCGAGGTCGACGTCGACGCGCTCCCCGAGCGTGACGACGGCCCGCGCCCGGGTCATCGCGGTGAGCTCGACGGCGTGGTGCGGTCCCACGGGCCCGCCGACGATGCGCGCGTCGACGCCCTGCGCCGCCAGCGCCCCGGCCAGGACGTGCGCGACGAGCGGGCGTGCCTCGCGCGCGGCGACCAGGACGAGGACGACCGGTCGGCGGCCGGCGCCCAGCGTCACGGGCCGGTCCCGGAGGGCCGACAGGACCCCGGCGTGCACCGCGAACGTGGCATCCACGCCGGGCGGGTCGACGACCGTGCGCCGGGCGAGGGCGAGGAGGACCGGCTCGACCAGGCCCGTCCACCAGAGCACGACGTCCGGGTGCCCGTCGAGGGTGAGCAGCCGCGAGCACCGCGCGACGTCCCCCGCGAGCGCCGCGTCGACGACCGCGGTCGGCGTCGTGGGCGCCGCGTCCTGGGAGCTCGTCCCGGGTTCGGCGACGACGTCGGTCGCGAGCGCGATCCGCGCGGACTCCGAGGGTGCCACGCCGTCGAGCGTGAGCCGCCGCATGATCAGCAGCCGCTCCACGTCGGTCGCCGAGTACCGGCGGTGCGCGCCGGCGGAGTGCTCGGAGGGGCCGAGGCCGTACCGGCGGTCCCAGGTCCGGAGCGTCGCCGGAGCGACACCGAGGCGTCGGGCGACCGCGGCGACGGCCAGCGCGGGCGTCGGCGCCGCCGCCGGTTCGTCGTCCTCGCGCGTCACCATGGCGCGATTCTGCCAGGCCGACGCGATTCGGCCCGATGTGGGCGTGTCGCCGCCGACACGCCGACCTGCGACAACATCGTCAATCGCGCCATCACACAAATGTGTGACACGGTCTTGAACAACTTCTGGCGCGGTTGTAACGTCCTCTCCAACGCGTCATCCCCGGTGGAGCTCTCACCGGACGTCCGTGTTCACGACTTCCCGTCGCAGCCGCCACCGCGGGCCCTGCGCCGGATCGACTGAGGAGGATCTGATGGCCGAGATCTCGCGCCTTCCCGGACCGGTGATGGACCTGTGGGAGTGGCAGTTCGACGGAGCCTGCCGTGACGAGGACCAGGACCTGTTCTTCCACCCCGAGGGCGAGCGTGGCTCTGCCCGCCGCCGCCGCGCCGAGGCCGCCAAGGCCATCTGCGCGACCTGCCCGGTGATCAAGGAGTGCCTCAAGCAGTCCCTCGCCGTGCGCGAGCCGTACGGCGTCTGGGGCGGCCTGTCCGAGGACGAGCGCGCTGCCGTGCTCGCCCAGCGGGGCCGCGCCACCCGCGTCGGCTGACCCCACGCCTCGACCCGAGCCCCCCTCCCCGTCGGCACGACCGGGGAGGGGGGCTCTGGCATGTCCGGCTCAGGACGCCGGAAGGCCCCCACGGCAGCTGCCGTGGGGGCCTTCCGAGCGAGCGGGGCGCGGGCGCCCCTCAGCTCACTTGACGACGATCGCGAGGATGTCGCGGGCCGAGAGGATGAGGTACTCCTCGCCCGAGTACTTGACCTCGGTGCCGCCGTACTTCGAGTAGATGACCTTGTCGCCGACGGCGACGTCGAGCGGGATCCGGTTGCCGTTGTCGTCGACACGGCCGGGTCCGACCGCCAGGACCTCGCCCTCCTGGGGCTTCTCCTTGGCGCTGTCCGGGATGACGAGACCGGAAGCGGTCGTCGTCTCTGCCTCGAGCGTCTTGACGACGATCCGGTCCTCGAGGGGCTTGATGGAGACCGACACAGCGGACCTCCCCTTCGCATGTGAGTAGTTCTCTGAGGTTCGTGCGCGCTCGTCGACCACGTCGTCGCGGGTGCCGTGGTCTGGAGCGCAGCTGGCACACTCACCGGGAGAGTGCCAGCCATCACTCTAGGAACCGGTTAGCACTCGGTCAAGGCGAGTGCCAACGAGCCCTCCGGGAGAGTCCCTGCGTGCGAGGATCGCGACATGGATCGCGACGGCATCGCCCAGCTGCTCAGCCCCGCCGGGTGGGCCCTGCTGTCGGCGCTGCCGCCCTACGACGAGAGCCGCACCCTGGCGCTGTCGGAGCGGATGCGCGACGAGGGCATCGACCCCGCGCTGGTGGCCGCCGCGCTGACACAGTCCCGCCTGCGCGCGAAGGCTGCCGGGAAGTTCGGGACGTTCGCGGACGGCATGCTCTTCACGGCGGCCGGGCTCGAGCAGGCCACCCGCCTCAGCGTCGCGGCGCACCACGCCCGCCGGTTCCGCGACGCCGGCAGCACGCGCGTGGCGGACCTCACCAGCGGGATCGGGGCGGACGCGATGGCCTTCGCGGGCATCGGCCTGCGGGTGCTGGCCACGGACGTCGACGAGGCCACGGCCGCGATCGCGACCGTGAACCTGCGGCACTTCCCCGACGCCGAGGTCCGGCACGGCGACGGGCTCGCGCTCGACCTCGAGGCGGAGGGCATCGACGGGGTGTACGCGGACCCGGCCCGTCGGACGTCGTCGGGGAGCCGCGTCTTCGACCCCGCCGCCTACGAGCCGTCGCTCGACGCCGTGCTCGCCGTCCGCGAGCGCGTGCCGGCGCTCGGCCTGAAGCTGGGTCCCGGCATCCCGCACACGGCCCTGCCCGCCGACGCGCAGGCCCAGTGGGTGTCGGTGGACGGCGACGTCGTGGAGGTCGGGCTGTGGTTCGGCCCGCTCGCTCCGGAGGGGCCCGGCCGCTCGGCGCTCGTGCTGCGCGACGGTGAGGCGCACGTCGTGCAGCAGACGTCGGAGGAGCGACCGCCGACGGGCGCCCTCGGCGGCTACCTGTACGAGCCGGACGGGGCGGTCATCCGGGCGGGCCTGGTGGGCGAGACGGCCGCGCAGGTGCAGGGGCGCCTGCTGGACGCCACGATCGCCTACGTGACGTCCGACGCCCCCGTCCCGGTCCCCACCGCGACGGCGTACCGGGTGCTGGACTCCATGCCGTTCGGCCTGAAGCGGCTCCGCACGTACCTGCGAGGACGTGACGTGGGCACGCTGACCATCAAGAAGCGCGGCACCGCGGTCGTCCCGGAGCAGCTCCGGCGCCAGCTGGACCTGCGCGGCAGCACGCGGGCGACGATCATCCTCACGCGCGTGGCGGGGAGCCAGCAGGTGCTCGTGGTGGAGCCGGTCTGATGGCCGCACCCGTCACGGTCCCCTTCGGCCACTCGGAGCGGTCCACCGTCGGCATCGAGTGGGAGGTCGCGCTCGTCGACGCCGACTCCGGGGACCTGCGACAGGCCGCCGAGGCGATCCTTGCCGCCGTCCGGCCCGCCGGTGGCGGCGAGCACCCGCTGATCACCCAGGAGCTGCTGCTCAACACGGTCGAGATCCGCTCGGGCAAGTGCCGCACGATCGCCGAGGCGACGGCGGACCTGCAGCGGGCGCTGGACGAGGTCGAGGCGGTGGCGACGCCCCTGCGCATCCAGCTCATGGGCGGCGCGACGCACCCGTTCGCCAACTGGGCCCAGCAGAAGGTCACCGACAAGCAGCGGTACGCCACGCTCATCGACCGCACGCAGTGGTGGGGCCGGCAGATGCTGATCTACGGCGTGCACGTCCACGTCGGCATCGAGGACCGCGCCAAGGTGCTCCCCCTGTCCCGGGCGATGCTCACTGTCTTCGCGCACATCCAGTCGCTGTCCGCGTCGTCGCCGTTCTGGGGCGGCAGGGACACCGGCTACGCCTCGAACCGCGCGCTGCTCTTCCAGCAGCTGCCGACGGCCGGCCTGCCGTTCGCCTTCGAGGACTGGTCCCAGCTCGAGCAGTACGTCGGCGACATGATGCACACGGGCGTCATCGACCAGTTCGACGAGGTCCGCTGGGACGTCCGCCCGTCGCCGCGGTTCGGCACCCTGGAGATGCGGATCGCCGACGGCGCGTCGAACCTGCTCGAGGTCGCGGCGATCTCCGCCCTGACCCACTGCTTCGTCGAGCACTTCTCCTCGATGCTCGACCGCGGCGAGACCCTGCCGACCCTGCCGCCGTGGTTCGCGCAGGAGAACAAGTGGCGCTCCGCGCGGTACGGCATGGACGCGATCATCATCACGAACGCGGCCGGCGACGAGGAGCTGGTGACCGACGCGGTCGGTCGCTGGCTGGTCGAGCTGGCGCCCGTCGCCGAGCGGCTGGGCTGTGCGGCCGAGCTCGAGCAGGTGCGGGTCATCCTGCGCCGGGGAGCCTCCTACCAGCGGCAGCGGGCGGTCGCGCGCCGCCATGCGGGCGAGCTGGACGCGGTCGTCCGGTCGCTCGTGGCCGAGCTCAAGGCCGGACGCCCCCTGTAGGCCCCTCTGTCGGACGTTCCGAATCCGGCGTGACCTACTACTTGTCTATACCTACTAGCGGGCATAGCCTGAGCGCATGGACGAGCCCCGCGACCCGCAGCTCCTCAAGGGAGTGCTCCCGATGCTCGTGCTGGCTCTGCTCACCGAGCGGGAGTCGTACGGGTACGAGCTGGTCACCCGCCTGCACGAGGGCGGTCTCGACGACCTGAGCACCGGAACCCTCTACCCGGTGCTCAACCGCCTCGAGCGCGACGGTCAGATCTCGTCGCGCCTCGTCGCCTCCAGCGCGGGCCCGGCCCGCAAGTACTACGTCCCCACGCCGACCGGCACGGACCAGCTGTGGGCCACCGCCCGGTCCTGGCGGCAGCTCTCCGCGACGGTCGACCGGCTGCTCGCCCGCGCCACCCCGAAGGAGTCCTCATGAGCCCGTCGTTGCGCGACACCCTCGTCCGCGAGCGCTACCTGACGCGCCTCAGCTGGGCGTTGCAGGACCACCCGAAGGACAAGCAGATCGTGCGGGAGCTGCGCACCGAGCTGACCGCCACGGCGACCGAGGTCGGCATGCGGCAGGCGGTCGCCGACCTCGGGCACCCCCGCGTGCTGGCCGACGCCTACCTGAGCGAGCTCGGCCGACCGGTGCCCCGCTGGGCCACCGGGGCGGTCTGGGGCGCGCTCGCCGTCGGCGCCGTGGCGTACCTGGCCTTCGCGTACGGCATCGGGACGCTCGACACGATCGGGCAGATGGGCGGCGGCACCCTCGAGCGGGTGTTCCTCGGCGCGACGACCACGTTCACCAACGACGACGACGCCGTCTCGGTCGCCTCGACCCTCACCTGGCAGGTCCTGGTGTTCTACGCGTGCGTCTTCACGGTGCCGTTCCTGCTGGGTGCCCGCGTCTGGCGCGCCTGGGCGGCCGAGCCGGCCGCCGTCCCCGCCTAGACCAGCACCTGGGTCAGCGGCATCGACGAGTCGACCGGCAGGTCCAGCGACGACGGCGGCAGCCCACGGCGCACGACGGCCGAGCCGAGCGCGGCGATCATCGCGCCGTTGTCGGTGCAGTAGCGGATGGGCGGGATGCGCAGCGTGATGCCGGCCTCGGCACACCGCTTCGCCGCCATCTCCCGCAGCTGGGAGTTCGCGGAGAACCCGCCGCCGACCACCAGGGTGTCCACGCTGTGCGCACGGCAGGCCGCGATCGTCTTGGCGGTCAGCACGTCGGCCACCGCCTCGGCGAACGACGCGGCGACGTCGGGCAGCGGCACCTCCTGGCCGGAGTCCTGCCGGGCCTCCACCCAGCGGGCCACGGCGGTCTTGAGCCCGGAGAACGAGAAGTCGGCGGCGTGCGCGGCCTGGTCCTTCGCGGCGGTCAGGCCGCGCGGGAAGCGGATCGCGGCGGGGTTGCCCTCACGCGCGAGACGGTCGATGTGCGGCCCGCCCGGGTACGGCAGGCCCAGCAGCCGGCCGACCTTGTCGAAGGCCTCCCCCGCCGCGTCGTCGAGCGTCGAGCCGAGCTCGGTGACGTTCACCGCGTCGTCGAGGAGCAGCAGCGACGAGTGCCCGCCGGAGACGACGAGGGCCATGACCCGCTCGGGGAACGCGCCGTCGACCAGCTCGTCGACGACCGCGTGCCCGATCACGTGGTTGACGCCGTACAGCGGCTTGTCGAGCGCGAGCGCGAGCGCCTTGGCGGCGGAGGCTCCGACGGTCAGGGGTCCGACGAGCCCGGGGCCGGCCGTGACGGCGACGGCGTCGACCTCGCCGAGCGAGACGTCGGCGGTGGCCAGCGCCCGCTCGATCGTCGGCACCATGGCCTCGAGGTGGGCCCGCGACGCGATCTCCGGGATGATCCCGCCGAACCGTGCGTGCTCGTCGACCGAGCTGGCGACGGCGTCGACCAGCAGGTCGTAGCCGCGCACGAGTGCGACGCCGGTCTCGTCGCACGAGGTCTCGATCCCGAGGACGAGGGGGTCTGCCATGCGCCCAGGATAAGTGGCCGCGCCGCTGTGACGACCGCCACCCCGCTGCTCGGAACAACCGGAGGTGGTTGACGCTTCAACCAACCATGACCACTGACACCACTGTCCTCGACGGCCTCGACTTCCCGACACCGCGCCTCGCGGTCGCCGACGACGTCGCGGACCTCCTGTTCCGCGAGGCGCGCACCGCCGCCGCGTTCACCCCCGACGAGGTCAGCGACGAGCAGATCGCCGCGGTCTACGACCTGGTCAAGTGGGGCCCGACCGCCCTCAACACCGTTCCGCTGCGCCTCCTGGTCGTCCGCACGCCCGAGGCCCGTCAGCGCCTCGCCGCGCACATGAGCGAGGGCAACCGCGACCGCGTCCTGGCCGCCCCCGTCTCGCTCGTCCTGGCGGCCGACACCGGCTTCCACGCGCACATCCCCACGCTCGCGCCGCACATGGCCGCGCTCGCCGACTCGCTCGCGGGCCAGCCCGAGCAGCGCGAGTCGATGGCCCGGACGAACGCCCTCATCCAGGCCGGCTACCTGATCGTCGGCCTGCGCGCCGCCGGCCTGGCCGCAGGCCCGATGGGCGGCATGGACGCCGACGCCATCGACAGTGAGTTCTTCGCCGACAACGGCTGGAAGTCGCTCCTCGTCGTCAACGTCGGCCACGTCGACGGCGCCGGCACGCACCGGCCCCGCGCCGAGCGCCTCGACTACGCGCAGGCGTCGCTGACCGTCTGACCGTCGCTAGACCCGGGCCGCGGCCGGCCCTGTCTCCACCGGCCGCGCCGGGTCGTTCGACCACTGCGACCACGAGCCCGGGTACAGCGCCGCCTCGACGCCGATCGACGCGAGCGCCGCGACCTCGTGCGCGGCCGTCACGCCCGAGCCGCAGTACACGGCGACCGGGCCCTCGACCGCCGCGAACCGCTTCCGCAGCGCCGCATCGGACAGGAACGTGCCGTCAGGGCCGAGGTTCCCCGCCGTCGGGACCGACAGGGCCCCGGGGATGTGGCCCGCGCGCGGGTCGACGGGCTCGACGTCGCCGGCGTACCGCTCGGCCGCGCGCGCGTCGAGCAGCGAGCCGTCCCACGCGGCCGCCTCGTCGGCGTCGATCGTCGGCAGCGCGCCGGGCTCCAGGACGACGTCCCCCGGCTCGGGCGTCACGGCTCCTGCCTCGAGCGGCAGGCCCGCGTCCGTCCACCCTGCGAGCCCACCGTCGAGCAGCCGCACGTCGCGCACACCTGCCCAGCGCAGCAGCCACCACACGCGGGCGGCCGACGTGCCGCCGACGGCGTCGTAGGCGACGACCGGGCGGTCCCCCGAGACGCCCCAGCGACGGGCGGCGGCCTCGAACGCGGCGAGGTCGGGCAGCGGGTGGCGACCGTCCTGCGGGGAGGCCGGGCCGGCGAGCTCGGTGTCGAGGTCCACGAACACGGCGCCGGGCAGGTGGCCGTCGAGGTACCGGTCGTGGCCGTCCGTCTGCCCGAGCGCCCAGCGCACGTCGAGCAGAACCGGCGGGTCGGCGCTCGCGAGCGCCGTGTTCAGCGCGACCGCGTCCACGATGACGGCGTCCCTGGTCATGCAGGCTCCTCCCGACCACGCAGGTCCAGCCGCATGGTCCACGCGTCGATGTTCCCGGGCTGGTAGTACGCCCGGCGCATGCCGAGCCGTTCGAAGCCGACGCTCTCGTACAGCTGGATCGCGGGGTCGTTGTCCACCCGCACCTCGAGGAGCACGACGGCGGCACCGACCGTCCGGGCATGGTCCAGCAGGTTGTCGAGCATCCGCCGGCCCAGACCGCGACCCTGGAACCGCTCGTCCGTGCCGATCGTCATGACCTGCGCGTCGAACCCGTCGAACCACAGGCCGGCGTACCCGACCAGCTCGCCGCCGACCACCGCGCCCACGTACCAGCGCCCGGGACCGACGATCTCCGAGGCGAGGCTCTCCGGGGACCACGCGGCCGCGCCGAACAGCTCGATCTCCATGCGCTCCAGGGCCGGCAGGTCCGCAGCCGTCAGGACCCTGATCTCCTCGGGCTGGTCCGTCATCCGAGCACGCGCTTGCGCGCAGCCTGGGGCACCGCGTCGGGCCGACGCAGGTACAGCGGCTCGGTGCGGAGCACCTGACCCGCGACCACGCGGTCGAGGGCCAGCCGAGCGAGCTCGGCCGGGTCGGGGTCGAGGAGCCCGGCCGCCTCCAGGTCCACGCCGTCCTGCACGGGCGGGAGCTCGGCGCCGGCAGCGACGACCGGGCCCGTCGCCGGTCGTCCGAACGCGTCGGCGAACAGCAGCGCGCCGCGCCCGACCACCAGAGCACCCGCGGTGCGCTCGTCGGCGGCCACGTCCGCGGCCGCCGCGACCTCCGGTGCGACGAGCACCTCGATCCGGCCGGCGCCGACGAGCCGGTACAGCGACCAGTACACCTCGCGACGCCGCGCGTCCGTCGCGACCAGCACATCGGTCCCGGCCGGCAGGACCCGTGACGCCCGCAGCGCCACGGCGTCGAGGCTCGGGACCCCGCGCGCCGGGATGCCCAGCGCGAGCGCGAGCGTCCGCGCGGTGACGAGCCCGACGCGCAGCCCGGTGAACGGCGCCGGACCCGTGCCGACGACGACGGACGTGAGCTCGCGCCGGTCCACCCCCGCGTCGGCCAGGACGGTGGCGATCATCGGGGTCAGCAGCTCCGCGTGGTGCCGCTGCTGCGGGTCCGAGCGTTCCGCCAGCATGGCACCGGCGTCGTCGGTGAGGGCCACCGCGACGGCGGCGGACGTGTCGAGAGCGAGGACGGGCACGAGGTCAGCCTGCCACCGGCTCGGCGTCGGGCAGCGCGACGTCCGCCCAGCGTGCACCGACGGCCCGCACGGTGACGACGCGCTCCCCCGCGGCGGCGTCGTCGAGGTCGTCGTCGGCCAGGGCCCCTCCGCGCGGCCGCTGCAGCGTGACCTCGAGACGGTCCTGCGCGAGCGACTCGACCCACCCCTCGCCCCACTCGACCACGGTCACGGCCTCGTCCAGGCTCGCGTCGAGGTCGAGCGCGTCCACCTCGTCGAGCGATCCCAGCCGGTACGCGTCGACGTGCACGAGCGTCGGCCCACGGCTGCCGTCGGGCCGCGCGACCGGCGGGTGCTCGCGCGCGATGATGAACGTCGGCGAGGCCACCTGCCCGCGCACCTGCAGACCGGCTCCGATGCCCTGCGTCAGGGTGGTCTTGCCCGCCCCCAGGTCCCCGGTGAGCACGACGAGGTCGCCCGCCCGCAGGACGTCCGCGAGCGCGCGTCCGTACGCCCGGGTGGCCTCCGCGTCGGGAAGGCGGACCGTGACGCTCATCGGCCGACCGCCTCGCTGTCGACGTGCACCCGCGGCACGCGCGCACCGATGCGCGTGACGATCTCGTAGGAGATCGTGCCGGCGGCGACCGCCCAGTCCTGCGCGGTCGGACCGCCGTCGCGCCCGGTGCCGAAGAGCTCGACGCGGTCCCCGGCCTGCTCGGTGGCACCCGGCCCGAGGTCGACCACCACCTGGTCCATGCAGACCCGGCCCGCGACGCCGAGCGTGCGACCGCCCACGCGGACGGGACCGCCGAGCTGCTCCTGCGTGCCCGACGCGTGCCGCGGGATCCCGTCGGCGTAGCCCAGCGGCACCAGCCCGAGCACCGTGTCGTGCGTGGTGACGTACTGGTGCGCGTACGAGACCCCGTGCCCGCCGGGCACCGTCTTCACGTTCGCCAGCTCGGCCTCCAGCGTCATCGCCGGCACGAGCCCGTAGTCGTCGTGGTCCCCGAGCTGCGGGACGGGCGACAGACCGTAGACGGCGATGCCCGGCCGCACCAGGTCGTAGTGCACCGCCGGGGTGGTCAGCGTCGCCGCGGAGTTGGCCAGGTGCCGGACCTCGAGCGCGACCCCGGCATCCTCGACGGTGCGCAGCGCGTCCGCGAACACCTCGCCCTGGTGCTTGACGGTCGGGTGCTCGGGCTCGTCGGCGAACGCGAGGTGGCTCCACAGCCCGACGACCTCGACGGCGCCCTCCGCGCGCAGCCGCAGGACCTCGGGCAGGATCGCCGCGAGGTCGGCGGGGGTCAGCCCGTTGCGGCCCAGCCCTGTGTCGACCTTGAGGTGCGCGCGTGCGGGACGACCGGCCGCGCGGGCGGCGGCGGCGAGCTCGTCGAGCGCCCACGGCGCGGACACGGACACGTCCACGTCGGCATCGACGGCCTCCCGCAGCGGCGCACCGGGCGCGTACAGCCAGGTCAGCACCCGCGCGCCGGTGATCCCGCCACGTCGCAGGGCGAGCGCCTCGTCGACCTGCGCGGCGCCGAGCCACGTCGCGCCCCCGGCGACGGCAGCGGTGGCGGTCGGCAGGAGGCCGTGGCCGTAGCCGTCGGCCTTCACGACGGCCATGACCTGGGCGGTCGGTGCGTGCGCGGCCAGCGACCGGACGTTGGAACGGACAGCCGCCAGGTCGACGACGGCGCGGGCAGGGTACGAGCTCACGGCGCCCAGTCTCGCACCGGTCGCCGACCGAGGGCGCACGACGACGTCGGCACAGACCGCCGTCGCCGAGAGACCAGTCACGCGCCTCGACGTCGTCAGGCGAGGCGCACGACGACGTCGGCGCGGACGGCCGTCGCCGCGACGAGCCGGGCGTTGTTCTCGTCGGGACCGTGCGACCAGGCGCGCGCCGCCTCGGGCGACTTGCCGAACGCCTCGTGCCGAGCCACCAGCCGGGCCAGCCGCAGCCCGTCGTCGGGCGCCAGGTACCACGACTCGTCGAGCAGCGCGGCGACGGGACCGAAGCCGTGCTCGTCGAGCAGCAGGTAGTTCCCCTCGACGACGACCAGCCGCGCCTCGGGCGGTACCGCGATCGCGCCGGCGACCGGGTTGCGCAGGTCCCGGCGGTACTCGGGCGCGTACACCGTGCGCTCCGGGTGGCGGAGCCGGGTGAGCAGCGCGACGAACCCGTCGGCGTCGAACGTGTCCGGGGCCCCCTTCCGGTCCGCCCGCCCGATCCGCTCCAGCTCCGTCTGCGCGAGGTGGAACCCGTCCATCGGCACGACGACCGCCGCGGGTCCGACGGCGTCGGCGACCTGCGCGGCGACCGTCGACTTGCCGGCGCCGGGCGCGCCGACGATGCCCAGGATCCGCCGCGGCCCGCTCGCCAGCAGCGCGTCCACCCGGGCGGCGAGGTCAGGGGTCAGCGTCACCTGCCCAGCAGCTCCGCGATCGTGCCCGGCAGCGCGTCCGCGACCGCGCGCGCCGAGATCGGACCGCCGGGGTTGGCCCGGTGCGCCGCGCGACCGTGCACCAGCGCGGCGGTCGCCGCGAGCGCTGCGGCCAGCGACGGGTCCTCGTGGATCGCGTCGGCACGTCCGGCCAGCAGCGCGCCCAGCAGTCCCGCCAGCACGTCGCCCGCTCCCGCCGTCGACAGCCACGCCGGGGCGTCGGCCTGCGCGTACGCGGCTCCCCCAGCGCCCGCGACGACGGTCACCGGTCCTTTGAGCAGCACGGTCGCGCCGGTCAGCTCGTGCGCGCGGCGCGCCCACCGCAGCGGCTCCGCCTCGACCGCGGTCCGGTCGACGGACTCACCGCGCTGGGTGAGCACCCGCGCGAGCTCACCCGCGTGCGGGGTCAGCACCGCGTGCGGTCCGACGCGGGCAGGCAGGAGCTCGAGCGCCCCCGCGTCCACCACCGCCGCCTCGCCGCGCTCCAGCACGTGCTCGAACGCGTACCCGATGCGTCGCCGCTGCCCGGCGTCGTCCGGCGAGACCCCCGGTCCGAACACCCACGCCTGCACGCGCCCGTGGCCCACCACGACCTCCGGGTGCGCCGCGACGACCACGTCCCCGACGTCGCCGAGGTAGCGGACCATGCCGACGCCGGCCTGCACGGCCGCGCTCGTCGTGAGGACCGCTGCTCCCTGGTAGGCACGCGAACCGGCCACGACACCGACGACCCCACGGGTGTACTTGTGCGCGTCGGGCGCGGGCACCGGCCACAGGTCGGCGACGTCGTCCGGCTCGAGCCGCACCACGGCGGGCACTTCCGACAGGTCCAGCCCGATGTCCACCAGCTCCACACGGCCTGCCGCGCGAGCACCGGGCGGCAGCAGCAGTCCGGGCTTCAGCCCGCCGAACGTCACCGTCAGGTCGGCGTCCAGGACGGTCCCGTCCCGCCGTCCGTCGTCGACCCCGAGGCCCGACGGGACGTCGACCGCGACGACGTAGGGACTCCCACGCTCGAGGAGGGCCTCGACGAGCTGGCCCGGCACACCGCGCAGGCCGGTCCCGTCAGAGCCGATGCCGAGCAGGCCGTCCAGCACCACGTCCGCCCCCGCCGCGAGCTCGGCCGCGTCGTCGACCGGCCCGTCGACGCGCAGCACCCGTCCCCCGGCGTGTCGGAAGGCGGACAGACCGCCCTCGTGGACGCGCGAGCCGGTGAGCACCGCGTGGACGTCGATCCCGCGCCGAGCCAGCAGCGCACCCGCGTGCAGGGCGTCGCCGCCGTTGTTGCCCGGCCCCGCGAGCACGACCACCCGCGCACCGGCGACAGCGCCGCGCAGCTCGCGCAGCACCGCGGCAATGCGCACGTGCAGGGCGAACGCGGCCCGCTCCATCAGGGGGACGCCGAGCGCCAGCAGCGGTTCTTCCGCTGCCCGCACCTGCGTGGAGGTCCAGGTCTGCAGCACGTTCCTCATCCTGACGGGTGGGAGCGCAATCGCACGCAGGCGCGGGCACCGATGTCCGATTGCATCGATTCGAGCGGACCGCGCGCGAGCGCCGCAGCGCAGGTAACGTGCCCGCATGCGCTTCGGACTCTTCATCCCCCAGGGCTGGCGGCAGGACCTCACCGGCATCGAGCCCCGTGACCACTGGCAGACCATGAGCGGCCTGGCCACCCACGCCGACGAGGGCGACGCCTTCGAGTCGATCTGGGTCTACGACCACTTCCACGCGGTCCCCGAGCCCAACGGTGAGGCCACCCACGAGGCGTGGAGCCTCATCAACGCGTTCGCCGCGTCGACCAGCCGGGTCCGGCTCGGGCAGATGTGCACGTGCATGGCGTACCGGAACCCCGCCTACCTGGCGAAGGTGGCCACGACCGCGGACATCATCTCGGGCGGCCGTGTCGAGATGGGCATCGGCGCCGGCTGGTACGAGCACGAGTGGCTCGCGTACGGCTACGGCTTCCCGTCCGCCGGCACCCGGATCGCGATGCTCGACGAGGGCGTCCAGATCTTCAAGCAGATGTGGACCAACGGGACAGCGACGCTGGCCGGCGAGCACTACCAGGTCGACGGCGCCCAGCTGTCGCCGCTCCCCCTGCAGGTGGACGGTCCGCCGCTGTGGATCGCGGGCGGCGGCGAGAAGAAGACGCTGCGCATCGCGGCCGAGCACGCGGCCTACACCAACTTCGCGGGCGCCCCCGAGGCCTTCGCGCACAAGTCCGAGATCCTGCGCGGGCACTGCGAGGCCATCGGCCGGCCGTTCGAGGAGATCACCCGGTCGGCCAACTACAACGTGGTCATCGGTGCCACCCAGGCCGAGGTCGACGACCGCATCGCCTGGGTCGAGGAGCACCTGAGCAACACGGTCCCGGCGAAGGCCGCCGAGGTGGCCGAGGACTTCCGGAACGGCCCTCTGGTCGGCACCCCGGAACAGATCGTCGAGAAGCTCCGCGCCCTCGAGAAGCTCGGCATGACCTACGCGATCACGTACTTCGCGGAGGCCGCCTACGACCGCTCGGGCATCGAGCTGTTCGAGTCCGAGGTCGTCCCGGCGCTGCGCTGAGCCCTCAGTCGCGCTCGGCGATCACCACCGCCGACGCGATGCCGGCGTCGTGGGAGATCGACAGGTGGAACCGGTCGACGCCCGCGGCGGCCGCCGCGGCGGCGACGGTGCCGACGACCTCGACCACCGGCTGCGCACCGGCGACGCGGCGCACGGTCGCGTCCTGCCAGCTCATCCCGGCAGGTGCGCCGAGCGCCTTGGCGATGGCCTCCTTGGCGGCGAACCGCGCCGCCAGGGAGGTCTCCGGCATCTCCCGCTCCTCGGGCGTGAACAGCCGCGCGCGCAGTCCCGGCACCCGGTGCAGGGTGTCGACGAACCGCGCGACGTCGACGACGTCGATACCGACGCCGACGATCACTCGACCGTGACGGACTTCGCGAGGTTGCGCGGCTGGTCCACGTCCAGCCCCTTGGCGGTCGCCAGCTCGCACGCGAAGATCTGCAGCGGCACGACGGCCAGCAGCGGCGCCAGGAGCGTCGGCGACTGCGGCACGAAGAACACCTCGTCGGCGTACGGCAGCACGTCGTCGTCGCCGTCCTCCGCGATGACCAGGGTGCGGGCGCCGCGGGCGCGGATCTCCTGGATGTTGGAGACGACCTTCGAGTGCAGCGAGTCACGTCCGCGCGGCGACGGCACGACGACGAACACCGCCTGCCCCTCCTCGATGAGCGCGATCGGCCCGTGCTTGAGCTCGCCCGCGGCGAAGCCCTCGGCGTGGATGTAGGCGAGCTCCTTGAGCTTGAGCGCGCCCTCCATCGCCACCGGGAAGCCGACGTGCCGACCCAGGAACAGCACCGACCTGGTGTCGACCATCGAGCGCGCGGTCTCGCGCACCCGGTCGGACCGGTCGAGCACCTGCTGGATCTTGTCCGGCATCGCGCGGAGCTCGGAGAGGATCGCGGAGACCTCGTCGGCGAACTTGTTGCCGCGCAGCTGCGCGAGGTACAGGCCGAGCAGGTACGCCGCCGTGATCTGGGCGAGGAACGCCTTGGTGGAGGCCACCGCGATCTCGGGCCCGGCGTGCGTGTAGAGCACCGCGTCGGCCTCGCGCGGGATGGTCGAGCCGTGGGTGTTCACCAGCGCGAGCACCTTGGCGCCCTGCTCCCGGGCGTGCCGCACCGCCATGAGCGTGTCCATGGTCTCGCCCGACTGCGACACCGCCACCACCAGCGTCCGCTCGTTGACCACCGGGTCGCGGTAGCGGAACTCGTGCGCCAGCTCGACCTCGACGGGGATCCGGCACCAGTGCTCGATCGCGTACTTGGCGACGTGGCCCGCGTACGCGGCGGTGCCGCAGGCGACCACGACGATCTTGTCGACGGACCGCAGCACCGACTCGTCGATCCGGATCTCGTCCAGCACGAGCCGCCCGTGCGCGTCGGTCCGGCCGAGGAGCGTGTCCGCGACGGCGTGCGGCTGGTCGTGGATCTCCTTGTCCATGAAGGACGCGAAGCCACCCTTCTCCGCGGCCGCCGCGTCCCAGTCCACCGTGTAGCGACGGGCCTGCGCCGGACGGCCGTCGAAGTCCGTGACGGTGACGGCGGTCGGGGTGATGGTCACCACCTGGTCCTGGCCGAGCTCGAGAGCCTCCCGCGTGTGCGAGATGAACGCCGCGACGTCGGACCCCAGGAAGTTCTCCCCGTCACCGATGCCGACGACCAGCGGCGAGTCGTGCCGGGCACCCACGACCACGTCGGGGGCGTCCTCGTGGACGGCGAGGAGCGTGAACGTGCCGCGCAGCGTGCGAGCGACGGCGGCCATCGCGGCGGTCAGGTCGCCCGTGGTCTCGTACGCCCGCGCGATGAGCTGTGCCGCGACCTCGGTGTCGGTCTCGGAGACGAACCGGACGCCGTCGGCCTCGAGGCCGGCCTTGAGGCTGGCGAAGTTCTCCACGATGCCGTTGTGGATCACGGCGAGCTTGCCGGCGACGTGCGGGTGGGCGTTCACGTCGGTGGGACCGCCGTGCGTGGCCCACCGGGTGTGCCCGATCGCCGCGGTCGACTCCGGCAGCGGGCGCAGGTCCAGCTCCTCGACGAGGTTCGCCAGCTTGCCGGCCTTCTTCGCGGTGGCCAGCGTCCCTTCCGGACTGACGAGCGCGACCCCCGCAGAGTCGTATCCGCGGTACTCGAGGCGCCGCAGGCCCTCCAGCACCACGTCCAGGGGGCGATCGCTGGCTACCTGGCTACCGACGTAGCCGACGATTCCACACATGCCCGCGAGTCTAGTCGGCGACCGTCACGCACCCCGCCCGCTCCTCGGACGCGGCCCTCCGTCGGCCGGGGGCCCAGAGCGGGAATGGCATTACGCCGTTATGGCCATAACGTAGTGATGTGACCACAGCGACGTCAACGCTGCCCCTCCGTGACCGGATCCTGGCCGAGACGGTCAGGATCCTCGGTACCGAGGGGCCGGCGGCCCTCACCGTGCGTCGGGTCGCCGCGCTCTCGGGCTGCTCGACCATCGGGGTGTACACGCACTTCGGCAGCAAGGCGGCGCTCGTCGACGCGGCGATCATGGAGGCGTTCGCCGGGCTCGACCGCGCCCTCACGCCGGTCGATGAGCTCCACGGCGTCGAGCGGCTGCTGCGCGGGTCGCACGCGTACCGGGACTGGGCACTCGTGCACCCGCTGGAGTACACGGTGATGTTCGCGCCGAGCATCACGGGCAACGACGCCACCGACGCCTCGGCGCAGCGCGGCGCCCTGTCGCTCGAGGACCACATCGCCCGCACGCAGGACGCCGTCGACCGCGGCGAGCTGACCGGCGACACCGAGACGATCGCGCGCAGCATCTGGTCCCAGGTCCACGGCTGGGTCATGACGGAGATCCTGCAGTCCGAGCCCGGCCGGGTCGCCCCGACGGAGGCAGCACGCACGGAGTTCGACGCGGGGGTCCGGGCGGTGCTCGCGGGGTTCGGCGCGACGACCAGCGTCGACCGCGTGCCGGTCATGGACGCGCCCCGTCGCGCCGCGGTCGCACCGGCGTCGCCCTACGTCGACCTCGACCGCGACGCGTGGACCCGGCTCTCCGCCTCCACCCCGCTGCCGCTGACCGACGCCGACGTCGAACGCCTGGCCGGCCTCGGGGACCCGATCGACCTGGCCGAGGTCGACGCCATCTACCGCCCGATCTCCCGGCTGCTCGACCTGCACATCGAGGCCACCCGTGGCCTGCACGCCGCGTCGAGCACGTTCCTGCGCGAGGACGTCGGCGGGACCCCGTTCGTGATCGGCGTGGCCGGCTCCGTGGCCGTCGGCAAGTCGACCACCGCGCGGCTCCTGCGCGAGCTGCTCGCGCGGTGGCCCGCGACACCGCGGGTCCAGCTGATCACCACCGACGGCTTCCTCTACCCCAACGCCGAGCTCGAGCGCCGCGGGCTCATGGGACGCAAGGGCTTCCCCGAGTCCTACGACCGCCGGGCCCTGCTCCGCTTCGTCTCCAAGGTCAAGGCGGGCCGCCCGGAGGTCCGGGTGCCCGTCTACGACCACCTCACCTACGACATCCTCCCGGGACGCGAGATCGTGGTGAACCGCCCCGACGTGCTGATCGTCGAGGGCCTCAACGTCCTGCAGCCGGCCCGGCCGACCGCCGAGGGCACGTCGAACCTGGCGGTGAGCGACTTCTTCGACTTCTCGATCTACGTCGACGCCCGCACGAGCGACGTCCGACGCTGGTACGTGGACCGCTTCCTCGCGCTGCGCCAGACCGCGTTCGCCCGGCCCGAGTCGTACTTCCACCGGTACGCCGCGCTGTCCGACGACGAGGCCGTGGAGCGGGCCGAGCGGATCTGGGACTCGATCAACCAGCCCAACCTCGTGCAGAACATCCTGCCCACCCGCAGCCGCGCCACCCTGGTGCTGACCAAGGACAGCGACCACGCGGTGGAGCGGGTCCGGCTGCGCAAGCTGTAGGGCCTCGGCTCACCGCTGCGCTGTCGGCTCCGCCGGGATCACGAGCCGGACGGGGTACTGCTCGTGGTCGGTCTCCTCGAGCGCGTCCAGGGCGGCGGTCACCGTCTCCTGCGGGGAACCGCACCGGTCCGTCGGCCACACCGGCCGGATCGCGCGGCCCAGGGCGTCGACGAGCCAGAGGGACGGCGGCACCACCGCGGCGCTGCTGCACGTCCCACCGTGCTGCGCGGACGGCCGACGCAGCGCCGCCACGAGCGGGTCCAGGTCGCCCTCGCGTCGGCTCGCGGTCAGCGCCACCCAGGTCCCGGACGAGTCCTGCAGGGTGCCGCCCGGCGCGCACACGACCACGCTGACCGGCACGAAGTCGTCGGGCACACGGCCGGCCTCGGGGGCGTCCGCGTGCGGGGTGCCCGTGCGGCCGGACGTTCCGGCCGCCACCAGGCCCAGGTCTGCGAGCACCTGGGAGGAGAGGCAGTCGGCGGCGCCGACGACGACCGCGGTGGGTGCGTCCTGTGCGGTCTCGGCCGGGGCGGCGCTGCACGCAGCGAGGCCCAGCAGGAGGGCAGCGGGCAGCGCGAGACCGGCGACCCACCGCGCACGCACGTCCATCTCGCCCCCTGTCTGCATCGACCCATGCCGATGGACACCCCCGGGGGTGTGGTGAGGCACGGGAGCGCCGACCGCGACGTCGACACAGTCAGAGAGTAAGCACAGTCATGGGCGAAATGACGCAGTGATACCGGATCGTTAGGCAGCGGGGTCGGATCGTGAGCGTCCTGTGACCGGAGCAGTCGTCTCGACCCGGGGCGCGTCCGACTCGTCGGCCACGCGGAGCGCTGGTGCGCTCGCCTCCGGGGCCGGGCGGTGGTGGGTGAGCTTGCGCAGCACCCAGTCGACGACCAGACCGATCGCCAGCCCACCGACGACGCCGACAGCCACGGCGACGAGCGTGTGGTCGTGGAGCCAAGCCCCGGCACCGATCCCGATGAGCGCCGAGTAGCAGCCCCAGGTGACGGCCGCGATGGCCGTGAGCCACATGAAACGGCGCCGGCTGTAGCCGACCGCGCCCGCGGTCATGTTCACGGCGACGCGGCCGATCGGGATGTAGCGGGCCGCGATGATGAACGCCGCCCCGCGGTTCGCCAGCGCGTTCTCCGCCCAGTCGACGGCCGCCTGGCCCCGCGGGGACCGCAGGAAGCGCAGCTCGCGCACCTTGACCTTGGTGCCGATCTGGTACGCGATCTGGTCCCCCGTCCACGCACCGGCCGCGGCGACCAGCATGATCAGTGCCAGGTTCGGCGTGCCCTCCGTCATGGCCACCGCGGACAGCGCGATGACGATCGACTCGCTGGGGATCGGCGGGAAGAACCCGTCGATGGTGGCGAACAGATAGAGCACGACGAAGATCCACGGGGAACCTACGAGGGCCAGGGCCCACCCCTCCAGCACGTGACATCAGCTCCTGCGTCGTGCACCGCGTGGTGATCCGCCCGGTGTCGTGCTTCAAAGGTAAGTCGCGGTGCGCCCCGGATACATAGGGGTGACCCCCGGTTCATCCCTGGTGCAGCCCCGAATCATCCCCCAGGCGGACCCCGACTCCCCCCGGGGAACCCCCTCAGTCCAGCGGGAAGTCGAGCGCCCGGGCTGCGGCGGCCGGCTTCGGCTCCGCCGCCCACCGGGCGCCGAACTCGTCCGACGCTGCGAGCGAGCGCAGCTCGGCACGGTCCAGGTACAGGGTCCCGGCGAGGTGGTCGGTCTCGTGCTGGACGATGCGCGCGGACCAGCCGCCCACGATCTCGTCGACCGCGGCACCGTGCTCGTCGGTCCCGGTGAGGTGGACGTGCCGCGCCCGGGCGACCACGGCCTGGTAGCCGACGACGCTCAGGCAGCCCTCGTAGAAGCCGACCCGCTCGTCGCCCACCGGCGTGTACTGCGGGTTCACGAGCACCTGGTAGGGCAGCGGCTCACGCTCCCGGACCTCCGCGTGCTCCTCGGAGAGGGAGCCCGGGTCCTCGAGCACCGCGAGCGCCACCGGCAGCCCGAGCTGGGGAGCCGCGAGACCGACGCCGGGCGCCGCCCGCATCGTCCGGTGCATCACGTCGAGGAGCGCCGCCAGCTCCTCGTCCGAGAGCTGGCCGTCGTACGGCGTCGCCACCGCCCGCAGCGCGGGGTGCCCCGCCTGGACGATGGGCGCGACCCCGTCGTCGGAGCGCGTGCCGGACTCGATGATCCAGAGCGCCACGTCACGCAGCGCCTGGTCCCACTGGGGCCCGGACGGCACTACAGCGCCAGCCGGTGCAGGACGACGTCGGCCAGCTCGTGCGCCACCCGGTCCGCCTCCGCCTGCGTGCCCGCCTCGACCATGACACGGACCAGGTCCTCGGTGCCCGACGAGCGCAGGAGCACGCGCCCGGTGCTGCCGAGGTCCGACTCGGCGGTCCGCACGGCGTCGAGCAGCGACTCGTCCGTCGACGCCCGGCGCTTGTCGACCCCCGGCACGTTGACCAGGGTCTGCGGCAGCCGCCGGACGACCCCCGCGAGGTCGGCGATCGTGGTCCCGGTCGCGGCGACGCGTGCGGCCAGCTGGAGCGCCGTCAGCACGCCGTCGCCGGTGGTCGCGTGCGCCGCCATGATGATGTGCCCGGACTGCTCGCCGCCGAGGGAGTAGCCCCCGGCACGCATGGCCTCGAGCACGTACCGGTCGCCGACCGCGGTGTCGATCGTGGCGATCCCGGCCTGCGTCATCGCGATCTTCAGGCCGAGGTTGCTCATGACGGTGGTGACCAGCGTGTCGGCCACGAGGTCACCGCGGTCGCGCATCGCGATCGCGAGGATCCCCATGATCTGGTCGCCGTCCACCAGCGCACCCGACGCGTCGACGGCGAGGCACCTGTCGGCGTCCCCGTCGAAGGCCACCCCGAGGTCCGCCCCGGAGGCCACGACGGCGGCCTGGAGCTGCTCGGGGTGCGTGGACCCGCACTTCTCGTTGATGTTGCGACCGTCGGGCGAGGCGTTGATGACGACGACGTCCGCGCCCGCCGCCCGCAGCGTCGCGGGACCGACCTCGCTCGCCGCACCGTTCGCACAGTCGACCGCGATGCGCAGACCGGCCAGCGGCACGTCGATGGTGCCGACGAGGTGCTCGATGTACTGCTCGCCGGCACGCCCGGTGTCGACCCGGATGCGCCCGACGTCCCCGCCGAGCGGCCGCTCCCAGTCCTCGCCCATGCGCGCCTCGATGGCGGCCTCGAGCTCGTCGTCGAGCTTGTGCCCGCCGCGGGACAGGAACTTGATGCCGTTGTCCGGCATGGGGTTGTGCGACGCGGACAGGACGACGCCGATGTCCACCCCGAGCTCCGCGGTCAGGAACGCCACCGCGGGTGTCGGCAGCACGCCCACGTTGTTGACGTCGATGCCCGCCGAGGCGAGCCCCGCGGACACCGCTGCGGCGAGGAACTCCCCCGACGCCCGGCTGTCGCGCCCGACGATCGCCCGGGGGCGGTGCCCTTCGAACTCGCCGAGCGAGCCCAGCACGTGCGCGGCCGCGACCGAGAGGTCGAGCGCGAGCTCAGCGGTGACGTCCCGGTTGGCGAGCCCACGCACGCCGTCGGTACCGAACAGTCGGCCCATGGTCAGACTCCTTCGTCCTGAGGTGCCCCGGGGAGCCCTCGCACGTCCTTGCTGATGGTTGCAGACGTGCCGATGGCCCCGCTGGTCGTGAGACCGGCGGGGCCATCGGGCCGAGGCGCGAAGATCAGCGCTTCGAGTACTGCGGAGCCTTGCGGGCCTTCTTGAGACCGGCCTTCTTGCGCTCCACGACGCGGGCGTCGCGGGTCAGGAAGCCGGCCTTCTTCAGGGCCGGGCGGTTGTGCTCCTCGTCGATCGCGTTCAGCGCACGGGCGATGCCCAGGCGCAGCGCGCCGGCCTGGCCGCTCACGCCACCGCCGGTGATGCGGGCGACGACGTCGAAGCGACCCTCGACGTCGACCAGCTTGAACGGGGAGTTCACGAGCTGCTGGTGCACCTTGTTCGGGAAGTAGTCCTCGAGCGTGCGCCCGTTGACCTTCCACTGGCCGGTTCCGGGGACCAGGCGCACGCGCGCGATGGCCTCCTTGCGACGGCCGAGGGCGTTCGCGGGTGCCGTGATGCTCTGACCGCGGCCCGTCGGGGCAACCGTCTCGGAGGTGTAGCTGGTGGGGGTGTCATCGCCCTCGAGGTCGATGTCGACCGTGGTCTCTGCCACTGGTGTCCTCGCGTCCTTGTTCTCTGTACTCAGCCGGCTCACGCCTGCTGAGAGACCTGGGTGATCTCGAAGGGCTTCGGCTGCTGCGCCGCGTGCGGGTGCTCGGCACCGGCGTAGACCTTGAGCTTGGTGAGCTGCTGACGCGCGAGCGAGCTCTTGGGGAGCATGCCGCGGACAGCCTTCTCGATCGCGCGCTCGGGGTGCTTCTCCAGGAGGTCGGAGTAGGCCACGGCGCGCAGGCCACCCGGGTATCCGGAGTGGCGGTACGCGAGCTTGTTCTCGCGCTTGTTGCCGGTCAGTGCCACCTTGCTCGCGTTGATGACGATGACGAAGTCACCGCCGTCGACGTGGGGAGCAAAGGTTGCCTTGTGCTTGCCGCGCAGCAACGTGGCCACATGTGTGGCCAGGCGACCCAGGACGACATCGTTCGCGTCGATGATGTGCCAGGTCCGCTCGACGTCGCCGGGCTTCGGGGTGTACGTGCGCACGGTCGTCAGCCTTCGTTTCGTTGCGAATCTTGTCGCGGCGGGACTCCGCAGGGTGCGGGTCCGCCGATGAATGCTCTCGTCGGCATCCAGGCGGCGAGCGGGAACGCACCGGCCCTGCCGTTCTGGCTCGGTGCTGAGTACACCGGCATTGGAACGGGGACGCACAACGACTCACAAGATTACCTGGCAGTGCCGCGGAGGGTCAAAACGCGGGACTGCGCCACCCTCCATCCTCGGACCGTCAGCCCGCTGTCGACGGCGGACCGTGCCTGCGCACCGGTCGGAGCGCCTGCGCGGCAGCCCGCACCACGCGCTCCGTCAGGTCGTCCAGGGTCGGGGTACGCAGCGCCCAGTGCTGCCAGTACAGCGGCACGTCCAGGGAGCGGCCGGCCCGGATCTCGACGAGCGCCCCGGCCGCTATCAGCGGGGTGGCCGCGACCTCCGGCACCATCCCCCACCCGAGCCCCGCCTGGACCAGCCCCACGAAGGCCGACTGCGACGGCACGTAGTGGACGTGGGGTGTCACCGTGCGACGACCCACGACGGAGGCCACGAAGCGTTCCTGCAGGCCATCCTCGCGGTTGAACGCCAGCAACGGGGCTGCGGCGAAGACCTCCGCCCCCAGCCCGTCGGCGAACCAGCGGTCCCGGCGGTCGGGCGCCGCGACCGCCAGATAGCGCATCGCGCCCAGGCGGCGGACGCGACAGCCCTGGACAGCGCGCGGATCCGCGGTGACGGCGGCCATCACGGTGCCGTCCCGCAGCAGGTCGGCGGAGAGCTCCTGGTCCTCGCGCCGCAGGTCCAGCAGGACGTCCGCAGGAAGGTCGGCGACGGCGGCAGGGAACCACGTGGACATCGAGTCGTCGTTCACCGCGACGGGCAGCCGCCGGGTCGACGGTGCGGCGCGGGAGCCACCCGGAGCCGGCACCAGCTGCGCCAGGGCGTCGCGCCCGAGCAGCTCCATCTGGCCGGCGAGCCGGACGAGCACCTCGCCGTCGTCGGTGGGCCGGCAGGGTCGCGTCCGGAGCACCAGCACGCGTCCGACCTGCTGCTCGAGTGCCTTGATGCGCTGGCTGACGGCCGACGGGGTCACGTGCAGACGCTGCGCTGCCGCGTCGAAGCTCCCCTCGTGCACGACGGCGGCGAGGGCGCTCAGCTGATCCACATCGAAGGCCACATGAATGATCCTAACGCTTCTGTAGAACCATGAACTGGACTACAGATCAGCGAGCCGCCTACCGTCGTCGTCATGCCCGCCGCCGCCCTCTCGGGCTACCTCACCGCGCTCTCGCTCATCGTCGCCATCGGCGCCCAGAACGCGTTCGTGCTGCGACAGGGGATCCGCCGCGAGCACGTGCTGCCCGTCGTCGCCGTCTGCGCCACGGCGGACGCCCTGCTCATCGCCGCCGGCATCGCGGGGCTGGGGGCGCTGGTCACCGAGAACCCTGCCGTCCTCACCGTGACCCGGTACGCGGGGGCCGCGTTCCTCCTGGTGCTCGCCGTCGGAGCGGCTCTGCGGGCTCGACGACCGGAACGTCTCGACCCCGCCGCCGACGGGCCGGCCTCCCTCGGAGCCGTCCTGACGACGTGCCTCGCGCTGACGTTCCTCAACCCGCACGTCTACCTCGACACCGTCGTGCTCCTGGGGTCGCTGGCCCACCAGCACGACCCGGGCGCGTGGGTGTTCGGCGCCGGGGCCGTCCTCGCGAGCATCACCTGGTTCGCCGCGCTCGGGTTCGGCGCCACCTACCTGCGCCCGGTGTTCGCCCGTCCGCGGGCGTGGCAGGTGCTCGACATCGTCATCGCGGTCGTGATGGCGACGCTCGCCGTCACGCTGCTGGTCTGAGCGTCAGCGCACGCGGTCGACGCGGCCGACGTCCCACACGGGCTCCGGCGTCTCGACGACCTCGCCGTCCGCGCCGAACACCAGGAACCGGTCGAAGGTCCGGGTGAACCAGCGGTCGTGGGTGACCGCCAGCACGGTGCCCTCGAACGCCGCCAGCCCGGTCTCGAGCGCCTCCGCGGAGTGCAGGTCGAGGTTGTCCGTCGGCTCGTCGAGCAGGAGCAGCGTCGCTCCCCCGAGCTCGAGCAGGAGGATCTGCAGACGCGCCTGCTGACCGCCCGAGAGCGTCTCGTAGCGCTGCTCGGCCGCGGCCACGAGCTCGTACCGGTCGAGCGTCTTGCTGGCCTGCTCCCGGCCGAGCCCTGCCCGGTGCCCCTCGCCGCGGTGCAGGATCTCCAGCAGCGTCCGGCCGACGAGCTCGGGGTGCCCGTGGTTCTGCGCGAACCACCCCGGCCGCACGCGCGGGCCGAGCACGACCCGACCGGTGTGCGTCACCGGAGCGACCGGGAGGTCGTCGGCCGGCGCGTGCTCGGGACCCGGGTCGCTGCCGCCGGCCGCCAGGAGCCGCAGGAAGTGCGACTTCCCGGACCCGTTGGAGCCCAGCACCGCGACCCGCTCACCGAACCAGACCTCCAGGTCGAACGGCTTCATCAGTCCCGTCAGCTCGAGCCCGGTCGCGACGATCGCGCGCTTGGCCGTCCGTCCGCCGCGCAGCCGCACCCTGACGTTCTGCTCACGCGCCAGCAGCGTCGGCGGCCCCGCCTCCTCGAACTTGCGCAACCGCGTCTGTGCGGCGGAGTACCGTGACGCGAGCCCGTCGTTGAACGCGGCCTTCGTCTTGAGCGTGAGCACCAGCTCCTTGAGCTTGGCGTGCTCCTCCTCCCAGCGCCGCAGCAGCTCCTCCAGCCGCGAGCGCCGGTCCTCGCGGGCCTGGTGGTACGTCGCGAAACCGCCACCGTGCACCCAGACCGCCGCACCGTTGACGCCGGGCTCCAGCGTCGCCACCTGCGTCGCCACCCGCGCGAGCATCTCGCGGTCGTGGCTCACGAAGAGCACGGTCTTGTTCGACGCCCGCAGCCTGTCCTCGAGCCAGCGCTTGGTGGGGACGTCGAGGGCGTTGTCGGGCTCGTCGAGCAGCAGCACCTCGTCCGGGCCGCGCAGCAGCGCCTCCAGGACCAGGCGCTTCTGCTCACCCCCGGACAGGGTGCGCACCTCGCGGTGCTGCGCAGCGTCGAACGGGATGGACAGCACGGCGTCGGTGACGCGGTCCCAGCCCGCCTCCGCCTCGTACCCGCCGACGTCGGCCCAGTCGACGAGCGCCTGCGCGTACCGCATCTGCGCCGGCTCGTCGTCGACCTCCATGATCAGCAGCTCCGCCGCCGCGAGCTCCAGCGCAGCATCCCGGACGGCCGGCGACGCCAGCGACGCCAGCAGGTCCCGGATCGACCGGTCGTCGTCGATGCGGCCGATGTCCTGCCGCATGATCCCCAGCCCGCCGCTGCGCCCGACCGACCCGGCGTGCGGAGCCTCGTCCCCGGCGACGATCCGCAGCAGCGTCGTCTTGCCCGCACCGTTGGGCCCGACGAGCGCGACACGGGCGCCGTCACCCACCCGGAACGACACGTCGTCGAGGAGTGGACGGCCGTCGGGCAGGAAGTACCCGATGCCGCCGATGTCGAGGTGGCCCATGGGCCCAGTGTCCCCGGCCGCCGACCTCCCGGGACACCGGATTGATCGTGGCGTCCCCCACTCCCTCTGGCGCCGGGGCGCGCGCGGTGTAAGGGTCGGGGCATGAGCGAGACTCCCGGCACCAGCACCGACCCCGAGCTCGGCAGCGAGGGCGACACCGACCAGCTGCCCAGCGAGGACACCCTGATCGACCGCGGCGTCGACGACCTCCTCGACGAGGGCTACACCGTGCCGGACCGGCCGCGGACGAACCACTACGGCGAGACGGCCTGGGAAGAGGCGCACCGCGAGACGATCGACCAGCGGATCGGCCAGGAGGAGCCCGAGGTCTGGGAGGCCCGGCCTCGCCCCGACCGCGACGAGTCCCGTGCCGGTCGCCTGATCGAGGACGACGACGCCGTCGAGGCGGGAGGCACCGACGGGTTCGCCATCGACGCGGGCTTCTCCGGGGGTGCCGCGAGCGCCGAGGAGGCCGCCGTCCACCTCATCGAGGAGGAGTACGTCGACGACCGCCGGTACCGCGACGACGTCGAGGACTGACCTGCAGAGGGCCCCTGAGGACTGACTGGCGTCAGCCGCAGCAGCCGGCCGCGTGCTGCAGGTCCTCGGCCGCGCGTCGTGCCCGGGTCTGAACCGCTCGCGCCCCCAGCTCCTCGTCGGGCGGGTAGCCCACCTCCTCGAGCGTGAGTCCGTGGGCGGCGACCACGTGCACGCCCTCACCGCGGCGACGTGCGGCGAGCAGCTCGGCCGGCCAGCCCGGTCCGCGCCGCCCCTCCCCCACCGCGAGGCTCGCGCCGACGAGCGACCGCACCATCGAGTGGCAGAACGCGTCCGCCTGCACGGTCGCGACCACCAGGCCGGCGTCCGAGCCGTCGACCGGCCGGGACCACGCGAACGCCTCGAGCGTGCGGATCGTGGTCGCGCCCGGCCTGGGCTTGCAGTAGGACGCGAAGTCGTGGCGACCGACCAGCGGCCGCGCCGCCGCTGCCATCGCGTCGACGTCGAGCCCGCGGCGGTGCCACAGCACGTGCGTGCGGGACAGCGGGTCGCGCCGGGCTGCGTCGTCGCAGATCCGGTACGTGTAGCGGCGGCTCAGCGCGGAGAACCGGGCGTCGAAACCCTCGGCCGCCCGCGTGAGGGTGTGCACGACGAGGTCGGAGGGGAGGATCCCCCCGAGCCGGGTGAGCAGCACCTCGTCCACCGGTCGCGACGAGCGACCGCTGCTCTTCTCGATGAGCCCGGCGGGGATGTCGACGTGCGCCACCTGCCCGCGCGCGTGGACGCCGGCGTCGGTGCGACCGGCCACCGTCACGCGCGGGGGTCCGTCGGTCCGCAGGACGGTGCCCAGCGCGGCCTCCAGCACCCCCTGGACGGTCCTCAGGCCCGGCTGGACGGCCCAGCCGGCGAATCCGGTGCCGTCGTAGGCCAGCTCGAGCCGTAGCCGTACGGCGGGCTCCTGCGTCGGCACGCCCGTGGGCACGCCGTCCATGCTCTCGCTCACGGGTCCACACGGTAGTCGGCCACGCACCGGGTCCCCGCACATCCCCGCCGGTCGTGCTTCTGCGCGCCCGCGCCACCCGTCGCCTAGCGTGGGGCCGTGCCCACGTCCGGCTCCGACCCGTTCACGCTCGCCGTCGACTGCGGCGGCGGGGGGATCAAGGCGTCGGTGCTCGACGCGGCCGGCACGCTCCACGCGCCCGCGGTACGCGTGCCGACGCCCTATCCGCTGCCGCCCGAGCGCCTCGTCACCACGATCGCGGACATCGCCGCCGACCTCCCGACCGCCCAGCGCGTGACCGTGGGGATGCCCGGGATGATCCGGCACGGCGTCGTCGTCGCGACCCCGCACTACGTCACCCGCTCCGGCCCTCGGACCACGATCGACCCCCTGCTCGTGGCCGCCTGGGCGGGGTGCGACATCCGCGCGGCGGTCGAGGAGCGCCTCGGGCTGCCCACCCTCGTGCTCAACGACGCCGAGGTGCATGGCGCCGGCGTGATCTCCGGGACGGGCATCGAGCTGGTGCTCACCCTCGGCACCGGGCTCGGCACCGCGCTGTTCGACGGCGGGGTCCTGGCGCCCCACCTCGAGCTCTCCCACGCACCCGTGCGCTGGGGCACCACCTACGACGCCTACATCGGACAGGTCGAGCGCGCCCGGCTCGGCGACGCGCTCTGGTCCCGACGGGTCCGACGGGTCGTCGACGGCTTCCGGCCCGTGTTCGTGTGGGACCGGCTGTACCTCGGCGGCGGGAACGCCCGTCAGGTCACCGCGACCACGCTGGCGCGGCTGGGCGACGACGTCGTGGTCGTGCCGAACCAGGCCGGGATCGTCGGGGGCGTCCGGGCCTGGTCCCTGGGCGGCTGACCCGGAGCAACCACGTCGTCACGCCTCGGCCGCGACGCCAGCCCGCGCCTCGACCTCGTCCAGCGCCTCGAGCAGCACCCGCGTGAACCGTGCCGGCTGCACCAGGCTCACCAGGTGGGTCGCGCGCGGGACCACCACCAGCCGCCCGTCCCGGCACGCCGCCAGGAACCGGCGCTCCTCCCCGCGGAAGTGGTCGAACGCGCCGTTGACCAGCCACACCGGTGCCTCGACCCGCGCGAGGTCCTCCAGGGGCGTCGCGATCGACATCTCCCGCAGCACCTCGTTCGTGGCGTCGAGCGCGAACCCCCCGGCACCCACGTCCGCCGCGCCGACGGGCGGCAGCGCGAGGTCCACGAAGAACTGGTTCAGGCGGGCACCCCGGTCCGGCAGTCGCGCGATCCCCTGCGCACCGACCGACCACCCCGCCAGCAGCAGCCGGTGCGGGCGGGTCGAGCAGGACGCCGCCACCAGCCCGCAGACCTGCTCCGGGTGCCGCGCGGCGTGCCGGATCCCCACGTACCCACCGAGGGAGAGGCCGACGACGACCGCCGGACCCCCGAGCTCGTCGATCGCGTGCGCCACCGTGTCCACGGCCGCGTCCAGCGTGAAGGGCTCACCGATCCGGGTCCCGTGACCAGGCAGGTCCACCGCGACGGCACGGTGCCCCACCCGCTGCAACGCCTCGACCTGCGCCCGCCACATCGTGCGGGAGGTCCGCAGCCCGTGCACGAGGACGACCGGCAGGCTCATACGGCCGACTCTAGGCTCGCCCGCCACGCAGTGCCCCGGGACGACGGAAGGCCCGGGACCAGTCGGTCCCGGGCCTTCTCGGCGTAGCCGTCAGATCACGCCTTGTCGGCGTCATCCTTGCTCTCGGCGGGCGCGTCCTCGACCGGCGCGTCCTCGACGGGTGCGTCCTCGACGACGGCGTCCTCCACGGGCTTGTCCTCGGCCTTCTTCGCCTTGGGCGCGGCCTTCGAAGCGGCCTTGGTGGCCTCCTTCACGACGGCCTGCTTCGGGGAGAGCGGCTCGAGCACGAGCTCGATCACGGCCATCGGGGCGTTGTCGCCCTTGCGGGGGCCGATCTTGGTGATGCGCGTGTAGCCACCCTGACGCTCGGCCACGGCCGGGGCGATCTCGGTGAACAGAACGTGCACGACGGACTTGTCCTTGACGACGGTCATCACGCGGCGGCGGGCGTGCAGGTCACCACGCTTGGCGAACGTGATGAGGCGCTCGGCGAGCGGACGCAGGCGCTTGGCCTTCGTCTCGGTCGTCGTGATGCGCTTGTGCTCGAACAGCGACGTCGCGAGGTTCGCGAGGATCAGCCGCTCGTGCGCCGGTCCGCCACCGAGCCGGGGACCCTTGGTGGGCGTAGGCATGGTCTTTACTCCTTGAGTTCCAGTGATGGGCTGCGGACGGCCGGCCGTCAGGCCGACCGTCTACGTCCCCGGCGTCAGTACTGCTCGTCCTCGACGAAGTCGCCCTCGTCGTCGCCGTAGTAGGCGCCGGCGGCGGACGGGTCGAAGTCGAGCGGGCTGTCCTTGAGCGTCAGGCCGAGCTCGGCGAGCTTCTCCTTGACCTCGGTGATGGACTTCGCACCGAAGTTGCGGATGTCCAGGAGGTCCGCCTCGGACCGGGCGACGAGCTCACCCACGGAGTGGATGCCCTCGCGCTTGAGGCAGTTGTAGGAGCGGATCGTCAGCTGCAGGTCCTCGATCGGCAGAGCGAGGTCCGCGGCGAGCGCAGCGTCGGTCGGCGACGGGCCGATCTCGATGCCCTCGGCCTCGATGTTCAGCTCACGCGCCAGGCCGAAGAGCTCGACGAGCGTCTTGCCGGCAGAGGCCAGCGCGTCGCGCGGGCCGATCGCCGACTTGGTCTCGACGTCGACGACCAGCTTGTCGAAGTCCGTGCGCTGCTCGACACGCGTCGCCTCGACCTTGTAGGTCACCTTGAGGACCGGCGAGTAGATCGAGTCGACCGGGATACGGCCGATCTCGGTGTCGAACGACTTGTTCTGGTTCGCCGACACGTACCCACGACCGCGCTCGACGGTCAGCTCGATCTCGAGCTTCCCCTTGTCGTTGAGCGTGGCCAGGTGCAGGTCAGGGTTGTGCACCTCGACACCGGCCGGCGGCACGATGTCAGCGGCGCTGACCTCTCCGGCACCCTGCTTGCGCAGGTACATCACCACGGGCTCGTCGTTCTCCGAGGAGACGACCAGCTGCTTGATGTTGAGGATGATCTCGGTGACGTCCTCCTTGACGCCCGGCACGGTGGAGAACTCGTGCAGCACGCCGTCGATCCGGATGGACGTGACGGCGGCACCGGGGATGGAGGACAGCAGCGTCCGGCGGAGCGAGTTGCCGAGCGTGTAGCCGAAGCCCGGCTCCAGCGGCTCGATGGAGAACCGCGACCGGTTCTCCGAGATGACCTCTTCGGTCAGGGTGGGGCGCTGTGCAATCAGCACGGTGTGTTTCCTCTCAGCGGGCGTCCGCCATATGACGCTGCGCAGTACTACGGGCCGGCCTGGTCTCGGTCCACCTGGTCGGCGTAAGGATGTCCGGGTCGGTGCGCGCCTCGCAGCGCGCACCGACCCGATCGAGCCGAGGGTCAGACCCGGCGGCGCTTCGGCGGACGGCAGCCGTTGTGCGCCTGGGGCGTCACGTCCTGGATCGAGCCGACCTCGAGGCCGGTCGCCTGCAGCGAGCGGATCGCGGTCTCACGGCCGGAGCCGGGGCCCTTGACGAAGACGTCGACCTTCTTCATGCCGTGCTCCTGGGCGCGACGAGCGGCCGCCTCGGCGGCGAGCTGCGCCGCGAAGGGGGTCGACTTGCGCGAGCCCTTGAAGCCCACCTGGCCGGACGAAGCCGACGCGATGACGGCGCCGGTCGGGTCCGTGATGGAGATGATCGTGTTGTTGAACGTGCTCTTGATGTGCGCCTGGCCGTGGGAGACGTTCTTCTTCTCCTTGCGGCGCGGCTTGCGCACGGCGGAACGGGTCTTGGGAGGCATTCTCTTCTTCTCTCGAGGTCTGATCGGCGTGCCCTGGCGCGAGGCGCCTGGGGCGGAGGGCTACTTGCGCCCGGCCTTCTTCTTGCCGGCGACGGTGCGCTTCGGACCCTTGCGGGTACGCGCGTTGGTCTTGGTGCGCTGGCCGCGCACCGGAAGGCCACGGCGGTGGCGCAGGCCCTCGTAGCAGCCGATCTCGACCTTGCGGCGGATGTCCGCAGCGACCTCACGGCGAAGGTCACCCTCGAGCTTGTAGCTCGACTCGAGGTAGTCACGCAGCGCGACGAGCTCGGCGTCGCCGAGGTCCTTCACGCGCAGGTCCGGGCTGATGCCGGTCGCGGCCAGAGTTGCCTGGGCGCGGGTACGGCCGACCCCGTAGATGTAGGTGAGCGCGATCTCGAGCCGCTTCTCGCGGGGGAGGTCGACGCCGATAAGACGTGCCATGTGCCTGGTGGCTCCTGAACTGCTTCGGAGGTCTGCCGCACTGCCCTCCCGCGTGCTGCGGGCCCCGGCCTCCGACCGAGGGTGCACCGGCGAGTGATCGCCGGAGTGGCTGTGCGCTTGCTGGTCCCTCAGAGAAGTCTCTCTGGGGAACCGGTGGTGCTGGTCGAGCTGCTGGTCCGACGGACCGGCGTCAGGGCATCAGCCCTGGCGCTGCTTGTGGCGCAGGTTCTCGCAGATCACCTGGACGCGACCGTGCCGGCGGATCACCTTGCACTTGTCGCAGATCTTCTTGACGCTGGGCTTGACCTTCATCGCGTGTTCCTCCGCCGCCGTTACGCCCCTGACGAGGCTGACGGCGTGATCGAGTGGCTGTTACTTGTAGCGGTAGACGATCCGGCCACGGGACAGGTCGTACGGGCTCAGCTCCACCACGACCCGGTCCTCGGGGAGGATCCGGATGTAGTGCTGTCGCATCTTGCCCGAGATGTGGGCGAGCACCTTGTGGCCGTTGGTGAGCTCCACGCGGAACATCGCGTTCGGCAGAGCCTCCACGACGCTGCCCTCGATCTCGATGACACCGTCCTTCTTCGCCATATCCTCCGCTAACTGTCGGTTCTGATGGATCAGCCCACATCGACTGTCCCGCCCAAGTAAGGACGGGGTAGGCGTGGTGGGATCATGCTGGAAACATCGGTGGGCACAGCGCGCCGCGAGAACCGGGCGCACACCCAACGGACAATCTTACGCCATCTGGCCCACGGGACGAAACCACGCCCGGCCTGGGCCGACGCGATCCCCTGTGCCGTCCACCACATTCGCTCCTGCGTCACGTCCGGCGCACACGAACGGAGGGCCGCCGTCGGATCGACGGCGGCCCTCCTGCGCTCGATCAGCTGGTGCGGTGTCGCCGCAGCAGGAGCAGGGCGGCGCCCGAGAGCACCAGGATCCCACCGGCGAGCAGACCGGGCAGCGGGGACGAGCCGGTCGCGGCGAGCGCCGCACCGCCCGTGCCGGCGGCCAGCACCTGCGAGTAGACCGACGCGCTGGGGCTCGGCGTCGAGGCCAGGACGACGGCGGTCGGAGTCGGCGTCACGGACGGCGTCGGTGTCGGCGCGTCGCCGACCTCGGCGATCGGGGTCGGCGTTGCCGACGGCGTCACCGACGGGGTCGGAGTCGGCGTCTGGGTGGGGGCCGCCGTCACGGTCTCCGACGGGAGCGGCGTCGGGGTCGACGTCACCGACGGCGTCGGGGTCGGGGTCGACGTGGCGGACGGCGTCACGGTCGGTGTCGGCGTGGAGCCGCACTCAGGCACGGTCACCATCGCGGACAGGTCCCAGTGCTTGGCGGCGAAGATCGCGCCCTTCGGGTTGTCCTTGGACCGCCAGCCGATGAAGTCCTTCGGGTAGGACGGCGCCTTGTTCCCGGTGAAGACGGTCGCGTCGCCCCAGGCCTTGTCCTCCTGGACCCCCCACGCGGGGCCGCAGAGCGTCAGCTCGGCCGGGAGGGCTGCGGCGACCTCCTCGAGCGTGAGGTCCCGCCACGAGGCGCCGGGCCACGTGGCCACGAGGTACTGCTGGGTCGAGTTCTCCCACGACGCCGGCTTGCCGGCGTCCTTCTTGACGTAGACGTAGGCGCCCGTGGTCTGCGGCTCGGACGACTGGGTCGGCTTCGGCGAGGACTTGCCGCCGCCGTAGCCACCGCCGTGGCCACCGCTGCTGTCGCGGTCGTGCGCCTGCGCCGCACCGGTGCCGAGCGCGACGAGGAGGGCCGAGGTGATGGCGACGGCACCGAGCGCGCGGGCGCGCCGACGGCCGTGCCGAGGGGAGGTCAGGGAGGGAGGAACGCTGCGCTGCATGAGTCACCCATCACGTCGAGTGCAGGCGCGCGCTGACCACGTGCCTGCCGGAGTCGGGCGCTCACACCCCTCACCGCACGGATCAGACGACCGCGCGGGCCCCGAGGAGCACCCGTGGCGGATCGTTCACCGCCGGGCAGGACCGTATCCGACAAACCGGTCATCGCGCGCGCATTTCGGCCGCTCACGGGCGATTTGTGGATAACTGGACGCAAGTTCACCTGGTCGGACCTACTCGCGGGTAGCGGTGGCCCTCAGCCGAGCGGTGCGACGGTCACGCCCCGCGCGGCGAGCTCCTGCGCGCCGCCGTCCACGGCCGTCAGCACCCAGATGCCGCCGTCGAGGATGGCGACCGTGTGCTCCCAGTGCGACGCACGTGAACCGTCGGACGTGACGACCGTCCAGTCGTCGTCCAGGACCTGCGTGAACCGCTGCCCACGGACGACCATCGGCTCGACGGCGACGCACAGACCCGGGCGGACGCGAGGGCCGCGATCACGGCTGCGGAAGTTCGGGACGTCCGGCGGCTGGTGCATCGACGTGCCGATCCCGTGCCCGACGTACTCCTCGACGAGCCCGTACCGTGCGCCGCCGTTCAGGCCGGCCGCCTCGGCGGCGTCGACGACGTCCTCCACGGCCTCCCCCACGGCCCCGAGGCGCTCGGCGCCGGCCAGCGCGGCGATGCCGGACCACATGGCTCGCTCGGTGGTGGCCGCCAGGTCGACGTCCTCGGGCGCCGCACCGTCGAGCACGACCGTGATCGCGGAGTCACCGTGCCACCCGTCGACGATCGCGCCGCAGTCGATCGAGACGACGTCACCCGGCTCCAGCACCCGGGCTCCCGGGATGCCGTGCACGACCTCGTCGTTGACCGACACGCAGAGCGTGGCCGGGTACCCGTGATAGCCGAGGAAGGACGCCGTCGCGTGGTGGTCGGCGATGACCTCGGCCGCGACCGCGTCGAGCTGCCCGGTGGTGACGCCCGGCGTCGCACGCTCACGGACCGCGGCGAGCGCCTCGGCGACCACCAGGCCCGCGCGCCGCATGAGCAGCACCTGCTGCGGGCTCTTGTACTCGATCCGCTCGCGACCGAACACCGTCAGCGCCCGGTGGTGGCGCCGATCGCCGCGACCAGACGCTCGGTGACCGCGTCGACGTCGCCGATCCCGTCCACCTGGACGAGCAGGCCGCGCTCGGCGTAGACCCGCGCGATCGGGGCGGTCTCGGCGGCGTAGACGTCGAGCCGGTGACGGATGACGTCATCGGTGTCGTCGTCGCGGCCCTCGATCTCGGCACGCTTCAGGAGCCGCTCGGCCACGATGTCCGCGTCCGCCGTGATCTCCACCGCGAGGTCGAGCGTCAGGCCGGCGTCGGCGAGGATCGCGTCGAGCTCCCCGACCTGCGCCACGTTGCGGGGGTACCCGTCGAGCAGGAACCCCTCCGTGGCGTCGTCCTGCGCCAGCCGGTCGCGCACCATGTCGTTGGTGACGGAGTCCGGCACCAGCGCACCGCGCGACGTGTACTCCTGCACGGTGCGACCGAGCGGCGTACCGCCCTTGATGTTGGCGCGGAAGAGGTCACCGGTGGAGATGGCGGGCACCCCGAACCGCTCGGCGAGCCGCGCGGCCTGGGTGCCCTTGCCCGCCCCCGGAGGGCCGAGCAGGACGAGACGGGTGCTCAACGCAAGAACCCTTCGTAGTGCCGCTGCTGCAGCTGGGACTCGATCTGCTTGACGGTCTCGAGGCCGACACCGACGACGATGAGGATCGACGCCCCACCGAACGGGATGTTCGAGCCGACGCCCAGGACGATGAACGCGATCGTCGGGATGAGGGCCACGATCGCCAGGTACACCGACCCGGGCGCGGTGATCCGCGAGATGACGTAGTCGAGGTACTCGGCGGTCGGCCGCCCGGCACGGATGCCGGGGATGAAGCCGCCGTACTTCTTCATGTTGTCGGCGACCTCGTCCGGGTTGAACGTGATCGCGGTGTAGAAGTAGCAGAAGAAGATGATCAGGACGACGTAGATCGCCAGGTGCAGCGGCGCGCTCGGCGACGCCAGGTACCGGCTGACCCACTGGACCCAGCCCGCGGCCGGGTCACCGAACTGCGCGAGCAGCCCGGGCACGGCGAGCAGCGACGACGCGAAGATCACCGGGATGACACCGGCCATGTTGATCTTGATCGGGATGTAGGTGCTGGACCCGCCGTACATGCGGCGACCGACCATGCGCTTGGCGTACTGCACCGGCACGCGACGCTGCGACTGCTCGACGAACACCACCAGCGCGATGACCAGGACCACGATCGCCATGACGACGATGAACTTCGAGACGCCGTTGTCGCCACCGGCGATCGACCACATGGCACCCGGGAAGCTCGCGGCGATCGAGGTGAAGATGAGGAGCGACATGCCGTTGCCGACGCCGCGCTCCGTGATCAGCTCACCGAGCCACATGATCAGGCCGGTACCCGCGGTCATGGTGATGACCATGATCAGCAGCGTCTGCCAGCTGTCGTTCGGGATGACGTCGACGGTGCACCCGCTGAACAGCTGACCGCTGCGCGCGACGGTGATGATCGTCGTCGACTGCAGGATCGCCAGACCGATGGTCAGGTACCGCGTGTACTGCGTGAGCTTCGCGGTGCCGGACTGACCCTCGCGGTGCAGCTCCTCGAAGCGAGGGATGACCACCCGGAGCAGCTGCACGATGATGCTCGCCGTGATGTACGGCATGATCCCGAGCGCGAACACCGAGAGCTGGAGCAGGGCTCCGCCGCTGAACAGGTTCACCAGCCCGAGCAGGTCGTTGCCCTGCGACTGCTCGATACACGTCTGCACGTTCGGATACGACACACCCGGCGTCGGCAAGAACGAGCCGACACGGAAGAGCACCATGATCCCGATGGTGAAGAGCAGCTTGCGCCGCAGGTCGGGCGTCCGGAACGCCCGCACGAATGCGCCTAGCACCTGGTCCTCCTGGGCCGCCGGAGCGGCATCTCGTACGACCGGGCCATTCCGGCCGTGCAGCCCGCGACGAGTCGCGAGCACCGGGGCACCCTAACTGATGCCCGCCGACATACGGAACGGGACCGGTGGGTAACTACGTCCCCACCGGTCCCGTCCTTCGATCAGTCCTGCGCGACGCTTCCGCCGGCAGCCACGATCGCGTCCTTCGCGGACGCCGAGTAGGCGTCGACCGCGACAGAGACCTTGACCGTGAGCTCACCGGTACCGAGCACCTTGACGGGCTTGCCCTTGCGGACAGCGCCCTTCGCCACGAGGTCGGCGACCGTCACGTCGCCACCGCTCGGGTACAGCGCCGAGAGCTTGTCCAGGTTGACGACCTGGTACTCGACACGGAACGGGTTCTTGAAGCCGCGCAGCTTCGGGAGGCGCATGTGCAGAGGCATCTGCCCACCCTCGAAGCGCGTCGGCACCTGGTAGCGGGCCTTGGTGCCCTTGGTGCCACGACCGGCCGTCTTGCCCTTGGACGCCTCGCCACGACCCACGCGGGTCTTGGCGGTCTTGGCGCCCGGAGCCGGACGGAGGTGGTGCACCTTGAGCGTGCCACCGTTGCCGGGCTGCGCAGCGGCCTCGGCCGCCTTCGCCGCCGCGGCGGAGACCGTCTTCTTCGGCGCAGCAGCCTTGGGCTCGGCCTTGGCGGCCTTCGCCTTCGGAGCAGCCTCGGTCTTCGCCTCGGCCTTGTCGGCCTTCGCCGGCTTGTCCGCAGCAGCAGCCTTCGCCTTGGTCGCCTTCGGAGCGGACTCCGTGTCGGCGGCCTTCTTCGCGGGGGCCTTCTTGGCAGCGGCCTTCTTGGGGGCCGTCACCTCAGCCTCCGCCTTCTCGTTCTTCTCGTCAGCCATGGTCACTCCACCTCTTCGACCGCGACAAGGTGCGTCACCGTCTTGACCATGCCGCGGATCTCAGGGCGGTCCTCCTTGACGACGACGTCGCCGATCCGCTTGAGGCCGAGGGTGCGCAGGGTGTCGCGCTGGTTCTGCTTACCGCCGATGCCAGATCGCGTCTGGGTCACCTTGAGTCGAGCCATCAGGCACCTGCCTTCGAGCCCGCCGCTGCGGCCAGGCCGGCAGCCTGGGCACGGAGGAGGGCAGCCGGGACGACGTGCTCGACCGGGAGACCACGGCGCGCGGCCACGGCCTCGGGACGCTCGAGGCCACGCAGGGCCGCGACCGTGGCGTGCACGATGTTGATCGCGTTGGACGAGCCGAGCGACTTGCTCAGGACGTCGTGGATACCGGCGCACTCGAGCACGGCGCGCACCGGGCCACCGGCGATCACGCCGGTACCCGGCGAGGCCGGACGCAGGAAGACGACACCGGCAGCGGCCTCACCCTGGATGGGGTGCGGGATGGTGCCCTGGATGCGCGGGACCTTGAAGAAGTTCTTCTTGGCCTCCTCGACACCCTTGGCGATCGCCGCGGGCACCTCCTTGGCCTTCCCGTAGCCGACACCCACGGTGCCGTCGCCGTCGCCGACCACGACGAGCGCGGTGAAGCTGAAGCGCCGGCCGCCCTTGACGACCTTGGCGACGCGGTTGATCGTCACGACGCGCTCGAGGAACGCGCTCTTCTCTGCGGCGTCGCGGCCACGGCCGCCGCCACCGTCACGGCCACGACCGCCGTCACGACGGTCGCCGCCTCCGCCGGTGCCGCCCGCGGGCGCCCCGGTGTTGCTGCGCTGAGGAGCAGCCATCAGTGAGTCCTCTTCTTTCGGAAGGTCGTCGTCGTCACAGCTTCAGCCCACCCTCGCGGGCGCCGTCAGCCACCGCGGCGACACGGCCGTGGTACTTGTTGCCGCCGCGGTCGAAGACCACAGCGTCGAGGCCGGCAGCCTTCGCACGCTCGGCGATGAGCTCGCCGACCTTGCGGGCCTTGGCAGTCTTGTCGTCGTTCGAGCCACGCAGGTCGGCCTCGAGGGTCGACGCGGACACGAGGGTCTGGCCGATGCCGTCGTCCACGACCTGCGCCGTGATGTGCCGGGCGGACCGGGTCACGACGAGACGGGGACGAGCAGCCGAGCCCGAGACCTTCTTGCGAAGGCGCAGGTGGCGACGCTGGCGGGCAACACGCTTGCCCTTGCCGAGGATCTTGAGAGCCATGGTTACTTACCGGCCTTTCCGACCTTGCGGCGCACGTTCTCGCCCGCGTACCGCACGCCCTTGCCCTTGTACGGCTCAGGCTTGCGGATCTTGCGGATGTTCGCGGCGACCTCGCCCACCTGCTGCTTGTCGATGCCCTGCACCGAGAAACGCGTGGGGGCTTCGACGACGAAGGTGATGCCCTCCGGCGGGTTGACCGTGACCGGGTGGCTGAACCCGAGCGCGAACTCGAGGTCCGAGCCCTTCGCCGTGACGCGGTACCCGGTACCGACGATCTCGAGCTTCTTGATGTAGCCCTCCGTCACGCCGATGACGAGGTTCGCCAGCAGCGTGCGGGTGAGGCCGTGCAGCGAGCGCGAGGCGCGCTCGTCGTCGGGGCGGGTGACCACGAGGGCACCTGCCTCGTCGCGCGCCACCTCGATGGGGGCGGGGATCGTGTGCGTCAGGGTGCCCTTCGGGCCCTTGACCGTCACGACCGTGCCGTTGATGTCGACATCCACGCCGGTGGGGACCGGGACGGGGACTCTGCCGATTCGGGACATGGCTAGCTCCTTTCCGTCTCGGACTTACCAGACGTAGGCGAGGACTTCCCCACCCACGCCCTTCTTGGCGGCCTGCTTGTCGGTGAGGAGACCGGAGGACGTGGACAGGATCGCCACGCCCAGGCCGCCGAGCACCTTGGGCAGGTTGGTGGACTTGGCGTACACGCGCAGGCCCGGCTTGGACACGCGCTTGACGCCGGCGAGCGCACGCTCGCGGTTGGGGCCGTACTTGAGCTCGATGATGAGGTTCTTGCCGACGACGGCGTCCTCCACCTTCCAGCCCGTGATGTAGCCCTCCGCCTGGAGGATCTCCGCGATGTGCGACTTCAGCTTCGAGAACGGGATCAGCACGGTGTCGTGGTGAGCCGAGTTCGCGTTACGCAGCCGCGTGAGCAGGTCTGCGATGGGGTCGGTCATGGTCATGGGGCTTCCGCCCTTCCTCGCCGGGGTATCCCGCCCCCGAGGGGGCTGGACCTACCGACGTTCGTGTTGCTCGGGTTACCAGCTGCTCTTCGTGACGCCGGGGAGCTCGCCGCGGTGGGCCATCTCGCGCACGCAGATCCGGCACAGGCCGAACTTGCGGTACACCGAGTGGGGCCGGCCGCAACGCTGGCAGCGCGTGTAGCCACGCACCGCGAACTTCGGCTTGGCAGCAGCCTTGTTCTTGAGGGCGGTCTTCGCCATGGTCAGATCTCCTTGAACGGGAAGCCGAGGAGCTTGAGGAAAGCGCGACCCTCGTCGTCGGTGTCAGCCGTGGTGACGACCGTGATGTCCATCCCGCGGACGCGGTCGATCTTGTCCTGGTCGATCTCGTGGAACACGGACTGCTCCACGAGGCCGAACGTGTAGTTGCCGTGACCGTCGAACTGCTGCGGCGAGAGGCCACGGAAGTCACGGATGCGCGGCAGCGCGGTGGAGAGCAGGCGGTCCAGGAACTCCCAGGCACGGTCGCCACGCAGGGTGACGTGGGCGCCGATGGGCATTCCCTCACGCAGCTTGAACTGCGCGATCGACTTGCGAGCCTTGGTGACCTGCGGCTTCTGGCCCGTGATCTGGGTCAGGTCGCGGATCGCGCCCTCGATGAGCTTGGAGTCCTTGGCGGCCTCGCCGACGCCCATGTTCACGACGACCTTCACCAGGCGTGCGACCTGGTTGATGTTCTCGTGCGAGAACTGCTCGAAGAGAGCGGTCTTGATCTCGTCGTTGTACTTGGACTTCAGACGCGGGAGCGCCGGAGCCGTGAGAGTCGTCTCGGTCATCAGATGTCCTTACCGGAGCGCTTGGCGACGCGGACCCGAACGGTGCGGGTACGGCCGTCGCGCTCGACCTGCTCGGTGCGGTAGCCGACCCGGGTGCCCTTCTTGGTCTCCGGGTCCACGAGCATCACGTTGCTGATGTGGATGGGCGCCTCGATGGTCTCGATGCCGCCGGTGCGCGTGCCGCGCTGCGTCTGGCCGGCCTTGACGTGCTTGGTGACGCGCTGGACACCCTCCACGACGAGGCGCTGCGACTCGACGAGGACCTCGAGCACACGGCCCTGCTGTCCCTTGTCGCGGCCGGAGATGACGACCACGAGGTCGCCCTTCTTGATCTTCGCCATGGTCAGAGCACCTCCGGAGCCAGCGAGATGATCTTCATGAACTTCTTGTCGCGCAGCTCGCGGCCCACCGGGCCGAAGATGCGCGTGCCACGGGGCTCTCCGTCGTTCTTGAGGATCACTGCGGCGTTCTCGTCGAACTTGATGTACGAACCGTCCGGACGGCGGCGCTCCTTGCGGGTGCGCACGATGACAGCCTTGACGACGTCGCCCTTCTTGACGTTGCCGCCGGGGATGGCGTCCTTGACGGTGGCGACGATGACGTCACCGATGCCTGCGTAGCGACGGCCGGAGCCGCCGAGCACACGGATGCAAAGGATCTCCTTGGCACCAGTGTTGTCGGCGACACGAAGTCGCGACTCCTGCTGGATCATTACCTACTCCTGTCGTCTGGCGGGTTCTCGGGCCGGAACGGCTCGAGCCTGGCCGAACGGATAGTTGCCGTGATGCACACGTCGCGCCGGGTGTCGTCCTGTCGAACTCCACCCGGCGCCCGTGGGCAACTGGGGGTCGTACGGGAACTGCTGGCTTACTTGGCCTTCTCGAGGACCTCGACCAGGCGCCACCGCTTGGTGGCGCTCAGCGGCCGGGTCTCCATGATGACGACGAGGTCGCCCACGCCCGCCGAGCCCAGCTCGTCGTGCGCCTTGACCTTGCTCGTCCGCCGGATGACCTTGCCGTAGAGCGGGTGCTTGACCCGGTCCTCGACCTCGACCACGACGGTCTTTTCCATCTTGTCGCTGACCACGTAGCCGCGGCGCGTCTTGCGGTCGCCGCGCTTCTCGGCGACTGCGGTCGTCTTCTCGTTCTTCTCGTCAGTCATGGTTCTCACTCGCTCGCGCTCGGGGCGGTACGGATGCCGAGCTCGCGCTCACGCAGGATCGTGTAGATCCGCGCGATGTCGCGGCGAACGGCCTTGAGACGCCCGTGGCTCTCGAGCTGACCGGTCGCCGACTGGAAGCGGAGGTTGAACAGCTCCTCCTTGGACTTCTTCAGCTCGGCGACAAGCTTCTCGTCGTCGAAGGTGTCCAGCTCGCTGGGAGCCAGTTCCTTGGTGCCGATAGTCATCAGTTACCACCCTCGCGAACCACAAAACGTGTCTTCATCGGGAGCTTGTGCTGCGCGCGGCGCATGGCCTCGCGAGCCAGGGGCTCCGGGACGCCGGCGAGCTCGAAGAGAACTCGGCCGGGCTTGACGTTGGCGATCCACCACTCGGGCGAACCCTTGCCGGAACCCATGCGGGTCTCGGCAGGCTTCTTCGTGAGGGGGCGGTCCGGGTAGATGTTGATCCAGACCTTCCCTCCACGCTTGATGTGGCGGGTCATGGCGATACGAGCAGCCTCGATCTGCCGGTTGGTGACGTAGGCGGGCTCGAGAGCCTGGATGCCGTACTCACCGAAGGAGATCGCGGTACCACCGGTCGCGGCGCCGGAGCGCCCCGGGTGGTGCTGCTTGCGGTGCTTCAGCCTGCGCGGGATAAGCACGGCTCAGGCCTCCGTTCCGCTGTCAGTGGCCGGGGTCTCCGCCGGAGCGGAGGCGGCCTCGGTTGCCTCAGGAGCGTCGGAACGCTCGCGACGAGGAGCGCCGGCCCGGGGGCCACGGTCGCTGCGCTCGCCACGGTCCGTCCGCGGGCCACGAGCCGGGCGCGGGGCCTGGGTCGCCTGCTCGCGAGCAAACTCCTTCTCGGTCATGTCGCCCTTGTAGACCCACACCTTGACGCCGATGCGCCCGAAGGTGGTGCGAGCCTCGAAGAAGCCGTAGTCGATGTTCGCGCGGAGCGTGTGCAGGGGCACGCGGCCCTCGCGGTAGAACTCCGTGCGGCTCATCTCCGCGCCACCGAGGCGGCCGGAGACCTGCACGCGGATGCCCTTGGCACCGGCGCGCTGGGCCGACTGGATGCCCTTGCGCATGGCGCGGCGGAACGAGACGCGGCTCGCCAGCTGCTCGGCGATGCCCTGAGCGACCAGCTGAGCCTCGATCTCGGCGTTCTTGACCTCGAGGATGTTCAGCTGGACCTGCTTGCCCGTGAGCTTCTCGAGCTCGCCACGGATGCGGTCGGCCTCCGCGCCACGACGCCCGATGACGATGCCCGGGCGGGCGGTGTGGATGTCGACACGAACGCGGTCACGCGTGCGCTCGATCTCGACCTTGGCGATACCGGCACGCTCGAGGCCCGTGGCCATGAGCTTGCGGATCTTGACGTCCTCGCCCACGTAGTCGCGGTAGCGCTGACCCGGCTTGGTCGAGTCGGCGAACCAGCGCGACCGGTGGTCGGTGGTGATGCCCAGGCGGTACCCGAGCGGGTTGACTTTCTGTCCCACTATCGGGCCCGTCCCTTCGTCTCGCGCTCAGCGACGACCACGGTGATGTGGCTCGTCCGCTTGAGGATCTGGCTGGCCCGACCCTGCGCCCGCGGACGGAACCGCTTGAGCGTCGGACCCTCGTCGACGAACACCTCGGAGATGTAGAGGTCCGCCTCGTCCAGACGCTCGTTCGACCGCTTGGCGGTCTCCCGAGCGTTGGCGATCGCGCTCTCCACAACCTTGAGCACCGTCTCCCCCGCGGCCTGCGGTGCGAACTTCAGCACCGCCACAGCCTCGCCGGCCTGCTTGCCACGGATGAGGTCCACGACGCGCCGGGCCTTCTGGGGCGTGACGCGGACGAACCGCGCCTTCGCCTTGGCTTCCATTGCTGTCCTGCCTTCTTGTCTCTGCCGGTTAAGGGCGTCGCCTGGCTGACCCGGGGGTCAGCGGCGACGACCCTTCCGGTCGTCCTTCTCGTGGCCGCGGAACGTCCGCGTCGGAGCGAACTCGCCGAGCTTGTGCCCGACCATCGCCTCCGTCACGAACACCGGGGTGTGCTTGCGTCCGTCGTGCACAGCGAACGTGTGGCCGAGGAAGTCCGGCGTGATGACCGAACGGCGCGACCACGTCTTGATGACGTTCTTCGTGCCGGCGGTGTTCTGGACGTCGACCTTCTTCTGCAGGTGACCGTCGACGAACGGGCCCTTCTTCAGGCTACGTGGCATCTCAGGCTCCTATCAGCGCTTGTTCTTGCCGGTGCGCCGACGGCGCACGATGAGCTTGTCGCTCGGCTTGTTCGGACGGCGGGTACGACCCTCGGCCTGGCCCCACGGGCTGACGGGGTGACGTCCACCGGACGTCTTGCCCTCGCCACCACCGTGCGGGTGGTCGATCGGGTTCATGGCGACACCACGGACGGTCGGGCGCTTGCCCTTCCAGCGCATGCGGCCGGCCTTGCCCCAGTTGATGTTCGACTGCTCGGCGTTGCCCACCTCGCCGACCGTGGCGCGGCAGCGCAGGTCGACGTTGCGGATCTCACCGGACGGCATACGCAGCTGGGCGTAGGGGCCGTCCTTGGCGACGAGCTGCACGGACGCACCAGCCGAGCGGGCAATCTTCGCACCGCCACCGGGCCGCAGCTCGATGGCGTGGATGACCGTACCGGTCGGGATGTTGCGCAGCGGCAGGTTGTTGCCGGGCTTGATGTCGGCGCCGGGGCCGTTCTCGATGCGGTCACCCTGCGACAGCTTGTTCGGCGCGATGATGTAGCGCTTCTCGCCGTCCGCGTAGTGCAGGAGCGCGATGCGGGCGGTGCGGTTGGGGTCGTACTCGATGTGAGCGACCTTGGCCGGCACGCCGTCCTTGTCATGGCGACGGAAGTCGATGACGCGGTACGCACGCTTGTGACCGCCACCCTGGTGGCGCGTGGTGATGCGACCCGTGGAGTTACGGCCGCCCGTCTTGTGGAGGGGACGGACGAGCGACTTCTCCGGAGTGGAGCGCGTGATCTCGACGAAGTCGGCGACGCTGGAGCCGCGACGGCCCGGCGTGGTCGGCTTGTACTTGCGGATTCCCATGAGTTCTCAGTCCTTCGCTCAGCCGACCGGACCACCGAAGATGTCGATCGTTCCCTCGCGGAGGGTGACGATCGCACGCTTCGTGTCCTTGCGGCGGCCGATGCCGAAACGGGTCCGACGGGCCTTGCCCTGACGGTTCGCGGTGTTGACCGAGTCGACCTTGACGCCGAAGACCTGCTCGACGGCAATCTTGATCTCGGTCTTGTTCGCCCGCGGGTCGACGAGGAAGGTGTACTTCCCCTCGTCGAGCAGGCCGTAGCTCTTCTCGGAGACGACCGGCGCGAGCAGGATGTCGCGCGGGTTCTTGCCGATGTCGGTCACTTGGCATCGTCCTTCGCGTCGGCGGAGCCCTTGGCCGGGCCCGCGAGGAACGCGTCGAGCGCGCCCTGCGTGAACACGACGTCGTCCGAGATCAGGACGTCGTAGGTGTTGAGCTGGTCAGCGACCAGCAGGTGCACCCGCTCGACGTTCCGCAGCGACTTCCACGTGATCTCGTCCTGACGCTCGACGACGACCAGGACGTTCTTGCGTCCCGAGAGGTTGTCGAGCACGGCGAGCGCGGACTTGGTCGACGGCGCCGTGCCCGGGGCGAAGCCCGAGACGACGTGCACGCGGCCAGCGCGAGCGCGGTCCGAGAGAGCACCGCGGAGCGCCGCGGCCTTCATCTTCTTGGGGGTGCGCTGCGAGTAGTCACGCGGGGTGGGGCCGTGGACGACGCCACCACCGGCGAACTGCGGAGCACGCGTCGAACCCTGACGGGCGCGGCCGGTGCCCTTCTGCTTGTACGGCTTGCGCCCACCACCGCGCACCTCGCCACGAGACTTCGTGTCGTGGGTGCCCTGGCGTGCCGCCGCGAGCTGCGCGACGACGACCTGGTGGATCAGCGGGATGTTGGTCTGCACGTCGAAGACGTCCGCGGGCAGATCGGCCGAGCCGGTCTTCTTGCCCTGGGAGTCGACCACGTCGACGGTCAGCGTGTCACTCATGGTCACGCCCCCTTCACAGCGGAACGCACGACCACGACGCCACCCTTGGGGCCGGGAACGGCACCCTTGACGAGGAGCAGGCCCCTCTCGACGTCGACGGCGTGCACGGTCAGGTTCTGGGTGGTCTGGCGGTCCACGCCCATGCGACCGGCCATCTTGATGCCCTTGAACACGCGCGACGGCGTGGAGGCGCCACCGATCGAGCCGGGCTTGCGGTGGTTGCGGTGCGCACCGTGCGAGGCGCCGACGCCGTGGAAGCCGTGACGCTTCATGACACCGGCGGTGCCCTTGCCCTTGGTGGTGCCGATGACGTCCACGAGCGAGCCGGCCTCGAAGAGGGCGGCCGTGAGCTCCTGGCCGAGCGTGAACTCGGAGGCGTTCGGCGTACGGATCTCGGCCACGTGCCGGCGGGGGGTGACCCCGGCCTTCTCGAAGTGGCCCTTCAGCGGCTTGGTGACCTTGCGCGGGTCGATCTGGCCGTGGGCCAGCTGGACCGCGGCGTAGCCGTCAGCATCGGCGGAGCGCACCTGGGTCACGACGTTCGTGCCGACAGCGACGACGGTGACCGGGACGAGACGACCGTTGTCGTCCCACACCTGGGTCATGCCGAGCTTCGTGCCGAGCAGGGCCGTGACTGCGCGCTCGTTCTGCTGGGTAACCATAGAAATCAGTTCCTTCCCAGCGTCAGAGCTTGATCTCGATGTTCACGTCCGCAGGCAGGTCGAGACGCATGAGCGAGTCGACGGCCTTCGGCGTGGGATCGATGATGTCGATGAGCCGCTTGTGAGTACGCATCTCGAAGTGCTCGCGGCTGTCCTTGTACTTGTGGGGCGACCGGATGACGCAGAACACGTTCTTCTCCGTCGGCAGCGGCACCGGACCCACGACCGACGCACCAGCGCGAGTCACCGTGTCGACGATCTTGCGCGCCGAGCTGTCGATGACTTCGTGGTCGTAGGACTTGAGCCTGATGCGGATCTTCTGTCCCGCCATGGCGCTTCTACTTCCCTCTGTTTGGAACCGGCCCGTCCGACCCCCGCACTCGGGCGTGTCGCTTGGCACGACACACCGTTGCGCTGCGTACCCTCTCAGGCACGAGATCGGTGGTTGTTGTCGGGCGTCAACCACCGGGTGATCCCGGGGTCCAGACGCCGTCCACGTGTGTGAGCCCCGTCGTGTGCTGCGCGCGCTAACGCGCCGCCCTCAACTAGGCAACCTGAACAGTGTGCCAGAGTGCGCGGTGGAACTCCAATCGCCTGCGTCACAGCGAGCGCGCAGATCAGCGTGATCTCCCGCACAACCGCCGGCACTGTCGTCCTGCACCGAGCGCTCCCCCACCGCTACGGTGCGGTACATGCATCGACTGACCGCTCGCGGGATCGGCGTCACGGCCGCAGCGCTCCTGCTCACGGCGTGCACGCCGACGCCTGCTCCTGCGCCGACCGCGTCGCCCACGACCGCGCCGACGGCGTCCACGTCCGTGACCTCTGTGCCGACGCCGAGCGCGACACCGACCGCCGACACCTCGTCCGGCCCGACGCCGCGCGCTCTCCTCCCCGGCGACAGCTGCGACCCCGCCGACGGCTCCCCCGACTGCACCGACGCGACGGCCGACTCGGAGTTCCGCTACATCGAGGGCTACGCGGAGTGCGTCGCGTCCTTCAGCACGGACGAGAGCTACGGCCTGTGCACCGACCTCGACGGCGACGGGTACGCCGGCTATCCCGACTCGGGCTGAGCCCGCCGGGACGACACACGACGGAAGGGCCCGGGAGCCGAAGCTCCCGGGCCCTTCCGTCAGTTCAGCTGCCCCGAGGGGCGAGCATCACTTGATGATCTTGATGACCTTGCCCGAGCCGACGGTGCGGCCACCCTCGCGGATGGCGAAGCCGAGGCCCTCTTCCATCGCGATGGGCTGGATGAGGTTCACGTGGATCTCGGTGTTGTCGCCGGGCATGACCATCTCGGTGCCCTCGGGCAGCGTGATGACGCCGGTGACGTCGGTGGTGCGGAAGTAGAACTGGGGGCGGTAGTTCCCGTAGAACGGGTTGTGACGGCCACCCTCGTCCTTGGCCAGGATGTAGACCTGGCCCTCGAACTCGGTGTGCGGCGTGATCGAGCCGGGCTTGACGACGACCTGGCCGCGCTCGACCTCCTCGCGCTTCGTGCCACGCAGGAGCAGACCGACGTTCTCGCCGGCCTCGGCGTAGTCGAGCAGCTTGCGGAACATCTCGACGCCGGTGACCGTGGTCTTGATCGCCTTCTCCTTGATGCCGACGATCTCCACCTCCTCGTTCACCTTGAGCTTGCCGCGCTCCACGCGACCGGTGACGACGGTGCCACGACCGGTGATCGTGAAGACGTCCTCGATCGGCATGAGGAAGGGCTTGTCGATGTCGCGCACCGGGTCCGGGACGGACTCGTCGACAGCGGCGAGCAGGTCCTCGACGGACTTGACCCAGACCGGGTCGCCCTCGAGCGCCTTCAGGCCGGAGACGCGCACGACGGGGACGTCGTCGCCGTCGAAGCCCTGGGCCGAGAGGAGCTCGCGCACCTCGACCTCGACGAGCTCCAGGATCTCCTCGTCGTCGACCATGTCGGTCTTGTTCAGCGCGACGAGCAGGTAGGGCACGCCGACCTGACGGGCGAGCAGGACGTGCTCGCGCGTCTGGGCCATCGGGCCGTCGGTCGCCGCGACCACGAGGATGGCGCCGTCCATCTGCGCCGCACCCGTGATCATGTTCTTGATGTAGTCAGCGTGACCCGGAGCGTCGACGTGAGCGTAGTGACGCTTCTCCGTCTGGTACTCCACGTGCGCGATGTTGATCGTGATACCGCGCTGCTTCTCCTCAGGGGCCTTGTCGATCTCGTCGAAAGGCGTGAAGGGGTTCAGGTCGGGGTACTTGTCGTGCAGCACCTTCGAGATGGCCGCGGTCAGCGTCGTCTTGCCGTGGTCGACGTGGCCGATGGTGCCGATGTTGACGTGCGGCTTCGTCCGCTCGAACTTCGCCTTGCCCACTGGGTGTCCTCCTCAGGACTTGGTAGAGATTGGCCGACGTTCTGCGGCTACCGGACGGTAGCCGTTCGACGCGGCGTCCTACGGGTCGGTTTGTGTGATGGAACTACAGGGTTCGACCTGTGGGACTACTCGCCCCGGGTCTTCTTGATGATTTCCTCGGCAACGTTCCGAGGAACCTCGGCGTAGCTGTCGAACTGCATCGAGTACACCGCGCGACCCTGGGTCTTCGACCGCAGGTCACCGACGTACCCGAACATCTCGGAGAGAGGAACCTGGGCGCGGATGACCTTCACGCCCGTCGCGTCCTCCATGGACTGGATCATGCCGCGGCGCGAGTTGATGTCGCCGATGACGTCACCCATGTACTCCTCAGGAGTACGGACCTCGACGGCCATGACCGGCTCCAGGAGAACCGGGTCGGCCTTGCGGACCGCTTCCTTGAGGATCATCGAGCCCGCGATCTTGAACGCCATCTCCGAGGAGTCGACGTCGTGCGCGGCACCGTCGAGCAGGATCGCCTTGACGCCCACGAGCGGGAAGCCCGCGAGGACGCCGAGCTGCATCGCGCTCTGGATGCCGGCGTCGACCGACGGGATGTACTCGCGCGGGATGCGGCCACCGGTGACCTTGTTCGAGAACTCGTACAGCTCGCCCTCGGCGGGGTCCAGCGGCTCGAAGGTCATCTGGACCTTCGCGTACTGGCCCGAGCCACCGGTCTGCTTCTTGTGCACGTAGTCGATCTTCTCGACCGAGCGACGGATCGTCTCGCGGTACGCGACCTGCGGCTTGCCGACGTTGGCCTCGACCTTGAACTCGCGACGCATGCGGTCCACGAGGATGTCGAGGTGGAGCTCGCCCATACCGCCGATGACGGTCTGGCCGGTCTCCTCGTCGTGCTTGACGCGGAAGGTCGGGTCCTCCTCGGCCAGCTTCTGGATGGCCACGGAGAGCTTCTCCTGGTCACCCTTCGTCTTGGGCTCGATGGCGACGTCGATGACCGGCTCGGGGAACGTCATGGACTCGAGCACGACCGGCGAGGCCGGGTCGCACAGGGTGTCGCCCGTGGTGACGTCCTTGAGACCGATGAACGCGTAGATGTGACCGGCCGTGGCGTCCTCGACCGGGTTCTCCTTGTTGGAGTGCATCTGGAAGAGCTTCCCGATGCGCTCCTTCTTGTTCTTGGTCGAGTTGAGCACCTGGGCGCCCTGCGCCACCTTGCCGGAGTAGACCCGGACGTAGGTGAGCTTGCCGAAGAACGGGTGCGAGGCGACCTTGAACGCGAGGGCCGAGAACGGCTCCGTCGAGTCGGGGTGGCGCTCGACGACGAGCTCGGGGTCCTTCATGTCGTGGCCCTCGACAGCCGGGACGTCCAGAGGCGTCGGCAGGTAGTCGATGACGGCGTCGAGCATGGGCTGGACGCCCTTGTTCTTGAACGCCGAGCCGCACAGGACCGGGTAGGCCTCGGACTTGACGGTGAGCTTGCGGATGCCGCCCTTGATCTCGGCGATCGTCAGCTCCTCGCCACCGAGGAACTTCTCGAGCAGCTCGTCGTCGGTCTCGGCGACGGCCTCGAGGAGCTCGGCGCGGTACTTGTCCGCCTTCTCCACCAGGTCGGCCGGGATGTCCTCGACCTCGTACTTCTCGCCCAGTGCGGTCTCGCCGCGCCAGACGAGGGCACGCATGGTGACCAGGTCCACGACGCCGATGAAGTCGTTCTCGGCACCGATGGGCAGCTGGATGACCAGCGGCTTGGCCTTGAGGCGGTTCACGATCGTGTCGACGGTGAAGTAGAAGTCCGCGCCGAGCTTGTCCATCTTGTTGACGAAGCAGATGCGCGGGACGTCGTACTTGTCGGCCTGACGCCAGACGGTCTCCGACTGGGGCTCGACGCCCTCCTTGCCGTCGAAGACGGCGACGGCACCGTCGAGGACGCGCAGCGAGCGCTCGACCTCGACCGTGAAGTCCACGTGGCCCGGGGTGTCGATGATGTTGATCTGGTTGTCGTGCCAGTAGCAGGTCGTCGCGGCGGACGTGATCGTGATGCCGCGCTCCTGCTCCTGCTCCATCCAGTCCATCGTCGACGCACCGTCGTGCGTCTCACCGATCTTGTAGTTGACCCCGGTGTAGAACAGGATCCGCTCGGTGGTCGTCGTCTTGCCGGCATCGATGTGAGCCATGATGCCGATGTTGCGGACCTTCGTGAGGTCCGTCAGCACATCCAGTGCCACGTGAGTTGCCCCTTGTCGGTTGGCTTGGGTGGCGCCACCGGTCCGGCCCGAGGATCGGACCGGCGGCGCAGCGCCCGTGAGTGCCGGGATTACCAGCGGTAGTGCGCGAAGGCCTTGTTGGACTCGGCCATCTTGTGCATGTCCTCGCGACGCTTCACCGCGGCACCGAGGCCGTTGGACGCGTCGAGGATCTCGTTCATGAGGCGCTCGGTCATCGTCTTCTCGCGACGTGCGCGCGAGTAGTCGGTGAGCCAGCGCAGCGCGAGGGTGGTCTGACGGACCGGGCGCACCTCGACGGGCACCTGGTACGTGGCGCCACCGACGCGGCGCGAACGCACCTCGAGCGACGGGCGGACGTTGTCCAGCGCGCGCTTGAGCACGACGACCGGGTCGCCCTGCGTCTTCTCACGGACACCCTCGAGGGCGCCGTAGACGATGTGCTCCGCGACGGACTTCTTGCCGTCGAGCAGGACCTTGTTGATCAGCTGCGTGACGACCGGGGACCCGTAGACGGGGTCGATGACGAGCGGCCGCTTGGGGGCCGGACCCTTGCGAGGCATCAGCCCACCTTCTTCGCGCCGTAGCGGCTGCGTGCCTGCTTACGGTTCTTGACGCCCTGCGTGTCGAGGGCACCACGGACGATCTTGTACCGGACACCCGGGAGGTCCTTCACTCGGCCACCGCGCACGAGCACGATCGAGTGCTCCTGCAGGTTGTGACCGACACCGGGGATGTACGCGGTGACCTCGACCTGGCTCGAGAGGCGGACGCGCGCGACCTTGCGGAGCGCGGAGTTCGGCTTCTTCGGGGTCGTGGTGTAGACGCGGGTGCACACACCGCGTCGCTGGGGGGAGCCCTTGAGGGCAGGCGTCTTCGACTTGTTCGTCTTCGCCTGCCGGCCCTTGCGGACCAGCTGCTGGATCGTAGGCACTACGTCTCCGTCTGTTGGATGAATCTCTGGTCGACCGGCACCCGTCACCCTGGACGGCCGGCATGGTCGAGGTTCGTCGCCCGTCGCGCGACTACCTCGCAGTTCTTGCGTCCCGAACCGACCCCCGCACCCGGGCGTGTCGCCCCGGTCCTCCGCACCGCTGTCCGCAAGGTTGCCTTGACGGAGAGACGGCGCGGTGGGGGAAACCACCCGATGCATCCGGACCCGCCCACCCCGGACAGAAGTCCGGGACCTAGGCGTCCACCGAGTGCATGCGCGAGAGCCCGACGGCGCGGGCACGGTGTCCTACGTTACCTGGCGCCTGGTGGGGCGTCAAAGCGGCCCGCATCACGCTCTGTGTGGGAGAACGCCGCGACAGACCCTCGTGTTCCCGCGCAGGAGCTCAGTCGGCCGGAAGGATCCAGACGGTCGTCGAGCTGCCGCCCGGCGCCGCGTCCTTGTCGTCGTCCAGCACGATGTCCACCAGGGTGAACGTGAAGCCGCCGATCGTCGCCTCGTCCCCCACCGACACCCGGCCGCCTTCGGCCGGCCCGTCGCCCACGACGTCGATGCCGGCCTCGTCCTGCGTCACGTTCGACGCGACGACCCGGTAGTCACCGATCGCGGTCGGCTGGTTGACCACCAGCGCACGCGACCCCTCGGGGTGCTGCACCTCGTCCCCCTCGTCGTCGGACCCGCCGCAACCGGCCAGGACCAGGGTCGTGGTGACGAGAAGGGCCGCGAGCGCTCGGGCGCCCGTCCTCGAGCCGCTCACCGGCGCACCTCGTTCGTGTAGATCGTGCTGAAGCTGTCCTGGAAGTCAGCGTACGACAGCGTGATCGGGTCGTAGGCCGAGCCCCAGGGGTTGACCACCGTGACCGTACCGGCCTCCGTGTCGACCGACTGGACGTAGTAGGCGTGCCCCGTGACGAGGCCGCCGTCCGACGCGTTGCCGTAGGTGTCGGGCAGGTCGTCGCCGTCACCGAAGGAGGCGAGCGTCACCGCTCCCCCTCCGTCGAGCAGCGAGTCGAGCTCGGAGACGCTGGGGGCGTCGTCGAGGTCGGACGAGTCGCTGGGCTGGCCGGTGACGACCTCCAGACCGAGGCCCGGGGAGTCACCCTCGATCGCGGCGTAGTCGCCCCAGTGCAGCGCGAGCGCCTTCTCCATCACGAGCGGCCAGATCTCGTAGCCCTGCGACCCGTCGGCGAGCTCCTGGGTGTGCTGGTAGGAGAACGCGGGGCTGTCGTCGCGGAGCACCATCTCCGGGGTGACCGTCACGTCGACCAGCCGGCCGTCGTCGTACAGCCGCACGGTGTAGGTGCCGTTGGGGTTCCGGGTGATCGCCTGCCGCAGCAGGCTCGGGTCCGCCTGCGCGACGGCCATGAGCGAGGCCATGTACCAGCAGTCCCCGATCGCGCCCTGGGCGATGTCGGACGGACTGATCCCCCCGACGAACAGCTGGTGGTTCACCTCGTCGTACTCGGCCGTGTTGGCGACGCTCTCCGGGTCGTCGCGGGCCCCGTCGCCGCCGACGTCGTCGAACGACGGCTGGATCTCGTCCGTGAAGCGCGCCAGCCGGTCCAGCGTCGCCTTGCTGGCCTTGCCGACGATGAGCTCCCACAGCTCGCGACGTCGCTCGCGGTCCCAGCCGCCGCCGACCCACCCGTCCTCGAGCTCGTTGATCCAGTGCCGGAGCTCGTCGTCGGACATCGAGGCGATCAGGGCGTCGATCTCGCGCCCGTTCAGCCCTTCCAGGGCATCCTGCGCGTCGTCCAGGTCGCCGCCGCGGACCCCGAAGAACCCGCCGTCGAGCGCGTCCCGGATGTCGTCCAGGGCGTCGTCGACCGCGTCCTGGTCGACGGTGTCGGTGGTCGGGTCGGCATCGTCGTAGGTGGTGTCGGCGTCTCCCGTGTCGGTCGCCGGACCGTCGTCGATCCTCGTCGGCGCGTCGTCCTGCGACCCGACGCCGTCACCGTCGGCGTCGTACGTCGTCGGGACGTCCGCGGTCCCGCAGCTTCCGGCCTGGGTGACGATCGAGCGGAGCTCACAGGCGATCACGGTGCCGATGTCGGCTCGGCTCAGGGCCGCGACCAGCGCGCCGACCAGGAGGACGGCCACGACGACCACGCCGAGGTGCTCCAGCGTGGCTGCGCCCTCGTCGCGCGCGCGGCGCCGGATCGTCGTCATGCAGCGATCCTGTCGGCACGGACGCCCGGCGCGGCGGGCCCACGGGCCCAGCGGGAGGCCCAGAGACGCCCGGAGGGGCCCACCTGTGCGGTGGGCCCCTCCGGGGTCAGGCTGGAGAACCGATCAGCGGTAGTCGCCGAAGTCGATGTCCTCGAGCGGGATCGCCTCGCCGGAGCCGAGGCCCAGGGCGGGGAAGTCGATCTCGTCGTAGCCGAAGGTCGGGTACAGCTCGGCCTTCGCCTCCTCGGTGGGCTCCACCGCGATGTTGCCGTAGCGGGGCAGGCCCGTCCCGGCCGGGATGAGCTTGCCGAGGATGACGTTCTCCTTGAGGCCGAGCAGCGGGTCGGAACGACCCGACATCGCGGCCTCGGTGAGCACCCGGGTGGTCTCCTGGAAGGAGGCCGCCGACAGCCACGAGTCCGTCGCGAGCGACGCCTTCGTGATGCCCATGAGCTCCGGACGACCCGACGCCGGCTGACCGCCCTCGGACACCGCAGCGCGGTTCGCGTCCTCGAAGCGCCCACGCTCGGCGAGCTCGCCGGGCAGCAGGTCGGTGGTGCCCGAGTCGAGGACCGTCACGCGGCGCAGCATCTGCCGCACGATGACCTCGATGTGCTTGTCGTGGATGTCCACACCCTGGGAGGAGTAGACGACCTGCACCTCGTCGACCAGGTGCTTCTGCGTCGCACGCGGGCCGAGGATGCGCAGGACCTTCTTCGGGTCGACCGCACCCTGGACCAGCTGGGTGCCCACGGAGACGTGGTCGCCGTCCGAGATCAGCAGGCGCGAACGCTTGGTGATCGGGTAGGCGATCTCCTCCGAGCCGTCGTCCGGCGTGAGGACGAGGCGACGCGAACGGTCACCCTCCTCGACCGCGATGCGGCCCGAGAACTCCGCGATGGGCGCCTCACCCTTGGGGGTGCGGGCCTCGAAGAGCTCCTGGACACGCGGCAGACCCTGCGTGATGTCGTCGGCCGACGCCACACCACCGGTGTGGAAGGTACGCATCGTCAGCTGCGTGCCGGGCTCACCGATCGACTGGGCCGCGATGATGCCGACGGCCTCGCCGATGTCGACGAGCTTGCCGGTGGCCAGCGAACGGCCGTAGCAGCGCGCGCAGGTGCCGACGCGGGACTCGCAGGTGAGCACCGAGCGGATCTTCATCTCGGTGACACCGGCCTCGAGGAGGCGGTCCAGCAGCACGTCGCCGACGTCGTCACCGGCGTGACCGATGACCTCGCCGTCGATCTCGACGTCCGTCGCCAGCGTGCGCGAGTAGACGCTCGTCTCGACCTTGTCGTGACGACGCAGCGCGCCGTCCGAACCCGGGACGCCGATCGGCATGGTCAGACCACGCTCGGTGCCGCAGTCGTCCTCACGGACGATGACGTCCTGCGAGACGTCCACCAGACGACGGGTCAGGTAGCCCGAGTCGGCGGTCCGCAGAGCGGTGTCCGCCAGACCCTTGCGGGCACCGTGCGTCGCGATGAAGTACTCGAGGACCGACAGCCCCTCGCGGTAGTTCGACTTGATCGGGCGAGGGATGATCTCGCCCTTCGGGTTGGCGACGAGGCCACGCATACCGGCGATCTGGCGGACCTGCATCCAGTTACCGCGAGCACCCGAGCCGACCATCTTGTAGACGGTGTTCTGGCGCGGGAAGTTCTCCTGCATGGCCTTGGCGACCTTGTCGGTGGCCTGCGTCCAGATCTCGATGAGCTCCTGACGACGCTCGTCGTCGGTGATCAGGCCCTTCTCGTATTGGCCCTGCACCTTCGCCGCACGTCCCTCGTGCTCCTCGAGGATGGCTGCCTTGGCCGCCGGGGTCGCGACGTCCGAGATGGAGATCGTGACGCCCGAGCGGGTGGCCCAGCGGAAGCCGGCCTCCTTGAGCGCGTCCAGGGACGCAGCGACCTCGACCTTGGGGTACCGCTCGGCCAGGTCGTTGACGATGACCGAGAGGCGCTTCTTGTCGACGACGCCGTTCTCGTAGGGGTAGTCCACGGGCAGCAGCTCGTTGAACAGCGCACGACCGAGCGTCGTCTCGTGGATGAGGGTGTCGCCCTCGGTCCAGCCCTCGGGTGCGTCCTCCTCGGTCAGCACGAGGTCGTCGAAGCGGATCTTGACCACGGCGTTCAGGTCCAGGGAACCCTGGTCGAACGCCATGACCGCCTCGGAGACGGTGCTGAAGGAGCGGCCGTGACCGAGCGCCTCGTCCTTGTCGTTGGTCAGGTGGTAAAGGCCGATGATCATGTCCTGCGAGGGCATGGTCACCGGACGACCGTCCGACGGCTTGAGGATGTTGTTGCTCGAGAGCATGAGGATGCGGGCCTCGGCCTGCGCCTCGGCGCTCAGGGGCAGGTGGACGGCCATCTGGTCACCGTCGAAGTCCGCGTTGAACGCGGCACAGACGAGCGGGTGCAGGTGGATCGCCTTGCCCTCGACCAGCTGGGGCTCGAACGCCTGGATGCCCAGACGGTGCAGCGTGGGTGCGCGGTTGAGCAGCACCGGGTGCTCCGTGATGACCTCTTCGAGCACGTCCCAGACGACGGGGCGCGCGCGCTCGACCATGCGCTTGGCCGACTTGATGTTCTGCGCGTGGTTGAGGTCCACGAGGCGCTTCATCACGAACGGCTTGAACAGCTCGAGAGCCATCTGCTTGGGCAGACCGCACTGGTGGAGCTTGAGCTGCGGGCCGACGACGATGACCGAACGGCCCGAGTAGTCGACGCGCTTGCCGAGCAGGTTCTGACGGAACCGACCCTGCTTGCCCTTGAGCATGTCCGAGATCGACTTGAGCGGGCGGTTGCCCGGACCCGTCACCGGACGGCCACGGCGGCCGTTGTCGAACAGCGAGTCGACGGCCTCCTGGAGCATCCGCTTCTCGTTGTTGACGATGATCTCGGGCGCGCCCAGGTCGAGCAGCCGCTTGAGGCGGTTGTTCCGGTTGATCACGCGGCGGTACAGGTCGTTCAGGTCCGAGGTGGCGAACCGGCCACCGTCGAGCTGGACCATCGGACGCAGGTCCGGCGGGATGACCGGGACGGCGTCCAGCACCATGCCGGTGGGCGAGTTGGTCGTCGTGAGGAACGCGTTGACCACCTTGAGCCGCTTCAGGGCGCGCGTCTTGCGCTGGCCCTTGCCGGTCTTGATGATCTCGCGCAGCGAGTCGGACTCGGCCTCGAGGTCGAACGCCTCGAGACGCTTCTGGATCGCCGCAGCGCCCATCGAGCCCTCGAAGTAGTTGCCGTACCGGTCCTGGAGCTGGCGGTACAGCATCTCGTCGCCCTCGAGGTCCGCGACCTTGAGGTTCTTGAAGCGGTCCCAGACCGCGTCCAGACGGTCGAGCTCGAGGTCGGCACGCTTGCGCAGCTGAGCCATCTCGCGCTCGGCCGAGTCGCGCACCTTGCGGCGCGCGTCGGCCTTGGCACCCTCGGCCTCCAGCTCGGCCAGGTCGGCCTCGAGCTTGGTGGCGCGGGTGTTGATGTCGTTGTCGCGGCGGTCCGAGATCTCCTTCTTCTCCAGGTCGATCCCGTTCTGGAGGTTGGGGAGGTCCTCGTGGCGACCGTCGACGTCGACCCACGTGATCATGTACGCCGCGAAGTAGATGACCTTCTCGAGGTCCTTCGGGGCAAGGTCGAGCAGGTAGCCGAGGCGCGACGGCACACCCTTGAAGAACCAGATGTGCGTGACGGGCGCGGCCAGCTCGATGTGACCCATGCGCTCGCGACGGACCTTCGAGCGGGTCACCTCGACGCCGCAGCGCTCGCAGATGATGCCCTTGAAGCGCACGCGCTTGTACTTGCCGCAGTAGCACTCCCAGTCCCGGGTGGGACCGAAGATCTTCTCGCAGAACAGGCCATCCTTCTCCGGCTTCAGGGTCCGGTAGTTGATGGTCTCGGGCTTCTTCACCTCACCGTGCGACCAGGCACGGATGTCGTCGGCCGAGGCAAGGCCGATACGCAGCTCGTCGAAGACGTTGACGTCGAGCAAGGGGGGTCCTACTTCCTTCGCTTGCCGGGTGACCCGGCTGAACGGAAATGGTGCTTAAGGTGCGGGCCCGCCGCCCACCCTTCACGGAAGGGCGGCAGGCTCGACGTCAGATCTCTTCGATGCTGCTGGCGTTCGGACGCCGGGACAGGTCGATGCCGAGCTCCTCCGCTGCGCGGTAGACCTCGTCGTCGTTCTCCTTCATGTCGATGGAGACGCCGTCCGAGGAGAGCACCTCCACGTTCAGGCAGAGCGACTGCATCTCCTTGAGGAGGACCTTGAAGGACTCCGGGATGCCCGAGTCGGGGATGTTCTCCCCCTTGACGATCGCCTCGTACACCTTGACGCGTCCGGGGACGTCGTCCGACTTGATGGTGAGGAGCTCCTGCAGCGTGTAGGCAGCGCCGTACGCCTCCAGGGCCCAGACCTCCATCTCGCCGAACCGCTGGCCACCGAACTGCGCCTTACCACCCAGCGGCTGCTGCGTGATCATCGAGTACGGGCCCGTCGAACGAGCGTGGATCTTGTCGTCGACGAGGTGGTGCAGCTTGAGGATGTACATGTAGCCGACCGCGACCGGGTCCGGGAACGGCTCGCCGGAACGCCCGTCGAACAGGCGCGCCTTGCCGTCGCCGCCCACGGTGCGCACACCGTCACGGTTCGGCAGCGTGGCCGAGAGCAGACCGGTGAGGGTCGTCTCCGGGACACCGTCGAACACGGGCGTCGCGACCGGGTTGCCGGCCGGCGACTTCGAGGCGATCGCGGGGACGTCGTCGCGCCAGGACAGGTCGTCGCCCTCGGCGATCTCGATGTCCCAGCCCTGCTTGGCCACCCAGCCGAGGTGCGTCTCGAGGACCTGGCCGACGTTCATGCGGCCGGGGACACCGAGCGGGTTGAGGACGACGTCGACCGCGGTGCCGTCGGCGAGGAACGGCATGTCCTCGACCGGCAGGATCTTGGAGATGACGCCCTTGTTGCCGTGACGGCCGGCGAGCTTGTCGCCGTCCGTGATCTTGCGGCGCTGCGCGATGTACACGCGGACCAGCTCGTTGACGCCGGCGGGCAGCTCGTCGCCGTCCTCACGGCTGAACGTGCGGACCTCGATGACCGTGCCGGACTCGCCGTGCGGGACCTTGAGCGACGTGTCGCGGACCTCGCGCGCCTTCTCACCGAAGATCGCGCGGAGCAGCCGCTCCTCCGGGGTCAGCTCGGTCTCGCCCTTGGGCGTGACCTTGCCGACGAGGATGTCGCCGGCGCCGACCTCGGCACCGATGCGGATGATCCCGCGCTCGTCCAGGTCCGCGAGGACCTCCTCGGAGACGTTCGGGATGTCCCGAGTGATCTCCTCCGGGCCGAGCTTGGTGTCGCGCGCGTCGACCTCGTGCTCCTCGATGTGGATCGAGGAGAGCACGTCGTCCTGCACGAGGCGCTGCGACAGGATGATCGCGTCCTCGTAGTTGTGGCCCTCCCACGACATGAACGCGACCAGCAGGTTCCGGCCGAGCGCGAGCTCGCCCTCGTCCGTGGCCGGGCCGTCGGCGAGCACCGAGTTGACCTCGACGCGCGCGCCGGTGTCGACCAGCACGCGCTGGTTGTACGAGGTGCCCTGGTTGGAGCGACGGAACTTGGCGACGCGGTACGTCGACGTGGTGGCGTCGTCGTTGGCGACGACGATCAGGTCCGCCGACACCTCGGTGACGACACCCGGCTTCGTCGCGACGATGACGTCGCCCGCGTCGATGGCCGCACGACGCTCCATGCCGGTACCCACGAGCGGGGCCTCGGAACGGACCAGCGGGACGGCCTGGCGCTGCATGTTGGCACCCATGAGGGCACGGTTGGCGTCGTCGTGCTCGAGGAACGGGATCAGGGCCGTGGCCACCGACACCATCTGGCGCGGGGAGACGTCCATGTAGTCGACGGCCTCGCCGGCGACGTACTCGATCTCGCCGCCCTTGACGCGGACCAGGACGCGGTCCTCCTCGAAGGCACCGTTCGCCTTGAGCGGGGCGTTGGCCTGCGCGATGACGTGGCGGTCCTCGTCGTCGGCGGTCAGGTAGTGGACCTCGTCCGAGACCTTGCCCTTGATGACCTTGCGGTACGGGGTCTCGACGAAGCCGAACGGGTTGATCCGCCCGTAGGTGGCGAGCGAGCCGATGAGGCCGATGTTCGGGCCTTCCGGGGTCTCGATCGGGCACATGCGGCCGTAGTGCGACGGGTGGACGTCACGGACCTCCATGCCGGCGCGGTCGCGGGACAGACCACCCGGGCCGAGCGCGGACAGGCGACGCTTGTGCGTCAGGCCCGCGAGCGGGTTGTTCTGGTCCATGAACTGCGACAGCTGCGACGTGCCGAAGAACTCCTTGATCGACGCCACCACGGGGCGGATGTTGATCAGGGTCTGCGGCGTGATCGCCTCGACGTCCTGCGTCGTCATGCGCTCGCGCACGACGCGCTCCATCCGCGACAGGCCCGTGCGGACCTGGTTCTGGATGAGCTCGCCGACCGCGCGGATGCGACGGTTGCCGAAGTGGTCGATGTCGTCGGGCTCGACGCGGATCTCGACGGCCTCGCCGGCACGCGTGCCCGGCAGGGACGGCAGGTCGATGTGCAGCGACGCGAGGTACTTGATCGTGGCGACGACGTCGTCACGCGAGAGCACCGAGTCCGCGAGCGGGACGTCCAGGCCGAGCTTCTTGTTCAGCTTGTAGCGGCCGACCTTCGCCAGGTCGTAGCGCTTCGGGTTGAAGTAGAAGTTCTCGATGAGCGCGCGGCCGGCCTCGACCGTGGGCGGCTCGCCCGGGCGGATCTTGCGGTAGAGGTCGAGCAGCGCCTCGTCCTGCGTCTGGACGTGGTCCTTGTCCAGCGTGTCGATGACGGCCGGGTAGTTGGCGAACTCCTCGCGGATCTCCGCGTCCGTCATGCCGAGCGCCTTGAGCAGCACCGTGGCGTTCTGCTTGCGCTTGCGGTCGACGCGGACGCCGACGTTGTCGCGCTTGTCGATCTCGAACTCGAGCCAGGCACCACGGCTCGGGATGACCTTGGCCGTGAGGACGTCCTTGTCGGACGTCTTGTCGGCCGTGCGCTCGAAGTAGACGCCGGGCGAACGGACGAGCTGCGAGACGACGACGCGCTCGGTGCCGTTGATGATGAACGTGCCGCGCTCGGTCATGAGCGGGAAGTCACCCATGAAGACCGTCTGGCTCTTGATCTCACCGGTGGTGTAGTTGACGAACTCCGCCGTCACGAAGAGGGGTGCGGCGAAGGTGAAGTCCTTCTCCTTGCACTCCTCGGCCGTGTACTTCGGCGGCTCGAAGCGGTGCTCGCGGAACGACAGCGACATGGATCCGCCGAAGTCCTCGATGGGCGAGATCTCCTCGAAGATCTCCTCGAGACCAGCGGTCTCGGGAACGTCCTGCCGACCGGCCTCGAGGGCCAGGGCCACGCGGGCCTGCCACTTCTCGTTGCCGAGCAGCCAGTCGAAGCTCTCCGTCTGCAGACCGAGCAGGTCCGGGACCTCGAGGGGCTCGTGGATCTTGGCGAAGGAGATACGGCGAGAGGCGGTGCGGTTCGCGATGGCGTCGGCGGTCGGAGCAGAAGGGGTGCGCGAGGCAGCCAAAAGAGGGGTCCTTCCCAGCGGATCGAGTGCACGCTGCACTGGTCCTGGCTAGGCGCGATCCCCCGGCCGGCGAGCCCCACGACGTCGTGTCTTGACGACGAAGGTGGGCTCGGGTTATACGGGATCGCGGGCACAGGCCAGCGCAAAGCGCTAGCATACTCGGCCGCAGGGTCAAAGTCCACCCGGCATCGACACCTCCTGGCGTCACCCGACAAGTCGGGCGACGGACCCTGAGGCGTCCGGTACGAACGGGCGGCTCCGCCCGCACGGCGACGACGTTGGCGCCGCGCACATGGTGGCACACGTGGCGGTACCGCGAAAGTCCGTCCCCCATCCGGACGGGGGCGCCGACGCGACGAGGCCCGCCTCCCTGTCGGGAAGCGGGCCTCGTGTGCGAGCTGCGTGCTACCTCCGTGCCGCCGGCGGACCGACCGGCACGAAGGCGGCGATCACTTGAGGGTGACGGTGGCGCCGGCGGCCTCGAGCTGCGCCTTGGCCTTCTCGGCGGCCTCCTTGGTGACACCCTCCAGGACGGCCTTGGGGGCGGCGTCGACGACGTCCTTGGCCTCCTTCAGACCGAGGGACGTCAGGACGCGCACCTCCTTGATGACCTGGATCTTCTTGTCACCGGCGGCCTCGAGGACGACGTCGAACGAGTCCTTCTCCTCCTCGGCCTCGACCTCGGCAGCGCCGCCGCCGGCGCCGGGCGCGGCCGCGACGGCGACGGGAGCAGCAGCGGTGACCTCGAAGGTCTCCTCGAACGCCTTCACGAACTCGGAGAGCTCGATGAGGGAGAGCTCCTTGAACGCGTCGATGAGCTCGGTGGTGGTGAGCTTCGCCATGGTGGCGGTTCCTTCCGATCGATGCCCGGGGGCCGGTGCGGCCGTCCCGAGCGGGGGGGTTCAGTACGCCTGTGCCGGATGGCTCAGGCAGCGACCTCGGTCGACTCGTCCAGCTTGAGCCGGAGCGCGTCGACGGTGCGTGCAGCCTGAGCGGCGGGCGCGGTGAACAGGTAGGCCGCCTGGAACAGCGACGCCTTGAACACGTTGGCCGCCTTGGCCAGCAGAACCTCACGGGACTCGAGGTCCGCGAGCTTGGTGACGTCCGCAGCGGTCAGGGCGCGCCCGTCGAGGACACCGCCCTTGATGACCAGTGCGGGGTTCGCCTTGGCGAAGTCACGCAGACCCTTGGCGGCCTCGACCGGGTCACCGGAGACGAAGGCGATCGCCGACGGGCCCGTGAGCGCGTCGTCGAGGCCTTCGAGGCCGGCATCCTTGGCCGCGATCGCGGTCAGCGTGTTCTTCACCACGGCGTAGGTTGCGTTGCCGCTGAGCGCCTTGCGCAGCTTCTTGAGCTGCGCAACGGTGAGCCCGCGGTACTCGGTCAGCACGGCCGCGTTGGAGTCACGGAACAGGTCCGTGAGCTCTGCGACAGCGGCTGCCTTGTCCGGCCTCGCCATGGCAATCCTTCCGATGGTGGTGCCACCGGTCGTCACGCCCCGCAAACGAAAGAGCCCCGCGCAGGCGCGGGGCTCGGCAGGCAGCTCGGCACGAAGCCGAGCCATCCGGGAACTCTCACCTGCGCTGGCCTCCGCTGCTGCGGGACTTCGGGCGATCGGGCCGCGAGCACTGCGTGCGCACGACACGGTCGACGACCGGCGGTCTTTGGGTGGTCCCAGAGTACGGCACGGTCCGAGGCCGACCAAATCCGCGCTCAGGCGGCGCCGTGGGCGCTGAACGTGCACCAGTTGACGAACCCCTCGGGCGTCGACCGGTCGACGCGTCCGCGGGCCGCGTGCAGCGCCCGCGCGAGCGTCAGCCCGTCCCGCAGGCCCCGGTGCAGCTCGAGCATCAGGTCGACCGCGGCCACGTCGGGCACCGCCGCGATGCTGGCGACGACCCCCGCCGTCCCCTGCGCGAGCATGGCGCTGACGAAGCCGAGCACCTCGTCGCCCGCATACGCCACGTCGGCCCCCGAGTGGCACGACGCGAGCACCAGGCGGTGCGGCGCGACGCCGGCACCGTGCAGCTCCTGGACCGTCACCGGACCGTCCGCGAGGAGCAGCGAGGAGAACATCGGGTTGTCGGCACGCGGTGAGCCGTGGCACGCCAGGTGCGCGAGGTCGGCGTCGGCCAGCGCGTCGACGACCTCCCCGGCACCCGCGCCGGCGTCGACGAGCACGTGAGCGCCGGGATGGACGGCACGCAGGGCCTCGACCTCCTCGCTCGCCCCTGTCAGGTCCGGACCCGCCACGAGGACCGTCCGGCCGGCGGCGTCGCGTTCCTGTGCGGCGAGGCGCGTGCGGACCCAGAACGTGGCGGACGGCGCCTGGGCGAGCGGGCCGTCGTGCAGGCAGGACCACGGCACACCGTGCAGCATCCCGACGGGCACGACGACCAGCTCGTCGTGGACGCCCACCCCCAGCGGTGCGATCAGGAGGTCCCGCAGGCGGGCGATGCGCAGGTCGGCGCTCGCGCGCGCGGCGTCCGCCGCGGCACCTCCACGCGGGTTGGCCAGGCGGCGCAGCGCGAACAGCAGCGGCCGGAGCTCCGTGGCGACGTCCTGCTCGGCGCCCAGCTCCACGAGCCGCGCCCGGCGAGGCTCCACGACGACCGCCACCAGCCGGCCCTCGAACTTCCCGAACTCGACGAGCGTGCGGCCGTCGAGCGCTTCCCGGAGCGCCGCCAGGCCACGGAAGCGCGGGACGCTGCTCCCCTCGCTCGCCCGGCCCTTGCGCGCCCAGTCCTCGGCGGACACCCGCGGGGCGCTGTCCGCCACCGCGATGCCCCGGCCCTGGCCGGAGTCCCCGGTCACGACGCTCGTCGCACGACGGTCGGCCATCGGCACGTCCGACGCGGGGAACCTCGTGAGCAGGGCCGCTGCCCGCGTCCGTTCCATCCACGCGAGGGCCTTGGCGGGAGACCCTCCTGCGAGGACGACGCCGAGGCCGATCTCCCCGAGCTCGGCACCGTGCCCCGACGCGAGCGCGCGCAGCTCGATCGTCGGCAGCGCGGACCGGTGGACCGCGAGATCCCGCAGACCGGAACGGCACTCGACGAGGGTCGCGGCAGGACGGCGGGCGGCGCGCGCGGCCAGCGCTCCGGCGAGGCGCCCCCGGAGGCGCACCAGCACCTGCCCGTCGCGGGCGAGGTCTCCGGCCCGGCCGAGCGTGACGATCGCGTCGCGCGGCCGGTCGACGGCGAGGGCCACCCGCCCCGCGACCAAGTACGCCTCGACGGCGCTGTGCAGGTTCCCGGCGCGCTCCAGCCGGCCGGCCGCGCGGCGTGCGGTGCCGGCCTCGGCCACCCCGACGGACCGCGACTCGAGCCGGGCCTCGACCCCGACGAGGACCGCCCGGTCGCGCCAGCCGGCGCGTCGTTGGTGGCGGGCCGCCTCCGCCGCCGCGTCCGCATGGGTCTGTGCCGAGGCGAGGTCACCGGTGAGCAGCGCGATGCGCGCGAGACGCAGCTGCGCCTCGGTCGCCATGAGCGAGACGCCCGACGCCTCGAGCTCGCGGACGGCGTTCGCCGCCGCCGTCGCGGCCTCCGGGAGCAGGCGCAGGTCCATCATCGCGTCCGCGAACTCCGTGTAGTACTCGCCCAACGGGATCCCGGCGTCGGAGTACGCCTGGGCCGCCCGCTCGAAGTCGTGCATGCCCTCGCGCAGCCGCCCGGCCCGGACGGCGATCCACGCCCGCGTCTGGATGGCCGGCGCGAGCAGCCCGGGTGCCTGGTCGCAGAGGTCGACGGAGGCGTCCGCCCGCAGCAGCGCCTCGTCGAACGCACCCCGCTCGGCCAGCAGCATCGCGAGGTTGTTCGTCGCGATGACCGTCCGGCTGACGTCCAGCCCACCCTCCGCCAGCAGCGCCCGGTAGCGCTGCTCCGCCGCCAGCAGACGCCCCGCGTTCTGCTCCAGGACCGCTCGCGAGAGCCGGATCCGCCCGTGCAGCAGCGCCCTCTCGGCCGGGTCCATCTCCGCGCGGTCGACCGCCACGAGCGCGTCGTCGAGATCGCGTGCGGCGGCGGACGTGCGGCCCATCTCCTGGAGCACCGTGGCGCGGCTGACCAGGGCGCTCGCCTCCACGTGGGCGAGGCCGTGCTTGCGGCTCGTGCGCACGGCCTCGTCGAGGAGGCGACGCGCGGACGCTTCGTCCCACAGTGACCGATATGTCCAGGCGAGCACCCGTAGGCTCAGGCCCAACAGCTCGGGGTCGTGCAGCCGCCGGGCACGGGCGACCATGTCGGTCGCCTGGTCGGCCACGGCTCGCGGATGGAGGTCCGCGGACTCCATCAGACGCTGCACATGTATCACGAGCGCGTCTCGGCCCTCTGGAACAGAGAAGGCCTCGCCGGTCGGCGGGGAATGTTCGCTGACGTCGGCGGGCGGCACCATTCTTCGAATTCTAGGCAGACACACAGGGAGCAGATGTGAGCATCTCCTCGGGCCGTGAGCCCGGAGCCGGCGGCGAGCCGTTCGGCGATCAGTACCGTCGCCTGCGCGCAGGTGAGGCGGTCCCGTCGGACGTGCGCCTAGCCGTCCGACGACAGGTCGACGAGCTGTCCCAGCGCAAGACCGACGCAGGTCTGCGCCGTCGCCTGAACACTGCGGTCCAGGACCGCTGGATCCGCAGCCGCGGCACCCAGCTGGCCGTCCGCCGCAAGGAACGCGGCGAAGAGGCGATCGTGATCAGCGGCGAGCTCTTGCTGACCACCCTGACCTGGTCCGACCCGAACGCTCGCGCCTACGTCACCCGGCGTGGCCTCGCACCCGCTCCCCTGGGCTGCGCCGAGCTCGAGAGCCGGCTCGTACGCGTCGTCACCTCGGCTCCGACCACCGCCGAGCACCTCGAGGACACGGTGGCCGAGCTGCGTGCGCGGGGATTCGCAGCCTCGCTGACGCACATCACCCCGCTCGCGCCGGTGATGAAGACGTCGAGCGCCGTCGCCGCGCCGGCCGCGGAGACGTTCCCCGAGTACGTGGAGGTGTCCACCGGGGACGGCAGCGGCGCTCGGGTCGCCGTGGTGGACACCGGTATCGACGCGGTCATCCGTGGCGACGGCTGGCTCACCGAGATCCCCCGCCAGCCGGCCGATGACGCCGCGACCGACGTGAACGACGTCAACATCGACCCCCTCGACAACGACCCGGCCGACGGCCTGCTCGACCTGTCCGCGGGCCACGGCACCTTCGTCAGCGGGATCGTCGCGCAGGTGGCCCCCGGCGTCGACATCTCCGTCTACCGCGCGCTCAGCGCGGGCGGCACCGGCAGCGAGATCGAGGTCGCGTGCAAGCTGATCGCCGCCGTGCGCGACGGGGCCCAGCTGGTCAACCTCTCGCTCGGCACCCAGACCCAGTTCGACCAGCCGTCGCTCGCCATCGCCGCCGCCCTCGAGGTGGTGCGCGAGATCGAGAAGGAGCGCGGGCAGGACGTGCTCATCGTCGCCGCCGCCGGGAACTTCGGGGACACGGTCCCGACGTGGCCCGCCGCGTTCCGTCGGGTCGTCGCCGTGGGTTCCCTGACCGCCGACCTCCGGCCGAGCGTGTTCTCCAGCCGCGGCTGGTGGGTCGACTGCGCGACCGTCGGCGAAGGCATCCTCGCTCCCTACGTCGCCGGTGAGCAGTCGCCCGACTTCACCAACGAGCCCGCGACCTTCGGGCCGGACTCCTTCGCCCGGTGGAGCGGCACGTCCTTCGCGGCCCCGCAGATCGTCGGCGCCGTCGCACGGATCATGAACGAGCGTGGCCTCGAGCCACGCCCCGCCTACATCCAGCTCCTGTCGATGGGGCGCCCGCTGCCCGACTTCGGCCAGGCCTTCTCGATCCTGCCGGGCGTGTAAACGTGCTGGGCACCCTGCTGCGACCAGGCCATGATGGCTTCCAGGCCGCACGACGAAGGGATCCAGACATGGACGACGAGGATCCGTACCGCAGGTGGGACGTCCCCGCCCTGGTGACGGGCGCGCTCGAGGGCGACTCCCGCGCGTGGTCGGAGATCGTGCGCCGGTTCACCCCGGCCGTGGTCGCGCGGGTGCGCCAGTTCCGGCTCACCCCGCACCAGGCGGAGGACGTCGCACAGACGGTATGGCTGAACCTGCTCGAGAACCTCGAGAAGCTCCGCGACCCGCACGCCCTGCCGGGGTGGATCGCCACGACGGCGCGGCACGAGTGCATCCGCGTCACCAACGTGAACCGGCGCACCGTGCCGGTCGACCCGCAGACCGGGCGGCTGGACGGCGTCTCCGACTCCGACCTCGACGAGCGGATGCTGGCGGTCGAGCGCGAGAGGGCGTTGCGCGAGGGGCTCGCGGAGCTGCCGTCGCACCAGCGCGACATCCTCCTCATGCTCGCGGTCGACCCACCGCTCAGCTACGCGGAGATCGCGGACAAGCTCGGCGTTCCCGTCGGCTCGATCGGCCCCACCCGGGGTCGTGGACTCGCCCGCCTGCGACAGACGGCGGCGATCAAGAACTACGTGCGGGCCTGGACGGCCTCCACGGCTGATGAAGGAGGACGCGATGTCCTGGCACTCGGATGACCGCGCCCGCTCCACGGGCCCCAGTGGCTCGCCCTGGGCCGACGACGAAGCGCTCGGTGCGGAGCTGACCACCGCCCTCGCCGAGCGGGAGACCTACGACCGGGTCGTCGCCAGCGCCGACGTGGCGTTCCGCGCCCATCGCGGCATGGTCGAGGCCCGCGCCGGCCTGGAGATGGACCTCCTGCTGCTCGAGCTCGTCTACGACTCCACCGCGCTCGACGCACCGGCCGGCGTCCGGGACCGCTCCGGCGGGACCTCGCGCACGCTCGTGTTCGAGGGCCACGACCTCGGCGTCGAGGTGGAGATCGAGTCGACGTCGATCGAGGGTCAGCTGCTGCCGGCCACGCCGGGCCGGGTGAGCCTGCGGACACCCGACGGTGTCGTCGCGACGATCGAGACCGACGACGTGGGGTACTTCCGGTTCGACGTCCACCCGGACGGGCCGCTGCGGCTGGAGTGCTCCAGCGAGGGCGGTACCTGCCTGACCCAGTGGCTGCCGTACTAGCAGCCGGTCACCCACGAACGACGAAGGCCCGGTCCGCAGGGGGGACCGGGCCTTCGTCGTGCTGGCGCTACCGTCAGGCGGCGTCTTCCTCGAGCAGGTTCCGCGTCTTGTTCTGGTCGACGAGGATGCCGGGGCCGTTCGTCGTCGAGAACGTCGCCTTGGCGATGTAGCGACCCTTCGAGGCGGACGGCTTCAGACGCAGGATCTCGTCGAGAGCGGCGGCGTAGTTCTCCACGAGCGCCGACTCGCTGAACGAGGTCTTGCCGATGATGAAGTGCAGGTTCGCGTGACGGTCCACGCGGAACTCGATCTTCCCGCCCTTGATGTCGGACACGGCCTTGGCCACGTCCATCGTCACGGTGCCGGTCTTCGGGTTCGGCATGAGACCACGCGGGCCCAGGACCTTGCCCAGTCGACCGACCTTGCCCATGAGGTCGGGCGTCGCGACGGCGGAGTCGAAGTCGGTGTACCCGGCCGCGACCTTGTCGATCAGCTCGTCGCCACCGACCTCGTCGGCGCCGGCCGCACGGGCCTGCTCGGCACGCTCGCCCGTCGCGAAGACGATGACGCGCGCGGTCTTGCCGGTGCCGTGAGGCAGGTTGACCGTGCCGCGGACCATCTGGTCCGCCTTGCGCGGGTCGACACCGAGGCGGAACGCCACCTCGACGGTCGAGTCGTACTTGGTGGTCGACGTCGCCTGCGCGAGCCGGACAGCCTCGAGCGGGCTGTAGAGGCGGTCCGCCTCGATCTTCTCGACCGCGGCGCGGTACGCCTTGCTGTGCTTGGCCATGCTGTTCTCCTGTCGTGGTCAGTCGGGCTGTTCAGGCCCTTCCACATGTCTCAGCGAGCCGGGTTCAGCTCGCTGTCGTGCACTGTCGGTCTGAGCAGCGCTCAGTCCACAGCGTCGCTCAGCCCTCGACCTTGATGCCCATCGAGCGGGCCGTGCCCGCGATGATCTTCTCGGCCGCGGCAAGGTCGTTCGCGTTGAGGTCCTCGAGCTTGGTGCTCGCGATCTCGCTGATCTGCGCCTTGGTGAGCGTGGCGACCTTCACGGTGTGCGGCGTCGGGGAGCCCTTGGCGACACCCGCGGCCTTCTTGATCAGCTCAGCGGCCGGCGGCGTCTTCGTGATGAAGGTGAACGAGCGGTCCTCGTACACCGTGATCTCGACGGGGATGACGTTGCCGCGCTGCGCCTCGGTGGCCGCGTTGTACGCCTTGCAGAACTCCATGATGTTGACGCCGTGCTGGCCCAGCGCCGGACCGATGGGCGGCGCAGGAGTGGCCGCGCCGGCCTTGATCTGGAGCTTGATCAGGCCGGTGACCTTCTTCTTCGGGGGCATTGCTACTTCCGTTCGTGTCGTGGGCCGACGCCGTGGGCGATGACCCGGTTGCAGTGCTCACCCGCAGACGCGGGGAAGCGTCAGTCAGATCTTGGCGACCTGGCTGAAGGACAGCTCGACCGGGGTCTCCCGGCCGAAGATGGAGACGAGGACCTTGAGCTTCTGGTTCTCGGCGTTGATCTCGGAGATCGTGGCGGGCAGCGTGTCGAACGGACCGTCCGTGACGGTGACCGACTCGCCGACGGTGAAGTCGACCTTGATCTGCGAGGCGGCCTTGGCGGCACCGGCGGCCGTGGTCGGCTGCTTGGGCTCCAGCGACGGCGCGAGCATCGAGAAGACCTCGTCGAGCGTCAGCGGCACGGGCTGGTGCGTGTGGCCGACGAAGCCCGTGACGCCCGGCGTGTGCCTGACGGCGCCCCACGACTCGTCGGTGAGGTCCATGCGGACCAGGACGTACCCGGGGATCCGGACGCGCTTGACGACCTTGCGCTGCGCGTTCTTGATCTCCACGACCTCTTCCATGGGGACCTCCACCGCGTAGATGAAGTCCTCCATGTTCAGGCTCTGGCGGCGGTTCTCGAGGTTCGCCTTCACGCGGTTCTCGTAGCCCGCGTAGGAGTGGATGACGTACCAGTCACCGAGCTGGCTCCGGAGCTGCGCCTTGAACGCGGCGACCGGGTCCTCCTCGACGTCGGGCTCGTCCTCAGCCTCGGCCTCGTCGGCCGGGACCTCGTCGTCAGCCTCGTCGGCGGCAGGCTCAGCACCCTCGTCGGCCGGCTCGTCGCTCTCGGTGGCGTCGGCGCTGACATCCTCGGTGGAGGCGTCCTCGACAGCCGACGACTCGACGGCCTCGACCGACGCGATGGCGTCCTCGAGCTCCGCCTCGGCGCCCGTGGTGGGCTCCTGCGACTCCTGCGACACGTGCGAACCTGCTTTCTCCTGCGTGTGCGCCCCGGCGTGCCGGTGCGATGTGTGCTCGACCCTGGTGGGGCGACGTCCTCGTTGTCGGGGCCGGAGCCCCGAGCGATGTCAGCCTCCGAAGACCCAGAACGTGAGCTTGCCGATGCCCAGGTCGACCACGGTGACGAAGGCCATGACCACCGCGACGAACACGAGCACGACGCTCGTGTAGGTGATCAGCTCCGACCGCGTGGGCCGGACGACCTTCTTCAGCTCTGCGACGACCTGACGGACGAAGAGCGCGATGCGCGCGAACAGTCCGCCACGCGAGTCGCCCTTGCGGGCGGCCTTGGGCGCGGACGGGCGTGCCGCCGAACCCTCGGCGTCGGACGCCGCAGCCGGTGCTGTTTCGCTCACGTCTGACCCCTACGTCTCGTGGTGGTCAGGCTCCGTGCGGAACCTGACGGACGGACGGGCCGACGCGTCGCGCCGGACCGACCGGCGGTCCTGCTCGCTTCTCCTGGGCCACCGGGCGAACCCGGAGGACCAGACGCGTGCGCAGGGCAGACAGGACTCGAACCTGCAACCTGCGGTTTTGGAGACCGCTGCGCTACCAATTGCGCCACTGCCCTACGGCGGCCTGGCCTCCATGACACAACCCGCGCGACACTCACGGACACCACCCGGAGGGGGTCCGTGCAGCTACCGGAGTTCTCCGGGGCACGGCTCATCATGGCGGACGTCAACCGCCGGGGGTCCACTGTACGCGACGAGCGCCCGTGGGTCGAACCGTCGCCGACGACCTCCGGACGGGGTCCGTGGGCGTCCCCGGACATCCGTGCTCACCCACCGATATCGGCTGGCACGAGCCGACGTGACCTCTGCCACTATGGGCCCCGTGAGCGAGCAGACCTCCCCCCGTCCCCGCGTGTCCGCCCGACTGGCCGCGATCGCCGAGTCCGCGACGCTGGCGGTCGACGCCAAGGCGAAGGCGCTCAAGGCCGCCGGCCGCCCCGTGATCGGCTTCGGCGCCGGGGAGCCCGACTTCCCGACCCCCGGGTACATCGTCGACGCGGCGATCGCGGCGGCGAAGGACCCGGTGAACCACCGCTACACGCCCGCCGCGGGTCTGCCCGCGCTGCGCGAGGCGATCGCCGCGAAGACCCTGCGCGACTCGGGCTACGAGGTGAAGCCGTCGAGCGTCCTGGTCACCAACGGGGGCAAGCAGGCGGTCTACCAGTCGTTCGCGGCGATCGTGGACCCGGGTGACGAGGTGCTGCTGCCCGCCCCGTACTGGACCACGTACCCCGAGGCGATCCGGCTGGCCGGCGGCGTACCGGTCGAGGTGTTCGCCGGTGTCGACCAGGGCTACCTGGTGACCGTCGAGCAGCTCGAGGCCGCGCGCACGCCGCAGACCAAGGTCCTGCTGTTCTGCTCCCCGTCCAACCCGACCGGCGCGGTGTACTCCCCCGAGCAGACCGAGGCGATCGGACGCTGGGCCCTCGAGCACGGCATCTGGGTCATCACCGACGAGATCTACGAGCACCTCACCTACGACGACGCGGTGTTCACCCCCATCGTGCGCGCGGTGCCGGAGCTGGCGGACACGACGATCGTCCTCAACGGCGTCGCCAAGACCTACGCGATGACCGGGTGGCGGGTCGGCTGGATGATCGGCCCCGCCGACGTGATCTCCGCCGCCACGAACCTGCAGTCGCACCTCACGTCGAACGTCGCGAACGTGTCCCAGCGTGCCGCTATCGCTGCGCTCACGGGAGACCTGGCCGCGGTCGAGGAGATGCGGACCGCGTTCGACCGTCGTCGGCGCACCATCGTCGAGATGCTGTCGCAGATCGACGGCGTGCGGATCCCCGCGCCCCAGGGCGCGTTCTACGTCTACCCCTCCGTCGAGGGCGTGCTGGGGCGCACGATCCGGGGGGTCACCCCGCGGACGTCGGCGGAGCTGGCCACGCTGATCCTCGAGCAGGCCGAGGTCGCGGTGGTGCCCGGTGAGGCGTTCGGGCCGAGCGGGTACCTGCGGCTGTCCTACGCGTTGAGCGACGCCGACCTGGTCGAGGGCGTCACGCGGATCCAGGCGCTGCTGGCCGAGGCCGAGTAGCGGTCGTGCCGCACGCCGTCGAGGTCACGGGACTCCGCAAGGTCTACGGCGAGAAGCGGGCGGTCGACGGCCTGGACCTGCACGTGGCGCACGGCGAGGTCGTGGCGATCCTCGGGCCCAACGGCGCCGGGAAGACGACGACCGTGGAGATCCTCGAGGGCTACCGGTCGCGCGACGGCGGCGACGTGCAGGTGCTCGGGCGGGACCCGCAGGACGGCGACCGGGCCTGGCGGTCGCGACTCGGCATCGTGCTGCAGAGCAACAACGACCTCGCCGAGGCGACGGTCGCCGAGCTGGTCCGCCACTTCGCTCGGTTCTTCCCGGACCCGCGCGACCCCGACGAGGTGATCGCGTCGGTCGGGCTGCAGGACAAGGTGCGCACCCGCGCGCGGCAGCTCTCGGGCGGTCAGCGGCGGCGGCTCGACGTGGCCCTCGGCATCGTCGGCCGTCCTGAGCTGCTGTTCCTCGACGAGCCGACGACCGGGTTCGACCCGCAGGCGCGGCGCTCGTTCTGGGACCTGGTCGAGTCGCTCGCGGCCGACGGCACGACGATCCTGCTCACGACCCACTACCTGGAGGAGGCCGAGCGCCTCGCCGACCGGGTGGTGGTCGTGCGGGACGGGCGCGTCGTGGCGGAAGGTCCGCCCGCGGACCTCGGAGGCCGCACCGCGCGGCAGGCGGTGGTGCGCTGGACGCAGGACGGCCAGCCGCGCGAGGTCCGGACCGACACCCCGACGCGCACCGTGGTCGAGCTGACCGACGCGCTCGGCGGAGAGGTCCCCGGGCTGCAGGTGCTGCGCCCCACGCTCGAGGACGTGTACCTGAGCCTGATCGACAGGGCCGACTCATGAGCAGCGTGGACACGCGGACCCGGCTGCCCGGCGTGCTGCGGCTCGGGATGGCCCGGACCGGCTACGAGGTGCGGACGTTCTTCCGCGAGCGCGACGCGGTCGTCTTCATCTTCGCGTACCCGATCATCATGCTGGCCATCTTCGCGACGGTCTTCGGGCAGGACGGCGCGACGGTCGGGCCCGAGCCCGGGATCCCGTTCGCGCAGTACTTCCTGCCCGGGATGCTGGCGACGGGCATCATGCTCTCCAGCTTCCAGCACCTCGCGATCTCCATCGCGGTCGAGCGCGACGACGGCGGGCTCAAGCGCCTGCACGGCACCCCGCTGCCGTCGTCCGCGTTCTTCCTCGGCAAGACCGGCGAGGTGCTGGTGACCTCGCTCGTGCAGACGGCCCTGCTGCTGGCGGCGGCGGCCGTGCTGTTCGGGGTCCCGATGCCCACGACGGCGACCGCCTGGGCCACGTTCGCGTGGGTGTTCGTGCTGGGCACCGCGGCCGGCACGCTCTGCGGGGTGGCGTTCTCGTCGGTCCCCCGCTCGGGGAAGTCCGCGAGCGCGGTCGTCACCCCGATCGTCCTCGTGCTGCAGTTCATCTCCGGCGTGTTCTTCGTGTTCAACGACCTGCCGACCTGGATGCAGCAGGTGGCGTCGGTGTTCCCGCTGAAGTGGATGGCGCAGGGCATGCGCTCGGTCTTCCTGCCGCCGAGTGCCGAGTCGTGGGAGGTCAGCGGCTCCTGGCAGCACCCGGCGACCGCCGCGGTCCTGCTCGTGTGGGCGGTCGCCGCCCTCGTCGTCGGGATCCGCACGTTCCGCTGGCAGCGTCGCGACGACGGCTGAGCACGGCTCTTGCTCCTGACGCGGCGTGAGGTCCTAGCGTCGGTCGCATGACGACGGGACACCGGGTGGGCGAGCTGGCGGAGGCGACCGGGCTGACCGTCCGGACGCTGCACTACTACGAGCAGATCGGGTTGCTGACCCCGTCGGGCCGCAGCCCGGCCGGGCACCGGATCTACGACGCCGCCGACGAGGAGCGGCTCTACCGGGTCGGCCTGCTGCGCCGGCTGGGCATGGACCTCGCCGAGGTCCGGCGTGCGCTCGACGATCCCGCCTGGGACCCGACGACCGCCCTCGAGGCACACCTGGCAGCCCTCGACGCCCGCCTCGACGCGACCGCCCGGCTGCGCTCGAAGGTCGCGGGGGCGCTCGCGGCCGGAGGCACCGACCTCGTTGCCGTCCTCGACGAGCTGACCACCCTCGAACCTCCCGCGCAGCAGCGCATCCTGCTGCTGGTGTACGCGGACGTCGGCGCGGCGCAGGCGTGGCTGGTGAAGAGGTTCGGGCTCCTGCCCGGCGACCTCGTGCGCGACGGCGACGGGCGGGCGGTGCACGGTGAGGTCCATGCCGGCGACGGCGTGATCTGGTTGCACCCGGAGCAGGACGCGTACCGGCTGGCCTCCCCCGGCACGGTCGGCGCGACCACCGCCTCGGTCGCCGTGCTGGTGGACGACGTCGACGCGCACCACCGGCGGTCGGTGGACGCCGGCGTGGACGTCTGCCAGGAGCCGGTCGACCAGGACTACGGGTACCGCGTGTACAGCGCGTACGACCTGGAGGGACACCTCTGGTCCTTCCTGCGGGCGGTGGACTGAGACGCCTGCGCACAACCGGGCGCGACGGACATACTTGCGTCCATGTCCCGCAGCGCCAGCGCCGGTCGCCGCGCCGACCTCACCGGCGCGACGACGGGCGCCATCCCCGCCTACCAGCGCACGCTGGCGCACCTGACCGTCCGCGCCCGGCTGCTGACCGCCGTGGTGGTGCTGTCCGCGCTGACGGTGATGATCGCCGGCGGGACGGCGTTCGCGCTGCAGGCCGCCGAGACCGACGAGCGCATCGACAACTCCCTGTCGCGGGCCGTCGCGGCATTCCGGACCGTCGAGGCGGGTGAGAACCGGGCCGGCCAGCCGTTCTCCAGCGTGGCGGAGGTGCTCGGAGAAGGTATCCGCTCCCGGGTCCCCGGCAAGAACGAGGGCGTGCTCACGCTGCTCGACAGCAAGTCGCATCTGCAGCCCGCACCCGAGACGAGGTCCTTGCGGCTCAAGGACGACCTCGAGCTCGTCGCCGTGCTGGCCGAGATCCCGCCCGACGCCCCGTCGGTGCCGCGGACCGTCAGCACATCCGTCACGCAGTACCGGCTGATCGCCGTCCCGGTGCTGCGCAGCGGCGACCCGGCGTTCGGGTTGCTCGTGGTGGCGTTCGACCGGTCGGCGGAGATGTCCGGGCTCCGCAGCACGTTCCTGACCTACTCCGCGGTCGGGCTCGGCGCCCTCGCCGTCATCGCCGTGGTCGCGTGGTTCGTCGTCGGCCGGCTCCTGCGCCCCATCCGGCTCCTGCGGGACACCACCCGGCGCATCACGGAGTCCGACCTCTCGGAACGCATCACCGTGACCGGCAAGGACGACCTGTCCAACCTGGCCCGCACCGTGAACGCGATGCTCGACCGCCTGCAGCGCGCGTTCGGGTCGCAGCGCGAGCTCCTCGACGACGTCGGCCACGAGCTGCGCACACCGCTGACGATCGTGCGGGGGCACCTCGAGCTGCTGGACCCGGACGACCCGGACGACGTGCGCGCGACGCAGGCGCTCGCCCTGGACGAGCTGGACCGGATGCAGCGACTCGTCGACGACCTCATGACGCTCGCGACCGCGGACCGTCCGGACTTCGTGCAGCTGGCGCCGACGGACGTGGGGCGACTGACGGACGACGTGCACGACAAGGCACGGGGCCTCGGGGACCGGCGCTGGGTGGTGGCCTCGCGCGCTGACGTCGACGTGCTGCTCGACGCCCAGCGGATCACCCAGGCGTGGCTGCAGCTCCTCGCGAACGCGCACCGCTACTCGGCGCCGGGCTCGACGGTGCGGCTCGGCAGCGAGGTCTCGGGTGACCGGCTGCTCCTGTGGGTCCGCGACGAGGGACCCGGCGTACCGCCCGACGAGGCCGACCGCATCTTCGAGCGGTTCCACCGCGGGCAGGCCGACCGCATCTCGCACGGGGCCGGTCTGGGGCTCCCGATCGTCGCCGCCATCGCACACGCCCACCACGGACGCGTGTTCGTGGAGCATCCACCGGCTAACGTCGGCTCCGGCGTGGTCTTCGTCCTGGACCTGCCGGCCGTCGACCTCGTGGACGGCGAACCCCAACCTGTCACCGAGATGGTGGAGTACCTATGACGCACATCCTCATCGCGGAGGACGAGGAACGCATCGCCGCGTTCGTCGCCAAGGGCCTGCGTGCCTCCGGCTTCGAGACGAGCGCGGTGACCTCCGGCGAAGAGGCTCTGTCGCGGGTGCAGTCCGGCGACGTCGACCTGCTCATCCTCGACCTGGGGCTCGTCGACATCGACGGCTTCGAGGTCCTGCGCCGGTTGCGGGCCGCCGGCGAGACCGTCCCGGTGATCGTGCTGACCGCCCGGTCGTCTGTCACGGACACGGTCACCGGCCTGGAGTCCGGCGCCGACGACTACATGGCCAAGCCGTTCCGCTTCGAGGAGCTGCTCGCCCGGGTACGTCTGCGGCTCCGGGCGCAGGGCGCGACGGCCGGCGAGACGTCGGTGCTCAAGCACGGCGCGCTGCAGCTGGACCTGCGCACGCGCAGGATGAAGGTCGGCAACCAGGAGGTCGACCTGTCGGCCCGGGAGTTCGCCCTGGCGGAGACCTTCCTGCGGCACCCCGGCGACGTCCTGACGCGCGAGCGCCTGCTGTCGGAGGTGTGGGGCTTCGACTTCGACCCGGGTTCCAACGTCGTCGACGTCTATGTGCGGTACCTGCGCCGGAAGGTGGGCGCCGAGCACTTCGACACGGTCCGTGGCGTCGGGTACCGGTTGATCGATGCCACGACGACGACCACGGCGGGTGTGTGACCGCGGCGTGAGTCGTGATCTGACCCTGCTCCCCAAGGCCCATCTGCACCTGCACTTCACCGGTTCGATGCGGGTCTCCACGCTGGCGGACCTGGCGGCGACGCACGGCATCCGGCTCCCGTCCGCGCTGCTCGACGCCGACCCGCTGCACGTGCCCGCCGACGAGCGCGGCTGGTTCCGGTTCCAGCGGCTGTACGACGCGGCGCGGGCGTGCGTGCGCAGCGAGGCCGACATGCGACGGATCGTCGCGGAGGCGGCGCAGGACGACGCCGCGGAGGGGTCGGGCCGCCTCGAGATCCAGGTGGACCCGACGTCGTACGCCCCGTTCGTCGGGGGTCTGACCCCGGCGCTGGAGATCGTCCTGGACGCGGCCCGGCTGGCGGCTGCGGACACGGGCGTGGACATCGGCGTGATCGTGGCCGCGTCGCGGATGCGGCACCCGCTGGAGGCGCGCACGCTCGCGCGGCTGGCCGCGCACCACGCCGGCGACGGTCCGGGGCAGGTGGTGGGGTTCGGCCTGTCCAACGACGAGCGGCGCGGCGAGACGTCGGAGTTCGCGCCGGCCTTCGCGATCGCCCGGGCGGCGGGCCTGGCGTCGGTGCCGCACGGCGGCGAGCTGCTGGGACCCGCGCACGTCGAGGACGTGGTCGGTCGTCTGCGCCCCGACCGGCTCGGGCACGGGGTGCGTTCCGTGGAGGATCCCCGGGTGCTCGACCGGGTGGTCGACGAGGGCGTCGCGCTCGAGGTGTGCCCTGCGTCGAACGTGTCGCTCGGGGTGTACGAGTCGGCGGACCGGGTCCCCCTGCGTGCGCTCGTCGAGGCCGGGGCCACCGTCGCGCTGGGCGCCGACGACCCCCTGCTGTTCCACTCCCGGCTGGTGGACCAGTACGCGATCGCGCGCGACGTGCACGGGTTCTCGGACGACGAGCTGGCGGACCTGGCGCGCGCGTCGGTCCGGGCGAGCCGAGCGGCGGACGACGTGCGGGCGCGGCTGCTCGCGGGGATCGACGCCTGGCTGGCTGCTTGACAGGCGGCACCGTTGACGATTGTATCAATGCACTAGTTGATTGATACATGGAGGCTCCCGTGGCCAGCTGGCTCTGGTTCGTGCTCGTCGCTCTCCTCGTCGCGGGCCTCGGCTGGTCGCTGCGGCCCGTGCGCACGGCCGGACCGGCGACACCGTCGCAGGCCTGGATCACCGCCGAGCGGCACGCCCGTCGCGTCACCGTCGGCGCGTGGACTGCACTCGTCCCCCTGCCGGCGCTCCTCACGGCCGGCGTGAGCGGCACCCTGAGCGGACCGTCCCGCGGGATGTTCTTCGCGGCGGTCCCGGCCATCGCGGGGATCGCCTACCTCGCCGTGCACGCCGGCGGCGAGCTGACCTGGCCGCGACCGGCGGGGGCCGTGCGGCGTGCGGCGCTGGTCCGGCGTCGTATCCGTGACGTGGCACCGCCCGCCCTCTCGTGGTGGACGGTCGGCGTGCTCGTCGCGCTCGGCGTGCTGCTGGGCGTGTGCGCGCTGGCGGCGGGCACCGACGGCCGGAGCCTGTCCTACGGCTTCGCCGGCGGGCTGGTCTCGACCTCCAGCCCGTTCCCCGGCCTCTATTACAGCCGGACCATCGTCCCTGCCATGGTCCTGCTCGGCCTCGGGTGCGTCGGCGTCCTGCTCCTCGTCGCCCGCCGAGCGGCCGTGTCCGACACCTCCCCCGCCGACGACGTGAGCCTGCGCCGGACGTCCGCCGGACGGGTCCTGGCGGGGGTCCAGCTGGTCACCGCGTGGACGCTCGCCGGATGCCTCTTCTTCGCCGCCAACGCCGTGGCCACCGTCCAGCCGGTCTGGGCCGACGTCGCGGGGCGGGGCAGCTCCGAGATCGTGGGCACGGTCGGCCGCTTCGTCTCGGTCGCCCTGGTGATCGTCTCGGTCGTGGTCGCCGTCCGGGCGTCTCGCGCCCGTCGGGGAGCCACGGCATCGCAGCCCACCGAGCCGTTCGCCCAGGTCGCGGGATGACCGCGCAGCTCGAGGTCGACCTCACCTCCGGAGTCCCCGCGTTCGAGCAGATCCGCGCGCAGGTGGTCGCCCACGTCGCCGCCGGGAGGCTCGTCGCGGGCGACCGGCTGCCGACCATACGGGCGCTCGCGACCGACCTGGGCCTGGCTGCGGGCACGGTCGCGCGCGCGTTCCGGGAGCTCGAGGCCGAGGGTGTCGTCGAGACGCGTCGCCGCGCGGGCACGGTCATCGCCGAGGGGGCGTCGGTGCCGACGGACCTCGCACGGCGCGCCGCCGAGACGTACGTGTCCGCCGTCCGCGCGGCCGGGCTGACCGACGACGAGGCGCTCGTGCTGGTGCACGGTGCCCTGCTCGGACGTCAGAGCGTGACGCCCACCAGCACGGGCTCGGGCTCCAGCTCCACGCCGAAGGACGACCGGACGCCGTCGCGCACCTGACGGGCGAGGGCCAGCAGGTCCTCGGCCTTGGCCTCCCCCCGGTTGGTCAGGGCGAGCGTGTGCTTGGTCGACAGCGTCGCCGGGCCGGGGGCACCGAAGCCGCGCGAGAACCCGGACCGCTCGATGAGCCAGGCGGCGCTGGTCTTCACGCGGCCGTCGTCCGTCGGGAAGCGGGGAGCGTCGGCGGGCAGGGCCGCGACCTCGTCGGCTGCGAGGATCGGGTTGGTGAAGAACGAGCCCGCGCTCCACGTGTCGTGGTCGGCCGCGTCGAGCACCATGCCCTTGCGCGCGCGCAGGGCCAGCACCGTCTCGCGGACCTCCGCGAGCGGGGCTCGTCCGCCCACCTCGACGCCGAGCGTGCGGGCGAGCTCCGCGTAGGCGATCGGGCGGGACAGCGACCCGGGGCGCAGCTGGAACGTCACGTCGAGCACCACGTAGCGCGGTGTCGGCGACCAGGGGGCACGCGGGTCCGCCGGGTCGGAGTCGCGCATGGACCGCTTCAGCAAGGACGTCCGGTAGCCGAACGCGAGAGTGACCAGCGGGAGCGTGCGGACCTTGCCGCGGCCGCGGTCCCAGACCCGGACGGTCGCGATGCTCTGCGCCACCTCCTGGCCGTACGCACCGACGTTCTGCACCGGCGTCGCACCCGTGGAGCCGGGGATGCCGGAGAGCGCCTCGATCCCGGTCAGCTCCTGCTCCACGGCGTACCGGACCACGTCGTCCCAGGGTGTCCCGGCGGGCACCGTGAGCGTGGCGCCGGCGCACGCGGACGCGTCGGGCACCTCGATGCCGCTGCGGACGTCGCGCACGACGACCCCGTCGAAGCCCGCGTCGGCGACCAGGAGGTTCGAGCCGCCCCCGAGGACCAGCAGCGGCTCGCCGTCGGCGTCGGCCGCGCGGACCGCGTCGAGCAGCTCGGCCTCGGTCGTGGTCTCCACGTACCGCCGCGGCGCACCGCCGACGCGCAGCGTCGTGAGGTCCGCGAGGGTGGCGGAGGGGGTGGTCCGGGCCGGCCAGGTGATCGTCGGGGGGACGGACTCCGGCGAGCAGTCGGCCGTGCTCAGCTCTGTCTGCACGCGCTCAGGCTAACCCTGGGCCGTCTTCTTCAGCGGCGCGGCGGCGTTGACCACGAGCAGCCCGAGCACGATCGGGATGATGATCACGAGCAGGGCGTGCCGGTAGCCGACGTGCTGGGCGAGCAGCCCGAGCAGCGGCGGTCCCGCCAGGAATGCGCTGTAGCCGATGGTCGACACGACGCTCACGCGGGCGGCGGCACGCAGCGGGTCGTCGGCGGCGGCGCTCATGCCGACGGGGAACCCGAGGGCGGCTCCGGCGCCCCACGCCACGATCCCGACGACGGCGAGCCACAGCGGGTCCGCGAGACCGAAGATCAGCAGGCCGACGAGCGACAGCCCGGCGCACAGGCGCAGGACCGCGACCCGGCCGTACCGGTCGAGCAGCGTGGTGCCGAACCAGCGCATCGCGGTCATCGCCGTGACGAAGACGGCGAACGCCACCGCGCCCACGGCGTCCTGCACGTCGAACCCGTCGACGACCGCGAGGCTGACCCAGTCGTTCGCGGACCCCTCGGTCAGGGCCGCGGCGAGGACGACGAGCCCGATGAGCAGCGTGCGTGGCTCCAGCCAGGCGGCGAGCGCCCCTCGGGCGCCCTTCTCGGCGCGCTCGGTCCCGTGGTGCACCTCGGGCTCGTCGACGATCGGCAGGAACGCCCGGACGGCGAACGCGACGCCGATCACGGACAGGACCACGGCGACGGGGACGTGCACGACGACGGGCACGTGCAGACCCGCGGCGACGGCCGCGATCCCGGCGGCGGCGACCGTGCCGAACGAGAACCCGGCGTGGTAGCGCGGCATCACGGTGCGGCCGAGGTGCTGTTCGACGACGGCCCCCTCGACGTTCATCGACGCGTCCCACACCCCGGTGCCGACGCCGAACATCACCAGACCGAGCCCGACGACGAGGACCTGGCCGAGCGCGACCCCGACGGACGCCACGATCAGCCCGGTCGCGTTCAGGCACGCGAACGCGAGCACCGTGCGGCGCGCGCCGAGCCGCTCGACCACCATGCCGGACAGCGGCAGCGCGACGAGCGACCCGACGGAGCCGACCAGCAGGAGCAGGCCCATCTGCGCGGGTGAGAAGTCGAGACCGTCCCGGATGGCCGGCAGGCGGGCCGCCCAGGTGGCGAAGTTGAACCCGTTGAGGAAGAAGACGGCGAACACGGCGATCGACGCTCGCTCCACCGACCGCGAGACGCGTCCGGGCGCGCTCGGGGTGGTCAGCTCGTCGTCGTGTCCCGCTGGCGTCGTCATCGGCCCTCCGGTGCTCATGATGTCGTCCGTCTCGTGGTCAGGGCACGCGCACGGGGTCGGCGGCGCCGGATGGAACGGGTACGAGCGGTCACGTGGTCGGCGTGCCGGGCCACGATCGCGGCGTACGGGTCGGGGTCGGCGTCGGCGACGTGCGCGAGCGGCTCGTCGTCATGACGCCCGGACGGGCCTTCGATCGACGGTCGGTCCGGGGCGACGTTGCAGGCCCGGAGCCAGCGGCTCCGACTCACGGAGGCGGTGGGGTGGCGCACGTGCTGCTCCATGGGTTCTGGCTTCGCATCGAATCGATTCGAATCGTGCGCCGTCGGTCAGGTCGAATCGATTTGAGGGACGCCGCCATTCTGCGGGTACGCTGGCCGCTGCGTCAAACCTGTGCGCGCTGCCCGCGCGTCGCGCTCCCCTGGTCCCGCGACGCCGAACCGGAGGTCCGACCCTGTCTCCGCAACGCCCCACCCTGGCCGACGTCGCCGCCGCCGCGCACGTCTCGGTGTCGACCGCCTCGCTCGCGTTCTCCGGCGCCGGCCCGATCGCCGCGGCGACCCGTCAGCGGGTCCTGGACGCCGCCGCCGCGCTCGACTACTCCGGGCCCAACCCCCTCGGTCGCCAGCTGCGGCGTGGCCGGTCCGGGATCGTCGGCGTCGTCGTCGGCGACTCCCTGCGCCGGGCGTTCCGCGACCCCGTCTCGATCCAGGTGCTCGACGGGCTGGTCAGCACCCTCGGACCGCTCGACCTCGGCGTCCTGCTCATCCCCGGCTCGAGCGACCCGAGCGGCCCCGCGGTGGACCCGCTCCTCGAGACGGCCGCCATGGACGTCGCCGTCATCATGTGGGGCGGCACCACCGACGACCCGATGCTCGGTGCCCTACGTCGGCGAGGGACCCCGACCGTGCTCGTCGAGGGTCAGCCGGCCCCGGACGTGGCCTCCGTCGGCATCGACGACCGCGGCGGGATGCGCCGCGCCACGGAGCACCTCCTGGAGCTCGGCCACACCAGGATCGCAACCGTGACCCTCCCCTTCGACCGCTGCCGGAGCGAGGGCCTGGTCCCGTCCGACCGGCTGGACCACCTCGACTGGGAGATCACCCGACGCCGGCTGTCGGGGGTGACCGACGCGGGAGTGACCCCGACGGCGATCTGGGCGACGCCGGCGTCGCTGGTCGAGCACGGCCGCACCGCCGGGGTCGCCCTGCTGTCCGGCCCGGAGCGGCCCACCGCCATCGCGTGCCAGTCCGACCTGCTCGCCTCCGGCGTGGTGCTCGCGGCACGCGAGCTCGGGCTGCGCGTCCCCGAGGACGTGTCGGTCAGCGGGTTCGACGGCCTGGACCTGCCCTGGCTGGCCCCCGACGTGCTGACGACGGTCGTGCAGCCGCTCGCCGAGAAGGGTGCCGCCGTCGGTCAGGCCGTCGCGGACTTCCTGTCCGGGGCGGGGCCGTCCGTCCGGGAGCTGCCGGTGACCCTGCGGATCGGGACGACGACAGGGCCGGCGCCCGACGTCAGCTGAGGCGGACCAGCGCCTGCGCCTTGCCGAGCACCCGGACACCGTCCACCGCGACCGTGAGGTCGATGCGGGCGGTTCCCGCCTCGGGGTCGAGGGCGCCGACGACCGCGGTCACCTCGATGGTCGCCGCACCCGGGTCCGGCACGGGCACCGGGCGCGTGAAGCGCACCTGGTAGTCGAGCACCGCGCCCGGGTCACCGATCCAGTCGGCGACGACGCTCGAGGCCGCGCCCATGGTCCACATGCCGTGCGCGATGACGCCCGGCAGGCCGACGGCGGTGGCGACACGGTCGTTCCAGTGGATCGGGTTGAAGTCGCCGCTCGCACCCGCGTACCGGACGAGCCGGGCGCGGTCGACGGTGATCTCGCGGCGGGCGACCTCGTCGCCGACGGTCAGGCTCATGAGTCCTCCGGGCGCACGGCCAGCGTGGAGATCACGGTGGTGACCGGCTCGCCGTCCTCGGACGTGATCTCGGCACGCGTGGTGATCATCGCCAGCCCGGCACGCACGGTGATGGAGTCGACGTGCAGCACCGTGACCAGGCGGTCGCCCGCGTGGATGGGACGGTGGTGCGTGAAGCGCTCGTCGGCGTGCACGACACGGCTGAAGTCGATCCCCGCAGCGGGGTCCTCGAACAGCTGGGCCTCGGCCCGCTGGGCCACGACGACGGCGAACGTCGGCGGCGCGATGACGTCGGGATACCCGAGCGTGCGCGCCACCGACGGATCCGTGTGGGCCTGGTGGGAGGCGCCGACCGCGTCGGCGAACTCCTGCAGCTTCTGGCGGCCTACCTCGTAGGCAGCGGTCGGCGGGTACTGACGACCCGCGTAACCGACGTCGACCGGCATCGGTCCGAGGTCAGCGGGTCTCGCGGTGCAGGGTGTGACGGTTGTCGCGGGGGCAGAACTTCTTCATCTCGAGACGGTCGGGGTCGTTCCGACGGTTCTTCTTGGTGATGTAGTTCCGCTCCTTGCACTCCGTGCACGCGAGCGTGATCTTCGGACGGACGTCCGAGCTCTTGCTGGCCATGGTCTTGCCACCTCTCGCACCCGGTACGGGATGCATGCGATCTCGTCATTGCGCGCCGGCCGACGCGCTGTTGTGTCACTGGAAGTAGCGGGAGCGGGACTCGAACCCGCGACACCACGATTATGAGCCGTGTGCTCTAACCACCTGAGCTACCCCGCCATGTCGATGTGCCCAAGGTCCGTGCCGCGCAATCACGGCACTTCCTTCGAACACACCACAGAGCCCCGAAAGGGAATCGAACCCTTGACCTTCTCCTTACCATGGAGACGCTCTGCCGACTGAGCTATCGGGGCAGCGCGAGCAAGGTTACACGGGCTGTGGGGTGCTCGCGAAATCGGCTCCGGGAGGCGGTCGCACCGCCGGTTGCCTAAACCTTTCATCTCATGGTCGTCGCCGGTCTTCGCGTGCCACGATCCCGCCCATGCGCCAGCCCCGACGCAGCATCGTTGCTGCCCTCATGCTCTCCGCCGCCCTGCTCAGCACCGCCGCCTGCACCGGCGGGGGCGGCGACGACGACGACACCGCCGCGGACCCGTCGGTCGCCGCGACCACCCCGGCGTGGCCCACGGCCATCGACCCGGCCACGACGACCGAGCCGCTGTTCGTCGTCTGGACCGACGTCGTGGAGACCGGCGAAGGGGACACCACAGCCCTCCAGCCGTCGATCGACTCGCTGGCCGCGCTGGGCTACCAGACCCTGCCGTGGGACCCCGCCTGCCAGAGCGGGGCCGAGGAGCGCCTGGCGGGCCTCACCGGGTTCGCCGACCCGCTCGGTGTCGGGGTCGTGTTCGCGACGGCGCAGGATGCCGGCACCTTCGACACCCTCTACGACGGCAACACCATCTCCGTGACCGACGGCACCTACACCTGCGGCGCCACCTCCTGACACCGGGCGCATGATGGGGGCGTGGGCACCCGGGCACTGATCGTCGTCGACGTCCAGAACGACTTCTGCGAGGGCGGCGCGCTCGCCGTCAGCGGCGGGAGCGCCGTGGCCCGCGCGGTGACCGACTACGTGGCCCAGCAGGCCGACCGGTACGCGGTGGTCGTGGCGACCCGGGACTGGCACGCGCCGCTGCCGGACACCAACGACGGTCACTTCGCCGTGGGCGCCGAGCCCGACTTCGTGACGACCTGGCCGGTGCACTGCGTCGCCGACACCCCCGGAGCCCGGTACCACCCGGACCTGCAGCTGCCGGCGCACACCCTGCACGTCCGCAAGGGGCAGGGGCGCCAGGACTACTCCGGGTTCGAGGGGGAGGTCGTCGGGGCGGACGGCACCTCGCTCGCGCAGGTCCTGGCCGCGGACGGCGTCACCGACGTCGACATCGTCGGCCTGGCCACGGACCACTGCGTCGCCGCGACCGCGTCGGACGCGCGGGCGGCGGGCTTCACCGCGACCGTCCTGCTCGACCTCACCGCCGCTGTCGCCCTGCCCACCACCTTGCGCGCCGTGGCCCGGCTGGCGGAGCAGGGCGTCACCCTGCGAACCAGCTGATCAGCCGCGCAGCGCGAGCGCGAACGGCAGCACCGCGGACGCCCCGGCCAGCCGCAGCTCGCGGGCGGCGACGGTCATCGTCCAGCGGCTGTCGACGAGGTCGTCGACGAGCAGCACCGGTCCGCCCGGGAGCTCCAGCGCGGACGCGTCGAAGCGACCCCAGACGCCCGCGAGCCGGAACGCGCTGTTGCCGCCCGGTCCCCCGGCCGGACCGCCGTCTCGGGGTGCCAGGGCGCCGACGTAGGGCAGCCGGCCGATCTCCGCGAGCCCCCGTGCGAGGGAGTCGACGAGCAGCGGACGGTGCCGCGACGGCAGCGCGACGACCGCCGTCGGTCGCTCGTCCCAGCCCCACTGGGCCAGCACGCGCACGCAGCCCGCGAGCATCGCGGAGGTGATCGGCGCGTCGGGCGCGCCGGCCGCGAAGACGTCCCGCAGGGCCGTCCCCCAGCCCAGGTCGGTCAGCCGGGCGAGCGCTCGGCCCTCGTCGGCCCGCTCCCCCTCGGCGATCTTGCCGCGCACCGGCAGCCCGAGCCGGTCGGCGCCCACCGGCCACTGCGCTCGCGGCTCGACCGGGACACCGACGCGGTCGAGCGACCGCTCGGCCGACGCCGCCGCGCCCTCGGCGATGCCCTGCGGGTACCAGGCGCCCGCGCAGGAGTCGCAGCGTCCGCACGGGGTCGCCGTCTCGTCGTCGAGGCTGCGCTGCAGGAACTCCATCCTGCAGCCGTCGGTGCGCTCGTACTCGAGCATGTGCTCCTGCTCCGCCTGGCGGGCCGCGGCGATGCGCGCGTACCGCTCGGCGTCATACGTCCACGGCTGCCCGGTGGCCACCCAGCCGCCCTGGACCCGCCGGACGGCACCGTCGACGTCGAGGACCTTGAGCAGCAGCTCCAGGGGCGTGCGGCGGACGTCGACGCGGGCCTCCAGCGCCGGGGTCGACAGGGGCCGCTGCGACAGCTCCGCGATCACGCGCTGCGCCCGGTCCTCGTCGGGCATGGAGGCCGTGGCGAAGTACTGCCAGATGTCGCGGTCCTCCGGGCCAGGAAGCAGCAGCACGTCGGCGCTCGCCGTCGCGCGGCCGGCGCGACCCACCTGCTGGTAGTAGGACACGGGCGACGAGGGCGCCCCGAGGTGCAGCACGAAGCCGAGGTCCGGCTTGTCGAATCCCATGCCGAGGGCGCTCGTCGCGACCAGCGCCTTGACCGTGTTGGCCTTGAGCGCCGCCTCCGCGTCCTCGCGCTCGGCGGGGTCGGTCTGGCCGGTGTAGGCGCGGACGTCGTGCCCCGCCTCGCGCAGCAGGCGCGCGGTGTCCTGGGCCGCGGCCACGGTGAGCGTGTAGATGATGCCGGAGCCGGGCAGGTCGCCCAGGTGGCTGAGCAGCCAGCCGAGCCGGGCACGGGCGGTGGGCAGGCGCAGGACGCCCAGGCGCAAGGAGGCTCGGGCGAGCGGCCCGCGGATGGTCAGGACCCCGTCCGTGCCGCCGGTGCCCAGCTGCTCCGCGACGTCGGCCACCACGCGGCTGTTCGCGGTCGCCGTCGTCGCCAGCACGGGCACGCCCGGGGGCATCTCCGCGATGAGGTCGCGCAGCCGCCGGTAGTCCGGGCGGAAGTCGTGCCCCCAGTCGCTGATGCAGTGCGCCTCGTCGACGACGAGCATGCCGAGGCGCTGCACGAGCGCGGGCAGCTGGTTCTCGCGGAACGCGGGGTTGTTCAGCCGCTCCGGCGAGACGAGCAGCACGTCGACCTCGTCGGCCCCCAGCCGTTGGAGCAGCTCGTCCCACTCGTGGGCGTTGGTCGAGTTGATCGCCACGGCGCGCACCCCGGCACGCTCCGCAGCCGCGACCTGGTCGCGCATGAGGGCCAGCAGCGGCGAGACCAGGACGGTCGGACCGGCGCCGCGCTCGCGCAGCAGCATCGTCGCGACGAAGTAGACCGCGGACTTCCCCCACCCGGTGCGCTGGACGACGAGGGCACGACGGTGGTCGTCGACGAGCGTCTCGATCGCCTCGAACTGACCGTCGTGGAAGTCGGCCTCCGGGTTGCCGACCAGGCGGCGCAGGACGGCGAGGGCTGACTCGCGGGTGGTGTCGGGCACGCGCCCACCCTGCCAGGCCGCGCCCACAGCCCTAGCCGACGCGCTGCAGCGCCCGGTCCCGCCGCGCCGCGACGCTCGACCCCGACTCCTTGCGCGCCATGCGCCGCAGCACGACGGGCGCGAGGACGACGCCGACCAGCGCCCACGCGCCGAGCACCGCAGCGGTCTCCAGCGGGCGCCACGACCCGCCGAGCTCCGCGACGGCTGCCGCGTCCGGGAGGAAGGCGGCGCGCATCCCGAGGCCGAGCCAGTAGACCGGGAACACCTGGGCCACCGCCTGCCACCCGGCCGCGAGCGCGGTGAGCGGGACGAAGATCCCGGAGATCGCGATGAGTCCCACGACGGGCAGCGAGACGTACCCGGCGCTGCGCGGGCTCCGCACGAGCGCACCGAGCACGAGGCCGAGCGACTGGGTCGCGACGAGACCCAGCAGGAGCACCCACGTGAACGTCACCCAGTCGACGCTCCGGAGGTCGACGCCGTCGATCAGCAGCGCTCCCCCGGCCACGACGACGCCGACGTACAGCCCGACCGTCCCGGAGACCGTGACCAGCTTCCCGACGAGGTAGCCGGTGATCCCGCCGGGCACGGCCCGTGCGCGGAGCACGGTCCCGTCCTCCCGGTCGGCGCTGAGGTACTGGACGTCCAGCAGCATGCCGAGGGCGACGAACATCCCCACGACGCCCGGCAGCGCGTACGCACCCAGGCTCTGGCCGGCGCCGAGGTCCCGGTGCTGCAGCAGCGCGAGGGCGACGAGCGTCACGACGGGCCACAGCAGGTGGCCGACGAGGTCCGGGCCGGTGAGCGACTGCCGCAGCTCGATGGCGCCGCGCGCGAGCCCGGGCCTCATGACGCCACCCGCTGTCCCGACTCGGCCTGCCGCACGAGCGCCAGGTACGCGTCCTCGAGCGACGCGCGCCGGATCTCCAGGTCGGCGAGGTCCTCGCCGTGCACGGCGAAGAGGTCACGCGCGAACGCGGTGGAGTGCGGTGTCGACCGCACGAACCGTTCGCCGCCCACCGACCAGCGCACCTCGTCGTCGCGCGCGAGGCGGTGCGCCAGGTCGGCCGCGGTGCCGTCGGCCACGATGCGCCCGCCGTCCAGCACGAGGATGCGGTCCGCGAGGGTCTCGGCCTCCGCGAGGTCGTGGGTGGTGAGCAGGACCGTCGTGCCGTGATCGCGCACGAGCCGTCGCACCAGGTCGTGGAACTCCCGACGAGCCTCCGGGTCGAACCCGGCCGTCGGCTCGTCGAGGAAGAGCACCTCGGGGCGGCCCACCGCGCCGACCGCGACGTCGAGCCGGCGGCGCTGGCCACCGGACAGTCGTCGCACCTCCTGGTCGGCCTGGTCGGTGAGCCCGACGGCGGCCATCAGGTCGTCCACGTCCCAGGGGCGCGCGGTGTCCGGCGTCGAGTACGGCGCGTAGTACGACCCCAGGTGCGCGAGGATCTCGCGCACCCGCCACCGGCCGTGGTCGCGCCACGACTGCAGGACGATGCCGACGCGGGCACGCCACTGCTCCGTCCCGTGCGCGGGGTCGACGCCCAGCACCGCCACGCGGCCTGCCGAACGCCTCCGGAAGCCTTCGAGGATCTCGATCGTCGTCGTCTTGCCGGCGCCGTTCGGTCCGAGCAGCGCCACCACCCGCCCGCGCTCCATACCGAAGGACACGTCGTCCAGCACGTCCCGGGACCCGTACCGCATGCGCAGTCCCTCGACCTCCACCACCATCACCGGCTCCGTCCGTCAGTCTGGCCTGACGTGTCAGTCTGGATTGACACGTCGCCTTCTGTCAATCCAAACTGACACCATGGCCGACGACCTCTCCGCCCAGCTCCGCACGACCGACCCCGCCGTCGGGCTGCGGGCCGTCGGCGCGCTGCGGCGCCTCGCGGAGCAGGTGGAGGCACAGCAGGTCGCCCTCGCCCGGGAGCAGGGCTGGTCCTGGGAGCAGATCGGCGACGCCCTCGGGGTGGCCCGCCAGTCGGTGCACGCCAAGTACGGGAAGTAGGGATCCTCCGTGTTCGATCGACTCACGCCCGCTGCACGGTCGGTGGTCGCCGCCGGCGACGACGAGGCCGCCCTCCGCGGGGACCGGCGCGTCGGCACCGACCACCTGCTCCTCGGCCTGCTGCACGACCCGACGACCGCCGAGCTCGTGGGCGTCGACCTCGACACCGCGAGGTCGCAGCTGCGCACGCTCGACCGGACCGCGCTCGCGGCCATCGGCATCACGAGCCCCGACCTCGACGGGACCGTCGCGATCAGCCGGCGCAGCGCCCGGCAGCCGACGTCAGGGTTCCGCGCGGTCCTGCCGCTCGCCTACACGATGGCGGCCACCGAGAAGTCCCGCCGCGTCACCCCGCGGCACCTGCTCCTCGCGCTGCTGACCCGAGACGAGCCCGACCCGGCGGCGACGCTCCTGCGCGCACTCGGCATCCCGCCCGCGGACGTGCGCGCCCGCACGGCCCGGACATGACACGACCCCGGACCGCGCAGGTCCGGGGTCGTGTCGCAACGTGGCGGGTGAGGGATTCGAACCCCCGTAGGCGTTGCCAGCTGATTTACAGTCAGCCCCCTTTGGCCACTCGGGTAACCCGCCGGGGATGCCTGCCGAACGAGAGGACGCCCCAGGGGCGAACGCGCGTGCAGCGTGCGGGTGGAAGGATAGCAACACCCGGGCGGTGCTAGCGAAACAGGCGCCTGCCCCCGAGCGACCAGCCTGCGGCATCGCGGGCAGCAGGAGGAATGCCATGGCGAGCGAAGCCTCGTTCGACGTCGTCAGCAAGGTCGACCGCCAGGAGGTGGACAACGCCCTCAACCAGGCCAGCAAGGAGATCGCCCAGCGGTACGACTTCAAGGGCGTGGGCGCGTCGATCGCGTGGAGCGGCGAGAAGATCCTCATGATCGCCAACTCCTCGGAGCGGGTGCTCGCCGTCCTCGACGTGTTCCAGACCAAGCTGATCCGGCGGGGCATCTCGCTGAAGTCGCTGGACACCGGGGGCGACGACGGTCCCGAGCCCAAGCCGTCCGGCAAGGAGTACCGCCTCGAGGCCCTCATCAAAGAGGGCCTGAGCAGCGAGACCGCCAAGAAGGTGGCCAAGATCGTGCGCGACGAGGGGCCCAAGGGCATCAAGACGCAGATCCAGGGCGACGAGCTGCGCGTGACCGGCAAGAGCCGCGACGACCTGCAGGCCGTGATCGCACTGCTCAAGGGCGCCGACGTCGACGCCGACCTGCAGTTCACCAACTACCGCTGATCCACTCGGTCAGGCGGCCGTCGGGGCTCCCGCGGCCGCCTGCTCGTGCAGCTGACGTTCCACGACGCGCAGGGTGTGCGGATACCCGACGATCTCGTGCCCGACGACCTCCACGACCACGCTGCAGGCGACGAGCGCGACGATCGCGATCAGTGCGCTCAGTGCCGACGCACTCTCGGAGTCGAACGGCACGTCCTGGCCGACGGCCGCCGCGACGACGACTGCGGCGGCCAGCGGCACGAGGGAGACGAGCAGCAGCGGGACGTGGGTCAGGTCGTAGGACCGCACGAGGACGCTCCACAGGACGAAGATCAGCAGGAGCACGCACGCGACCGGCAGGGCGAGCGCCAGGGTGATCTGCATCAGGGTCAGCTCGCCCCCTTCCAGGCCGTCCGCTGCCACGCGCAGTCCGGAGCCGACCGCGGGGATCGCCGCGAAGAGGAGCAGATGGGTGTACCTCCACGCGAAGACGCGTGCGGGCCAGAGGCGCAGCAGCACCCGGGACGGGACGAGGAAGTATGCCCACCAGAGGCCGGCCGCCAGGACGAGGCCGGACGTGGCGATGACGACCGCGCCGAGCGACCACCCTTGGTCCTGGGTGAGGACGCCGACGGTGCGGGTGGTGGCGAAGACGATCTCGCCGAGGGTGATCAGCGTGAGCAGGCCGAACCTCTCGGCGATGTGGCCGGCATCCCACGGCGTCCAGCCCAGCACGTTCTCGATCACCACGCGGGCGGTCATCTCGGCCGCGACCAGGAGGACGAGCGCGACCACCGCGGCCGTCGTGGGCATCGGGATCACAGCGGTCAGCAGCCACCCGAGCTGCGCCACCGTGATGGTGATCGCGTAGGCGCACGTGGTCCGACGGTGGTCGGGATCGTGCGCCGCCGCCCGCAGCCAGAGGGCGATCAGCGGCACCCGCATGACCAGGTAGCCGACGACCAGCAGCAGGTTGTTCGGGCTGTGCCCCTCGACGGCGTCCTCGAAGCTCTGCGGCAGGCCGAACACCAGGATCAGCGCGCCGACCATCTGCACGAACGTGGCGACGCGGAACAGCGCGTCGTCGTTACCGTACGCGGACGTGTACCAGGTGAAGTTCAGCCAGGCCCACCCGACCGCGAAGATCGCGAAGAGGTAGGCCCCGACGCCGGCCCCGACGTGACCGCCCGCCACCGCGGCGGCGAGCTCCTCCGCCGCCGCTCCGAACGCGATCACGTACGTGAGGTCGTACAGCAGCTCCAACGGCGTGGCCCGCCGCTCCTCCCCCGGGGCGACGATCGCGGTCAGCGGCCGCACCCGGTGCCGCAGCTCGTGCCGCAGCTCTGCTCGCAGCTCCTCGTCGTGCTCGCTCATACCCGCGCACCCCGTCCGCCTCGGTCCCGACCGCCGACGACGACCAGGTCGACCGCGCACGAGTCTGATGCATCACGACGGCGCTGGTCGCCCGGCAGGCCTGGCTCGACGTGGTCGCGCGCTGACCTCAGTAGCGGGAGATGCCGTCCTGCGGGCCGGCCTGGGCCTGCAGGCGGGCGATGCGGTCGGCCATCGGGGGGTGCGTCGAGAACAGCCGGGCCAGGCCCGCGCCGCGGAACGGGTTCGCGATCATCAGGTGGGACACGTCGACCAGCTCGCGGTCCTGCGGCAGCGGTCGCGCCCTGGTGCCCTGCTCGAGCTTGCGCAGCGCGGAGGCCAGCGCGAGCGGGTCGCCGGTGAGGCGGGCACCGTCCTCGTCCGCGTCGAACTCGCGGGTGCGGGTGATGGCGAGCTGGACCATCATCGCGGCGAGCGGCGCGAGGAGCGCGAGGAGCAGGCCGGCCAGCGGGTTGCCCCCGCGGTCGCGGTCGCTGCCGCCGCCGAAGAAGAGCGCGAACTGCGCGAGCGAGGTGATCACCCCGGCGACGGCCGCGGCCACCGAGGACGTGAGGATGTCGCGGTTGTAGACGTGCATGAGCTCGTGACCGAGGACGCCGCGCAGCTCGCGCTCGTCGAGGATCTGCAGGATCCCCTCGGTGCAGCAGACCGCGGCGTTCTTCGGGTTGCGGCCGGTGGCGAAGGCGTTGGGCGCGGCCGTCGGCGAGATGTAGAGACGCGGCATCGGCTGGCGGGCGGCCGTGGAGAGCTCGCGCACGATCCGGTACATGGCCGGCTGCTCGATCTCGCTGACCGGCCGGGCCTTCATCGCGCGGATCGCGATCTTGTCGGAGTTCCAGTAGCTGAAGGCCGTCATCACGAGGCCGAGGACCGTGAACAGGAGCAGGAACTTCGGGGTACCGCGACCGAGCAACCACCCGATGCCGAGGAGGACGGCCCACATCACGCCGAACAACGCGGCGGTCTTCAGACCGTTGTAGTGCCGGTGACCCATGGTTGCTCTCTCTCCTGACTCGGTGCACCCGTGGAACGCTCGCGGTCGTGACGAGGTTCCCTCGTATCCTGTGCCAGACGTTCCCACGACACCCCGGAGCACGCCGTGCGCACAGCCCGCTGGACCACTCTCGCCGCCATCGCCGCCCTGGCGCTCGCCGCCTGCGCACCGACGGAGGACGCGGGCTCGTCCGACGCCGCGACGGACGGCTCGCTGGCCACGATCAAGGACGGCGTCCTGACGATCGCCACGTCCGACCCCGCGTACGAGCCGTGGGTCGTCGACAGCGACCCGACCAACGGCGAGGGCTTCGAGTCCGCCGTGGCGTACGCGGTGGCCGACCAGCTGGGCTTCGACAAGGACCACGTCGAGTGGACCGTCGCCAGCTTCGACCAGATCATCGCGCCGGGCGCGAAGGACTTCGACTTCGCGATCAACCAGGTGTCGATCAGCGACGAGCGCAAGGCCAACCTCGACTTCTCGTCGCCGTACTACACGACCTCGCAGGCCGTCGTGACGCTGGAGGGGTCGGCCGGCGCGGACGCATCGACGCTCGCGGACCTGAAGGGCCTGAAGATCGGCGCGATGGTGGGCACGACGAGCCTGACCGCGGCCCAGGAGACCATCGACCCGACCACCCCGGTGTCGCCGTTCAACGACAACGACCAGGTCAAGCAGGCGCTGACCTCGGGGCTCGTCGACGCGATCGTCGTGGACCTGCCGACCGCGCTCTACATCACCGCGGCGGAGCTCGACGGCGGGGTCCTGCTGGGCCAGCTGCCGGACAGCGCCGGTGGTGACGAGTTCGGGCTCGTGCTGGACAAGGGCAGCGCCCTGACCGGCCCGGTCACCGACGCGGTCGACGCCCTGGACGAGGACGGCACCCTGGGCGACCTCGAGGCGAAGTGGCTCACCGACGCCGCGGGTGCACCGGTCCTCCAGTGAGCTGGGTCCCGTCCGAGCGCCAGCAGGAGCGGGACGCCTACCGCCGCAGCCGTGCCCACAGGTCCACCGCGGTGGCCGTCGTGTCGACGATCGCCCTGGTCGCCGTCGCGGTCCTCGCCCTGACGTCCTCGCCCGGGTGGCCGCGGGTCAAGGCGTCCTTCTTCGACTGGGAGGTCGCGCAGGAGTCGTTCCCCGCGATCCTGCAGGGGCTGTGGCTGAACATCCGGGTCATGGCGGTCAGCGCGGTCCTCATCGTGATCGTCGCGATGGGACTGGCGCTGGCCCGCACCCTGCGCGGTCCGGTGTTCTTCCCCGTCCGGGCGCTGGCCACCGGGTACGTCGACGTGTTCCGTGGGCTGCCCCTGATCCTCGTGCTGCTGCTCGTCGGGTTCGGGCTGCCCGGCCTGCGGCTGCAGGGCATCCCGACGTCGGCTGTGGCGCTGGGCACGCTCGCGCTCGTGCTCACCTACTCGGCGTACGTCGCGGAGGTGTTCCGCGCCGGGATCGAGTCGGTGCACCCCTCCCAGGTCGCCGCCGCGCGCTCGCTCGGGCTGACCCGGGCGCAGGCGATGCAGCACGTGGTGCTCCCCCAGGCGGTCCGCAGAGTCGTCCCGCCGCTCCTGAACGACCTGGTCGCCCTGTCCAAGGACTCCGGCCTCATCTCGATCCTCGGAGCCATCGACGCCGTGCGCGCCGCGCAGATCGAGACCGCGCGCTACGCCAACTTCACGCCGTACGTCGTCGCCGGGGTGCTGTTCGTGGCGCTGACCATCCCCCTGACGCGGTTCACGGACGTGCTGGCGCGACGTTCCGGATGGGTCGGCGCGCAGAGCTCGCTGGCCGGCGGCGGGGCGCTGCGATGAGCCCGGGACCCCTGCGCGACCCGGGTCTGCGGCACCCGCCGACCCTCGAGAGCCCGCTGCTGTCCGTGCGCGGGGTCCGCAAGGCGTTCGGCGACCACGTCGTGCTCGACGACCTCTCCCTCGACGTGTACGCCCACAAGGTCGTCGTCCTCATCGGCGCCTCCGGCTCGGGCAAGTCGACCCTGCTGCGGTGCATCGACCTGCTCGAGGACGTCGACGACGGCGTGATCGAGCTCGAGGGGCAGGACATCACCGACCCGCGGCTCGACGCCAACGCGATCCGGGCCCGGATCGGCATGGTGTTCCAGGCGTACAACCTCTTCCCCCACCTGCGCGTGATCGACAACGTGACCCTGGCCCCGCGGCTGGTGCACAAGACGTCGCCCGCGCAGGCCGAGGAAGAGGCGCTGGCCGTGCTCGACCGGGTCGGGCTCGCCGCCAAGGCGCAGGCCTTCCCCGACGAGCTGTCCGGCGGGCAGCAGCAGCGCGTCGCGATCGCCCGCGCGCTCGTCGCCAAGCCCGCCGTCATGCTGCTCGACGAGGTGACCAGCGCCCTGGACCCGGAGCTCGTCGGCGAGGTCCTCTCCCTGCTGACCGAGCTCAAGGCGACCGGGCTGACGATGGTCGTCGCCACCCACGAGATGGGCTTCGCCCGCGAGGTCGCCGACGAGGTCTGCTTCCTGCACGAGGGCCGGGTGCACGAGCGCGGGACGCCCGCGCAGGTGCTGGAGAACCCGCGCGAGGAGCGCACGCGCGAGTTCCTCCGCCGCATCACGGGCTGAGCCCGCCCGGCTGGTGCCGGACGGGCTCAGAGGTCGTGCGGTCGGTCAGCTGCGGCCCAGCGAGACCGAGACCATCTCGTCGCGCGGGACGAGCTTCACGCGCTCGCGGCCGTGCGGCTCGCCCAGCGAGCGCTCGTAGGCGTCGAGGAGCTCCCAGCCCTGCCACGTGATGACGTCCACGCCGCGGCCGTGCAGGAACTCGGTGACGGCCTCGGGGTCGCGGTCGGTGGCCGTGTAGAACGCCTCGCCGCCCTCGGCCACGTCCTCGCCGAGGTGCCGGATGGTCTCCGACGCGTCCGACTTGGTGTGCCCGATGAGGCCGACCGGGCCGCGCTTGATCCAGCCCGTCGCGTAGACGCCCGGCAGCTGCTCGCCGTCGACGTCGACCACGCGGCCCTCACGGTTGGGGATCACGCCTGCGACGTCGTCGAACGGGATGTCCACCAGCGGCGAGCCGAAGTAGCCGACCGCGCGGTAGACGGCCTGCACGGGCCAGTCGTGCGTCTGACCGGTGCCGGTGACGTTGCCGTCGCCGTTCAGCGCGGTGCGCTCGGTGCGGACGCCGACGACGTGCCCGTCCTCGCCGAGGATCTCGACCGGCTTGTGCAGGAAGTGCAGGTGGATGCGCCGGCTCGCGGTGTTCTCCTCCGGCTCCTTCAGCGTCCAGTCCGTCAGGGTCTTGACGACCTGCTTGGTCTGGTTGGACGAGTGGATGGCTGCCATCGAGCCCTCGTCGAAGTCGAAGTCCTCGGGGTAGACGATGACGTCGACGTCCGGGACGTGCCCCAGCTCGCGCAGCTCGAGCGGCGAGAACTTGACCTGGGCCGGGCCGCGGCGCGCGAACAGGTGCACGTCGGTGACGGGCGAGGCCTTGAGGATCTCGTAGACGTTGGCCGGCACCTCGGTGGGAAGCAGGTCGTCGGCGTGCTTGGCCAGGATGCGGGCCACGTCGAGCGCCACGTTGCCCGCGCCGAGGACGGCGACGTGCTGGGCGTTCAGCGGCCACGTGCGCGGGACGTCCGGGTGCCCGTCGTACCAGGACACGAAGTCGGCGGCGCCGTAGGAGCCCTCGAGGTCGATGCCCGGGACCGGCAGCGCGGCGTCGCGGATGGAGCCCGTGGAGAAGATGACCGCGTCGTAGAACTGGCGCAGGTCGTCCAGCTTGAGGTCGGTGCCGTAGTCGACGTTGGCGAGCAGCCGGATGTCGCCGCGCTCCAGCACCTTCTGCAGGGCGACGATGATCTGCTTGATGCGCGGGTGGTCCGGCGCGACGCCGTAGCGCACGAGGCCGAACGGCGCGGGCAGGCGCTCGAAGAGGTCGATGCTGACGTCGAGGTCGGTCTTCGACAGGATGTCGGCGGCGTAGATGCCGGCCGGGCCTGCGCCGACGACGGCCACTCGCAGAGTCGGGGTGCTCACGGGACGCGGGTGCCTTCCGATCAGGGGAGCCCTGCGGGAGGTGAAACACGCCGGGTGCGGGCACGACCGACGGCACCGTGCAGGACTGTGCTCAGGGCCAGTGTAGGACCGGCGGCGAGGCGCACCTTCGTCGCGCGCCAGCATCTGGACACCCGTGAGACGCGCGGAGGGGTGGCGCCGCACACCTCCACGCGCTCGACGCCACCCCCGTCCGCGGGGTCCATGGCGCCGTCCGCCTGGACGGACGGCGCCACACTCATGCAAGAACCTCCTAGCTGCGCCAGGTGTCGGTCAGGGTGAGGACCCCGCTGGCCGGCACCGTCGCGGTGCGGTTGGACCCGGACTCCCAGGTCACCGCACCGTTCGACTCCTTGCGCACGTACTTGTACTGGACGACCGTGCCGGCCGGCAGGGTCACGTTCGCCCGCCAGACCGGGTAGGTGGCCGACGACAGCGCGATCGCGCCCGCCGGGTTCCAGCTGCCCAGCTCCGCGCGATCTCCGACGACGTAGATGTTCTGACCCCACGAGGTGGTCGCGTTGACCCCGAACGAGATCTGCGAGACCCCTGTCGGACTCGGTGTCGGCGTCGCCGTGCCTCCCGCGAGCTGTCCGACGTGCAGAGCGACCGACCCGTTGGCCGGGACCGTGAACGTCGCCGAGCCACCCGAGGCCACGGTGACCGTGGTGCCCGAGCACCCGCCGCTCGTCGTCGCGCCGCTGATGACGTCGCAGTACCGACCCGCGGGGAGCGACGTCTGGAAGGTGCGCTGGAGTGCCGAGCCGTCGCGGTTGATCGCCACGTACCCGAGCGACCCCCGCCCGTACGCCAGCCGGCCGCCGTCGCTCCAGACGTTCGTCAGGGCCGCGGTGCCGACGGCGTTGCGGAAGCCGACCATGTGCGCGGTCTCGTTCCAGCGGTGCGCGCACGTCCAGGTGCCCTGCCCGCAGACCGCGTCGTTCACCTTGCCGTTGCTCTGCTGCGGCGCCCCGGCGTCGTTGTTGCTGAACGCGTAGCCGGAGTAGACCGTCGGCCAGCCGTACGGGTAGCTCAGCGCGAACACGTTGGCCAGGCGGTAGTCGGAGCCGTTCTTGTAGCTCAGCGTCTCGCCGTTGCGCTCCGTGTCGTGGTTGTCGACGAACACCGCGGCCTTGCCGGTCGGCAGCAGCCAGGACTGGTCCTTCAGGCCGCCGAGCGAGGACAGGTTCCCGCTCTGGAAGACCGACTTGAGGTTCCGGGAGTAGTTGAACTCGTTGGAGTCGCCCGAGCCGAAGTACTCCGCGGGCTGGATCGGCTCACCACCGCCGGCGATCACCTCGTGCTCGATGTAGACGCTCTGGTCGGTCAGCTTGCCCCGGATCGCCTCCAGGTCGCCCGCGGCGATGTGCTTGGACGCGTCGACCCGGAAGCCGCGGACGCCCAGCGAGATGAGGTCGTTGAGGTAGGCCGCGATCTCCGAGCGCACGTAGTCGCTCCCGGTGTCGAGGTCCTGCAGGCTCACCAGCCGGCAGTTCTGCACCTGCCAGCGGTCGTTGTAGCTGCTGATGTTCGTCTTGCAGCTGTGGAAGTCCTGCGGGCCGTAGCCGCCCTCCGGGCCGGGGTAGCGCTCCTCGGAGTACGGCGTGCCCGCCCAGCCGGTGCCCGCGCTGGTCTGGCCCGACATGTGGTTGACGACGACGTCCGTGATGACCGAGACACCGGCGGCGCGGCAGGTGTCGATCATCGCCTTGTACTCGGCGCGGGTGCCCAGCTTGGACGCGACCTTGTAGCTGACCGGCTGGTAGGACGTCCACCACTGGCCGGCGAGCACCACGTGCTCGTTGGGCGGGGACGTCTGCACGTAGCCGTACCCGGCCGGACCGAGCTGGGTGGTGCACTCCTGCGCGATCGAGTTCCAGGTCCACTGGAAGAGGTTCGCGGCGGGTCGCATCGTGGCGGGCGCGGCGGTGGCGCTCTGGGCGGCGGTCAGCCCGGCGGCGGTCAGTCCGGCCAGGGACAGGACCGCGGCGAGCAGGGCGCCGAGCGCGGCTCGGCGTGGGCGGGCGGTTGGGGTCGACACGTGGTGCACTCCTCGCGGTGGGGCCGACGTCGTCGTCGGGCCGCTCGCGGCCGTCGCATCGTCGCGACGACCGGCCTGCATCCGCACGACGCACACCGGGTGGTGGCGGCGCGCGGTCCTGCGGGTGGAACCGGCGGACCGGCCCCGGAGGAGGTGTGCCGACCGTCGGGTTCCCCGGCGGAGGGCGCGCTGCACCGGCGCCACAGGACCTGAAACGGGCCCTGCAACACTGGTGAAAGTTGCTGCAACCGGACACTAGGGGAGGCGCCACCCGTCGTCAACCGGGACCTTAGGCTCGTCGGGTGCCCGACTCCCCCGCCGCCGTCCGCCCGGTCTCCGCACCCCTCGACCCGCTCGGCCTCGCGACGGGCATCGGCGCGTACGTCCTGTGGGGCGTGCTCCCGCTGTACTTCCCGCTGCTGCAGCCGGCCGGTGCGGTCGAGATCATCGCGCACCGCGTCGTCTGGTCCCTGCTGTTCTGCTTCGTCCTGCTCGCCGCCACGCGGACCTGGGGCGCGTTCGTCACCGCGCTGCGCCACCGCCGCACGCTCGGGGCCCTGTCGGTCGCCGCGGTGCTCCTGGCCGTCAACTGGCTGGTCTTCGTGTTCGGCATCCTCACCGACCGCGTCGTCGACGCCGCCCTCGGGTACTACATCAACCCGCTGGTCACCGTCACGCTCGCCGTCGTCGTCCTGCGCGAGCGGCTGCGGCCCGTGCAGTGGGTGGCCCTCGGGTTCGGCGCCGCAGCCGTCGTCGTCATCACCGCCGGCTACGGACAGCTGCCCTGGATCGCCCTGGTGCTCGCGCTGAGCTTCGGGTTCTATGGCCTCATCAAGAACCGGGTCGGCCGCACCGTAGGAGCCGTGCCCGGGCTCGCCGTCGAGACCCTCGTCCTCGCCCCGGTGGCCCTCGCGTACCTGGTCTGGATGAGCGTCATCGGGCAGGGGACGTTCGAGACCGAGGGGGCCGCGCACGCCCTGATCCTCGCGTCGTCCGGCATCGTCACCGCCATCCCGCTGCTGCTCTTCAACTCCGCCGCACGTCGCCTGCCCCTGTCCATGCTCGGGCTGCTCCAGTACATCGCCCCGACGCTCCAGCTCCTCATCGGCGTGCTCGTCCTGCACGAGCAGATGCCCGCCGCCCGCTGGTGGGGGTTCGCCCTGGTGTGGACCGCGCTCGGCATCCTCACCGTCGACGGCGTCCGCACCAGCCGGGCCCAGCGGCTCAGCCGGCGCGCGTCCGCCGTCAGCGCGCGATGAGCGTGGCGTCCAGGACGATCGCCGTCACGTTGTCGTGACCGCCCGCGGCGAGCGCCGCCGCGACCAGGCGGTCCGCCGCGGCCTGCGCCTCGTCCTCGGCCCGCAGCTCGGCCTGGATGCGGGCGTCCGACAGCTCGTCGGTGAGCCCGTCCGAGCACAGCAGCATGCGGTCCCCCGGGCTCACCGGCAGCAGCCAGACGTCCGGCTCCACCTCGGACGCGCCGCCCCCGAGCACCCGCGTCACCACGTTCCGGCGCGGGTGGTGCGGTGCGTCGGCCGCCGCCACGAGGCCCCGCTCGACCAGCTCCGCGACCTCCGAGTGGTCCCGCGTCACCTGCTCGAGCACGCCGCCGGCCATCCGGTAGGTCCGCGAGTCGCCCACGTTCAGCACCAGCCAGCACGGGGTCTCGCCGTGCGACGTGACCACGACCCCCGTCACCGTGGTGCCGGGCCGGCGACCCGTGACCGCCGGCAGGTCCCGCACCGCCGCGTGCGCAGCCCGGACCGACGACCGGACGTCCGCGGGGGTCGGCGTCCCGGCACCCAGCCCGCGCAAGGCGTCGATGGCGGTCCTGCTCGCCACCTCGCCCGCCTCGTGGCCGCCCATGCCGTCCGCGACGAGGTACAGCCCGTCGTCCACGGAGACGCTGTCCTCGTTGCGCTGACGCTGGGCCTTCTCCGTGGCGACGCCGACACGGAGGATCACGCGAGAGTCGGTCATCGCGTGGTGCTCCGGTGCGTCATCGGCGTCCTTCGGGTGCGTCGGCGTGGGGGGCCGCTCGACGTGAGTCGACGGTCAGCATAGCCAGTGCGACCGGGCGCGACGCCACCGGGCTACCGCTGCGTGACCTGCACCGTTCGCCGGCCGAACCGGACAGTCCACCCGGGCGCGACCGTGGCCCGCGAACCCGCCACCAGCGCCGCCGACCGGCCGTCCGGACCGACGACGACCGTGCCGTTGGTCGAGCCGCGGTCCATCACCCAGAGCCGGCCGTCGGGCTCCAGCCCGAACGCCAGGTGCACCTTCGAGATCGACCGCTCCGGGTCGTCGATCGCCACCACGTGGTCCGCGCTCGGCTCCGGGCCGGGGTTGCGCCCGACCAGGCCGTCGCCCGTGACGTCGACCTGCTCGCCGGTGTCGAAGAGGAGGCGCAGACCCGTGGTCCCCGCACGTCCCGGCCCGGGCTCGCGCAGGCGTGTGTGCTCCAGCTCGGGGTCGACGGTCCCGCGCGGGGCCTCGGGCACGTCGGGAAGCAGGTCGTCGAGGCTCGGCGCCCGGCCGCGGCGTGTCCGCGTGGGAGCCGGCGTCGCGCCCACCGGGGTGTCGATCACCGGGGGCTGCGGGCCGGCGGCGTGAGGCTGCTCCACGGCTCCGTGGTCCGGCACGGGCCGGATCATCGGCGGCAGCGGGTCGGCTACCTGCGCGGGCTCGACGGCTCCGCGCTCCGGCAGGGCCCGGATCAGGGGAAGCGGGTCGGCTGCGTGCGCGGCCTCGGCGGCTCCGCCGTCCGGCATGGCCTGGATCATCGGCGCGGGCGGGGCGGCGTCCGTCTGCGGGAGATCGGGGAGGCTCCACGTCGGCACGGCGGCCGGCGCGACGGGTTCCGGCGCGGGTGCGGGTGCGAGGGGTGCGGCAGCGAAGACCGGGACGAGGGGGATCAGGCCGCCGGGGTCGCCGCTCGGCAGTCGGGAAGCGTCGACCGGTGCGGCGGGCGCCTGGACGGGCTCCTCCACGCGCGGGACGGCCGTGCTCCGTGACGCCGGGGCTGCGGTCGCACGCCCGGACGACCGTCGGACCGCGTCCGCGCGCAGGACCACCGTCCCCGCCGCCTTGTCGTGCCAGCCGCGCTGCGCAGGCGTGCGGTCCCACGCGCCCGACCCGACGACCACCCACTGGCCGAGGCCACAGACGAGCGCCCCGAGACCGATCACGACGTTGCGCACCAGCACGGCCAGCAGTCCCGGCGGGCCACCGGTCGACGCCGAGAGGGTGCGGATACCGGTGAGCGCGTTGCCGACCGTCGCACCCGAGCGGGCCTCCGCGATCCACTGACCGACCCCGACGCCGACCGCGAGCAGCAGGGGCAGGGCCCGGAGCGGCGCGGCGGCGGACGAGCCCGCTGCCGCGACCACGCCGTACCCGATGCCGACGGCGACCAGAACGAGGAGGGAGTCGAGCGCGAACGCGGCGACGCGGCGGCCCACCGGGGCGACGGAACCGGCTGCCACGGGGAACGACGAGGACGCCACGGCAGCCCGACGCGCGGTCGGAGCCGGCAGGGGCGACTCGTTCTCGGCTGTGCTCACAGGTTCCTCCGTGTACGGACTCGGGCATGCCCGCGCGTCATGGTGCCAGATGCGGCACCGGCGACGCGCCCGCGTTCACCCGAGGGGAAGCACGCGAGGGCGCGGCTCAGGCCGCCCGGTCCACGAGGGCGTCCGCGAACGAGACCAGCGCGTCCTTCACGGGTCCGGCAGGCAGCGGGTCGAGCTCACGGACGGCCGCCTGGGCGAGCGCGACGGCCCGTGCCCGGGTGTCCGCCACGACGGGGTGCACCCGCAGGGCGGCGACCGCGGCGGCCAGGTCGTCGTCGCTCGACAGGTCCCCGTCGAGCAGCGCGACCAGACGACGGTCCTCGTCGGAGGAGCCCTCCAGCGCGGCACGGGCGCGCAGGAGGAGCGCCGGCATCGTCGGCACACGCTCCCGCAGGTCCGTACCCGGCGTCTTGCCGGTCACGTCGCCGTCCGAGGTGAGGTCGATGACGTCGTCCGCCAGCTGGAACGCGACGCCGATCTTCTCCCCGAAGCCCGTCACGGTGGCGACGACGTCGGGCCGGCAGCCCGCGAACATGGCCCCGAACCGGGCCGACGTGGCGATGAGGGACGCCGTCTTGTCCGCGAGGACCTGCAGGTAGTGGGCCACCCGGTCGTCCTCCGGCCGGGGGCCGACGGTCTCGTGCAGCTGCCCCAGGCACAGTCGCTCGAACGTCGCGGCCTGGATCCGGACCGCGTCCGGCCCGAGGCCCGCGACCGTCGCCGATGCCCGCGCGAAGAGCAGGTCCCCGGTGAGGATGGCGACCGAGTTGCCCCACACCTCATGGGCTGCCGGGGCCCCGCGACGCAGCGGCGCCGAGTCCATGACGTCGTCGTGGTACAGCGTGGCCAGGTGCGTGAGCTCGACGACGACCGCGGCGTCGACGACCTCCCGGCGCGACCCGTCCCCCAGCTCGGCCGCCAGGAGGGTCAGCAGCGGGCGCAGCCGCTTGCCGCCCGCGTTGACCAGGTGCCGCGACGCATCGTCGGCCAGCGGGTCCACGTTGGCCACGGCGTCCCGCAGACGCTCCTCGACCAGCGCGAGCCGCACGGCCAACCGGTCGGCCAGATCAGGATCGGCCAGCGGGAAGGTCGTCGACGAAGTCACGGCTAGAACCTATCCCGGCCAGGCGATCCCGCCCGACAGGAGTGCGTCACGGCAGGAACGTCGCCACGGATGCGATGAGGTCGAGCACGGGCGACGGGAACACGCCGAGCACGACGGTCACCAGCGCACAGGCGGCGATCGCGACCACGGCGAACCCCTCGGTCCCGATGACCGTCGTCGTGACGGTCGAGCGCGCCTGGACGGCCACCGCTGCGTCGCCTGCCAGTGCGAAGCCCTCCGCCGAGGGCGCCAGGGCGGCGGCCGCGGTGGGCTCGCCGTCGGCGCCCGCGGGCTCCGTGAAGAACATCAGCACGATGATCCGCACGTAGAAGAACACCGCGACGGACGACGCCAGCACGCCGATGAGCGCCAGCGGCCAGGCGCCACCCTCGACCGCGGCGGAGAACACGGAGAACTTCCCCGCGAAGCCGGCGGTCAGCGGGATGCCCGCGAACGAGAGCAGGAACAGCCCGAACGTGAGGGCGAGCAGCGGGTGCGTCCTGCCGAGCCCGGCCCACTGGGACAGGTGGGTGGCCTCGCCGAGGATCGAGCTGGTCCCGTCGGCGCCGTCGTGCCCACCGGCGCGCTCCCGCACCAGCCAGACGATCCCGAACGCCCCGACGGTCGCCGCACCGTAGACCAGCAGGTAGAACAGCACCGCGACGATGCCCGCCTCGTTCAGCGCGATGATGCCCGTGAGGATGAACCCGGCGTGCGCGATCGAGGAGTAGCCGAGCACGCGCTTCATGTCCGTCTGGACCAGCGCTGCCACCGTGCCGACGACCATCGTGAGGATCGCCACGGTCCACAGCAGGACGCCGAGGTCCCACGCGAGACCGGGCAGCATCGTGTAGACGATCCGCAGCAGCGCGCCGAACGCCGCCGCCTTGGTGCACGCCGCCATGAACCCGGTGATCGGGGTCGGGGCACCCTGGTAGACGTCGGGCGTCCACGTGTGGAACGGCACCGCGCCGACCTTGAACAGCAGGCCGGACAGGATCAGCACCGAGCCGACGAGCAGCAGGCTGTCCAGACCGCCCGGGATCTGCGTGGCCTCCGAGATCTCCGAGTACCGCAGCGAACCCGAGTAGCCGTAGACCAGCGCGATGCCGAAAAGCAGCAGCGCCGAGGAGAACGCCCCGAGCAGGAAGTACTTCATCGACGCCTCCTGCGAGAGCAGGCGCCGGCGACGGGCCATGCCCGTGAGCAGGTACAGCGGGAGGGAGAGCACCTCGAGCGCGACGAACAGCGTCAGCAGGTCGCCCGTGGCGGGGAAGATCAGCATGCCGCCGGTGGCGAACAGCACCAGGGGGTAGATCTCGGTCTGCTGCACGCCCTTGCGGCGCGCGAGCTCCTCGTAGTCGGAGCCCGGCACGGCGGCGGCGTTGGGCGCGAAGGCGTCCTCCCCGGTCTCCGTCCGGTCCGCGATGATCATCAGCGAGATCAGCGCCAGCAGCGCGATGGTGGCCTGCAGGACGAGGGTGGGCCCGTCGACCAGCAGCGAACCACCGAGCACGACCGTGCCACCGGTCTCCTCCACGCCGCTCCACAGCGCCGCGACCGCGATGATGGCGCCGGCCAGCGCGGCGACCGCGAGGGTCAGCTGCACGGTGCGGCGGGGCCGGGCGGGGACGAACGCCTCGACGAGCACGCCGACCACGGCGGCGAGCAGCACGATGATGACCGGGCTCAGTGCGGCCCAGTCGACCGTCGGCGCGACGAACTCGGTCACTGGTCGCTCCCTTCCTCAGAGCCTGCGTTGGCGGGCACGTCCTGGACCCCCACCTGCTCGAGCGTCACGCTCGCCGGCGGGCGGACCAGGTCCAGAGCCGGACCGGGGACGAACCCGAACACGATCATCAGGGCGAGCAGCGGCGCGACGACCCACCGCTCGCGGGTTCCCGCGTCGACCATGCCGGCCAGCTCGGGCCGCTCCGGGCCGGTGAACATGCGCTGGTAGGTCCACAGCACGTAGATCGCGGCGAGGACCACGCCGAGGGTGGAGACGACCGCGGCGGCCGGGTGCCGCGCGAACGTGCCGACGATCACCAGGAACTCGCTGATGAAGGTGGACAGGCCGGGCAGCGACAGCGCGGACAGGCCCGCGACCAGGAAGGTCCCCGCGAGCACCGGAACGATCTTCTGCAGCCCACCGAAGTCGGCGATCTGCTGCGAGCCGCGCCGCGCGACGAGGAACCCGGCGATCAGGAACAGCGCGGCGGTCGAGAGCCCGTGGTTGACCATGTAGAACGACGAGCCCGCGACCGACGTCGACGTGAACGCGAAGATGCCCAGCACGATGAACCCGAAGTGCGACACCGACGTGTAGGCGATGAGCCGCATGAGGTCCTTCTGCCCGATGGCGAGCAGCGCCCCGTACAGGATCGACACGACGGCGAGCACGATGACGACCGGCGCCGCCCACCGGGACGCGTTCGGGAACAGCGGCAGGCACAGCGTGAGCATCCCGAAGGTGCCCACCTTGTCCAGCACACCGACCAGCAGCGTCGAGGTCCCCGCGGGCGCCTGCTGCGCGGCGTCGGGCAGCCAGGTGTGCACCGGGAACATCGGCGCCTTGATGGCGAACGCCAGGAAGAACGCGCAGAACATGAGCTTCTCGGCCGTCGGGTCCAACGTGAGGCCCGTGAGGTTCTCCGTGAGGAAGCCCTGCGGCCCGCCCGGACCCTGCAGGTACAGGGCGATGACGGCGACCAGCATGATCAGTCCACCGGTCAGCGAGTAGAGCAGGAACTTGACGGCCGCGTAGCGCCGCTGAGCCCCGCCGAACAGGCCGATCATGAAGTAGACCGGGATGAGCATGGCCTCGAACAGGACGTAGAAGAAGAACACGTCCCGGGCCGCGAACACGGCGACGATGAACGCCTCGAGGAGCAGGACGAGCGCGAGGTACCGGCGCAGCTGGTCGGAGGCCACCGTGAGGCTGCCCTGCTCGCGCCAGGCGGCCAGGACCACCACCGGCACGATCAGGACCGACATGAGCACGAGGATCAGGCCCACGCCGTCGACGCCGACCGCGTAGGACACCCCGAACGCCGGGATCCAGCCGTGCACCTCGAGGAGCTGGACCGCTCCGGCGTCGGCGACGTCGAACGCCGTCAGCGCCGCGATGCCGAGCACCAGCTCGAGCAGGGAGACGCCGAGCGCGACGGCTCGGGCGCGTCCGGCAGGGACCACCCACAGCGCCACCGCACCCAGCAGGGGCACGACGATCAGGGCGGTCAGCCAGGGGAAGGAGGACGACATCACTCAGTGCTCCTTCAGCTCTGCACGAGCAGGACGACGACGACGAGGACGACCAGCCCGAGCAGCATCGAGGCGGCGTACGACCGGACGTACCCGGTCTGCAGACGCCGCACCCAGCCACCCAGCAGGACCGTGGACAACCCGACACCGGTGACGGTGCCGTCGATCGCGGTCCGGTCGACGTACACGAGAGAACGCGTGAGGGCCTGACCGGGCTCCACCAGGGCGATGTCGTTGACCGAGTCCTGGTAGAGGTCGACACGTGCCGCGCGGGTGAGCGCGGTGCCCACCGGCGGCACGACGGGGACCTGCGAGACCGCGTACCGCCGCCAGGCGATCACCACGCCGAGGATCACGAGCGCGAGCGTGAGGACCGTGATGACCCGGACAGGCAGCACCGGCTCGTCGTGCTCGGGGTGCCCGAGCACGGGCGCAAGCCAGTCGACGAACCGGTCACCGATCCCGAGGAACGCACCGAGGCCGACCGAGCCGACGGCCAGCACGATCATGGGCCAGGTCATGAGCTTCGGGGACTCGTGCGGGTGCTGTGCCGAGCCGTCCCGCTTGGTGGACCAGCGGCGCTTGCCCTCGAAGGTCATGAAGAACAGCCGTGACATGTAGAACGCCGTGATGCCGGCGGCCAGCATCGTGATAGCGCCGAACACCCATGCCCGCCACGGCGACCCGTCGACCGGGACGAATGCGGCCTCGATGATCTTGTCCTTGCTCCAGAACCCGGAGAACGGCGGGATGCCGATGATGGCCAGCCAGCCGGCCATGAACGTCAGGTACGTGATCGTCATGTACCGCGAGAGCCCGCCGAACCGGCGCATGTTCACCTGGTCGTCCATGCCGTGCATGACCGACCCCGCCCCGAGGAACATCCCGGCCTTGAAGAAGCCGTGCGTGATCAGGTGGAAGATCGCGAACGCGTAGCCGACCGGGCCGAGCCCGGCGGCCAGGATCATGTAGCCGATCTGGGACATCGTCGAGGCGGCCAGCGCCTTCTTGATGTCGTCCTTCGCGCAGCCGACGATCGCCCCGAACAGCAGGGTGATGGCACCGACGATGACGACGACCAGCTGGGCCGTCGGGGCAGCGTCGAACAGCGGCGCGGACCGGACGATCAGGTAGACGCCGGCGGTGACCATGGTCGCGGCGTGGATGAGTGCGGAGACCGGCGTCGGGCCGGCCATCGCGTCGCCGAGCCAGGACTGCAGCGGGAACTGCGCCGACTTGCCGCAGGCGGCCAGCAGGAGCATGAGCCCGATCGCGGTGAGCGTGCCCTCGCTGGCGCCACCGTCCGCACCGCTGAGCACGGTCCCGAAGTCCACCGCCCCGAAGGTCGCGAACATGATCCCGAGCGCGATGATCAGGCCGAGGTCACCGATGCGGTTGGCGACGAACGCCTTCTTGGCGGCGACGGCGTACTCGGTGTTGTAGTTCCAGAACCCGATGAGCAGGTACGACGCCAGACCGACGCCCTCCCAGCCGACGAACAGCAGCAGGTAGCTGTCTGCCAGCACGAGGATCAGCATCGCGGCGACGAACAGGTTGAGGTAGGCGAAGAACCGCCGCCGGTCGACGTCGTGGTCCATGTACGCCACGGCGTAGATGTGGATGAGCGTGCCGACGAACGTCACCAGCAGCACGAACGTCAGCGACAGCGGGTCCAGCCGCATGCCCGCGTCCAGCTGGAAGGCGCCCGCGTCGATCCACGTCCCCAGCGACACGTCGATGACGCGCGAGTCCTCGGAGCGCTGCAGCATCGTGACGAACACGATCGCGGCGACGACGAAGGAGGCGGCCGACGCGAGCACGCCGAGCCAGTGCCCCCAGCGGTCCGAGCGGCGACCCGAGAGCAGCAGCACCGCGGCGCTGAGCAGCGGCAGGCCGACGAGCAGCGGGGCCACGAGCAGGACACCGGCGCGCACGGTCTCGCTGGCAGGCGCGATCGTGTCGGTGGGCAGGCTCGCCACCAGAGTTGTCAGGGTGTGCACGTCGCCCCTCAGCTCTTCAACAGGTTGATGTCGTCGACCGAGGCCGAGCGGCGGGTGCGGAAGATGGCCACGATGATCGCGAGCCCGACGACGACCTCGGCGGCGGCCACGACCATCACGAAGAACGCGAGCACCTGACCCGTGAGGTCGCCGTGGATCCGGGCGAACGTCACGAGCATGAGGTTGGTGGCGTTGAGCATGAGCTCGACGCCCATGAACACGATGATCGCGTTCCTGCGCAGCAGGACAGTCGTCGCGCCGATGGAGAACAGGATGGTCGAGAGGACCAGGTAGTGGGTCAGGCTCACTTGCCGTCCTCCTGTCCGATGACGCCCGCTGGGCCGGTCGACCGGCCGTCCTGGCCGGTGTCGCTCACCGCGGCGCCGAGGTCGGGCGCGTTCACGGCCGCGCTCTCAGGTGCTGCCTGGGGTGGCGGGTTGCCGCGCACCTGGGAGACCCCGGCGAGCACCCGCTGGGTCCGTGCGGCGAACTCCTCGGCGTCGGCCTCCTGCCCACGGACGCGCAGCACGCGCGGGACCGAGCTCTCGAGCGGCTGACCGTCCGGTCCCAGAGCCGGGACGTCCATGGCGTTGTGCCGCGCGTACACGCCCGGCGCCGGCAGCGGCGTCAGCGTCGCGCCGGCTGCGACCCGGGCGTCGGCCCGCTCGCGCTGACCGACGCGCGGGGTGAGCCGCTGCCGGTGCGTCAGGACGAGAGCGCCGAGCGCTGCCGTGACCAGCAGGGCGCCGACGACCTCGAACGCGAAGACGTACTGGCCGAAGATGATGTGCGCGACACCCGTCGGGTTGTTGTCCACCTGCTCCCCGCTCAGCCCGTACGGCTTGCCGTAGGTGGCGCGGCCCACCACGCCGACCAGCACCACCCCGAGGCCGATGCCCGCCAGCAGGCCGATCCAGCGCTGCCCGCGGATGGTCTCCACCAGGGAGTCCGAGCTGTCGACGCCGACGAGCATGAGGACGAACAGGAAGAGCATCATCACGGCGCCGGTGTAGACGACCACCTGGACGACCCCGAGGAACACCGCGTCCTGCGCGACGTAGAGGAACGCCAGCGAGATCATCACGACGATCACGGCGAGCGCGGCGTGCACCGCCTTCTTGGCGAAGAGCAGGCTGAGCGCGGCGAGCACCATGATCGGTCCGAGGACCCAGAACAGCACCGCCTCGGCGGTCGTCGTCTCCCCGCTCTCGAGCAGGGTGGTGGCGAGCCCGCTCATCGGGTGCCCTGCTTCGTCGCGCCTGCCACCGTCGCCGCCATGACGGCCGCCGTCGGACCCGGCACGTTCGCCGCGTCCAGACCGGCACCACCGGGCAGCGTCGGGTCGTCGGGCCGGTGCTCCTTGACCCACGCGACCTGCGCGGGCGTGGAGCTCGTGACCTCACCGCGGTAGTAGTCGGTGTCCGTCGTGCCCTCGACCATCGGGTGCGGCGCCTGGAGCATCCCGCTGCGCAGCGGGGCGAGCAGGTCCTGCTTCTCCCAGATCATCCCGGCACGCGTGGGGCCGGCCAGCTCGAACTCGTTGGTCATCGTCAGCGCACGCGTCGGGCACGCCTCGATGCACAGGCCGCAGAAGATGCAGCGCAGGTAGTTGATCTGGTAGACGCTGCCGTACCGCTCCCCCGGCGAGCGCTGGTTGTCGGGGGTGTTGTCCGCGCCCTCGACGTAGATCGCGTCCGCGGGGCACGCCCACGCGCACAGCTCGCAGCCGATGCACTTCTCCAGGCCGTCCGCGTACCGGTTGAGCTGGTGTCGCCCGTGGTACCGGGGCTTGGCGGGCACCTTCTCCGACGGGTACTGCTCGGTGACCGTCGGCCGGAACATGTTCGACAGCGTGACGCCGAACCCGCCGACGGGGGCGAGGAAGTCGGAGACGGCACCGCGCGGCTCGATGAGCGAGGTGTACCCCTCGGGCTCGGGCGCGGCGACCTCGCCCGAGCGGGGACGCGGGGCGACGGCCTTGCCCTTCGCGGGTGTCTGGGCGGCCTGCTTGCGGGCAGGCTTGCGCTGGTCAGCCACCGTGCACCTCCTGGGTGACCTGGGGGGTCGTCTCGTTGTCAGCTGCCGCTGTGGCTGCGGCTGCGCGCTGCTTGCGCGGGGACGGGGGCAGCACCTGCCCCGGCAGCGGCGGCACGGGGTAGCCACCGGCGTACGGGTCGTACACCTGCGGACCGGGGGGTCGCTCCGGCGCGCCGGGCTGCTTCTTCTCCGGGATCAGGAACGAGATCACGAGGCCCACGAGCACGATGCCGGCGAGCACGAAGAGCACGGAACGCAGCTCCAGGCCGGAGAACTGCCGGACGCCCTGCACCACGCCCACGGCGACCACCCAGACCAGGGCGGCCGGGATGAGCACCTTCCAGCCGATCTTCATGAACTGGTCGTACCGGAACCGCAGGACCGACCCGCGGATCCACACGAACACGAACATGAGCGCCCAGAGCTTGGCCAGGAACCACAGGACCGGCCACCAGCCCTCGTTGAACATGCCGTCGTTGATCGTGGAGATCGGCCACGGCGCACGCCACCCGCCCAGGAACAGCGTGGTGGCGACGGCCGAGACGTTCAGCATGTTGATGTACTCGGCGAGGAAGAACCACGCGAACTTCATCGACGAGTACTCGGTCATGTACCCCGACACCAGCTCGCCCTCGGCCTCCGGGAGGTCGAACGGCAGGCGGTTCGTCTCGCCGACCATCGAGATGATGTAGATGACGAACGCGGGCAGCAGCGGCAGGAACCACCACACCGCGGTCTGCGACGTGACGATCTGCGAGGTCGACATCGAGCCGGCCAGGATGAAGACGCTGACCAGCGACAGGCCCATCGCCAGCTCGTAGGAGATGACCTGCGCGGTGGAGCGCACGGCGCCGAGCAGCGGGTACGTGGACCCGGACGACCAGCCGCCGAGCACGATCCCGTACACGCCCACCGACGCGCACGCGAGGATGTAGAGCACCGCCACCGGGAAGTCGGTGAGCTGCAGCGGCGTGATGATCCCGAACAGGTCCACGGACGGGCCGAACGGGATGACCGCGAACGTCAGCAGCGAGCAGAACACCGCGATCATCGGCGCGACGATGTAGACGAGCTTGTCCGCCGCCTTGACCGTCATGTCCTCCTTGACCAGGAGCTTCATGGCGTCGGCGAGCGACTGGAGCAGGCCGAAGGGTCCGTGCACGTTCGGGCCGGGACGCACCTGCATGCGGGCGACGACCTTGCGCTCGAACCAGATGGCGATCAGGACGCTGGTCAGCAGGAACACGACGATGGCGACGGCCTTGATGAGCCAGATCCACCAGGTGTCGTTGCTGAAGTCGGCCGTCACAGGGGCCACAGCCTCGCCGATGAGGATCATGCGCGGGCCTCCAGGTGTCGCGGACCGGCGGTGAGGCGCACGAGGTCGCCCGCGTCGGCGTGCAGCGCGTCGCGCACTCCCGCGCCGACGGCGTTCGTCGGCAGCCACACCACGTGGTCCGGCATGTCGGTGAGCACCGCGGGGAGCGTGAGCGTGCCCGCGTCGGTGGACACGCTCAGGCTGCCGCCGTCCTGCACCCCGACCGCCGCAGCCGTGCCGGCGGAGATGCGGGCGACGGGCCGCTTGGCGGTGCCGGCGAGGAACTGCTCGCCGGACTGCAGGCGACCCGCGTCGAGCAGCTGGTGCCAGGTGGCCAGCACGGCCGACCCGGCGGGCACGACGGGGGGCTCGGCGGCCGTCACGTCGGGGGCACCGACGCGGGCACCGTCCCAGCCGCCCAGCTGGTCGAGCTCGGCGTGCACGGCGTTCAGCGTCTGCAGCCCCAGCTCGACCCCGAGGGCGTCGGCGAGCCGGTCGAGCACGCGATGGTCGGCCATCGCGTGCGAGGACAGCGCCTGCGGGAACGGGCGCGGGCGCCCCTCCCAGGTGACGAAGGTGCCGGACTTCTCGGTGGGCGGCGCGACGGGCAGGACGACGTCCGCCCGGTCGGTCACCTCCGAGTGCCGGACCTCGAGCGAGACGAGGAACGAGACGCGGTCGAGAGCCTCGCGGGCGATGGCCGGGTCGGGCAGGTCCGCGAGCTCGAGACCGCCGACGACGAGGCCGCCGAGCAGCCCCGCGCGCGCCGCGGCGAGGATCTCCGTCGTGGAGCGCCCCGGCTCGGCCGGCAGGTGCTCCACGCCCCAGGTGACCGCGAGGTCGACGCGTGCCGCGGAGTCCGCCACGGGGCGACCGCCCGGCAGCAGCGAGGGCAGCAGGCCGGCCTCGACGGCGGACCGCTCGCCCACGCGGCGCGGGACCCAGGCGAGCCGGGCGCCGGTGCGCTGCGCGAGCCGCACCGCGGCCGAGAAGCCGCCGGGCACGCCGGCCAGGCGCTCGCCGACGAGCACGAGGGCGCCCGCGGAACCGAGCAGCTCGGCGGCCTCCCGCAGGGAGGGGTCGGTGCCGATGCCGTCGAGGATCTCGGCCTCGGTCCCGGGCGCCGCAGTCAGCAGCGTGCCCGACAACCGCTCGAGACCACGGCTCGCCAGGGCGGCGACCGACAGCACGCGCAGCTTGCGCGACACCACGGCGTCCCGGAGGCGCAGGAACGCGATGCCCGCCTCCTCCTCGGCCTCGAGGCCGACGAGCAGCACGGCGGGGGCGCGGTCGAGGTCGGCGAACGTGACCTCGAGCGTGCGACCGGCGACGTGGTGACCGAGGAAGGTCTCCTCCTCGGCCGAGTGCGGACGGGCGCGGCCGTCGACGTCGTTGGTGCCGAGCGCGACACGCGCGAACTTGCCGTACGCGTACGCGTCCTCGAGCGTCAGGCGACCACCGGGCAGGACGGCGACGCCCACCGCGGTGTCACGGGGGTCGTCGGGCTGCTGCGCGGCCTGCAGGCCGGCCGCGGCGACGTCGAGCGCCTCGACCCAGCTGGCCGGCTCGAGCTCGCCGTCCGCGTTGCGCACGAGCGGGGTCGTGATGCGGTCCGGTGCGGACTGCCACGTGAACGCGAACCGGTCCTTGTCGGTGATCCACTCCTGGTTCACCGTCGGGTCCTCACCCGCCAGCCGGCGCAGCACGACACCGCGGCGGTGGTCGATGCGGATGGCGGACCCCTGCGAGTCGTGCTCGGCGATGCCGGGCGTGGAGACCAGGTCGAACGGCCGCGACCGGAACCGGTACGCCGCGCTCGTCAGGGCGCCGACCGGGCAGATCTGCACGGTGTTGCCGGAGAAGTACGACGCGAACGGACGACCGGAGGTGTCCTCCGCGGCGGCACCCAGCGGAGCCTCACCGGCGAAGCCGAGCACGGACGTGTCGAACGTGCCGATCTGCTGGTTCGCGCCGCGCTTCTGCAGGTCGATGAACACGTCGCCCGCGATCTCCTCGGAGAACCGCGTGCAGCGCTGGCAGAGGATGCAGCGCTCGCGGTCCAGCAGGATCTGCGTCGAGATCGCGATCGGCTTGGGGAACGTGCGCTTGACGTCGACGAACCGGGTGCTCGCGCGGCCGTTGCTCATCGCCTGGTTCTGCAGGGGGCACTCGCCGCCCTTGTCGCAGACCGGGCAGTCCAGCGGGTGGTTGATGAGCAGCAGCTCCATGACGCCGTGCTGGGCCTTGTCGGCCTCGGGCGACGTGTGCTGCGTCTTGACCTGCATGCCCGGCGTGGCCTCGAGCGTGCAGCTGGCCTGGGGCTTGGGCATCTTGGCCAGGTTGCCGTCGCGACCGGGGGCCCAGACCTCGACCAGGCACTGGCGGCAGGCACCGGCCGGCGCGAGCAGGGGGTGGTCGCAGAACCGCGGGATCTGGATGCCCAGCTCCTCGGCGGCGCGGATGACCAGGGTGCCCTTGGGCACGGCGGTCTCGATGCCGTCGACGGTGAAGGTGACCAGCTCACCGGCAGGTTCTTCCGGCGGCACCGGGGCGGCGGGGACCAGCGACGTCGTCGGCCCCGAGGACAGGATCGTCATGCGTGCACCCCAGCGAGCTCGTGCTTCGGCGTGTAGGAGAACAGCGAGCTGTGCTCCGGCGGGAACAGGACGTCCGCCGGGGTGTGCGTCCCGGCCTCGAACTCCGGGCGGAAGTACTGCACGGCCGAGGTGATCGGGCTGGTGGCACCGTCGCCCAGCGCACAGAACGCCTTGCCCAGGATGTTGTCGCACAGGTCCAGCAGCAGGTCGATGTCCGCGAGCGTGCCCTGACCGGCCTCGATCCGCTGCAGCACCTGCGTCAGCCAGTACGTGCCCTCGCGGCACGGGGTGCACTTGCCGCAGGACTCGTGCTTGTAGAACTCGGTCCACCGCGTCACCGCGCGCACCACCGAGGTGGTCTCGTCGAAGATCTGCAGCGCGCGCGTCCCGAGCATCGAGCCTGCCGCGCCGACCGACTCGTAGTCGAGGGGCACGTCGAGGTGCTCGGCCGTGAAGATCGGCGTCGACGAGCCGCCGGGGGTCCAGAACTTCAGCTCGTGGCCCTCGCGGATGCCGCCGGCCATCTCCAGCAGCTCGCGCAGCGTGATGCCCAGGGGCGCCTCGTACTGGCCCGGCCGGGTCACGTGCCCGGACAGCGAGAACAGCCCGTAGCCGGTCGAGCGCTCCGTGCCCATCGACTTGAACCAGTCCGAGCCACCCTGGACGATGCTCGGCACCGACGCGATCGACTCGACGTTGTTCACCACGGTCGGCCGCGCGTACAGCCCGGCGACCGCGGGGAACGGCGGCTTGAGCCGCGGCTGGCCGCGCAGTCCTTCGAGCGAGTCGAGCAGAGCCGTCTCCTCGCCGCAGATGTACGCGCCGGCACCGGAGTGCAGCGTGATCTCGAGGTCGAAGCCCGAGCCGAGGATGTCGGAGCCCAGGTAGCCGGCGGCGCGCGCCTCCTCGATGGCGTGCAGGAGTCGGCGGTACACGTGCAGGATCTCGCCGCGCACATACAGGAACGCGTGGTGGCAGCCGATCGCGTAGCTCGTGATGATCATGCCCTCGATGAGCAGCTGCGGGCTGGCCATCATCAGCGGGGTGTCCTTGCAGGTCCCCGGCTCGGACTCGTCCGCGTTGACCACCAGGTAGCGCGGTCCGCCGTCGGGGGCGGGCAGGAAGCCCCACTTCATGCCCGTCGGGAAGCCCGCTCCCCCGCGTCCGCGCAGGCCCGAGTCCTTGACCATGGTGACGACGTCGGCCGCCTGCATGCCCAACGCACGACGCAGGCCGCGGTAGCCGCCGGCCTGCTCGTACGACGCGAGGGACCACGAGCGGTCGGCGTCCCACGTGTCCGTGAGGACGGGGGTGAGGGTCGTCGCCATCACGACTCCTTCGCGTCGTCGGTGGACTGCTTCTTCTGCTCCGCCGCGGGCGAGACGTCGGCGGGCGTGGTGGCCGGGCGCTCGGCGCTCGACTGCTCGCCCCCGACCACCGGCACCGTGGCACCCGCACCGGCGGAGGCCGTCGCGCCGGGGAACTCCGGCGCGGTCCAGCCCTCGGCCCGGGCCAGCTCCACACCGCGCAGCGTCGGGACGCCGGCGCCGATGCCCTCGTCAGCACGTCCGTCGCCGAAGCCGGCCAGCACGCGGGACATCTCCTTGAACGAGCAGACGCTGTCCGCGCCGCGCGTCGGCACGACAGCCTTGCCCGCAGTCAGGTCGTCGGCGATCTGGCGAGCGCTGTCGGGCGTCTGGTTGTCGAAGAACTCCCAGTTGACCATCACGACCGGCGCGTAGTCGCAGGCCGCGTTGCACTCGACGCGCTCGAGGGTGATGACCCCGTCGTCGGTGGTCTCGTCGTGCCCCACGCCCAGGTGGTCGGAGAGGTCCTCCCAGATGGCGTCGCCGCCCATGATCGCGCAGAGCGTGTTGGTGCAGACGCCGACCGTGTAGGTGCCGTTCGGGTGCCGCTTGTACTGCGTGTAGAACGTCGCGACGGCGGACACCTCGGCGGTGGACAGGCCCAGGTGGGCCGCGCAGAACGCGATCCCGCGCGGGCTGACGTAGCCGTCCTCCGACTGCACGAGGTGCAGCATCGGGAGCAGGGCCGAGCGCGCCCGGGGGTAGCGCGCGACGATCACGTCGGAGTCGGCCGTGAGGCGCGCGTGCGTCTCGGCGTCGTACGAGGTCTTGTGCGTGCGGCTCGTCTCGATGGACATCAGCGGTCCACCCCTCCCAGCACCGGGTCGAGGGACGCGACGGCGACGACGACGTCGGCCACCTGCCCGCCCTCGCACATGATCGACGTGGCCTGCAGGTTGTTGAACGACGGGTCCCGGAAGTGCGCGCGGTACGGCCGCGTCCCCCCGTCGGACACCAGGTGCACGCCGAGCTCGCCACGCGGGTGCTCCACCGTCTGGAACACCTGGCCGGCCGGCACGCGGAAGCCTTCCGTGACCAGCTTGAAGTGGTGGATCAGGGCCTCCATCGAGGTGCCCATGATCTCCCGGATGTGGTCCAGCGAGTTGCCCATGCCGTCGGAGCCGATGGCCATCTGTGCAGGCCAGGCCACCTTCTTGTCCTCGACCATGACCGGCCCGGGGCCCATCTTCTGCAGGCGGTCCAGGGTCTGCTCGACGATCTTCATCGACTGGTAGCACTCCTCGACACGCAGCACGAGGCGCCCCCAGGAGTCCGCCGACTGGGCGACGGGAACGTCGAAGTCGTACGTCTCGTAGCCGCAGTACGGGTTGGCCTTGCGCACGTCGTAGGGCAGGCCCGCCGACCGCAGCACGGGTCCCGTGACGCCCAGCGCCATGCACCCGGACAGGCCCAGGTAGCCGACGTCCTTGAGGCGCAGGTGCAGGATCGGGTTGGCCATCATGAGGTCTTCGAGCTGCTTGAAGTAGTGCCTCACGAGCACCAGCGACTCGCGGATCGTGTCGATGGCGCCCGGCGGGATGTCCTGGGCGACCCCGCCCGGGCGGATGTACGCGTGGTTCATGCGCAGACCGGTGATCAGCTCGAAGATCTTGAGGATCTCCTCGCGGGCCGTGAAGCCCACGGTCATGATCGTCGTCGCGCCCAGCTCGTTGCCGCCCGTGGCCAGGCAGACCAGGTGCGACGTGATGCGGTTGAGCTCCATCATCAGCACCCGGATGACCGTGGCCCGCTCGGGGACGTCGTCCGTGATGCCCAACAGCTTCTCGACCGCCAGGCAGTACGCGGCCTCCTGGAACAGGGGCGCCACGTAGTCCATGCGCGTGCAGAACGTCACGCCCTGGGTCCAGGTGCGGAACTCCATGTTCTTCTCGATGCCGGTGTGCAGGTAGCCGATGCCCGCGCGGGCCTCGGTCACCGTCTCGCCGTCGATCTCGAGCATGAGGCGGAGCACGCCGTGCGTCGACGGGTGCTGGGGGCCCATGTTGACGACGATCCGCTCCTCGCCGAGGCGCGCGGCCTCCTCGGCGATGTCGGACCAGTCGCCGCCGGACGCCTCGAACGAGGGCACGCCCTCGGTGTCGGCGTCGACGACCCGTGGCGTGGCGTGAGGTGTCTGGGTGGTCATCGGTACGACCTCCGCTGGTCCGGGGGCGGGATGGTGGCGCCCTTGTACTCGACCGGGATACCGCCGAGGGGGTAGTCCTTGCGCTGCGGGTGGCCCGGCCAGTCGTCGGGCATCTCGATGCGGGCCAGGGCCGGGTGACCGTCGAAGACCAGCCCGAAGAAGTCGTACGTCTCGCGCTCGTGCCAGTCGTTGGCCGGGTACACCGAGACCGTCGACGGCAGGTGCGGGTCGGCGTCGGGGACCGCGACCTCGAGCCGCAGCCGGCGCGAGTGGGTCACCGAGACCAGGTGGTAGACGGCGTGCAGCTCGCGGTCGGTGTCGTGCGGGTAGTGCACGCCCGAGACTCCGAGGCTGAGCTCGAACCGCAGGTCCTGGTCGTCCCGCAGCGCCCGCGCCACCTCGACGATGTGCTCGCGCGCGACGTGCAGCGTGAGCTCCTCGCGGTCGACGACGACGGACTCGACGGCCGCCGCGTAGGTGGTGCCGGACTCGTCGAGCACCTCGACGAGGATGTCGACGACCTCGTCGAACCAGCCGCCGTACGGCCGCTCGCTGGGACCCGGCAGCGCGATCGCGGTGACCAGCCCGCCGTAGCCGGACGTGTCGCCCGTCCCCTGGGCACCGAACATGCCGCGCCGGACGTCGACGACCTCGATCTGGGTGCGCCCCTCGGCGGGGATGTTCTGCGACCCCGCCTCCAGCGCGGCCTGGCTGGTCGGCAGCGCGCCGGTCGTCGCGTCGCCCGGCTTCGCGGCGTCGGCCGCGTCCACCTTCTCGTCGCTCACTTCAGCAGCCCCGTCATCTGCGACGTCGGCGTCGCGGCCATCGCGGCGGCCTCGGCAGCGGCAGCCGCCGCCTTGCGGTTGGCGCCCAGCGGCTCGTTCTGGATCTGATCGTGCAGCGCGAGGATCGCGTTGATCAGCATCTCGGGGCGCGGCGGACAGCCGGGCAGGTAGATGTCGACCGGGACGATGTGGTCCACGCCCTGCACGATGGCGTAGTTGTTGAACATCCCGCCGGAGCTGGCGCAGACGCCCATCGACAGCACCCACTTGGGCTCGGACATCTGGTCGTAGACCTGCCGCACCACGGGCGCCATCTTCTGGCTCACGCGGCCGGCGACGATCATCAGGTCCGCCTGGCGCGGGGACGCCCGGAAGACCTCCATGCCGAACCTCGAGATGTCGTACCGGGGCGCGCCCGTCGCCATCATCTCGATGGCGCAGCAGGCCAGGCCGAACGTGACAGGCCAGAGCGAGCCCTTGCGGAAGTAGCCGACCAGGTCCTCGACCGTCGTCAGCAGGAACCCGGAGGGTGCCTCTTCGATGCCCATCTCAGATCTCCCAGCCTGCGTCGATGTTCAGTCCCACTCGAACCCGCCGCGCTTCCACTCGTAGACGAACGGGACGGTGATCAGGACCAGGAACGCGATCATCGCGACCAGACCGAAGAGGGCCAGGTCCGCGAAGCTCACCGCCCACGGGTAGAGGAACACCACCTCGATGTCGAAGACGATGAACGTCATCGCGACCAGGTAGTACTTGATCGGGAACCGGCCGCCGCCGATGGCGTGCGGGGTGGGCTCGATGCCGCACTCGTACGCCTCGAGCTTCGCGCGGTTGTACCGCTTGGGTCCCAGGATCACGCTCGAGCCGACGCCGCCGAGGGCGAGGACGGCGGCGATGCCCATGAGGAAGAGCAGCGGGACGTACGGGTTGGACATCGCGCGTCACTCCACTTCGTTGTGGTCGGTGGTCATGCTGCGGGGGCGATCCTGGCCAGGCCGGCGATCACCCGGTCTACCAGGTCACCGCCCTTCGGCTCGTAACAGTCGGACAGGAGCTTGAGCACGAACTTCATGATCAGCGGCCGCGGCAGACCGTAGCGCGTGCACACCCGCATGACCTCCGGGTGCTCGATCAGCCGCACGAAGACCCGACCGAGCGTGTAGTACCCGCCCAGGTCATCCTTCATCCGGCGCTCGTACGTCGCGAACGCCCGCTCACGCCCGGCCGCCGTGCCGCGCGCGAGCCCCTGCGAGATGGCGTCGGCGGCGATGCGTCCCGCCTGGAGGCCGTACGCGATGCCCTCGCCGTTGAACGGGCTGATCATCCCGGCGGAGTCGCCCGCGAGCATCAGCCCGTTGCCGTAGAGCGGCCCGCGGTTGAACCCCATCGGCAGCGCGGCTCCCTTGACGGGTCCCACCTGGTTGTCGGGCGTGAACTCCCACTCGTCCGGCACGTGCCGCATCCAGGTGGCGAACAGCTTCTTGTAGTCGACCTTCGTCGGTGCCGCCGTCGAGGCGACCGAGCCGAGCCCGACGTTCGCGGTCCCGTCCCCGAGGGAGAAGATCCAGCCGTACCCGGGCATCAGGTTGCCGTCGTCGTCGCGGAGCTCGAGGTGGCTCTCCATCCACGGGTCGTCGTGCCGCGGGGTCTGGAAGTAGGTGCGGACCGCGACCCCCATGGGGCGGTCCATCCGCTTCTCCAGACCCATCCCCGTGGCGAGCCGGGCGGAGACCCCGTCGGCCGCGATGACCACGGGTGCGCGGTAGGTGACCGTCTCGCCGTCGACCTTGGCGCGCACGCCCACCACCCGGCCCGACCGCTCGTCGCGCTCCGGTCCCGTGACGGTCGTGCGCTCCTGCAGCTTGGCCCCTGCCGTCCGCGCGTGGTCCGCGAGCGTGTGGTCCAGCGACATCCGCGACTTCGCGAGCCCGTACGACGGGTAGCTCGACAGCTCCGGCCACGGCAGCTCCAGGCGGTGACCGCCCCCGATCACCCGCAGGCCGACGTTACGGATCCAGCCGTCCTGCTCACGGATGGGCAGCCCCATACGCACCAGCTCGGCGACCGCGCGCGGCGTCAGGCCGTCCCCGCAGACCTTGTCCCGAGGGAACTCCGACTTCTCCAGGAGCAGCACGTCCAGGCCCGCGGAGGCGCAGTGGAACGCGGCGGCAGACCCCGCTGGGCCTGCGCCGACGACGATGACGTCCGCGCCATCGTGCGTAGCTCCCACCACCACTGACCCCACTTGTGACGTTGTTCACGTACTGCTCTCGGCGAGTGTAACGAGCGCCACATGGGCTGTCTGCGAAGGCTTTCCTAACCTCGCGGCAGCGGGTCCGGGACGTGGCGTGATCACCCGGACGACCGCAGGACGGATCCGCCGGGCAGGGCGGTCGTCGCCCATTGTTCACCCGTGCGGCGCAGCCGGACAGTCGTCCACGCGGCGGGGGCCGCAGGTCAGCGCTCGGCGCGGCGCGACCGGCGGCGGGCGACCACGAGCAGGAGACCGAGGAGGACCGCGCCGACCGACGCACCCGCGGCCCGCGCGACGTCCGCGCCGGTGTGCGCGAGCCCGCCCCCGGTCGCGTTCGGCGCCGGCGTCGGACGAGCGGTCGGGGCGGCCGCGGGGGCCACGCCCGTCTGCACCAGGGTGACCGCGTCGAGCACGGCAGCGACGCTCGCCTGGGACATCGACTGCGACGACGCGTCGAAGGTCACGACCAGGGTGATCCGCGCCCGACCGCCGGGCGCGAGGTCCGGACCGTGCCAGCTGGTGCCCCCCGGTACGGGGGCCCCGTCGATGGTCAGCGAGAGGTCGCCCGCGAGCGTCCCGGGGCTCACGCCGAGGTCGTCGGCGACCACGAGGTCCACGCGGGCCGGGTCGCCGGAGCTGTTGCGCACCCACAGGTCCGCGCTGACGACGTCGCCGGGGACGATCACGGCGGGCGACGCGAACAGTCGCGAGGGGAGGACGGCCGACCACGCGGTCCCGTCGAGAGACAGCTCGAGCGGGTCGGCGGCGTGCGCGGCACCGGCGGGGACCGCGCTCAGCAGCGCTGCCAGGACGGCCGTGCTCCATGCGGCCGACCGCCGGACGCTCACCGCGACCGCCTGCTCACGAGAGAGAGCGCCAGGACGGTCGCCACCAGGAGCACCACCGCGACGGCCGCCGTGTGCGAGGTGCGGTCGGCAGGGGTTACGCCGGTCGGCGCGACGACCACGTCGTCGGTCGGCTCCGGCTCGGGGTCGACCTCGCCGCCACCGCGGCGGAGCCGGTCGCGCACCCCGCCGGCCACGAGCAGCAGGCCGTACAGGATGAGCGCAGCGGCGACCGCCTTGAGCAGCCAGCCCGGCCGGTTCATGCCGACCCACGTGTTCAGGTGGCCGAGGTACGGCACGGAGTAGGCGACCACGCCGCGCACCTGCACCGCTCGCACCGGCTCGTCGTCGACGTCGTTGGCGTCGCCGCGCGTGACGAACAGCCGCTCGCCCTCGCTCCCGAACCCGACGCCGACGACGCGGTGCGTCACCACCTCGGGCTCGTTGGAGCGCAGCTGGTAGGTCACGACGTCGCCGATGTCGATGGCATCCGGGTCGACGGGCCGCGTGACGACGAGCGAGCCGGGCGGCAGCGACGGCTCCATGCTGCCGGTGAGCACGGTGAACGGCGTCGCTCCGATGGCCAGCGGCACCACGATCATCGCGAGCGCGACGAGCACCAGGGCGACGAGCGCGAACGACGAGAGCGCCGACCAGACGTGGTCGAGCAGTCGCGGCGTGCTCGGCTCCGCCGGCGTGGTGGTGTCCATCAGCAGTTCATGTCGATGAAGCCGAGGAACGTGGTCTGCCCCTGAGCGGTCACCATGTTGGACGGTGCAGCCGTCCAGGTGGTGCCGGGAAAGTCGACCCACGCCTCCAGGGTGATCGACTGCACCTTCGTCCGGTCCGCCGCCGTCGGGATCTGCGTGGCGGCCACCGAGATGGTGGTGGCGGTGGTGGTGCCGGGGGCCGCGGTCGGGAAGGTGACGGACGCGCCCGTGGAGGGCGTGAACTTCACGCGGTACCGCACCTGGGTCGCACCGGGGATCACGATGGGGTCCCACGACAGGACGACGGGGTCGTTCTGCCCGTTGATGCCTGGCGAGCACACCGGTGCTCGCAGGACGGGCACCGGAGCGGCAGCGGCGGCACCGGTGGCAGTGACCGTCCTGGACGCCACCCAGGAGGCCCACGCGGCGCCGGAGCCGACGAGCAGGAGCGAGAGCGCGGTCAGCACGACGACGACCGAACGCGTACGCGTGACGCGGGTCCCCGGCATCCGACCGCTCCCTTCTCCTCGTCCTCGGCCCGAAGGCCTACGTCAGTTGGTCGATCGGTTCTCGGCCGTGACCGGGAGCGTGAGGCTGACCGTCTGGCCGGGCGCGAGCGTGGCGCTGGCCGTGACCTCGACGCAGAGGTCCACCGTCGCCGCACCCGCCTGCACGGTCGTCTGGGAGAACGGCAGCACCAGCGCGGTCCCGGTGCAGCCCGTCCCCAGGAACACCTTCGCCGTACCACCCACGACCGTGGGGGCGCCGACCGTGTACACCCACCGGCCGTTCCCCGTGCGGGAGAGCTGCACGACGCCCGTCCTCTTCTGGGCCGGGTACATCCCGGTGAGGCTCAGGGGCTGTGTCCACGGCGCGCTGAGGTCGAACGAGCCGCTCAGCACGGGGCTCCCCGCGGCGACCACCGCGCCCCGTGACCACGCGCCGTAGGCCGCGGAGCTCCCCACGAAGAGGAGCCCCACGGCCACGACGGCGATCAGACGGGCACGCACGGTGGACGGGTCAGGACTGCGTCAGCACGAGGTTGGCGGCCGCGAGGTTCACGGTCTGGTTCATCGTGTTCGCCGCGTCCGTGCCGACACCGACGGAGACCCAGTTCACGACCGAGGTCACCTTGACGTCGAAGGTGAGGTCGGCGGCGCCGCCGGCGGTCCCGGAGGTCACGGTGATCAGCGTTCCGGCGCCGTTCACCGACACTCCGGTGGGCCAGGTGCCCGACTGGGACAGCGTGGTCGTCGTGCCGCTGGTCAGCTTCGCGACGAGGGTCGGGTCGCCGGTGACGGTCGGCGCGAGGTCGAGCGCGCCGGTGAACGTCAGGTGGTCGCCGCGGGCGGTCACCGTGAACACCTGCGTGCGGGTCACCGAGTCGCCCGGGACGATGCGCGAGTTCACGACGTCGAACGTCGTCGGGGAGGCGTTGGTCCAGGACCAGACCGGGAGACCGGTCGCGCCGGTCTTGGCGACCACGTCGAGCTTGCCGGACGTGACGCTCGTGCCCTGGCCCACGCCGGCGCTGACGCGCCACGCCGCCATCGTGCCCGCGCCGCCCAGCAGCAGCGCCACTCCTGCGCCAACAGCGATGGCGCCCTTCGTCGTCTTGCGCATGTCCGTGCCTCCCGTAGCCGTCACCGGCTACACCACCGGCTAGGGGGTCCCTCGGGAGTTGGTCGGGCGTCCATGAGCCGTCGTGGGACGTCTTCGCCCGCTGTCACCCAGTCACGTGGGCACTACCACCCAGCACAGTTCGGAGTCCGTGAGGCGAACGAGTGCAATTCCGACGCACGAGCTTCCGCGCAGGTCAGGCAGGCCCTAGAGGGACGGGCGCGTCCCCCGGTGCAGGGCGACGATGCCGCCGGACAGGTTGCGGTAGGCCACGTGCTCCCAGCCTGCGTGCTTGATCAGCAGGCCCAGCGCGCGCTGGTCGGGCCACTCGCGGATCGACTCCGCCAGGTACACGTAGGCGTCCGGCTCCTTGGACACCGCACGCGCGACGGGCGGGAGCGCCCGCATGAGGTAGTTCTGGTAGACGGCCCGGAACGGCTTGAACGTGGGCCGCGAGAACTCGCAGACCACCAGCCGCCCGCCGGGCCTGGTGACCCGCAGCAGCTCGTCGAGGGCGGCGTCCACGTCGTTGACGTTGCGCAGCCCGAACGACATCGTGACCGCGTCGAACGACGCGTCGGCGAACGGCAGGTGCAGGGCGTCACCCGCCACGAAGGCGAGGTCCGGGCGGCGGCGCTTGCCGACGTCCAGCATCCCGACGGACAGGTCGCACGCGACCACGCGCACGCCGGCGTCCGCCATGGGCTCGGACGACGTCCCCGTGCCGGCCGCGAGGTCGAGGACCGTCTCGCCGGGCTGGGCGTCGAGCGCCCTGAGCGTCGCCTTGCGCCACGCCCGGTCCTGACCGAGCGAGATGACGTCGTTGGTCCGGTCGTAGCGGTGGGCCACGGCGTCGAACATGGCGGCGACGTCCTGGGGGTCCTTGTCGAGGGAGGCGCGGGACATGTGTCCATCGTCGCAGGTCCACAGCGGCTCTTCGACAGGGCGGACGCCGTGGCGAGGCCTACGCTGGAAGCGATGAGCACGCAGCCCTCCGTCCCCGCGGACGTCGTCCCCCAGCCGCTCCTCGTCCGGACGGTCGCCCTCGACGACCTGGGCGACACCGGAGCGGCGGATCCGCACGACCTCCTCGACCTCCTGCCGTCCGAGCGTCCGCTGGCCTGGGTCCGGCGCGGAGACGGGCTGGTGGCGTGGGGCGAGACGCTCCGCATCGAGGTCGCCGGCGCCGACCGGTTCGTGGACGCCGAGCGGGCCTGGCAGGACGTCCTCGCCCGCGCGATCGTCCGCGACGAGGTCCAGGTGCCCGGCACCGGCCCGGTGGCGTTCGGGTCGTTCGCGTTCGACGACCGGTCCGCCGCGGGCGGCGTGATCGTCGTCCCGAAGGTCGTCGTGGGCCGCCGCGGAGGGCGCACGTGGATGACGACGATCACCGCCGGTGCCCGGCTGCGCGCCGCACCGCAGCTCGCGGACGTCGTCGGACCCCGCGTCCCGCCCGTCGACCCCGGTGCGGTCGTCTACACCGACGGCGCCGTCAGCGCGCAGGGCTGGCAGGACGTCGTCGCGCGCGGCATCGCCGCCATCAAGGCCGGTGACGTGGACAAGGTCGTGCTCGCGCGTGACGTGCACGCCCGCGCCGAGCACCCCGTCGACGTGCGGTGGGCCCTGGAGCGGCTCGCCGTGGAGTACCCGTCGTGCTGGACGTTCAGCGTCGACGGCCTCGTGGGCGCGACGCCCGAGCTGCTGGTCCGGTCCGAGAAGGGCCTGGTCACCTCGCGCGTGCTGGCGGGCACCATCCGACGCACCGGCGACGACGCGGCGGACCTGGCGCGCGCGGCGATCCTCGCGCACTCGTCGAAGGACCTCGAGGAGCACGAGTACGCCGTGACGTCCGTGGCGCACGCGCTGGAGCCGTTCTGCTCCTCGACCAACGTGCCCGACGTGCCGTTCGTGCTGCACCTGCCGAACGTCCTGCACCTCGCCTCGGACGTCACCGGGGTGCTCAGCGCGCCCGGTGGCGACGCGGCGCACCCGTCGTCCCTCGCGCTCGCCGCCGCTCTGCACCCGACGGCCGCCGTCTGCGGCACCCCGACGGTGGCGGCCCGCGAGCTCATCCGACGCATCGAGGGCATGGACCGGGCACGGTACGCGGGTCCGGTCGGCTGGTTCGGGGCCGACGGTGACGGCGAGTGGGGCATCGCCCTGCGGTCCGCGGCGATCGATCCCGACGACCCGCGGCGGGTCCGGCTGTTCGCCGGCTGCGGCGTCGTCGCCGCGTCCGACCCGCCGGCCGAGCTGGCGGAGTCCGAGGCCAAGCTGGTCCCCATGCGGTACGCGCTCGGCCGGGACGTCAGCACCAGCTGACGTCCCGGCCGAGGATATGCCCCGGGCCGCTCGGGGGCGCGGCCGGGGAGGAGTGCGGTCCGGGGTCGGACCGCGGTGGTGCATGCCGACGGCCGGGTCCGTGGAGGGGGGACGACGGCCGCGACCGCCGGCGGTCAGGGGGTGATGACCGGGCTCAGCCCTGGCCACCCTGCTGCTGCTGGAACCACTCCCAGAGCTGCTCGGGGGTCATCCCGTCCGGGATGCCCGAGCCGCCCTGCTCGTCAGGAGCCTGCTGGCCCTGCTCGTCGGGTGCCTGCTGCGGCTGCTCCTGCTGGACGTTCTCCGGCCGGACCGCGAGCGTCACGTCGACGTCGATGGTCTTGCCGTCGCGCACCACGGTGAGGGTGCTGTCCGCGCCGGATGCCAGCGCCCGCACGTACGCGGTGAGGGACTCCGCGCCGCCGACGGCCTTCCCGTCGATCGCCACGATGGCGTCCTTCTCCTGCAGCTCGGCCTTCGCGGCGGGCGAGCCCTCGCTGACCGACTCCACGACCGCGGCGCGACGGGTGACGCCGTCCGCGGTGGCCGTGCCGTCCGACAGGCCGACGCCGAGGAACGCGTGCTCCGCGGTGCCGTCCTCGACCAGCTGCGCGGCGATGTTCTTCACCAGGTCGACCGGGATGGCGAAGCCGAGACCGATCGAGCCGGACTCGCTGGACAGGGTGGCGATCGAGGAGTTGATCCCGATGACCTGGCCCTTGGCGTCGAACAGCGGACCACCGGAGTTGCCGGGGTTGACCGCAGCGTCGATCTGGATCGCGTTCGTGACCGTGCCCTCGCCGCCGTTCTCGCCCACGGTGGACACGGGACGGTCGACGGCGGAGACGATGCCGGTGGTGACCGTGTTGGCCAGGCCCAGCGGGTTGCCGACGGCCATGACCGGCTCACCGACCGTGACCTTCGACGAGTCGCCCAGCGCCGACGCCTTGAGGTCGTCCGGGGCGTCCTTCAGCTTGATGACCGCGAGGTCGGTGGTCGGGTCGGTGCCGACGATCGTCGCGTCGAACAGGCGGCCGTCGGTCAGCGTGACCTGCACGTCACCGTCCGCGCCGGCGACGACGTGGTTGTTGGTGACGATGTGGCCCTCGTCGTCGATGATGACGCCGGAGCCCTGCGCTCCCCCGCCGTTGCCGTCACTGACCTGGATGGCGACGACCGACTGCTGGACCGCCTTCGCGACGACCTCCCAGTCGGGGTCGTCGGACGTGGAGCCCGAGACGGGCACGGTGTCGTTGCTCGTCTGGCCGATCGTGGCGAGCGATGCGGGGCGGTCGATCGAGCCCTCACCGTCGGACAGCGTGTGGGTGAGACCCGCGGTGGCGACGGCCGCGACGATCGCGGCCGCAGCTGCGGCCCCGGTCACGGGGAGCCAGATGCTGCGCTTGCGCTGCGTCGGGACGCTGCCCTGCGGCGCGGGGGCCGGGACGGGCTGGCCCGCGTAGACGGGGGCGGGCTGCTGCACCGTCGCCGGGTCGTGCAGGGCGGCGCGCTGGGCGGCCTCCCACTGGGCGCGGCGGACGGCCTCGAACTGGTCGACGTGCACCGGCTGCGGCTGCGCGGCCTGCTGCTGGGCGGCCTGCTGGGCCGCCTGGTGCGCCGCGGCGCGCTGGGCCGCCTCGTACGCCGCGCGCTGGTCCGCCGGGGCGGCGGGGTGCGGCGGCGTGAACGGGTTGGTCGGGTGCGCCTGCGCCGGACCGGCCGGCAGCGGCTGCGTGTGGTGGACGGGCAGCGGCTGCGTCGCCTGCACGGGCGGAAGCGGCTGCGTGGGGTGGGTCTGGGGGTGCTGGTCGGCAGCGTTGTTCGCGCCGTTCTCCGGGGTGGTCGTCATCGTGGTGCCCTCCTTGGTCGAGGTACATCACACCGAACGGGGCTGGAGGGAGCCTTCGCAGAACCTGGGAATCTCCTGCGAGTTTCGAGTGGACCGTCAGCCGGGCAGCACGGCGTCGACCGCGACCGCGACCTCGGCCGTGAGCCGCTCGCCGAGGGCACGGCGCCCCACGCGGTCGACGCGGACCTCCACCACACTCAGCCCCGGTCCTGGTGCCGCGAGCGCCGGCAGCAGACCGTCGACGTCGCTGACGCGGGTGTGCCGGACGCCGTAGCCCGCGCAGAGGGCCGCGAGGTCCGCGCCGTGCGGCGTGCCGAAGATGCGCTCGAACACGTCCGCCCGCTCGGGCTCCCCCGGTTCGAGGGTCGCGAAGATCGAGCCTCCGTCGTCGTTGGCCACCACCAGCTGGAGATGCACCTGGGCCTCGAGCGGACCGCGCAGCAGGCCGCCGACGTCGTGCAGGAACGTCAGGTCCCCGAGCAGCGCGCGGACGCGGCGCTCCGGCATCCCGAGCGCCACGCCGACGGCCGTGGAGACCGTGCCGTCGATGCCCGCGAGCCCGCGGTTGGCCAGGACCACCGGCGGGGAGTCCCAGCGGGCCACCAGGTCGAGGTCACGGACCGGGTTCGAGGATCCGACCACCAGCGCGTCGCCCTCGCCGGTCACCTGGGCGACCACCCGCGCGAGCGCGGGGCCGGTCACCCGGGTGCCGCTGCGCGACCGTCGGCCGGCATCGAGCCCGTCGAGCACGTCGTCGATCGCGGCGCCCGCAGCCGCGTCGGCGGTCCGCCACGCGTCGATCCACCCGGCCGGTGCGGGCATCCGGCCCTGCCGCATGCGTGCGGGCGGCTCGAGCAGGACGTCGCTCGCGTTGCGTGCGGCATCGGGCCAGTCGCGGCCGCGCGGGGCGATCACGACGACCTCGACGTCCTGCCGGGCGAGCAGCTGCTGGACGGGCCGGGACAGGGTCGGGCGGCCGAGGACGACGACCCGCCGGACCGCTCCCCCGAGGTGCGGGTGCCCGAGCAGGAGGCGGTAGGCCGCGATCGCGTGCGTGCCGCCCCGGGCGCCGGACGAGGGCTCCGCCAGCAGCGGCCACCCGTTGACCTCCGCCAGCCGGCGCGCGGCGGGGCCGGCACCGTCCCCGGCGACCAGCACGGTCGCCACTCCACCACGACGCGCGGGAGCCGCGGCATCGACGGTCGGCAGGGCACCGGTGGTGGCCGCCGGGGCGACGTGCCGCGACTGCACCAGGGTGAGGCCGGCGGTGGACGGCTCCGGCCACGGCGCACCGCTGGGCACGAGCGGATCCCGGAACGCCAGGTCGAGGTGGACCGGGCCGGGGTCGCCGGTGCGGGCACCCGTCGCGGCGGCGACGGCGCGCGAGACGGTCCGGCGCACGCCGCGCGGCTCGTCGGGAAGCCCGACGGGGGCGGGGACGTCGACCGTGAGCCGGACCGCGCCGGCGAAGATCCCGACCTGGTCGGTGGTCTGGTTGGCGCCCGTGCCGCGCAGCTCGTGCGGCCGGTCCGCGGTGAGCAGGAGGAGGGGAAGGCCGCTGTGGTGGGCCTCGAGCACCGCGGGGTGCAGGTTGGCGACGGCCGTCCCCGAGGTGGTGACCACCGCGACCGGTCGCGGGGCGCGCGGCTGGTCGCCGGGTCCGTGCGCGGAGGCGCGCGTGAGGCCGACGGCGAGGAACCCGGCCGACCGCTCGTCCACCCGCACGTGCAGACGCAGGCGCGGGGCACCGGCCGGACGCTGGTCGTCGGGCCGGGCGGCGTCCGCGAGCGCGTACGCGAGCGGTGCGCTGCGGGAACCGGGGGCGAGGACCACGTCCTCGACGCCCAGGGCGGCGAGGGTCTGGACGAGCACCCGGGCTGCGGTCGTCGCCGGGTCGGGATCGAGGGGCGGCGGCGTCACGCCCGCCATCATGCCCGAGCCTCGACGGCGGCGAGCCGCGTGAGCCACCGGGCGGTGAGCTCGTCCGGTGCGGTCGCGGCGGTGAGCAGGTCCGGGTCGGGATCCGGGCGGCGGACGTCGAGCGCGCCGTCGACCGGCCGGAACGGGTCCGTGACCAGGTCGTCGTGGAACAGCTGCGCGGTGGCCAGACCGCACGCGTAGGGCAGCTCCGGGAGCGCGGCCGCGAGCGCGACCCCGGCCGCGAGCCCCACGGACGACTCGAGCGCTGAGGAGACCACGACCGGGAGCCCGATGCGCTCGGCCAGCTCCAGGCACGCCCGCACGCCGCCGAGGGGCTGGACCTTGAGCACGACGACGTCCGCGGCGTGCGCGCGCGCCACCGCGAGGGGGTCGTCGGCCCGGCGGATCGACTCGTCGGCCGCGATCGGCACGTGCGTGCGCCGGCGCAGCGCCGCGAGGTCGGCGACGCCGGGGACCGGCTGCTCCGCGTACTCCAGCCCACCGGCGGCCCGGTCGAGCGCGACCAGCCGGGTGACGGCCACCTCGACGTCCCAGGCGGCGTTCGCGTCGACCCGGATCCTCCCGTCCGGACCGAGCGCGTCACGGACCGCCTCCAGGCGGGCGATCTCGTCGGCGAGGGACTGGCCCGGCTCGGCCACCTTGACCTTGGCCGTCCGGCACCCGCCGGACTCGCGCACGATCCGGTGGGCGGTCTCGGCGTCGACGGCGGGGACGGTGACGTTGACGGGGATCCATGTCCGCACAGGCTCCGGCCAGCCCACGTCGGCGGCCTCCCGCGCGGCGCGCCACCACGCCACGGACTCGGCGGCGTCGTAGTCCCAGAACGGGCTGAACTCTCCCCAGCCGGCCGCGCCGCGCACCAGCAGCCCGTCGCGGACGGTCAGCCCACGGAACCGCGTCCGGAGCGGGAGGGACCAGACGTGCAGGTCAGCGGGGTTGTGCGGCACCTCGTCAGCGTACGGCCGAGTCAGGAGCCCCACGCGTCGACCAGCAGGGAGCACGCGGTCGCGCGCACCGGACGGCCCTCCGTCAGGGCCGTGACGACCGCGCCGTCGACGACCGCCGTGGTGACCGCCGCGGACGTGGGCGCCCCGACCCGCCCCACCAGCTCGTCGAGCACCGCGTCGACCACGCCACGACCCGAGGCGAACGCGGTGGCCAGGGCCGGCTGCCGACCGGCGCCGAGCAGGTGCTCGTAGTGGCTGCGCACGGCGGCGTCGTCCCCGGCGGGCAGGACCGCATCGACCAGCACCCGTGCGGCCGCCGCCGGGTCCTGCCGCACGGTCACGGCCGGCGCCGCCGCGAGGACTGCTTGCGCGTGCGCGGCCCACTCGTCGGCGAGCGCGTGCCCGGCGGCCGCGGCGAGGTCGTCCAGGGACGCGAAGTAGTAGGTGGTCGCGGACAGCGAGGCACCGGCCTCGGCCGCGACCCGGCGGTGCGTGAGGGCGCCGGGTCCGTCCCGCAGCGTGAGTGCCGCCGCGGCGCGGGCGAGCTCGTCGCGACGCTGGGCACCCTTCGCGCGCACCCCCCGTTCGCCCGTCAATGTGCGCTCGACGAGAGGTTCAGGCCCACGACACCGGTGATGATCAGGATGAGCGACACGATCTTCAGCACGGAGATGGCCTCGTCGAAGACGACGATCGCGAGGACGGCCGTGATCGCCGCGCCGATGCCGACCCAGACGCCGTACGCGACGCCCACCGGCAGCGTCTTGAGCGCCCAGGCCAGGCCGCCCATGGAGGCGACGAGCAGGACGACGAACAGCACGCTGGGCCAGAGCCTGGTGAAGCCGTCGGATGCCTTGAGGCTCAGCGCCCAGCCGGCTTCGAGCATGCCGGAGAGGATGAGGACGGTCCAGGCCATGGTGGTGCACCAGCTTTCCCGACGTGCGCGCCGGGTGGCAGACCCCGCCGTCCCGCGCACGTTCTAGTACGAGCGTACCAGAATGCGCCGGCGCGGTTAGGCTGCCGCCGTGACCTCCGAGCTGCCGGCCCCCGTCTCCGACACGTTCGACCCGACGCGCTGGCGCACGGTCGACGGCTTCGAGGACCTCACCGACCTGACCTACCACCGCGGGTTCGCCCGCCCCAGCGCGAACCAGGCGGCCCTCGGCGCGGTCGCGCGGGACCTGCCCGTGGTGCGCGTCGCGTTCGACCGCCCGGAGGTCCGCAACGCGTTCCGCCCGCACACCGTCGACGAGCTCTACCGGGTGCTCGACCACGCGCGGACGACCTCCGACGTCGGCACGGTGCTGCTCACGGGCAACGGCCCGAGCCCGAAGGACGACGTCTGGGCGTTCTGCTCCGGCGGCGACCAGCGCATCCGCGGCCGCTCGGGGTACCAGTACGCGTCGGGCGAGACCGCGGACGACGTCGACCCCGCGCGCGCGGGGCGCCTGCACATCCTCGAGGTCCAGCGCCTGATCCGGACCATGCCGAAGGTCGTCGTCGCGCTGGTGAACGGCTGGGCGGCCGGTGGTGGCCACTCGCTGCACGTCGTCGCCGACCTCAGCATCGCCAGCCGCGAGCACGCGCGCTTCATGCAGACCGATGCCAACGTCGGCTCGTTCGACGGCGGGTACGGCTCCGCGCTGCTGGCGCGGCAGGTGGGGCAGAAGCGGGCCCGCGAGATCTTCTTCCTGGCCCGCGAGTACTCGGCGGAGCAGGCGCTCGCCTGGGGAGCGGTCAACGACGTGGTCGACCACGCGCAGATCGAGGAGGCCGGGCTGGAGTACGCCCGGATCATCGCGACCAAGTCGCCGCAGGCGGTCCGCATGCTCAAGTTCGCGTTCAACCTGGCGGACGACGGCCTGGCCGGGCAGCAGGTGTTCGCCGGGGAGGCCACCCGGCTGGCGTACATGACCGACGAGGCGGTCGAGGGGCGCGACGCGTTCCTGCAGCGCCGCGAGCCCGACTGGTCGGGCTTCCCGTACGCGTACTAGCTGCTGGACATCGCCCAGCCGGCGAGGTCGACGATCGAGCCGAGGACCCCGGCGGCGCCGACCAGCAGAGCGACGAGCACGACGGCGGAGACCACGACGGCGCCGAGCGACCGGACGTCGTGCTCGGCAGGTGCGGGACGGGGGTGGTGCGTGAGGGCTGTCATACGTCCAGCCTCGCGCCCCGACGACGGCGGGACATCGACCCGCGGGCTCGTCGCTGTCCCGACCTGAGGTGGCCAACCGGCCCCCCGGGATCATCCCGTGGGCGGACAACCGATCCGCTCAGCTGAGCGTCAGCGACCCGCTCCCGGCCGGCACCAGCTCGACCCACGTGTTCCCCGGCGCGAGGTCGGCCGGCTTGCCGTCCATGGTGAAGAGCCGCATCGGGGCGTTGTCGGAGTCCTTCTGCCAGCGGACCGGCACCACCTTGCCACCCGTCGCGACGACCCCGTCGCCCGACCCGACCAGCGTGTAGGTGGGCACGGGGGCCCCACCCTGCGCGCCGAAGCCCGTGTTCGGGTGCTCGGCGGTGATCGACACGACGTTGACCGCCGACAGCCGCGCGCCGCTGCGCGCCGTCGCGGGCGTGCCACCCTCCGCCCGGAGCCACACGCCGCTCCCCGCGTCCCACGTCCACGTCGGGCTGGACGCCGGGGAGAGCCGGAACGCGAGCGTGCTCGCGGGCGTCCCGGCGGCGACGGCCGTCGCCCGGTCGGCACTGCGCGCGAACGTGAACTGCTCGCCCGGCGCCGCCTGGTGGTCGGCGTCCGCCAGGCTCCAGAACGTCGCGGGCGTGCCGTAGACGTTGTGCGGCGCGGCACGGTCCTTGGTCCGGTACATGCCCGGAGCGCCCGCGTCGTGGCTGATCATCTGCACACCGCTCGCGGCGACGAGGTCGAGGATGCCCGGCTGACCGCCCGAGAAGGCGAGCAGCCCGTGCATCGGCGCGAGGATCACCGGGTCCATCGGCCGGACGGACCGGATGGGCCCGACCTCCGCCGGGACCTGCGAGTGGAACACGGCGATGAACCGGGACACGTCGAACTCGACGATGGTCTCCCAGACGACGTCCGCCTGGTCCAGTCCCGTCTGCGGGCGGGCCACGGCGGTGTTCTCGATCTTCACGGCGAGCGAGGGCCGCACGACCGGCTCCCCTGCGACACCCGTCAGCGGCCAGGTCGGCGGGACGACGGGCACGGGAGCGGGCGCCTTGTCCGGCGCGATCGTCGGACCCTGCGTCACCGGGGCGGGCGGCTCCTGCGGCTCCTCCGGCGGCGGCGAGCTGCAGCCGGCGACGGCCAGGGCCAGGCCCGCGAGCAAGGCAACGGCCGCGCTGCGCGTCCCTCGTCGTGTCGTCGTCGTCATCGCACTCCCCTGTCGTTCGCCTGCACCGGACCAGGCTGCCACGCCACCGCTCCCGCTCCGGGGAGCCTGGCCGACTCAGCTGATCGTGACCGAGCCCGAGTCGACCGGGACCAGCTCCACCCACGTGATGCCGGGCGCGAGCGTGAGGACCGCGCCGTCGGCCGTCGCCAGGGTGAGGACCGCATCCGTCCCGGCCTTCGTCCACGTCCCCGTGACCGTCTTCCCACCGCTCGACACCGTGGCCTCCCCCGAGCCCTCCAGCACCGTCTCCGGGACCGGGTTGCCCGCCGGATCCGTCGTGCCCGAGTTCACCACCTGGACCTTCAGCGTCACCACGTTCGTCGCGGCGATCCGGGCGCCGGAGCGCAGCATCGCCGGAGCGGAGCCCTCCGCGCGGAGCCAGGTCGCCGACCCGGCGTCCCACGTCCACGTCGGCCGCGCGTAGCCGGACAGGTGCACGGCCACGGTCGACGACGGACCGCCGGCGACAGCCGCGGTGGCCTTCTCGGGCGCCTTCGCCATCACGAACTGCGCGGGCGGCACGGCGGCGTGCTCGCCGTCGGCCTGGTCCCAGAACGTCTGCGGCACGCCGTACACGTTGTGCGGCGCCGGACCGACGCCCTTCTTGCGGTAGAAGCCGTCCGCGCCGGCATCCATGCTGATGATCTGCAGGCCTGCGTTCTTCAGGTCCTGGACGAACTGCGGCTGGCCACCGGAGAAGGCGATCAGACCGTGCAGGGGGGCGGCGATCGCCGGGTCCATCGGGCGGACCGAGCGGATCGGGCCGACCTCGGCCGGCACCTGCGACTGGTACACGGCGACGAACCGGCTGATGCCGCCCTCGACGACCTGCTCCCAGACGAGGTCGGCCTGGTCCAGACCCGTCTGCGGGCGCGCCTCGCCCGAGTTCTCGACCTTGATCGCGAGCGCGGGCCGCACGGCGACCTCCGCGGCGACGACGCCGGTGAGCGGCCAGCGGGGCGGCACCACCGGTGCCGGCGGGGCGACCTTGGCCGCCTCGATGACGGGTGCCTGGGTCACCGGCGGCACCGGCGTCCGGTCGGTCGGGGACCCGCTGCACGCGCCGAGGAGCAGGGCAGCGCCGGTCGCGAGCGCGACGATCGCGGTGGATCGCCGACGGGCGGACGGGACGGTGAGGACGGACGGCACGGTGCTCCTTCGGGTGTGAACCGCGCGACACTCTACGGCGTGACGGTGTGCGTCCCGGCCGGGCACGCGCCGGGACGGACCTACGCTGAGCGGGTGATCCGACCCCTGCGTGACGTACCCGCGCGGCCGGACCTGCTGCTCCCGGCGCTCGCGGCGGCCCTCGCGGGGGCGGGGCCCGCGGTCGCACCCGGGTCGACCGCCGGGACTGTGGGCGACGACGTCGCCGTGGTCGTGCGGACCTCGGGGTCGACGGGCGAGCCGCGCGGCGTGCTGCTGTCGGCCGCAGCCCTGCGCGCGTCGGCGGGGGCGACGCACGACCGGCTCGCCGGACCCGGGCAGTGGCTGCTCGCCCTGCCGACGGACCACGTCGCGGGCCTCCAGGTGCTCGTGCGGTCGGTGCTCGCCGGCACCGTGCCGACGGTGCTCCCGCCCGGTCCGTTCCGGGCGGCGGCCTTCGCTGCGGCGGTCGGCGCGATGCCCGCGGGCGGGCCGCGGTACACCTCGCTCGTGCCCACCCAGCTCGTGCGGCTCCTCGAGGACGACGCCGCGACCGACGCGCTGCGCTCCTTCGACGGCGTGCTGCTGGGTGGGGCCGCGGCGCCACCGGACCTGCTGGCCGGCGCCCGCGCGGCCGGTGCCGCGGTCGTCACGACGTACGGCATGACGGAGACGTGCGGGGGCTGCGTCTACGACGGGCGACCGCTCGACGGGGTGTCCGTCCGGCTCGACGACGACGGTCGTGTCCTGCTCGCCGGCCCGGTGCTCGCCGACGGCTACCTGGACCGTCCCGACCTCGACGCGGAGGCGTTCGTGCAGGTGGACGGGGTCCGGCACCTGCGCACCTCGGACGTCGGGGCGTGGTCGGACGGGTCGCTCGTCGTGCTCGGTCGCGCCGACGACGTCCTGGTCAGCGGAGGCGTCAAGGTGCCGCCCGCGGCGGTCGAGTCGGTCGTCGCGAGCCTGCCGGGGATCGCCGAGGTGTGCGTCGTCGGCGTGCCCGACGCCGAGTGGGGGCAGGCCGTCGTCGCGGTCGTCGTCGCCCGCGCCGGCACCCGGCCGCCGACGCTGGCAGAGGTCCGCACCGCCGTCACCGACCACCTCGATGCCGCGCACGCCCCACGCCACCTCGTGGTCACGGACTCGCTCCCGGTGCGCGGCCCGGGCAAGATCGACCGTCGGGCCGCCACGCAGCTCGCCACCCGCCAGCTCGAGAGGAACGCCACGTGACGACTGCCAGCGACTGGGTGCAGGGTGCACGACCGCGGACGCTGCCGGCTGCCGCCGCTCCCGTGCTCGTCGGCACCGGAGCGGCCGCCCAGCTCGGGGAGGCCCACCTCGGCCGCGCGGCGCTCGCGCTCGGCGTCGCGCTGGCCCTGCAGGTGGGGGTCAACTACGCGAACGACTACTCCGACGGCATCCGCGGCACCGACGTGGACCGGGTCGGTCCGCTGCGGCTGACCGCGTCGGGCACCGCCAGCCCGGGGACCGTGAAGGCTGCGGCGTTCGCCGCCTTCGGCCTGGCCGCGCTGCTCGGGCTCGTCCTGGTCGCCGTGACCGGCCAGTGGTGGCTGCTCGCCGTCGGCGCCGCCGCGATCGTCGCGGCCTGGGGCTACACCGGCGGCAAGCGGCCCTACGGCTACCGCGGGCTCGGTGAGGTCGGCGTGTTCGTGTTCTTCGGCCTCGTCGCCGTGCTCGGCACCACGTACACGCAGGCCGACGAGCTCTCCTGGCCCGCGTGGGTGGGCGCCGTGTGCGTCGGCATGCTCGCGTGCGCGCTGCTCATGGCCAACAACCTGCGCGACGTGCCCACCGACGCCCTCGTCGGCAAGCGGACCCTCGCCGTGCGCATGGGTGAGCGGTGGTCGCGGCGCGCCTACGCCGTGCTCGTCATCGGGCCCGTGCTGCTCGGCGGGATCGGCTGCGCGTTCGCGACGCCGTGGACGCTGATCGTCCTGCTGCTCCTGGCGCCGGCGGTCGTCCTGTCCGTCACGGTGCTGCTCGGTGCGCGCGGCCGGGCCCTGGTCCCGGTCCTGGCAGGGACCGGTCTGCTCGAGCTCGCGTTCGGCGTGCTGCTCGGGCTCGGCCTCGCGCTCTAGCTGTCGCGCGCAGCCTCGTCGGCCGCGTCCTCGAGGTCGGCGTCCTCCTGCGCACGCTTGCCCAGCACCGTCCGGTCCCCCGCCGCACGACGACGCTCGACCCGCTCGGCCACCTGCCGGGCGGCCGCGTCCCGCGGGCCGGCGAGCAGCACGTAGGACAACCCCCAGGCGAGGAACGCCGCGACCACGGCCACGAGCCAGGTCCGCAACCCGGCCCACCAGAGCAGGCCGAGGCAGGCGCCGAAGAGCGCGAGGCGCAGGACCGAGTAGACGACGAAAGGCACGGTCCCAGGGTAGGCGCTGGGACAGCCGTGCCCGTCCCGGGCGTCTAGTCTGACGAGGTGAGGAACCTCGCCGTCCTGCTGATCATCGGACTGATCGTCTACTGCGTGATCGATGTCATCCGCAGCACCGACGACGAGCGCCTCGGGGTGCACCCGATCTTCTGGGTGGCGCTGATCCTCGTCGTGCCGCTCCTCGGTGCGCTCGTCTGGCTCGCCGTGCGCTGGTCCCGTCGGACCGCCGGCGGAGCGGACCCCTCGACGAGGAACCGACGCACCACCGGCCCCGACGACGACCCGGACTTCCTGTCACGGCTGGACGACGACCGGCGGCGAGCCGATCCGGGCACGTCCGACGACGCACCGCCGACGGCCTGAGCCCGCGTCAGATGCCCGAGTAGGAGTGCTTGCCGGTGACGACCAGGTTCACGACGGTGAAGTTCGCGAGCACGACGGCGTAGCCGACGAACACGAAGTACGAGGCCCGCCGGCCGCTCCACCCGCGTGTGGTGCGAGCGTGCAGGTAGGCCGCGTAGACGACCCACGCGACGAACGTGCCGACCTCCTTGGGGTCCCAGCCCCAGTACCGGCCCCACGCGTGCTCGGCCCAGATCGCCCCGCCGATGAGGGTGAGGGTCCACAGGACGAAGGCGATCGCGTTGAGCCGGAACGACATGGCCTCCAGCTCACGGGAGCCGGGCACCTGCTCGAGCCAGCCGAACTTCGGACCGCCGACCCAGCGGCGGAACCGGTCGGACCGGGGCGACGTGGACCCGACGGTGACCGCGGGCCCGTCCACGGCCGTGAGCGCTTCCTCGCGGAAGCTCCGCAGCACCTGGAGCACGGAGGCGGCGAACGCGACCGTGAAGATGCCGGTCGCGGTGATGGCGACGCCGACGTGGATGATCAGCCAGTAGCTCTGCAGGGCGGGCTGGACCTGGTCGGCCTGGATGTAGAACGCGTTGAGCGCGAGCACGAGGGCCAGCACCGCCAGACCCATGACGACCACGCCCACGAACGCGATGACGCGGCGGCGCTGGACGATCGTCAGGACGAGGACGGCGACGAACACGCCGACGATCGTGAACTCGTACATGTTGGCGGTCGGCCACCGACCGGCGGCGATGCCGCGCAGGACGATGCCCCCGAAGAGCAGGACGAGCCCGAGCACCGTGGTCGACCGGGCGATCCCCTCGGCGCGCGGGGACCGGCCGGGTGCGCTCTGCGCCTCGGAACCGGAGATCGCGGTGGCGGGACGCGACGCGGACGCCCCGGCGAGGACGGCCTCGGGCACGCGCTTCTGCGACCGCTCGGCGATGCGCGCGAGGTCCACGCTGTAGGCGATCAGGGCGATCGTGAACGCGGTCGCGGCACCCCAGACGAGCAAGGTGCTCAGGTCACCGGTGGTCATGGTGTGGCGTCTCCTGAGGTCGGGCCGCGGGGAGCGGCCGGGGGTCTGTCAGCCGTGCGGGTGAGCGTGTCCGTGAGCACCCTGTCGAGCTCGGGCTGGAGGCCGACGTCGTCGCCGCGCGCCAGCCCGGCCGCGGTGACCACTGTACGACCGGCGTCCTCGCCGGCGCCCGGGCTGAGACGCAGCCAGAGGCGGCGCCGCGGCGCGAACAGCGAGGTGGCGAGCCCGGCGAACGCGAGCAGCGCGAACACCAGCACGAACGGCAGGGCGGGGTCGTGGCGCAGATCGAGTGCGACGTACCGGGGCAGCCCGTCGAACGTCAGGGTGCCCATCCCGTCGGGCAGGTCGACGGTCTCGCCCGGGCGCACGACGAGGGTGACCGGCTTGTCGTCGTCGTCCATGAGCTGTGTCATGCGGGCCTCGTCGAGCTCGTACACGTTCTGCGGGACGCCGGTGTCGAGGCCGAGGTTGCCCCGCCAGACGGCCAGCACGAGCGCGGGGTCGTCGGGCTGCGGGTTGACCGAGGCGTACGCCGGTCCGAAGGACGTCTCGCGCACGTCGACGGTGGGCAGCAGGTAGCCGACGAGGCCGATCTGCTCCTGGTCGCCGGACACGTCGGGCACCTTGACGACGCCGCGCGACGTGTACACCTCGTCCTGCGGGAGGAACGGCGTCGGACCGGAGAACGCGACCTCCCCGGACGCGTCGCGCACGGTGATGTCGGGGGCGTACCCGTTGCCCTGCAGGTAGACCTTGGCACCGCCCGCGTCGAGCGGGTGGTTGACCTTGATGGTCTCCTCGACGGGCTCCTCGCCGGGGTTCGTCAGCGTGACGTGCGCGGTGAAGTCGCGGGACTGCAGCGTGTCCGGGTCGAACCGGGACTCGAACTCGTCGAGGCGCAGCGTGAACGGCACGAGGCTGGACGGCGTGAACGCGGTGCCCTGCTCGAAGGTGTCGTAGTCGACCTGCGCGTTGGCGAACCCGCGGCCCTGCACGACGATCGCCTGCCCGCGGTAGTGCAGCACCTGCCCGGTGGCCACGGAGATCAGCAGCCCGACGAGGGCGAGGTGGAAGACGAGGTTGCCGGTCTCACGCAGGTAGCCGCGCTCCGCGGACACCGAGACCGTGCCGTCGCCCTCGTCGCGGGTGTCGACGCGGTACGTCGGGACGAACGGGAGCCAGCGCCACCCCCCGCGCAGCACCGCCACGGCGTCGTCGGCGACCTGCGACGGCGCGGCGTCCACGAGGCCGGACCCCTGCGCGGGGAACCGCGTGAACCGGCGGGGTGCGCGCGGCGGCCGGCCGCGGACACCCGCGAGGTGCACCTTGGTGCGGGGCAGGATGCAGCCGACGAGGGAGACGAACAGCAGGAGGTAGATCGCCGAGAACCAGACCGACGAGTACACGTCGAAGAACCCGAGCCGGTCCAGCCAGGGGCCGGTCGTGGGGTGGTCGGAGATGTACGTCGCGACCTTGGCGGTGTCCTGCGCGCGCTGCGGCCACACCGTCCCGGGCACCGCGGCGACGGCCAGCAGCATGAGCAGCAGCAGGGCGACCCGCATGCTGGTGAGCTGTCGCCAGGCCCACCGGCACCAGCCGACGAAGCCGAGCGTCGGCAGGTTCGGGGGCGCTGCCGGCGGGGCCTCGGTCGGCTCCATGAAGACGTCGGAGAGGCCCTCGGGCCGGTGCACGCTCATACGACCGGCACGAACGGGTCGCCGCCGACGAGGACACCCTGCAGCCACGAGGACCAGGTGCCCCACACGCCCGTGACCAGGGCGATCCCGAGGATCACGAGCATCGCGCCACCGAACCGCATGATGGCCAGGCGGTGCCGGCGCAGGAAGCCGAGCGCGCCGGCGCTGCGGTCGACGAACAGTGCGACGAGCAGGAACGGCAGCCCGAGCCCGAGGCAGAACGCGACGGCGAGCAGCGCACCGCGGCCCGCCGACCCGCCGTCGAGCGACAGGGTGAGGATCGCGGCGAGCGTCGGGCCGATGCACGGCACCCAGCCGAGCCCGAAGGTGACGCCGAGCAGCGGCGCCCCCCACAGGCCGGCACGGGGCGCGAGATGGACCCGCTTCTCGTTCTGCAGGAACGGGATCAGCCCGAGGAAGCCGAGGCCGAGCACGATGACGACGACACCGAGCACGCGCGTGATCGGGTCCTGGTACTCCACCAGCAGGCCGCCGAGCGACCCGGCGAGGACGGCCAGCGCGACGAACACCACGGTGAACCCGGCGACGAAGAGTGCGACCCCGAGCAGCACGCGGCTGCGCGCAGGGGCCGTCTTCACGAGCGTGTCACCCTCCGAGAACACGCTCTGGGCCGACCCCGTCATCCCTCCGAGGTACCCGACGTACGCCGGGACCAGCGGCAGCACGCACGGGGACGCGAACGACACGAGCCCGGCGATCAGCGCCACCGGGACCGCCAGCAGCAGCGACCCCGAGATCACGGTCTGGCCGAAGGCGTCGCCCGCGTCGGCAAGCATCATGACGAGGGCGTCTCGGCCAGCAGCTCGTCGACCATCGAGCGCAGCGTCGACGGGTCGGCCAGACCGAGGATGCGTCCGGCGACCAGGCCGTCGCGGTCGAGCACGACGGTCGTCGGCACCGCGTTCACCGGGACCGTGCCCTGCAGGGCGGCGATCGCGGCGCCGTCGGTGTCCGCCAGGCTCGGGTACGGGACCTCGAACTGGCGCTCGAAGGCCTGCGCGGTGCCCGCGTCGTCGGTCCGGTTGATGCCCAGCAGCCGCACGCCGTCGGCGGCGTAGTCGGTGGACAGGGCCGCGAGGTCGGGGGCCTCGGCACGGCACGGCGGGCAGTTGGCGTACCAGGTGTTGAGCACCACGACGTCGCCGCGCCAGTCCGCCACGTCCTGCGCGGTACCCGCGAAGTCGGTGCCGGACAGCTCGAGCGGGCCGGAACGGTCGCCGACGGCCCAGGTCGTCGTGCTGCCGTCGCCGGACTGGTAGCCCTGGCCCGTCACGTCGTCGGGCGTCGTGGACCCGCTGTCGGGCGTGCAGCCCGCGAGCAGCAGGACGGCCAGCGCGGCCACGGCAAGAACCCGCACGTCAGGCCCCCGCGACCGTCGAGGCACCGGGCAGCAGCACCGCGGCGGGCTCGCTGTACCCCACGCCGACCAGGGTGTCGCCCTCGTAGCGCAGGCTGGTCAGCGAGGCGACCGAGCACTGCCGCTTGCGGGGGTCGTGCCACAGGTGCCGGTGCTCGAGCGCGAGCCGGGTGACCCACACGGGCAGCTGGTGGCTGACCAGCACGGCCTCGTGCCCGCGGGCGAGCTCCCGCGCGCTCTCGACGGCCGCGAGCATGCGGTCCACCTGCTCCTTGTACGGCTCGCCCCAGGACGGCCGGAACGGGTTGCGCAGGTACGGCCAGTGCTCGGGGTGACGCAGCGAGCCGTCGCCGACCCCGAAGGTCTTGCCCTCGAAGTGGTTGCCGGCCTCGATGATCCGCTCGTCGGTGCGGATGTCGAGACCGAACGCCGCGGCGATGGGTCCGGCGGTCTCCTGCGCGCGCTGCAGCGGGGAGGCGATGACGGCGACGACGTCGCGGCGCGCGGTAGCCGCCGCCCCGCCTGAGCTTCCTGAGAGATAGTCCGCCACCATGTCCGCCATCGCCCGGCCACGCTCCGAGAGCCGGTATCCGGGCAGCCGTCCGTAGAGCACGCCGTCGGGGTTGTGCACCTCGCCGTGCCGCATCAGGTGGATCGTGGTCGCGACCATGGGCTCAGTCTCGCAAACACTCCTGTGCGCGACGGACACGGGACGGGGTCACTCGACGTGACACGCGCCACCCGTCAGGTGCACGCGGACCGTCTCCATCGCGTCGCCGAGCGCGGCGAACTGCTCCGGCGTCAGCACGTCGACCAGGTGGTCCCGCACGGACTGCACGTGGCTCGGGGCGGCGGCCACGAGGACCTGCCAGCCCTTCTCGGTCATGGTGCAGTTCACGCCGCGGGCGTCCTCCACGCAGGGCAGCCGCGAGACGAGCCCCTGCTCCTCCATGCGCCGGATCGTGTGCGTGAGCCGGCTGCGCGAGTGCGCGAGGTTGTCGGCGAGCTGCGCCATCCGCAGCGTGCGGTCGGGCGTCTCGGAGAGCCGGACGAGCACCTCGTACTCGTGCGTGGACAGCCCCGTCTGCTGCTCCAGCTCGTGCTCGAGCGCGGCGAACAGGCGGGCCGCGCCGCCACGGAAGGAGCGCCACTGGGTCTGCTGCTCGGCGGTCAGCCATTCCACCGTCTGCGCGGTGGGTGTGTCAGTGGTCACAGCGTGGCCTCCGTCCTTCGGTCAGGGCTTGCGGGTCTGGCACGAGTGTAGTACAACTTTGAACTAACAGTTTGGTTGACAGTTCAACAACCACGGAGGACAGACCATGAGCACCGCCACCACCACCCTTCCCGCCGGCCTCACCACGGGTACCTGGGCCGTCGACGCCTCGCACACCGAGGCGGCCTTCACCGTCCGGCACGCCGGCATCTCCAAGGTCCGCGGCACCGTCGCGGTCACCGACGGCACCGTCACGGTCGGTGAGGACCTCGCGAGCACCTCGGTCTCCGTGACGCTGGACCCGTCGACCGTCAGCACCGGCGACGCCAACCGCGACGGCCACCTCAAGAGCGGCGACTTCTTCGACGTGGAGAAGTTCGGCCAGTGGACGTTCGTCTCCACCGAGGTCCGCGAGGCCGGCACGAGCTACGTCATCGCCGGTGACCTCACCATCCACGGCGTCACGCAGCCCGTCGAGCTCGAGACCGAGTTCAACGGCACCGCGGTCGACCCGTTCGGCAACCAGCGTGCGGGCTTCGAGGCCAGCGTGACGATCTCCCGCAAGGACTTCGGCCTCACCTGGAACGCGGCCCTCGAGGCCGGCGGCGTCCTGGTCTCCGACAAGGTCGTCATCGCCCTTGACGTCTCGACCATCAAAGGCTGAGAAGTAGCCACGGCCGGGCCTGTGTCGTCCTGACACAGACCCGGCCGTCGGCATGCTCAGGCTCCCGTGCCCGTACGACGGCGGTCGTGGAACGCGAGGATCTGCAGCTCCGAGGCGACGTCCACCGCCCGCAGGTCCACGTGCTTCGGCACCCGCAGCGCCCGCGGGGCGAACGTGAGGATGCCGACGACACCGGCCGCGACCAGCTCGTCGCAGACGTCCTGCGCGACGGCCGCGGGCGTGGCGATGATGCCGATGGTGGCGTCGGACGCGCTGACCACATCGTGCAACGACGACGGCGGCTGCACCAGGAGGCCGCCCACGGTCGTGCCCACCACCGCGGGGTCGGCGTCGACCAGCCCGACCACCGCGAACCCCCGCTCGGCGAACACCGAGTAGCTGGCCAGCGCGTGGCCGAGGTTGCCGATGCCGACGATGACGACCCGCCGCTGCGTCGTCAGGCCCAGCACCACCGAGATCTGCTCGGAGAGGTGCAGGACGTCGTACCCCACGCCGCGCCGACCGTACGAACCCAGGAACGACAGGTCCTTGCGCAGCTGCGCCGGGGTGACACCCGCGCCGGCGGCCAGCTCCTCCGACGACGTGGTGACCACCCCGTCGGCCGTCAGGCCGTGCAGGACCCGCAGGTAGCCGGGCAGCCGCGCGACGGTGGCCGTCGGCACGTCACGCGCGCCGGACCGCCCGGTCGCACCCGGCTCCGCTCCCCTGGTGTGCGCCCGGGGTCCCCTCCGCTGCGTGTCCACATCGACTCCCGCGAACGCCCCGTGGGACCCGGTCGCCCGAGCCCTGCTGGTCAGGCTAGGGGGCGAGGACCAGCCGCGGTAAGGGTTCGGCGCAGCCGGTTCGCGTCGATCCGCCAGTAACCCTGCTGGACTCCGTCGACCTCGACCACGGGGACCAGCTCGCCCAGCTCGGCGGCGAGGTCCCGGCCGGGCGTCGAGGCGGTGTCGATGTCGACCTCGGTCCAGTCGGTCCCGGTCTCCGCGCACACCGTCCGCACCACCTCCCGCGCCTCGTCGCACAGATGGCAGCCGGCCCGGCCGAAGAGCACCACACGCGTCATGGCCTCACCGTCTCACGACGCTCCCGCCGTCGTTAGAGTGACCGGGTGCGTCAGGCGTCCGGGAACCCCAGCGTCCCTCTTCCCGTGCTGCGGGAGCCGGGGTCCGGTGCGGACGGTCCGGGCGTCGGTGCGTTCTTCGACGTCGACAACACGATCATCCGCGGCGCCAGCGCGTTCCACCTGGGCGTGGGTCTCTACCGGCGCGGCTTCTTCCGACGGCGCGACCTGCTCGAGTTCGGGTTCCACCAGTTCCGGTACCTGACGTTCGGCGAGAACAAGCACCAGATCGACGAGGTCCGCAGCCGGGCCCTGTCGATCATGAAGGGGCACTCGGTGGCCGAGGTCACCGCGATCGCGGAGGACGTCTACGACGAGGTCCTCTGCCTGCGCATCTACCCGGGCACGCAGCGCCTCCTCGACGAGCACATCGCCGCCGGCCACTCCGTGTGGCTCGTCACCGCGACGCCCGTGGAGATCGGCTCGCTGATCGCACGCCGCCTCGGGGTCACCGGGTCGCTGGGCACCATCGCCGAGCACGAGGACGGCTTCTACACCGGCCGGCTGGTGGGCGACATGCTGCACGGTCAGGCCAAGGCCGACGCCGTGCGCGCGATCGCCGAGCAGGAGGGCATCGACCTGGCGGCGTCGTACGCGTACGGGGACTCCACCAACGACGTCGCGATCCTGTCCGAGGTCGGCTTCCCCTGCGCGATCAACCCCGACCGTCGCCTGCGCCGCTACGCCGCCACCGTCGGCTGGCCGGTGCGCGAGTTCCGCAACCGCCGTCGCAACGCCCGCCGTGGCACCACGGTCGCCAGCCTGGCCGGGCTGGCCTGGGCCGGCGGGCTCATCGCCCGTGCCATCGTCCGCTCCTGGCGCGGTCCCGGCGGCCCCGAGGACGTCCTGTGACGGTCCGGCCCGCTGAGCACGGCGAGCTCGACGCGCTCGCTCGCCTCGCTGCCCTGACGTTCCCGCTCGCCTGTCCGCCCGGGTCCACCGAGCAGGACCAGCAGGCGTTCATCGAGGCGGTGCTCTCGCCTGCACGGTTCGCGGAGTACCTCGACGACCCCTCCCGGGACGTGCTCGTGGCCGGGGACGACGAGCTCGTCGGCTACACGATGCTCGTCGCCGGCGAGCCCGCCGACGAGGACGTCCAGGCGGCGCTCCACCTGCGTCCCACCATCGAGCTGTCCAAGTGCTACGTGCACCCCGACCACCACGGCGCCGGGATCGCGAACGCACTCATGGCCGCGTCCCTGGAGGTCGCCCGCGAGCGCGGCGCGCACGGGATGTGGCTGGGCGTGAACCAGCAGAACGCCCGCGCGCAGGCGTTCTACGTGCGCTCCGGGTTCGCGGTCGTCGGAACCAAGCACTTCACCGTCGGCACCCGGGTCGAGGACGACTACGTGCTCGAACGGCCCCTCTAGCCTTCCTGCTCCGCTGCGGTCGTCGCCACCGGCCAGCCCTCGTCGTCCCACGCCAGCTCACGCAGCTCGAGCCGGAAGTCGCCCCCCGCCGCCGCGTCGTAGTAGTGGAACGCGAGGTACCCGTGGGAGAACGACTGGCCGCCCGGTCCGACCATGTCCCCGGTCGTGGTCAGCAGCTGCTCGCCACCGTCGAGGGTCATGTCCTTGCCGGACCGGTCGACGTACGGACCGGTGACGTCGCGCGAGCGTCCGACGGCGATGTTGTACGTCGAGTCGCTGCCCTTGCAGCAGGCGTCGCGGGACACGAACAGGTAGTACCAGTCGTCGTGGAGCACCAGGTAGGGGGCCTCGATCGCGTTCGGGGGCGAGGTGCGGCTGGCGATCGTCACCGGTGACGCACCCTCGACGGGCTTCCCCGACGGCCAGCTCAGCTCCACCAGCTGGATGCCGCCCCAGAACGAGCCGAACGCCATCCACGGCGTGCCGTCCGCGTCCGTGATCACGCCGGGGTCGATCGCGTTGTAGTCGGTCTCCCCCGGCTCCGACCGCAGCACCTCGCCCTGGTCCACCCAGGCGTAGTTGGGGTCGTCGGGGTCGAGGGTGGTGTTCGTCGTCAGGCCGATCGCTGACCGGTTCGAGCCGAAGGTGGACGCCGAGTAGTACAGGTAGAACGTGCCGTCGTGCTCGACCACCTCGGGCGCCCAGAAGTTGGACACCCCGGGGACCGCCTCGTACGCCCACTCCGGGCGGGTCCCGGCGTCCCAGACGGTGCCGACGAGCTCCCACGTCAGGCCGTCGTCGGTGGACCGCCGGATCTGCGGGGAGCCGAGACCCGTGCGGACGTCACCCGTCGAGAAGACGTACCAGGGCTCGCCCTCGTCCCCGACGACGAGAGCCGGGTCGTGGGTGTGGATGTCCCCGCTGAGGGACAGCGCGGTCGCGGCGGGTGGTTCCGGTGCACAGGCGGCGGTACCGGCCACCAGGGCGAGGGCGACGGCACCCGCCGCGACGGCGCGACGCACGGCGGTCAGACCCCCAGCCGGACGACGTTCCAGGACACCGGCGGCACCTGCACCGACACGCGGCCGTCGCGGACGGTCGCGGTCGTGTTGACCCGCGGCGCCACCGAGGTGTCGTCGTCGGCCGTGGCGGACCAGGTGTGGTCCGGGTTGGCCAGCGTGGTCGCCTCGATCACGCGCAGGCCGGGCAGCGAGCGCGTGTCGACCTCGAGCGTCACCGTCTCGGTCAGGGAGCGGTTGACCGCGAACACGGCGACGTCACCCGTCTCGGCGTCGCGCGTGGCCACGGCGTCGACCAGAGCGGCGTCCCCGTACTTCGCCGTCTCGTAGGTCGGTGCCTCGACGGCGACCTGGAGCACGTCGCCCTTCGCGTATCGGGAGGCCTGCGCGAACGGGTGGAAGATCGTCTGCTTCCAGGACCGGCCGCCCGGCTCGGTCATGATCGGCGCGATCACGTTGACCAGCTGCGCGAGCGACGCGGAGTGCACGCGGTCGGTGTGCCGTAGCAGGGAGATCAGCAGGTTGCCGACCACGACGGCGTCCGCGACGTTGTACCTGTCCTCCAGCAGCACGGGTGCGACGGGCCAGTCGTGCCCGGTGGGCGGCTGGGACTCGGCGCGGTGCTGGTACCAGACGTTCCACTCGTCGAACGAGATGTGGATCCGCTTGTCCAGCTTCTTGTGCGCGCGCACGGCGTCGGCGGTCGCGCTCACGGACTCCACGAAGTGGTCCATGTCCACGGCCGACGCGAGGAACGAGCCGAGGTCACCGTCCTCCTCCCAGTAGTACGCGTGGGCGGAGATGAGGTCGACCTGCTCGTAGGCCTCGGTGAGCACGATCCGCTCCCACTCCCCGAACGTCGGGATGGCGACGCCCGACGAGCCGCACGCGACGAGCTCGAGGTCCGGGTCGACCATGCGCATCGCTCGGCCGGTCTCGGCGGCGAGGCGGCCGTACTCGTAGGCGGTCTTGTGGCCGATCTGCCAGGGGCCGTCCATCTCGTTGCCCAGGCACCACATGCGGATGTCGTACGGGTCGTCCGCGCCGTTCGCGCGGCGCTGGTCGGACAGGCGGGTGCCGCCGCGGACGTTGCAGTACTCGAGCAGGTCGACGGCCTCCTGCACGCCGCGCGTGCCCAGGTTGACGGCCATCATCGGCTCGACCTCGGCCAGCTTCGCCCAGCGCATGAACTCCTCGACGCCGACCGTGTTGGGGTCGGTCGAGTGCCACGCGAGGTCCAGGCGGGCCGGGCGCTGGTCGCGCGGGCCGACGCCGTCCTCCCACCGGTAGCCCGAGACGAAGTTGCCACCGGGGTAGCGCACGGTGCTGACGCCCAGCTCCCGGGTCAGCTCGAGCACGTCCTTGCGGAACCCGTCGGCGTCCGCCGTCGGGTGCGCGGGGTCGTGGATGCCGGTGTAGACGCAGCGGCCGAGGTGCTCGACGAACGAGCCGAACGTGCGCCGGCGGACCGGACCGACCCGGAAGGCCGGGTCGAGGGTGAGTCGGACGGGGATCATGAGGTCTCCTGGTTCGGTCGGGTGTCGAGTGCGGTCCAGCGCACCCCGTGGGACGGGATCTCGAGGACGAGTGCTCCCTCGGGTTCCCACGTGGTCGGGTGCAGGTCAGGGGTGGTTCCGGGGTCCCACAGGTCCCGGGTGGTCCAGGTGTCGGCCGCGGCGACGTGCCCGACCAGCGACGCGAGCGGGATCGAGACCGTCCGCGGCGAGGGTCCGGTCCAGAAGGCGGCGACGTACGTCGTGGCCCCCTCGACCGCGGTCCACACGATCAGCTCGCCGTCGTCCAGCGGCTCGCGGACGAGCTCGCGCCCGTCGCTCGCGTGCCGAAGGACGTGGCCGACGGCCGGGGTGGCGAGCAGGTCGAGCGTCGCGGGGTCGCTGGTCGGCAGGTCTCCCCCGACCATCAGCGGCGACCGGGCCATCACCCAGAGCGTGAGGATCGTGCGCTGCTCGTCGGGGGTGAGCCGGCTGTGCCGGTCGTCACCGCGCTCGGCGCGCAGACCGATCCGGCCGAGCGGCAGCATGTCGGCGTCGGCCCAGCCGCCCGGACGCTGGAACGGCGCCCACCGGGCCAGCCGAGCGAACTGCGCGTGCACGTCCTCCCAGCGGTCCCAGAGGTCGTCGGAGATCCGCCACATCTGGGCGTGCTCGCGCAGGTGGTCGACGTGCGCGGTGGACAGGTGGGTGCCCGGCGACAGCGACAGGACGATGTCCCGCCCCGAGCGCTCGATCGCCCGCGCCCACGCCTCGACCGCGTCCGGGTGGTAGGGCGCGAGCATGTCGTCGACCTTGAGGAAGTCGACACCCCAGCCGGCCAGCTGCGCGACCAGACCGTCGAGGTACGCCTGCGCGGCGGGGTGGTCGTGGTCGAGCCCGTAGTTGTCCTCGTTCCAGGGGCAGACCGAGGTGGTGTCGGCGGCGTCGCGCGCGGTCCAGGAGGTGCCCTCGACGGGCAGGTCCTGCTCGACGGCGATCCGCGGGATGCCGCGCATCAGGTGCACACCGAACCGCAGGCCGAGGTCGTGCACCGCGTCGGCGAGCGGTCCGAAGCCGCGACCGCCCGCGGCGGACGGGAACCGGTTCTCGGCGGGCAGCTGGCGCCCGAAGTCGTCGAGGACGAGAGACGACCCGTCGTTGTAGCCGTGCGCGCGGGCCGCGGGGTCGTACCAGTCGATGTCCACGACGACGGTGTCCCACCCGTGCGGCAGCAGCCGCTCGGCCAGCACGGCCGCGTTGGCGAGGACCTCGTCCTGCGTCACCGTCGTCCCGTAGCTGTCCCAGCTGTTCCACCCCATGGGCGGTGTCTGCGCGTGGCGCGACATCTGGAGGCCCCCTTGCACGTCGGTTTCTACATCGTTGTAGACGCATCATGCATGGCCGCTCCGATGTCGTCAACCGACCGTTATGCGTTCGTGGCTTGACCCGGCGGCGGTTCCCGTGTCATGTTCTACATCGTTGTAGATCAACGTTGTAGATGCAGCGTCGATCAAACGAATGAGGTCAACGACGACCCTGACGGACCAGCCCCACATCGGGTCCCGACGCGACCGTGACCTCGCACATCCTTGGGATATGGGAGGCAGGACGATGAAGAGGAACAGGCTCATCGCCGGCGCCGTGTGCGCCGCGGTCGCCGGGACGCTCACGCTCACGGCGTGCAGCGACGGCGGCGACGGCGCAAGCGACGGCGGCGACAAGGAGATCACGTTCATGTTCCGCGGTGGACCGGACGAGAAGGCGGCGTACGAGGCCGCCATCAAGAAGTACACCGCGGACACCGGCGTGAAGGTGAAGGTCATCGTGACCGACGCCGACCAGTACGCCACCAAGCTCCAGGCGGCCGTGGCCGGCAACAACGTGCCCGACGTGTTCTACATCGAGCAGGCCAGCCTGCAGTCGTACGTGAGCTCGGGCGTCCTGATGGACATCACCGAGCAGGTGGACGCCAGCGGCATCGACCTGGACAACATCTGGCCGTACGGCGTCGACTCCTACCGGTTCGACGGCACGCTCCAGGGCACCCCGGACGGCAAGCTCTACGGGCTGCCCAAGGACGTCGGCCCGTTCTCGTTCGGCTACAACAAGACGATGCTCGAGGCCGCGGGCATCCCGCTGCCCGACAAGGACACCCCGCTCACGTGGGACGAGTTCGTCGACATCAGCAAGCAGCTCACCGTGGACACCGACGGAGACGGCGCCATCGACCAGTGGGGCACCGGGCTCAACGTCCAGTGGAACCTGCAGTCGCTGGTCTGGAGCAACGGCGGCGACTGGACCAACGAGGACCGCACCGAGGTCACCGTGGACACCCCTGAGTTCGCCGACGCACTGCAGAAGTTCGCGGACCTCACCAACGTCGACAAGGTCACGCCGTCGGCGTCCGACGCCGCGACGCTCGACACGTACCAGCGCTGGATGGCCGGCGAGATCGGCTTCTTCCCCGTCGGCCCGTGGGACGTCTCGGTCTACAACGACCTCGACTTCGACTACGACCTGATCCCCTGGCCGACCGTCGGTGACGGCGGCACGGCCACGTGGCTCGGCTCGCTCGGCATCGGCGTCTCCGCGACGTCGAAGCACCCGGACGACGCGGTCAAGCTGGTCACGTACCTGAGCACCGACGCCGACGCGCAGCAGACGCTCGTCGACGCCAACATCCAGATCCCGAACCTCATCGACATGGCTGAGGCCTGGGCCGCCGAGGAGGGCGCCGAGCCCGCCAACCGGCAGGAGTTCCTGGACATCGCGCAGGAGTACGGCCGGGCGATGCCGGCGGCGTTCACGTACGGCGCCGAGTGGTACGACGAGCTCTGGACCAACATCCAGCCCGTCCTCGACGGCAAGCAGACCGCGGCCGACTACCTGGCCGAGGAGCAGCCCAAGATGCAGACGCTCCTCGACGAGTCGAACGCCACGGCCGAGCAGGCCGCGGCCGGCAAGTAGCACCACCTCCTCCCTGTCCCCGCCGCCCGAGCACGCCCTCGGGCGGCGGGGACCCCAGGAAAGGCTCCGAGATGACCGCGACCGTCGAGTCGACCACCACCCGGCAGACGTCCGAGCAACGTGCGAAGCATGCGAACCGCAGGCTGCACCGCACGGAGCACCGCTGGGCCCTCGCGTTCGTCGCCGCCCCGATCCTCGGGTTCCTGCTCTTCACGCTGTACCCGATCTGCTTCGCGGTGTACGCGTCGCTGACCAGCTGGAACGGCCTGGGCCCGATGACGTTCGTCGGGTTCGACAACTACGTCACCCTGTTCGGCGACGAGTACTTCCGGCTCTCGCTCTACAACACGTTCTTCTACATGATCGGCATCCCGATCGGCCTGGCGCTCTCGCTCCTGCTGGCCCTGGCGCTGAACCGGAAGATCCCCGGCCGCACGGCGTTCCGCACCATCTACTACGTGCCGGTGATCTCGTCGCTGGCCGCCATCGCGATCGTCTGGCAGTTCGCCTACAACGGTGACTTCGGCCTCATCAACCAGGTGCTCGCCTGGTTCGGGATCGAGGGTCCCGACTGGCTGCAGAACACCGCCACCGTCAAGCCCGCGATCATCATCATGGCCATCTGGAAGGGCCTCGGGTACTCGATGCTCCTGTACCTGGCGGCCATCCAGGGCGTCCCGGCGTCCCTGCACGAGGCCGCCGCGCTCGACGGCGCCAACGCGTTCCAGCGGCTGCGGAACATCACGTTGCCGATGGTCCGCCCGGTGACGTTCTTCCTGGTGGTCACCAACATCATCGCCGGGTCCCAGATCTTCACCGAGATCAACATCATGACGCCCGCCGGCGGACCGGAGTTCAGCTCCGCCTCGATCGTCTGGTACATCGTGCGCAAGGCGTTCAAGTACCAGCAGATGGGCTACGCGACGGCGATGTCGATCGTCCTCGGCGTGCTCGTCTTCGTCATCACCTTCATCCAGTTCCGCCTCAACCGGCGCAACAGCTTCAGCATCGACTGAGGAAGACACGGAGACGGAGCCACCATGGCCACGACCTTGATGAAGCCCCCCACCCCGGCGCTGAAGGACAAGCCCCGCACGGGCGCCCAGCGCGAGAGCCGCCTCGGCAACGTCGCCCTGTTCGTCCTGCTCGCCGTCGGCTCGCTCGCGATGCTCGCGCCGCTGCTCTGGATGTTCACCACCGCGCTGAAGACCAAGGTGCAGGTGTTCGCCCTGCCCCCGGTCTGGATCCCGAACCCGCCGCAGTGGGACACGTTCATCCGCATGTGGACCGAGGCCCCGATCCTGTCGGGCTTCAAGAACAGCCTCATCGTCGCCCTGAGCGTGACGATCATCGGGACGTTCACGTCCGCGCTCGCCGCGTTCGCGCTGGCCAAGCTGCGGCTGCCCTACAAGAACGCGATCTTCCTCGTCCTGCTCTCGGGCCTGATGGTGCCGTACCCGACGATCATGATCCCGCAGTTCGTGATGTTCTCCCGGCTGCACTGGGTGGACACCCTGCTGCCGCTGATCGTCCCCCTGCTGTTCGGGAACATCATCATGATCTTCTTCCTGCGGCAGTACCTCTCGACCGTCCCCGACTCCATGATCGAGGCCGCCAAGATCGACGGGGCGTCCTACCTGCAGATCTTCCGCGTGATGATCCTGCCGATGATCCGGCCGGCGATCGCCGCCCAGTTCATCCTCTGGTTCATGTTCATCTGGAACGACTACCTGGCGCCGATCCTCTACCTGAACACCCCCGAGAAGCAGACGCTCCAGGTGGTCATCGCCAACCTCAACGTCGAGTTCGCGACGCAACGCGACTACCCGCTGATCATGGCTGCGTCGTTCGTGGCGCTGCTGCCGATCCTGGTCGTGTTCCTCATCTTCCAGCGGCAGATCATCGAGTCCGTCGCGCTCACCGGCTCGAAGGGCTGACGGGATGGTCCCCAACACGGCCCTCTGGGGTGGCCGGCACGCGCACGACCCGACGGCGGTCCGCGACGACGACGGCACGTACTGGCTGTTCTCCACCGACGCGTGGTCCGACGGTCCCGTGCGCGCCGGCGTCCAGGTGCGGCGCTCGAAGGACCTGGTCACCTGGGAGTTCCACGGCTGGGCCCTCGACGGGGTGCCGGCGGACGGCGCCGCCTGGTCCGGCGCGGCGGGCCTGTGGGCTCCCGACGTGGTGCGGGTGGGCGACGAGTGGCGCATGTACTGGTCGGCGTCGACGTTCGGCTCCCGCACCTCCGCGATCGGCCTGGCCGTGGCGCCGCACCCGACCGGTCCGTGGGAGGACCGCGGGCTCGTGGTGACCAGCCGGCACGACGTCGACGGCCCGAACGCGATCGACGCGAACGCCGTGGTCGACGCCGACGGGCGGCACTGGATGGTCTACGGCTCCTTCTTCGGCGGCATCCACGCGCTCGAGCTCGACCCCGTCACCGGCCTGGCCGTCGGCGAGGCGCCCGGCATCCTGCTCGCCCGACGGCCCCGCAGCGTCGAGGGGGCGGTCGAGGGCGCGTTCGTGCTGCCCCGCCCGGACGGCGGCTACGCGCTGGTCCTCTCGTACGACTCCCTCTTCTCGACGTACCACGTCCGCGTGGGCGTCTCCGCGCAGCTGACCGGCCCGTACGCCGACCGTGCGGGGCGCGACCTCACCGACCTCGACGGCGACCCCGCGCTCGTCGGCACCCTCATGCTCGCGGGCCACACGCTCGACGGCGGCCGCTCGTGGCTCGCCCCGGGGCACGCCTCGGTGCTCACCGACGGTGACCGCCAGCTGCTGGTCCACCACGTCCGCGACGCCGCCGACCCCACGCAGCACGAGGTCCAGGTGCGCCGGCTCGTCTGGACCGCCGACGGTTGGCCTGCCGTCTCGCCGCAGCCGTGGGCGGGCGACGCGGAACCTGACGACGCGCCGCCCACCGACCCGGCCGACCTGGCCGGGACGTGGGAGCTGGTGACGTTCGACCAGGCCACGGCCGGGTCCGTGACGACCTCCCGGACGCTGACGATCGGCGACGACCTCCTGGCGACCGTGACCTCGCACGGCAGCGGCCAGTTCGCCTGGCCGGGCTTCGAGCTCGTGGTGTTCCCGTCCGTCGACGCCGTGCGCGGCGTCCGCACGCTGTCCTTCGCCGGGCTCGACGCGGAGGGCAACGCGACGCTGGGCACGCGGGTGGGATCGTGAGCGACCTCGTGGTGGACGGCTGGGCCGGGCGCGTGATGGTGTTCCTGCGCGTCGGCACTCAGCTCGTCGCCGTGAACGTGCTCGTGGTGCTGGGCACGCTCCTGGGGGCCGTCGTGCTGGGCGCCTACCCGGCGCTCGCAGCGGGTGGCGGTCTGCTCGCGCGGCTCGTGGGCGGGTCCCCGTCGGAGCACCTCTGGCGCGACTTCTGGTCCGCGTACCGGTCGGGGTTCCGACGGCTCAACCTCCTCGGCGCACCGCTCACGGCCGGGTTCGTGCTCCTGGCCCTCGACGCGTCCGTGCTCGCCGCCGCGTCGCCGGGTCCGACGAAGGCCGTGCTGACCGTCGGTGTCGTGGCCCTGACCACCTACCTGGTCCTCGCGCTCCTCGCGCTGGTGCCCGTGGCCCGGCGGTACGACGACGTCCCCGCGACGCGCACGTGGCGGTTCGTCGCCGTCGCGCCGCTGGTCTCCCCCGTCACCAGCCTGGCGGTCGCGGCGGTGCTCGTGGTCCTGGCGGTGACGTTCACGTACATCACCGTGCTGGTGCCCCTGATCGGCCTCAGTCTTCCGCTGCTGGCGTCGGGGTGGCTGGTCGACCAGCGCCTGAACACGCTCGACGCCCGCACGTCCTGACCGCCCGCCGCCGGACCGCTCGGTCCGTCGAGGTCTCAGGCGCTCTGCGACGCAGGCGGCACGGCCGCCACGGGCGCCCGCTCGCCCAGCGTCGACTCCCGGCCGATGATCTCGAAGTCGGTGATGACCTGCACGAACGGCTTGCCGGGCTCGAGCTCCTCGATGCGCGCGAGCAGCAGGTCGACCGCCGTCGTCGCGATCTGCTCACGCCCGGGGGCGACCGTCGTCAGCGTCGGCGACGAGTAGGCGGTCTCCTCGATGTCGTCGAAGCCGATCACCGCGATCTGCCCCGGCACGTCGATCCGGCGCGCGTGCAGCGCGTGCAGCGCGCCCAGCGCGAGGGCGTCGTTCAGGCCGAACACGGCGTCGATCTCGACGCCCGAGTCCAGCAGCCGCTCCATCGTCTCGGCGCCCGTCGCGCGGTGCCACAGCCCCGCCTCACCGATCAGCGCGGGGTCCACCGGCAGCCCGGCCTCCTCGAGCGCCTGCCGGTAGCCCTGCACGCGCAGCGCGGCGGACCCGACGGTCTCCCCCTCGTGCGCGCCGATCACGGCGATGCGCCGGCGCCCCAGGTCGAGGAGGTGCTGCGTCGCCGCGCGGGCGGCCTCGACGTTGTTCATGGTGACGTGGTCCGCGGGCCCGCCGAAGATGCGCTCACCGAGCAGCACCATCGGGAAGTCGACGTGGAGCGCCTCGGCGTCCTGCGGCCCGAGCTCCAGCGGCGAGAAGATCAGCCCGTCGGTGAGGTGGCGACGCTGCCCGGAGAGCACGTCGAGCTCGCGCTCGCGCACGGACCCGGTCTGCTCGATGAGGACGGTCAGCCCGCGGGCCTCGGCCGCGCGGATGACCGAGTCGGCGAGCTCCGCGAAGTACGGCAGCGACAGCTCCGGCACGGCCAGCCCGATGATCCCGGTCCGGCCGCGGCGCAGGTTCCGCGCCGAGATGTTCACCTGGTACCCGAGGTCGGCGATGGCGGCCTCGACCCGTTCCTTGGTGGCGGGCCGGATGTACTGGTACCCGTTGACCACGTTGGAGACGGTCTTGATGGACACCCCCGCCCGCGCGGCGACCTCGTGCATCGTCACCGCGGAACCCCGCTTGGCCGTGCTCATCGCTGTCTCCCTGGTGCGCGCCCCTGCCGAGGGACAGAGTCCCAGACCAGCGCCACTCTACATCGATGTAGAAGGCGCGCGGCGGAAACACGACGGGCCCGGCAGGTGCCGGGCCCGATCGTCGGAGCTGGCGGCCTGGTGGCCGCCGTGGCTCACTTCTTGTTACGACGCTGGTGACGCGTCTTGCGCAGCAGCTTGCGGTGCTTCTTCTTGGCCATCCGCTTGCGGCGCTTCTTGATGACGGAGCCCATGGGGTCCTCACTTCGCTTCCGATGGAGGCCCGGCGACGGGCCGTTCTGGTGGTCGATCGACGCGTAGAAGAGATCGAGTGCTACCGAGTCGACCACGCACGAACAAAGTCCGAGGCTCTACCTTACGCGATGACGGGAGCGCTGAGCGACGCCCGGGCGATCAGGACGTCCTGCGATCCTGCTCACGCGCCTCGACAGCCGGCGACGTGGCGAGGTAGTGGTCGAGCGCGTCCTGCGGGACGCGGAACGAACGGCCGACGCGGACGCCCGGCAGCTCGCCCGAGTGCAGCAGGCGGTAGACGGTCATCTTCGAGACGCGCATGACGTCGGCAACCTCGAGCACCGTGAGGAATCTCGTGCGGCCCGGCTGGTCGCGCTGGTCGCTCATATCCGCTTCCGTTCCGCCCGGCGCGCGGCGGGCCCGCGCACCCACCCGGCGGGTGCCGGACCAGCGTAGTGGCGCGTGGGACGCGTGGGATAGAGGTGACGCCTGGGACGTCGCTCGTCCGGCCCAACCTGTCCGCCTCGAACCCCGACATCGGCGACGTCCCGGCGGCGGCCGCCCACCCGGTCAGTCGTGGTCCGGGTCCAGGCCCAGGGACGGGAAGACGGCCGTGCGGGTGGCGCGGATGGACCTGTCGACGTCGTCACCCGGGTCGTAGCCGGCCGACCACGGGCTGAACCGCGCGTCGCGACCGTCCGTCATCAGGTCCGGCCCCAGCCGCCCGTACCGCTCTCGCACCAGGGAGCGCCACTCGTCGGGGACCTGCGAACCCGTGTCGACGGGATGGTGCGTCGCGATACCGAGCAGGTGCGTCCACGACCGCGGCACCACGTCGACCACGGCGTAGCCCCCACCGCCGAGCGCCACCCAGCGACCGTCCGCGACCTCGTGCGCCAGGTCGTGCAGCAGGTGCGCGGCGCGCACCTGCCCGTCGATGCTCACCCGCAGGTGCGTCAGGGGGTCCAGCAGGTGGGTGTCGCAGCCGTGCTGCGTCACCAGGACGTCCGGGTCGAACGCGCGCACCACGGGGGGCACGACGGCGTCCAGCGCACGCAGCCAGCCGGCGTCACCGGTGCCGGACGGGAGCGCGACGTTGACTGCCGTGCCCTCGGCGCCGGGGCCGCCCGTCTCCCGGGCGTGGCCGGTCCCCGGGAACAGGGCCTGCCCGGTCTCGTGCACCGAGACCGTGAGCACCCGTGGGTCGTCCCAGAACACGGCCTGGACCCCGTCGCCGTGGTGCGCGTCGATGTCGACGTAGGCCACGCGCTGGGCCCCCGCGTCCAGGAGGGCCCGGATGGCGACGGCCGCGTCGTTGTAGACGCAGAACCCCGACGCCGACGCGGGCATCGCGTGGTGCAGCCCTCCGGTGACATTGACGGCGTGCAGTGCGCGCCCCTCCCACACCGCGAGCGCCGAGTCGACCGACCCCTGCACCACGCGCGCCGACGCCTCGTGCATGTCCGGGAACACCGGGTCGTCGGACGTGCCCAGGCCGAACGCGGGATCGGTGGTGCCGTCCGTGGACGCGGCGTGCACGGCGGCCACGTAGGCGGGCGTGTGGACGGTCTGCAGGAGGGCGTCCGAGGCCATCTCGGCGCCGACCAGCTCGACGTCGTCGCCGACCAGCAGCCCGAGCGCCTCGGCCAGCCGGATGGTCAGGTCCAGCCGCTCGGACGTCATGGGATGCCCGTGGCCGAAGTCGTACGCGAGCATCTCGCGCGACCAGACCACGCGCACGGGTGCCGACGACGTCATGCGCTCACCGTCGCACCCGGGGCCGCTGCTGTCGATCCGACGGGCCCGTGCCTGTCGGGTCGAACCACACGCCCGGGACATGCCAGAGTTGCCCCGACCGGCGAGCGCCGGGCCGGTTGCGGGAGGTGTGATGGCGCGGGGTGGCCCGGGCGTGGCGTGGCGGTGGCGCGAGTACGTCGACCGTTCGGCACGGCAGTCCCCGGCCCGGCTCGCGCTCGGGGTGTTCGGCCTGGTGATCGGCACGATCACGCTCGGCCTCTCCGCCCCGTGGGCGACGGCCACCGGACAGCGCGCCCCGTTCGTCGACGCGCTGTTCACGGCGACCTCCGCCAGCACCGTCACCGGCCTGGTCGTGGTCCCGACCGGCGAGTACTGGTCGGCGTGGGGCCTCGTCGTCATCCTCGTCGCCATCCAGATCGGTGGCCTCGGCGTGATGACGCTCGCGTCGCTGCTCGGCATGGCCGTGTCCCGGCGCATCGGCCTGACGCAGCGGCTGCTGGTCTCGTCGGAGACCAAGGAGACGCGGCTCGGGGAGGTCGGGTCGCTGATCCGGACCGTCATCATCACGTCCGTCGCGCTCGAGCTGACCATCGCGCTGGTCCTGTTCCCGCGGTTCCTCATGTTCGACGAGGACCTGGGCGAGGCGGCCTGGCACTCGATCTTCTACGCGATCTCCGCGTTCAACAACGCCGGCTTCGTGCCGACGCCGTACGGGCTGGAGCCGTTCGTGTCCGACTGGTGGGTGCTGATGCCCATCATCATCGGCGTGTTCATCGGCTCGCTCGGCTTCCCCGTGATCCTCAACGTGGCCCGGCGCCTGCGCGAGCCCCGGCGGTGGAGCCTGCACTCGAAGCTCACGGTGACCACCAGCCTCGCGCTCGTCGTCGCGGGATCGGTCCTCGTGGCGGCCTTCGAGTGGACCAACCCGGACACCTTCAAGCCCCTGGGCCCCAGCGCCACGGCGCTCGCCTCCCTGTTCGCCGGGGTCATGCCCCGGTCCGGCGGCTTCTCCACCGTGGACGTCGGCGAGATGCACGAGAGCACCTGGCTCCTCATGGACGCCCTCATGTTCGTCGGTGGCGGCTCGGCGTCGACCGCGGGTGGCATCAAGGTGACGACGCTCGCCGTCATGCTGCTCGCGATCATCGCGGAGGGCCGTGGCGACAAGGACGTCGAGGCCTACGGGCGGCGCATCCCGCGCGAGGCCCTGCAGGTCGCGATCGCCGTCTCGCTGGTCTCGGCGACACTGGTGCTGGTCTCGTCGCTGCTTCTCCTGGCCATCACCAACCTGACCCTCGACAGGGTGCTCTTCGAGGTCATCTCCGCGTTCGCCACGTGCGGGCTGTCCACCGGCATCACGCCGGACCTCCCCGACCCGGCGAAGTACGTGCTCACCGTGCTCATGTTCATCGGCCGGACCGGCACGATGACCCTTGCGGCCGCGCTCGCGCTGCGCAACCGTCGTCGGGTGATCCGGCTACCAGAAGAGAGGCCGATCATTGGCTGACAGGTTTGGCGACGCCCTCAAAGGGACGCAGAACGCACCGCGCACGCCGAAGAAGGACTCGGGCGTGCTCGTCATCGGGCTCGGCCGGTTCGGGTCCTCCATCGCCGCGACCCTGGACCGGCTCGGCCAGGACGTGCTCGCCGTCGAGCGCAACCCCGAGCTGGTCGCCCAGTGGGCCGGCCGCATCGCGCTCGTCGAGGCCGACGCCGCCAACCCCGAGGCGCTCGAGCAGCTCGGCGCGCGCGAGTTCCCCGTGGCGGTCGTCGGCGTCGGGTCCTACCTCGAGGCGTCGGTGCTCATCACCGGCAACCTGGTGGACATCGGCGTCCCGCAGATCTGGGCCAAGGCCGTGAGCAACGAGCACGCGCGCATCCTGCAGCGCATCGGTGCGCACCACGTGGTGCTCCCCGAGGCCGACGCCGGCGCGCGCGTGGCCCACCTGGTGTCCGGCAAGCTGCTCGACTACATCGAGGTCGAGGACGGGTTCACCATCGTCAAGATGCGCCCGCCCAAGGAGACGCAGGGGTTCACGCTCGCGCAGTCCAAGGTGCGCGAGCGCTACGGCGTGACCGTGATCGGCGTGAAGAGCCCGGGCATCGACTTCGTCTACGCGACCCCGGACACGCGCCTGTCGGGCAACGACCTGATCATCGTGTCGGGCCACGCGGACCTGCTGGAACGCTTCGCGGCGCGCCCCTGACGCACCGAGCTCGGTGGTTCGGGCCGAGCTCGGTGGCTGCAACCACCGAGCCGGGCGCGAACCACCGAGCTCGACGTCGGGCTAGCGGCGGCGGATGACCAGCAGGCGCTGCAGGACCACGAAGATCAGCAGCAGGGCGCCGATGAAGATCTTGGTCCACCACGAGCTCAGGGTGCCCTCGAACGTGATGATCGTCTGGATCAGGCCCAGCACCAGCACGCCGAGGACGGACCCCAGGACGAAGCCGCTGCCACCGGTCAGCAGGGTGCCGCCGATGACCACCGCGGCGATGGCGTCGAGCTCCATGCCGACACCGGTCAGCGCGTAGCCGGACCGCGAGAAGATCGCGAACAGCAGGCCGCCGAGCCCCGCACAGGTGCCGCTGATGACGTACACCAGCACCTTGGTGCGGGCCACGGGCAGACCCATGAGCTTCGCGGACTGCTCGCTGCCGCCGATCGCGTAGACCGTGCGACCGAACCGCGTGTAGTGCAGCGTCACGAACGCGATGGCCACGACGGCCAGCGCGATGACGCCGCTCGGCGTGATGACCAGGCCGTCGTCGGTGCCCCAGCGCGTCCGGGCGAGCGACACGATGGTCGGGTCGGTGATGGGGATGGACTTGGGCGCCACGATGTAGCAGAGCCCCCGGGCCAGGAACATGGCGGCCAGGGTGGCGATGAAGGGTTGTATCTCGAACACGTGGACCATCACGCCGACGACGAGCCCGATGACGGCGCCGACGAGGATGACCGCCGGGATCGTGACCGCGGCACCGTAGCCGTGCGTGAACATCCAGGCCGCGACGCAGCCGGACAGCGCCACGACGGCGCCGACGGACAGGTCGATCCCCCCGGTGAGGATCACGAACGTCATGCCGACGGCGATCACCACGAGGAACGAGTTGTTGATGAGCACGTTGGCCATGACGCGGCCGGTGAGGAAGTTCTCGTACCTGGAGCCGCCGATGATGAGCATCGCGACCAGGACGACGACCGTGCCCAGGACGGGGATGTACCGCTCGTCGATGCGGAAGCGTCGGACACGGGAGCCGAGGGACGCTCGCGCGTCCGTGGGCACCTTCGAAGGGGTGAGCTGGTCGGTCGCCATCAGGCCGGGACCTCCACGGGAGCAGGGGCCGCCACAACTCGTCGTTTCCGCAGCTTCTGCCGGACGACGGGCGACTGGAGCAGGCAGACCAGGATGACGACGAGGGCCTTGAACAAGGAGACCGCGTTGGCGGGGACGCCCAGGATCGTCACCGAGAACGTGAGCGTCGTGATCACCAGGACCCCGACCAGCGTGCCGACCAGCGAGAACTTGCCGCCCGCCAGCGAGGTGCCACCGATGACCACCGCGAGGATGGCGTCGAGCTCGATGAACAGCCCCACGTTGTTGGCGTCGGCCGCCATGATGTCGGAGCTGCGGATGAACCCGGCGACGCATGCGAAGAACGCGCACAGGATGTAGACGGTCCAGATGATCGTCCGGGCCCGCACGCCGGCCAGCCGCGAGGCGACGGGGTTGATGCCGACCGACTCGATGAGCACCCCGAGCGCCGTGCGACGCGTGATGAGGGCCATGGCGACGAAGAAGAACCCGGCGATGAGCGCCGCGACGGGCAGCCCCAGCCAGTAGCCGGTGGCGATCGTCTTGTACGGGGCGCTGGTCACGGTGGTGATCTGGCCGCCGGTGATGAGCATCGCGATGCCCCGGCCGGCGGTCATGATCACGAGGGTGGCGATGATCGGCTGGATCCCGACCACCGCGACGAGGAACCCGTTGAACACCCCGATCAGGAGGCAGACCAGGAGCGCGCTGCCGATGGCGGACAGCACGACGGCGAGCGACTCCGGGTTGTCCGAGGCCGCGATCTGGGACAGGGCGACCGCCCCGGCGATCGCCATGACGGCGCCGACGGACAGGTCGATGCCGCGCGTCGCGATGACGAGCGTCATGCCCAGGGCCACCAGCAGCAGCACGCTGGAGCGCCGCACGATGTCGATCGGGCCGCCGTACAGGTGCCCGTCCAGGACCGTGATGTTGAGGAAGGTGTTCGACTTCAGCACGCAGGCCAGCACCAGCACGGCCAGCGCGACGACGGGCCAGAACAACCGGTGCCGGGTGATGGCACCGGCCGAACTCATGACGGAGCTCATGACTGCCCTCCGCTCGCGATGAGGTGGACGACGTCGTCGGTGGTGACGTCGTCGTTGTTGGTGATCTCGGCGACCTTGCGGCGGTCGCGCAGCACCGCGATGCGGTGGGAGAGGCGCAGGACCTCCTCGAGCTCGGCCGAGATGAACACCACGGCCATGCCCTGCGCGGCGAGGTCGGCGACGAGCTTCTGGATCTCGGCCTTGGCGCCGACGTCGATCCCGCGGGTGGGCTCGTCGAGGAGCAGGAGCTTCGGGGCGGTGGCGAGCCACCGCGCGAGCAGCACCTTCTGCTGGTTGCCGCCGGACAGGTTGCCGGCGATCGCCTCGGGGTTGGCCGGGCGGATGCCCAGCGTCTCGATGTAGCGGTTCACGACCTCGTCGGACTTGCGCTTCGAGACCCGGCGCAGCCAGCCGCGGTCGGCCTGGAGGCCCAGCACGATGTTCTCGCGCACCGTCAGGTCCCCGACGATGCCCTCGGTCTTGCGGCTCTCCGAGGAGTAGACGATGCCGCGCGCCAGGGCGTTGCGCGGGGTCCGCATCTTCGTCGTGACCCCCTCGACCCGGAGCTCGCCCGAGTCCGCGTGGTCCGCGCCGTAGAGCAGGCGCGCGAGCTCCGTGCGGCCGGAGCCGAGCAGACCCGCGAGCCCGACGACCTCACCGGCGTACACGTCGAGGTCGAACGGCTCGATGGTGCCCTTGCGCCCCAGACCGATGGCCTGCACGAACGGCTGCGTGTCGGACCGCTCGGCGACGGACCGCTTCGGGGCCTCCTCGAGCTCCTCGAGCACGGCGAGCGCGCGGCCGATCATCTTCTGCACCAGCTCGACCCGGTCCAGGTCCGCCGTGCGGTACTCCCCCACCAGCGCGCCGTTGCGCAGGACCGTCATGCGGTCGCTGATCTCGTACACCTGGTCGAGGAAGTGGGAGACGAACAGGATGGCGACGCCGCGGTCGCGCAGGGCGCGCACGACGTCGAACAGCCGGGCGACCTCGTCGGCGTCGAGGCTGGACGTCGGCTCGTCGAGGATGAGCACCCGGGCGTCGACGACCATGGCACGCGAGATCGCGACCAGCTGCTGGACCGCCAGCGAGTGGGACGACAGCGACGACTTCGGGTCGATGTCGAGGTTCATGGTCCGCAGGTGCTCGCGGGCAGCGCTGCGGGTACGCCGCCAGTCGACCACCCCGGCGCGGCGGACCTCGTGGCCCAGCATGATGTTCTCGGCCACCGACAGGTTGTCGCAGAGGTTGACCTCTTGGTAGACGGTGCTGATCCCCGCGGCCTGCGCCTGCGCGGGACCGGCGAACGTGCGCTCCTCGCCGTCGATGACGATCGACCCGGAGTCGACCGTGTAGACGCCGGTGAGGGCCTTGATGAGGGTGGACTTCCCGGCACCGTTCTCGCCCATCAGGGCGTGCACCTCGCCGGGGAACAGCCGGAAGTCGACGCCGTCGAGCGCCTTGACCCCGGGGAACGTGATGGAGATCCCGGTCATCGCGACGATGGGTGCCGGGTCCTGCGTGGTGACTGCTGTGTCGGTCATCGTCGACCTTTCGTCCGCGCCGGTCTCACGGTACCGGCAGGGCGGTGCTGCCCGGGGGGACGCGGAGGTCCCCCCGGGCAGCCGGGGCGATAAGGGTCAGTACTGGCGGTCGGCCAGAACTGCCTGCGCACCCGCCTGGTCGAACGCCTCGTCCTTGGTGACGATGCGCGGCTCGACGGTGCCGCCGTCCTCGAGGGTCTTGATGATCTCCGCGAGGTCCGGGCCGAGCAGCGGGTTGCACTCGACGATGTAGCTGATCTCGCCGGCCGCGAGGGCGGTCATGCCGTCCTTGACGCCGTCGATGGTGACGACCTTGATGTCCTTGCCGGGCACCTTGCCGGCCGCCTTGATCGCCTCGATGGCACCCAGGCCCATGTCGTCGTTGTGCGCGTACACCACGTCGATGTCGGGGTACGCCTGGAGGAAGCCCTCCATGACCGTCTTGCCCTCGGCGCGCGTGAAGTTGCCGGTCTCGGAGGCGATCACCGAGATGTTGTCGTTCCCGGCGATGGCGTCCTCGAACCCGGTCTTGCGGTCGATCGCCGGTGCGGAGCCCGTGGTGCCCTGCAGCTCGACGACGTTGATGGGCTCGGTGCCGAGGTTGTCGGAGACCCACTCACCGATGCGCTTGCCCTCCTCGACGAAGTCGGACCCGATGAACGTCACGTAGAGCGACGTGTCCTCGGAGTCGACCGCGCGGTCGGTCAGGATGACGGGGATCCCGGCGTCCTTGGCCTCCTCGAGCACGCTGTCCCAGCCGGACTCGACGACCGGGGAGAACGCGATGTACTGCACACCCTGGGCGATGTACGACCGGATCGCCTGGATCTGGTTCTCCTGCTTCTGCTGGGCGTCCGAGAAGCTGAGGTCGAACCCGGCCTCAGCCGTGAGGGCGTCCTGGATCGACTTGGTGTTGGCTGCACGCCAGCCGCTCTCCGAGCCGACCTGGCTGAAGCCGACCGTGATCGCGCCGCCGTCGCCACCGTCACTACCGGCGGTCTCCCCGTCACCGGAGTCACCGCTGCTGCACGCTGCGAGACCGAGTGCGAGCACCGCGATACCTGCCGCGATCGACCGTGACCTGAACATCTTGCTGACCATCTGCTTCTCCTCCTCGAGAAACGCACTCGCTCGCAGGCCCGACCCACGCCGGTCGGGCCGCGTCGTGCACCGGGGCACCGGGACACGCGTCCCGCTGGACCGAGGTCCAGCAGGTGGTTCGCCTGCATGTTAGCGCTCACATTCGACGCAGGGGCGGCGTTCAAAGGTTGCATTCCGGTCACGCTTCGGAGAGGTCGCGCATCTCGCGCAGCGCCGGGACCCCACGCGCGGGCACGAACTCGCTCCTCCACGCCGAGCTCGCCGGACAGCGCCGAACTCGTCGTTCCGCGCCGGCTGCCGCTCACGATCTCGTCGCAGGCTGTCCATCCGGCGCGGTCGACGCGAGGACCCGGAGGTCGGGCAGCGCCGGGTCGGGGGCCTCAGGGGGTGCGGCGGCGGAGGGTGGCGGCGCCGACCACGAGGGCGCCGACGATGAAGCCGGCGATCACCGCCACGTCGCCGCGCACGTCGGTCCACGTGCCGCCCGCGGCCAGCAGCTGCATGGCGTCCAGGGCGTAGGTCAGCGGCAGCACGCGGGAGATCCACTCGAGGACGGTCGGCATCTCGTCGCGCGGCATGAGCAGCCCGCAGGTGATCAGCTGCGGGAACAGGACCAGCGGCATGAGCTGCACGGCCTGGAACTCGGTCTTCGCGAGGGCCGACGCGCCCAGGCCGAGCGCACACCCGAGCACGGCGTCCAGCACCGCGACGAGGACCACCAGCCCGATCGGCCCGGCGACGTCCATGCCGCACACCCAGACCGCGAACCCGACGATGACGAGCGCCTGGACGGTCGCGAGCACGGCGAACGCGAGGGCGTAGCCGACGACGACGTCGCCGCGCCCGATCGGCAGGGTCATCAGCCGCTCGAGCGTCCCGGACGTGCGTTCCCGCAGCGTGGCGACGCTGGTGACCAGGAACATCACCATCATCGGGAACAGCCCCACCAGCAGCGGACCGAACTGGTCGAGCACCGGGGTGCCGTTGAACATCCACGCGATCAGACCGATCAGCACGCACGGCAGCAGGACGACGAGCGCGATGGTCCGCTTGTCGTGCCGCAGCTGCGTGAGGACGCGGCGCGCGGTCGCCGCGGTGAGCGTGACCGTCATCGTGCGCGACGGGACGTCCCGGACCGCCGTCGCGGTCAGCGTGGCACTCATGACACTGCCCCTCTCGCGGCGACGTCGCCGGCTGCGGCCTCGTCGACGAGGGCCAGGAACGCCGCCTCCGCGTCGGTGGTGCCGGTGCGGCCGAGCAGGTCGGCGAGGGTGCCGTCGGCCAGCACGCCTCCCCCGCGCAGCAGGATGAGGCGGTCGCACCGTGCCGCCTCGTCCATGACGTGGCTGGACACCAGGAGGCTGACCCCGGACCGGCTCAGGCGGTGGAACAGGTCCCACAGGTCGCGGCGCAGGACCGGGTCGAGGCCGACGGTGGGCTCGTCGAGCACCAGCAGGTCGGGCTTGCCCAGCAGGGCGATCGCCAGCGACACCCGCGCGCGCTCCCCGCCGGACAGGGTCCCGATGGACTGGCCGGCGTGCCCGAGCAGGTCGACGTCCGTGAGGGCCTGGCGGATCGCCGCGGCGTCCACCCCGAGGATCGCGGCCGCGTACCGCAGGTTCTCCGTGACCGTCAGGTCCGAGTAGACGCTGGGCGACTGGGTGACGTACCCGATCCGGCGCCGTAGCGCGGCGGAGCCCGCGGGCAGGCCGAGGACCGTGACCGTGCCGCCCTCGACGATCTGCGCACCCACGATGGCGCGCATGAGCGTGGTCTTGCCGCTGCCGCTGGGGCCGAGGAGCCCGACGACCTGCCCGACCGGCACGGCCAGGTCGAGCGACGGGATGACGGGGGTGCCGCCGCGCACGACCCGGAGCCCTGCGATCTCGATCGCATTATTCCCCATGCGAGGAATTCTGCTCCTCGGTGGGCCGTGACGCAAGGACTACTGCGTCGAGTCCACGATCACCGCGCGCAGCCGGTCGACGGCCGCCTGCTCCCCGTCGACCGTGAGCCCGTCCACGCCGCCGCGCCCCCAGAGCCACAGCTCCAGGTCCCAGGCAGGGCCGGCGACCGTCGCGGTGACGTCCTCGTCCTCCCCTTCCCAGGGCGCGCCGCCGACGAGCTCCCCGCACTCCTCGTCGTACTCCGTGCCGGTGGTCGGGGACGTGCCGTGGAACCGGCCGAAGGCCAGGACCCACTCCCGCTCGGCGTCCGTGGCGAGCAGGCGAACCCGCTGGCCGTCGGGTGTGAACGTGGCCCACGCCGGCAGCCCGCTCACCATGACCCCGAGCATCTCGTCCACCCCGTCGGCCGCCAGCGCGATCCCCGGGTCGGTCACCGGCAACCCGGCGGTCTGCTCCGCGTCGACCCGGTGCACCAGCGCCTCGTGCGCCTGGCGGCGCAGCACCCATCCGACCGTCCCGCCCGTGGACGACCAGGACCAGCACGGGTCCGCCGGGTCGTGCGCCGCGAGCGCGGCCAGCAGCGCCTCCGTGCGCGTGCGCAGGAACGGGACGAGCTCGTCGTCGGCTAGGCGCTCCGTGTCGTCGGCGTCGTCGGGGCCGGCGGGGGCGTTGCCGACGATCTGCGACCAGAAGTCCTGCACCTCACCCAGGTGGTACGCCAGGTCGGCGGCGCTCCAGTCCGAGCACGACGGCACCGGGGCGGTCAGTGGAGCCTGCGCGAGGGCGTCCGCCATCCGCGCCGACTCCTGGGCGATCACGCCTGCGTAGTCCATGCGCCGCACGCTACCGAGGGAGGCCGACACAGACCTCCCGACGTGCCCGACGCCGACACCGGTGGCTACGGTGACGGGTGCTCACCGACACCCTCCGCCGGCACGGCCCCGCCCTGGCGCTCGCCGCCCTGCTGGGTACGTCGGGCGTGCTGCACCTGCGCAGGCCCGACATCTTCCGGCCCCTCATCCCGCGCACCCTGGGCGACCCCGACCCGTGGGTGCTGGGCAGCGGCGTCGCGGAGCTCGCGTGCGCCGCGGCCCTGGTGGCCCCGCCGACGAGGCGGCTCGGCGGGTGGGCGTCGGCCGCCCTCCTGGTCGGCGTCTTCCCGGGGAACGTGACGATGGCGGTCCGCTCCCGCCCCGACGCGCGCGGGTGGGCCGGGAAGCCTGCCGTCGCGTGGGCACGACTTCCTCTGCAGGTCCCGCTGGTCGCCTGGGCCGTCTCGGTGGCGCGCCGCGCGGACGGCTAGAGCGGACCGGTCAGGTAGCGCTCGAGCGTGGGAGCGACGAGGGCGACGACGTCCTCGGCGGGCATCGACGCGAGCGGCTCGAGCCGCAGGACGTGCCGGGCCAGCAGGACCCCGGCGACCTGCGACGCGACCAGGGACACCCGCAGCTGCTGGTCCGGCGGAGGGAGGAGCTGCGCCACCCGCGCGAAGACCGCCCGGCCGACGTACCCCGCGAGCGCCTCGGCCTGCATCTCCCCGGACGTCATCCCCGCGAACGCCACCCGCAGCGCGACACCGTCGTCCCGGCCCCAGATCCCCAGCACGGTGGTCAGCAGCCGCTCCCCGAGCCCGTCGACACCGTCGGCCGCGATCCGCGCCACGAGCACCGCCGGGTCGACACCGCTCGGCACGATCCCGGCGGCGAACAGGTCGGACTTGTTCCGGAAGTAGTGCCGCACCAGGCCCGGGTCCACGTCGGCTCGACGCGCCACCGACCGGATGCTCGCCCCGTCGAAGCCCCGCTCCGCGAACTCGTCGCGGGCCGCCGCCAGGATGGCGCCCCGCGTGTCCTCCCCCGCGGGCCGGCGCCCCCGGCGACGGGCCGTGGCAGCAGGGCCGACACCGGCGTCGTCGTCGGTGCCGGCGTCGAGGGACATGGGCACAGCGTACGGAGCGCGCTCAGGACCTCGGGGTGGCGTGGCGCTGCGTCGGGACCTCCGTGAGGGCGGATGGGCCCCGGCCGGCGGGCCAGCGCAGCGGACGGGTCGCGACGGGCGACGCCGCGACGGCGAGCACCGTCATCGCGACGGCAGCGGCGGCACTGACCAGCTCGAAGGCGATGGCGGCGAGGCCACCGGTGATGATGACCGTCTGGACGGATCGGCGAAGGAAGGGGTGCACGGCGGACTCCCTGGACGGGTGCGGGGGCGCCTCGGACGGGCGCGGAGCGTGTCGCGCAGGCGCGCGAGGCGCCCGGTCACGCAGGGAGGTCGAGGTTCTCGACGTCAGGTGCGGGAACGTGCCCAGGACACGGGCCCGCCCGCGAGCTCAGGACGCGCAGCTGCGGCGGCTCGACGTCGGCAGGCAGGGCACCGTCGGCACCGGAGCGCCCGCTCGACGTCGCGGTGCTCGCCCAGGCCGGCAGACCAGCCGCCTGTCCGTCCGAGGGCCTGGGGTCGTCGCCCCGGCTCGTGCCGCCACGGGCGTGCTCGACGCTCGGCGGCGAGACGGCGACCGGTGCCGGGTCGTCGGGGCTGCCCGGCCCGCCGCCGCCGTCGAGCCCGTGGCTCCACCCGCGGACCGGGCGAGCGGTGGCGACGACGGGCGGAGCGACGGGCGGGCACGGATCGACCTCCGCGACGGGGGCGGCCGGGTCGGCGGCAGCGACGGCCGGCGTGCTCGGGTGCCGCTCCGCGGTGTGCACCCTGCGTGCGACGGGCTGCGGCGAGGTGAGCGGCAGCGACGCGTCGAGCACGGGCGACAGCACCAGGGGCTCCGCGACCGCCGCTGCGACGCGCGCCTCCACGGTCGGCGCCACGGGTGCGACGGCCTCGACCGCGGTCTCCTCGACCGGCGGCTCCGGTACCTCAGGAGCAGGGACCACCTCGGGCGGCGCCTCCTCGACGAGCGGTGGCGCCGGGTCGAGCACGTCCTCGACCGCAGCGAACGGCGCCGGGACGTCCGTCGGCGGTGCGGGTTCCGGTGCGACCTCGTCGGCCACCGGGGTCACGGGGTCGTTGCCGGGCGGGTCGAGTCCGTCGGGTGGCGCATCCGCGACGGTCGGGGCAGCCGGAGCCGTCGTGAGGTCGACGGCGCCGTCCCCCGCCACCTCGTCCTGCGCCGACGCGCGCACAGCCGTGGAGAACCAGAGGACGGTGAGCAGCAACCCCGCGGCGGCGACGAGCAGGACCCGGAGCAGCCACCGGTTCCTGTCCGCCGCCTGCACGGTCATCGGTCCGCTCCCTGCTATCGCTCCCGCCCCTGGTCTGACGCTATGCACAGATGTCTGCGCGAGCAATGATCGGGGGCGGGAGAGGACTCAGAAACCCTGGGCGAGCCGGAAGTAGACCTGGTTCCAGCGGACCTGGTCGCGGAACCCCCGGCGCGTGGTGGCCTCGTCGATGACGAGGAGCTCGGTACGGGCGATCTCGGCGAAGTCCTCGAACGCCTCGACGCCGACGGCCGTCGTGAGCACCGTGTGGTGCGCTCCCCCGGCGGTCAGCCAGGACTCGGCGGACGTGCGGAAGTCGGGGCGGGGCTCCCAGACGGCCCGCGCGACCGGCAGGTGCGGCAGGTCGGCGGTGGGCGGGACGACGTCGACCACGTTGGCGGTGAGCCGGAACCGGTCGCGCATGTCGGCCAGCGACACGACGACGCCGACGCCGGGGTCGGCGTTGAACACCAGGCGGACCGGGTCCTCCTTGCCGCCGATGCCGAGCGGGTGGATCTCCAGGGTCGGCTTCGACGTGGTCAGGGTCGGGCAGATCTCGAGCATGTGGGCGCCGAGGATCCGCTCCGAGCCGGGCGTCAGGTCGTAGGTGTAGTCCTCCATCAGCGACGCGCCGCCGGGCAGCCCGGCGCCCATCACCTTGGCGGCGCGGACGAGGATCGCGGTCTTCCAGTCGCCCTCGGCACCGAACCCGTACCCGTCGGCCATCAGCCGCTGGACGGCGAGCCCGGGCAGCTGGCGCAGGTCGCCGAGGTCCTCGAAGTTCGTCGTGAAGGCCTTGGCCCCCAGCGACTCGAGCAGGGTGCGCAGCGCGATCTCCTGGCGCGCGCCGTAGCGCAGGGAGTCGTGCCGGTCGCCGCCCTTGGTCAGCTCCGGGACGACGTCGTACAGGTCCTCGTACTCGGCGACGAGCGCGTCCACGTCGGCGTCGGAGACCGCCTCGACCGCGGCGACCAGGTCGTTCACGCCCCACGTGTTCACCGAGACGCCGAACCGCAGCTCGGCCTCGGTCTTGTCTCCCTCGGTCACCGCGACGTTGCGCATGTTGTCGCCGAACCGGGCGAGCTTCAGCTCGTGCGTCGCGGCCCAGCCGGCGCACGCCCGCACCCAGACGTCGATCGACGCGGTGACGGCCGGGTTCGACACGTGCCCCGCGACCGTCTTGCGCGCGGCACCCAGGCGCGTCGCGATGTACCCGAACTCGCGGTCGCCGTGCGCGGCCTGGTTGAGGTTCATGAAGTCGAAGTCGATGGTGTCCCACGGCAGCTCGACGTTGGCCTGCGTGTGCAGGTGCAGCAGCGGGGTGCGCAGCGCGTCGAGGCCGGCGATCCACATCTTGGCCGGGGAGAACGTGTGCATCCACGCGATCACGCCGATGACCGCGTCGTCGGCGTTCGCCTCCAGCGCGGCGCGACGGATCGCGTCGGAGTCGGTCAGCACGGGCTTCCACACGACCTTCGCCGGGAGGACGTCCTGCAGGACGGCGGCGATCTCCTGCGACTGCGTCGCGACCTGCCGCAGGGTCTCCTCGCCGTACAGACCCTGGCTCCCGGTGAGGAACCAGATCTCGCGGTCGGCGTAGGGCTTGGTCATGAGTCGCTCTCCGGGGTGTTCGTGGGCTGCTGCTGGCCGTAGACGTGCTGGTAACGGGCGTACAGGGAGTCGATGTCGGACGGCGCGATCGGCACGGTGTCGCCGAGCTGACGGGCGATGTGCACCGTCCGCGCGACCTCCTCGACCATCACGGCCGCCTTCACCGCGGCCTTGGCGTCCTTGCCGATGGTGAACGGGCCGTGGTTGCGCATGAGCACGGCCGGGCTGCGGGAGTCCCGCAGGGTCTCGACGATGCCGCGGCCGATGGAGTCGTCGCCGATGAGCGCGAACGGGCCGATCGGCACGTCACCGCCGAACTCGTCGGCCATCATCGTCAGCACGCACGGCACCGGCTCGCCGCGGGCGGCCCAGGCCGTCGCGTAGGTCGAGTGCGTGTGCACGACGCCGCCGATGTGCGGCAGGTGCTGGTAGACGTACGCGTGCGCCGCGGTGTCGCTCGACGGTGCGCGGGTGCCGTCGACGAGCGTGCCGTCGAGGTCGCACACGACCATCGACTCCGGGGTCAGCTCGTCGTAGGTGACGCCCGACGGCTTGATGACCAGCAGGTCGTCGGGGCCGGGTGCCGATCCGACGACGACCCGCTGCGACACGTTGCCGGCCGTCCACACGACGAGGCCCCAGCGCGGGAGCTCAGCGTGCAGGGTGGCGACGACGGCGCGGGTGCGCTCGATCTCAGCGAGCACAGAGTGCGGGTATCCCTGCGGGTAGGTGCTCACAGTGCCTCCACCGCGGCCTTCTCGATCGCCAGCCCGGCGCTGTAGCGCTCGAGGTAGGCGTCGAAGCCGCGGACGTCGTCGGCGTCCGGCTCCACCGTCGTCGCGACGGCACCGCCGAACACGCGTTCCTCGAGATAGCCGGCCAGGTCCTGCTCCGACGCCGCTGCGAGGTACGCGGCGAGCACCGCGATCCCCCACGCGCCGCCCTCACCCGCGGTGCTGCCCACGGTCACGGGTGCACCGACGGCCGCCGCGAGCAGCCGCTGCGCCACGCCCTCGGTCCGGAACAGGCCGCCGTGCGCGAACATCGCGTCGAGCTCGACACCCTCGCCGCGCAGGACCCGCATGCCGAGGCTGAGGGTGCCGAACGCGCTGTAGACCTGGGTGCGCATGAAGTTTGCCAGCGTCAGCCGGCTGTCGGGGGTGCGCACGACGAGCGGGCGACCCTCGTCGAGCCCCGTGATCGGCTCGCCCGACAGGTAGTTGTAGGCCAGCAGGCCGCCGCCGTCCGCGTCCCCGCGCAGGGCCTCCCGCAGCAGCACGCCGAACACGTCGTCGGCGCTCGCCGTCGCCCCGAGCGCCGCGGCGAACTGGCCGAACACCTCGGCCCAGGCCCCGAGCTCGCTCGCGCCGTTGTTGCAGTGCACCATCGCGACGAGGTCGCCCGACGGGGTGGTGACCAGGTCGAGCTCGTGGTGCACGCTGCTCAGGGCCTTCTCCAGCACCACCATCGCGAAGATGCTGGTGCCGACGCTGACGTTGCCCGTGCGGGGGGCGACGGCGTTCGTCGCGACCATCCCCGTGCCGGCGTCGCCCTCGGGCGGGCACAGCGGGATGCCCGCCTGGAGCGTGCCGGTGGGGTCGAGGAGCGCCGCGCCGGCCTCGGTCAGGCTGCCGGCGTCCTGGCCGGCGAGCAGGACCTCGGGCAGCAGGCCCTCGAGGGATGCACCGGGGTAGGCCGCGAGCATCTGCGCGTCGTACGCCCGGGTCTCCGGGTCGATCGGGAACATGCCCGACGCGTCGCCGATGCCCAGCACCTTGCGACCGGTGAGCTTCCAGTGCACGTAGCCGGCGAGCGTGGTGACGAACGCGATGTCCGGGACGTGCGGCTCGGCGTCGAGCTCGGCCTGGCGCAGGTGGGCGATCGACCAGCGCAGCGGGATGTTGTGACCGAACAGACCGGTGAGCTCCGCCGCCGCCGCACCGGTCGTCGTGTTGCGCCAGGTGCGGAACGGGACGAGCAGCTCGTCGGCGGCGTCGAACGCGAGATAGCCGTGCATCATCGCGGAGATGCCGATGGCGCCGACCGTGGTCGGCCGCACCCCGTGCTTCTCCTCGGCGTCGGCCAGGAGAGCGGCGACGGCCGCCTGCAGGCCGGACCAGACGGCGTCGAGCGAGTACGTCCAGACGCGGTCGACGAACTGGTTCTCCCAGTCGTGGCTGCCGCCGGCCAGCGGGGCGTGGTCCGGACCGATGAGGACGGCCTTGATCCGCGTGGAGCCCAGCTCGATGCCGATCGCCGTCCGGCCGGCCGCGATGGCCTCCCGGGGATCGGCACCGTGGGGATCGACCGTCATCACGCGGACTCCGCTCCGTACGTCACGGACCGCGGCGGACGCCTGCGGCCGAGACATATGTTAGCGCTAACATCACGTCCTCGGTCCACCTTCTCGTCGGCGCTTCCCGTGGCGAACCCGGCATCGTTGCCGCTCATCGCCGAAGGATGGCACACGTGCCGGGTTGGTCAGCCGTGCGACGACCGGCCCAGCCCCGTCAGCGTGGTCAGGAGGAAGACGCTGTCGTCCACCGCGTGGACCGAGTGCCGCTCATGCGTCAGCACCCAGAGGTGCCCGGCGGTCGCCTCCACGTCGCCGGCCGGCGACTCGACGCGCACCCGCCCCCGCCAGACCTGGAGCGTCGCCGCGTTGGGCGAGTTGTGCTCCCCCAGGCTCGACCCGGCGGTCAGGGCGATGACCGACTGACGCAGCTCGCCGTCGTGCGCCACGACCCCGGCCGACCGGCCGTGCGGGTCGGAGCGGGCCGCGTCGAGGTGCTTCTCGGCGAGCTCGGCGATGTCGATCATCGGACCTCCAGGGGCGTCGGCGGTGACCCGAGCCTAGGACCCACGCGTGCGGCTCAGCACCGCCTCGACCAGCGCGGGGTCCACCGACGCCGCGAGCCGGGTGAGGGCTCGGGCGGTCTCGTCGTCTGCCGGGTAGAACGACTCGATCACCAGCTCGGCCACGGTGATGTCGAGCGGGGTGCCGAACGTCGCCACGGTGGTGAGGAACGTCAGCGACTCTCCGCCGACGGACAGGCCCATCGGGATCGCGACGCCGTCACCGGTGCCGCCCACGGCTTCACCGCCCGGATACCCGGTGAGCTCGTCGAGCAGAACGGCGAGCTCGCGGTCGCCCGTCGCCGCGACCTGCCTGCGGACCCGGTCGAGCGCGTGGGCCCGCCACTCCGCCAGGTTCGCGATGTGGGGCGCCATGCCGCGGGGGTGCATGGCGACGCGCAGCACGTTCACCGGAGGTTCGAGCAGCGCCGGATCCACGTCGCCGAGGAGGACGGCGACGGCCGCGTTGGCCTCGACCAGGTTCCAGGAGCGGTCGACGACGAGCGCCGGGTTGGGGCCGTGCCCGTCGAGCACCACGCGCAGCGCGGCACGGACCGCGGACATCGACGGGTCGTCCAGCGGGGTGCCGCGGTACTCGGGTGCGAAGCCGGCCGCGATCAGCAGGTGGTTGCGCTCACGCAGCGGCACGTCGAGATGCGAGCTGAGCCGGAGCACCAGGTCGCGGCTCGGGCTCGACCGGCCCGTCTCCACGAAGCTGAGGTGCCGCGTCGAGACCCCCGTCTGCGACGACAGCTCGAGCTGGCTCAACCGCCGACGCACCCGCCACTGCCGCAGCAGCGCGCCTGATCCTTGGGTCATGGTGCCGACGAGTCTGGCAGCCGCGCGAGCCCGCGTGCCTCGGCGACCGCGAACCCGGCGACGACCACCGCCTGCCCGATGACGTAGGCCACCCCGAACGGCGTCGCCGGGGTCGTCACGATCAGGACCGCGCTGGCCGCGACCCAGGCCCAGTTGGCGACGACGAGCGCACGGACCGCTCGTCGTCGCAGCGGGCGCGCGCGGCTCGTCCACACGAGGGCGACCACGTAGCCGATCAGCGCCAGCCCGACGACCCGAAGGACCTGCTCGGGCAGGCCGGTCAGCCGGGCGTACAGGCCCGTCGCGGCGAGCAGCCCGAGCGCGGCGACGAGCCCGACGAGCGCGTCCGCCGCCAGGACCCGGCGCAGGGTCCGCTCGCTCGTCGGCGCGGCGGTCAGGGCAGGGGATGCGGCCATGGTGCTCCTCCGGACGGTGGTGGTGGGTGTGCACCTGAACCGTCGCGTCCGGGGGGTCATCGTGTCGATGACCTCGGAGGTCATGCTCCGTGGGCGGTCTCCGCGGGACGGATCGAGCTGGCCCGGACCACGAGCTCTGCGGGGATCTGCTGGCGGGCGACGTCCTCGCCCGCGAACGCCGCCTGCAGCGAGTCGACCGCGAGCCGCCCGAGCGCCCCGAAGTCCTGCCGGACGGTGGTCAGCGGCGGTGTGTAGTGGGCGGCGCCGACCTCGTCGTCGAACCCGACGACCGCCACGTCGTCGGGCACCCGCACACCCTTCTCCCAGAACGCGTGCAGGAGCCCGAGCGCCAGCTGGTCGTTCGCCGCGAAGATCGCCCTCGGCACCCCCTCGCGGACCATGCGCAGCCCCAGCTCGTAGCCGTCGGCGGCGTCCCAGCCGGCCTCGATGTGCTCGGGGGCGCCAGGCCCGGAGACCTCGCGCCAGCCGGCCAGCCGGTCCTGGGCGTCGAACCAGTCCTGCGGGCCGGCGACGTGGACCACCTCGGTGAAGCCCTGGTCGAGCAGGTGCTGCGTGGCGAGCCGGGCGCCGTGGCGCTGGTCGACGCCGACCGCGTGCAGGTGCGGGACGGGTGGGACGTCGGACGCCGACGAGATGAGCACCACCGGGACCGGGGACGCGATCGCGGCGATGGCCTGGGCGACCTCCGTCGTCGGCGCGATGATCGCGATGCCGTCGACGCCCTGCCCGAGGAAGTGCTCGAGCGCGGTGTGCATGCTGTCGCCGTCGAACTGCCGGATGGTCGCGACGGAGACGAACCAGCCGACCACGCGCGCGGCTTCCTCGAGCCCGACCAGGGTGCTCGTCGGTCCGTACAGCGCGGTCGCCGGGGTGACGACGCCCAGGGTGCCGGACCGGCGCGTGACCAGGGTGCGAGCGGCGCTGTTGCGGCGGTAGCCCAGCTGGGCGATGGCCTCGGCGACGCGCTCGCGGGTCTCCGGTCGGACGCTCGGGTGGTCGTTGAGCACGCGGGAGACGGTCTGGTGGGAGACGCCCGCGAGCGCGGCGACGTCACTCATGGCGGGCGGACGCGCGGCACTGTTCATCAGTACTGCTGACCGAGCTCGCGCGACCGGTTCCGGGCGGCTTCCGCGGCGGCGACGACGCCCGCCCGGACGCCGTGGGCGTCGAGCACCTGGACCGCCGCGACCGTCGTGCCGCCCGGCGACGACACCCGTTCCCGCAGGACCGCGGGATGGTCCCCCGACTGGGCGGCGAGCGCGGCGGACCCCTCGACGGTGGCCACGGCGAGCCTGGTGGCGAGGTCCCGGCTGAGTCCGAGCAGGACCCCCGCCTCGGCCATCGCGTCGATGAGGTAGAACGCGTACGCCGGTCCGGAGCCGGAGATCGCGGTCACGGCGTCGAGGTCCTTCTCCTCCACCCGGACCACGAGCCCGGTGGCGGCGAGCATCGTCTCGACGAGGACCAGGTGCCCCTCGGTCGCGTGCGTGCCGGGCGCGATGGCGCTCGCGCCCTTGCCGACGACGGCCGGCGTGTTCGGCATCACGCGGACGACGGGCTGCCCGGTGGGCAGGCGCTTCTCGTAGCTGGAGATGGGGAGCCCGGCGGCGACGCTGACGACGAGCTCGCCGCCGCGCAGGGCCTGCGACACCTCGTCGAGCACCGAGGCGACCACGTTCGGCTTGACCGCCAGGAGCACGACGTCGGCACGGGCGGCCGCCTCGGCGTTCGACGCGCCGGTGCGGACGCCGTACCGGCCGGCGAGCTCGTCGGCCCGCGGGACGTGCCGCTCCGTGACCTCGACCTGCTCCGGCGCCCAGCCCGCGGTGAGCAGCGCACTGAGCAGCGTCTCCCCCATCACACCGCCGCCCAGCACCGCGACCTGCGGCCTGCCGCCGGTGGGCTCGTCGGTCATCGTGGTCCTCCCGCTCCGTGCCGCCGGAAGGCGACGTCGCGAGCCTACCGACGTGCGGCGGGCGCCGGGGTGAGCGCTCACATGGGCGCGCCCGCCGCCGGCGTCAGCCGCCGCTGCGCTGGGTGAACCCGGCCGGTGGACCGCCTCCCAGGTCGCCGTTCATGACGAACCCTTCCGGCGGCCCCATCATCTCCGTCTGGTCGCCCCCCAGGCCGGACAGGCCCGTGGTCGTCGACGTGCTGGACTCGATCGGCTCGTCGAGGTCCGCCAGGACCACCTCGTCGCCGACCGCGAGACCGTCCGTGATCTCCGTGCGCTCCGTGCCGACCGCCCCGAGGGTCACGGTGACCTCGGTCGGCGTGCCGTCCTGGAGCACCTGGACCGTGGCGGTCGTCCCGTCGACGTGGACCGCCGACGTCGGGACGGTGAGCACCTCGTCGGCGCCCGCGACCGTGATCCGCACCTGCGCGGACGCGCCGTCGTAGAGCTTCTCGTCCGTCGGGTCGACGGCGAGCTCGACCGTGTAGGCGGGGTCGGCGGTGGTCGACGTGTCGAGGATGCCGATGCTGCTGACCGTGCCGGTGAGCGCCGTGTCCGTGCTCGGCGTCGTCACCTGCGCCGCCTGGCCGACCGACACGATGTCGATCGACGTCAACGGGACGCTGGTGGTGACCGTGTAGCCGTCGGGGCCGAGGACCGTGATGACCGCGGTGGTCGACGACGCGGTCACCGCGTCGCCCGGCGCCAGCGCGACCGCGGCGACCGTGCCGGAGATCGGGCTGGTCAGCGTCGCGAACGGGAGCCTGCTCTGCGCCAGCGTGACGTTCGCCGAGGCCAGGTCGATCGCCGCCTGGTCGGCCACGATCGTCGCCGCGGTGACCGTCGTGGTGTCGTTGTCGTCGGAGGGAGCCTGCGTGCTCGACGACGGGGTGCTGGTGGACGGGGTGCTGGTGGACGGCGCGCTTGCGGACGGGGTGTCCGTGGACGGGGTGTTCGGCGACGGGCTCGACGACGACTCCGCGACGGCCTTCTGCAGCTCCTGCACCGCCTGGTCCAGCGCGGCGGCGAGCGTCAGGAGCGCCTGCTGCTCGGTGTCCGTCGCGGTCTGGGCGTCGAGGGCTCCCGTCAGCGCGGCCTGGCAGTCGGCGAGCGCCTGCTCGACGGCGGTCGGGTCGGGCTCCTCGGTGCTCGGCTCGTCGGCGTCGGTCGGGTCGGTCGCGTCCGTCGCGTCCGTCGCGTCGGTGGCGTCCGGAGGCTCGCTGGCCGCCGGCTCCGGCGTCTCGATGTCGCCGCCGACGACGGCGAGGAACGCCGCGCACGTCGCCTGCGAGGCCGTGACGCTCGCGCTGCTGGCGGTCAGGGCGTCGGCGGTGAGCTGGTACTGGTCGAGGAGCGCCCCCTGAGCCTTGCGCACCTCGGCCGCCGCCCGCTCGACGGCGGGGTCCACGGAGTCACCACGGGTGTCGTCGGCCGCGGGGGCCTCCGTCTCCGTGGACGTCGAGGGAGACGCGGAGGGGGTGGCGGAGGGCGACGGGGTCGAGCTGGACGAGCTGCTCGAGGTCGAGCTGGACGCCGACGAGCCCGACGTCTGCGCGTCGAGGTCGTCGCTGAGCTGCTGCTGGGCGTCGGCGAGGTCGGCCTGCGCCTTCTCGACCGCGTTCCGGAGCGCCTCGGTGTCGAGGGTGGCCAGCACGTCCCCGGCCGCGACCACCTGCCCGACCGTCACGCCCACGGTCGCGACGGTCCCGTCGACGGAGAACGACGCGTCCCGCCGGCTGGCCGACGCGATCGTCCCGACGGTGTCGATGACCTGCTCGACACTCGCCCGCTCGGCGGCGGCGGTGCGGTACCGGTTGTCGTCGGAACCGCCGACGGCCAGGGCGACCCCGCCGCCGGCAGCCATGAGGACCACCGCACCGGCGGTTCCCAGCGCGACGATGCGACGGCGGCGGGCGCGGTGCCGGCGCGCGACGGACGGCCGGGCTGCGAGCTCAGGCATCGGTGCCACCGTCCTGCGTGGAGCCCTGCGGGCCCCCACCGAAGCGCTGGAGCATCCCCATCGAGCACTCCCCGTCGGTCGGTGCGGACACGGTGATGCTCGTCGCGGTCACCTTGCCGCTGTCGTCCGCCTCGCCGCGGGCGCTGGCGCACTGCCCGACCACGATCGCCGACGCGTCGGCCGCCACCGTCGTCGTGTACGTGGTCGCGTCGGTCACGGTGACCGTGCGCGTCGTCGTCTCGTCGTCGCCCCCGGTGGACTCGACCGTCAGCGTGCTGCCGTCGACCGCGGTGACCGTGCCGATGGCGCCGCCGCTGAACGACCGCATGCCACCGGGAGGCAGATCGGTCGGGGCGCCGTCGGGCCGCTCCCCCTCGGGCATGGTCGGCAGGTCCGTCGGCGCCCCGTCGGGCCGTTCTCCACCGAAGGCCGGCCCGCCACCGAAGCCACCGGTGCAGGTGCCGTCGTCGGTCGGCTGGGTGACCTGGACGCTCGTCGCCTCGACCGGGGCAGAGGTGTCGGTGTCCGTGCCCGTCGCGCTGGTGGACACCGCCACGACGCACGAGCCGACCGTCACGTCGGCGAGCGTGCCGGCGACCGTCGCGGAGAACGTGGTGGCGTCGGTCCAGGTCACCGCCGTCTGCGAGTCCGTCGACCGAAGCTGCATGACGGTGCCGGTGACGGACGCGATCTCGCCGGACGCGCCGCCTCCGCCGCCGCCCGGGCCGGAGCGCTGCGGTCCGTCGCCCTGCCGCGTGGCGGCGGTCGAGTCGTCGTCGGGTGGTGCGGCCGACGAGGGAGTTCCGGTGCAGCCGGCGAGCACGAGGACCGTGGCCGCGGCGAGCGCCGGGAGCACCAGGGCGGTGCGGTGTCGCGTGGTCAGAGACATGGGGTGACTCCTTGCTGGGAGGGGGTTACTCCGCGCGCAGCGCGTCGATGGGGGCCAGTCGCGCGGCGCGCGTGGCGGGGTAGACGCCGAACACCAGGCCGATGCCCATCGCGACGACGACGGACCCGGCGACGGCCGCACCGGAGACGACGACGGACGTGTCGAGCAGGCCGGGCAGGACCTGCGCAGCGACGATCCCGAGCACCGCGCCCAGCACGCCGCCGGCCAGGCCGAGCACACCGGCCTCGACCAGGAACTGCCGGCGGACGGCCCACGGCGGGGCGCCGAGCGCCTTGCGCAGACCGATCTCGCGCGTCCGCTCGGTGACCGAGACGAGCATGATGTTCATGACCCCGATCCCGCCGACCAGCAGCGACAGGGCCGCGATGCCGGTGAGCAGGACGGTCAGGGTCTTGTAGACCGCGGTCGCCGTGGAGACCAGGGCGTCCTGGCTGTTGATGGTGAAGTCGGCGCTGTCGGCGTCGGTGATGCCGTGCAGGTTGAGCAGCAGCGCCTGCGCCTCCTGGTAGGCGGCGGTGAGCTGGTCCGACGACGCGGCCTGCAGGTAGATCGTCGAGACGGCGTTGCGGTCCTGGCCGCCGACGAGGGTGTCCGCCGCGGTCGACATCGGGATGACCGCGAGGTCGTCGAGGTCGCTCTCGCCGGACGCACCCTCGGCCTCCAGGACGCCGACGACGCGCAGGTCGGTGTCGCCGACGGTCACGGTCTGGCCCACCACGCGGGTGGACCCGAACAGCTCCTCGGCGGTGGACGGCCCGAGCACGACGACCGCCGCGCGGGACGCCTCGTCGTCGGCCGTGAAGAACTCGCCGGACGCGAGCGTGCGGCCGCGGACGTCGAGCCAGTCCGTGCTCGTGCCGACGACGCTCGTGGTCCAGTTGGTGTCGTTGGCCTCCAGCGAGGCCGACGATGTCTTCTCGGCGGCGACCTTCCCGATGTCGGGTGCGTTCACCGACGAGTCGAGCGCCTCCGCGTCGGCCGTCGTCAGCGTGGTGCGCGAGCCGAAGCCGCCGCGGACGCCCTCAGTGCTGGTGCTGCTGCCCGGCCGGACGATGAGCAGGTCGCTGCCCAGCTGGCTGATCTGCGCGCTCACGTCCTTCTGCGTGCCCAGCCCCAGGCCGACCGTGAGGATCACCGCGGCGATGCCGATGAGGATGCCGAGCACCGTGAGGATCGACCGCATCGCGTGCGACGTGACGGCCGACCAGCCCGTGCGCAGGGTCTCGGTCCAGGTCATCGGGCACCGTCCGAGACGATCAGGCCGTCGTGCACCCGCACGATGCGGTCCGCGCGGGCGGCGACGTCGGCCTCGTGCGTGATCAGGACGATCGTGCGGCCCTGCGTGTGCAGCTCGTCGAACAGCGCCAGGACGTCCTGCGTGGAGGTCGAGTCGAGGTTGCCGGTGGGCTCGTCGGCGAGGAGCAAGGCGGGTTCGCCGACGAGGGCCCGGGCCACCGCGACGCGCTGCTGCTGGCCACCGGACAGCTCACCGGGGCGGTTGTCGAGCCGGTCGGCCAGGCCGACCCGGTCGAGCGCGGCCACCGCACGGTCGCGCCGGACCGCGGTCGGCACCCGCCCGTAGACGAGCGGGAGCTCGACGTTGCGCCACGCCGAGAGCGACGGCAGCAGGTGGAACTGCTGGAACACGAAGCCGATGCGGCGGTTGCGGATGTCGGCGAGGTCGATCTCGTCGAGCTCCCCCACGTCCTCGCCGGCCAGGTGGTACGAGCCGCGGGTCAGGGTGTCCAGGCAGCCGAGGATGTTCATCAGCGTCGACTTGCCCGAGCCCGACGGACCCATGACCGCGACGTACTCGCCGGGCTCGATCCGCAGGTCGACACCGCGCAGGGCCTCGAACTCGAGGCTGCCGGACGTGTAGGTCTTGGTGACACCGACGAGGTCGATGACGGAGTCGGTGCGCCTCTCGACGAGCGGCATCGTGAGCTCAGCCATTCGTCGGACCACCCTGCTGCAGGACCGGACCGGTGCCCCCGTCGGGGGGAACGCCCTGGAACCCACCCTCGGGGAAGGTGCCCTGGTTCTGCCGGCCGGTGCCGCCGGTGCCGGGCGTGAAGACCGCGAGCACCACCTCGTCCCCCTCGGCCAGCCCCTCCGTGATCTCCGTGACGTTCCCGGACGTCTCGCCGGTGGTGACCGGGACGTCGACGAGCTCGCCGTCGGCGTCCGTCTGCTGCACGGTCGTGGTGCCGTCGGCAGCGGTGGTGACCGCGAGGCTGGGCACGGTCAGGACGTCGGTGCGGCGCTCGTAGACCAGCTCGACCTCGGCGGCGACCCCGTCGTGCAGGCCCTCCTGGTCGCCCGTGACCGCGACGGTCACGGGGTAGGCCGCGACGCCGGTGTCGCTGGTGGACAGCAGGCCGATCGCGCTGATGGTGCCGAAGACGGGCTCCGTGGCACCGTCGAGCGTGACCTCCGCCTGGTCGCCGACCTCGACGAGCGCGACGTCCGCGTCGGAGACCGTGACCTCGACCTGCCAGGCGTCGGTGCCGACGATGGTGAACTGCGCCTCGGTCTCGCCGGACGCGGACGGTCCGGCGCTGCTCCCGACAGCGTCGCCCACCTCGACGTTCACGGCGGTGAGCAGACCGGCCACCGGTGCCGTCAGGGTGGCGCCGTCCATCGCCGACTGTGCGGTGTCCACGCCCGACCGGGCGACGTCGACCTGCGCCTGCGCGGCCGCGACCTGCGCGCTGCCGGACGCGTCGGCCAGCTTCGCCTGTGCGTCCGCCAGCGTGGCCTTGGCCTGGAGCAGGTCCGCGGTGAGCTGCAGGGTGTCGACCGTTGCCAGCGGCTGCCCGACCGTGACCGTCTGACCGACCGCCACCGGGACGGCGTTGACCGTGCCGGTGACCTCGAAGCTCACGTCCTGGTGCACCGACGGGGTCAGCGTCCCGCTGCCGCTGACCGACTTCTGCATCGTCGTCAGGCTCGCCGCGACGGTCCGCGTGACCGACTCGGCCGACGCCGCCGACGCGTCCCGGATCCCGAACCACCAGATGCCCGCGACCACGAGCGCGACGAGGACCACGGCGGTGACCGTCCTCGTCAGCGGCGTCGTCCGCCTCCATACGTGCTGCATGTTCTCCCTCACGTCGACCCGGCCGGATGACCTGGGCCGAACGTAGGGACGGGCGCTGGGCCGCCCGTAGCACTGACCTGTGGCTCACCTGTGAGTCGGCAGCCGGCTCCACAGGTCGAGCAAGCCATGGGTGCCGCCACGGGGTCGATTGGAGTCACTCATGGCTTGTTCGACCCCGGGCGGCGAGCCAGCACCCCAAACGTTTCGGGTCTGTCCGGTTCGACCCTTTCTTTGGTAACTTGACTAACTCTGCTCCGCCTCGTCCGCGACCGTCCGGTCTGTGCGGTTCGAGACCACCCAGGAGGTTCAATGAAGAACCGTCATCTCGCGCGTGCTCTGACTGCGGGGATCACCGCTGCGGCGCTCAGCGGGCTCGTGGCACTGCCCGCGGCCCAGGCGGCCGAGACCGTCACCATCGTCGACCCAGGTGCCAGCCCGGCGACCCGGTCGCTGTTCTCCTACCTCGACGACATCCGCGGCGAGGGCATCCTGTTCGGCCACCAGCACACGACGTCCTACGGCCTGACCGTGACCGGTGCGGACGGCACGAAGTCCGACGTCAAGAACATGACTGGCGACTTCCCGGCTGTCTTCGGCTGGGACACGCTGATCCTGCAGGGCGACGAGGCCCCGGGCTCCGCGAGCAACTCGACCGCGCAGAACATCGCGGCGCTCGACGACTACATCGCCAAGGCGCACGGCCTCGGCGGCATCAACACGCTGTCCGCGCACATGGAGAACTTCGTCACCGGCGGCAGCTTCTACGACACCACGGGCGACACGCTGCGCGCGGTCCTGCCCGGCGGCGCGAAGAACGCGGACCTGAACGCGTACCTGGACAACATCGCCGCCGCGGCCGACGGCGCCCGCGACGCCGAGGGCAACCTCATCCCGATCATCTTCCGGCCGTACCACGAGAACGCCGGCTCCTGGTTCTGGTGGGGTGCCGCGTTCGGCTCCCCCGGCGAGTACAAGGAGCTCTTCCGCTACACGGTCGAGTACCTGCGCGACATCAAGGGCGTCTCCAACTTCCTGTACGCGTTCGGCCCGGGCAGCGGGTTCGGCGGGAACGCCGACACGTACCTGCGCACCTACCCGGGTGACGAGTTCGTCGACGTCTTCGGCCTCGACGCGTACGACAACACCGGCTCGGCCGCGTTCCTCGACGGTCTGGTCAAGGACCTCGGCATGATCGCCGACCTGGCCGACGCCAAGGGCAAGGTCTCCGCGTTCACCGAGTTCGGCGTGACCAACGGCGTCGGCAGCACCGGCTCCAGCCCGGAGCAGTGGTTCACCAAGGTCCTGGCCGCCATCAAGGCCGACCCGAAGGCCAGCCGCAACGCGTACATGGAGACGTGGGCCAACTTCGACGCCGGCCAGCACTACGTGCCCGTGACCGGTGACGCCCTGCTGCCCGACTTCCAGGACTACGCGGCCGACCCGTACACGCTGTTCGCGAGCGAGGTCACGGGCGCGTTCGACCGTGCGGTGGACACGACGCCCGCCGGCCCGGTGCTGCACATCGCCTCCCCGGCGGACAGCGCCCGGGTCGCCACGTCACCGACGACGATCCGCGCCACCGTCCAGAACGTCGCCGCGGACCGCGTCTACGCCACCGTCGGCGACACCGAGATCGAGCTCGCCCCCGGTGACGGCCTGTGGTGGTCCGCTCCGTGGGACATCCCCGCGGCGCAGCTGGACAACAGCACGCGGACGCTCACGGTGCACGTGGTCGCCGACGGCGTCGAGGTGCTCACCGAGAGCTCGTCCGTGGTCCTCGGGCCGCGACCGACGTTCGGACCGGGCGTCGTCGACGACTACGAGGGCTACGGCGACGACACCGCGCTGCGGGCCGAGTACGTCTCCTACGGCGCCAACACGCTCTCGCTGGACACGAGCGGTTCGTCGAAGGCGCTGCGGATGGACTACGACTTCGCCACGCAGACGTACACCGGGTTCGGGAAGCAGATCAGCGGCGACTGGTCCGACTTCAACGAGCTCGCGCTGTGGATCAAGCCCGACGGCTCGGGCAACAAGATGGTGCTCCAGCTCGTGGCCGGCGGCGTCTCCTACGAGGCGTACCCGTCCCTGGCGGGCACCGAGCCCGGTGTGGTGACCTTCCCGTTCATCGACTGGCGACCGGCCCCGTGGGACACGGCCAACGCCAACCGCCGCATCAGCGACGCGGACCTGAAGGCGATCTCGCAGTTCAACATCTACGTCAACGCGGCCGACGACGGCACCGGCGACCCGTCGGGAAGCATCGTGGTCGACGACATCGCCGCCCTGCCGGGGGTCGAGCCGCCGCCGGTGTTCTCCGACGTCCTGCCGGGCTCGCTGAACTTCGACAGCATCATCTGGCTGCACGACCAGGGCCTCGACGACGGCTACCAGGACGGCACGTTCCGCCCGACCAAGCCGGAGACCCGCGAGGCCGTGGCGTCGCTGCTCTACCGCTACTCGGAGGCCACCTTCGTCCCCACGGCGCCGAAGCCGACGTTCCGCGACGTGCCCAGGAAGCATGCCTTCTACGACGAGATCGAGTGGCTGGCGCACGAGAAGCTGGTCGACACGACGATCCCGCTGTTCCTGCCCAAGGCGCCGCTCGACCGCTCGTCGGCGGCGGAGCTGCTCTGGCGGCTGGCGGGGTCGCCCGAGCCTGCCGCGCCGGAGGCGTTCAGCGACGTCCCGTCATGGCACCCGTACGGCAAGGCCATCGCGTGGGCGACCGAGACCGGCATCATCGTGCCGACGTCGGCGTACAAGTTCGGCGTGCTCAAGGTCGTCACGCGCGGTGACTTCGCCGGGTACCTCGACCGGTTCGACCACCGGCCGAGCCCGCTGGAGCCCGTCGTGCTGACGGACTTCACGGACGGCGCCCAGGGCTGGGGGCCCATCGGTGAGGGCACGGCCACCGGCACCGGGGGGACGCTGACGATCGACGCGGCTGCTCCCGACGGCGGCTGGTTCGGGTTCGGCCCGTCGGTCGGTGACTGGACCGGGCGCACCGAGCTGCGGTTCGACGTGGTGTCCACCACGGGCTTCGACACCAAGGCCGCCCTGCAGCTGGGGTCGTCGTGGACCTGGTGCGAGACCGCGCAGGTGGGGTGGATCTCCGCCCCGACGTCGGACGTGCTGGTCGACCTGGCCACGCTGAGCGCCGAGTGCGGGGTGCAGCTGGCCGACGTGAAGAAGGTGAACCTGTACTTCAACGCAGGAGCCCACGTGATCGACGACGTCGAGATCCGCTGACGGACCGACGCGCGTCCACCCGCTGACGTCCGCACTCCTGAGGGCCCCTCCCCCTCGGAGTGCGGACGTCAGCACGTCTGACCCGGCAACGTCCGCACTCCGGCGGGCTCGAGCCCGCTCGAGTGCGGACGTTGCGGCGCTAGTCCGCGGGGAGCAGCAGGCCGTCGCGGATCAGGCCACGGGCCGACGGGAGGACGTCCGCGGCGACCGCCTCGGCGCCGACCTCCAGCAGCGCGCCGAGGGCGCTGACGATCTGGCCGACCGTGAGCTCGCCGTCGCAGACGCCGACGAACCCCGCGAGCGCCGTGCCCGCCTGCACGGCCCGGCCGAAGCCGCCGCCCTGGCGCAGCAGCACCACCTGCGGGTCGGGGTCGCCGGGCGTGAGGTACCGCTCCTCGGTCACGTCGGGGGCGACGACGAGGCGCTGGTCCGCGAGGTCGTCGTCGCTCATGGAGAGCCAGTCGTGCGCGGCGAGGGAGGCGGCGAGGGCCGGACCGAGCGGCTGCCGGACCGTCCCGGTGACCTCCTCCAGCCGGCGCAGCGTCGGAGCGCCGAGCGGCTTGCGCAAGGTGACGAAGCCGAACCCGATGCCCTCGACGTCCCGCGACGCGAAGTCGTCCAGCCACTGCCCGTACCGGACGGCCCACGCGGCGCGGTCACGGTCGGGTGTGGTGCCGCCGTCGCGGATCCACGTCTCCGCGTACTGCGCGGGGTCCTGCAGCTCGCGCTGGACCACCCACCCGTCCAGCCCGCTGGCGTCGAGCCAGGAGCCGACGCGCTCGTGCCACTGCTCGCCGCGCCGCACCTCCCAGTTGCCCAGCAGCTGCGCCACTCCCCCGGGCGCCAGCACCGCTCCGACGCCCTCGACGAGCTCGCGCACGATCGCGTCCCCGGCACGGCCACCGTCGCGGTACTCGTACGACGGCATCCCCGGGGTCCGGGGCGTGATGACGAACGGCGGGTTGCTCACGACCAGGTCGAAGCGCTCGTCGGCGACGGGGTCGAGCATCGACCCCTCGCGGAGATCAAGCCCCACCCCGGCGAGCGCGGCGTTGAACCGCGCGAACGCGAGCGCCCGCCGCGAGATGTCGGTGCCGACCACCCGGCGCGAGTGCCGGGACGCGTGCAGCGCCTGGATCCCGCAGCCGGTGCCGAGGTCGAGCACGTGGTCGCGGTCGTCGCGCACGGTGACCTGCGCGAGCGTCGTGGACGCCCCGCCGACGCCCAGCACGTGGTCGGTCCGCAGCGCCTGGCCGGTGGCGAGCTCGCCGAGGTCGGAGGCGATCCACCAGTCGACCTCGCCGCCCCCGTCGACCGCGGTGTACGGACGCAGGTCGACGCGGGCACGCACCTGGTCGCCGTCGGTCTCGACCAGGCCGAGCCGCTCCGCTCCGTCGATCCCCAGCGTGGGCAACGCTCGCTCCAGGGTCCGCCGCGGGACGGCGACACCGAGCAGGAAGGTGCGGACGAGCGCGGCGACCACGTCGTCGGCCGCCGCCCCCGTCGCGCGCAGGGCCGGCACGGGCTCCTCCCGGTGCAGCGCGTCGGCGGCAACCGCCCCCAGCACCTCCTCGACCCCGGCGACGCCGTACCCCGCAGCCGCCAGGTCGTCACGCAGCGCCGCGACGAGTGCGGGATCGGTCAAGGGCGCACCGGGCGTGATGTCGAGAGCCACCCCGCCATCATCCCCGCCCCACGCTTGATCAAGCCGACAGCGTCCGCACATCCGGTCGTCCGGGCGCTCGAATCCGCGGACGTCCGGGTCCTAGCGCAGGAGGTCCACGACGAGTGGGCGGTGGTCGCTGCCGACCTGGGCGGGCTGGCCGGACGGCACCCGGGCGGTCCCCGTCGCCAGGTCCGGGGACCGCAGGATCGCGTCGATGCGCTGCCGCGGCTCGATCGCGGGGAACGTCGGGTCACCCATCGGGTCGACGTCGACCAGCACGGTGGTGAGAGTCGTCCAGGTGGGCCCGCCGGGCGGCTCGTTGAGGTCGCCGAGCACGACGGTCCGCATCCTCGGCACGTGGTGGACCAGGAGGTCCGACAGGTGGGCGGCGCGCTCGTCACGGACCAGCGACAGGTGCACGACGACGAACCGGACGCCGTCGACGGTCGCGACGGCGACACCGCGGGCGGTCCGGCCGGACAGGTTCGGCAGCTTCACCGCGGACGCGCCGGTCACCGACCGGCCACGCGCGACGAGGAGGGCGGTCGTGCGGGCGCCACGACCGTTCACCACGGCGCTCATCCCCACGTCGCGCGCGAACCGCCACGTCTGGAACCAGCCGAGGAGTCCACGCGGCGGCTCCTGCACGCCGAGCACGTCCGGTGCGGCCGCGCGCACCACGGCGACGACGTCGGGCCGGGACAGCTGCAGGCCCTTGACGTTGTACGTCATGACCCGCAACGGGGCGCGCTCGGGGACGGTGGTCATCGACCCATCCTGGCGAGGACCTGAGAGGGGCACAACGGACAGCATCCCGTCGGGCGGCCGCGGGCTAGCGTGATCCGTCATGGAGGCGCCGTCCGACCGCTGGGTCCCACCGCGCTGGGTGGCGTGGGGGGCTGTCGTGGTGGCCTTCGCCTTCGCGGGTGTCAGCCTCGCGTGGGCCCTGGGGAGCACGGTGGGCCTGGACACCCTCGGAGGCGCCATCGAGCGGATGGCTCGGGCCGGCGACCCGGCGCTGCTGGCCGCGAACGCCGTCGCCCTCGTGCTGAAGGTGATGGGCGGCGTCCTCGCGCTGGCGCTGGTCCAGCCGTGGGGTCGTCACCTGCCGCAGCGACCCCTCCTGATCCTGGGCTGGCTCGGCGCCGGCGTGCTGGTGCTCTACGGCGCGCTCCAGACGGGGTCGGTCGCCCTCGTGGCGGCGGGCGTGGTCGAGCTCGACGAACCCCTGTCCGAGCGGGCGCTCACGTGGCGGCTGTTCCTGTGGGAGCCCTGGTTCCTGGTGTGGGGCCTGCTCCTGGCCGGTGCGACCCTGCGGTGTCAGCGGCTCAGCAGCCAGCGGACCTCGCGGCGGAACAGGTCGACGCGCGACGGGGACCGGTAGGAGCGGACGTCGTGCCCGAGGGCGTCGTAGACGATCCGGCCCGGTCCGGGGGCGACCCAGACGACGGGGTGCGCGGTCCCCTCGTGGTCGGCGACGACGAGGACCTCCACGTCCGGGGACACGTCGAGCGAGAGGTACTGCTCGTCCTGCACGGAGATCTCGGACAGACCCGCGACGGCGGGGTGGTCCGAGGCGACCACCCGGAACGTCACGTCGCCGAGCGGGGGGTGCCAGGTGGTGCCCTCGATCCACCGGCCGCCGAGCAGCGGGCCCCACGACGGTGCGTCGAGGAACGTGTTGGTCGCCTGGTGCAGACCGAGCACGGGGACGCCGGATGCCACGAGCGCGGAGAGCCGCGCGTGGAACGGCAGCCAGTCCTCGTCGGTCCCGTCGAAGTCGGCGTCGGGCCTGCCACGGCCGGACGCGACCACCAGCAGGTCGGGCTCGATGTCGTCGAGCGCGTCGGGCAGGGTCCCCCGGATCGTCACGTCGATCGCGTCGTCGGCCAGCAGCTGCGCCACGCGATGGGCTATCGCGGCGTTGTCGTGCCACGGGTCCTGGTAGCGGCCGTGTCCGGCGAGCACGAGCGCGTGGGTCATCGGTCCTCCTGCGGTGTCAGGGCGTACCTGGCGTTCGACCACACCACATAGAGAAGCGGGGCGCACGCGATCAGGACCCCGATGCCGGGCTTGACCAGCAGGACCGTCACCAGGACGGCGAGCACGAGGACATTGAGCGCGGACAGGTACCAGCGCCGCAGCGCCACCACGGCCGCCACCCGCAGGGGTGCGCCGACCAGGGCGTACGGCAGCACCGCGACGACGAGCACCGCCAGGACCACGAACATCGGCAGGAGCGGCCGGGCGAACGCGACGTCGCCGGAGAGCGCACCGGCGACGTTGACGGCGAGCACTCCGAGGACCGCGGCCCCACCCGCCCAGAGCAGCAGAGCGCGCAGGAACCCGCGCCGGTACGCCGCCACGAACGCCGCGGCCGGACGGTCGTCGGCGGCGAACGAGCCGAACGCGCCCACGATCGCCGGCCCGCACAGGCACGACAGCACCGCGAAGAAGGGGAGCGACGCCAACGGGTCGTCGACCAGCACGAGCGCGAGCAGCAGCGGCGCGCACGCCACGGCCAGCAGCAGGTTCACGACGAGCGCCGTCCACAGGCCACGGAAGCCGCGCTCGTAGGTGGTCACGGACAGGGTGCTCATCCCTTCAGCCCGCTCGTCGCGATGCCCTGGATGAAGTACTTCTGCCCGAGCAGGAAGATCACCAGGATCGGCACGACGGAGATCACCGAGCCGGTCATGATCATCGCGTAGTCGCCGTCGAAGAGGCCGACGAACGACTTGAGCCCCAGCTGCACGGTCCACAGCTCGTTGCTGGTCAGGTAGATGAACGGCCCCATGTAGTCGTTCCAGGTGGCGACGAACGTGAGCAGCGCGAGGCTGGCGAGCGCCGGCTTGGACAGCGGAAGGATGATCCGCCGGTAGATGCCGTACTCGGACAGGCCGTCGATGCGGGCTGCCTCGCAGAGCTCGTCGGGGATGGTCAGGTAGTACTGCCGCAGCAGGAACACCCCGAACGCGCCGAACGCCTGGAGCAGGATCAGCGACCAGAACGTGTTGACCAGGCCGGCCTTCTGCAGCATCACGTACTGCGGCACCATGTACGCCTGCCACGGCACGGCGATGGTCGCGATGTAGGCGACGAACAGGGCGTCGCGGCCGCGCCAGCGCACCTTGGAGAACCCGTACGCCGCGAACGAGCCGGTGAGCACCTGCAGGAACGTGATGACGAGCGACAGGAACAGCGAGTTGCGCAGGTAGGTGGTCATCGGGATGCGCGACCAGATGTCCACGTAGTTGTGCCACTGGAAGTCGCGCGGGATCCACTGCGTCGGGACGGTGAAGACCTCGTTGTTGTTCTTCAGCGACGAGGAGACCATCCACACGAACGGCACGAGCACGCCGAGCGCGATGACGGTGATCAGCACGTACATGACGGCGGTCCGCACCGGGTGGCGCTCCGGACCGGGCGACGGCACGTCCGGCGGGTCCAGCGAGACGGTGGCGATGGGGGCTTCGACGACGCTCATCAGCGGTCCTTCCGCTCACCGAGACGGAACTGCAGCACCGTGACCAGGAGCACGATGACGAAGAGCACCAGGGAGATGGCCGACGCGTACCCGAACTCGCCTTGTGCGATGCCTTCGCGGTAGATCAGCTGCGAGAGGACGAGGGTGGCTCGGCCGGGGCCGCCGTCGGTCATGACGACGATGAGGTCGAAGACCTTGAACGAGCCGACGGTCAGCAGGATCAGGACGAGGAACGTGGTGGGTCGCAGGGTCGGCAGCGTGATGTGCCAGAACCGCTGCCACGCGTTGGCGCCGTCGACGCGCGCGGCCTCGTAGTACTCGACGGGGATGGTCTGCAGACCGGCGAGGAACAGGATCATGTAGTAGCCCATGTCCCGCCAGACGCTCGTGATGATGACGGCGGGCATGGCCCAGTCGGTGCTCGACGTCCACCCGGGCGGGTTCGCGACGCCCAGGGTGGTCAGGAGCTGGTTGACCGGCCCCATCGTCGGGTTGAACAGCATGTTCCAGACCACGGCGACGGCCACCATCGAGGTGACGTACGGGAAGAACGCGGCCGTCCGGAAGAACCGCACCCCGCGGAGCTTGCGGTTGAGCACGAGGGCGAGGCCCAGCGAGCACAGCAGCGTGAGCGGGACGTGGCCGATGCCGTAGTACAGGGTGTTGCGCAGCGCGATCCAGAACGTGTCGTTGCCGAACATCTTCTGGAAGTTGTCCAGACCCACGAACTCGGCGGGGTTGTAGGAGTCCCACTCCATGAACGCCAGCCCGAAGGCGGCCACCACGGGGACGAGCGTGAGCAGGGCGAACCCGAGGAAGTTCGGCAGGATGAAGCTGATGCCGATGAGGGTGTTGCGGCGGGACTGCCGCCCGGTCGTGCCGGACCCCGCCGACGTCGCTGTCGGCGCCGTCGGTGGCGCTGCGGTGATGGCCATGGTGCTCCTTCGCCGATCCGCGCGGGCCGGCCCGGGAAGGAGCCGGCCCGCGCGAACGACTGCTAGTCGAGGACGTCCTGCTTGACGCGGCTCTCCATGTCCGCGATGCCCTGGTCGACCGACTTCTCGCCGACCATGATCAGGTCGTGCTCCTCGTTGAGGATCACGTCGACGTCGGCCGTGATGTCCGACGGGGCGATCTCGAGGGCCACGTCGTCCGGCGCGAACGCCTCCTTGGACAGCTCGTCCGTGGGCATGCCGTCCAGCGCGAAGTACGCCGCCGTGACGTCGTCGCTCTGCAGCGCGGGGACGACGCCGATCGCGGAGATCGCCTTGGCACCCTCGAGCGATGCGGCGAACGCCAGGAACGTCTTGGCGGCGTCCTTGTGCTTCGACGCCTTGTTCACCGCGAACGCGGTGGGTCCGCCGAACGTCGTGGTCTGGTCGACGTCGTCCACCTGCGGCATCGGCGCGATGCCCCACTCGACGGTGGACTTGCCGTCCTTCTTGGCCTGCAGGATCCCGGAGATGTACCAGGTGCCCATCGGCATCATCGCGGTGGCCTGCGTCTCGAACATCGTGCGGTAGCTGACCTGCTGGGTCTTGGCCGTCGAGTAGTCGAGCGCGTAGCCGTCCTTCTGGAGGCCGACGTTGAGGTCGTACTGGTCCTTGAGGAACCCGTAGTCCCCGCTGAGCAGGTCGGCGCCCTCGTTCTGCGCCTGGGCCGCGGCCTGCGTGACCGAGCGCCAGATGTGGTTGTACGTGCCGTAGACCTTCTGCCCCGCCGCGTCGGTGCCCGTGAGCTTCTGCGCGAGGTCGGCGTACTCGTCCCACGTGACGTGGTCGGGGTAGTCGAGGCCGGCCGCGTCGAACAGCGTCTTGTTGTAGTAGAGGACCCAGAAGTCCTGCCGGTACGGGACCGCGAAGAACTTGCCGTCCTGGTCGTAGCCGTCGGTACCGGCCAGCTTGCCGTCCGGGTAGTCGGTGACCAGGTCCGTGACGTCCTCGAGCTGACCGCGGCCGGCGTAGCGCGAGTAGTCCGTGAGGGTCTTCATCGTCAGGACGTCGGTGGTGTCGCCACCGGCCAGCATCGTCGTGACCTTCTCGGGGTAGTCGTCCGCGAGGATGTCGACCGGCTTGATCGTGATGTCCGGGTAGGCCGCCTCGAACGCGTCGAAGAGGGCCTGGAACTCGGGCGTCTGGTCCATGCTCCAGACGGCGACCGACAGCTCGACCGGTCCGGACTCGGTGGCCTCGTCCTCCGGGGCGTCCCCGCTGCTGCTGCCGCACGCGGCGAGCGTCAGCGAGAGAGCCGCGGCGGCGCCGATGGCGGCCAGGGCCTTCCTGTTCATGGTGCTCTCCTCTTGGGTCGTCATCACGCCGGGCGCCGTCGCCCGCGTGCTACTGCTGGTGGGGCAACGTGCAGGTGGTCACGCGGGCGTCGGCCCACGTCACGGTCAGCTGCTGCCCGAGGACGGCAGCGGTCGGGGGGGCGGTCGGGTGCTGCGCGAGGCAGACGGCGGTGACCCACCAGCTGCCGGCGACCACCGGGGTGGAGACCCAGGGGGTCGCGGTCCAGGTGCCGAGCGGGCTGGCGTCCTTGTCCAGCCGGACCTCGGTGTCGAGCCCGTCGGCGACGAGCAACGAGGTCAGCCCGTCGCCGCGCACGCCGTGCGTCAGGACGGCCGGTTCGCCCGACACGGGCCAGCCCGCGCTGCGGACCGTGAGACCCGGGTCGGCGTCGTCGACGCAGACGGCCCGGACCTCCCAGGCCCCGCGCACGACGGACACGATGGTGAGGGTGCCGACGACGACGGAGGTGCCGACGAGACCGGAGCCGTGGGTCTGGACCGACGGGTCCACGTCGACGCGGTGCGCCTCGCTGCGGGAGGCGGCGGTGCCGACACCGTCGACGACCTCGCAGGTCAGCAGGGTCATCCCGGACCGGTGGGTGGATCGCCCGTCGGCGTCGACCAGCACGACGGCCTGGTCGAACGGCTCGGCCCAGGCCTCCTCATCGAGCAGAGGCGCGGTCGCCGTGGAGTAGCCGAGCCGGGCGTACAGGGGCGAGTCACCGTCGAGCGAGCCCTCGAACGCGTGGTCGGTGCCGTGGTTGACCACGCGCACGATGCCGTCGTCGTGGGTCCCGCTGACGATCCAGCCGGGCGCCGCGACGGCGACGAGGTCGTCCGCGACCTCCACCGGCAGCGGCTCCTCGGCGGCGGTCCACACCGGGTGGTCGGCCGGCAGCGCGAGCCCGAGCATCCCCTTGGCCGCCCAGTACGGTGACCCGGTGCCGGAGTAGCTCTGCGCGAGCGGCCGCCACGGCCCGTGCCACCCGAGGGTCAGCAGGCCGTCCTCGTCCGGGGCGCCGTGCTGCACGAAGTGCGTGACGATGCTCGACGCGGCCCGGCGCAGCTGCCCGGGCGACGTGCTGGGCACGCCGGCGATCGCGCCCGCCCAGTAGGGGGCCGCCGCCGCGAACCGGTAGGTCAGGCTGCGGCCCTGGAGGAGCGGGCTGCCGTCGGCGCCGACCAGGCGGATGGCGTCCTGCAGGTACCGGTCGAGACGCGCGACGTCCCGGGCCTGTCGCTCCGGCGTCAGGGAAGCCCCCTGCATCCGCGCCCACAGCACCGGGTACAGGTGCATCGCCCAGCCGACGTAGTGGTCGTAGGAGCGCTGGTCGCCGTCGGAGAACCAGCCGTCGGCGCGCGCGAACGACTCGTGCAGCGCGAGGTCCTCCTCGAGGTCCTCGGCCGACCACGGTCCGCCCACCGACCTCAGGAACGTCTCGACGACGATCCGGAACCAGAGCCAGTTGTTGCGCGGGTACCCGCGGTCGCCGACGACGGACGAGAGGTAGTCGACGACGCGTTCCTGCACGCCGGCATCGAGACCGTCCCAGAGCCACGGGCGCGTCAGGTCGAGGATGAGCGCGAGCGACGCGGCCTCGACCTTCGCCTGACCGTGCTCCTCCGGCCGCACCCAGCGCTCGGGCGACGACGGGTCGGTGCCCGCCGCCAGGCCGGCTGCGTAGTGCTCCGCGAGGTTGAGGGGGTCGGCGCCGCGCTCCCCGGCGAGCCGGAACCCCGCCAGCAGGAACGTCCGCGCGAAGCCCTCGAGCCCGTCGACCGCGGTGCCGTAACCGCCGGGCGCGCCGGGCAGGGTGATCAGGGCATGGCTCGGAGAGGCGTACGGGCGGACCGCCAGCAGCATCTCGTCGGCCAGCGCCGCCCACTGCTCGCGGGTGCGGATCTGGCGCGCGGTCATGCGCCCACCACCAGGTGCTCGCGGGTGACCGGTGCCAGGACCGGCCGCCCGAGGATCAGCCGCTCCAGCTCGTCGAGGGTGTGGTCGCTCATGCGCCGCGCCTCGGAGCCCAGCGAGCCGGCGATGTGCGGGGTGAGCATGACGTTGGGCAGGTCGTAGAGGACCGACGTGGGTGGCAGAGGCTCCGGGTCGGTGACGTCGAGGACCGCGAACAGCCGCCCGCTGGACGCCTCGCACTCCAGGGCGGCGGTGTCGACGAGCACGCCACGGGCCGTGTTGATCAGGGTCGCGCCGTCGGGCATCAGGGCCAGCTCCTCGGCACCGATGAGGTGACGCGTCTCCGGGAGTGCCGGGGCGTGCAGGCTGACGATGTCGCTGCGGCGCAGCAGCTCGGGCAGGTCCACCAGCTGCGCGCCGGTGCCCAGCAGGTCGTCCGCGGTGATCGTGGGGTCCGCGACGAGCACACCGTCGGTCTCCAGGACGTCGAGCAGCTCGACCGTGCGGCGCCCGATCCGGGACCAGCCGACGATGCCGATGGTCCGGCCCCGGTTGCTGAGGTCGCCGCGCTCGTCGGCGAACGACCAGCGGTCGCGACGGGTCCGGGCCTCGGCGGCGAGGAACGGTGCCCGCTTGCCGGCCAGGATGATCGCCGCGAGCGTGTACTCGGCCACCGGTCGCGCGTTCTCGTCGGCGGCGGAGGTCACGACGATCCCCCGCGCCCACGCCTCGTCCGGCACCAGGCCGCGCACGGTGCCGGCGGCGTGCAGGATGGCCCGCAGCCGAGGTGCGGCGGCGAGGTGCGCCGGGGTGATCGGTGGTGCACCCCACGAGGTGACGATCACGTCGGCCTCGGCCAGCTGCGTGCGACCGTCTTCGCCGTCCAGGTCGTCGAGCCGCAGCGGCTCACCCACCTCGGCCAGCTCGCGCAGCCGGTCGACCTGCTCCGTGTGGAACTGGAGGTCGAAGGTGCCCTCGCTCATGAGCAGCAGGACGTGGGGCCGCGCGGCTGCGGAGGTGCTGGGATGCGTCACGCGTCGTCCTTCCTCATCGAAGTCGCGCCCGGGTCGATGTCGTCTTTGATCGGTTCGACCCGGCGAGGAGGAGTTAAACGCACACAAACGATCTTCGTCAAGCGCTTCCCCGATGAGTTACGATCATTTTCGATCATCGCCGATCCGAAACGAGGGCCCATGTCGACAGCCGTGCGTGCAGGACTTCCCCTGCCGACCGATCGCACATTCTGGGCGTCCGTCGACGACCGCGGGCTCCTTGCGCGCGCACGGACCGAGCTCGGCACACCGTGGCCCCAGCCCCTGGCCAGCCAGTACGCCCGGTACCGGCGCGACGGCGACCGGGTCGAGTACGAGGCACGGGTGTTCGGTCGCGAGGACCGGCTGACCCGCGCGGTGGTCGCGGCGCTCGTCACGGACGACCCGGTATGGGTCGACGAGGTGGCGGACGGCGCGACGCTCCTGTGCGAGCAGAGCTCCTGGTGCTGGCCCGCACACGATGTCGCGGCGGCCGCGCTGGGCACGGTCGTCCCCGTGGTCACCGAGCCCGTGCTCGACCTGGGCGCGGGCGAGGTGGCCGCACGGCTCGCGTGGATCGACCACGTGCTGGGCGACCAGCTCGACGCCCGCGTCCCCGGCGTGCGTCGCCGCATCCGGCACGAGGTGCGCACGCGCGTGCTCGACCCGTTCGTCACGCGTGACGACTGGGGCTGGCTGGTCCCGCCGCTGAGCAACTGGACCGCCTGGATCCACGCGAACGTCCTGACCGCGGCCGTGGTCCTGCTCGAGCCGCCGGAGCGCGACGCGGTCGTGGCGCGGGTGGCCACGGGCCTCGGCGACTACCTGGCGTCCCTGCCGGCCGACGGCGCGATCGACGAGGGCTACTCGTACTGGTGGCAGGGTGCCTGCCGCGCGCTCGAGGCGCTGACCCTGCTGGAGCACGCGACCGGCGAGGACGCCTCGACGTGGCCGGTCGTGCGGGCCATGGTCGACTACCCGCACACGATGCACCTCGGCGGCGCGTGGTACCTCGGCGTCGGCGACGGCACCGCGACGCCGTCGACCGACCTCCCGTGGCACGTCCTGCACTCCTGGGCGCTGCGCACCGGCTCGTCCGCCGCCGCCGCGCACGCCGCCGCCGAGCACGCCCGCTCCGACCTGCCCGAGCGCGGCGGCATCGGCCGCACGCTGGAGGCGCTGGCCTACGACGCGTGGCCGGCGAGCGCCCCGCAGTCCCCCCTCCCGGCGCACGTCTGGTTCCCGAGCACGGAGGTCGGCCTCCTGCGTGAGACAGCGGGGTCGTCGCAGGGGCTGGCCGTCGCGCTCAAGGGCGGGCACAACGGCGAGTCGCACAACCACAACGACCTCGGGTCCGTCGTCGTGGCCGTGGACGGGGTTCCGGTCGTCGTCGACCCGGGCCGCCCCACGTACACCGCGCAGACGTTCGGCCCGGACCGGTACGACCTCTGGACGATGCAGAGCTCGTGGCACTCCGCGCCCGAGGTCCGCGGCACCCCGCAGCACCACGGTCAGGAGTTCCGGGCCGCGCAGGCGCCGGGGGACGCGGACCGGATGCAGCTCGACCTCACGGCGGCCTACCCGACCGAGGAGCTGACCCGCTGGACCCGGACGGTCACCCTCGACCGGCCCGGCTCCCGCGTGCTCGTGGCGGACGACTGGGAGGTGACCCCGGGCGGGACCGGCACCGTCGTGCACTGGATGCTCGCGGGGTCCGTGCAGGCCACCGCCCCGGGCCTCGTCACGATCCACCCGCTCGATGGCGCGCGCGCGACCCGCCTGACCTGGGACCCTGCCACGGTGACCTCGTCGCTGACCGTCCGGCCGCTGGACGACCCGATGCTCTCCGACGTGTGGGGCGACCACCTCACGCGCCTGGAGCTGGCCGTCGACGACTCCGCCGGGCGGGGCTCCCTCGTCGTGACGATCGAGGTGGCCCGATGACCTCCCTGCCCGTGACCCGGCGCGACCAGCTCCTCGACGTGCTCCGTCGCGAGGGCACGGTCCGCGTCAGCGACATCGCCTCCGCGCTCGGCGTCACCCCCGTGACGGTCCGCCGCGACATCACCCAGCTGGCCAACGAGGGCTTGGTGCGCCGGGTGCACGGCGGCGCGACGCTGCTGGCTCCACCGGGCGGCGACGAGGAGACCCCTGCTGTCGCGACGCTCGGCATGGTCGTCCCGTCGCTCGACTACTACTACCCCGGCGTGCTCCAGGGTGCGCGCGAGGCCGCCGCGCGGCTGGGGGTCCGGCTCGTGCTGCGGGGCTCGTCGTACCAGGTGGAGGACGACGAGCGACAGGTCACGGGCCTGGTCGAGACCGTCGGCGTCGACGGCCTGCTCATCGCACCCAACCTGTCCGGGCCGGGCGGCGACGCGCTGCTGGCCCGGCTGGCCGGCCTCGACGTCCCCGTGGTCCTGCTGGAGCGCACCGCGACGATCCCGCCGCACGGCGCGCCGATGGAGTCCGTCGTGTCCGACCACGCCCTGGGCGCGAGCATCGCCGTGCACCACCTCGCGTCCCTGGGCCACCGTCGCATCGGGCTGGCGTACTCGCAGGCCAGCCCCACGGCGCCCAAGGTCCGGACGGGCTGGCTGGGCGCGTGCGAGGAGCTCGGGCTGGATGCCGCACCCGACCTGTCGATGGTGAACTACCGCGACCCGATCTGGCGCACGGAGGTGGACCGCATCCTCGACGCGTGCCTCGCAGCAGGCACGACCGCGCTGCTGGTGCACTCCGACCCGGAGGCGATCTCCCTGGTGGAGCGCTGCGAGGAGCGGGGGATCCGCGTGCCGGGGCAGCTGTCCGTCGTGGCGTACGACGACGAGGTCGCCGGGATGGCCAACCCGCCGCTGACGGCCGTCCGCCCGCCGCGACGCTCGATCGGCCGGACCGCGGTCGAGCTGCTGGTCGGGCGGCTGGGCGAGCCCGCTCGGGCGGTGCACCGCGTGACCGTCACGCCCGAGCTGATGATCCGGGAGTCGACCGCTCCCCCGTCGTGACCGACGAGGGAGCGATCGACCGTCCGTCAGGCGAGCGCCTTCTCGGCCTCGCGTGTCAGGTCGTTCTTGTCGTCGCGCGCCGCCCGGAGCCGGGACGCCACGACCGCGCCGGCCGCGACGAGCGCGGCGACGACGGCGATCGACAGGCGGACCGTCTGGTTGGCGTCCTCGCCCACCGAGATGGCCACGACGGCCGGCGCGATGAGCAGGGCCACGAGGTTCATGACCTTGATCAGCGGGTTGATCGCCGGGCCGGCGGTGTCCTTGAACGGGTCGCCGACGGTGTCGCCGATGACCGCCGCCGAGTGGGCGTCGGACCCCTTGCCGCCGAAGTTGCCGTCCTCGACGATCTTCTTCGCGTTGTCCCAGGCACCGCCCGAGTTGGCCAGGAAGACCGCCATGAGCACGCCGGTCGCGATGGCCCCGCCGAGGAAGCCGGCGAGCGGACCGACGCCGAGCCCGAACCCGACGGCGATCGGCGCGAACGCCGCGAGCAGACCGGGCGTGGCCAGCTCCCGCAGGGAGTCGCGGGTGCAGATGTCGACGACCTTGCCGTACTCCGGTCGCACCTCGTACGTCATGATCCCGGGGTTCTCCCGGAACTGGCGACGGACCTCGAACACGATGGCCCCGGCTGCGCGGGTCACGGCGTCGATGGCCAGGCCCGAGAACAGGAAGACCGTCGCGCCACCGAGGATCACCCCGACCAGGGTGACCGGGCTGATGATGCTGTAGTTCAGCATCGACGCCGTGAGCTCGTCGCCCACCTCGCCCGCCGTGCGCAGCGCGGACGCCACCGCGTCGGCGTACGACCCGAACAGGGCGGTCGCGGCCAGCACGGCCGTCGCGATCGCGATGCCCTTGGTGACGGCCTTCGTCGTGTTGCCGACGGCGTCGAGGTCCGTGAGGATCTGTGCGCCCTCGGGCGTGACGTCGCCCGACATCTCGGCGATGCCCTGCGCGTTGTCGCTGACCGGCCCGAACGTGTCCATGGCGACGATGACGCCGACCGTGGTCAGCAGGCCGCAGCCCGCGAGCGCGATGAGGAACAGGGACAGCGCCACCGAGCCGCCGGCCAGCAGGAACACACCGCAGATGGCTGCCGCGATGATGCCGGCGGTGTAGACGGCGGACTCCAGGCCGACCCCGATGCCGGACAGGACCACGGTGGCCGCGCCGGTCAGGGTGGTGCGTGCCACGTGGAGCGTCGGCTTGCTCGTCGTGCCCGTGAAGTACCCGGTCACCCACAGGATGATGCCCGCCAGCACGACGCCGATGGCCACGGCGACCGAGGCGATCAGCCGCGGGTCGCCGCCGTGCGTCTCCAGGCCGACCGTGCCGCCCGTGAGCTCCGCGAAGGACGACGGCAGGTAGACGAACGCCGCGATCGCGGAGAGCGCGACACCGACGAGCGCCGAGATGTAGAAGCCCCGGTTGATGGCCGCGAGGCCGCTCTCCGCACCCCGCACCCGCGTGATGAACACGCCGAGGACAGCGACGACGGCCCCCATGGCCGTGACGATGAGCGGGAACACGAGCCCCTGCTCACCGAACGCCGCCTTGCCCAGGATCAGGGCCGCGACGAGCGTGACGGCGTAGGACTCGAACAGGTCCGCCGCCATGCCCGCGCAGTCGCCGACGTTGTCGCCGACGTTGTCCGCGATGGTGGCCGCGTTGCGCGGGTCGTCCTCCGGGATGTGCTTCTCGACCTTGCCGACGAGGTCGGCGCCGACGTCTGCCGCCTTGGTGAAGATGCCACCACCGACCCGCATGAACATGGCGAGCAGCGCGGCACCGAAGCCGAAGCCCTCGAGCACCGCCGGCGCCTCGGCCTTGTAGATCAGGACGACGGACGCGGCGCCGAGCAGGCCGAGGCCCACGACGCTCATGCCGACGAACCCGCCGGTCCGGAACGCGATGCGCGCGCCCTCTGCACGCCCACCGACCTCCGACGCGGCCGCCGCCACCCGGACGTTCGCCCGCGTCGCGAGCCACATCCCCAGGTAGCCGATCGCTGCCGAGAAACCGGCCCCGACCAGGAAGAACACCGAACGGCCCAGCTTGATGCCGCCGTCGCCCGGCAGCAGGAACAGCAGGGCGCAGACGATGACCGCGAAGAGGGCCAGGGTGCGGAACTGCCGGCTCAGGTACGCCGACGCCCCTTCCTGGACCGCGCGCGCGATCTCGCGCATGGACTCGGTCCCCTCACCGGCCGCGAGCACCTGGCGGCGCAGGACAACGGCGATGAGCAGGGACGCGACCGCAACGGCCGCGATGACACTGACGATCGTGATGCTCGTGGACCCGAGCTCGACCATGCATCCTCCTCGGACATCAGCGAGGCCCCCCTGACCGCGCCCGTCCCACAGCCCCGTTGCTGCGCGACCCGGTGAGTCTAGCCAGCAGATGTGACGTGGATCGCACCACCACGCGACCGTGATCCGGAGCGCCGTCCGCGAGACGATCGTGGGGACCCCAACCGTTCGGGCGCCCCGTGCGTCTGAGCAGGTGAGGACAGTTCCGTACGGAGCGAGGGGACGACCATGAGCTGGGAGGACGATCTCGACCGGCTCGTCGCCGAGCGGGGCTCGGCGCTGGTCGCCTACGCGTACCTCTTGACCGGCGACCTGTCGGCGGCGGAGGACCTGGTGCAGGACGGGCTGGTCCGCACGTTCGGCCGCCGCCGGCCCGAGGACGTCGTCTGGGTGGAGGCCTACGTCCGGCGGGTCATCCTCAACACCTACCTCGACGGCTACCGGGCCCGTCGCCGCTTCGCGGCCGTCACCCACCTGGTCGCGACACCCGAGACCGCCGCGGACGAGCTCGTCGCGGCGGGCGACCGCGCCGACGTGGCACGGGCACTGACCGCGCTGTCCCCCCGCGAGCGCGCCTGCGTCGTCCTGCGCTTCTCCGACGACCTCACGCTCCCCGAGATCGGCCGCCGGCTCGGGGTCTCCCCCGGGGCGGTCAAGCGGTACCTGTCCGACGCCCGCCGCAAGCTCGAGCCGCTCCTGGGCCCGCAACCGGGCCTGACCACCGAGGACGTCCCCACGATCACGAAGGGAGCCGGGCGATGAACCACGACCTCGAGTCGGCCCTCGGCGAGCTGGAGGACCGCGCCGAGCGCAGTCACCGCACCGGTCGCGCGCCGCTGCCGGTCGCCCGGATCGCCGCCCGCGCCCGCGCGCGCCGTCGCACCCGCGCCGCCCTGACGATCGGTGGCGCCGCCGCGGCCGCCGTCCTCGTCGCCGGCACCGCGTACGGGCTCCTCCCCGACCGCAGCCCTGCGCCGCCGGCGATCTCGCCGTCCCCCAGCGTCACCACGCAGCAGCCGTCGCCGACGCCGACGCCGACGGTGCCCGCCGTGCTCCCCGCGGTCCTGCCCACCGGTGACCCCGCACGCCCGTACGGAACCTGCGGGTCCCTGGTCGACGCCCCGGTGACCTACCCCGTCGACGACCGCATCCTCGCCCGGATCGCGCCCGACTCGGCGTCACTGCCGGCTGGTGGGCACCTCGTGTCCGGCGGCGAGGTCGAGCGCAGCACCGCGTCCGAGACGTTCGTCGCGTTCGCCGTGCCGGTCGGTGGGCCGCGGGTCGCGGTGGTCCGCGACGGCGTGGTCGTCGGCACCGCGGGCTTCTACCCCGCCACGTACGACGCGATGTCGAGCCGCAGCGGCAACCAGGGCGAGTCGACCTGGTACCGCGGCCCGCTCGACCTCACCGTCTGCGACCCGGGCGACGACCCGGCTGTGACCGTCGGCCGACCTCTGCCCGCGGGCGCGTACGAGCTGCGCCCCTGGGCCGACGTCGTCACCTACGGCGGAGCGGACCAGGCTCCCGCGGAGCTCGCGGGCGGCACGCTGACGTTCGAGCAGGCGGCCGCGCTCGACGGTGCCGAGCGCGCGACGGCCCTCGGCGACCCCGTGTCCGTCACGGTGACCGGCGAGGCCGACGAGCAGCTGCCGCTCCCCGGTGCGGACGCCGTGCTCGACCGGACGACGAGGGCGGGCCGTCCCGCGTGCGGAGCCCCCGCACCGGCCACCCCGGTCCGCACCGCGATGCTCGACCTCCAGCTGACGCCGGCGGCGACCACGCTCCCCGCCGGTGAGGCGCTGCACGCCACCGCCACCGTGCAGTACACGGGTCCGGGCCGGCTCCGCGCATGGGGCTACTACGCGGTCGAGTACTGGATCGTGCGCGACGGCGTGGTGGTGGGGACGACCGTGCAGGCGAACGACGCCTTCTCCGTGGTCGACCTCGGCGCCGGCGCCCCTCTGCTCTTCACCGACGAGGGTCGCGTGCTGACGTCCTGCGTCGCCGACTCGGAGCTGCCGCTCACGAGCGGGGACCCGCTGCCCCCCGGCGAGTACACCGTGATCCCCGCGTGGCTCCTGTCCGGGCCGACGGTGTGGACCCCCACCGAGACCGTCCTCCTGCAGGACCCGGCGTCGGGCGGGTACGCGCTGACCCTCGGTGCGTCGTTCCCCGTCACCCTCACCTGATCGCGCGCCCGACCAACGGTTCGCACCTCCCGGTCGTCCAGGAAGATGACGGCACCACGAGGAGGTGGCATGACGACCTGGGAACAGGTTCTGGACGAGCTCGTGCGGGCTCGGGGGCGTGCGCTCGTGCGGTACGCGACCCTGCTGACCGGCGACGAGCGCGAGGGTGAGGACCTGGTCCAGGACGCGCTGGTGCGCTGCTTCAGCCAGGGCCGTCCGATCCGCGACCCCGGCGCGGCCGAGTCGTACGTGCGGCAGGCGATCCTCACGATCTTCCTGGACGCCTACCGCCGCCGGGCCCGCTGGACCGCGGTCCGCCACCTGCTGGCCCGGGACGACGACACCGCCGACCACGGACCGGCCAGCACGGCACGGCTCGACGTGCAGACCGCGCTGCTCACGCTCCGGCCACGGCTGCGCGCCTGCGTGGTGCTCCGGTTCTACGACGACCTGACCGTGCCGGAGATCGCCCGCCGGCTCGCGCTCTCGGACGGCACCGTCAAGCGGTACCTCTTCGACGCGATCGGCCAGCTCGAGGCCCTGCTGGGTCCGCTGCCCGACGCGCACACGATCGACATCCAGCTCGTCCCGACAGGAGTGACCCGATGAGCCCCGACCTGGCCCGTTCGCTGCGCGACGCCGTCGACACCGGCCCCGACGACCCGCCCTTCGACGTCCTGTCCCTCACCGGCCGCATCCGGCGCCGCCGGACCGTCCGCGCGGGGGTGCGTGGGGGTGTGGCCGTCGGGGCCGTCGGAGCCGTGGCGTTCGGCGCCGTGTACGTCGGAGGGCGGCAGCCCCTGTCGGTGCTCCCCGCGGCCCGGGCCGACGCAGCGCCCGGGACGTGCGGCTCGGACATCGGGCTCCTCCCGACGGCCGACCCGGGTCGTGTCGGCCTGCTGCCGGCGACGGACGGCTCGTGGTACCAGGAGGACTCTTCCGCCGTGCCCCAGCAGGGCAGCCACCTGGGAACGCTGCTCGGGCGCACCATGAGCCCGGTCCTCGTCCGCGAGCTGTCACCGGCTGCTCGGGACGCCGCGGTCGCCGAGCTGGTGCGCAGCGCGAACGAGACGCTGGCCGCCGCGGAGGAGCGTCGCGCGGCCGCGATGGCGGATCCGCCGGCTGCTGTCCCGCTCACCGCCGGGCAGGTCGCCGCACTGGACCGAGCGGTGGAGGTCGCGCGCCAGCAGCTCGAGGCCGCGGAGAGCTCGGAGCGGATCAGCGGCACCGGCGACGAGCTCGACAGCCAGATCCTGATCACCCACGACGGCACGGTCGTGGCGTCCGACGCCGACCCGTCGCCGGACCCGCGGTACTCGTGGCTGTCCTCGCCCGACCGCTCCGTGGTCTCGGGCATGACGAGCACGGAGCTGACCACCTGCGCGACGGACGGCGACCCCGGGGGCGTGCCGTTGCCCTCCGGCGAGTACTCGGTCTACGTGAGCTATGCCGAGGCGGACGGGCGCGCCGTGGCGGGCCCCTGGTCCCTGACCCTGCTCGACATGCCCCCGGCACCGACCGGCTTCCCCGAGGGCTTCCCCGTCGACGACGTCCCCCTCGTCGGTGGCCGGCTGGTCTCGGTCAGCCCGATGGCCGGCTCGAGCGGCGACGGGTGGAGCGTCGTGATCGCCGTCGGCGGGGACGACGCCGCCAAGGAGGCCGTCCGGCTGCTCGGCGACGACTGGTCGACCTACCCGGCGCTCGCGCCCCCGCCCGGCATCACCTTCCCCGTGGCGGGGTGGGAGGTCGGCGTCGCAGCGTCGACGTCGGAGGACGGAGAGCAGACCGTCGTCTACTCGATCCTTCCAGCGACCTGACTCCCTCAGCCGATCGGCGCCACCGCCAGGTCGTCCCAGCGGGCCACGGCCAGGGCGGTCGCCGACGAGCTGAGGTAGGTCTGCAGCCGGACAGCGCCGGCCGACTGCAGGCCTACGGTCGAGTCGGTCGTCGTGTACTGCCAGGCGGCCGGCTCGCTCGATCCGGCGGCCCAGGCCTTGACGCGCACGACCGTGGGTGACGTGCCCTGCACCTGGACCCGCACCCGCAGCTGCTGGCCCGCCGTCAGGGTCAGGTCCGGCAGCGTGCCGCCCGCGAGCACCGTGCCGGTGCGCTCGGTGTGCAGCTGGACGACGCCCGTGGGCATGAGCTTGAGCCGCGCGCCGTAGGTCGCCGACCCGACGACCCGCCCGGCGACCGTCAGGTACACCGGGCCCGTGGGGACGGTGTCCATGCTGACGCCCACCGTGGTGTCCGTCGCGGTCGAGGACACGCCGGCGAGCGTCGCTGTGAGGGTGCCGCCGATGGCCGGCGACTGGAGGCCGACGCTGCCGTTCACCGCGAACCGCGTGCTCCCGCCACCGACCGTCCAGGCACCGCCCGTCGTCGCACTGCCCCAGCCCGAGCTGACGGTGCGGGTGAACGAGTCGGTCGCGAGGGTGGTCGGCGGCGGCACGGCCGTCACGGTGACCTGCCGCGTGGTGCTCGTCGTGGCGCCGTCGTCGTCGGTCACCGTCAGGGTGATCGTGTAGGTGCCGGCCGCGGCGTAGGTGCGGCTGCTCGTCGCGCCGGTCCCGGTCGAGCCGTCGCCGAACGCCCACACCCGGCTCNACCGTCAGGGTGATCGTGTAGGTGCCGGCCGCGGCGTAGGTGCGGCTGCTCGTCGCGCCGGTCCCGGTCGAGCCGTCGCCGAACGCCCACACCCGGCTGACGATCGTGCCGTCGGAGTCGGTCGACGCCGACGAGTCGACCGATGCCGTCAGACCCGTCGCGGCGACCGTGAAGCTCGCCGTCGGCGCGACGTTCGGCGGCGGGGCGGTGACCGTGACCTGGCGGGTGGTGCTCGTCGCGGCGCCGTCGTCGTCGGTCACCGTCAGGGTGATCGTGTAGGTGCCGGCCGCGGCGTAGGTGCGGCTGCTCGTCGCGCCGGTCCCGGTCGAGCCGTCGCNCGGCGCCGTCGTCGTCGGTCACCGTCAGGGTGATCGTGTAGGTGCCGGCCGCGGCGTAGGTGCGGCTGCTCGTCGCGCCGGTCCCGGTCGAGCCGTCGCCGAACGCCCACACCCGGCTCACGATCGTGCCGTCGGAGTCCGTCGACGCCGACGAGTCCACCGACGCCGTCAGCCCGGCCGCGCTCGCGGTGAAGCTCGCGCTGGGCGGCACGTTCGGTGGCGGGGTCGTGCCGCCGACGCCCGTCGCGAGCAGGTCGTCGTACCGCGCGAGGATGTTGCCGCCGGTCACGGTCGAGCTCGCGTACGTCGTCAGCCGCACGCCGCCGCCCGACTGGAGGCCAGCCGTCGAGTCGGTCGCCGTGTACTGCCAGGTCGTGGGCTCCGCGGAGCCGACCTTCCACGCCCGCGTCCGGATGGTCGTCGGGCTGGTGCCCTCGACCTGCACGCGGACGCGCAGCCGGTCGCCGGCGGCCAGCGTCAGGCCCGGCAGCGTGTTGCCCGTGAGCACCGTGCCCGACCGCTCCGTGTGCAGCTGGACCGCACCCGTGGCGAGCACCTTCACGCGCGCCCCGTAGTCCGCGCTCCCGACCACCCGCCCGGAGACCGTCAGGTACACGGGCCCGGACGGCACCCGGTCGAGCCCGACGGAGACGGAGACGTCGGACGACGCCGACGTGACGGACCCGAGCGTCGCGGCGACGGTCCCGCCGGCCCCGGCGGCCTGCTGCCCCACGCCCGAACCCACCGAGAACCGGGTCGTGCCCCCGCCGACGGTCCATACGCCGCCGGTGTCGGCCGTGCCCCAGCCGTTCGCGACGGTCCGCGAGAAGGCGTCCGACGCGAGCGTCGCCGGGCCGGCCTGCGCGGTCGTGTAGGACCAGGTCGGGCTGCGCGTCACCGACGTGCCGTCGTCGACCGTCGCGTACCAGTCGACCAGGGTGCCCGGTGGCAACGCCGGGACCGGGACCGACGCGACCGAGCCCGACGCGACCGTCGCGGTACCGACCACCGGCAGGTCCGCGGGCTCTCTCATGTCGTACGGGACCGTGAACTGGCTGTCCGCGTCCGTCTCGAACTGCCCGAGGAACGGCGAGTACGTGAACGCGCGGATCTCGTCGGCGCCCGGGTCGAACGTGAGGTACCGCAGCCACCCGTCGCCGCCGCGCGGGCGGTCCTGGTAGTCGGAGAGCATCGCCTGCACGGGCTGCCCGCACGCGTTGGTGTCCGTCCGGCGCGCCTCGGCGGTGACCTCGTCGGAGAAGTGCCCGTTGACCACGAGGAACACCGAACAGCTCGGCCGGACCAGCTCCTCCCAGATCGCCTGGCCGCTGTTCCCGCCGTCCGCACGGGCGACCTGGGTGGTCAGGCCGCCGGCGGTGTCGACGTAGCTGTGCGTCGCGACGATCGCCCGGCGGTCCGGGTACGCGGCCAGCACCCGCCGCGCCCAGTCGAGGACCGGGTCGGGGGCGTTGAACTCGAGGCTGAGCAGCAGGAAGTCCATGCCGCCCGCGGTGAACAGGGAGTAGCTGTCGAGGTTCTGCCGGTCCACGGGGTCGTCGCCGAACTGGTCCTGGCCGAAGTAGCCGCCGTAGGACGCCGTCGGTGAGTTCCAGGTCGCGTTCGCGTACCGGCTCACCGGGAAGTACTGCTGGTAGAGCGCCGCCGACCCCGTGGTCAGGTTCATGTCGTGGTTCCCAGGCAGCACCGCACTCGGCACGTTGGCCGCGTCGAGGATCGCCAGGTACTGCGAGGCGCGGTCCCACTGCACCGTCGCCGTCTCCACCCCGACGATGTCGCCGAGGTGCGCCACGAACGCGATGTTCAGCGGGTCCTTGTTGTCCGCGATCCACTGCGCCTGCTGCCGCATGATGTCGGTGTTCGCCGTCGTGCTCACGTAGTTCTGCGTGTCCGGCATGAGCATGAGCGTGAACGGGTCGCCCGTCCCCGGGGTGCCGGGGGTGTGCGCCTGCGCGTGGAACGTCACGTCCACCTGGGCGTCGTCGGGATCCGACGCGCGGACCTGCAGCTGCGCCGTCGAGGGCACCGAGGGCGCTCCGGCGACCGGGCCGACCAGGACGGGCACGCTCGGCGCGGCACCGCCGGCCTGCGCAGGCGTCACGAACCCCACGATGGCCAGGGCACTGACCGCACCGGTGGCGAGGCAGGCACGTAGCCGCATCGTCGTCCCCTCGCTGAACGGGGAGCGGTCGCCGCGACGTCGGCGGCCAGTCGTCCCGCGACGAGTTCACGCCCCGCGGAGAACCCTGTCAATATCTGACAAACCGGACACGGCGCGTTTCACCCGGTCGCGCGTCCAGGACACCCGATCAGGCGTCCAGGGCCGCCTCCACCGTGTCGTGCACCGTGAACACCTGGAGCAGCGCGGTGATCCGGAAGACCTTGAGCAGCTTCTCGGAGTCGATCACGAGCTGCAGCTGACCACCGGCCAGCCGGACCTTCTTCAGGGTGCCGACGAGGACGCCGAGGCCCGTCGAGTCCATGAACCGGACTGCCCGCAGGTCGATGACCAGGTCGGTCCGGTCCCGCTCGAGCAGCTCCGAGATCTGGTCGCGCAGCGCGTCGGCGGACGACACGTCGATCTCGCCCTCGACCGCCACGACGGTCCGGGGACCGACATCCCGGCTGGTCACACGCACATCCATCGGGTCCCCTCCCTCCGTGCATTCAAACAGACGCGAGGCCGTGGACGAAGGACACGCGGTCCCCCGGCCTGACCTGGGCGAGCCGGCCGTGCGCGTACCGCCGGACCACCGCGACCACCGGGTAGCCGCCCGTGACGGGATGGTCCACGCCGAACACGACGGGCTGCCCGTCCGGCGGCACCTGCACGGCACCGAGGACCAGCCCTTCCGACGGCAGCTCCCGTCCCGTGGCGTCGGGGGTGCGGGCGAGCGCCGGCCCCGTCAGGCGCACCGCCACCCGGTTCGTCGACGGCGTCACGTGCCACTCGCCGGCCTGCAACCGCGCGAGCACGTCCTCGAACCAGTCGGCGTGCGGCCCCGGCACCACGGGCAGCTCGACCCGGTCCGGCGGGGCCGCCACCGGCGCGAGGTCCACCACCGGCCAGCCCACCGGCGCGGCACCGACCGGCAGGACGTCACCGGCCCGCACGGGTCCCGGCCCGAGTGCGGCGAGCTGGTCCGTCGACCGGGACCCCAGCACCGTCGGCACGTCGATCCCGCCCCGCACCGCGACGTACGTCCGCAGCCCGGAGGTGACCGTGCCCAGCCGCAGCTCCGTGCCCGACCGCAGCTCCAGCACGGCCTCGTGTCCGACCGGCCGGTCGTCCAGCCACGCCGGTCCCCGGGCGCCCGCGAGCGCGACGGTCACGTCCCCGACGGCACGCACCCGCAGCCCGCCGAGCAGGACCTCGAGCCCCGCCGCGCCCTCGTCGTTGGCGACGAGCCGGTTGGCCAGCCGCAGCGCCCCCGCATCGGCCGCGCCCGACCGGCCGACCCCGATGTGCGCCCAGCCGGGCCGCCCCAGGTCCTCGACGAGCGTGAGCAGACCCGGCTCGAGCACCTCCAGCGCGCGGTCCGTCATGACGCCGTGAACCGCACGTGCGTGCCGGGCTGGAGGAGCGCCGGGGGGTCGCGGTGGACGTCGAAGAGCGTCCGCTCGCACCGGCCGAGCAGTCGCCAGCCGCCCGGGGTGGCCGCCGGATACACCGCGCTGAACTCGTCCGCGATCGCCACCGATCCCGCGGGGACACGCTCGCGCGGGCTGTCGAGGCGCGGCACGCGCAGCACCGGGTCCAGGCCGACCAGGTACGCGAAGCCCGCCATGAAACCGCCGAACGCCACCGTGTACCGCGCTCCCGTGTGCCGCGCGACGACCTCGTCGACCGTGAGCCCGGTCAGCCGGGAGACGTCGGCGAGGTCCGGGCCGTCGTAGTCGACGGCGAGCACGACCTCGCGGGCTTCTGCCTCGGCGGTCCGGTCGGACCGTGCAGCCCACCAGCGTTCCACCGGCAGCGCCCCGGGGTCCGCGTCCTCGCGTACCCGCAGCAGGAGCGTGCGCGCGGCCGGGACCTGGTCGACGATGCCCGCCGCGTCGGGGTCCGTGGTGCGCGCCGCCCGGACGGCGTCGTCGAGCGCGCGGACCTCCGCGAGCCCCGGGAGCTCGACGAGGACGGCGTCGTCCCCGTAGGGCACCACCCGAGGCGCGCGTGCGTCGGTCATGAGCCGATCCTGCCGGACGTCGGGCACGGGGACCGCGCCGGTCGTCTCCGTGACCCGACGCGCCACGCGCGGTGCGGCCCGTCCGCACCCGCGGGTCGTGCGTCAGGCCACGAAGGGCACGACCGCCACACCGTTCTCGACCAGGGCAGCCCGGACCGTCCGGGCCAGTGCCGCGGCCCCCGGGGTGTCGGAGTGCACGCACACCGACTCGGCACCCACCCGCACCTCGGTCCCGTCGACGGCCCGGACGACACCCTCCGTGGCGAGCCGCACCACCCGGGCGGCCACCTCGTCGGTGTCGGTGACCAGCGCCCCCGGCTCCGAGCGGGGCACGAGCGTGCCGTCCGCCCGGTAGCCGCGGTCGGCGAAGGCCTCCGTCACCGCACGCAGTCCCCGCGCAGTCGCAGCGGCCAGCACCGCGGACCCCGGCAGCCCCAGGACGGGCAGGTCCGTGAGCGCGGCGACGACCGCCTGTGCGTGCTCCTCGTGGTGGACGACCGCGTTGTAGAGCGCGCCGTGCGGCTTCACGTAGGCCACGCGTGTCCCCTCGTGGTGCGCGATCGCCTGCAGCGCCCCGATCTGCTGCGCCACCTGCGCCCGCAGCACGTCCGGCGGCACGTCGACGAAGCGGCGCCCGAAGTGCTCGCGGTCGAGGTAGGACACGTGCGCGCCGACGGCCACCCCACGGGCCGCCGCCGCCCGGCACACCGCGGCCATGATGCGCTCGTCGCCCGCGTGGAATCCGCACGCGACGTTCGCGCTGGTCACGACGTCGAGCAGCATGGTGTCGAGGCCGTCGACCCCCGGCTCCCAGGCGTCGACCTCCTCTCCGAGGTCGCAGTTGAGGTCGATCCGGTCCGCCATGCACCCGATCCTGCCCTCCCGCGCGTGGTGATGTGGGGGCGGCGCGGCGGTCGTCGGGCCCGGTGCGAGGATGGACGGGTGGTGGAACCCGGCGCGCTGCTCGACGTGCTGCTCGCCGCCGGGGGCCGCTCCGAGCGCATGACCCACGTCCGGCACCTGCCCGCGCGGGCCGGTACGCAGGCGGACTGGCCGTCGTGGGCGGACCCCGACCTCGTGCAGGGCTACCGCGCGCTGGGCGTCGACCGTCCCTGGCTGCACCAGGTCGAGGCCGCCGACGCCGCGTGGTCCGGTCGGCACACTGTCCTGGCGACCTCCACCGGGTCCGGCAAGTCCCTCGCGTTCTGGCTCCCCGCCCTGTCGACGGCCCGGGCCGCGAGCGCCCGGTCCCTGCTCGACCCCGGCCGCATCGAGTCGGTGACCCGGCGCGCGACGACCCTCTACCTGTGCCCGACCAAGGCGCTGGCCGCCGACCAGCTTGCCGCCCTCGACCGGCTCCTGGTGGCCGGCCGCACCCGCGACGTGCGGGTCTCCACCTGTGACGGCGACACGTCCCTCGACGAGCGACGCTGGGTGCAGGAGCACGCGGACGTCGTCCTGACCAATCCCGACTTCCTGCACTTCGCGCTCCTGCCCCAGCACCGGCGGTGGGCGCGGCTGCTCGGGTCGCTGCGGTACGTGGTGGTCGACGAGTGCCACGCGTTCCGCGGGGTGTTCGGTGCGCACGTCGGCCTGGTGCTGCGCCGCCTGCGCCGGCTCGCCGCGTCCTACGGTGCGACGCCGACGTTCCTGCTCGCGTCCGCCACCACGTCCGATCCCGCCGTGAGCGCGGCCCGGCTCATCGGCGTCGACCCGTCCGAGGTCACGGCCGTCACCGCCGACGCCTCCCCCGCCGGCCGCAAGACCTTCGTCCTGTGGCAGCCGCCTGAGCTGCCCGGCTCCGACGCCCCCTGGTCCGCGCTCCTGCCCGAGGACGACCCGTGGGCCACCCCGCTCGCGCTGCCCCGCCACGTGACCCGCAGCGCCGACGACCTGAGCCCACCCGCTCCGGACGACGTCTGGGCGGTACCCGGAACCGTCGCGACGCCGCCTCCCGCGTTCCCCGGCGCCGACGACCCCGTCGTCCTCGCGGAGGCCCTCGCCGAGATGCTCCCCGGGGTCGGCGACGGTCCTGGACCGAACCCCGGCAGGTTCGGAGCACGCGAGGCGTCGGGCGCGGGCCTCGATCCCGGCCTACCCACCACGCACCTCGATGCCGGCGCGCCCACGACGGCCTGGGAGTCCGGTTCGCTCGGCACGGGCGAGGGGTCCGGCCCGCTCGGCACGGGCGAGCGGTTCGTCGCGGAGCCGTCCGACCGGCCGCGCCGCACCGCGACCGCCGAGATCGCGGACCTCCTCGCCGACCTCACCGCCGCGGGAGCCCGCTCGCTCGCGTTCACGCGGTCACGCCGTGGCGCCGAGTCCGTCGCGGCCACCACCCGGGCGCACCTGCTGGAGATCGACCCCACGTTCGCGACGTCCGTGCAGGCCTACCGCGGCGGCTACCTGCCCGAGGAGCGTCGGGCCCTGGAGTCCGCGATCCGGTCCGGCGCACTGCGGGCGCTCGCGACGACCAACGCCCTGGAGCTGGGCGTCGACATCTCCGGGCTCGACGCCGTGCTCATCGCCGGCTGGCCCGGCACCCGCGTCTCGCTGTGGCAGCAGGCGGGCCGCGCCGGACGAGCGGGCACCGACGGGCTCGTCGTCCTCGTCGCCCGCGAGGACCCGCTCGACACGTTCCTGGTGCACCACGCCGAGGCGATCTTCGACGCCCCCGTCGAGGCCACCGTCTTCGACACCACCAACCCCTACGTGCTGGCGCCGCACCTGTGCGCCGCCGCCGCCGAGCTGCCGCTGCGGTCCGAGGAGCTCGGCCTCTTCGGGCCACGCACCGCCGAGCTGCTCGCCGAGCTGGTCGAGCGCGGGACCCTGCGGCGGCGGCCGTCCGGCTGGTACTGGACGCACAACGAGCAGGCCAGCCGTCTGACCGACCTGCGCGGCGCCGGCGGCGACCCCGTCCGCGTCGTCGAGTCCGTCACCGGCCGCCTGCTCGGCACGGTCGACGCCGCCTCCGCCGACTCCACCGTGCACGACGGCGCCGTCTACGTGCACCAGGGCGCCTCGTTCGTCGTCGACGAGCTCCGGCTCGAGGACGGCGTCGCCCTCGTCACCCGCCGCGACGTCGACTACGGCACCTGGGCGCGCTGGGTCACGACGACCGAGATCCAGTCCGTCGACGCCGAGGTGCCCTGGGGACCGGTCACCTGGGGGTTCGGGTCCGTCGACGTGACCACCCAGGTCCTCGGCTACCAGCGCAAACGCATCCCCGACCTGCAGGTGCTCGGCACCGAGGAGCTCGACCTGCCCGCCCGCACCCTGCGCACGACCGCCGTGTGGTGGACCGCGCCGGCCGAGGTCCTCCTCGCCGCCGGGGTCACCGTCGAGGCCGCCCCGGGTGCCCTGCACGCCGCCGAGCACGCGTCGATCGGCCTCCTCCCGCTGCTCGCGACGTGCGACCGGTGGGACCTCGGCGGGCTGTCGACCGCGCTGCACGTCGACACCGAGCACGCCACCGTGTTCGTCCACGACGCCTATCCCGGCGGGGCCGGCTTCGCAGAGCGCGGCTTCGCGCTCGGAGCGACCTGGTTGCGAGCCACCCGGGACGCCATCGCCGCCTGCCGCTGCTTCGCCGGGTGCCCTGCGTGCGTGCAGTCGCCCAAGTGCGGCAACGCGAACAACCCGCTGGACAAGGCGGCCGCGATCCGCCTGCTCACCGCGGTCCTCGCCCACGCACCGACGGCCTCCTGAACGTCCGAGGGCGGCGGCCCTCGCGCGCCCGGGCCGGTGCGGCGTTCGTGCCTCGCTTCTGCGCGATCGCCCCCCGCGCCACGCGCGACGCCGCGGGCGCCCGCGAGAGCGGCCGTCAGCTCACCGGACGATAGGCAGCACCAGGCGCGTCTCGTTCTGGCTCGCGTCGGCAGCCTCCGCCGGGTCCGTGACGTACACCTCGAGGAAGTCGCCCCGCATCTGGGCGGACTGCTCCGACATCCACGTGCGGAGCTCGTCCCACGCTCCCGCAAGGCCGTCGTAGCTGCCGACATGCATCCCGACCGCCGCCGGGCCGCCCGGCAGCTCGACGACCTCGACCCCGCCCCCCAGCGAGCGGACGCCGTCCGCGCCGACCCAGAAGCCCGCGGCGAGGTCGACCGAGTCCGTCGGCATGTCCCGGTACCAGCCGAACGCGGGGCCGGTGACGGCCAGCCCTGCCGCCGTGACCTCCTCGAGCACCGCGCGGTAGGCGCGGTCGTAGAAGGCTGCCAGGGCGTCCATGGCGACGCGCTCGCGTACGACGGCGACCAGATCGGTCGGCTGGTCCTCGACGGTGATGTCCACGGTGCTCCTCGGGTCGGTCTGGTCTGGTCCCGGTCGACGACGGGCGTGCGTCAGGAGGTGCCGTGGCACCTCGCCACCACCTTCACCGAGCGCGCGTCGTCGGCGTACTCGACGAGGGTGTTCTCGTCCATGATCACGGCGGACACCTCTGCCGCGCCACGGGTGAACTCCGCGGTGCCCGGAGGAGCGCTGACCGGGAGGACGACATGCACCAGGTGCCGACGTCCGTCGCAGACGAGCGGGAGTCCCGCCCAGGCGAAGACGTCACCCTGGGTGGCGTTGACGAAGCCTTCCCACTGCACACCGTCGACCGGCCGGCACCGGACGAGAAGCCGGACCGTGATCGCAGCGCCTCCGTCGGTGAGGTGCGCTGCCGGCAGGACCGTCACCTCAGCGACGGGTTGTCGTGTCGCCGCTGCGGCCGGCTGAGCCGCGAGCCCCGACATCGCTGCCACGAGAAGCGCGATGAATCCGAGAGCCATCTTGCGCAACATCTTCTTCCTCCTTCTCCTTCTCCTTGCTCACTGTCGTGTCCGCGAGCTCCTTGCTCACTGTCGTGTCCGCGAGCCGTCGCAACGCTCGGCGGAGCCTCGGCGCGACGGTGCACGCACGCGGCTCTCACCCGTGGTCGTGGCGAGGGCTGCCGGGACTGCCGGGACCTTCCTGAGTCGACCGCCGAGCGCCTGCCACTCGGGCGACGTCTCCCAGCGTGACCGCTGGCGAACCGCGACTGCGCGCCCTCGATCGGTACCGGCGCGTTGCCTCACGGACCTCGCGCCGTTCAGCTCGCACCGAGTCTGCGGCGGCCAGGTCGTGGACCGCGGGACGAGCGCGCGCCGGCGGCCAGGTCGTGGACCGCGGGACGAGCGCGCGCCGGCGACCTGCTCGTGCCGCGCGGGGTCCGCCCATGGCTCCTCCCAGCTCAACCGTCCGCCGGGCGGGGTCGACGCGCTAGGGACCAAATGCCCTGGTAACCGGTACGCGCGGGCGATCAGGTGCCGTGATCACCAGCAGATCAGGGACCACCCGTCACCGGCGGGCCGACGTCGGACCGGCCCGAGCGGACGCCGTCGCGGAACCGGCTGGTCCCCGCACTGCGACTCGCACGGTGACCACACCGGCTCCCTCGTCCGTGCACGACGAGAGCCTCGCTCCGTTGCGGCGCACGACCTCCGCGGCGGTCGGGCACGGGTCGCCGGGCTGCCCGGCCAGCAGCCGCGACGCTGCGGCGAGCGCGCCGAGGTCGGCCGCCGTCTGCGCGCGGCCCCGACCGAGCTGTGCGGAGCCCAACAGCCCGAGCAGGGCCGCGACGACCAGGGTGACCGCGACGAGCGCGAGCAGCAGCACCGTGCCCGAACCCTGGTCGTCCCCGCGCCCGAGGAACCGGCGGCGCCGGACCATCACGGCTCGACCCGAGCCACCGCGGTCGCCCGGGCCTGCAGCGGTGAGCCGCCCCACGACGCCGGACCCACGGGCGACGACACCGCGACGGTCACCCACTCGTCGGCGCGGGAGACCGCGACCGTCGCATCTGCACCCGCCAGCCGGCGCGCCGTCGTCGTGACCTCGACGTCCGGTTCCCCGAGGGCGGCCGCCCGCGCGCCGGCTCGTGCGGCGTCGGTGCACCGCGTCTGCGCGATCGCCGCCGACGCGACCGTGAGCAGCGCGACCAGCAGGAGGACCACCGCGGGCAGACCGATCGCGAGCTCGGCGGTGACGCTGCCGCGGTCCCACCGGCTCGCGGCGGTCACAGCGACAACGCCTGACGGATGATCCCGAGAAGCAGCCCCTTGACCTCGTTCCCCTTGAGGATCACGACGAGCAGCCCCGCGAAGCCGACCGCCGCGAGCGTCGCGATCGCGTACTCGGCGGTCGCCATCCCCGCATCCGCCAGCCCGGCCCGAGCGCGCCGACCCCGGTCGTGCCACGCCAGGATGGTCCGCGGGAGCCTCCGACGACGTCGACCGGCCGATGTGTGCCGACCGTCAGGCCGTGCGCTCGAAGGCCTCGTCTGGTCGGTCGTGCTCGGCGGATCGGCCTCCTCCGGTGCGGCACCGAGCGGTGGGACCAACCGCAGCGCGGCACCGCCAGGTGTCGGGTCGTCGTCGTGCGGGTGCGTGCGGTCCGCCTCAGGAACCACCGTGTGGTGCGTCATGACCTCTCCTCTCACGTCGCGCCACGGACTGTCCGGCGCCCTGCCAGCGTCGACGGCGGCGTGGGCGCGCAGGGGGCACCCCGACACATCGGTGGGCCGGGCACCGATCGACGGGGCTGTGGACGTCTCGACCGGCGCCGGTTGCCCCGCGAGCGCGTCCGAGTAGCGCTCCGGCAGTTCGGCACGTCGCGAACGACGCGGGCGATCCTGCGCGAGCGCGTCCGAGCCGCGCTCCAGCCGTGCGGCACGTCGCGAACGACGCGGCCGTCCTGCGCGAGCGCGTCCGAGCCGCGCACTCCAGTCGTGCGGCACGTCGCGATCGACGCGGGCCGTCCTGCGCGAGCGCGTCCGCGAGGTGCATCAGTGGCGCGGTTCGGCGGCGGCCCGTCCGCTCGGCAGCGGCGACCTGCCACGGCCCGGTCGGCACAGGAGCACCGACCGGACGGGCGGTGTCCGAGGCGGGTCCTACAGTGCCGGGTATGTCACAGATCGGGGCGGACTGGCGGATGGTCGACGGCGTTGCGACGGCATGGTTCGAGGCGCCGTCGCTGATCGAGGGGGCTGCCCTGGCCGGGCGCGTCGTGGAGCTGTCGGCCGAGATCCTGGTCGACCTGCGCGCGACCGGACTGCGGGTCCGGCTCGACTCCGACGAGCATGCCGAGGCGGTCTCTGCGGCAGCGCGGGAGCTCGGGCTGGCAGCGAACCCTGCGCTGCTGCAGCACCTGAGCGTCGTGCTCGAGTCCGCGGACCCGTCCGTGGTGAGGCCGTTCTGGCAGCGCGCCCTCGACTACACACCTGCCGAGGACGGCGGTCTGGCGGACCCGTTGCGGCGCGACCCCACGATGCGGATCCGGCAGTCGCCGGAGCCGCGGCCCTTGCGCAACCGCATCCACCTCGACGTGGTGCGGCCTGCCGTCGCAGTTGAGCAGGCCGGCCTCGGTGAGGCGTTCGGTGCGTTCGGGGTCTGTCACAGCGACGCCGACGGCAACGAGGTCGACCTGGTGCCGGGGGACGCACTCAGCGAGACGCCCGGGACCGCCGACTGGCAGGCGGTCTTCAGCGCGATGGCGTGCTACCGCGTCACGTCGGTGGCACAGCAGCGTGACCTGACCGTCGCAGCGGCCGCGCTGGCCGCCGACGTGGGCTTTCCGCTGGTGGTCGACCTGCGGCCCGGCCTCGTGATCCTCGACAGCGGCAAGGACCAGTGGGTGGACGACGCACACGGCCTCGATCTCGACTTCACCGTTCTCGCCGGGAGCATCCAGACCGCTGCCCGCGAGCTCGGGGCCACAGCGGACCCGGGGCTGCCGCGCTTCGCGCAGCTCTTCCTCGACGCCGCCGACGTCGTTGCGGTCCGCGCGTTCTGGGCCGCCGCACTCGGCTACGTCCCCGACCGGCGGGCCGAGGCCACCGACATCGTCGATCCGCGCCGGCTGAACCCGGTGCTGCTGTTCCAGGAGCTCGACACGTCAGAGACGGAGCGGCGCCGGCAGCGCAACCGCATCCACGTCGAGCTCGAAGTGCCGTCGGACCTCGCTCCGTCGCACGTCGCCACGACCCTCGCAGCCGGCGGCCGGCTCCTCGACGAGTCCGAGGGTCGCTGGCGGGTCGCCGACCCCGAAGGCAACGAGCTCGTGATCGTCAGCGGGGCGTGAGCGCGTCGTCGACTTGAGCTCCACGCTTGCGTTCAGCCCCACACGTCGCGCACGGCCCGGCCGCAGCCCTGACACCCACGGCGGTGGCGGCGAGAGCGCCAGCGCGGCGGCACGGTTCGCGGCTGCCCGTGCAACAGCCGCCAACTGTGGCAGCGAGAGCGCCGGCAGCGGTGGCACCGTTGGCGGCTGCCCTGCGGACGGACGCGCAGCGGCCGCCCTGGCGGACGTCGTCACCCGAACAGGTCGCCCGCCAGGCTGAGGAGCATCGGCACGAGCCCGAGCAGGACGAACGCGGGCAGGAAGCACAGCCCGAGCGGCAGGACGAGCTGCACCCCGAGCGCGCCCGCAGCGGTGCGGGATCGGGTGCGGCGGTCCCGTCGCAGCTGGTCCGCCCGCCCGCGCAGCGCCGGCCCGGGTGCTGTCCCGGTGGTCCAGCTCGCCTCGAGGGCACTGACGACCTCCGTCAGTGCCGAGCCCGCCCACGCCGACGGCCACGACGCTCCCAGCAGCAACGCGGCGCCACCTCGCGCGAGGTCGTCCCCCTGCTGACCGCCGACGGCCGCACCGACTGCGGACAATGCCCGCGGCAGGGATGCCCCGGTGCCGATCGCGACATCGAGCAGGTCGAGCAGGAGCACCGCGTCCATCGGCCCGGGCGCGAGCGCGGGATCCTCCGGGCGAGACGTCTCTTGCGCGGACGGCGCCCCGGCGACCCACCACCACGGGCTGGTCGCCGCACCGCACGAGAGGGCGACGAGCGCGGCAAGCACGGCGGGGGTCACGACCCGCCCGCCGGGGACCTGCGTGCGCGGTCGTCGCCGGCTCGACCCGCCCTCTTGAGGAGCGTGGCCGTCCACCAGCGCCCCAGCAGGAGCAACGTCACACCGAGCATCGCCGACGCCGTCCCGAGACCGCCCGACAGGACCACCGCGACGGGGTCAGCGCCCAGCAGAGCGCCGAGCGCGACGCCGAGGAGCGGGAGCCACGCGAGCACCTGCGCTGTGGAGCGCGGTCCGGCCAGGGCCGCTCGGCGTTCGCCGTCGGCCTCCTCGTCGGCCGCGACGGCGGACGCGATCCGTTCGAGCACACCCGCGAGCGGTGCGCCGAGCTCGTCGGAGAGCCGGGCCGCCGCCAGCGCCGCACGGACGCGCTGCACCGCTCCCTCGTCGCTGCGCCTGGAGGGGTCAGCGCGCCGACGGAACCGCGACCGAGGTCGGGAGGTTGCCGTGAGCAGCGCGTCGAGGGTCGGCACCGAGCCGACCGGTACTCCTCCGCCCGCTCGGGACCAGGCCTCGCCGGGCGTCGCCCCCGCGCGGAGCTGAGCGCACACACCGAGCAGGACCGCCGACAGGTCGGGCACCGACCGCGCACGCGCCGGCTGGTCGAGCGGTCGTTCCCGCGCGCGGAGTCCGACCGGGCGGCCTCCGCTGCCGGCGGCCGCCAGGACAGCCAACGCCACGAGCGCCCCGACCACACCGCTCACGGCGGCGGCCTGAGCTCGGCGCGGGCGCCCGACAGGCCGAGACGGTCCGCGAGCGCCGACCAGGCCGGTCCGGGCGTGGTGACGCCCGACGGCTCGACGCGGATCGCGCACGCGACCTCGAGCTCGCCCGACACCGCCCGTCGCACGACGCCGACCTCGGAGACGTACCGTCGGTCCGCGCGACGCAGGTGCAGGACCGCGTCGAACGCGCTCGCGGCCTGCGCCGCGACTGCCTCGCGGGACATCCCGGCCAGCGCCGCGAGCGCCTCGAGCCGCGCGGGCACGTCAGCGGCGGTGTTGGCGTGCACGGTGGCGCACCCACCGTCGTGTCCGGTGTTCAGGGCGGCGAGCACCTCCCGGACCTCGGCGCCCCGGCACTCCCCGAGGACGATCCGGTCGGGCCGCATGCGCAGCGCGTGCCGGACCAGGTCGGTCAGGTCCACGCGTCCGGCGCCGTCGACGTTCGCGTGCCGCGCGAGCAGCCGGACGACGTGCGGGTGCGCGGGAGCGAGCTCGCCGGCCTCCTCCACGACCACGAGGCGTTCGTCGTGCGGGACCAGCGAGAGCAGTGCGGCGAGCAGGGTCGTCTTACCCGAACCCGTCGCACCGGAGACCAGGATGTTCGCCCGGGTCGCGACGAGCGCGCGGACCACGGGCACCAACGGCGGTGCGAGCGTCCCGGAGGCGACGAGCTGCTCCACGGTGAACGCGCGGGACCGCACCACCCGCAGGCTGATCAGCGCGCAGGCGCCCGCCACAGGCGGCAGCACCGCGTGCAGCCGGGTGCCGTCCGGCAACCGGGCGTCGACTGCAGGGGACGCGTCGTCGAGTCGCTGCCCACCCGCTGCCGCGAGCCGGACCGCGAGCGCTCGGACGTCGTCGGCGCCGCCGAGGTCCACGTCCGCGCGGCCCAGGCGCCCGGCCCGCTCCACCCAGACGTCGCGGGGACCGTTGACCAGCACGTCGGTGACGTCGGGGTCGTCGAGGAGCACCTGCAGCCGACCGGCCCCGAAGAGCTCGTCACGCACCGTCCGGGTGACCGAGCGCAACGCACTGGAGCCGAGCACCGCCCCCGCGTCGCGCGCCGCCGCCTCGACGGCGACGCCGAGGGAGCCGTCGGGCGCGGCGTGCGAGCCGAGCCGGGCCCGGACCGCGTCGAGGAAGTCGGGCCCGACACCGCGGACCAGGGTGCTCACGTCAGGGTCCTGTGCAGTGCGGCGACGACGCGAGCCGCGTACCGAGCCGTGCGGCCGGCGTCGGGCACCCCGCCGCGCTCGAGGGCGGGCACCAGCCCACGGTCGGCCGGCAGGCTCATCAGGACCGGCAGGTCGACAGCCGCCGACAGCTCGGCCGCACCGAGCCCTCCGGGCGCCGGGCCGCGGACGAGCAGCCAGGTCGGTACGACCGGTGGGCCGAGGTGGGGTCGCATCGCGAGAACGCCGGCGACCGTGCGCAGGTCCGGCGGCGTCACGACGAGCACCGCGTCGCACGCACCCACCAGCGACTCGCCCGCGACGACCGCGGCGCGGTCCAGGTCGAGCACGAGCGCCCCGGCCTCCGCGGTCAGAGCGTGCAGCACGTCGGCGACGACGGCCGGTTCGGGTGCCCCCGGTCGTGCCCGGTCCGCGCTCAGCACCGCGCACGCGCCCCACCGCGGCAGCAGCGCGAGCACGTCGGCACCGGACACCTCGCCCCGCGCGTCCGCCAGGTCCGGCCAGCGCACCCCGTCGGCGGCCTCGAGCCCGAGCAGCACGTCGATGCCCGCGGACGCTCGGTCCAGGTCGACGAGCGCGGTCGCGGTGCGTCGGGCGAGGTGGCGGGCGACGGCTGCGGCGAGGGTCGACGCCCCCGCGCCACCGCGCCCGCCGACGACGCCGACGACGAGCGCGCGCTGCGGGGTCGAGGCGACCGACGGCCAGGTCGGGTGGACGGGACGGGCTCCGGCGAGGGGGGTCATCGGTACCGCCTCTCCGTCGTTGTCCGACCTGACCGCCGGCGCACGACGAACACTGCCCCGGCCCACCGGCGCGACGAGCACGGCCGTGTCGTTCGGTGGACGTCGATGCGGCTCGCTGGGCTGTGGGCGGCTCGGCACGGGCGGCCGGGCACCCCTCCCAGCGCCCGGCCTGCCGGGCACCGGCCCGTCGTCACGCCCCGTCGACCCGTCACGGCGGCCTCATCCGCCCGGCCCGCCCTTCGCCCCCGCACTGTCAGCCTCGCCCACTAGGCTCGCGCCGAGCCGCCAGGCACCCCGACACGGGCCCGCCTCCATCGACGACGACCGCCCCGGAGCAGCATGGACGAGGACCTGACGCAGCACGACGTGCCGCGCGAGGCCGCCTTCTTCGACCTCGACAAGACGATCATCGCGACGTCGTCCGCCACGGCCTTCTCCCGCCCGTTCCTGGCCGAGGGCCTGCTCACGCGGCGGTCCGTCCTGCGCACGGCGTACGCGCAGCTGCTCTACCTCGTGGGTGGGGCCGACGAGGACCAGACGGAGCGCCTGCGCGCGCAGCTGTCCCGCATGGTCGCGGGCTGGGACGTGTCGCTGGTGTCCTCGATCGTCGCCGAGACGTTGCACGAGTCGATCGACCCGACCGTCTACGCGGAGGCCGTCGCGCTCATCGAGGCGCACCACGCCGCGGGCCGGGACGTCGTGGTGGTGTCCGCGTCGGGTGCCGAGGTGGTCGAGCCGATCGCCGCGATCCTCGGAGCGGACCGCGTCATCGCGACCCGGATGAACGTGGTCGACGGCCGGTACACGGGCGAGATCGACTTCTACGCGTACGGGGAGAACAAGGCGTCGGCCATCCGGGACCTCGCGGCGGTCGAGGGCTACGACCTCGAGGCCAGCTACGCGTACTCGGACTCGATCACGGACGCGCCGATGCTCGGCACGGTGGGGCACGCGTTCGCCGTGAACCCGGACCGCGCGCTGCGCCGGCTCGCGGTCGAGCGCGGCTGGGGGACGTTGTCGTTCGTCCGCCCGGTGCCGCTGTTCCCGCGCCGGGCACGCATCGCCACGGCGGGCGTCGTGACGGTCGTCGTGGTGGCCGTGGCGGTCGTCTGGGTCGCCGTGCGACGGCGCCGTCGGAGCCGCTGAGCTCGTCCCGCATCACGGACACTCGTCCCAGCATCCGGCGGGTGGGTGGACGTGGCCTGCGGCGTCGTCGCCCTGGGTTCCGCTCGTCCGGGAACTGCGGTACGACAGGGGTCACAACTGCATGACCGAGAAGGCACCCACGCGCAGGAGAGCCCACCTATGGGCAGGTCGACCGGGCTGGACCCGTCGCGACCGACACCGGTGCACGCTTGATCACCTTCCCGGTCGGCTGTTGGCGACGGCGCCCCCAGGGGCGCCGTCGTTCGTCGTGAGGGGCGACGGACGCGGCCCCGACCAAGCCATGAGTGACGCGCACAGGCGAGGAGACGTCACCCATGGCTTTCGACGCAGAGGACGCGCGGCCCGCGGCCCCGACCAAGCCATGAGTGACGCGCACCGGCGACGAGACGTCACCCATGGCTTGTTCGACGCACGAGGACGCGGGACGCGGGACGTGAGGCGGGGCCGCGGGACGTGAGGCGGGGCCGCGCGACGTGAGGCGGGCCGCGGGGCGACGCCGGACGCGCGATGCGACCTGCGACGACGCCGGCTGGGCTAGGGCGATCCCAGCGATCCCAGCGAGCCCGCCAGCACCCCGTCCGCGATGACGCGTGCCTCGGCCGCACCGGCCTCCACCGCGTTGCCGTAGCCGCGCACCCAGGCGGCCACCCCGTCGGGCGAGCCCGTTGCGAACCCCGCCGCCGCGCCCAGGTACGGGTTCAGGGCCGCGGCCCAGGCGCCCTCGGGAACCAGGGACCCCGTCGGGTCGAGGCCCCGCGCGGTCAGCAGCAACCGCGCCACCGCGCGGGCGACCACCCCGTTCGCGGCGGCGAAGGGCCGCAGGGTGAGGAGCTCGCCGTGCACGACGGCAGCGACGACGAGCGCCGGCGCCGACGACTCCCGCACGGTCCGGCCGAGCAGCTCGACGCGGGCGGCCAGCTCGTCGGCGACGGGTGCGGGACCCAGACCCCGCAGGTCGCCGGGCTGCTCGGTCGACCGCAACCGACCCACCGACTCGTCGGGCAGCCAGCCGCCGGTCGCGGCGGCGTGCACCTGCGCGAGCAGCTGGCCGAGCGGCGGGAGGGCGACGGAGCCGCGGTCGCCGAGCGCCGGCATCCAGCGCTCCACCAGGGCGGTCGCTCGGAGCGCACCGACGACGACGGGCTCGTTCCCGCCCTCGGTGGCCAGCGACCGCACCAGCGACAGCGGCACGCGCACGCCCTCCATCTCGCAGGACGCCCGGGTCGCCCGCAGACCTGCCTCGGCCCGGACCTCGCGCCAGCGGCGCCGGAAGGCCTCGTGCCAGCGCAGCTCCTCGCAGGCGACCCGGGCACGGTCGACGGCGTCGGCCACCCCGGGCAGGTCGAGCAGCGGTGCGAGAGGGTCGGTCACGCCGTGACTCTAGTGAGCCCGCACCCGGCCGCGACGGCCCCTCATCCGCCCGGCACACGTCACAATGTCCGGATGGTGTCCCCCTCCGTCTCCTCGTCCATCACGGCGCGCCTGGAGGTGCAGGCCCGGCCGACCGCCGTCAGCGAGCTCACCACGGCGATCGAGAAGGCCGGCGGCATCGTCACGGCGCTGGACGTCACGGCGTCGGGGCACGAGCAGATGACGGTCGACGTGACGTGCGCGACGCGGGGTGAGCAGCACGCGGCGGACATCGTCGAGGCGCTCAAGGGCCTGCACGGCGTGGTCGTCGAACGGGTCAGCGACCGCACGTTCCTCATGCACATCGGCGGCAAGCTGTCGATCGAGTCGAAGGTGCCGCTGCGCAACCGCGACGACCTGTCGATGGCGTACACACCGGGCGTCGCGCGCGTCTGCGAGGCCATCGCCGCCCACCCGGAGGACGCGCGCCGCCTGACCATCAAGCGCAACACGATCGCGGTGGTCACGGACGGCACGGCGGTGCTGGGCCTCGGCAACATCGGTCCGCTGGCCAGCCTGCCGGTGATGGAGGGCAAGGCGGTGCTGTTCAAGCGGTTCGCGGGGATCGATGCGTTCCCGATCGCGCTGGACACCACGGACGTGGACCAGATCGTGGAGACGATCTGCGCGATCGCGCCGGTGTTCGCGGGGATCAACCTCGAGGACATCTCGGCGCCGCGGTGCTTCGAGATCGAGCGGCGCCTGCGCGAGCGGCTCGACATCCCGGTGTTCCACGACGACCAGCACGGGACCGCGATCGTCGTCGTCGCGGCGCTCACCAACGCGCTGAAGGTCGTCGGCAAGGACCTGGCGACGGTGCGGATCGTGCTGTCGGGCGCGGGTGCGGCAGGTACCGCGGTGCTCAAGCTGCTGCTCGCGGCGGGCGCCAAGGACGTCGTCGTGGCGGACATCGAGGGCGTCGTGCGCGCGGACCGGCCGGGGCTGGACGAGTCCCTGTTCTGGACGGCGTCGATGACGAACCCGCGCGGCATCTCGGGCAGCATCCCCGACGCGCTCCGGGACGCCGACGTGTTCATCGGCGTCTCCGCGCCGGACGTGATCACGGGTCACGACGTCTCGACGATGGCGAAGGACTCGATCGTGTTCGCACTGGCCAACCCCCGGCCCGAGGTCGACCCGGACGACGCGGCCCAGTACGCGGCGGTCGTCGGCACGGGCCGCTCGGACTTCGCCAACCAGATCAACAACGTGCTCGCGTTCCCGGGCGTCTTCCGCGGGCTGCTGGACGCGCAGTCCCACCGGATCACCAGCGCGATGCTGCTGGCGGCGGCGTACGCGCTGGCGTCGGTGGTCACGGACGACGAGCTCAACCCGACGTACATCGTGCCCAGCGTGTTCAACCCGGAGGTCACGACGGTGGTCGCGGCGGCCGTGACGAAGGCGGCGCAGACGCCTCTCGAGGTCTAGCCCGTCCGTCGCTGGACGCGGAGGCCCCGCAGACCGGCACGAAGCTCGTCGACGAGGATCTCCGGCTGCTCGAGCGCGGCGAAGTGCCCGCCACGCTCGGCGTCGCCGAGGTGGACCAGGTTGCTGTAGGCGGCTTCGATCCAGCTTCTCGGCAACCGCGGGATGTCTCGCGGGAAGACGGTCACGGCGACCGGCAGCGTGAGCTTCGGACCGGCCATGGTCGCCGAGCGGTTCTCCCAGTAGATCCGGGCGGACGACGCGGCACTGTTGGTGAACCAGGAGAGCGAGATCGCGTCCAGCATGGTGTCGACGCCGAGGGCGTCCTCGGCGAGCCCGTGGTTGTCCGTCTTGGACTGGAACTTCTCGTAGATCCAGGCTGCCTGACCGGCCGGAGAGTCTGCCAGCGCGAATCCCACGGTCTGCGGCTTCGTGCCCTGCACGTGGTTGGACCCGCCCAGCGGGCCGGCATAGAGGGCCAGCCCGTCCACCGCACGGCGCTCGTCGGGAGTCAGCGTGTCGGGGATCTGCTCCGGGAACGCGTACGGGGTGCTCAGGTGGATCCCGAGGAGACCCTCCGGCTGCATCGCGCCGAGGGCCGTGGTGACAGCCGCCCCCCAGTCGCCGCCGTGGGCCGTCCAGGAGGTGTAGCCGAGCCGGCGCATGAGCTCCGCCCACGCCCCGGCGATGCGGGTGACGTCCCAGCCTGCGGCGGTCGGCTTGCCGGAGAACCCGAATCCCGGGAGGGACGGGATGACGACGTCGAAGGAGTCGGCGACCTCCCCTCCGTGCGCGGCGGGATCCGTGAGCGGTCCGACCAACCGGAGGAAGTCGGCGATCGAGCTCGGCCATCCGTGCGTCATGAGCAGCGGCAGCGCGTCGGGGTTCCTCGACCTGACATGCAGGAAGTGGACGTCGAGACCGTCGATCGCGGTCAGGAACTGCGGCACGGCGTTGAGCTCGGACTCGAAGCGGCGCCAGTCGTACTCCCTCTCCCAGTACGAGACGAGCGATCGTGCGCTCTCCACGCGGACGCCCTGCGACCAGTCGGCGACCGTCTCCGGATCTGGCCAGCGGGTCCTGGCGAGTCGTGCCGTGAGGTCGTCGATCTCCGCGTCCGGGACGGCGACGCGGAACGGGCGGATGTCCTCCGGTGCAGGACTGGATGCGGTCATCGTGTGCTTCCTCTCGTCTCCGGTGCACGTTGCACACCGGTGTGCAGACTAGGCCCATTGCACACTAGTGTGCAATGATGTCGCCGTGCAGAAGGAGTCCTCAGGACCTCGTGGCGGCGACACGCGGGAGCGCCTGCTCGACGTGGCGATCGAGGTGCTCGGGAAGACCCCCGACGCGGGCATGGGCGAGGTGGCCGCGGCTGCCGGCGTGGTCAGACGGACCGTCTACGGGTACTTCCCGTCCCGGTCCGAGCTCGTCGTCGCACTCGCCCGGCGTGCCGTGGACGAGATCACGGCGGTCCTTGCCGAGGCGGCCCCGGTCGACAAGGCGGCCGACGTGGCGTGGACCGACTTCATCGCCCGCCTCTGGCCCTTGACGCACCGCTATCGGGTGCTCGTCGCACTCCGGCGCGGCGAGTTCGGAGCCGACATCCACGCCCTCCTCGGGACGGTCGAGCAGTCGCTCGCCGCCCTGGTCGCACGAGGCCAGGAGAGTGGGGCGTTCGGGCGCCACCTCCCCGCCGGCAGCCTCAGCCAGGCGGCCTGGTCGGCGGTGTTCACCCTCGCCGACGACGACCTGCACCGGACGGAGATCGACGTCTCCGCGGTCATCACGACCAGCCTGCTCATGCTGGGCGTTCCCGGACCGCGCGCGAAGGTCCTGGCCGAACGGTGACCACCCTGCCCGGGCAGGACCTCTAGACCCGGCGCGACAGCTCGGCCGCCGCCCGCTGGGTGGCCCGGACGAACGCGTCGGGCTCGGCGCCCTGCGCGAACGTGACGGCGAGGCCGGCGATCGGGTGCCCGGTGTGATCCCGCACGACCGACGCGACGGACGCGAACCCGGCGGTCACGTCCCCGGACTCGGAGGCCCAGCCGATGCGCCGCACCTCGGTGAGGAGGGTCCGCAGCTCGGACAGCCGCCGCGGCCCCACGCCGGTGCGGTCGACGAACGACTCCCGCCCGGGGAACAGGGCGCGCACCTGTGCCGGAGGCAGTCCGGCGAGGATCGCCCGCCCGCTAGCCGTCAGATGGGCGGGCAGGCGCACGCCGACGTCGGTGACGAGCGCCGGGCGCCCGGCGGCGCGCTCCTCGACGACGTAGAGGACGTCGCGCCCGTGCAGGACGGCCAGGTGCGCGCTCTCGCCGACGTGGTCGACGAGCCGGGCGAGCACCGGGCGAGCGGCGCGAGCGAGCGGCGCCTGCCGGGAGTAGGCGGAGCCCAGCTCGAACGCGCTCAGGCCGAGCCCGTACCGGCGTTCCTCGGGCAGGTGGACGACGAAGCCGTGCTCGGTCAGCACCGTGAGCAGGTGGTAGGTGGTCGAGCGCGGCAGGTCGAGCGCGAGGGCGAGCGCGGCGGCGGGCATCGGACCGGTCCGCGAGAGGTGGTGCAGCAGCCGGAGGGTCGCGTCGGCCGCAGGGACGGAGGTCATGGTGTCTGGGATACCAGACGGAATCGCCCCTAGCACCCTAGGAGCGGCGAGCGAGCGGGGGTGTCATGAACCATGAGCACCACGACCGCCATCGACACCGTCGTCGTCGGCACCGGCCCCGTCTCGATCGCGGACATCGTGGCCGTGGCCCGGCACGGCGCCGGGGTCCGACTGTCCGAGGAAGCGATCGCAGCGCTGTCGCGAGGCCGCGCGGTCGTCGACGAGCTCGCCGCCGACACGAAGCCCCACTACGGCATCTCCACGGGCTTCGGCGCGCTGGCCACGCTGTCGATCCCGCCGGAACGGCGTCGCGACCTGCAACGCAGCCTGGTCCGCTCCCACGCTGCCAGCACCGGCCCGGAGGTCGAGCGCGAGGTGGTCCGCGCGCTCATGCTCCTGCGCCTGTCCACGCTGGCCACGGGCCACACGGGCGTCCGACCGGAGACGGCGAGCGCGTACGCGGCCCTGCTCGACGCGGGCCTGACGCCGGTCGTCCGCGAGTACGGCTCGCTGGGCTGCTCGGGCGACCTGGCGCCGCTGGCCCACTGCGCGCTGGCGCTCATGGGCGAGGGCGAGGTGCGCGACGCCACGGGCGCACTGGTGACTGAGCCCCGAGAGGTGCACACCCTGACCGAGAAGGAGGGCCTGGCCCTCATCAACGGGACCGACGGCATGCTCGGCATGCTCGCGCTGGCGCTGCACGACCTGGTGATCCTCCTGGACACGGCCGACGTCGCTGCGGCGATGAGCGTCGAGTCGCTGCTCGGCACCGACGCGGTGTTCGCCGCCGACCTCCAGGGTCTGCGCCCCCACCCCGGACAGGCCACCTCCGCCGCGAACATCCGTGCGGCCCTGCACGGCTCGGGCATCATGGCCAGCCACCAGACCCCGGAGTGCACCCGCGTGCAGGACGCGTACTCGCTGCGCTGCGCCCCGCAGGTGCACGGCGCGGCCCGGGACACCGCGCAGCACGCGCGGGACGTCGCGGAGCGTGAGCTGGCCGCCGCGATCGACAACCCGGTCATCACCGACGACGGTCGCGTCGAGTCCAACGGCAACTTCCACGGCGCCCCGGTCGGCTACGTGCTCGACTTCCTGGCGATCGCCGTCGCGGACGTCGCAAGCATGTCCGAGCGCCGCACCGACCGGTTCCTCGACGTCGCGCGCAGCAACGGCCTGCCCCCGTTCCTGGCGCACGACCCCGGGGTCGACTCCGGCCTGATGATCGCGCAGTACACGGCTGCCGGGCTGGTCTCCGAGCTCAAGCGGCTCGCGGTGCCGGCCAGCGTCGACTCGATCCCGTCGTCGGCCATGCAGGAGGACCACGTGTCGATGGGGTGGCACGCGGCCCGCAAGCTCCGTCGCGCCCTCGACGGCCTGACCCGGGTGCTCGGCATCGAGATCCTCACGGCCGCGCGCGCGATGGACCTGCGCGCCCCACTGACCCCGTCGCCCGTCACGGGTGCCGTCCGGGACCTGCTCCGCGCGGCGGGGATCCCCGGCCCCGGCCCGGACACGTACCTCTCCCCCGACCTCGAGACCGCGGCGGACGTCGTCCGCGAAGGACAGATCGCCGCAGTGCTAGGAGCCCACCGATGACCGGTCCCCGCCCCGTCCGCGCGCCCCGCGGCACCACGCTCACGGCCCGCAGCTGGCAGACCGAGGCCCCGCTGCGCATGCTCATGAACAACCTCGATCCCGAGGTGGCCGAGCGGCCGGACGACCTGGTCGTCTACGGCGGAACCGGCAAGGCGGCACGGTCGTGGGACGCGTACGACGCGATCGTCCGGACGCTGACCACGCTGGGCGACGACGAGACGCTGCTGGTCCAGTCGGGCAAGCCGGTCGGCGTGCTGAGGACGCACGAGTGGGCGCCGCGCGTCCTGATCGCCAACTCGAACCTCGTGGGCGACTGGGCGACCTGGCCGGAGTTCCGTCGGCTCGAGCAGCTCGGGCTGACCATGTACGGGCAGATGACGGCCGGCTCCTGGATCTACATCGGCACGCAGGGGATCCTCCAGGGCACGTACGAGACGCTCGCCGCCGTCGCCGCGAAGCGGTTCGGCGGGACGCTCGCGGGCACCCTGACCGTCACGGGCGGCTGCGGCGGCATGGGTGGCGCGCAGCCCCTCGCCGTCACGCTCAACGGGGGCGCGTGCCTGATCGTCGACGTCGACGGCGACCGCCTGCACCGCCGGGTCCGCGAGCACTACCTCGACCAGGTGGCGGGGAGTCTCGACGAGGCAGTTGCGCTGGTCAGCGAAGCGAGAGCTCAGAAGACCGCGCTCTCCGTCGGCGTCGTCGGCAACGCGGCCGAGGTCCTCCCCGAGCTCCTGCGCCGCGGCGTCGAGGTCGACGTCGTCACCGACCAGACGTCCGCGCACGACCCGCTGTCCTACCTCCCGGTCGGCGTCGACGTGGCCGACTGGGCGTCCTACGCCGCCGCGAAGCCCGAGGAGTTCACCGACCGCGCGCGCGAGTCGATGGCCCGGCACGTCGAGGCGATGGTCGGGTTCATGGACGCGGGCGCCGAGGTGTTCGACTACGGCAACTCCATCCGCGACGAGGCGCGCCAGGGCGGCTACGACCGGGCGTTCGACTTCCCCGGGTTCGTCCCCGCGTACATCCGGCCGCTGTTCGCCGAGGGCAAGGGGCCGTTCCGCTGGGCCGCGCTGTCGGGCGACCCGCGCGACATCGCCGTCACCGACCAGGCCGTGCTCGACCTGTTCCCCGACGACGACCACCTGCACCGCTGGATCCGTGCGGCGCAGGACCGGGTCGCGTTCCAGGGCCTGCCGGCGCGCATCTGCTGGCTCGGGCACGGCGAGCGCGACCGCGCGGGCCTCCGGTTCAACGACCTCGTCGCGTCCGGCGAGGTCACCGCACCGCTCGTCATCGGTCGCGACCACCTCGACGCCGGGTCGGTCGCGTCGCCGTACCGGGAGACCGAGGGGATGGCCGACGGGTCCGACGCGATCGCCGACTGGCCCCTGCTGAACGCGCTGGTCGCGGCGTCGTCGGGGGCAACGTGGGTGTCGATCCACCACGGCGGGGGCGTCGGGATGGGCCGCTCGATCCACGCGGGGCAGGTGTCCGTCGCCGACGGCACGGAGCTCGCCGCGCGCAAGCTCGCCCGCGTGCTGTCCAACGACCCGGGTATGGGGGTCCTGCGGCACGTGGACGCCGGCTACCCGCGCGCCGAGGAGGTCGCGACGGCCCACGGCCTGCGGGTGCCGATGCGGGAGGGCGGCGCATGACGACGTCCGCGCCGGGCACGCCGAACCTCGCGACGGCCACCGCCACCACGTTCCGCCGCGCCTGGTCCGACCTCGCGCCCGTCGGCCGCGCGTCCGACGGCGGCTACCGCCGGTTCGCCTGGACGCGTGAGGACCACGTCCTGCGTGAGTGGTTCGCGGGCGAGGCGGAGGCGCGCGGGCTCTCGCTGACGACGGACCGTGCGGGCAACCAGTGGGCGTGGTGGGGCGACCCGGACGCGACGCCCGGGATCGTCACCGGCAGCCACCTCGACTCCGTGCCGGGCGGCGGTGCGTTCGACGGGCCGCTCGGCGTGGTCAGCGGCTTCGCCGCGCTGGACGCGCTCCGGGCGAAGGGCGTCGCTCCGAGCAGGCCGCTCGGCATCGCGAGCTTCGTCGACGAGGAGGGCGCCCGGTTCGGCGTCGCCTGCGCCGGCTCACGGCTCATCACAGGCGTCCTCGACCCGGACAGGGCTCGGGGCCTGCGCGACGCGGACGGCACGACGATGGCCGATGCGATGCACGCCGCAGGACGGAACCCCGGGAGTCTCGGCCCCGACCCTGAGACGCTCCGCCGCGTGGCGTCCTTCGTCGAGCTGCACGTCGAGCAGGGTCGCGGTCTGGTGCACACGGGCGACCCGGTGGGCGTCGGCCGGATGATCTGGCCGCACGGCCGCTGGCGGGTCGAGCTCCGCGGCCAGGCCAACCATGCCGGCACCACGCCGCTGGCCGACCGCCGCGACCCGATGCTCGACCTCGCGGCGTTCATCGCGCACGTGCGACGGGCCGCCCACGACGCCGGTGCACTGGCGACCGTGGGCAAGCTGCACGTCGACCCCAACGGCGTCAACGCGATCCCGTCGCAGGTCACGGCGTGGCTGGACGTCCGCGCCGAGGACGAGTCGGCGGTCCGTGCGGTCCTCGCGGCACTCCAGGAGTACGCCCCGACCGAGGAGTCGTGGAGCCCGGTCACGGTCCTCGACACCGACCTCGCCGACGTCGTCGCGGGAGCGCTCGGGAACCCGGCACGCCTCGGCACGGGTGCCGGCCACGACGCCGGGATCCTCGCCGCCGCGGGCATCCCCACCGCGATGCTCTTCGTGCGCAACCCGTCCGGCATCTCGCACGCCCCCGCGGAGGACGCCGACGAGGCGGACTGCCTGGCGGGCATCGACGCGCTGGCCGCCGTGCTGGGACGGTTGCTGACGTGACCACGTACTGGGCGGCGCACGTCTGGCTGCCGGACGGCCTCGCACAGGACGTCCGTATCGGCACCGCCGACGGCCGCATCACGACGGTCACCACGGGGGTGCCCGCCGCCGGAACGGATCACCGCCTGCCGGGCGTGGTCCTGCCCGGGTTCGCCAACACGCACTCCCACGCCTTCCACCGGGCCCTGCGCGGACGCACCCACGACGGCGGCGGCACGTTCTGGACCTGGCGCGAGCGTATGTACGCGCTGGCGGCGACCCTGACCCCCGACACCTACCTGGACCTGGCGCGCGCCACCTACGCCGAGATGGTGCTCGCGGGCGTCACGGCGGTCGGCGAGTTCCACTACCTGCACCACACCCCGGACGGGACCCCGTACGACGACCCGAACGTCATGGCCGAGGCACTGCGCACGGCCGCCCGCGACGCCGGCCTGCGGATCACCCTGCTGGACACGGCCTACCTGACGGGGGGCATCGACGCCCCGCTCGAGGGTGCCCAGCGCCGGTTCGGCGACCATGACGCCGACGCCTGGGCCCACCGGGTTGCCGCGATCCGGCCCGACGACACCCTGACGGTCGGCGCCGCGATCCACTCGGTCCGTGCGGTCCCCCTCGACGCGATCCCGGTCGTCGCCGCGCACGCCACCGGGCGGCCCCTGCACGTGCACCTGTCCGAGCAGCGCCTGGAGAACGAGCAGTCGCTGGCGACGTTCGGGGTCACGCCGACGCGGCTCCTGGAGGATGCGGGCGCGCTCGGCCCGGACACCACCGCGATCCACGCGGTCCACGTATCTCCGGAGGACGTCGCGATCCTGGGCTCCACGCGCACGGGCGTGTGCCTGTGCCCGTCCACCGAGCAGGACCTCGGCGACGGGATCGCGCCGGGTGCGCTGCTGCACGCCGCGGGCGCCCGCCTGAGCGTCGGCAGCGACCAGCACGTCCGCACCGACCTGCTCGCCGAGGCGCGGTCGGTCGAGCTCCATGAGCGGCTGGCGAGCGAGGAGCGCGGCGCCTTCACCCCCGCGCAGCTGCTCGAGCTCCTCACGTCCGGTGGTCACGCCGGCCTGGGCGACCCGACGGGTGGCCGTCTGGAACCCGGCGCGCCGGCCGACCTGGTCGCCGTCCGCACCGACACCCCGCGCACCGCCGGCGCGGACCCCGCGCAGCTGGTGCTGGTCGCGGGCAGCGCCGACGTCGACACGGTCGTGGTCGGCGGTGTCGTGCGGGTCGAGGGCGGCCGGCACGCGCTGGGCGACGTCGGCGCGATGCTGGGGTCCGCTGTCCGCGCAGCATGGGAGGGGGCTCGATGACGTCGCACCTGGTCACGGGGATCGGCGAGCTGGTCACGCACGACCCGCGGTTCGACGGGCCGCTGCGCGACGCGGCACTGGTCGCGCAGGACGGTCTCGTCGTCTGGGTCGGGCCGGCCTGCGAGCAGCCCGCCGCCGACACGCGCACCGATCTCGCCGGCGCCGCGGTGGTCCCCGGCTTCGTCGACTCCCACACGCACCTCGTCTTCGCGGGCGACCGCGCGGCCGAGTTCGAGGCCCGCATGGCGGGCACGGCGTACACGGGCGGCGGCATCGCGACGACGGTCGCAGCGACGCGGGCGGCGTCCGACCAGGACCTCCGCCGGAGCCTCGCGGCCCTCGTGGCCGAGTCGCGCGCCCAGGGCACGACGACGATCGAGGTCAAGAGCGGGTACGGGCTCGACGTCGCCACCGAGGAGCGCCTGCTCCGGCTGGCCGGCGAGGTCACCACCGAGACCACGTTCCTGGGCGCGCACGTCGTCCCGCCCGGCGTCGACCGCGCGGAGTACGTCGCCCTGGTCGTCGGCCCGATGCTCGCGGCCTGCGCACCGCACGCCCGCTGGGCCGACGTCTTCTGCGAGCCCGCCAGCCCGATCGCGTTCGACGGCGACGAGGCCAGGGAGGTGCTCGTGGCCGCCCGCGCGGCGGGTCTCGACCTGCGCGTGCACGCCAACCAGCTCACGCCAGGCCCGGGCGTGCGGCTGGCGGTCGAGCTCGGTGCCGCGAGCGTCGACCACTGCACCTACCTGAGCGGCTCCGACGTCGACGCACTGGCCGGTTCCGGCACGGTCGCCACCCTGCTGCCCGGCGTCGAGTTCTCCACGCGGTCCCCCTACCCCGACGCGCGCCGCCTGCTGGACGCGGACGTCGAGATCGCCCTCGCGAGCGACTGCAACCCCGGCACCTGCTACTCCACGTCGATGCCGCTGATGATCGCGCTCGCCGTCCGCGAGATGCGGATGACCATCACGGAGGCGCTCCGGGCGGCCACGCTCGGCGGCGCCCACGCGCTGCGTCGCGACGACGTCGGCCACCTGCGCCTGGGCGCCCGCGCCGACCTCGCCGTCCTCGACGCCCCGACCCACCGCCATCTGGCCTACCGCCCGGGCGTCCCGATCGCGCGAGCGCTGAGCCTCTAGGCCCAGGTCGCCCGCGCATACTGCGGCTGCCAGGCCGCGTCGTCGGCGACGCCCAGCTCGTGCGCGGCGCGCAGCGGCCAGAACGGGTCGCGCAGGCCCTCGCGGCCCAGCAGGATCGCGTCCGCCGACCCGTCCGCGAGCACGGCCTCCGCCTGCGCCGGGTCCGTGAGGAGCCCCACGGCCGCGACCGGCAGCGCCGACGTCTCGCGCACCTCGCGGGCGGCCGGCACCTGGTAGCCGGGTCCGACGGGGATGTCCGCGGGCGCGTTGCCGCCGGTCGAGACGTCGACCAGGTCCACGCCGTGGCCGCCGAGCTCCTTGGCCACCTGCGCGACCTCGTCGACCGTGAGCCCGCCCTCCACCCAGTCGGTCGCGGACAGCCGGACGAACAGCGGCTTGTGGTCGGGCCAGGCGGCGCGGACGGCGTCGGTCGTCTCGACGAGCAGCCGGGCGCGGTTCTCGAGCGGGCCCCCGTACTCGTCGTCCCGCTCGTTGGACAGCGGCGAGAGGAACTGGTGCAGCAGGTAGCCGTGGGCGGCGTGCAGCTCGACGACGTCGAAGCCGGCGTCGTCGGCCCGTCGGGCGGCCGCCGCGAACGCCGCGGGGATGCCCGCGATCTCGTCGAGCGTGAGCGCGTGGGGTGTCGCGAGGCCGGGGAACGCCGTGGCCGACGGACCGACGGTCGTCCAGCCGCCCTGGTCCGGCGGGACGGAGCCACGTCCGGCGGCGAACGGGGCGAACGTCGACGCCTTGCGGCCCGCGTGCGCCAGCTGCACGCCGATCTGGGTGCCGCGCTCGTGCACGAAGTCCGTGATCCTCCGCCACTCGGCGATGTGCAGGTCGTGCCACAGGCCGGTGTCCTGCGGTGAGATGCGCCCCTCGGGGACCACGGCCGTCGCCTCCGCGATCAGCAGCCCGAAGCCGCCGGCGGCCCGCGAGCCGAGGTGCACCAGGTGCCAGTCGTTCGGGCTGCCGTCGACGGCCGAGTACTGGCACATCGGCGCGAGCCAGGCACGGTTGCGGAACGTGGTGCCGCGCAGGGTCAGCGGCGAGAAGAGGAGGGTCACGTGCGGTCGCAACCGCGGTGAGGCGTCACGGATTCCCTGGGCCCTTCGGCCCTCCACACGGCCGCGGGCCGGCGCGACGATGGACGGGTGCTGAGCATCCCCGACACGGTCGACGCCCAGGCGACCGGCGCGCGCCACAAGGTCGACCTCCTGGACACGCCGGGCCTGTTCCTGGTGCGGACCATGCTCGCCGGGGCGTACATCGGCATCGGCGTCCTCATCATGGCGACCGCGGGCGGCCCCCTGGCCGTCGCAGACTCGCCGTTCACCCCCCTGGTGCAGGGGCTGGTGTTCGGCGTGGCGCTGACCGTGGTCCTGGTCGCCGGGGCCGAGCTGGCCACCTCCGCGATGATGATCCTCACCCAGGGCGCGCTGCGCGGCGTCATCGGCTGGGGCCGCGCCGGGCTGACGCTCCTCGCCTGCCTCGGAGGCAACCTGATCGGCGCGATGCTGTTCGCGTTCCTCGTGCACGTCTCCGGGGTCCTCGCGCCCGGCACCCCCGGCGGGACCGTCCTGGCGGCGATGATCGAGCACAAGGCCGGCGCGACGTCGATGCAGCTGTTCACGCGCGGGATCCTGTGCAACCTGCTCGTCTGCCTGGCCGTCTGGGGAGCGGCGCGGCTGCGCAGCGAGGGTGCGCGGCTGGTCGTCGTGTTCGGCTGCGTGATGGTGTTCATCACGTCCGGCTTCGAGCACGTCGTCGCCAACATGACGACGTTCTCGCTCGGCCTCTACGGCGGTCTGCCCGGTGCCGATCTCCTCGAGATGGCCAGGAACCTCACGCTCGTCGGCCTCGGCAACCTCGTGGGTGGCGCCCTCCTCGTCGGCGCGGCCTACGCGTACGGCAGCAGGCCGGCACCGCGGATGCCGGATGCGGAGGAGTCCGGCTCGGGCGCGCTGCCCAGCGACCGGGTGCCGCTGGCAATACGGTGACTCGGAACAGCGGCGTCACCCGACGCCGCCCGACGTCGCCAGCTTCGAGGAGCACGCATGAGCACCTCCGACCCGCACCGTCCCGGCGGCGCAACCGACCGCCCGGACGACACCGCCGAGACGGACACGACCAGCGAGCCGAGCACGTCCATCGACGAGACGACACCGGCCGTCGACGACTCCGACGCCCACCAGGTCGCGCCGACCGTCGAGACCCTCGACCCGCCGACCCCGACCGAGCCCGAGACGCCCCCCGTCACCGCGGCTGAGCCCGTGAAGGCCCCCGTGGCACCGCCGGCGGAGCACGTCGAGCCGTCCGAGCCCGTCGCAGGCACGGTCGACGCCGAGCTGCCCTCGACCGCGACCGCCGCGGGCGCGGGCGCCGTGGCCGGCGCGGGCGCGGCGACCGCCGCGACCCGGAGGTCGAGCACGAGCGAACCGGCCGCGGACACCGGCCGGCACGCGGTCGTCCGACCGGCTCCCACGCCTCCGGACGAGCCGTCGACGACGGCCGCGGCCCCCGTCGAGACCCCGCCGGACCCGGTCCGGTCCCCGACGCCGACGCCTGAGCCCGCCGCCGCGGCACCCGTCGCACCCGTCGCAGCAGTCGCAGCCGTGCCTGCGCCGACGGAGCCGACGCCCCCCGCCGCCGAGGACGACGACCGGCTCTTCCCGGACCCGAACGCCCCGCGGAGCACGTCGGTCGGGTCCCACATCCTGGGCGTCATCGTCGGTCTGATCCTCGCCCCGATCGGGGTCGCGGTGCTGCTGCTGGGCGAGTCCCGGATCCTGCAGGCGCAGGTCGACGGCTGGGACGCATCCACCGAGGTGCTCGGCATCGTCCTGGTCTCGCTCGGCCTGCTGATCCTCGGGTGCGTGCTGCTGCTGGCGCTCTGGACCCCGGCGGTCCCCATCACGGGCGGTGCGGTGCTGACGCTCGCCGGCATCGTGTACCTGTACGTGCCGTCGATCGCCCGCGAGCAGACGCTCAACATCCTCACGTCGTCCGGCTGGCGGCTCACGGTCACGCAGGTGACCGTCGCGGGGACGTCGGGCATGGTCCTCGCGGTGGGATTCCTGCTCCTGCTGGCGGGCATCGTGGCCGGGTCGGCCCGTCGCCGCGGGGCCCGGCTCGGGGAGTTCCGCGAGCGCCACCGCGTCTGAGCCGAGAGCATGGGCAGGCCGGGTGTCCGGCTAGAGTGCGGTTCCGGACCCCGGTCCACCTGCATCGACGTCGCTGCTCAGGAGGTGGTCCTTCGTGACCGACACCACGCCCGAGACCCACGAGCCCGGGCTCGAGAACCTGCTCACGGAGGACCGCCGGTTCCCACCGAGCCCGCAGTTCGTCGCCCAGGCCAACGCGCAGCGCGGGCTGTACGCGTGGGCCAACGCCGACCGGCCCAGCTTCTGGGCGGAGCAGGCCCGGGAGCTGCTGAGCTGGGAGAAGCCGTTCGAGGAGGTCCTCGACTGGTCGAAGGCGCCCTTCGCCCGCTGGTTCGCCGACGGCACGCTGAACGCGGCCTACAACGCGGTGGACCGGCACGTCGAGGCGGGTAACGGCGACCGGGTCGCGCTGCACTTCGAGGGCGAGGGCGGCGACACCCGCACACTCACCTACGCCGACCTGCAGCGCGAGGTGTCCAAGGCCGCGAACGCGTTCGCGGCGCTGGGTGTCGGCACGGGCGACCGCGTCGCCATCTACCTGCCGCTCATCCCGGAGGCCGTCGTCACGATGCTGGCGTGCGCGCGCATCGGCGCCCCGCACTCGGTCGTCTTCGGCGGGTTCTCCGCGGAGGCGCTGAGCACCCGGATCAACGACGCCGAGGCGAAGCTCGTCGTGACCGCGGACGGCGGGTACCGGCGGGGGTCGGCCAGCGCGCTGAAGCCCGCCGTCGACGAGGCGCTGACCAAGGGCACCCCGTCGGTGAAGCACGTGCTCGTCGTGAAGCGGACCGGTCAGGACGTGGCCTGGAACGACGAGGTCGACGTCTGGTGGTCCGACGTCGTCGACACCGCGAGCGACCAGCACGTGCCGGTCGCGGTCGAGGCGGAGCACCCGCTGTTCATCCTCTACACCTCCGGCACCACCGGGAAGCCCAAGGGCATCTTCCACACCACCGGCGGCTACCTGACCCAGGCGGCGTACACGCACCGCAACGTCTTCGACCTCAAGCCGGAGACGGACGTCTACTGGTGCACGGCCGACGTCGGCTGGATCACCGGCCACACCTACGTCGTCTACGGGCCGCTGATCAACGGCGCCACGCAGGTCATCTACGAGGGCACGCCCGACACCCCGCACCGCGGCCGCTGGTGGGAGATCATCCAGAAGTACAAGGTCTCGATCCTCTACACCGCGCCCACGGCCATCCGGACCTGCATGAAGTGGGGCGAGGAGATCCCGAACCAGTTCGACCTGTCGAGCCTGCGGGTGCTCGGGTCGGTGGGTGAGCCCATCAACCCGGAGGCGTGGATGTGGTACCGCCGGGTCATCGGCGGGGACAGCGCACCGATCGTCGACACGTGGTGGCAGACCGAGACGGGCGCCATCATGATCAGCCCGCTGCCGGGCGTCACGGAGACCAAGCCCGGTTCGGCGCAGGTGCCGCTGCCGGGGATCGCGGCGGACGTCGTCGACGACGAGGCGCACTCCGTGCCCGACGGCGGGGGCGGCTACCTGGTGCTCACCGAGCCGTGGCCGTCGATGCTGCGCGGTATCTGGGGCGACCCGGACCGCTACGTCGACACCTACTGGTCCCGGTTCCAGGGCCTGTACTTCGCCGGCGACGGTGCCAAGAAGGACGCCGACGGCGACATCTGGCTGCTCGGCCGCGTGGACGACGTGATGAACGTGTCGGGCCACCGGCTGTCCACCACGGAGATCGAGTCCGCGCTGGTGTCGCACCCGTGGGTCGCGGAGGCCGCGGTCGTGGGTGCCGCCGACGAGACGACGGGCCGGGCGGTCGTGGCGTTCGTGATCCTGCGCGGCGACGCCGGTGGCGGCGACCAGGACGCCGACGCGGTCCAGACCGAGCTGCGCAACCACGTCGCCAAGGAGATCGGCCCGATCGCGAAGCCGCGGCAGATCCTCGTCGTCGCGGAGCTGCCCAAGACGCGGTCCGGCAAGATCATGCGCCGCCTGCTGCGGGACGTCGCCGAGAACCGCCAGGTCGGCGACGCGACGACGCTCGCGGACTCCTCGGTCATGGACCTGATCGCCCGCGGGCTCTCTGCACCAGGGGCCAAGCAAGAGGACTGAGGTCTACGCGGGAGCCGGCTCCGTGCGCGGAGCCGGCTCCCCCTCTGCCACCTCGTTCGCCGGGCTCATCGCCAGCACCACGCACCCGGTGATCGCCAGGACGAGCCCGACGAGGACGCCGGGCAGCATGCCGTTGGCGACCGTGTCTCCGAGCACCAGCACACCGACGGCGCCGGGCACGACGACCTCGATCACGGACAGGATCGCGGCGCTGGGTCCGACGGCCAGCCGTTCCAGCGCACGCAGGTACCAGAGCGCACCGACGATCCCGCCGACCACGATGCAGACCGTCATGGGCTGCCAGATCGTCTCCCAGATGCCGTCGTGGTGGTGCGATGCCCGGGCTGCGATCGCTGCACCGGAGAAGCCGAGACCGGCGATCGCGGCCAGCAGCCAGCCGGGTCCGGGACCGGTAGGACGCGAGGGCCACGACGACGAGCACGCCGGTCGCGACGAGCATCGCCCGCTCGAACGACTCCGGGGGCGCGACCGCCGGCTGCTCGCCGGAGCCCAGACCGATGAGCACGAGCGCGGCGATCACGACACCGACCGCCGCGACGTCCAGGCGACGCATGCGCGCGTGCAGGAGGAACCGGGCCCCGACGACGACGACCACCAGCATCGACGCCATGATCGACTGGACGACGAACAGCGGCAGGTTGTCCAGCGCCAGCAGAGAGAGCACGAACCCGAGCCCGTCGACCACGAACGCACCGATCACCAGGGGCGTGAGGACGGCGGCGAGCCCCTGGGTGCGTCGCGTCGCTACTGCCTGCATGAGGGTGCTGGCGCCGTACGCCAGCGCCGACCCGATCGCGCACAGCAGCGAGAGGGTCACGACGGTGCGCCGATGTTCCCGAGGAACCGTCCGATCACCGGGATCTCCGTGACCCCTTCCGCGCCGGCCAGCACGAGGGCCTGCGTCGCGACGAGCTCGACCGAGTCGAGCACCACGTACCGCGGCACCCAGCCGGGGTCGAACTTCTCGTTGAACGTGCTGAGCGACCCCATCTGGGTGCCCTGCGAGAGCCGCTGCAGGATGGGCTTGGTCAGCGCCTCGATGCGCGAGGCCTCGGCGGGATCGCCCTCGAGGACCTCGCGCATCATCGCGAAGTTCAGCCCGAGCCCGTGCTGGCCGTCGCCGGCGAGGCGGGTGATCGTGGCGACGATGTTCGCGTCGATGAGGCCGTTGGGCAGCCCTTCGGTGTCGGTGCGCCGCCGCATGACGTCGAGCGACCAGCCGCCGATCGCGGTCGCGGGCACCCACTGGCAGAACGCGTCGACGCGACCGGCCGGATCACGGGTGACCGAGAGCAGCAGGCCGGTGTCCTCGGGCTGGAACAGGCGCGACAGCGTCATCGAGAAGCCGCGTTCCGTCTCGCCGTGCCGGGACTCCTCGCTCATCTCCTCGATCTGCGCGCGCAGCCCGGGCTCGATCGCTGACGGGTCGTGGAAGGTCGTCGTGTAGCCGGCGCGCTGGATGCGGTTCACCGCCTGCCGCAGGGACTTGTGCGACCGGCCCTCCAGGCTGAACGTCGGGCAGTCCACGATGGCCTCGTCGCCCAGGTAGACCGTGCGCAGTCCGCTCGACTCGTAGACGGGGAGCCAGTCGGCGGCTGCTCCGATGACCGCGACCGACCAGCCGAAGTCGTCGGCGAAGTCGAGGAACTCCGCCCACGCGAGCCCGCGCTCCTCGGGCGGGCCGATGGGGTCCGGCGACACCAGGCACACTCCCCCGCGCACCGAGTGCGCGATCACGGTCGCGCCGGTGAAGAACCAGTCCTTGTCGTCCCGCAGCGCGAAGTAGTCGAGCGTGCCGCTGCCGTGCTCCTGCACCACGAGCCGAGCCCGCTCCCGCTCGTCGCGATGATCCGCCGGGCTGAGCGTGCGCGGTCGGCGCGGTGAGAGCAGGGACCAGAGCAGGGCGACGACGAACACCACCGCCAGTGCGTACGTGACGGGCGCCAGGATCTGGCCGAGCCGCTCGACCTGCGCCTCGGTGGCGTCGGCGGCGACCGCCCAGACGGCCAGACCGACGACGAGCACGACGAGGAACACGACGATGGCGACCGTCCAGACGACCGCCCACCGGACGGCGCGGCGCGTGGGCAGCACCGGGAACGCTTCGGCCTGCGCGGCGAGCCACACGATGACGACGGCGATGACGAGGGCAGGCAGGAGGTCGGGGCCCTTGGCGAGATGGATCGCCACGGAGACGCCCAGCGCCGCCAGGGTGCCCAGCCACGCGAGCCGGTTCCCGCGCCGCAGGCCCCGGGCGGTGAGCAGGAGGACCACGGCGACCAGCCCGAGCGCGGGCCGCGCGGTGTGGACCACGAGCTCCGGGGCGATGTCGCGCACCAGGCCCATCCGCTGCCAGAGCGGCTCGATCGTCGCCGACAGGAGGCTCAGCACGGCCAGGATCAGCGCCGCCCGAGAAGCGATCTCCCTGACCCGACCGCGCCGGCGCTGCTCCTCGATCGCCGACGCCCCGGGCGTGCGCGGTGGGCGGGCGCTGCTCGTCGTCATCCGTCCAGTCTGCCCGGTCCCCGGTCGGCCGGGGCGTCGCCACACCCGCCCGGCAACGCGTGAGGTCAGGTGGGGGTTCGCGTGCGGTGTGAAGCGTTTCGGGCCGTGGAGAGCGCCTCCCTGACCTGGTTGTGTGACCACGCACCCGCCCGTCGGCCGGCCGGCGGAACGGCGGGCGGGTGCTTCCACCCACGAGAACCCTCGAGGCCGCCGCGTGCCCGCGGCCGGTCCGATGCCCCAGGAACGAGGAAGTCCCATGAGGTCTCGACTGTCCCTGCTGTCCGGCGCCGCCCTGGCTGCCGCCGTCGTCGCGCTCGGTGCGACGACGCTGATCTCGACGTCCGCGCAGGCCGCGACGCCACCCGGCCTGCACGTGTCCGGCACCCAGCTCGTGGAGAAGGACGGCACGCCGTTCGTCGCCCGCGGCGTCAGCCACGCCCACACCTGGTACACGTCCCAGACCGCGACCGCGATCCCCGCGATCCGCGCAGCCGGCGCGAACGCCCTGCGCGTGGTGCTGTCCGGCGGTGACCGCTGGACCAAGAACGACGCCACCGACGTCGCGAACATCATCAGCCTCTGCAAGGCCAACAAGCTGATCTGCATGCTCGAGAACCACGACACCACCGGCTACGGCGAGCAGAGCGGCGCCGTCACGCTCGACACGGCCGCCAACTACTGGGTGAGCATCGCCTCGGTCCTGCAGGGCCAGGAGGACTACGTCCAGATCAACATCGGCAACGAGCCCTTCGGCAACAACGCGACGACCAACGCGACCTGGGCGTCGGCGAGCTCCGCGGCCATCCAGAAGCTGCGCAACGCCGGGCTGCACCACAACATCGTGATCGACGCCCCCTCGTGGGGTCAGGACTGGGCCGGGATCATGCGGGACAACGCCGCGACCGTCGCCGCGTCCGACCCGGACAAGAACGTCCTGTTCTCCGTCCACATGTACGGCGTCTACAACAACGCCTCGACCATCAACGCCTACCTCGACGCCTTCAAGGCGAAGGGCCTGCCGCTGGTCATCGGCGAGTTCGGCAACATGCACTCCGACGGCGACCCGGACGAGGACACGATCATGTCCGAGTCCGTGAAGCGGGGCCTCGGCTACTACGGCTGGTCCTGGTCGGGCAACGGTGGCGGTGTCGAGTACCTCGACATGGTGACCAGCTTCAACCCGTCGTCCCTGACGTCGTGGGGCACCCGGATCTTCACCGGCACGAACGGCATCAAGTCCACGGCCGTGACCGCGAAGATCTACGGCGGCGTCCAGCCGACCCCCACCCCGACGCCGACCCAGACCTCGACCCCGACGCCGACGGTCACCCCCACCCCCACCGCCACACCGACGCCCACGGTGACCCCCACCACGCCGCCGAACAAGGGTTGCACGGCGGCCCTCGTGGTCAGCAACACGTGGCCCGGTGGCTACCAGGCCGCCGTCACCGTGAAGAACGGCAGCGCGATGATCAGCAGCTGGAAGACCTCCTTCGCCCTCCCCTCGGGCGGCGCGGTCCAGAGCGGCTGGTCCGGCACGTACGCGCAGTCCGGCTCGACCGTGACGGTGTCCAACGCCGCCTGGAACGGGCTGCTGGGTGCCGGGGCGTCCACCACCTACGGCTTCGTGGGCAGCGGCACCGCGCCGAGCTCCTCGACCACGGTGAGCTGCACCGCCGCCTGACGCACTGACGGACGAGGGGCCGGGTCACACGACCCGGCCCTTCGTCGAACCCGCGGGTGTCGGCACCCAGGGCGGGTTCGACGGCGAGAGCTACCCCTCCCAGAGGCTGCGGAGGTTGCGGGTCGCCTCGCGGCCCGCGCGGTTGGCGCCCACCGTCGACGCGCTCGGTCCGTACCCGACGAGCTGGATGCGGGGGTCCGCGACGACCTGCGTGCCGTCCATGACGATGCCCCCGCCGCGGGCGCGCAGGCCCAGGGGTGCGAGGTGGTCGAGCGACGCCCGGAACCCGGTGCACCACAGGATCGTGCGCGCCTCGACGTGAGCGGGCCCGCCGACCCAGCCGTCGCCCGGGCTCTCGGGGGAGTCCCACTCGACACCGTCCGGGGTGATGCGGTCGAACACCGGACGCGCGCGCAGGACCCCGGCGGCGATGCCCGTGCGGGAGGCGGGCGTCAGGGGCAGCCCGGTCACGCTGACGATGCTCTGCGGCGGCAGGCCGGCGCGCGTGCGCTCGTCGACCTGGGCGACCGCGTCGCGGCCGACCTCGGGGGTGAACGTCTCGTCCCGCCAGGCCGGGGGCCGACGGGTGACCCAGGTCGTCGTGGTGACGCGCGCCAGCAGGAGGGTCAGCTGGACGGCCGACGTGCCGCCGCCGACCACCACGACGTGCCCGTCGGCGAGGTCCTCGGGGAGCCGGAAGTCGTGCGAGTGCAGCTGCCGCCCGCGGAACCCGCCACGACCGGGGTAGGCAGGCCAGAAGGGCTTCTTCCACGTGCCGGAGGCGTTGATCAGACCACGGACCCGCCAGACGACGGCCTCCCCGGTGCGGCCGACGCTGCGGGAGCGGACCAGGAGCCGCCCGGAAGGCTCCGACTCGACGCGGTCGACGAGGACGGGACGCTGGACGCGCAGCTCGAACGCGTCCTCGTACTGCGCGAAGTAGTACGGGACGGCGAAGGCCGCGGGCTCGGCGGGGTCCGCCACCACCAGGGGCATCCCGGGCAGCTCGTGCACCCCGTGCGCGTCGGCCATGGTCAGGCCGGGCCACCGGTGCTGCCACGCGCCGCCGGCCTGCGGGTTGTCGTCCAGCACGACGAACGTCGCCGCCGCCCGTTCCCACCCGCGCTCACCGACCGCGACGAGGCCCGCGCGCCGCAGGTGGTAGGCCGCGGACAACCCGGCCTGTCCCGCGCCGATGACGGCCACCGTCACGTCGACCGGGCTCGTCTCCTCCGCCGACCGTCTCGCCCGCCTCGACCGGCGGGTGTCCTGCGGGCGGTCGTCGTGCAACGAGGCGTTCCCAGGGGCATCCATCGCCCGCCAACGTACCCGCTCACCCGACCGGAGCCATCCGCCGCGGGCCTCCCCGTGGTGGGATGGGACCATGCCCGACGACGTGTCCGCGCAGGTCATCCTCAGTGCGACAGCCGGGCCGCTGCCTGCCGGTTCCGCCGACGCCGTGCGCTCCCTCGCGGACCGGGCGGCGGCCGCTGACGGGGTGCCTCCCCTCTCGGAGCAGCCGCTGCTGTGGCTCAGCGCCGCGGAGGCACCGGTGATCCACCTGTGCGCAATGGTCGGGGGCGAGCTCGTCGGCTACGCCCAGCTCGACGTGGGCACGCAGACGTCCACGAAGGCGGAGCTGGTGGTGGACCCGGCGCACCGGCGCGCCGGCGTCGGCCGGGCGCTGCTGACCCGCGCGCTCGCCGAGACCGAGGTCGTCCCCGGGCGCACGCTGCGGGTGTGGGCGCACGGGGACCTGCCGGCGGCCCGACGGTTCGCCGAGGACCAGGACATGGCCGTCGTGCGCGAGCTGCTCCAGATGCGCGTCGACCTCACGGCGCGCCCGACGAGCACGCCCAGCCTGCCGACGGGCGTCACGGTGCGGGCGTTCGAGCCGGGGCGCGACGAGGAAGCGTGGCGCCGCGTGAACTCCCGCGCGTTCGCGTACCACCCGGAGCAGGGGCGCATGACGTCGGCGGACCTGCGCGCCCGGGAGCAGGAGCCGTGGTTCGACCCGGCGGGCTTCCTGCTCGCGGAGCGCGACGGGATCCTGCTGGGCTCGGTGTGGACCAAGGTGCACCCCGCAGGCGCGCAAGCGCCCGGGCAGAGCGCGGAACCGGTCGGCGAGATCTACGTGGTAGGGGTGGACCCGGACGCGCAGGGACTGGGCCTGGGTCGAGCCCTGACGGCGCTCGGCCTCGACCACCTGGCGAGTCTCGGCCTCGGGGCCGCCATCCTCTACACGGGCGCGGAGAACACCGTCGCGGTGCACACGTACGAGCGCGCGGGCTTCGTCCGGTCGGCCGTGGACGTGATGTTCGGTTCAGATACCCCGAGTTCACCTGCGGGTGTCACGATGGGCGCATGACGGACGCCACCGCCCTCGACCCGGCCCTGGCCGCGGCCATCGCCGAGCACATGGCCCAGAGCGAGATCGACGAGCACGTCGACACCGCCGAGCCCCTGCCCGACGGGCGGTTCCTCGACCGTGAGCTCTCCTGGCTCGCCTTCAACCAGCGCGTGCTGGAGCTGGCGGAGGACGGGGACATCCCGCTGCTGGAGCGGGTGCGGTTCCTGGCGATCTTCGCCTCCAACCTCGACGAGTTCTTCATGGTCCGGGTGGCCGGCCTCAAGCGCCGCATCGCGACGGGCATCGCGGTCACGGCCGCGTCGGGGCTGTCCCCGCGGCAGGTCCTGGAGGCGATCAGTGAGGAGGCGCACAGGCTCACGGCCCGCCACGCGGCGGTGTTCGCCGAGCAGGTGCAGCCGGCGCTGGCGCACGAGGGCATCACGCTGGTCCGCTGGGACGAGCTGGGCGAGAGCGAGCAGGACCGGCTGCGCAAGTTCTTCCGCCGGCAGATCTTCCCCGTCCTGACCCCGCTCGCGGTGGACCCGGCGCACCCGTTCCCGTACATCTCGGGGCTCTCGCTGAACCTGGCCGTCGTGGTGACCAACCCCGCGACCGGCAAGGAGCACTTCGCCCGCGTCAAGGTGCCGCCGCTGCTGCCCCGGTTCATCGCGGTCGACGCGTCCGGCCGGCCGAGCGCACCGGACATGCAGGCCGCCTCGCCCGAGAAGGGCCCGATGTCGTTCGTGCCCGTCGAGGACGTCATCTCGGAGCACCTCGAGCAGCTGTTCCCCGGCATGGTCGTCCAGGAGCACCACACGTTCCGGGTGACGCGCAACGAGGACGTGGAGGTCGAGGAGGACGACGCCGAGAACCTCCTCAAGGCGATGGAGAAGGAGCTGCTGCGCCGCCGCTTCGGCCCGCCGGTGCGCCTCGAGATCGCCGACGGCATCAGCCCGCGCATCCGCAACCTGCTCATCCGGGAGCTCGACGTCGCGGAGGACGAGGTGTACCAGCTGCCGGCGCCCCTGGACGCGACCGGACTCAACCTCATCGCCGACCTGGACCGGGCGGCGCTGCAGTTCCCCCGGTTCGTGGCCACCACCCCCCGCCAGCTGGCCGAGGTGGAGAGCGCGACCCCCGCGGACATGTTCGCCAAGATCCGCGAGCGCGACATCCTGCTCCACCACCCGTACGACTCGTTCTCGACCTCCGTGCAGACGTTCCTGCAGCAGGCCGCGGCGGACCCGCAGGTGCTGGCCATCAAGCAGACCCTGTACCGGACGTCGGGCGACTCCCCCATCGTCGACGCCCTCATCGACGCCGCGGAGGCCGGCAAGCAGGTGCTGGCGCTGGTGGAGATCAAGGCGCGGTTCGACGAGCAGAACAACATCTCCTGGGCACGCAAGCTCGAGCAGGCCGGCGTGCACGTCGTCTACGGGATCGTCGGCCTCAAGACGCACTGCAAGCTCTCCCTCGTCGTCCGCCAGGAGTCCGACGGGCTGCGCCGCTACTGCCACATCGGCACGGGCAACTACAACCCGAAGACGGCCCGGCTCTACACCGACCACGGGCTGCTCACCAGCGACCCGGAGGTCGGGCAGGACCTGACGCGCCTGTTCAACCAGCTGTCGGGCTATGCCCCGAAGTCCCGGTTCCACCGGCTGCTCGTGGCGCCGCGCTCGGTGCGGGCGGGTCTCATCGAGCGGATCGACCGGGAGGCCGACGCCGCGCGGATGGGCCAGCCCGCGTGGATCAAGATCAAGGTCAACTCGATGGTCGACGAGGCCACGATCGACGCGCTGTACCGGGCGTCCCAGGCGGGCGTCGCCATCGACATGGTCGTGCGGGGCATCTGCGCGCTGCGGCCCGGGGTCCCAGGCCTGTCCGAGACCATCCGGGTGCGCTCGATCCTCGGCCGCTTCCTCGAGCACTCCCGCATCTTCGCGTTCGCCAACTCGACCGCGCAGGCCGACGCCCCCTTCGAGGGCCCCGAGGTCTACATCGGCTCGGCGGACCTCATGCACCGCAACCTGGACCGCCGCGTCGAGGCCCTGGTCCGCATCGCCGACCCGGACCAGGTCAGCGAGCTCATCGAGCTCATGGACGAGTCGACCGACGACGGCACCTCCTCGTGGCACCTCGAGCAGGACGGGACGTGGCAGCGGCACCACCGCGGCCCGGACGGACCGCTCGTGGACCTGCAGGCCGCCCTGATCTACCGGCAGCGACGCCGGCCGGGCACGGGCCGGTGAGCCCAGTGGCCGCACCGGTCGTCGTCGAGGCGGCCGGGGCCCTCGTGTGGCGCGTCCGGCTGGGCACGCTGCAGGTCGCGCTCGTGCACCGCCCGCGCTACGACGACTGGTCGTGGCCGAAGGGCAAGGTGGACCCCGGCGAGACGATCCTCGCGGCGGCGACCCGTGAGGTCGCCGAGGAGACCGCGCACGACGTGGTCCTCGGGATCCCGCTGCCGGGGCTCGAGTACGCGCTGTCCGACGGCCGCCGCAAGCGCGTCCACTACTGGGCCGCCCAGGTGGCCGGCCGCCCGGACGCCGCCGCCTTGCGAGCCCGCCCGCCCGTCCCGCCGGTGTCGCCGAAGGAGATCGACCAGCTGCGCTGGTTCGACGTGGTGACGGCCGCCAAGCGGCTGACCCGCGACGACGACCGGGCTCCGCTGGCGGAGCTGGTCGAGGCGTACGAGAAGGGCCGTCTGGACACGCGCGCGCTGGTCATCGCCCGGCACGGGACGGCCCGACGGCGGTCGGACTGGAAGGGCACGGAGCTCGACCGGCCGCTGACCCCGGAGGGCCAGCGGCAGGCCCGTGCGCTGGTGCCGGTGCTGTCGACGTTCGGCGTCGCCCGGGTGGTCACCAGCGCGTGGGCGCGCTGCGTGAGCACGGTCGCGCCGTACGCGGCGGCGGCGCAGGTGGCTGCCGAGGTCCTGCCTGTCCTCACCGAGGCGGAGCACTCGACGTCGCCGGCCCGGGTGGCCGCGGAGGTCCTGCAGCTCCTGGAGCAGACGGGGGACGCCGTGCTGTGCACGCACCGGCCGGTGCTCCCGACGGTGGTCGACGTGCTGGCGCAGCACGCCCGCCGCAGCGTGGCCGACGCCCTGCCGGCCGCCGACCCGTTCCTCCACCCGGCGCAGGTGCTCGTCGCGCACGTCGCGCAGACCCCCAAGGGCCCGCGCGTGGTCGCCACGGAGACGCACCGCCCGGGCGAGCACTAGACCGAGAGCGGCCAGGAGCGCTCAGGTCAGGATCGGGTTGAGGATCCAGTAGACGCAGGCGGCGACCAGGGCCGCCATCGGGATGGTCAGCACCCACGCGGTGCCGATGTTCTTGGCGACACCCCAGCGGACGGCGGACAGGCGCTTCGTGGCGCCGACGCCCATGATCGCCGAGGTGATCGTGTGCGTGGTCGAGATGGGCGCGTGCAGCCAGTAGGCGCTGGCGTACAGGACGGACGCGGCGACCGACTCGGCGACGAAGCCGCGCGCGGGGTCGAGCTCGATGATCTTGCGGCCGAGGGTGCGCATGATGCGCCACCCGCCCGAGTAGGTGCCGAGCGAGATCGCCGTGGCTGCGGACAGCTTGACCCACAGCGGGATGGCGTCGCCCTGGTTGTAGAAGCCGCCGGCGATCAGGGCCAGCATGATCACGCCCATGGTCTTCTGCGCGTCCTGCAGGCCGTGCCCCAGGGCCATCGCGGCGGCGGACGCCGTCTGCGCCAGCCGGAAGCGGCGCATCGTGCGAGCCGGCGCGGAGTTCCGCACGAGCCAGAGCACGCCGACCATCAGCGCGAACGCCAGCGAGAAGCCGACGAGTGGGGAGAAGATCATCGGGATGACGACCTTGTCCAGGATCGCTCCCCAGTAGACGGTGACGTTCGCGGCGATGCCGGCGCCCGTCAGACCGCCGATGAGGGCGTGCGTCGACGACGAAGGCAGACCCAGCCACCAGGTGATGAGGTTCCACGAGATCGCGCCGATCAGCCCGGACAGGACGATGATCAGCGCCTCCTGGGAGGAGACTCCGCCGACGTTGATGATGTCCTCGGCGATGGTCGTGGCCACCTGGGTGCCCAGCAGGGCGCCGACGAGGTTGAAGACGGCCGCCATGATGAGCGCGGCGCGGGGCGTCAGCGCGCGGGTCGACACCGAGGTGGCGATCGCGTTGGCCGCGTCGTGGAACCCGTTGGTGTAGTCGAACCCGAGCGCGAACGCGACGACGATGATGACGAGCGCGAGTTCCACCGAGCTCAGGACTCCTTGAGCGCGATGGTCTCGACGGTGTTCGCCACCTTCTCGAACGCGTCGGCGGCGTCCTCGAGCTTCTCGACGATCTCCTTGACCTTCATCAGCTGGATCGGGTCGGTGACCTCGTCGAACAGCTGGGCCAGGAGCTTGCGGTGGATCTTGTCGGCCTGGTTCTCGAGGCGGTTGACCTCGACCCAGTACTCGGACAGCGAGTCCATCGAGCGCAGCCGGGGCATGGCCTCGGCGGTCAGCTCGGCGGCCCGCTGGAGCACCTGGACCTGGTCGGAGACGCGCGCGGGCAGGGCGTCGACCTTGTACAGGACGATGAGGTCCGCGGCCTCCTCCATGAAGTCCATGCAGTCGTCGAGGCTCGAGGCCAGCGTGTAGATGTCGTCCCGGTCGAACGGGGTGACGAACGTCTGGTTGAGCCGGCGCATGATCGAGTGCGTCGCGTCGTCCGCCTCGTGCTCGGCGTCGGCGATGCGCTTGCCGATCTCCTTGCGGGTGGAGCGGTCGGCCCCGAGCATCTCGCCCAGCAAGTTGGCGCCCGTGACGAGGTGGATCGCCTGAGCGGCGAAGAGGTCGAAGAACGTGGTGTCGCGCGGGGTGAGGCGCAGGCGCACGGCGGGCTCCGGGGGACAGGGTGGAGGGAGGGAGGTGCCAGGGGAGAAGGGCGGGATCAGGCTAGGACACGGTGGCTCGGATGCCTAACGCACGGCGACGCGCGCATGGACACATGGTGACAGCCCGGCGACGTCCGTGGGGGCACGCTCCTGCGAGGCGACGCCGGACCGCGGAGCGCCTCTCGGCGCGAGGCCGCTCGAAGCGGCTTGAGATGGAGCCCGGGGCTACCGCGGCCCGACGTCGCCGCTCATCGTACGCCCGCCCACCCGTCGCGACCGGGTGATCGATGTCCGTCGTCGCGCCCGTCCGGCCCGGACCTGCGCGTTCACCCGACCGTACGTGGGCGACGTCACTCCAGCCGGTCGGCCCGCCAGAGCGAGGCGGCGTGCTCGAGCTCCTCCGCGGTGCGCACGAGGGACGCGGCCCCGCGGGTCAGCCGCTGGGCGGCGGGCGGGTCGACGTCGTCCAGGTGGTCGGCGTCGAACGCCGCGCCGGTCGCGAGCACCCGGCTGAACGCCGCCGCCCGCTCGAGGGCGACGTCGAGGTCACCCGTGTAGACGCCGGACAGCACCTCGTCGGCCACTTTCAGGACGTCCGCCGGGCCGGGGGCGTCGGCCACGCCGGCGACGACGTCGTGCACGGGGGCGGCGGCGACGCCGAGGCGGTACCGGTCGGCGACCGTCGCGGGGTCCCGCCGGACCCACTCGCGCAGCACGTACAGCCGCCAGAGGGCTCCCGGCAGGCTGTCCGCCTGACTGTCGGACCACAGGGCGGCGACGACGTCGAGGCCCTCCCGCTCGACCAGGGACACCAGGCGGGCGACGACGTCGGGGTCGGTGTTGGCCCGGCCCTGGTGCACGAGCGCAGCCGCGGTGGTGTGCGCCGCCTCGTTGCGCAGCGCCGGGTCGTAGCCGCCGGGCAGCTCCTCCGCCTGTGCGGGATCGAGCATGGCGGGGCGACGAGGGCGCTTCGCTCCACCGGTGCCGTCCATCGGACGATCTTGCCTCCCCCGCACCGCCTCGGCCAACAGCCACACCCGCCCGAGGTGCGCGCCCACCCGGTGGGGGCCAAGGTGGGGGTGATCTCCCCGGGAGCGGCTCGGGGTCCGACGGAGGTGCAGATCATGTCCCAGGCAGCGTCGCCGCAGGGGGCGACAGGCGGCTCGGCCGTACCCCCGCACCCCTACAAGAACAAGGCCATCGGTCTCGCGGTCGCCGCGGCGGTCGGTGGCTTCCTCTTCGGCTTCGACAGCTCGGTCATCAACGGCGCCGTCGACGCGATCGAGGGCGAGTTCGAGATCGACCCCGCCGTCACCGGGCTCGTCGTCGCCATCGCCCTGCTGGGCTGCGCCTTCGGCGCCTGGCTCGGCGGCAAGCTCGCGGACCGCTGGGGCCGCACCCGCGTGATGTTCCTCGGGGCGGTCCTGTTCTTCGTCTCCTCGATCCTGTCCGGCCTCGCGACCGGCGTCTGGGACCTGGTGCTGTGGCGCATCATGGCCGGCATCGGCATCGGCATCGCGTCGGTGATCGCACCGGCGTACATCGCCGAGATCGCCCCGGCGGCCATGCGTGGCCGCCTGGGGTCGCTCCAGCAGCTGGCCATCACGCTCGGTATCTTCGCGGCCCTGCTGTCCGACCAGCTGCTGGCGACGGCGGCGGGCGGCGCGTCCGAGGAGCTGTGGTTCGGGCTCGAGGCGTGGCGCTGGATGTTCATCGTCGCGGTGATCCCGGCCGCGGTGTACGGCATCCTCGCGCTCCAGATCCCGGAGTCGCCCCGCTACCTCATCGCGACGGGCAAGCGCGAGGAGGCCAAGAAGGTGCTGGCCACGACGCTGCCGGAGAACGACGACGTCGAGGCGCACGTCGTCCAGATCGAGCACACGATCGCCACGGACAAGAAGCTCGCGTCCCAGGCCAGCCTGAAGGGTCCGCGGTTCGGGCTGCTGCCGGTGGTGTGGATCGGCATCCTGCTGTCGGTGTTCCAGCAGTTCGTCGGCATCAACGTGATCTTCTACTACTCGAACACGCTGTGGCAGGCCGTCGGGTTCGAGGAGAGCCAGTCGTTCATGATCTCCACGATCACGTCGGTCACCAACGTGCTCGTGACGTTCATCGCGATCGCGCTCATCGACAAGATCGGTCGCCGGCCGCTCCTGCTCACCGGTTCCTTCGGCATGGCGGTGACGCTGGGGCTCATGGCGCTCGCCTTCACGCAGTCGACGGGCACGGGCAAGGACGTGACCCTCGACGGCTCGTGGGCGGTTATCGCCCTGGTCTCCGCCAACCTCTTCGTCGTGTTCTTCGGGGCGACCTGGGGCCCGCTCGTCTGGGTCCTGCTGGGCGAGATGTTCCCCAACCGCATCCGTGCGGCTGCGCTCGGCGTGGCGGCGGCGGCTCAGTGGATCGCCAACTTCCTCATCACGGTGACGTTCCCGCCGCTGCTGGACACGTTCGGGGCGTCGATCCCCTACCTGATGTACGCGATCTTCGCGACGCTGTCCTTCTTCTTCACGCTCTGGAAGGTGCCTGAGACCAAGGGCATCGAGCTGGAGGACATGGAGGGCGTCAAGGTGGAACGCACCCGCCGGGGGGCCCCGACGGCCTGAGATCTGCCACCGCACGCGGCCGGACCACTCCACGGGTCCGGCCGCGTCGCTGTGTGCGGGAATACTTCCGGACCTCAGTTGCTTGAAGCAAGCATTAGTTCTATGGTTGCGTCGAGCAACAAAAGGAGTGCCATGCCGTCCGTCCAGCCCGAGGCCCCGCCGCAGCAGCTGCTGCGGTCCGTCGAGGCCTTCAGCCGCGCCCTGCGCGAGTCGTCCCTCGGCGTCGCCCGCGAGGTCGGCTGCTCGAAGGGGACGTTCGCGATCGTCCGGATCCTGGAGCGTCGCGGGTCCCTCCAGGTGAGCGACATCGCCCACATCCTGCGCGTCGACATCTCGGTCGCCAGCCGCCAGGTCAGCCAGCTCGTCGACGACGGCCTGGTCGAGCGCGCGGTCGACGACGGCGACCGACGCGTCCGCACCCTCCGCCTCTCCCCCGCCGGCCGCTCGCTGGCGCTCGAGATCGGGACGGTCCTCGACCACCGCGCCGGCGAGGTCTTCGCCGACTGGTCCTCCGAGGACCTCGCGACCGCCACCACGACGCTCGACCGCCTGACGACGACGATCACGCGACTGGCCGCCCCGGCCGACGCCGACCGCGCGCCGGCACCCGCGCACGCCTGACCCCACCTGACGCACGACCTCCCAGCACCACGAGAGCGAGACCATGTCCAGCACCACCACGCCAGCACCCACCAGCACCGCTGAGCACACCCCGAAGATGAGTCACCGCGAGGTCCTCGAAGCGCTCTCGGGCATCCTGCTCGGGATGTTCGTCTCGATCCTCGCGACGAGCGTCGTCTCGTCGTCGCTGCCGAGGATCATCTCCGACCTCGACGGCACCCAGTCGGCCTTCACCTGGGTGGTCACCGCGACCCTGCTCACCACGACCATCTCGACGCCGATCTGGGGCAAGCTGGCCGACCTCGTCGACCGCAAGCTGCTCATCCAGCTCGCGCTCGGCATCTCCGTGGTCTCCTCGGCCCTCGCCGGGCTGTCCCACGGCACGGGGATGCTCATCGGCATGCGTGCCCTGCAGGGCATCGGCGCCGGTGGCCTCACCGCGCTGGGCACGGTCCTGATCGCCGACATCATCAGCCCGCGCGAACGCGGCAGGTACATGGGCCTCATGGGCGCCGTGATGGGCATCGGCATGGTCGGCGGGCCGCTGCTCGGCGGTGTCATCACGGACAGCGCGGGCTGGCGCTGGAACTTCTTCCTCGGCCTGCCGTTCGCGGTGGCCGCGATCATCGTGCTCCAGCGCACGCTGCACCTGCCCGCCCGCACGGCCCGCAAGGTCAAGATCGACTACGCCGGCGCGACGCTCCTGTCCGTCAGCATCGCGACCCTGCTGCTGTGGATCACCTTCGCGGGCACCTCGTTCGACTGGGCCTCGTGGCAGACCGCCGCGATGGTCGGCGGCTCCCTGCTGACCCTCGCAGCCGCGATCTGGGTGGAGTCCCGCGCGAGCGAGCCGATCATCCCGCTGCACCTGTTCAGGAACCGCACCCTCGTCCTGGCCGTCGTCGCCAGCATCGCCGTCGGTGTCGCCCTGTTCGGCACCTCGGTGTTCCTCAGCCAGTACATGCAGCTGGCGCGCGGCAAGACGCCCACCCAGTCCGGTCTGCTGACCATCCCGATGATCGTCGGCCTGCTCGTCTCGTCGACCATCTCCGGGCAGATCATCAGCCGCACCGGCAAGTACAAGAACTTCATGATCGCCGGCGCCGTCCTGCTCACCACGGGCCTCGCGCTCATGGGGACCATCCACTTCGACACGTCGTTCACGCTGGTCGGCCTCTACCTCGTCATCATCGGCGCGGGCGTCGGCATGCTCATGCAGAACCTCGTGCTCGCCGTGCAGAACACCCTGGACGTCCGCGAGATCGGCTCGGGGACGTCGACCGTGGCGTTCTTCCGGACGCTCGGTGGCGCGCTCGGCGTGTCCGCCCTGGGCGTCGTGCTCTCCCACCGCGTCACCGACCTCATGGTCCGCGGCCTGGTGGCGATCGGCATCGACCCGTCCGCCATGGGCTCCGACGGGGCGATCCCGGACCTGTCCACGCTGCCCGAGAACGTGCGGATCGTCGTCGAGCAGTCGTTCGGCAACGCCATCGCGGACCTGTTCCTCGTCGCCGCACCGGTCGCGCTCATCTCCCTGATCGCGGTCCTGTTCCTCAAGGAGGTGCCGCTGGGCACGCGCTCGGGCATCGAGCAGCTCCTCGAGCAGGAGGGTCAGGCGCTCGCGCCGGCCACGTCGGAGGCCTCCGTCGACCCGACCGACGCCGAGCTGGACGCCCTCACGGCGCAGGAGCGGGTCTCCGCCCGCGACTGACGCCTCGCGACGGCGCCCCGCACCCTCCGGGTTGCGGGGCGCCGTCGTCTCAACTGTCCGGCGACCGATGCCGATGACCAGGGCAACTCATCTGCCGGAAAGGGCTCCCCCATGTCGTCGACCACCCCGGGCTGGTACCCGGACCCTGACCCGACCGCGAGCGCCGGACGCCAGCGCTGGTTCGACGGGACGGGCTGGACCGAGCACGTGTCGTCGCCGCCCGCCGAACAGTTCGCCCCGGTCTACGCGGCTGCTCCGGCCCAGGCTCCGGTCTACGGCTCCGCAGCGCCCGCGACCATGCCGTACGCACCGGCCGTCTCGACGTGGGGCGCAGCACCGGCGACAGGCGGCCGCATCGTGGTGGGCTCGATGTCGAAGGCCGACGTCAAGGCGCTGCCCCGCGCGGAGCGCAACTCCAAGGACCGTCCGGACCTCGACCTCGCCCGGGGCCGGAACCAGCTGTCGTACAACGCCGTGCTCTTCGGCGCCGTCAGCCTGCTCATCAACCCGTTCCTGGTGTTCTCGATCATGGCGATCGTCTGGTCGGTCCGGGGCAGGAAGCGCGCCGAGGAGTTCCAGCGCCAGGGCTACCCGCCCCTCGGCAGCGGGCAGGCCGCTGCCGGCCTCACGCTGGGGATCATCGGCACCGTGCTCGGCGTCCTCGTGCTGCTCGTGCGGCTCAGCGGGATGTGAGCCGCCGGACGCCGGGCGCCCTCAGTGCGCCCGGCGGGCCGCCGCGAGATCCTCGTTGAGCCGGCCCAGCTGCGTGGCCAACCCCTCGATGTCGGTCTCGCTCCAGCCCGCCAGCGCGTGCCGCAGGAACGCGCGTCGCGCCTGCTGGGCGGTCTCGAAGCGGTGCCGGCCCTCGTCGGTGAGCTCGAGGAGCTGGCCGCGGTAGTCGTCGGGGTCGGGTCGCCGCGACACGAGCCCCAGGGTGCCGAGCCGGGCGAGCTGGCGGGACATCGTGCCCCGCCCGACCCCGATGGTCAGGGCCAGGTCGCTCGCCCGCACGCCCGGCGACGCCGCGATGAGCGCCAGGAGCGAGTACGCGGCAGGTTCGAGGTCCGGGTGCACGTCCCGCGAGATCGAGGCGGAGGAGGCCTGCGCACGGCGCAGGAGGAGGCCGAGCTCGCGCTCGAGCTGGCGGAACTGTTCGTCGACCACGGTCACATCCTGACGGGACCCCTACGAATATCGCCGCATCGCCACCCGAGCAGATGGATGCGTTTCAGCAGATCACCGCGGGGAATGGGTGTCAACACCCAGTCGCTCAGCGCGACCAGGTCGCCCGCTGGCGCGCGACGTGCGCGATCGCCATGATCCGGGCCGGGTCGAGCCGGACGGGCATCGCGCGGAAGACCGTCTGCACGTCCTGGCGGGCGATCGCGAACGCGTCGTGCTGCGGCTGGACCGTGCGCACCTCGAGATCGCCGTGCACGACGACGACGCCGCGCACCGTGATCGCCGCGCACGCTGCCGCGAGCAGGGCGCCCTGCACCCGCGTGGCCTCGAGCCGTGCGTCACGCAGGTAGGACATGGACCGACCGTCGACGGCGAGCGTGCGCCCCTCGACGACGATGTGCTGACCGGGGTGCCGTCGCTCGGCGACCGTGAAGATCCCGGCCGGGCCGATGAGCAGGTGCTCGACCATGCTGCCCTGCCGGCCGAGCGGGACGTCGTGCACGACCTGCCAGCCCTCGTCGCCCATGCGGTCGAGCCGCGTCCGCACGGAGCTGCCACGCTCGCCGCGGATCGCGGCGAGGTTGATCGAGTCCCAGTCGTCCCCGCCGAGCCACGCCTGCAGCGCCGACTCGTCGACGGGGTCGAGGGCACCGACGCCGGGCGTCGGGAGCGTCATGGCGAGCTCGGCGACGTCGGCGCGGAGGTACGCCTGAGCGGCGCGGCGCAGCCCGGCCTCGTGCTGGGGATCGTCGACGACGACCTCGCCGGACTGGAGGTCGACCGAGCCGACGCGGGCACCGCTCTCCTGCGTGACATAGAGACGGTCGGCGCCGTAGCGCCTCCACCGCCGCACAGTCAGAACATCTTCCACGTGTGCATTATCGGCACCCGCGGGCCTCGACTTCACACGTGTCGACCATCTGGACGTCACCCGTCCGGGGTGTCCGTCCCGGCGCGCCGCCCGACGCCCCGCACGAGTGACGGAATCGTCCTCGATGTCGGGCGGGAGCGCTGACGCACCCCCGCCCGACCACCCGCACTCAGGCCGTGGGCGAGTCCGCCGGCTCGAAGGTCAGGCTCACCGAGTTCATGCAGAAACGGTCGCCCGTCGGGGTCTGCGGCGCGTCGTCGAACACGTGCCCGAGGTGCGAGCCGCACCTCGCGCAGCGCACCTCGGTGCGGACCATGCCGAGGCTGCGGTCGGAGATCAGCTCCACCCGGTCCCCGGCCAGCGGCGAGAAGAAGCTGGGCCAGCCGCAGTGGGAGTCGAACTTGGTGTCGGAGCGGAACAGCTCGTTGCGGCACGCCCGACAGCGGTAGACACCCTCCCGCTTCTCGTCGAGCAGCTCGCCGGTCCACGCGCGCTCGGTCCCGGCGCGGCGCAGCACCGCGAACTCCTGCGGCTCGAGCTCCAGGGCCCACTGCTCGTCGGTCTTGGTCACCTCGTATGTCATGTGTCCCCTCCTGGGAAGTGTGTGCGTCCGGTGCAACCGTCGGACGATCCCGGACGTTCCCGACGCGCCGGGGCGTCGCTCTGACCTGGCGTGTCGCTGCGCGGCGCCACTTCCGCATACTCTCGGCTCAGCACGGCCCCCTTCCGAGCCGCGCTCGCCCCAGCTCGTGAGGTCCACGTGCCAAGAGCCGTCCGTCGACGCTGGCCGCTGACGCGGTCGTTCGCTGTCATCAGCAGCGTCGCCATGCTCGTGCTCGGTTGCGCCTTGGTCTGGGTGACGTGGAGCGTCATGAGCCAGCAGTCGGTGCGCGACGGGATCGCGACCGCCGAGACCGTCACGACGTACGCCACGGCGACCGTGCCGACCGACTCCTTCGTGCTGCCGGACAACCTGGACCAGGCCCAGAAGGACGCCGTCGAGAAGGCGACCTCCGGGTTCGGCGACCGGCTGGTCGAGCTGCGGCTCTGGGCGCTCGACGGCTCGCTCATCTACAGCTCGGCCGACCAGACCGAGACCGGGTTCCCCGACGGGGACCGGCTCGACCTCGTCACCACGGGCGGCGAGCCGAGCGCGCGCGTGATCACGGACGTCCGGGGTGCCGACGCCGGCGACGAGGGCGGTACCGAGCGGCCCGTCCTCGACGTGTACGTGCCGGTGCAGGCCGGCGACGTGGTCGATCCCGACCCGGCGCGCGAGGACTCCGACGTGATCGGCGCCGCCGAGGTGATGCTCGACCACACCGCCGCCGGAGCCGCGCTCGCCGACGCGGTCCGCACGCTGGCGCTCGTCGTGGCGATCGGCCTGCTCGCCCTCTGGATGGTGCTGTTCCGGACGGTGTGGACGGCGTCCCGCCGGTTGCAGGCCACGGCCCTCGAGAACGCCCGCCTCGCGCTCCTCGACTCGCTCACGGGGCTGCCCAACCGGCGCATGCTCGCGGAGCGGATGCGCCGCACCATCCTGGAGGCGGAGGAGACCGGGTCTCGCGTCGGGCTCATGCTCCTGGACATCGACCGGTTCAAGGACATCAACGACTCGCTCGGCCACGACCGTGGCGACGAGCTCCTGGAGCAGGTCGCGGAACGCCTGCGCGGTGCGCTGCGGGACGACGACGTCGTCGCGCGCCTCGGTGGCGACGAGTTCGCGATCCTCCTGCCCGACGTGCGCTCCGTCGCGAACGCCGAGCGGCTGGCCCGACGCGTGCGCGGGCTGTTCGTCCCGCCGTTCATGCTCGGCGAGCTGCCGCTGCACGTGGACACCTCGGTGGGCGTCGCGTGCCTGCCCGACCACGCGTCGGACCCGTCGTCGCTCATGCGTACCGCGGACGTGGCGATGTACGCGGCGAAGCACCACCGCACCGGCGTCTCGGTGTACTCGGCCGACGAGGACGACTCGTCGCCCGCGCGCCTGGTCCTGCTGGGCGACCTGCACCGCGCGCTGACCCCGGCGCCGGGCGCTCCTCGCGAGCTGCGGATGCACTACCAGCCGAAGATCGAGCTGAAGACCGGGCGGACCGTGGGCCTCGAGGCGCTGATGCGCTGGGTGCACCCCACGCGCGGGGTGCTGCCGCCGACCACGTTCATCCCCCTCGCCGAGCAGTCGGGGCTCATCCACGACGTCACGCGGTACGCCCTCACCGAGTGCGTCACGCAGCTCGCGGCTTGGCGTGCCGAGGGACGCGCGACGCCCGTGGCGGTGAACCTGTCCGCCCACGACGTCACGACCCTGGCCGTCGTCGACCTCATCGAGTCGCTCCTGGAGGAGCACACGGTGCCGGCGGACCTGCTCGAGGTCGAGATCACGGAGACCGCGCTGGTCGCCGACCCGTCCCGGGTGGTGCCGGTCCTGGAGCGGCTCGGCGCCCTGGGGATCCGCGTCGCCATCGACGACTTCGGCATCGGGAACACGTCGATCTCCCAGCTGCGGGACCTGCCCGTGGACGAGCTGAAGATCGACCGGCTGTTCGTCTCCGACCTCGGCGTCGACGGCCGCGAGGGGTCCGAGGTCGTCGTGCAGGCCATGGTCGACCTCGCGCACTCCTTCGACCTGCGGGTGGTCGCCGAGGGCGTCGAGGACGAGCCCACCGCCGTCATCCTGCGCCGGCTCGGGGTCGACCAGGCGCAGGGGTTCCTCTACTCGCAGGCCGTCCCCGCGGACGACCTGAGGCTCACCCCGTCCGTGCCGCGACCGCGGCGGGACCGGGGTGCCGGCCGCGGCGGTGTGGCGGTCGCCGGGACGCGTCCCGCGGCGACACGCCACGCACGTCCTCCGAGGTCACCTGGCACGGACGACTCGAACGGGTGAGTATCGTGCGTTCGGCTCAAGTCGGGCGCGGGGATGCCGATAACACTCTTTTACCACCTAGGGGGTTCCCACCATGATGGACGACCTGCTGCAAGAGATGATCGACCCGGCGCCCGTGCACCACGACGCACCGCGACGACGGCGGCTGTGGACCACGGTGGCGATCGTCGGTCTCGCGGCCGTCGGCGCCACGACGCTGACGACGTCGGCCATCTTCACCGACAACGACGCGACGTCCGCCACCATCGAGAGCGGCACCGTCGACCTGGCGATCGGCCAGACCGTGCCCTTCACGTTCTCGCCGCAGAACCTGGCACCCGGCGACTCGACGTTCGTCCCGCTGCAGATCAACAACAATGGTTCGCTCGCGCTGCGGTACTCGATCTACTACTCGGCCGAGCCGGCGGCGGACCCGGGCACCGACCCGGTGCTGGACCCTCCGGTGACCACGCCCGGTGACCTGCGCGACGTGCTCGTGCTCAACGTGTACAGCATCGCCGACGAGCTGGGCTGCTCGGCAGCCGCCCTCGGCGCCACCCCGGTGGCGCTCAACGCCGCGCCGGCGACGCCGTGGCCGAGCGCGTCCACGAGCCTGGTGGGCGACACCGCCCAGGGCGCGGACAGCGGCGACCGTGACCTCACGGTGGAGGACTCGAGCGAGTGGCTCTGCTTCCGCGTCGACTTCCCCGACACGGCAGGCAACGACTACCAGAACACCGGGGTGGACCTTGCCGTGACCTTCCACGCCGAGCAGACAGCCAACAACGACTGATCTGATGCCCTCCTGGTCGGACGGGCGACGAGACGCCCCAGCGGTCGACCGACGCGCGCCGCGCGTGATCGGTCGGCGGCGTTCTCGTGCCCCGAAGCCCACGTGGCGCCGGCTCGTCGGCGTCGCGCTGTGGACCGTCGTCGTCGTCTGCGGTGCGGCGTACGCGACGTCACTGGCCGTCCCGCTGTGGTTCCAGGCCCACCAGCAGCGGATCCTCATCGTGACGTCGGGCTCGATGGCGCCGAAGTTCGACGCAGGCGACGCTGTGGTGCTGCGGGCGATCTCCGACGAGTCCGACCTCAAGGTCGGCCAGATCATCTCGTTCTGGCCGATGGGCTCCGACGAGCTGGTCACGCACCGGATCGTGGCGCTGCGCAAGCTGCCCGACCTCCGGCAGGACGAGGCGACCGGCAACATGGTGCCGAAGCGCGACGCCAACGGGGAGCCGCTGACCAAGTCCTACGTGGTGACCAAGGGCGACGCCAACCAGGACGCCGACGCGAACGCGACGCCGATCGGCCGCATCCGCGGGGTCCAGCTGGCCGTGCACAAGGGCTGGGGCTGGGTGCTGCAGTGGGCGGGCTCCCCGCAGGGACGCGCGGTGATGCTCGTGCCTCCGCTGCTCGCGCTCGCTACGCTCGAGCTGCTCGCGATGGGGGATGCCCGCCGCGAACGCCGCGATCGCCCCGTCGCCCGGACGGACAGCGCAGACAGGAGGGTCGATGAGCTCCTCCTCGACTGAGCCTGGCGACCCGGACGTCCGCCGGCGCACGTTCCTGACCGTGGAGCGCAAAGGCCTGGTGCGGCTGGGGGTCGCGGTCGCGTTCGCCGTGGCGGCGCTGCTGAGCCCGCTCGTCGGGTCGACGTCCGCGCAGTTCACCGACACCGCCGAGGTGTCGATCACGTTCTTCGTGCCACCCGAGCAGCCGTAGGACGAGGGCCGGCCCCGTGCGGGACCGGCCCGTCGCCGGTCAGGACCGGACGCCGCGGGCGGCGAGCAGGACCGCGTCGGGGTCGTACACCATCGACAACGTCTGCAGGCGTCGCGCCACGGCCGGCGTATACACCCGCTCCGCCCACAGCGGACCCGCGGAGTCGGTGAAGTTGGGCAGACCGCCGTCGCGCGCCCAGGCGGCGAACCCGTCGTGCACGCGTGCGGTGTCCCGGGTGACCACCTGCGCGATCTCCGGGATCATCACGCCGATCGTGAAGAGCGAGAACGCCGCGTCCCGGTACGGGAACGCGCTGGGCACCCCGCCGTCGTCGAGGACCTTGCCACCGAGCTGGCGGACCTCCACCATCGCCTGCGCGGTCTGCGCGCCGGGGCCCACGAGCTCGAGCAGGCGGTCCGCGGCCTCCAGGGGGAACGCGTCGAGCAGGCTGTGGTGCTCGTGCAGCGGCATCGGGTCGACGGGGTCGGAGTGCACGGCGCCGAGCGCCGCGTAGGGCATGACCTGCACGGTGTCGATCAGCGGCGTCGCGACTGAGCGGATCGCGCGGATCATCTCCTCGCCGGTGGCCGGGTCGCCCGTCCACGCGAACCGCACGGAGACCGTGGTCGTGCCACGCAGCGGCTCGGGGAACACGTCCAGGTCGGGCAGACGCATGACGGCGATCGACGTGGTGCCCTCCTCGGGTAGCACGTCGCACCACCGGCTCCACGTGCGGACCACGGCGGCGGCGTCGGCACCGGCGAACCAGAGGGCGCCCGCGTAGAGCTCCGCCTGCTCGACCAGGTCGATCTCGACGGCGGTGACGATGCCGAGCGTGCCCTTGCCGCCGCGCAGGCCCCAGAACAGCTCCGGGTGGTCCGTCGCGGTGACACGACGCGCGACGCCGTCGCCGGTGACCACGTCGAAGGCGCGGACGGTGTCGGACGCGAGCCCGTGGGTCCGGGCCACCGGGCCGAGCCCGCCCCCGGTCAGGTAGCCGACGACGCCGACGTCCGGTGAGGAGCCGGCCAGAGCGGCGAGCCCGTGCGGGGCGCACGCCTCGAGGACCGCCGCCCACCGCACGCCCGCACCGATGCGGGCCCAGCGCTCGTCGGCGTGCACCGTGAGCTCGTCGAGGGCTGCGGTGCTCACGAGGATCGCGTCCTGCATGGTCTCCGTCGCGCCGTGCCCGGTGCTCTGCACGCCGACCCGCAGCCCCGCCGCGGCCGCGACGCGCACCGTGCGGCCGATGTCCGCGGCGTCGCGCACGGGGACGACGGCGACCGGCTGGATCGCCTTGGTCAGGTTGCTGGTGCCGGTGAGGGCGCGGTACGCCTCGGTGCCCGGGAGGTGCACGGGGACGCCGGCGTTCGCGAGCACCGAGACGGCTGCGGTGGTGGCGGGACGGTAGTCCGCGCCGATCGGGGAGCTGAGGATGGTCATGAGGGGTGTCCTTCGTCGTCCTGTCCTGCGCCGTCGTCGGCGCACGGGCAGGAGGGGACGCGGGTCACCCCGTCTGATACATCCCGGGATGTCCGAAGTTACCGGGGAGTACCTCCGGCAGGGCGGCCGGGTCAGCCCGGCGGGGTCGGCGGGAGCGTGATCGTGAACGTGGTGCCCTCGCCGAGCGCGCTCGTGATCGCGAGCGACCCGCCGTGCGCGTCGACGACCGCCTTGGTGATCGACAGCCCCAGGCCCACCCCGGGGATGGCGCGGCGGGTGGCCGTCGACGCCCGGAAGAACCGGGTGGTCAGCTGGGACAGCTCGTCGGGCGGGATGCCGATGCCGGTGTCCGCCACGACGACGTCCGCTCCGGCGGACGCGTTCGGCGTCACGCCGACCCGGACCGTGCCACCCGAGGGCGTGAACTTGATCGCGTTCGACACCAGGTTGTCGACGGCCTGCGCGAGCCGCACCGGGTCGCCGTCCAGCGGGGTCGCGACGGCCGACGCCTCGAGCCGGACACCCGCGGCGTCGGCCACCGGGGTCGCAGCCTCGACCGACGCGCGCACGATGTCGGCCACGTCGATGCGGTGCGGTGCGATCGAGAACCGTCCGGCGTCCACCTGCGCGCTGAGCAGCAGGTCCCCCACCAGCCGCAGCTGCCGGCGGGCGTTGCGCTCGATCACCGTGAGGTACTCACGCTGCTCGTCGGTCAGCGGGTCGGTGCCGTCGGTGAGCAGCTCGAGGTAGCCCAGCACCGAGGTCAGCGGGGTCCGCAGCTCGTGGCTGACCAGGCTGACGAACTCGTCCTGGAGGCGCGCCGCCTCGCGCTCGGAGGTCACGTCGGTGGCGACGACCACGTACCCGGTCGTGGTGCCGTCCGACTCGGACCGGCGCGTCACGGCGAGCCGGACGGTCATGCGTGCGCCGTCGCGGGCGACGTAGGTCCAGTCGCGGACCTCCGGTCGACCGGCCAGGGCGGGCGCGACGAGCGCGTCGACGAGCGCCTGCGGGTTGTCGACCGGGGAGTCGTCGGCGAAGAGCAGCGTCCGGCGGGCCTCGAGCTCCGCCTTGTCGTGGAAGTCGGTCAGGCGCATACGGCCGACCACCTCGCCCTGCCCGTACCCGAGCAGCCGTTCCGCGCCGGCGTTGAACACCTCGACCATGCCGGTGGCGTCCGTCGCGATGATGGCCTGCTCGGTCGCGGAGTCGATCACGGAGACCAGCGCGTCGCGGGCGGCGCGGCGCTGGTCGGCCACGCGGGCCAGCGAGAGGGCATCGGCGCGGGCGCGGTCGAGCAGCACCGCCTGGTCCATCTGCAGCGACAGGAGCGCGTTGCTGCGGGCCCGCAGGCGTGCCGTGATCTCGTGGACCGTGGCGGCGACGACCACCGCGACGAGGGTGACGAACAGGGTGCGGACACCGGTGTCCACCGTGAGCGTGACCGTGGACGTGAGCAGGACGGGCGAGAGGACCACCCCGGCCACGCCGAGCGCCGCCAGCACGATCCCCCGCCGGTCGCGCTGCGACGCCAGGGTGATCACCGGGAAGAACACCAGCGTGGTGTACGCCGAGCCGGGTCCGCCGGTACCCGTGCGCAGGAACGCCACGGCGAGCAGCTGGATCATCGGCAGGATGTCCTGCCGGCCCTCCGGCCACCGCGCCCACGGCAGGTAGCGTGCCGCCACCAGCTGGCCGACGGTGAGCAGCGTGGCGATCACCACGTCGGCCTGGCTCGCGACCTGGACGCCGGGGATCAGAAGGGTGAGCAGCGCGACCAGGTACACCCCGACGAACGGCAGCTGGCGCTCGACCACGCCGCCGTCCGGCCCGAGGTGGCGGGCCAGCCGGCGCAGGTAGCGCGACCCCATGGTGATGAGGTCGGCACGCTCGTTCGACCAGAGCTCTGTCATGGACGGCTCACGGCGCCTCGCCCAGGGCCCGGGCGAGCGCCGCCTGCACGCCGTCGCCGGAGAACGGCTTCGGCAGCCAGGCCTCGACGTGCGGGTAGTCGTCGGCGTCGAGGACGGACGTCACCACCACGGGCAGGTCCGGCCGGCGGACGCGCAGGACCTCGATGAGCTCCCAGCCGCCCATGCCCGGCAGCCGCAGGTCCACGATCGCGACGTCCACGGTGTCGAGCTCCGGGGTGGCCAGCGCCTCCTCGGCGCTCTTCGCGGGCACCACGTCGTGGCCGAGGCGGCGCACGTGCCGGGTGATCAGGGCGAGCTCGTCGGGCTCGTCGTCGACGACCAGCACGCGGGGGGTCACGCCGCACCGCCGTGCAGCAGGAGCGCCGCGACCGTGATCGCCAGCGAGACCAGGGCGACGACCACCAGCAGGCGTCGCTCCGAGCGCCGGTTGGACCGGATCTCGTCCTGCAGGGCGTCGGGCGACAGGGTCGCCCACCAGCGGGCGTCGTCGCCCGGGGCCGCCCGGTGCGAGCTGCTCATCCCATCACCCGTCCCGTCTTCTCCGTCTTGTCCCACACCGCGCTCGCCCCCCGCGCCTGCTTGACGTACGCGTCCAGCGTGATCGCGCACAGCACTGGACCGAAGCCCACCACGTAGAGCAGCGGCGTGGCGAGCCACCGCACCGCACGGGTCCGCTCCAGCAGCTTCACCACCCAGGCCAGCGCCATCGCGAGCACCGACCACGAGTAGAGCGTCAGGGTCCAGACCATGCGGCCCGTCGGCGACATCTCGAGCCCGAGCAGGCTGGGCAGGCGCACCTCCCACAGGTTCGGGAACCAGGCGGCGCTCATCACGACGAGCGCCCCGATCCCCGGGAACAGCAGGCCCTGCAGCCAGGAGCGGCGTGCGGTCTCCCGGTCGAGCAGCAGGGTCGCAGCGGTGATGAACACGTACGCGGTCACCGCGACCCACCAGAAGCCCTGGAACACCTGCGTCGCGGTCAGCTCCGCGACGAAGTACAGGCCGACCAGGCCCACGGCCGCGAACCCCATCGCGACGGGCAGCAGGTAGATCGCGAACCAGATGATCCCGAAGTCGAGGTTGCCCAGGTGGTGCGTCCGGGACGGCCGGAACCAGACGCGCCGGAAGTTCCGTGTGATCTGCACGTTCCCGCGCGCCCAGCGCACCCGCTGCTTCCACAGCGCGGTCACCGAGTCCGGCTCCTCGGCGAGCACGACGGCGCCCGGCTCGAACACCACGCGGCGCCCGTTCAGCTGCGTGAGGAAGGTGGTGTAGGTGTCCTCGGCGAGCGTGGAGGTGTCCACCTGGCCGCCCACCGCCTCGAGGTTCTCGCGCGAGTGCAGCTGCGCACCGCCCGCCAGGCAGGCCATCGCACCCATGATGTTCTGCGCGCGCCGGGCCGCGGCCTGCGCGGTCACGTACTCGTAGCCGATGAAGCGCGCGACGCTGCCCGGCCGGCCGCTGCCCTCGCGGATGAAGGCAGTGACGGCCCCGACCCGCTCGTCGGCGAGGTGCCGGGCCATGCGGCGCAGGGAGTCCGGCCGGTAGATGACGTCGGCGTCCATGATGAGCAGCGCCTCCATCCACTCGTCGGACAGGGCGTACCGGATGCCGTGGTTCAGGGTGTGCGCCTTGCCCTGCCCACCCTGCTCGCGGCGCAGGTGCACGATGCGGTCGTCGTACTGGGCGGCCTTGGCGCGGACCACGTCGGGGGTGTCGTCGGTGCTGGCGTCGTCCACCACGAACACCTTGAGCCGGTCCGGCGGGTACTCCAGGCCCATCAGCCGGTCCAGGGAGGCCGCCAGCACGGCGCCCTCGTTCCAGGCGGGGACGATGACCACGACGCGCGGCAGGTGCGGCGCGGCGTCGCGCAGGTGGTTGCGGAAGGCGTGCACGGGGACGAGCAGGTACTGGTAGAGCCCGGCGAGCACCGGGATCGCGCCGATGCCGACGAGGGCGACGAGGATCGCGACGAGGACGTCCCGACCGACCTCGCTCATCCGTGCACCCAGTCGTACACCCCGACGTCGGCGGCCTCGTGCGCGTCGGTGGACGCCACCAGCAGCACCCCCGCCGCGCGCAGGCGACCCGCGACCCGCGGGCCGGGGCAGTGCCACTTCTCGTTGACCTCGACGGGGGTGCCGGTCGCGACCGCCGCGTCGGCGAGCGCGTCGAGAAGCTCGTCCGGCACGGCGTCCTCGGTCAGCCCGATCTTCGGCAGGACCGAGAACGGGTGCGCCAGCTGTGCGCGGCCGACGGCGTGCATCGCGCGGATCGTGGCGGTGACCAGCATCTCGACCACGTCGGCCGCGTCGAGGCCCGCCTCGATCCGCTGCCGTGTCGACCGCGGGCTCCACGGACCGTCCGTGCCGGGGACCTGGTGGTCGGCGAGCAGGACCCGGTCGGGGCCGCGCGGCGTGCCGAGCGCGGCGAGCACCTCGGGCGGTGCGTCGACCGCGCCGGACGCGTCGAGGATCTTCGCCTCGACCCCGGTGAGCACGGTGAGGCCCTCGACGGTCGGCAGCGCACGGACCGTCGCGAGGAACTCCGGCACGTACGTGGTGGACACGCGGACGTGGTCGACCATGCGGACCTCGCGCAGACCCGCGGACTGCGCGGCCGCGAGGTTCTCGGCAGGGGTGCTGACGGCGTCGTCGGAGAACGTCGAGTGGACGTGGTGGTCGCCGGCGAGGAGGGCCGATCTCGGCGTCATGGCGCGGGCAGCACGTCGGCGATCGGGAGGAAGACGTCCTCCAGGTACCGCACGTTCGCGATCTCCTGGAAGTCGACGTGGTCCGGCACGGGCCGGCCGAGCACGGCGTCGAGCGTCAGGGACGGCATGTCCACCCCCGCCGCGATGGTCAGCGGCATGGCCCCCGGGAACCTCGGGTTGACCTCGAGGAGCGCGGGCCGGCCCTCGGCGTCGCGCTTGAGCTGCACGTTGGCGACCGTGGTGAGGCCGATCGCGCGCGCCACCGCCGAGGCGGTCTCGATCAGCTCGTCGTCGTGCACGGTCACCCCGGCGACCGCGACCCCGGAGTCCACCCGCAGGCGGGCACGCGGCACCGCGGCGATCACCCGGCCGTCGAGGCCGGCCAGGACGTCGACCGAGTACTCGTCGCCGGGCAGGAGCTCCTGGACCAGCAGGTCCTCGTCGGCGTCGTGCACGGCGTCGAGCTCGGCCTGCGTGCCGACCAGCCGGACGCCGCGGGAGCCGGCGCCGCGACGGGGCTTGACGATGATCGGGAAGTCCCAGCCGGAGACCGCCTGCGGGGTGCCCAGCAGCTCGGTGCGCGGCACCCGCACGGTGCGCGCGCACGCGGCCGCGAGCGCGAGCTTGTCCAGGCACGTCTCGAGCGTGTGCAAGGCCGGGGACGCCAGGATCGTGCCGTCGGCCAGCAGCGCGTCGCGCGCGGCGGCGAGCTTGGGCAGCTCGACGTCGACCGTCGGGAACAGGACGTCGACGCGCTCGTCGCGGCAGATCCCGCGCACGACGTCGACGAAGCTCTCGGCCCGCCCGGCGGGCACCAGGTGCCGCCTCCCGGCGTCCACCAGGTAGAGGGCGCTGGCCCAGCGGTCCATGTCGGCGGCGAGCACCTCGACGTCGCCGCGGCGCAGCAGCGACCGGATGACCGCGACCCCTGCGGGGCCTCCGGCACCCGTGACCAGGACCCTCATGCGTGACCTCCGTGCTCGTCGACGTCCGACGCGACGGCGGCCGCGACCCCGGCCGCCTTCGCCTTGGTGCTGAGCATCGCGGCGGCGCGCACCATCTCCAGCGGCTCGGCGTACTGCTGCCCGCCGCCGAACCGGGACCAGTAGCGGGCCGTGGCGCGCACGAGGTCCGGCTCCATGTAGTCGCGGTGGGCCTGGGACTCGAAGGCGGCGAGCATCTGCAGCTTGGCCTCCATGAACCCGTCCACCGGGACGAAGCGCGTGGGCCGGAAGTCGATGGTCGATGACGGGCTCTGGAAGCACGCGAGGGACGGGACGCGGCGGGCGGCGACGTCGACGGCCTGCCGGACCGCGCGGTGGTCCTGGTGCCGGTCGTGCTCGCTGTGCGTGTAGACGACGGTCGGCTCGACCTCGCGGATGAGCTCCTCGATCGTCGTGATCAGGCCACCCGCGGGGTCGAGCCGCGTGTCCTCGAAGTCGTGCAGGTACAGGCGGGCCCCGATGATGCCGGCGGCGGCGAGCGCCTCGTGCCGGCGGAGCTGGACCTCGCCCCCGATCGCCCCACTGGACAGGGTGAGGATGACGACGGTGTCACCGACCGCGCGGTGGGACGCGAGCGTCGCGCCGACCCCGATCTCGACGTCGTCGGGGTGCGCCCCCACGGCCAGCACCGTCTCGGTGGCGCCCTCGGCGGCGCGCTTGGCGCGACCCTCGACCGCGAGCGCGGTGATGCGTTCCAGCAGGGTCGCGGCGGCGACGGGCTTGACCAGGAACTCGTCGGCGTCGCGACGCAGCGCCTCGACGGCGTAGTCCACGCTCGCGAAGGCCGTCATGACGGCCACGGGCGTGCCGGCCGCGCGGGAGCGCAGCTCCCCCAGCAGGTCGAGCCCGCTCATCCCGGGCATCTGGATGTCCGTCAGCACGACGTCGAACGTGTTCGCCGCGACCTCGGCCAAGGCCGACATCGGCTCGTGCGCCACGGTCACGTGCATGCCGCCCCGGCGCTCCAGCACCGTACGGACGTACTGCGCGGTGTCGGCGTCGTCCTCGACGACCAGCACCCTGATCTGTTCGCTCACCCCGAGTCGCCCTCCCCAGCCGGCCGGTGTGGCACCCACGCTATAGGTCGCCCCGGGCGACGGCTCATCAGGGCTGGCTCATGGCCTCGCAGGACCCGGACCTGGACAGGCGCCTGGTTGCGGGCGTGGGAATAGGTGAGGGAGTGGCCCTGTTGAGCGGCAAGTACATGCAAACGCATGGACCTCATTCCCTTAGCGAGGCGCGAGATGCAGTTCGGGATCTTCACCGTCGGCGACGTCACCACCGATCCGACCACCGGCCGGACGCCGGACGACACGGAGCGCGTGCGCGCGATGCTCACCATCGCCCAGCACGCCGACGAGGCGGGGCTGGACGTCTTCGCGACCGGCGAGCACCACAACCCGCCGTTCGTCCCCTCGTCGCCCACCACCATGCTCGGCTACCTCGCGGGCACGACGAAGAACATCATCCTGTCGACCGCGACGACGCTGATCACCACCAACGACCCGGTGCGACTGGCCGAGGAGTACGCGATGCTCCAGGTCATCTCCGACGGCCGCATGGACCTCATGATGGGCCGCGGCAACACCGGTCCCGTCTACCCGTGGTTCGGCCAGGACATCCGCCAGGGCATCCCGCTGGCCATCGAGAACTACGCGCTGCTCCGCCGCCTCTGGGAGGAGGACGTCGTGGACTGGCAGGGCAAGTTCCGCACCCCGCTGCAGGGCTTCACGTCGACCCCGCGGCCGCTCGACGGCGTCCCGCCGTTCGTGTGGCACGGCTCGATCCGCAGCCCCGAGATCGCCGAGCAGGCCGCGTTCTACGGCGACGGCTTCCTGCACAACGCGATCTTCTGGCCGCTCGAGCACGCCGCGCAGATGGTCAACTTCTACCGCCAGCGCTACGAGCACCACGGGCACGGCCAGGCCGACCAGGCGATCGTCGGGCTCGGCGGGCAGGTGTTCATGAACAAGAACTCGCAGGACGCGGTCACGCAGTTCCGGCCGTACTTCGACAACGCGCCCGTCTACGGGCACGGTCCGGCGATGGAGGACTTCATGCGCGACACCCCGCTGACCGTGGGCAGCCCCCAGCAGGTCATCGACCGCTACGGGAAGTTCCGCGAGCAGGTCGGGCACTACCAGCGCCAGATGTTCCTCATGGACCACGCGGGACTCCCGCTGAAGACCGTGCTGGAGCAGATCGACATCCTCGCGACCGAGGTCGTCCCGGTGCTGCGCGCCGAGGCCGAGTCCGCGCGTCCCGCGCACGTGCCGGCGGACCCGCCGTCGCACGCCTCCCGTGTCGCGGCCGCCCTCGCCGCGGGTACGGTGCACGAGCAGGTCGTCGCCGAGGACACCTTCACGGGCCTCCGGGCCGAAGACACGCTCTCTTCTTGATGTTGGGGAAAGGCTTCACGATGAGCACCCGCTCCATCGTCGTCATCTCGGCCGGGCTGTCCCAGCCCTCGTCGACGCGTCTGCTGGCCGACCGCCTCGCCGACGCGACCGTCACCGAGCTCGCCGCTCGCGGCATCACCGCGAACGTCGAGCACGTCGAGCTGCGCGACACCGCCCACGAGGTGGTCAACATGACCCTCTCCGGCTTCGCCTCCGGCCCGCTCAAGGACGTCCTCGAGAAGGTCGCGGCCGCCGACGGCGTCATCGCCGTCACGCCGATCTTCTCCGCGTCGTACTCGGGGCTGTTCAAGTCGTTCGTCGACATCCTCGACAAGGACGCCCTCGTCGGGCGGCCTGTGCTCGTCGGCGCGACCGGTGGCACCGGCCGGCACTCGCTGGCGCTCGAGTACGCGCTGCGGCCGCTGTTCGCGTACCTGCGGGCCGACGTCGCCGGGACGGCCGTGTTCGCGGCAACCGACGACTGGGCCGACGGTGGCGGCGACGACGTCAACCCGCTCCCCCAGCGCATCCGTCGCGCCGGGCGCGAGCTCGCCGAGATGGTCGCCGACCGGGAGCCGTCCGCGCCCGTGGGCCTCTACGACGCGGTGCCGTCGTTCGAGCAGCTGCTCGGCGGCGCCTGACCACTGACAGACCCGATGGCCCGACGCGCTCGCGTCGGGCCATCGGTGTTGCTGCACGCACGACGACGGCGAGGACCTCGGAGGGGGAGGGGTCCTCGCCGTCGTTCTGTCGCGCGGCGCGCTTGCCGCTCTGGCGGGCTTACTGCTGCGGGCCGAGCGTGAACATCGTGCCGTCGGCGGCGGGCTCGACGTCCAGGCGCTGGTCCGCCAGGGTCACGGACGCCTCAGGGTCGACGTACACGCGGGTCGACCCGTCGGTCACGACGTCGTCGCCGGGGAACGGCTCCGGGACGAGCGCCAGCGCGAAGCCGCCGGCCTCCTGCTGCGCGATCCGCAGGCCCCCGGTCTCGTCGGGAAGGCCGGCCTTCGTCGTGAGCGTGTGGACGGCGGTACGGGCGGTGTCGGTCAGGGTGAGCACGAGGCTCTCCTCTCGGTTGCCGGTGGCGCCACCCTCGCGGGCGGCTCGATCGGACGCCTCCACCGTGCTCATGCCCGCGAGGTGCGTGCAACTCCGGGTCCGCTGGGCGAGACCACGGGTGTCCAGACCGCCCCTGGGCTCGCTCACCCCGTGCGGTCCCCCTACCCTGCGCACTACCGTCGAGGTCATGCCGATCCCGCTCTGGGTCACGCGGGTCAACCGCCGGGTGACGAACCCGTTGCTGGGGACGATCTCCGACCGGGTCTGGCCCATGGCGACCCTCCACCACGTCGGGCGCAGCAGCGGTCGCCGGTACCGCACCCCCGTCTTCGCGTTCACCACGCCACGAGGTCTCGTCATCGCGCTGACCTACGGCACGCAGGTCCAGTGGCTGCGGAACCTCGAGGCCGCGGGCGGGGCGCGGATGGTGCGACGAGGACGCGTGCTCGTCCTCAGCACACCCGTCCGGCTGCACGGGGACGACGGCGCCCGGCTCGTGCCTGCTGTCATCCGCACCGGTCTGCGCGTGATGCGGGTCGACGACTTCGTCGAGGTCACCGTTCGAACCCACCCGTAGGAGGAGCCATGGTGCGCGAGGGCTACCCGGCCAGCACGGTCGACGAGTACCTCGATGCTGTCCCGCCCGAGCAGGGAGCTGCCCTGCGCCTGGTGCGCGACCGGCTGCTCGACGTCGTCCCCGACGCCGAGCAGGTCATCTCCTACCAGGTGCCGACCATCCGATACCGCGGCACCGGGCTCGTCGCCCTGTCCGTCGCGCGGACCCACTGCAGCCTGCACCTGATGAGCCCACCGCTGGCGAAGGCGCTTGCCGACGTGCTCGACGAGGGGAAGATCTCCGGGGCGACCCTGCAGTTCGACGCCGGGTCGCCGCTCAGCGCCGAGACCGTGCGGATCGTCGCCGAGCGACGCATGGCGGAGGTCGACGCGCGGCTCGGCTGAGGGGCGCCCTCACCGGCCCGACGGCGAGAAGTGCTGGTAGTCGACCGGGGAGTCCCAGTCGCCACCCCAGAGCCACCCCACCGCGGCGAACGCCCGGACCACCTCGTCGCCGTCGTGGATCACGCCCGGGCGGTCGGGACGGCTCACGAACGCCCGCCCGGCGCTCGGCCCCACCGACGAGCCGGACACGTACGGGTTCTCCACCGGGTTGACGTCGATCGCCCGCCCGTACGCATGCTCCGACCAGCCCGTGCCGCCCGTGATCGCCCGGCAGTTGAACGCCGACGTGTTGTCCGCGTCCATCGAGGCGTCGTCACTGGCTCCGAAGTCGTCGACCAGCCGCATCGACCGGACCGGGTAGCCCGCGTCGAACAGCGCCCGGAACACCGTCACCATGTCCTCCGCCGCATCCGCGTGCACCACCAGCTCGCCCTGCGCCTTCTCCCCGTCGAAGTCGCGGTGGGTGACCGTGACGTAGCGGAGGTCCTCCAGCGGGACCGGGCACCCCGGGCGCCACGACGGCTCCATGCGGGTTGCCAGGTCCGGGGTGATCTCCGAGATCGTGGACGTGAAGTCCGGCGGCGGCACGACGACCACCGGCGCATCCGCGACGTCCGCCACCGCCGGGGCCGTCACCGGTGCCGAGCTGGGTGTCACCGTCGCCGGCGCGGCCGTCGGGGCGCGGCTCGCCTGCGACGACGCACAGGACACGCAGGCCGCACAGAGCAGCGCGACGCCCATCACGACGATGCCCCGCGGACCCATGCCATCCACTATCCCGCGACGCACCGCACGGAGGCCCCGCATCGTCCTGCGCGCCTCTCGCGCTCGAAGCCTGCTGCCCGCACCCCACCCTCATGCGCTCGGAACCCCCCGCCCAGCTCGCTCACACCAGGCCGCGGCGGCTGCCGATGATCCCCGACGACACCGTGGTGCCCGCCCAGAGCTCGGTGTCCGTGCACCCCTCCGCGCAGTGCATCCCGCACGTCGGGCAGACCCAGAGCGTGTGGTGCCGGTCGACGGTGCACCCGCACGTGACGAACCGCTCCGACGGCCGGCCCGGCCCGCTCGTCGTCCACCGATGACCGGCGGGGCAGCCGCTCGGGGGCACCCGCACCCAGCCGCGTGGCGTCCGCTGCCACTTCGACCAATCGATCTCCCGAGCCATCGAACAAGTGTACGAGTCGCTTCCGCGCCGCCCTCCGGTGCTGTTCGCGTTTGTGCAGGTCAGCGGCGAATGTCAGTGGTCGATCGTACAGTTGTTCTATGCCCGAACGGGTGAACTCTCCGGACGAGATCGGCGGTGGCGGCGGTGACAGCAGTGCTCGAGGACCGACTCGACGCCACGGATCTCGCGTGCGATCTCGCCGGCGTCGCGGCCTCACCGGGCGGCGCGCAGGCGGCAGCCTCGCGCGTCGTGAATCTCCGGGAGGTTCCCGCGTTCCCGATCCCAGCCGTCGAGATCGGTGCGCTGGCCTCGATGCTGTCCACGGTGCCGGTCGCGGACGTCTCGGACGTGGCCCTGGTGAACATGGTCTCGGCGTGGCAGCAGGTCCTGAACATGGCCCAGGCCGCGCAGGCCGAGGTGATCCGCGAGATCGAGGCTCGCACCACCGACGCCCTCGCTCGGGTCCCCGACGAGGTCGCCTGCGCCCTGGCGTGCACCCGGCGCGCCGCGACCGACCTGTTCCTGCGCGCCTGGGGCGCCGGGCAGCACCCCTCGCTGACGGACGCGTGGGCCAGAGGCGCCGTCGACGCGCGCAAGGTCGACGTCATCCTCGCCGAGACCGTGCACGCCGCCCCGGATGCCGTCGGCGCGGTGATCACCGACGCCGTGGCCCGCGCCGGGGACCTGACCGCTCCGCAGCTCACCCGGCACGTGCGCGCAGCAGTGATTGCGACAGGCCCGCACGTCGCCGAGAGACGCCGCGTGGCCGAACGAAGCAGGCGCTCGGTCGAGCTGGTCCTGGCGCCTGACGCGATGGCCCGCCTGGTCGCCTATCTGCCCGCCGAGCACGCCACTGCCGCGTTCACCGCGATCGACGCCCTCGCCGGGCACGCCGCAGTGGACGGTGACGACCGCACCGTGGACCAGCGCCGTGCCGACGCGTTCACCGACATCTTCACCAGCATCCTGGACCGGCAGACGACGCCCGACGGCACCCCTCTGCCTCGGCGGCACGGACAACGCGCCAGCATCCAGGTCACGGTCGCCGCCACCACCCTGCTCGGCCTGGACGACCACCCCGCGACCCTCGGCTCCTACGGCCCCATCCCTGCCCAGGTCGCCCGCGAGCTCGCCCAGGACGCCACCTGGCGCCGCATCGTGACCGACCCCACCGGACAGGCCGCCCACCTCAGCACCGCCACCTACCGCCCCGGCGCCGACCTGACTCGCACGGTGGCCGCGCGCGACCGCACGTGCACGTTCCCCGGCTGCCGCCAACCCGCTGCACGGTGCGAGATCGACCATCGCGAGCCCTACGACCACGCCCGAGCTCCGGGCCGGCCCGCCGACGCACCCCCTGGGGACGGAGCCGACGCACGACCGGGTGGACCATCCCCGACCTCTCTGGAGAACCTGCACGCCTTGTGCAAGCACCATCACCAGGCTAAGACCAGGCGGTGGTGGAAGGTGACCTGGGACCCCATGACCGGAGTGTCGACCTGGACAGATCGCCACGGCCTGACCTACGCCCGCCAACCCGAACGCATCCACACCACCCCGGACGCCTTCGAGCACCGACCACCCCCGCCGCCCGGCCTGGGCGACCTCGGCGACCCACCCTTCTGACGAGCGACCTGACGCCTGACGCCTGACGCCCTGGCGCCCTGACGCCCTGACGCCCTGACGCCCTGACGCCCTGAGTGATTCTGCCCATCGTGGCGTACGCCGCCGTGGCGCCGGAGTGTTCACGGTAGGTCTGTCGGGCGACGAGGTGGCGACGACGTGCAAGGTCCTGGCTGTCCCCACAGAGGGCTCGCGATCGCGGGGGGGACGAGCGTGGTGGCGAACGGGCTCACGCCACAGTCCGGGGGTCGAGGCTTGTCTGCCTCGACCCCCGAGCTGTGCCCTAGCCGGGCGTGCTCAGACGCGCAGGCTCCACTGCTGGTTGGCGGCTCCGGTGCAGGACCAGAGCTGGAGCTTCGTGCCGTTGGCGGTGCCGAGGGCGGAGGCGTCCAGGCACAGCCCCGACAGCACGCTGGTGATCGTGCCGTTGGAGTTGACGTTCCACTGCTGGTTGTTCTGACCGTTGCAGTCCCAGATGATCGCGGCGGTGCCGTTGGCGGTGCCGCGGCCGGACGCGTCGAGGCACTTGTTGCCGTACACGGTCAGCTGCTTGCCCGAGGTGTACGTCCAGCGCTGGTTGGTCCGGCCGTTGCAGTCCCACAGGGTGGTCTGCGTGCCGTTGGTGGTCACCGCGCCCGGGACGTCCACGCACCGGTTGGACTGTCCGCCGACGATCGTGACGTTCTGCTGCGTCCCGCCCGTCGGGGTCGGCGTCGGTGTCGGTGTCGGCTGCGGCCCGGACTGGAACTGCGCGAAGAAGTCCCACACCACCTGCCGCGTCCACGACTTCTCACCCGGGGCGTAGCCGTCGGCGGTCCCGTCGACGGCGTTGGGGGCGTGCGGGCCGTCGAAGGCTCCCCACACCACGGGGTACCCGGCACGGCAGCCGGAGTAGGCCGTGACGACGTGCGTCAGGCTGCCCGCCGCGGGCTCGCGCGGGTTCTGAGGCGTGCAGCCGTTGTTCCGCACGAACCGGTCACGCAGCGCTCGGCCCTGCGAGATGTTGAGCACGTTGTCCCGCAGGCCGTGGATGCCGATGTAGGCGATCGGTTCGGTGCCGCCGCTGCACCCGCTGAGCTGGCCACCGGCGTAGACCGCGACGGCCCGGAAGACCGACGCCCGGCTGCACGCGATGGAGTAGCTCATGCCGCCGCCGTAGCTGAAGCCCATGGCGAAGAGCTGCGTGGTGTCGACGCACAGGCCGTTCTGGATCGTCCGGACCATGTCGTCGACGAACGTCAGGTCCCGGTTGTTGGTGTTGGCCCAGCCGGCGTTGAGGCCCTGCGGTGCGACGAAGATCGCGCTGTTGTTCGACAGGGCGCGGATCCCGTAGTACGACCAGGGGTACCCGCTCGTCCCGCCGGAGTCGACGTCGTTGGCGGAGCCGCCGTTCCAGTGGAACCCGAAGACGAGCCGGTACGGGCGGTTGGGGTCGTAGTTCTCGGGCACGCGCAGGATGTAGGTGCGGTTCTGGCCGCCGCTCTGGATCGTCTTCGTCCCGCTGGTCAGCGTCGGCGCCTTGCCGCATCCGGCGGTCGGTGCCGCCGACGCGGCCGTGACGCTGCCGCTGGGGCCGCCGCTGATCATGCCCAGCACGACGAGCGTCACGACCGCGACCGCGCCGGCCACGGATCTGAGTCTCAACATGGCTACTCCTTGTGCCGCCCTCAGGGTCGGCCTACGTCGATGGTTCCGGGGGCGGACGTCGATGTCCGCCATGGAGAATCCGCAAAGGTATGACGTGCGACGTCAGACGTTAGGACGCGCACGGAGGACCGTCAACGCAGGTCACCGCCGAAAGGTTTAGACGGCCGGAGCGGTGGCAGGGGGCCTCGATGGCTCGGTGTCGGTCCCCTCCGACAGGATGGGCGGATGAACCTGGAGGACGCCCGGCGCTCGGCGCTCGCGCTGCCCGAGGTCACCGAGAGGCAGAGCTGGGGGCAGCCGGCGTGGTTCCACCGGAACCTGGTGGCCCGCCTGTGGGACGAGGACCGGCTCACGGTCCGGGTCGAGGACGACGGCGAGCGGCTCGCCCTGGTGGAGCAGGAGCCAGCGCTCTACTCGACCACCGACCATCACGCGGGCACCAACCTGGTGCTGATCACGATGGACGTGGTGGACGCCGAGACGCTGCGGGCACACCTCGCGGAGTCGTGGTGGTGGGCGGCACCGCCGGTACTGCGGCGCCGGTACCCGCACCTCGGGCCACCGGAGGAGACCTCCTGACGCGAGGTCAGCTGCCCGAGGGCCTCGGCCCGTACATGATCAGGGCGACGCCGACCATGCAGACCAGGGCGCCGATGATGTCCCAGCGGTCGGGGACGAAGTCGTCGGCGACCATCCCCCAGGCCAGCGACCCGACGACGAACACACCGCCGTACGCGGCGAGGATGCGGCCGAAGTGGGCATCGGGCTGCAGGGTCGCGACGAACCCGTACACGCCGAGCGCGATGACGCCGGCACCGATCCACGCCCAGCCCCGGTGCTCCCGCACGCCCTGCCAGATCAGCCACGCACCGGCGATCTCGAGCACCGCGGCGGCGGCGAAGAGCACCACGGACCGCGCGACGGTCATCGGTTCCTCCAGCCGAGTGGGGTGCCGGGACGCAGGTCCGGCGCGATGGCCCGACCCTATCCGGGGCGAGAGCACGCGAGGTGCGCACCGGGCACCGGCAGGGATGAGCCTGCCGCACGAGGCGCTCGGCGAGCCGGAGGCGGGTCGACCGCCACTCCGACGGCACGAGCCCTGCAAGGGGCACCGCCACGTCCGGCGGCACGGGCACTGCGGTCGGCACCGCCACGGCCTACGCTCGACGACGAGCTACGACGGGGACGAGGGAGCAGATGACCGAGCCCGACTGGGTCCGACACGCGATCTGGTGGCACGTCTACCCGCTCGGGGCCGTCGGCGCGTTCCCGGGCGAACCGCCCGGTCCCGAGGAGCACCGACTTCGTCGCCTCGTCGCGTGGCTCGACCACGTCGTCACGCTCGGCGCCTCGGGCATCCTGCTCGGTCCGGTGTTCGCGTCGACCACGCACGGCTACGACACCGTGGACCACCTGCGCATCGACCCGCGTCTCGGCGACGACGACGACCTCGACGACCTCGTCGCGGAGGCACACGGCCGTGGCCTGAAGGTCGTGCTCGACGGGGTGTTCAACCACGTGGGCCGAGACTCGGCGATCGCCCGGCGCTCGGTCGACGCGATCGAGGGCCGGTCCGACGACGAGGTCTGGCTGCTGCGCGACGACGCCGGCGGGTTCGTCGGCTTCGAGGGGCACGACGCGCTGGTCACCCTGGACCACGGGCACCCGTCGGTCGTGGACTACGTGGTCCGCGTCATGAACCACTGGCTTGACCGCGGTGCGGACGGGTGGCGACTCGATGCGGCGTACGCGGTGCCGACGGCGTTCTGGGCGCAGGTCCTCCCCCGCGTGCGTGCCGAGCACCCGGACGCGTGGTTCGTCGCGGAGGTCATCCACGGCGACTACCCCGCGTTCGTGCAGGACTCGACGGTCGACTCGGTCACGCAGTACGAGCTGTGGAAGGCGATCTGGAGCTCCATCAGCGACGCCAACCTGTGGGAGCTGGCCTGGTCGCTGACGCGCCACGACGAGTTCCTGGAGTCGTTCGCGCCGCAGACGTTCGTCGGCAACCACGACACCACGCGCATCGCGAGCACCATCGAGGACCCTCGCCACCGGGCGCACGCGGTCGTGGTGCTGTGCACCGTGGGCGGCACCCCGACGGTCTACGCGGGCGACGAGCTCGGGTTCACCGGGGTCAAGGAGGAGCGGGAGGGTGGCGACGACGCCGTCCGGCCCGAGCTCGCTCCCGACGGTCCCGGCGACGGCGACGACCACGTCCTGCGGGTCCACCAGGAGCTGATCGGGCTGCGCCGTCGCCACCCGTGGCTGCACCGGGCGCGGACCACGCAGGTCGAGCTCACCAACACCACGTTCGTGTACGAGGTGCGCGACGGGGACGACGCGCTGCTCGTGGCGCTGAACCTGGGCGACGAGCCGTTCGCCCGGCCGGGCGGCGAGGTGCTCGCGGCCGATGACGACACGCGCGGACGGTCCGACGTCGCACCGCACGGGTGGGCGATCGTCGCCCCGTAGCGCGCCCCCCGTCGCGCCGGCGCGGCGAGGCGGCGTCCCGGTACCCAGCCGGAACACCGCCTCGCCTCACCGCACCCCCAGCGGTGGTCCTGCTACCAGGGCGACGGCGCGGGGGGCGCCACGACCGGTGGCCGGTCGTCGCAGGTGATGGTGTTCGGCAGCTGCCACGACCCGAACCACGGACCGGTGGTGCCGCCGCCGTCGTTGCCGCTGAGGTCGATCGACGACCACTCGGACCCCGTGGGCGGGAAGTTGAACGACCCACAGTTGTTGATGCCGACGGCACCGACGTTGCGGGCGTCCACGTTCTCGAACGTGGCGGACCCGGCGGCCCGCGCGCTGAGCACCGACGTCCCGGTGCCGTCGACGCGGATGTCCTTGAAGTGGACGTTGGTGACCGACCAGAGGTCCTTCACCGGCCAGTCGGCGACGACCATGATCGCGTTGTAGGTGCTGTCGAGGAAGTGGTCGCCGACCACCTGGATGTCCGCGTCGATGTTCCCCTGGAGTGCGTAGAACCAGATCGCCCCGAGCCCGATGTTCCAGTTGAGCTCGTAGGTGCCGGCGCGGACGGTCGTGTTGTCGGTGATCCACAGGCTGCCCGAGAAGGGCTCGGCGCCGAACCGGGACCCGACCTGGATGCCGCTGCCCTCGCGGACCGGGTCGGCGACGAGGTTGCCGACGAGCGTCGTGTCGTGGCCGCCGTAGATGGCGATGCCGTTGGCGAGCGTCGGCGTCTGGACCGTGTTGTTCTCGAACCGGTTGCCGGAGTTCGTGGTGGTCTCGGCCCACATGGCGAGGCCGTCGTCGCCGGTGTTCCGGACGACGTTGTTCGACGCGACGGAGTTGGTGACGCCGGTGTGGAAGTTGAGCCCGTCGGCGATCTGGTCGACGAGATAGCTGTTCTTCACGACGAGGTTGTCCATCGGGCCGTCCACCCACACGCCCACCTTGGTGTGCTGGATGTAGAGCCCGTCCACGGTGGAGTCGCTCAGGGCGCCGCCGATGCCGTTGACCTGGTCGGTGTCGATGCGTTCGCGCACGTCACCCTGGATGGCGAACCCGGACAGGTGCACGTTGCTGCTGCCACCCTCGGCGGCGGGCTTCCCGTAGAAGCCGACGCCGGTGTGGACGGAGCCGTCGGGTGCCGGGGTGGACAGCGCCACCTCGCGACCGCGGATGGTGGTGTACCAGGACCCGGCGCCCTCGATCGTCACGTCGTCGACGACGATGTGGCGGTTCACCTGGTAGACCCCCGGCGGCACGTAGACCGGCAGGTCCTTCTTCTGCGCGAACGCGATGGCCTTGTCGAAGGCGTTCGCCGAGTCCTTCTTCCCGAACGGGTCGGCGCCGAACAGCAGCACGTTCGCCGCCTTGAGCCGGACGTGCGGCAGCCCGACCAGCTCGGAGTCGAGCAGGTCGATGACCGTCCACGCGGCGTTGGTCCCGGCGGGGGCCGTGAGACGGACCGTGTCGCCGGCCCGGGCTGTCTTCCCGAGCAGCAGGCGTTGCTCGTCGTAGAAGTGCATGGGCCGGAACGGGGTGGTGACCGTCGGCGTGGGCGTCGTCGCCGCGGGCACGCACGCGCACTCCGTGATCCACCAGTCGGGGTGCAGCAGCCCGGCGTTCGGGTCGTTGCTGAACGGGTACTGGTTGTAGAGCCACGAGTACTGCGAGGTCAGCGTCATCGTCCGCTTGCCGGAGCCGTTGACGGTGACGTCGAGCGGGGCGGTGATGCCGCCGCCCGTGGCGGAGTCGGGGATCGAGTAGCGCACGGTGAGCGCGTTCGCCGCCTTGGGCAGCGTGAACTCGACGTACTGACCCGGCGCCAGCTGGACGGCCGAGCGTCCCGACGCCTCCGCGGGCAACGTGTACGCGGTCCGGTCGGGGCCGATGACCGTGCCGGTCGTGGCCGCCTTCTCCGCCTCCTGCTCCAGGAAGCCGACCGTCGCGCCGCGCCCGCTGACCAGGGCCGGGTCCAGGGCCGCCCGGGTGACCGGGGTCGGCACCGGGGCTGGGGGACGCCCGTGAGCGTGCGCGGTGCTGCCCGTCCCGACGACGACGGCGGCCGCGAGCACGAGGGCGAGACCGCGTGCCGACCAGTGGACTGTGTTCCTCACGGAGCGCCTCCTTGCGCAGCCGGGACGGCGCCGGCCGACAGGGGGGCACGGTGCCGCGTGGACGGGACACACCGTACGTTCTGGACAATCCGATAGACAAGATCGGATGGGAGAAAGCAAGAACTTACTCACATCGACGCAAGAGGCCGTCGGAACCAGGCGGTCCGGGGAGTCGTGCACGGCAGGAAGGCAGTGCAACACCCCGATCGGAGCAACCGGACGGGTTCCGGGTCGTCGGCCACGGGTCCGGCGCGCGCGCAGCCGCAGGCCGTCAGGCGTCCAGGTGGCTGACCTCGTCCCACACGTCGGCCCACGAGCCCTGCGGCCCGTCGCACACCTGGACCAGACCGCCCTGCTCCTCGTTGTCGACGTCGACCCCGTTGTCGACGCGCCCCACGTCCCGGCACCCGACCGCCCAGTCCGGCGCGGCCTCGTAGCCGACGAGCACGACCGGACCCGTCAGGTCCGTGGCCGGCGGTCCCCATGCGGCGTACCCGTTGTGCCCGCTGAACACCGGCGCGTCGGACCCGTACCACTCGAGCGCGCCGGCCTCGCCGTAGTTGCGTGTCACGACGAGCTCGGCACCGCTGTCGGCCACCGCACGGTCCACGGCGGCGGCGAGCGCGGGCCAGCCGATCATCTCCGCCTGGTCGTCGTTGAGCTCCGGGTAGACCGAGGCGCCGAACGCCTGCTCGGGCAGCAGCGGGAGGGCGGCCGGCCACGCGACGAACGCGCTCAGGGCCAGCACCGCACCGGCCACCACGAGCCCCCGTCGCGACCAGCGCTCCGCCAGCCCGCACGCACCCGCCGCCAGCAGCACCGGCACCGCGCCGACCACGTAGTACGCCTTGCCGCCGGTCACCAGGATCACGACCACCAGCACGAGGAACGCCCACGCCAGCGGCTTGGCACGCACCAGCGCCGGCACGCGCAGCAGCCGCACGAGCCCGTAGATCCACAGGGCCGCGGCCACCGGGCTGAACTGCACGAGCAGGAGGCCGACGAACTCCAGCCGCGGGCCGACCCCGGAGTACTCGTCGCGGATGTCGGCGGCGAGCTCCAGCTGCGGCCACCCGTGCGTCGCCTGCCACGCCAGGTTCGGCAGCCAGAGCAGCACCGCCAGACCGACCCCCGCCCAGGCCCACGGCGAGCGCAGGTGGTGCCGGACCTGGGGGGTCAGCGCGATGCCGACGACGACCGCCGCGAGCAGGAACGCGACGAGGTGCTTGTCCAGCAGCCCGATCCCGGTGAGCAGCCCGACCAGCAGCCACCCGCGGGGGGTGTCGCGGGACAGGGTCCGCAGCACCACGTAGACGATCGCGACCCAGAAGAGCGTGTCGATCGTGGTGGTCGACAGGATGTGCCCGAGGGTCACCACCACGACGCCGGTCCCGGTCGCGACGGCCGTGAGCAGCTGCGCCCCGGTCCCCCCGCCCAGCTCCCGGGCGGTCAGAGCGGCCAGCACGACGACCGCAGCGGCCGCGAGCGCACTCGGTAGGTGCAGGGCGACGAGCGAACCCGGTGCGAGCAGGTCCGTCACGCGCGCGATGAGCGGGGTCAGCGGCGGCTGGTCGGGGTAGCCCCACGCGAGGTGCCGGCCCGCGGCGACGAAGTAGAGCTCGTCGCGGTGCGGCCCGTACCGCCCCGACAGCGCGACGAGCGCCGCGAGCAGCACGCCCGCGGCAGTGAGCACCCCTGACCAGGCCACAGCGGGGAGCTCGCCGCGACGCCGGCCGACGTCGGCGACGACCACCCGGGGAGCGTAGCGAGACCGCCGGGCGCGGCGGGAGATGCCGAGCGAGACTGGAGCCCATGATCAACGCACCGATCCCCACCCTGGCCCTCCCGGGCGGGCAGATCCCCGTCGTCGGGCTCGGCACCTGGCAGTCGGAGGGCGGCGCGGCGGAACGCGCGGTCAGCGCGGCCCTGCAGCTCGGCTACCGGCACATCGACACCGCGACCGGCTACGGCAACGAGGCCGAGGTCGGCCGCGCCCTGGCCACCGTCGGCGTCGACCGCGACGACGTGTTCGTCACCACCAAGCTCCCCCCGGACCACGCCGGTCGCGCCCGCCGCACGCTCACCGAGTCGCTCGCAGCCCTGGGCACCGACCACCTGGACCTGTGGCTGATCCACTGGCCGCCGGGACGTCAGGCCTCCCCGGAGACGTGGCAGGTGTTCCGCGAGGTGCGCGACGAGGGTCTGGTCCGGTCGATCGGCGTGTCCAACTACTCGGTCGCGCAGCTCGACGAGCTCATCGCCGCCACCGGCGAGGCACCCGCCGTGAACCAGATCCCGTACAGCCCGCGCGACCACGACCCCGACCTGCTGGCGGCCCACCGCGAGCGTGGCGTCGTCGTCGAGGGCTACAGCCCGCTGAAGCGCACGGACCTGGGCGCGTCGGCACTCACGCAGGCTGCGGCCGCCCACGGCGTGACGCCCGCGCAGGTGGTGCTGCGCTGGCACGTCCAGCACGACGTCGTGGTCATCCCGAAGTCGACGACGCGGGAGCGCATCGCGACCAACCTCGACATCCTCGGGTTCGTGCTGACCGACGAGGAGATGGCGGCGATCGACGGGCTGGGATGACGGGCCGGGTCACCCGAGGAGGGTCACCTCGTCGGACACGTCCGACCAGCCCACGAGCAGGCCGTTGAGCAGCTGGACGTCGGCCACGCCCTGCGGGTACGGGATCGTGCGCAGCTCGTCGCCGGTCGCGAGGTCGAGGACCGTCACAGCGCCGTCGTCGGCGCCGTCGTACGACGGCGACAGCAGCAGCAGGTCGCGGCCGTCGGTGGCGAGCGAACCCGTGCCCGACGACGGCATCGGGATCCGCCAGACGACCGCGCCGCTGCGGCCGTCGACCGCGAGGACCTCGGTCGACGTGGTCACGTACACCCGACCGCGGATCACCAGCGCGTTGTAGCCCGGCTGCACCTTGGCCTCCCACAGCTCCTCACCGGTCTGGCGGTCCCACGCGTACGCGTGGGACAGGTAGGTCAGCACCATCCCCGGCAGGCTCCCGTCGTCGACGGTCACCTGCAGGGGCTCGCCCCGGAGCACGACGTCGCCGGCGGGGTCGGCGTCGCGGGCCAGCAGCGTCGTGGTCCGCGCGGTGCCGTCCGAGTAGCTGGTGATCACGAAGGTGCCCGTGACGGGGTCGGTGGTGAAGCCGGCGTTCCGGCTCGCGGCCCGGAGGTCGTCGCGGATGACGTCCCCCGTCGGCGACAGGAAGGTGAGCCCGTCGTCGTCGTACATGGCCACGGCGTCACCGGCGGCCACGAGCCCCCAGTACTCCCCCGAGGGGTCCCGACCGAGATCGCCGGCGTCGACGGGCTCCTCGTAGCGCCACCGCTCGTCGCCGCTCGTCGGGTCGTGCGCGACGACCACCACTCCGTGCTCCGCGTCCCGGGTCCCGACCACGACCAGACCGTCGACGAGGACGAGCTGCGAGGTCTCCTCGACGTCCCACCCGGTGATCACGTGCCCGTCGACCGTGTCGAGGACCACCACCCGGCTGGTGGTCGCGGGGAACCGCTCCTGCGTGCCGTCGTCGCCGTAGCGCACGAACCCGTCGGTGACCACGCAGGCCGCGACCGTCGCCGGCCTGCCTCGTGCCCCGTCGCCCTGGCAGCCGCCGCCGTAGCCGTCGTCCATGGCGGCGGCCCGGTCCGCATCCGGCCCCAGCAGCGGGGTGGACCACAGGCGCTCGCCGGTGCGCTCGTCGATCGCACTGAACGACTGCGACCCGTCCTGCGCGACCAGGATGCCGGCCAGCCGCGACCCGCCGATCTCGATGCCGGCCCAGATGCTGGTGACGTCCGCGCGACTGAGCGTGCGCAGCACCTCGAGCTCGTCGCCGAGCGGTGGGAAGACCCCCGGGACGGCGGCGAGCCGCGCGACGGCCGCGTCCTCGCGGGCGTCGAGGACCAGCTGCGCGCCGACGAGCGACAGCGCCACCGCCGCGGCACCGACCGGGACCCACCACAGGCGCCGTCGGTTCCGCGCAGGCGGCGCCGGCTGCTCGGCGACGTCGTCGTCACCGTCGAGCAGCTCGACCTCCTGCATGTCGCTCCCGCGCGCCATGGCGGGACTGTACCCGCCCGGTCACCCCAGGACGGCGACCTCCTCGAACGTCCGCGAGAACCCCACGAGGTGCCCGTGGAGCGTCCCGAGCTGGACGACGCCCTCCGGGAACCCGAACCGTCGCGTGACCTCGCCGGTGGCGAAGTCGAACCCCGTCAGGCCGCCGGGTCCGGTGGTGCCGGTGGTGAGCGAGCTGACCAGGAGGTCCTGACCGTCGGTCGCCACGCCCGCGTAGGAGCAGGATGCCGCATCGGACTCCCACACCGGCTCTCCGGAACGGCCGTCGAGCGCGATGACCGATGTCGGGCCGCACACGAAGACGTGGCCCCGCACCACGAGCACGTTGGACGCGACCGCCGCGAGGTCGCGGTCCCACCTGGGCCGGCCGGTCTCCAGGTCCCACGCGTACAGCCGGTCGCGCGAGGACAGCACGAGGCCGGGCACGCTCCCGTCGTCGACCGTCACCTGCAGGACGCGACCGAGGAGCACGCGGTCACGGGCGGGGTCGGCGTCGGGCGCGAGGAGCGTCGTCGACTCCGTCAGAGCCTCGCCGTCGGTCGACGCGCGCGGCAGGGCGGGCAGGCCGGTCCCGAGATCGGTGTACAGGGTCTCGCCCCGGACGGACTGCAGGTCCGTGCGGACGACCTCACCGCTCGCGGAGAGCACGGTCAGCCGGTCTCCGTCGAGGTACGCGGCGACCTCGCCGGCGGTGGAGAACGACCAGGACCCGGTCGGACGGGCCAGGTTGTCGGCGGGCGAGTCCTCGTGGCGCCAGAGCTCTGCCCCGGTGCGGGCGTCGTGCGCGACGATCTCGATGTCCTCATCACGGCGGAGCCCGACGAGCACCATGCCCGGCAGCACTCCGATCACGGCGTCGTGCTCCACGGGCCAGTCGGCGAGCAGGTGCCCGTCGCCCGTGTCGAGGACCGCGACCCGGCTGGTCGTCGCCGGGACGTGCTCCTCGCCCCCCGCGACGGAGAACGTGCTGTAGCCGTCGGTGATCGCGCAGACGGCCCACGTCACCGCTGGTTCGTGGGCGTCGGTACCGGGCTGGCACTCGCCTCCGCTGCTCTTCTGCCGACCGGCCGCACGGCCGGGGTTCGGCCCGAGCAGCGGTGTGGACCAGACGGCCTCGCCGGAGCGGAGGTCGGTGGCGACGAAGGCCTGGGACCCGTCCTCGCCGACGCGGATGCTCGCCCACGTCTGGTCCGGCAGCGGGATCGAGGTCAGCAGGGACCGGGTCTCCTCCTCCCCGAGCGCCCGCACGACCTCGAGCTCGTCCCCGAGCGGTTCGAGCACCCCGGGCACGGCTGCCAGCCGCGCCGCCGCCGCGTCAGCACGGGTGTCGACCACCCACTGCACACCGGCCAGCACGAGGACGAGGAGGGCCGCACCGGCGACGAGCCACCAGCGCCGCAGGCGTGGCGTCCGGCCGGCGACCGGCACGCCCGGATCGACCGGGCCGTCGACCAGCTCGACCTGCTGCGTGCTCCCGTCGCGCGCCATGTCGGGACCTTACGCGCCGGCGCGCCGGCTAGCCGAGGACCACCAGCCGGCCGTCCCGGCCCCACCCGATCAGCAGGTGCCCGACGGCGGCGCTGGACCACAGGTCGTCGGGGAACGAGACCCGCCAGAGGGAGCGGCCGTCGTCCAGGGCGACGGCTGCGAGGTTGCTGATGTTCCCCCCGCCGACGGGCTGCTCGGTCGTGACCAGCTGCCGGCCGTCCGTGACGAGGAACCCGGGCACGGTGCTCGCCACCGTGCTCGCACGCCACAGCAGGTCGCCGGTGCGACCGTCGAGCGCGGCCACCCCGCCCCGGGTGCTCACGTACACCCGTCCGTCCAGGAGGAGGGCGTTCACCGACGCGACGACGTCGGACCTCCAGCGTGCCTCGCCGGTGGCCGCGTCCCAGCCGCGCACGTCGCCGCTGGACGTCAGGACGAGGTCCGGCACGCTCCCGTCGTCGACCGTGAACGGGAGGACCTCGCCCGGCACGTCGACGTCCGCGCGGCCGCGCTCGACGAGCGTCGACAGCAGGGTGCCTGACCCGGTGGTCGAGAGCAGCACGAGGCGTCCGGCGACCGGGTCGAGCAGGTGGTCGGCGTCCCCCGGCCGGCTCTCGCGGAGCACCTCGCCCGACGACGAGAGCACCGTGGCGGTCCAGCCGGGGACCGTGACGGCGACCAGGCCGTCGACGGCGAACAGCCGCACCTCGCCCGCGAACACGCGCCGGTCGGCGCCGGGTCGCGGCGGGCTGAACCGCCAGCGGATCTCCCCCGTGAGCAGGTCCCTGGCGACCACCTCCGTCTGCGCGTCCTGCCCGGGGACCGTGACGACCGCCAGCCCGCGCAGCGCTGCGAGTGCCGTGGCACCGGGCGCGGGCGTGTCGGCGACGACGTGCCCGTCGCGGGTGTCGAGGACGACGACCCGGGTGGTCGTGGCGGGCTTGCGGGTCTCGACACCCTCGTCGCCGTACTGCACGAAGCCGTCGCTGACCAGGCACGCTGCCTGGTCCGGGGGCCCCTCGTCGACCGGCACGGCGACGCACGTGCCAGCCGCGGTCCGGTCCAGCGACCGCGCGCGGACGGGATCCGGACCGAGCAGCGGGGTGCTGAAGCGTTGCCTGCCGGTGCGCTGGTCGAGCGACACGAACGCCTGCGAGCCGTCGTCGCCGACGGCGAGCCCGAGCACCGCCCCGTCGACGTCGATGCGCTGCACGATCACCGCGGTCGCTGCCGGGTCCGGGCGCCACAGCACGCCGACGTCGGCACCGATCGACCGCACGACCCCCGGCGTCGCGTCGAGCCGCTCGGCGGCCGCCCGCTCCCGCGCGTCGAGGACGACCTGCGTGCCGGCGAGCACGGCGACGACGACGACGACGGTGCCGACGACCCACGGCCACGCGGCCCGGCGGCGGGCAGGGGGTTCCGGGGACGGGACCGGAACCTCCGACTCGTCGAGCTCCACGTGCTGCATCGCACCGCGCGACATGGCCGGACACTAACCCCGCGGCGGCTCGGCGGCGCGCGCAGACCGGGTGAGACTCAGGGGCTGCCCAGCACGACGGACGCCGTCGGGTCCGCACCCTCGCCGGCGACGAGCACGTGCCCCTGCGCCCACGCCGCGTCGAGCCCGTCGGGCAGGGACGCGTGCCAGAGCCGCTGGCCGTCGGCGAGCGACAACGCGACGAGCGACCCCGCGGCGGCGCCGTCCGTCGGCGTGAGCCCGACCAGCAGGACGCGGCCGTCGGTCATCAGCCGGGCCAGCTGGTCGTATGTGCCGACGTTCGCCGACCAGACGACGGACCCGGTCCGGCCGTCGAACGCCACGAGCTCGCCGGGGCTGTCGCCGCTCGTGCAGTAGACCAGCCCGCGCAGGACGAGGACCGGCCCGCTGGTGTGCCGGTCCGCCTGCCACAGGCGGTCGCCGCTCGACGCGTCCCGCGCCTGCATGCGCGACCCCTCGACCAGCTCGACGCCCGGCAGGCTGCCGTCGTCGACGGTGCGGGTCACCAGGCGGCCCGGGATCCGCCGGTCGGCCCGGCCGGGCTGCACGATCGTGGTCACCGGCTTGAACACCAGATAGCCGGACAGCACCTCCAGGCGGGTGGCGGCCTCGTCCTGGGAGAGCCGGTCGTACTGCTCACGCTCGCGCGCGACCGTGCCGTCGGCCGCCAGCAGCGTCACGTTCGAGCCGACCTCGGCCACAGCCACCAGGTCGTCCAGCGCGGCCACCCCGAAGCCCGCGACGTCGCCCACCGGGTCGAGCGCGGGCCGCGGGGAGCTGTAGTGCCACCGGACCTCGCCGGTGAGCGGGTCCTGCGCGGTGACCTCGGCGTGGCCGTCGTGACCGGGCAGGCCGACGACGACGAGCCCGGGCAGCACCGTGAACGCGATCGCGGGCGGTGCCGTCCGGTCGGCGACGACCCGCCCGTCCGCGCCGTCGACCACGACGACCCGGGACGTCGTGGGGGGCCTCGTGACGGTCAGCCGGCCTCGGATGCCGATGCTCAGCAGGGCGTCGGACACCAGGCAGGCGACCAGCGGCTCGGCACTCTCCGCCCCGGGCACCGGGAGGCACGACGAGACGGAGGACCGCGCGCCGCGCTGCGCCAGCACCGTGTCCGCGTCGGTCAGCGGCGTCGTCCACCGGTCGGCGCCGGTCCGCGGGTCGAGCGACACGACGCTCTGCGCCCCGTCCGACGCCGTGCGCACCCCCACGAGGTCTCCGTCGACCTCGACGCCCTCGGAAAGCACCTGCACGTCAGCCTCGTCGACGCGCCAGAGGGCACGCACGTCCGCCTCGACCGGCGGGAGGACACCGGGCAGCTCGGCGAGCCGGGCCGAGGTGGCGCGGTCCCGGGCCGCCAGGACGAGCTGCGCTCCGACGAGCACGAGGGCGACGACGAGCAGCACGGCGACCCACCGGCGGACGCGTGCCGAGGTCCGCGACCCGTCCGCAGCGGCGATCAGATGGCCGTCGTCGACCACCTCCACCTGCTGCATGCGACGCGCCGGCCCCATCCCGCGACAGTAGGCCTCAGGCGCGCAACCTGCGCTCGAGGTAGGCCCGCTCGGCCTGGTTCTCCGTGCGCGTGAGCGCCTCCCGGTACGCATCGGCGGCATCGGTCGCACGGCCCAGCCGACGCAGGAGGTCCGCGCGGACGGCCGGGGTGAGCGGGTGGTCCGGGGTGGCCGCGAGCGCGTCGAGGCCGGCCTGCGGGCCGCGCGCCATGCCGATCGCGACCGCCCGGTTGACCTGCACGGCGGCCGACGGCAGCACGGCCACGAGCTCGTCGTACAGGGCGACGATCCTGACCCAGTCGGTCTGGGCGGCCGTCGGTGCGGTCGCATGGCACGCCGCGATCAGTGCCTGGAGCTGGTACGGGCCGACGCGCTCGCGGCGCACCGCCCGACGCAGCTCGGCCAGCCCGGCCTCGATCGCCGCGTGGTCCCATGCCGCGCGGTCCTGCTCCTCGAGCGGGACGAGGACGCCGTCGGCATCGGTGCGGGCCGACGTCCTGGCGTGCTGGAGCAGCAGGAGCGCGTGCAGGCCCGCGGCCTCCGGGTCGTCCGGCACCAGCCCCGTCAGCGCCCGTGCCAGGTCGATCGCCTCGTGGCACAGGTCCACCCGCACCAGGTGCGGACCGGCGGTCGCCGCATAGCCCTCGGTGAACATCAGGTACAGCACCGCGAGCACGGCGGGGGTGCGCTCGGGCAGCCGGGCCGCCGACGGCACCTGGTACCCGATGCCCGCGACGGCGATCTTGTGCTTGGTCCGCACCAGCCGCTTGGCCATCGTGGGCTCCGGCACCCCGAACAGGCGGGCGATCTCGGCGGTCGTCAGGCCGCACAGCGTCCGCAGCGCCAGCTCGACCCGCGACGACAGCGCCAGCGCGGGGTGGCAGCAGGTGAACAGCAGCCGGAGGCGGTCGTCGACGATCCCGCTGTCCAGCACGTCCAGGTCGAGCTCGCCGGGGGGCACGACGAGCGACCGCACCTTCTCGGCGCCGACCCGCTCGCGCCGGATCCGGTCGATGGCCCGGTTGCGCGCGGTCGTGGTGAGCCAGGCGCGCGGAACGTCGGGGATGCCGTCGCGACGCCAGGTGCGCAGAGCCGCGGCGAACGCGTCCTGGGTGCACTCCTCGGCCAGGTCCCAGTCGCCGGTCAGCCGGATCAGCGTGGCGACGAGCCGCCCCCAGTCCTGCGCGAACGTGTCCGCGAGCACCCGCTCGACGTCGTCGGTCACGAGACGCGCACCGGCCTGACCTCCACCTGCCCGAACGCCGCCGCGGGGTGCGCCGCCGCGATCGCGACCGCCTCGTCGAGGTCGGCGCAGTCCACGACCGCGAGCCCGCCCACCTGCTCGCGCCCCTCCGCGAACGGGCCGTCGGTCAGCAGGACCTCGCCGTCGCGCAGCCGCACGGTCGTCGCCGTCGCGCTCTCGTGCAGCCCGACGTGCGCGCGCAGCACCCCGCGCTGCTCCAGGTCGGTGATCCAGGTGTCGAACGAGGCGAACGCCCCCTCGCGCATCCGCGTCACCGCGGTCTCCTCGTCGGCACTGATGAGCAACAGGTACTGCATGACGGCTCCTGACTGTCGACGGGTGGTCCTCCCCCTGGACGAGCAGGCAGCGCCACGATGGACAGCATCGCGCGACCTGTCCATCGGTGGCAGCCCACTTCGTCCCCCTGGTGACAGCACCCCGACCACGAAGGAGTCCCGATGCAGACCCTCACCTCCGCCGACGGCACCACGATCGCCTACGTGCGCGCCGGCACCGGCCCGGCCGTCGTCTTCGCGACGGGCGCGTTCAACGACCACACCACGTGCGCCGACCTCGCGGCGCTGCTCGAGCCGGACCACACGGTCGTCACCTACGACCGCCGCGCTCGCGGGCGCAGCGGCGACACGGCCCCGTACGCGATCGAGCGGGAGATCGAGGACCTCGCCGCCGTGATCGACGTCGCGGGCGGCAGCGCGGCGGTGTTCGGGTTCTCCTCGGGCGGCAACCTGGCGCTCGCGGCGGCCGCGGCCGGCGTCCCGATCACGCACCTCGCGCTCTACGAGGCGCCGTTCGCGCTGGGCACCCTGCCCCCACGACCGTCCGACCTGCCCGCGCGGCTGACGGCGCTGATCGCCGACGGGCGGCCCGGCGACGCGGTCGCGCTGTTCCAGACCGAGGGCGTGGGCATCCCCGCGGCCGTGGTGGAGCAGTTCCGCAGCTCGCCGGGCTGGGACTCGCTCGTCGCGATCGCGCAGAGCACCGTCTACGACGCGACGATCACCTCGGTGCTCGGCGTGCCGACCCCGGCGATGCGCACGGTCGACGTCCCGACCGCGGTGGTCACCGGCGCGCAGACGTGGCCCGGCCTGCCGGAGTCCGCGGCCGCCCTGGCCGCGCTGCTCCCGCACGCCCGCCACGTCGTCGTCCCCGGGGGTGCCGACCACGGCATCCCCGCGGAGGCCACCGCGGCGGTCGTGCGGGACCTGCTGGCCTGATCACCAGCGGTGCGCGACGTCCACCACCAGACGCGAGGACGTGCCCGGTCCGTCGAGCGTGAACACCCGGAACGGCAGCCGCGCCCGGACACCGATCCCGACGCTCGTGTAGCCCTCGAAGGAGCCCGCGAACACGACCTGACGGAAGGTGCGGTAGCCGCTGACGTTGCGCAGCTCGAGCGGGTTGGCGGGGCTGTACGTCGCCTGGTAGTTCGCGTCGTAGGACGGGTCGTCGACGGTGACCTGCAGGGCAGCACCTCCGCGGGTCGGGATCTCGAACCCGGAGCCGTCCTGGACCACGACCGGCACGTAGCCCACGGTGTACCCGCCGACGTCGCCGGCCACGTCGATCACGAGCCGGTCGTAGCAGGAGTGCCGGCCGGTGCGGACGTTCACCACGGGCGCCTGGGACAGGTAGGGCGCCGACTTCTCGAGCGACCCCCACACGATCCCGCAGTAGGGCGCCGCCGTGGCGGGCGACGCCGGGACGATCAGGAACGCGCTCACCAGCAGCACGACGGACAGGAATGCACGCCTCATCGCACGACCCCCTCTGCATCGCGCGGGCCCCGGGGATCGACGCCCGATCGTCCAGTTTAGGACCGCGGAACCAGGACAGATGGGGTGAAAAGGTGTGACGCCCGGCCGCCGGGGAGGGGACCGGCAGCCGGGCGTCAGCGTTCGGGCCTACTTCAGGCCGGTGGACAGAGCGCTGATCAGCTCGCCGTTCGACGTGTCACCCGACAGCTCCCAGAAGAAGGCGCCGCCGAGTCCCTTGGACTTGGCCCACGACGTCTTCCCGGCCAGGGTGCTGGGGGTGTCGTAGCCCCACCACTCCGAGCCGCACTTCGCGTACGCGGTGCCGCCGACCGTGCCCGTGACCGGGCACTTGTTCTTGAGCACCTTGTAGTCCTCGATGCCGGCCTCGTACGTGCCCGGAGCGGCGCCCGTCGCCGAACCCCCGGGTGCCGTCTGCGTGACCCCGGTCCAGCCGCGGCCGTAGAAGCCGACGCCGAGCAGGATCTTGTTGGCGGGGACGCCCTTGGCGATGAGCTTGTTGACGGCAGCCTCGGTGTTGAAGCCTGCCTGCGGGATGCCCGCGTAGGACGTCAGCGGCGAGTGCGGTGCCGTGGGACCCGTCGGGTTGAACGCCCCGAAGTAGTCGTAGGACATCGGCATGATCCAGTCGAGCTTCTGCGCTCCACCGGCGTAGTCGGCGGCGTCGATCTTGCCGCCGGAGCTGCCGTCGGCCGTGATGGCCGCGGTGATGAGCTTGCCGCTGCCGAACTTGTTGCGGAGCGCCGTGATGACGTTGTTGAAGGACGCCGGGCCGCTCGAGTCGCACGACAGGCCGCACGCGTTCGGGTACTCCCAGTCGATGTCGATGCCGTCGAACAGCCCGGCCCAGCGGGAGTCGTTGAGCAGGTTGTAGCAGGAGTCGGCGAACGCCGTCGGGTTCGCTGCCGCCTGCGTGAAGCCGGACGACCAGGTCCAGCCCCCGAACGACCAGATGACCTTGAGGCCGGGGTTCATGGCCTTGAGCTTCTTCAGCTGGTTGAAGTTGCCGCGCAGGGGCTGGTCCCACGTGTCGGCGACGCCGTCGACCGAGTCGGCCGCGGTGTACGCCTTGTCGTAGGCCGCGTACGAGTCACCGATCGAGCACTGGCCGCCGGTCGTGTTGCCGAACGCGTAGAGGATGTGGGTCAGCTTCGAGGCCGAGCCGCTCGTCTGGATGTTCTTCACGTGGTAGTTGCGCCCGTACACGCCCCACTCGGCGAAGTAGCCGACGAGCTTCTTGCCACCGGGCGGCGTGGTCGTCGTCGGCGTCGGGGTGGGCGTGGGGGTGGTCGTCGGCGTCGGGGTGGTGGTCGGAGTCGGCGTGGTGGTCGGGGTGCTGGTGGGGGTCCCACCGGTACAGGCCACACCGTTGATGCTGCAGGTCGTGGGCGTCTTGAACGGACCCGTCGCGACGTAGCCCCACGTGAACGAGGCCCCGGGCGCGAGCGGGCCGGCCCAGCTCTTGTTCTTGGCCGTGTAGTGGTTCCCGGACCGCGTCACGTCGGCGTCCCACGAGCTGCTGATCGTGTCCCCGGCGGGGAGGTCGAACTCGAGGGTCCAGCCGGTCACGGGGGCGGACCCGGAGTTGGTCACCTTGACGTTGACCTGGTGGCCGGTGCCCCAGTCGCCGGCGGAGGTGAAGGTGGCGCCGATCGAGCCTGCTGCGAACGCCGGCTGGGTCACGACCAGCGCGGTGAGCAGCGTGATCACCGCGGCGAGGGCCGTGGTGATCAGGACGGGACGTCGTCGGCCCGTCGGAGTCGTGCGGGAGTGTCGGAAAGCCATCGTGCGGTTCCCCTGTCCATCGTCGGAGCGTCGAATATGTAAGGAGTGTGTACTAATGGTTCACAGCGACGCTAACAACCGTCACAGGGTGAAGTCAACGGTCCGGCCACGGCCTCCTCGAACGTCTTCCGCGGTACAGACCGGCCGGAAAGCGCAGTCTCCGACCTGCATGGACGCGCTTCCACGGCACCGTCGGAAAGGCTCAGAAACGGCGCCAGGAATGCCGAGGTACAGGGGGTGGCGGCGTCATTTCTCGGGGCGGTCGGCGAATGTACGTGAGCGACCTCGACGCGCTCTTTGTGGGTAGCGCAGCGCGTGTCGGCACAGTCGTGTGGGTGGCGGCGAGCAGCATGGGAGAGCACGGAGACGACGAAGGAGTCGAGGACATGACTGTCATCGATCAGCACCATGACCAGTACCGCTCGATCGCGCCGGAGACCGAGGCGCAGGTCCGCCGGGAGGTCGCCGGGGCCTCCTGGTTCCGGCTCGCGTCAGCCACCAGCCAGGCCCACCACGCCGTCGACGACGCGCGCCGCGGGCACGACGACGACGCGCTGCTGCGCGCCCTGGACCGGCACGCGGTGCTCGAGCGCCTGCTGGCCGAGGCGACCAACCGGCTGCACCCGCCGAAGGGCTAGCGGCGCACCCGGTCGTCGGACGGGCTCCAGCCCGGCCGGGCAGCCCGGTTGCCCGCGCGGTCAGACCGGGTCCGGTAGACCACGTACGGGCGCCACAGGTAGAAGACCGGCACGCTCAGCACGTGCACCAGCCGCGTGAACGGCCACAGCGCGAACAGCAGCATCGCGACCATCGCGTGCGCCTGGAACCCGAACGGCGCGTCGACCATCAGCTCGGGCTTCGGCTGGAACAGGAAGATGCCGCGGAACCACTCGGACACCCCGGTCCGGTAGTCGTACTCGCCGTTGAGGTTGAGCACCGAGCCCGCCACCGTGTTCCAGACGCCCAGCAGGATCACCAGGGCGAGGAACAGGTACATGACCTTGTCCATCCGCGTCGTCGCGCTGAACACCGGCCCGACCGTGCGCCGCCGGTAGATCAGGAGCGTGAGGCCGACGAGGGTGCAGAACCCCGCCACGGCCCCGATCGTCACCGCCATGACGTGGTACAGCTCCTCGGAGATCCCGACGGCGGACGTCCAGCTCTCCGGGATGCCCAGACCCATCACGTGCCCGAAGAACACCGCCAGGATGCCGAAGTGGAACAGCGGGCTCCCCCACCGCAGCAGGCGGCTCTCGTAGAGCTGCGACGACCGCGTGGTCCAGCCGAACTTGTCGTACCGGTACCGCCACACGTGCCCGAGCACGAAGAACGCCAGGCACACGTAGGGGATGACCACCCAGAGCAGCACCCCGCTCATCGCGGCGCCGCCGCCATCGCACCGTAGGGTTCGAGGCCCACCTGCTCCCCCGGAGGGCCCTGTGCGGCCAGCCGTGCCACGGCCTCGCGCTCGTCGCCACGCAGCGGCGGGAGGGTCGAGCAGACAGCGGTCAACGCCGCGGCCCACGGGGAGCCGCGGTCGACCAGGGCGAGCCGGAGCAGCTCCAGCCCGGCGCGGTGCTCCAGCAGCAGCCGGGTGCCCGCCTCGACGTCCCCGGTGGCGCTGAACTCCAGCACGACGCACAGGTGGTCGGGCAGCTCCTCGGCGCTGACCTCCAGGCCCGCCGCCCGGTACGCCCGCTTGAACGCGAGCAGTGCCATCCCCCGCTCCCGGGTGTCGCCGAACGCGTAGTAGGTCAGGTACAGGCAGACCTTGCGGCGCAGGTCGAACGTGTCGACGTACTCGGCGGTCAGCGCGGTGAGCGGGGTCGCGCCCAGGTGGTCGAGCAGGGGATCGAACGCCGGCGTCGGGGCGGCGGCGCGCAGGTCGGGCACCTGCGCCACCAGCTCGCTCGTCGGGTACTCCAGCAGCAGCGCGGCGATCCGGTGGGTGAGTGCTCGGGTGCGGGCGTCGTCGCGCTTCACGACGGGTCCTTCCGCTCGGGGAACAGTCCGGGCGGCGGGGAGCCCTTGCCGTCCCAGTTGAGCAGGTTCACGCGGCCGCCCTGGCCGCCGGTGGGCGTGACCTCGTCGGCGGTCTGCCGGTCCTTGAGCGCCAGGAAGTTCTCCACCGCCAGCGGGGTGTTCGACCCCGACCCCTCCCCGAACGGTCCCGAGCCGCCCATGCCCGGGCCGCCCTCGTAGTCGAGGCTGCACTCGGTCGCGATCTCCTCCAGGCCGTGCGCGGCCTCCGCGTGCGCGGCAGGGATGACGTACCGCTCGTCGTACTTGGCGATGGCCAGCAGCCGGTACATGTCGAGCATGTCCTGCTCGCTCATGCCGACCGCTGCCGGGATCGACGGGTCGGCGTCGCGACCCATCGAGATGTCCCGCATGTAGGACCGCATCGCGGCGAGCTTCTTGAGCACGCCCGTGACCGGGACGGTGTCCCCCGCCGTGAACAGCTCGGCCAGGTACTCCACCGGGATGCGGAGCTGGTCGATCGCCGCGAACAGGTTGCCCTTGCCCTCGGCGTCCTCGCCCGTCTCCGCGACCGCGTCCACCACCGGCGACAGCGGCGGGATGTACCAGACCATCGGCATCGTGCGGTACTCCGGGTGCAGCGGCAGCGCCACCTTGTACGTGCTGATCAGCGACCAGATCGGGGAGCGTTGCGCGGCCTCGATCCAGTCGCGCGGGATGCCCGCCCGCTCGGCCTCTCGGACCACCGCGGGGTCGTGCGGGTCGCAGAACACGCCGCGCTGCGCCTCCAGCAGGTCGTGCTCGTCGGTGACGGAGGCCGCCGCCAGCACCTTGTCGGCGTCGTAGAGCACCAGGCCGAGGTAGCGCAGCCGGCCGACGCACGTCTCGGAGCACACCGTCGGCAGGCCCACCTCGATGCGCGGGAAGCAGAACGTGCACTTCTCGGCCTTGCCCGTGCGGTGGTTGAAGTAGACCTTCTTGTACGGGCACCCGGTGACGCACTTGCGCCAGCCCTTGCACTGGTCCTGGTCGACCAGCACGATCCCGTCCTCGGCCCGCTTGTAGATGGCGCCCGACGGGCACGACGCGGCGCAGGACGGGTTGAGGCAGTGCTCGCAGATGCGCGGCAGGTAGAACATGAACGTCTGCTCGAACTCGAGCTTGATCTTCGTCGACACCCTCGCCAGGATCGGGTCGCTCACGGCCGTCGCGGCGCTGCCGCCCAGGTCGTCGTCCCAGTTGGCGCTCCACCCGATCTGCATCGGCTCACCGCTGATCAGCGAGCGCGGCCGCGCCACCGGGGTGTGCTCCTGCAGCGGCGCCGTCGTCAGCGTCTCGTAGTCGTACGTCCACGGCTCGTAGTAGTCGTCGAGCGACGGCATCTTCGGGCTGACGAAGATCGTCGCCAGGTTCTTCAGCCGGCCGCCCGCCTTGAGCTTGAGCCGGCCGCGCTTGTTCAGCGTCCAGCCGCCCTGCCAGCGCTCCTGGTCCTGGTACGTGCGCGGGTACCCCTGCCCGGGCCGCGTCTCCACGTTGTTGAACCAGACGTACTCGGTGCCGGCCCGGTTGGTCCACGCCTGCTTGCAGGTCACCGAGCAGGTGTGGCACCCGATGCACTTGTCGAGGTTCATCACCATCGACATCTGCGCCATGATCCGCATCAGTACTGCACCTCCTGCGAGCGTCGGCGGATCACGGTGACCTCGTCCCGCTGGTTGCCCGTCGGGCCGAGGTAGTTGAACGCGAAGGTCAGCTGGGCGTAGCCCCCGATGAGGTGGCTGGGTTTCATGAGGATGCGGGTCAGCGAGTTGTGGATGCCGCCCCGCTTGCCCGACGTCTCCGAGCGGGGGACGTCGATGAGCCGGTCCTGCGCGTGGTGCATGTAGACGGTCCCTTCCGGCATCCGGTGCGAGACGATCGCGCGGGCGACGACGACGCCGTTGCGGTTGACCGCCTCGATCCAGTCGTTGTCCGTGACGCCGATCTTGTCGGCGTCCTTCTGGCTCATCCAGATGCCCGGGCCGCCCCGCGACAGGCTGAGCATCAGGAGGTTGTCCTGGTACTCGGAGTGGATCGACCACTTGTTGTGCGGGGTCAGGTACCGCACCGCGATCCCGAGCTCCCCGTCCGACCCCACCTGCGGCTCCCCGAACAGGGCCGCCATGTTCAGGGGTGGTCGGAACACCGGCAGGTTCTCCCCCAGCTCGGTCATCCAGTCGTGGTCGAGGAAGAAGTGCTGCCGGCCCGTCAGGGTGTGCCAGGGCTTGAGCCGCTCCACGTTGATGGTGAACGGCGAGTACCGCCGGCCCCCGGACTCCGAGCCGGACCACTCGGGGGACGTGATCACCGGCGTCGGCGCCGCCTGCGTGTCCGCGAACGTGACCTGCTTGCCCTCGTGCTCGGCCGCGAGGTCCGCCAGCTTGCGGCCCGTGCGCCTCTCCAGCGTGTGGAACCCCTCGGTGGCCAGGTGCCCGTTGGTGGTGCCGGACAGCGCGAGGATCGCCTCGCAGACGTGCACGTCCCGCTGCAGCGACGGCCGCCCGTCGCCCGCGCCTCCGCGGACCAGCCCGTTCTTGTGGCCGAGGTAGTCGATGGGCTTGGTCAGGTCGAACGTGATGCCCTTCGTGGTGGCACCCAGCGACGACGCGAGCGGCCCGAGCGCGCCCAGCTTGTCCGCGACCGCCGGGTAGTCGCGCTCGACGACCACCAGCTTCGGCATCGTCACTCCCGGCACCGGCTCGCACTCGCCCGCCTTCCAGTCGCGCACGATCCCCGACGGCGTCGCCATCGCGTCCGGGGTGTCGTGCGTCAGGGGCACCGCGACGAGGTCCTGACGGACACCGAGGTGCGTGGCCGCGAGCGCGCTGAACGCCTTGGCGATCTCGTGGAACGCGTCGAAGTCGGTGCGGGTCTGCCACGGCGGCGCGATGGCCGGGTTGAACGAGTGCACGAAGGGGTGCATGTCGGTGCTGCTCAGGTCGTACTTCTCGTACCAGGTGGCCGCCGGCAGGACCACGTCGCTGAACACCGTGGTCGACGTCATCCGGAAGTCGAGAGTCAGCAGCAGGTCGAGCTTCCCGCGCGGAGCCTCGTCCCTCCAGACGACGTCGCGCGGCCGGTGCTCGGGCGGTGCCTCCTGCGCGCGCAGCGACGAGTCCGTGCCCAGCAGGTGCTCGAGGAAGTACTCGTTGCCCTTGGCGGAGCTGCCCAGCAGGTTGGAGCGCCAGATGGTCAGCACGCGCGGGAAGTTCTCCGGGGCGTCCGGGTCCTCCCCCGCGAACCGCAGCGACCCGTCCTGCAGCGCCGCCGGCACGTACTCCCCCGCGGGGGTGCCCGAGGCGGCCACGTCGTCGGCGAGCGTCAGCGGGTTGCGGTCGAAGGTGGGGTAGCTCGGCATCCAGCCGAGGCGGGCGGACTGCGCGAGCACGTCCGCGGTGGTCATGCCGGCCCACAGCCCGCCGGCCTTGCTCGCCGCGAGCGCGTCCGCGCCGAAGTGGTCGTACCGGAACTGGTCGGTGTGCAGGTACCAGTAGGCGGTCTGGATCATGTTGCGCGGCGGTCGGGACCAGTCCAGGGCGTTGGCGTACAGGCCGTACCCGGTGATCGGGCGGACCTTCTCCTGGCCGACGTAGTGCGCCCAGCCGCCGCCGTTGACGCCCTGCGTCCCGCACAGCGTGGTGAGCGTGAGGAACGCGCGGTAGATGGTGTCGGCGTGGAACCAGTGGTTGGTGCCGGCGCCCATGAGGATCATGGACCGGCCCTTCGACTCCTGGGCGTTGGCGGCGAACTCGCGGCCGATCTTCTCCGCCTTGGCGGCGGGCACCCCGGTGATCCCCTCCTGCCAGGCGGGGGTGCACGGGGACGACGCGTCGTCGTACCCGCTGGGCCAGGTGCCGGGCAGCCCCGGGCGGCCGACGCCGTACTGCGCGAGCAGCAGGTCGAAGACCGTGGTGACGGTGCGACCGGCCACCTGCCGCGTCGGGACCCCGCGCACGATGCTCCCGGCGGACCCGTCGACCGCGTCGAACCGCGGCAGCGTGACGGCCGCCGTCCCGGACCCGGCGCCCGCGGCGCTCAGCTGCGGGGACACCGACGCGAGGTGGAGGTTCCAGCGCCCCTCGCCCTGCGCGCCGAACCGGAAGCCGAGCGAGCCGTTGGGCACCTCCGGCTCCCCGGTCGTCTCGTCGAGCAGGACCGTCTTGAACTGCGCGTTCTCCGACGTCTCCCCCAGGTCCGCGGCGGTCAGGAACTTGCCGGGCACGAACCCGTCACCGTCCGGCTCCAGGGCGACGAGGAACGGGAGGTCCGTGTACTGCTTCACGTACCGGTCGAAGTACGGCGTGCTGCGCTCGACGAAGAACTCGCGCAGGATCACGTGGCCCATCGCCATCGCGAGCGCACCGTCGGTTCCGGGTGCCGGGGCCAGCCACTCGTCCGCGAACTTCACGTTGTCGGCGTAGTCCGGGGACACCGCGACGACCTTCTGCCCGCGGTACCGCGCCTCGACCATCCAGTGCGCGTCCGGCGTGCGGGTCACGGGCACGTTCGAGCCCCACATGATCAGGTAGCCGGCGTCCCACCAGTCTCCCGACTCGGGCACGTCGGTCTGGTCGCCGAACACCTGCGGGGACGCCACCGGCAGGTCCGCGTACCAGTCGTAGAACGAGAGCATCGGGGCGCCCAGCAGGGCGTAGAACCGGGCACCGACCCCGTGCGACACCATCGACATCGCGGGGATCGGCGAGAACCCCGCGATCCGGTCCGGGCCGTGCTCCTTGATCGTGTGCACGTGCGCCGCCGCGACCATCTCGACGGCCTCGGCCCACGACGCCCGCACCAGCCCGCCCTTGCCGCGCGCCGCCTTGTACCGGGCGGACCGGACGGGATCGCCGACGACGTCCGCCCACGCCAGCACCGGGTCGCCGAGTCGCGCCTTGGCCTCGCGGTACATCTCCAGCAGCAGACCGCGCACGTACGGGTACCGGACGCGCGTCGGGGAGTACGTGTACCAGGAGAAGGCGGCTCCGCGCGGGCAACCCCGCGGCTCGTACTCCGGGCGGTCCGGGCCGGTCGACGGGTAGTCCGTCTGCTGGGCCTCCCACGTGATGATGCCGTCCTTGACGAACACCTTCCACGAGCAGGACCCCGTGCAGTTCACGCCGTGGGTGGACCGCACCACCTTGTCGTGGCTCCACCGGTCCCGGTAGAACGTGTCCGCGTCGCGGCCGCCGATCTGGTGCAGGGTGCGCAGGTCCGCCGACACCTCGTTCTTCTGCAGGAAGCGCCGCGTCCGCAGCAGCGCCTCGACGACCCCCTCGTCCAGGCCCGGCCGGCGTCCCTGCTCGATCGTCATGCTGGCTCCTCAGGCGGTAGTGACCTCGGCGGCACGTGCGAGGGCGGCCCGACGGACCGGTCCCCAGGTGAACAAGGCGACGCCCAGCGCGCTCGCGGCGAGCAGCACGTACCCGAGGCTGTAGTCGCCGACCTGGTCGTAGACGGCCCCCATGACCAGCGGCGGGAAGAAGCCGCCCAGGCCACCGGCGGCTCCGACGATGCCCGTGACGGCCCCGACCTTGTCCGCGGGGGCGACCTGCGCGACCAGCGCGAACACCGCGCCCGAGGACGCACCGAGCGCTGCGGCCAGGCCGAGGAACGCGACCGTCGCGACGGGCACCAGCGGAAGCTCGAGCGCGGCGAGCAGGGCCAGGACCGCTGCGGCGACGAACGCCACCATGAGCACCGGGACCGGGCCGACCTTGTCGGAGAGGGTTCCCCCGACCGGTCGCATCGCCACGGCCAGCACGACGAACCCGGCGGTGCGGGCCGCGGCGTCGCTCGCGCTGAGGTCGTACGCGTTCACCAGGTACGTGGGCAGGTAGACGCTGAACGCGACGAACCCGCCGAAGCCCATCGCGTACAGCAGCGAGAGCTGGCCGGTCGCGGGGATGCGGGCCGTCGCCCACGTCCGCGCGACGAACGAGCCCTGCGGGGTCGGGCGGCCCGGCTTGTCCCGCAGCAGCAGCGCCGCGGCCACCGCGTACACGGCCAGCACGCACGCGACCAGCACGAACGGGGCCTCGGGCCCGTACGCGTCGGTGATCCGCACCGTCGTGAACGCGGAGATCGCCGTGCCGCCCATGCCGAGCCCGAAGATGCCGAGCGCCGTCCCGCGCCGCTCGGGGGCGAACCACGCGTTGACCGCCGGCACCCCGATGGCGAACGCCGTGCCGCCCAGCCCGAGGAAGAACCCGCCCACCAGCATCGCCGGGTACGTGTCCGCCACGAACCCGATGAACAGCACCGGCAGGATGGTCAGCAGCGTGACCGCGGGGAACATCGTCCGCGCGCCGATCCGGTCCGTCAGGGCGCCCACGGGGATCCGGCCCAGCGACCCGACGATCACCGGCACCGCCACCAGCACCGACTGCTGGACCCCCGTCAGGCCGAGCGCCTTCCCGTAGGAGCCGCCGAGCGGGCTGATCAGCGCCCACGCCCAGAAGTTGACCAGGAAGCCGATCGTGGACACCACCAGCACCCGCACCGCGGTGCGTCCGTCGGTCTGATCAGCCACGAGACCCCCCGAGGCCGGTCCGGCGGCGATGCTCGGACAGGCGCTCTTCGGAAGTTAGCACCGGCGCCCCGGCGGTGGCGATCACCGTGGCGACGAGGCCGGGCACGCGGCACGGCGCTAGCGTGACCGGCATGACCGACGGGCGGCCCGCGCCGAGCAGGCGAGACACGGGCGACACCGTCCGCGCGGTCCTGCGGGACGTCGGCCGCACCGTGGCGCACGCCGACCTCGCCATCGCCTACTGCGCGACCGTCACCGCGGTGACCCTCGTCGTGATGCTCCAGCCCGAGGAGCGCACCGCCGAGATCCTCGCCCGCGTCAGCGCCAACCTCGACAACCTGCGGGCCGAGCCGCTCGTGTCGATGCTCGGCAGCGCGTTCGTCGTCGAGAGCCTCTGGGGCCTCGCGCTCGTCGCGCAGCTCCTGGTGGTGCTCGCGTACCTGCAGCGGTTCGTCGGCCGGCTCGCATCGCTGGTCGTCGGCCTCGCCGGCCACGTCGGCGCGGGGCTCGTGGTGGCCGCCGGACTGGCCACGGGGATCTTCCACGGGTTCGTCGACGAGAGCGTCGCGGCGGCCACCGACGTCGGCGTCAGCTACGTCATGGCGGCGTCGATGGGGTTCCTCGTGCTCGCCGTCCCGCCCCGCTGGCGCTGGTGGTACCTGGGCGCGACGGCGGCCTACTGGCTGGTGCCCGGTGCGATCACCCGGACGTTCACGGACGCCGGCCACGCGAGCGCGCTCGCCATCGGACTCCTGCTGGCCCTGGTCTCGGCCCGGGTGGTCGCCGCGGACCACCGCTCGCGGGCCGGGACCGCGTGATCAGACCTCGCCCGGGAGCGCCGTCCGGATCACGATGCGCGTCCACGCCCCGATGTAGAGCCGGTCGCCGTCCTCGATCTCCCGACGCTGGCCGGCGGGGATCGGGGTGGTCGGCAACGGGTCGCCCGCGCGGCTGACGTACGTGCCGTTGGCGGACTGCAGGTCCTCCACCCACCAGCGCTGGCCGTCGGTGTTGAGCTGGCAGTGCCGGCGCGAGACGCCCGAGTCCGTCCCGCAGTCGACCGCGGGGTGGATGTTGCGGGACGCCGACGGGCGACCGACCAGCACGCTGCGCTCCCGCAGCGGCACCAGCCCCGGCAGCCCGGCCGACGGCATCGGGTCCTCGGCCTTCTGCACCGCGTACCAGTCGGGGTCCACCCAGATCTCGGCGACCCAGGAGTCCTCGCCGGCGGGGGCCGGGGTGGGCAGGGCCGCGCCGCTGCTGCCCGCGACCGCCGCGGAACCCGGGTCGGAGCCGGACTGCGGCGCGGGTGTCGCCACGGGCACGGGTGCCGAGACGGGATCGGACTCCACGGACCCCGCAGGCGGCGTCGCCGGCGCAGGCCGCGCGATCGGCGTCGCGATCGGTGCCGGGGCGGTGCCCGTCGTGAAGTCGTACCCGCACACCTCGCAGAACAGGGCCAACGACGACGCCGGGGCTCCGCAGTGCGGGCAGGTCGTCGCGGTGCCCGCCGCCGGCGCGACGGGTGCCTCGACCGTGACGGCCGCCTCGATCGGCGAGCCGCAGACGTCGCAGTAGTCGGTCGAGGTCGACGGGTGGCCGTTGGGGCAGGTGACGGTGCTCACCGGCGGACCCGGGTGGTCTTCGTCGAGGCCGTGTCGAGGGCCATCTCGTCGAGCTTGTCGGTGTTGCGCTTGAGGCGCACGGTGCCCTGCTCCTCGTCGTCGATCTCGACCACGCGCCGCAGGCGGGAGGTGGCCTCCTCGTTGCCGGTCTCGGCGGCCAGCTGGACCGCGCGGCCCAGCTTCACGGTCGCCGTGGCCTCGTCACCGGACGCCTTCGCGGCCAGACCCTCCTGGATGACCGACGCCAGCTCGGCCTGGCCCGTGTAGTGCGCGACCTCGGGGTTGATGCGGGCGGTGAGCGAGCTGTCGTCGGACCAGCGGGCCTTGACCAGCCCGGAGGCCAGCACGTCACCGCCGACCGCGATCTGCACGCGGGCGGCCAGCTGCTCCGAGCCCACCGGCTTCGACGCCACCCGGATCGCCACGTGGTAGTCGCGGGACTCGTCGCCCCACGCGCCGGTCGGGTACGCGCCGGTCAGGGCGTTCACCTCCGTGCGCCGTGCGGTGAGGTCCTCGACGGTCGGTGCGACCCGGCGCACGAACAGCACCTGCGCGCCCTGCGGCGCCCAGACGCGCAGCTCGGCGTCGGCGACGCCCTTGGACATGGACTCGGCGACCAGCGCCTTGAAGTCCGCCGCGATGTCCGCCGGGTTACGGATCAGGTCCACGGTGCCCAGCAGCGCGGTCGCGATCTCGCGCAGCTCGGCGACCTCCCAGCTGGAGCCCACGCCGCGAGCGTCGCACTGGAAGTGCCCGGTGACGTCGTAGATCGCGCTCGACAGCTCGGCGCGCGGCTCCGACTCGTTGCGGCCGTCGGTGAGCAGGATCGCGTGCTTCTGGGCCACCTGCGGCACCTCGGCGAAGATCGCGTCGGCCAGCCGCAGCCAGGTGCTCATCGCGGTGCCGCCCGAGGGCCGCATGTACGAGATGGCGCGCTTGGCCTCCTCACGGGCGCCCGGCTCCATCTGCACGATCGCGACCGGCGCGTTCGGGTACGGGAACGCGCGGTTGGCCACGTGGCTGCCGCCGATGACCGCGAACCAGGTGCCGTCGGCGATCTGGTCGACCGCCACCTGCGCCGCGTACTTGGCGGCGTCGATGTTCGGTCCGCTCATCGACCCCGAGGTGTCGATGATGACGATCTCCGCGACGCCCCCGCTGCTCGTGGCGGCGGTACCCGCGCCGGAGCTGGTCACCGTGACGATCGCGTGCACGTCCGTGGCGCCGTCGGAGAGGAACTCGTTCTGGAACACCTCGGTACGGAAGTCGGCCACTGTGGCTCCTCGATCAGGCTGCGGTCGGTGCCGGTTCGGCCGGGACGGCCTCGTCGGTGTGGACAGTATCGACGGGTGCTGCGACGCGGGCCAGCGCCGCGGTGATGTTGTCGTGCCCGCCCTGCTCGTTGGCCCAGCGGACCAGCTCGCCGGCGATGACGTCGGGGGCGGTTCCCACCTGCGCGATGGTGCGGTGCAGCAGGTCCGCGACGTCGGTGGCCTCGGAGCAGTAGTTCCACAGGCCGTCCGAGCAGGCGAGCACCCAGCCGGGACCCGATGCCCTGGTGGTGGCGGTGCCGGGCACCACGGTCTCGGCGTCAGGACCGAGCCACCGCGTGATGGCGTGCCCCTCGCGCGACGCCTCCGCCTTGGCCCGAGGCACGCCGCGCGCGATCATCTCGTTCGCCGCGGAGTCGTCGACGCTGACCTGGTGGGCGGCCCCCTCGTCCGGCAGCCAGTACACCCGGGAGTCCCCGAGCCAGCCCGCGACGACCGTCGGGCCGTCCACGACCGCCGCGACGAACGTGCACGACGGCGGCTCGGCGCGGTGGCTCGTGTCTCCGACGGCGTCCTTGATGGCCTGGTCGGCCGCGGCCGCGGCCGTGAGCAGGAGCGCCGACCACGAGCCGACCGTGCTGCCCGCCGGCCCCGTGACCAGGACGTCCCGCGCCGCGCGCGACGCGGCCAGGCTCGCGACGTCGGAGTCCGGCACGTTCGACACCCCGTCGCAGACCACGAGGACGGCCGTCGGTCCGCTGGTCGCGAGCGCCATCGCGTCCTCGTTGCGGGTCTTGCGCCGGCCGCGGTCGCTGACCCCGCCGACCAGCGCGGACGGGAGCTCGCTCCAGTGGTCCCGCTCGCTGACGGCCTTCTCCCCGCAGCTCTCGCAGTACCCGTCGTCGGCGATGGTGCCGCCGCACGCGCGGCAGACCGCGGCCGGCACGGGCTCCTCCGGTGCGACGACGACCGCCGGGGCGGGCGCGGTGACGGCCTCGAGGCGCGCGCCGCAGTGCTCGCAGAACGTCGAGCCGTCCTCGGCGATCGTGCCGCACGCCGCACAGGTCACCACGTGGTCCACCGACGGACCGCGTTGGCCTGGTCGACCAGCGCGATCCGTTCGTCGTGGTCGTCGTTCAGCACGGCGGACTCCCGCAGCGCCGCCTCGAGCGCGTCGCGCAGCTCCGGCTCCTGCGCCGGCACGCCACCCACCTGGACGGTCGTCGACGGGCCCTTGTCGAGCACGACCGCGAGCGCCGACCCCAGCACGTCGACCCGCAGGGCGGCCCGGACCCGCGGCTCGATCGACACGGCCTGCACGCTCGCGAGCGCGTCGGACAGGGACGTGAGGTCGCCGCTCGACGTGGCCAGCAGCTGCGCGCGCATCATCCGGGCGTCCACGTAGGAGCTGCGGGTGGGGGTGACCAGGTCGAGCGCGGCGAGCGCCCCGCGCAGGTCGCCCCGCGCGCGGCGGATGCGGGCCAGCCCGAACGCGGCCGGGGCCGTGTAGTTGGCGTCGGAGCGTGCGCAGATGATGTAGAGCGACTCCGCGATGTCCGGCTCGCCGCTCAGCTCGCACGCGGTGGCCAGCGCGAGCTTCGGCGCCAGCTCGCCGGGCACCTGGCCGTAGACGGCGTTGAACGACGCGCGCGCCGCGACCGGGTCGTTGGTGCTCAGCTGCGCGAGCCCGCCCAGCCAGGCGGCGCGCCACTCCCACGGGTCCTCCTCCAGGATCTGGGCGATCGTCTGGTCGACGAGCTGCTGCTCCCCCGCCTCGATGGCCGCGGTCGTGCGCCGCAGCCGGACCTCGACGGTCTCCTGCGGCGCGTCAGCCAGGGCGGCGATGCGCTGCTGCGGGTTGCTCACGTTGACGCCCGCCAGCCAGCTCGCGGCCGGGTCGCTCGCGTCGACCTTGAGGGCGGGCAGCTGGTCCCAGGCCAGCGGGTGGCCGGCCTCGTCGGACGTGGGCGCCTCGAACAGGACCGAGGCGGCCGAGTGCAGCGCCGGGCTGCCGGGCCCGCGGTCGGTGGCGACGACCTCGCGCAGCACGCCGAGGACCTGCGCGCGCAGCTCGTCGACCGTCGCGAACCGGTCCGACGGGTCGACCGCGCACGCCTTGGCCAGGAGCCGGTAGAACGAGTCGTACGTCTGGAACACCGGGGTGTCCGACACGGCCGGCAACGATGCCACGTAGGTGCTCGTGTTGCCGCGGAAGTCGAGCACCAGCGTGGCCAGGGTGCGGCCGATCGTGTAGATGTCGGAGGCCACCGACGGCCCCACCTCGGGCACCTCGGGCGCCTGGTAGCCGACCGTGCCGAAGATCGCCGAGTCCAGGTCGTCGACCCGGCGCACGCCGCCGAGGTCGATGAGCTTGACCGCGTCGCCCTGCTGGATCACGTTGTCCGGCTTGAAGTCGCAGAACAGCAGCCCGACGTCGTGCAGGTACGCGAACGCGGGCAGGATCTCGAGGACGAACGCGAGCGCCTGGTCCACCGGCAGGGGCGTGTTCACACCACCCGCCGCGTCCCGGCGGTCCTGCAGGATCTGCTTGAGCGACCGGCCGCCGACGAACTCCATGACGGTGTAGCCGGCGCCCTCGTGCATGGCGAAGTTGTAGATCTCGACGATCAGCGGGTGCTCGACCTCCGCCAGGAACTGCCGCTCGGAGATCGCCGCGGCGTACGCGTCCGGGTCCCCGGAGTTGAGCAGGCCCTTGAGCACCACCCAGCGGCCCGAGACGTTGCGGTCGCGCGCCAGGTAGATCCAGCCGAGACCACCGTGCGCCAGGCAGCCGACGACCTCGTACTGGCCACCGACCACGTCGCCCGGGTTCAGCGACGGCGTGAAGTCGAACCGGTTGCCGCACTTCGGGCAGAAGCCGGCCGTCCGGCCGGGCACGCCGTCGCGCGACCGGCCCACCTCGGCGCCGCACGCCGGGCAGAACCGCTTGCGCTCGGGCACCTCGGCGACGGCCATGACCGCCTGCAGCGGGTCCTGCACCGGTGCGGGCGGGACGGTCGTGAGCCCGGCACCCAGCCGGGCGCCGCGCAGCCGGGTCGACGACGTGCCGACCCGACGCGTCGGCCGCGAGCCGCCCGTCGCCATCGTGCGCGCCGAGCCGAGCGCGGCCGTGGCCAGCCGGCTGGAGCTGGTCCGGCCGGTGCGCGTCGAGCGCTCGGCGTCGGGGTCGGCGGCCGCCGCCGAGCGGTCCGGGCTCGCCTGCGCGACCCCCGTGCCCAGGAGCGAGGTGGCGGACGCAGGGGCCCCGGCTGCCGTCGCCGTCTGCGGTGAGCCGCAGACGTTGCAGTAGCCGTCCTCGTAGGTGCCGGTGCAACCCGGTTCGGTGCAGGCGATCATCGTCGTCCCTCCTGACCCACCGTGGGCAGGTCTCGGGTGAGGTACTCGTACTGCTCCACGAGGAAGCGGGTCAGGGTGAGGTCACAGGGTGTCTGGGCGACGACCTCGCGGGCCTCGTCGTAGCCGGAGCGGACCGTCGGGGAGGAGCTGCGGCCGTTCGCGTCGGCCGCGGCGCGTGCGCCCTCCAGCCGGTAGCGCAGCTCCGCCCGCTCGCGCAGGGGCGCGCTGTAGGCGTCGGCGACCGTGTCGAACGCCCGGCCGACGGCCGCGAGCCGGTCCACGAACGCGTCGAGCTCGGTACGCGTGCCCGGCACCTCGCCCAGCCGGGAGACGTCCGGCACCGCGAGCCTGGGCGGGTGCGCGATCTCGCGGCGGCAGCGGTCGGCCAGCTGGTGCAGCGTGGGCTCCCGCAGCTCCAGGGCCGCCATCGTGGCGCGCGCGTCGGCGCGGCCCTTCTCCAGCGTGCGCCGCTGGGACACCTGCACGATGAGGTCGCGCTCCGCGAGCGCCGCGCGCGCCTCGAGCTCGGCCAGCGGGCCGGAGATGTCGGCGCCGCGGGCCGCCTGCGCGACGAGCTTCTGCTCGCGCGTCCGCAGGGTCGCGACGAGCTCGCGCGCGGCGGAGTCGACGCCCGCGAGGTCCTCCGCCCGGACCAGCCCCGCGCGCAGTCCGCGCAGCCGGGCGGCCTGGTCGGCGGTGTCCGGGTCGAACGACAGACGCGCCCGGACCTGGGAGATCATCGCGTCGCACAGGGTCACGGCCTCGACCAGGGACACCAGCGCGGCACCGAGACCCGAGTCCAGGCGCCCCCAGACCAGCTGCGACATCTTCTCGCGGTCCACCGCGTCCGCCCGGCCCGAGTCCCACACCGCGACCAGCTCGTCGGTGCGGGTCCGGATCGCCTGCCACATGGTCAGCGCGAGCAGCACGTCGTCGGTGTAGCTCTCGGAGGCGGGCGACGCCTGCGCCGCCTGGTCCAGCCGGTCCAGCTCCGCGCGGCGGTGCGCCAGCCACGCCTCGAGCCCGCTGAGGTACCGGAGCAGCTGCGGCGCGGGGATGGGCTCCCCGAGCCTGCCGGGCGCCTCCGGCGCGTCAGGTCCGCTCACGGGCTGCCGACCCGCCCGTACACCGAGACCGGCGGCGCGGGCGCGGCGCCGAGGGCGCCGAGCCACGTGGTGTACGAGGCCGCCCAGGAGCCGTCCGCCTTGGCCTGGTCGAGCACGCCGTTGACGAACTGCACGAGGTCGAGCTGGTCCGCCGCGACCCCGATGCCGTACGGCTCGGCGCTGAACGCCTCCCCGACGACCTTCGCGTAGGGGTCCTGCGCGACGAACCCGGCGAGGATCGTGTCGTCACCCGTGATGGCCTCGACCTTGCCCTGCTGGAAGAGCACCAGGCAGCCCGTGTGCGTCGGGGCGCTGACCGCCTCGACCCCGGGGTACGTCTCCTGGAGCCGCTCCAGGGTCGTGGTGCCCTCGGGGGCGCAGACGCGCTGGTCGCCCAGCGCCTCGAGGTCCTCGATGCTCGCCGCCTCCGAGTCCCGCGTGACCAGCACCTTCTGGCCGGCGGTCAGGTACTCGGCGGAGAACGCGATGGTCTCCCAGCGCTCGCAGTTCATGGTGAACGTGCGGGCCACCAGGTCGACCTCATGGTTCTCCAGCACCTCGAGCCGCTGGGCGGACGTGATGACGCGGAACTGCAGAGGGGTCGGCTTGCCGAAGATCGCGGTGGAGACCGCGTTCAGCATGTCGATGTCGAAGCCCTCGATCTGCCCGGACAACGGGTTGCGGGAGCCCATCAGCAGGGTGTCGGCAGAGACGCCGACCCGCAGGGCGCCGCGGTCACGGATCGCCTGGACCGAGCCGCCGCCCGGCCCCGGGTCGTAGGACGCCGTGGGGAGGAGTCCGTTCTCGCACGCCGCCACGGGAGGAACGGCGACCGGCGCCGCCACCTGCTGGGCAGTCACCTCCTGCTGGGACACCGGCGCTGCGGCGGGTGCACCGGCACAGCCGGCGAGCAGGGCGAGCGCGGCGACGGCCGCCCCGAACGTAGTTGTCGATCGGGTCCTGGTCATCGGTACTCCTCCACTCGCTTCGAGATGCCGCGCCAGGACAGGACCGCCGCGAGCAGACCGACGATCAGCATCAGCCAGCCGATGCGGACCACGGACCCGCCTGCCCCGGACAGGCCCTCGTTCGTCAGCTGCGCGCTGGCGTCGAGGCTGCTCTCCGCGGCCGCCGAGAACGTCGCGAACACATCGTTGGGCGCGTTCGGCTCGTCGCTGATCGCGAGGGCGACGGCGCCGTCCCAGTCGCCGCCGTCGTCGAGCGCCCGAATCTGGGCGTGCGCCGCGAGCCAGTCGTCGAACAGCGGCGCGAGCGCCGGGTCGACGGTGTCGCGGGCGAGCAGCTCCGCGGCCTGGGTCGTCTCGGCGACGAACTGCTCCTCGTACGCCGCGCCAGAGCCGCGCTTGATCAGCGTGAACGACTCCATCGACTTCGCGTTGTTGGCCAGCGAGTACGCGCTGGAGACCGACACCGTCTCGTCGTACGGGCCGTTGCGGACGTCGGCGGCGCGCTGCGCGGTCGAGCCGAGCACGAAGGCTCCCGCGATCGTCGCCGCGAGCGCCAGGACCGTGGACCAGAACAGGCCCGAGTTCAGCCGCCGGTGCGTGCGGCCCGCCAGCCAGACCTGCACCACGACGAGCGCCGCGAGCGCGAGGATGCCGAGCGCCAGCAGCCACGGCACCGAGCCGACGGAGTCGAACGATGCGTCCACGCGGTCGCTGTTGGCCTGCACCAGCTCGTCGAGCTGCGGGAGCACGTCGCTGCGCAGGACCGCGGACGCCTGGTCGAGGTACGCGGCGCCCACCGGGAAGCCCTGGCGGTTGTTGGCGCGGGCCTGCTCGACCAGCCCCGTGTACGTGGTCAGCCCGGCGGTCGCCTGGCCCAGCAGCTCGGCGTCGGCGGCGTTGGACCCCGCCAGCTGCGCGAGCCCGTTCGCGGCGGACGCGACGGCCTCGTCGTACCGCGCGCGCTGCTCGGACGGTTCCAGACCGCCCACCAGGAACGCGTTCGTCGCCGTCGCGTCGGCGATCACGAGGTCGTTGCGCACATCCTGGATGCCGACGAGCTGCGTGGTGTCCGCGTCCGCGTCCGACAGGGCCTGCGACTGCGCCAGGCCGGCGTTCAGGCCGACCACGCCCACCGCGGCGGCGGCGATCACAGCGACGACGCCCGCGACGCGCAGGCGTCCCGGGGTGCGACTCAGCGCGCCGCGCAGCCCGGTCCGGTGCACGGGCGCGGGCGCCGCGGTCGGCACCGCGGCGGGAGGTGCCGCATTCGGGGCGATGGTCTGCGTCACGCGGACTCCTCGATGTGGTCGTGCTCGTTCTCGGCGTTCTCGACGGGCTCGGCGGGCTCGGCGTTCTCGACGGGCTCGGCGGCCTTCTCGGTCACGTCCGTGCTCGCGGTCTCGTCAGGCGCCGGGACCAGGTCCTCCGGGAGGATCAGCCGCAGCTGGTCCACCGTCGGTTGCTCAACGTCCCGCAGCCGCCAGGCGTGCCGGGTGATCGCCTGGTCCAGCACGTTGCGGGCGTAGCGGCCGTTGCCGAAGCCCTCGTCGCGGATCTGCAGCGACGCCAGCTCCTCGAACCGCGCCAGGCAGTCGGGGGTCGGCTCGAAGTCGGCCTTGCTCGCGGCGCGGGCGAAGATCTCGCGCAGCTCGGCGTCCGTGTAGTCGTCGAACTCGACGGTCGTGGAGAACCGGCTCTCCAGCCCGGGGTTGGTGGCGAGGAACGTGGCCATCGGCCCGGGGTAGCCCGCGACGATCACCACGAGGTCGTCGCGGTGGTCCTCCATGTCCTTGACCAGGGTGTTCACGGCCTCGGCGCCGTACTGATCCTCCGCCAGGCCGTACGCCTCGTCGACGAACAGGACGCCGCCCAGGGCCGTCGCGACGACCTCGGACGTCTTCACGGCGGTCTGCCCCAGGTACCCCGCGACGAGCTCGGAACGGTCGACCTCGACCAGGTGGCCCTTCGAGAGCAGCCCGAGCGCGCGGTAGATCCCGGCGACCAGCCGCGCGACCGTCGTCTTGCCGGTCCCGGGGTTGCCCAGGAACACCAGGTGCCGGGTCAGGGTCGGCGCGGTCAGCCCGGCCTCGGTGCGCAGGCGTTCGACGCGCAGCAGCTGCGTCTGCTGCCGGATCTCGGCCTTCACGCGGTTCAGGCCGACGAGGGCGTCGAGCTCGGCGAGCAGCTCCTCGAGGGTCTTGGCGGGCTTCTCCTCGGGCACGAACGTGGTGCCGGCGGCGGGCGTCGCATGGACCGGGACAAGGCCGGGCTCCCCTGCCTCCGGGAGCGGCGGCAGCGACAGCGCGGACAGGTCGAACGCCGACGGGTCGACGCGCGGCAGGTCGAACGCCGACGGCGGCTCGGCGGGCCTCGCGACGGTCCCGTGCACCGCGGCCCGCTGGACCGCGGCGGTGGCCGACGCGCGCGCGATCACGTCGATCGGGGCCGGACCGAGGTCGCACGCCGCGGACACCACCTCCGCGAGCGCCGCCGCGTACGGCTCGGCGTGCGGGGTGCCGACGAGCCCGGTCAGCAGGTCGGTGGGCGCCGACCGCCAGCGACGCGCACTGGACGCCGCCGCGAAGAACGCCCCGAACGTCGCGTCCGGTGCTCCGACGGCGGCGAGCCAGCCGGTCGCGGCCCCCGGGATCGACTCGGCGACGGCGGCTGCGAGGCGTGCGCCCTCGTCGCGGACGGCGGCGCCCTCCAGCCCGGCGGCCGCGCCGGCCGTCGCGAGGGTGTCGAGCGCGTCGGTGAGCGTCACGGGTGGTCCACCTGCGGGGTGTCGAGGCCGGCCTCCGGGGCCAGCGCGAGGGACGAGCCGCCGAACTTCTCGGCGAGGAACGCGCCGTGCGCCACGAGGGCGTTGGCGTCCTCGCGCGAGACGGCGTCGGAGATCTTGTCCAGCGTGACCCCGAGCAGGTCGAGCTGGTCGCACAGCACCATGAGCGACGTCTTCCCCTTGGACACCACACGGCGGTCGGCGAAGTCGCGCGGCAGCCGCAGGTACCCGCCCACGGCCTCGGGCAGGTACGACGTGGCGGTGGCGACGACGGTGTGCGCCTGCCTGCTGCCGGCCCCGAGCCGGTCCAGGCGCGGCGCCATGTCGTCGACCGTGCGGGTGATCCGCAGCACGCGCGCAGTGACCGCGGCCGGGACCTTGCCCGCGATCTGCTGCTCGACCTGGTGCGCGGACGCCAGGATCTCGGCCGTCGTCGGCGCCGGGGGTGCCGCGGGGACGTCGGGCTCCTGACGCCGCCCCAGCAGGCGTGCGATCCAGCTCATGTGTGGCGCCTACCCGAGCCTCTGCCCACCCAGGCCCACTCAGCTCGTGCCGAGGTCGAGCGAACCGCTGGCCACGTCCGTGGTGTCCGCACGCTTGACCCGGTCGAGGTAGCTGCGCGCCTTGGTCGTCTCGGTCTCGAGCACGCCGATGGTCGTCGCCATGGAGTCGAGCGCCTTGACCTTGAACGTGTCGATCGAGTCCATCGTCGCGTAGATGTCCGAGAAGGCCTGCTGCAGCTGCGGCAGGCCGACCGTCGCCTGCGCCGCCTGCTCCTGGATGCCCGCCGACTGCTCCTTGAGCATCTTGGCGGTCGACGCGATGAGCCCCGTCGTCGTGGTGTTCAGGGCCGTGATCTGGTCGAGGACCAGCCGCTGGTTGTTCAGTGCCTGGGCGACGATGACGGCGGTGCGCAGGGCGGCGACCGTGGTGGTCGTCGCCCGGTCGACGCCCTTGATGAGCTCGATGTTGTTCTTGATGATGATGTCGATCGCCAGGTAGCCCTGGATGGAGACGGCCAGCTGGGTGAGCAGGTCCTGGTGCTTCTGGCGCACGTAGAACAGGACGTCCTCGCGCAGCGCCTTGGCACGCGCCGGATCCGTCGCGTCGAGCTCCGCGACCGTCGTCGCCAGGCGCCGGTCCAGCGACTCCGCGACGTAGATGTACTGGTGCAGGCGGGCCATCGTGTCCCAGAGGTGCTGCTTCTCCAGGTTCAGCGCCGCGTTGTCCTTGCGGAGCTCGTCCTGCCCGTTGTAGAGCGCGCGGACGATGGCGTCGATCTGCTTCTGCGAGCTCTCGTACCGGCGGAAGTAGTCGGTCAGCGAGTCCCCGAACGGGATGAGCCCGAGCAGCTTCTTGCCGATCGTGGCCTCGCTGGGGTCCAGGCTCTCGACGGTCTTGCGCAGGTCCAGGAGCGACTTGCTGACCTGCGACGTCCCGGACACGCCACCCTCGCGGAGCTCCTTGACGGGCATCTGGAGCAGCCGGTTCGACGTGTCCGCTGCGGCGCGGATGTCGGAGTCGCCCATGAGGCGGATGTCGTCGGCCTTGCCGGCCATCTCCGGGGACCCGATCTGGGCGGCCATGAGTCCGTCGACGTAGGCGTTGACCTTGGCGTCCAGGCCCGGCAGGGCTGCCTCGGGGATCTGCGGGGCCATCGCGGGGGCAGCCGTCGTCGCGACGGGCGCGACCGGCGCGGGCGCCTCCAGGGCGAACACCGACTGGGGTGCGGGGGGCTGCAGGGGGGCTGCGTCGGTCATCGTCGTCCTTCACGTCCAGCTCGGCGCAGAGGGCGGTTCGCCCGCGTCCTCAATGGTCATCAACGAAGGTCATGGAATGGTCAAGTCGTCCTCACGCGGACACTAGCACGGGGGGTCGACGGCGAGGCCGGTCCGCTCGACCGGGTGGTCGATTTCGCCTCTCGGCGAACGCGCGGCGCCCGCTGGGTGCAGGATGGACGACCGACGACGAGCACGGAGGTCCCCTGTGTCCACTGACGACCCCACCGACCGGCCCGACAGCAAGGCGCCCATCGACGAGCGGCTCCGGCGCCTCGGCATGGCCAAGGACCTGCAGCGCGCGATGGCAGCAGGCATCAGCAAGCTGCCCGTGAGCGAGACCACGAAGAGCTCGCTGACGTCGAAGAGCGCCACCGCGGTCGTCGTCGTCGGGGAGACCGGCGTCGCGCTCGCCAAGGGTGCGGTCGAGGCCGGGAAGGGTGCCGTCACCGCCGCGAAGGACGGCGGAGAGGCGTTCCAGCGGACCCGCCAGGAGCAGGCCACCGTCTCCCACGTGGTGCCGGAGCCTCCGGTCGACGTGACCAGCCGGCTGGAGCGGCTGAGCCAGCTGCACCGCGACGGGCACCTCGACGACGTCGAGTACGCCGAGGCGAAGGCGAAGGTCATCGCCGGGGACTAGGGCACGTCGCGCGCCTGCGCCCGGTGGGCCTCGACCGCGCGGTGCACGCTCCCGTGCAGCCGGTCCGCCCCCAGCCGGTCGACCACGCCGTCGCGCGTGAGCGTCGCGCGCACCGACGGCTTGACCCGGGCCAGCCGGACCGTCACGCCGTGGTCCTCCGCCAGGGCGAGGATCTCGTGCAGGGTCGCGGCCCCCTGGGCGTCGACGATGGTGATCGCGCCGCAGTCGATCACGATCGCCGACAGCCCGGGGTTGGCCTCGGAGACCTCGCGCACCCGGTCCTCCAGGGCGTCCGCCGTGGCGAAGAACAGCCCGCCGTCGATGCGGATCACCGCGATGTCGGGCTCCGGCTCGTCGTCCTCGTGCTCGCCGAGCTCGCGGAACACCTGCGTGCCACGCTCGCGGACCATCAGCGGCAGGGACGGCCGGGTGGTCACGGAGATCAGCCACAGCAGCGACAGCCCGATCCCGACGAGCACCCCCGCCAGCACGCCGACGAGCACGGTGCTGACGAGCGCGACGATCGCGATCCAGAAGTCGAACCGCTGCACCCGCGCGAGCCGGCGCAGCGCGGCCACGTCCATCATCCCCATGACGACGGCCTCGATGATGATCGCCGCCAGCACCGCCGTCGGCAGCCCGGAGAACAGCGGCGCCAGGAACACCAGCGTGAGCAGCACCATCGCGCCGGAGGTCAGCGACGCGACCGGCGAGCGCGCTCCGGTGCGGTCGTTCAGGGAGCTCGCGGACAGGCTGGTGGAGACGGGCATGCCCTGGAGCAGACCCGCTCCCACGTTCGCGGCCCCCTGCGCGAACGACTCCTGGTCGATGTCGACGCGGTAGCGGTGCCGCGCGGCGAACGTGCGGGCGTCCCCGGCGGTCTGCGAGAACCCGATCATCACGAGCGCCACGGACGCGAGCGCGACGGTCGCGACGTTGTCCAGCAGCAGCGCGACGTCGGGCACCTCGACCGACGGCAGGCCTCGGGGCACGTCACCGACGAGGGCCACCCCCCGCTCCCCCAGGTCGAGCAGCCAGGTGGCGAGCAGGCCGCCGACCACCAGGACGAGCGCGCCGGGCACGCGCGGCGCGACGCGACGCAGGCCGAACACCGTCACGAGCGCGACCGCGCCGACGACGACTGTCGCGCGGTTCACGTCGCCGAGCGTCCCGAGCCAGGACCACAGCTCCTGCGGCGGCGTCTCCCCCTCGGCGCTCGTGCCGGTGAGCTTGGGCAGCTCCCCGACGACGACGTCGATCGCCGCACCGAACAGGAACCCCGTCACCACGGCCCGGGACAGGAACTGCGCGATCCAGCCCATCCTGAGCACCGCGAGGAGGAGGAACACGACGCCCGACACGAGCGTGATCCCCGCGACGAACGGCGCGGCCTGCGCACCCGTCAGGCCGACGGCGAGCACGGCGCTCGCAGCGACGGCGGCCAGCCCGGAGCTGGGGCCGGTGGAGATCTGCTTGCTGGTGCCGAAGATCGCGTAGAGGAGCGCCCCGGCCGCGGCGGCGTACAGGCCGTTCTGCAGCGGGATGCCCGCGATCCCCGCGTACCCGAGGTTCTTCGGGACGATCAGCGCCGCGACGGCGACGCCCGCCGCCACGTCGGCACGCAGCCACCGACGGTCGTAGGTGCGCAGCACGCCGATGATCGGCACCCGGTCCGACCAGCGACGACGCTTCGCACCCATGTCCGGACACTAGCGACGGACGCTCCGCGCCGTCTGCCCTCCGCGGGTACGTTCGTCCTGGCACCGATCGGGAGACACCATGGGCGCACGCACCTTCGGCTGGGAGCACGTCGACCACGACGTGGCGCTGCCGGGCGTGCCGCTGCCCTGGCCGGTGCACCGCGTCGGTGCCGGGCCGCCGGTCATCGTGCTGCACGAGCTGTTCGGCATGACCGAGATGTACCTGTCCTTCTGCTACCGGCTGGCCGACGACGGGTTCACCGTCTGGATGCCGCAGCTCCTCGGCTCGTTCCCGTCCCGCTCGGTCGTGCAGCAGGCTGCCGCCGTCGGCGCCCTCTGCATCTCCCGCGAGATCGACGTCCTGCGCAGCGGGCGCAGGAGCCCGGTCGTCACCCCGCTGCGGGAGCTGTCGAGCAGGGTGGCCGCGACGCACAGCGACGACCGGGTCGGCGTCGTCGGCATGTGCCTCAGCGGCGGCTTCGCGCTCGCGCTGGCGGCGGCCCCGAAGGTGGTCGCGGCCGTCGCCGCACAGCCGGCGCTGCCGGTGCGCCCGTTCTGCGGACGCGCGCTCGGGCTGTCGTCGCAGGACGTCGACGACATCCACGACCGGCTCGTCGCGGGCGAGGTCGAGGTCTTCTACACCCGGTTCGCGCGCGACCCGATCAGCCCTCGGAGCCGGATGGTCGCGACCGTCGCGGCGCTCGACGGCGGCGCCCGGGTGCATGCCGCGCAGCTGCCGGCCGAGCCGTTCGGGGTCCTCGACCACGCGGTCCTCACCGCGGCGCCGGAGAAGTACGCGAAGCGCGAGGGCCCCGACGCGGAGCTCGCGCAGGAGCGCCTCGCCACCGCCGCTGCTGCCGTCAGCGCGTTCCTCACCAACCGGCTCCCGGGCCCGTGACTGCCGACCTCCCCCTGCCGGCCACCCCGGCCGACGTCGACGACATCCATGCGCTGCGCCGGTCCCTCGAGGACTGGATGGCCGCGAACGGCACGGTGCAGTGGCCGCCGGGTTCGCTCCCGCGCGAGCGCATCGCCGCCCAGGTCGGCGCCGGCGAGTGGCACGTCGTGCGCGACGCAGACCTCGGCCTCGTCGCGACGGTCCGGCTCCTGTGGACCGATCCCGACTTCTGGGGCGACGACCACACCCCGGCGGTCTACGTGCACGGTCTGATGGTCGACCGCCGGGCGACCGGCCGCGGTCTCGGCACGGCACTGCTCGACTGGGCGGCCGCACGAGGGCGCGACGCCGGGGTGGACCTGTTCCGGCTCGACTGCCGGACCACCAACCCCGTCCTGCGCGCCTACTACGAGCGGTACGGGTTCCGGGCGGTCGGGCAGCGGGACTTCGACGACTTCTCGTGCACGCTGCTGGAACGGTCCCTACGTTAGAACCATGCAGCGGACCTATCCCCACGGCGTGACGTCCTGGGTGGACCTCGAGCAGGCCGACGTCGACGCGGCACTGGCGTTCTACGGAGCGGTCCTGGGCTGGACGTTCCACGACGCGGCACCGCCCGACGCACCGTTCCGGTACGTCATCGCGCAGGTCGACGGGCTCGACGTGGCGGGCATCGGCAGCGGCGCCACGGACGGCCCCGGCTGGCAGACCTACGTCGCCGTCGACGACCTGCAGACGACCCTCGACGCGGTCGTCGCGGCCGGCGGGACCGTCACCACCGGGCCGACCGTGGCCGGCGAGGGCGGGACCTGGGCCGAGATCGTCGACCCGTCGGGCGCGGTCCTGCGGCTGTGGAAGGCGAATCGTCGACTGGGCGCGCAGCTCGTCAACGCCCCCGGCACCTGGAACTTCAGCGACCTGCACGCCGACGACCCGGCCACCGGGTTCTACCAGGCGCTGTTCGGGTGGGAGTTCTCCGACATCGGGTTCGCCACGCTGATCCGGGTGCCCGGCTACGGCGACCACCTGGCCGCGAGCACCGACCCGGACCTCTACGAGCGTCAGGCGAGCGTCTCGGCCCCGCCGGGGTTCGCGGACGCGATCGGCTGGGTCGCCCCCGCCGACGACGATGGTGGGCCGCACTGGCACGTGACGTTCGCGGTCGCCGACCGGGACGAGACCGTGGCACTCGCCACCGCGCACGGCGGCGAGGTGCTGACCACCGAGGAGTCGCAGTGGGCGCGCACGGCGACCCTCCGGGACCCGCAGGGCGCGGTGTTCACCGCGAGCCAGTTCACCCCGCCGGAGTGAGCGGGAACCGCTGCGCCAGCTCCGCCTGGACCCGCACGTGCTTCTCGAGGAACCCCCGCTCGTCCAGCCGCTTCCGGCGCAACCAGCCGGTGACCTCGTCGTTGCACTTGCTCGCGTTGCACGACCCGCACGCCGGAGCGATGTTGTCGAGGGTGTAACGACCGCCGCGGGAGATCGGCAGGACGCAGTCGCGCTGCAACGGCCGGTCCGTGGCACCGCAGTACGCGCACCCGCCCCAGGCCGACGTGAGCGCGGCCCACTGCTCGGCGCTGAGGTCGTGCTCGACGGCGGCCATGCGGCGCTTACGGCGCGCCGCGTACCGCGCCTGGCGTGTCCCCTTGGCCGGCATGGTCGCCACGCTAGTCAGTGGTCGGCGGTACCCGGGGCAAGCGCGAGGGCGGGTCGCTCGCACTCGAGCGCGAGGAGGAGCCCGGCCCAGCCGCCGGTGAGCACGTCGACCGGCTCGGGCGTGTGGGCCTGCGCGCACAGCTGCGCGGCGACGTCGCGGGCCACCTGGAGCAGCGCCGGCCGCCCGGTCCGTGCGTGCGCGGCGAGCGCGCGGTGGGCGCGGCCCAGCGGGCTGCGCGGGTCGGGGGCGGGGGGCGGGACGTGCCCGCAGCGGCTCGCCCAGACGAGCGCGAGATCGTAGGCGTACGGGTCGCCGGTGAGGGTCGCGACCCGGCCGGCGAACCAGGCGACGTGGGCCGCGCGGGCGTCGTCGGCCGTGGCCCAGACCGACCCGGTGACGTCGAGCGCGGCGAGGGCGTCGGCCAGGTCCGGGGCACTCGTGCGCGGTTCGACGGGTGCGCCGACGAGCGCGTCGCGCAGCGCCCGCACCGAGCGGTACCGGCGCTGCGGGTCGGTGGACAGCGCCCGGCGCAGCACGCGCTCCCCGGTCGGCCAGGGTGTGGCCCCGACCGCGACGAAGGGGCGTGGCCGGTCCTGCGCGATCCGCCGCAGGGCCTCGTCGCGCTCGCACGCCAGGTCCAGCGGCGCTGCGCCGGTGAGCAGCCGGTACACCACGGCCGCGACCGCGAACTGCTCGGCGGACGCGTCGAGCGCGGGGGTGGGCGTCCCGGACCGCAGCGCCGCGGCGCTGGCCGGGTCGAGGTACTCCCCACCTCCGGGGCGCGGGGGCGGCTCGCTCGCGGTCCCGGCCAGGCCGAAGTCGATCAGCGTCACCGTGCTGTCGCGGCCGACGAGGACGTTCCCCGGGTGGACGTCACCGTGCAGGACGTCCCGCTCGTGCAGGGCGACGTAGGCGTCGAGCACGGCCACCGCGATCCGCCGTCGCCCGTCGGCGTCGGCCACCAGGGCGGCCAGGTCGGCGGGGTCGCCGTCGACCTCGTCCAGCACGAGCGTGCCGCCGGTCGACGACCGCTCGTGCCACACGAGCCGAGGCGCGACGGAGCCGTCGAGCCGGGTCAGCGCCGCGAGCTCCCGGGAGACGAGGCCGGGGCCCTGGGCCTCGTCGTCGACGACCTTGACGACGACCCGGGTGCCGTCCGCCAGCACCCCGCGCCAGATCTCGCTGTCCCGCAGCACCCGGATGCGCCCGGTGATCGTCGCGGGTCCGACCACCTCGCCGATCCGGTGCCGGTCCTCCAGCGACCGCGCGGGCGCCGTGCCGTCCGCGACGAGGACGTCGGTGCGGGTCAGCGCGACCAGCACGCCGAACGACGCGTCGAGCGTGGCCATCGGGTCGGCGCCGACGTCCGCGCAGTACGCCAGGATCGCGTCGACCAGCGTCGACGGCTCCCGGAAGTGCTCGAGCAGCGCCATCGCGTCGCTCGAGATCAGCTGGGGCGGGACGCGGCTGCCGCGCCGTGCGACGAGCACCTCGTCCTGGTCCGGCATGGGCACCGCCTCGACGTCGGCATGCAGCAGGTACTGCACCTCGGGGGCGCTCATGCCGGCACCCGGGCGTCGGGGCGCCACGTCACGACGTCGTACTCGTCAGCGAGCGCATCCAGCGCCGAGTCGGCGACCGCGTGCGGCTGTACGTCAGGACCCAGGTGGGCGCGTTGTCGGTGGAGCTCTCCGGCCACCGCGCGGCACAGGACGGCCCGCCAGCTCTCCCGCTGCCGGTCCTGCCCCCGGGACACGATGCCCGTCGCACCGACCTGCCCGGTGAACGGCACCCCCTGCGCGGCGAACCCGTCGAGCACGTCCGCGAGGGCGGCGGCGACGGCATCGGCTCGCGGCGCCGACGGGAGGTACAGCACGATCTTGTCGGCGCGGTGCAGCCCGGCCGCGTCGGCGCCGACCTTCCACGACGGCACGTCGAGGGCCACCGCGGTCGCGAAGACCAGCGGCAGCGCGGCGGGCAGGCAGGGCGGCGTCGGGCTCACGTACACCTTGTGCACCTGCGCGGACGTCTCGACGCCGGGGGTGGTCCACCCGTTCCAGTGCTCCGTGCGGGAGCGGTCGTAGCGCTCGATCCCGGGAGCCGACCGTTCCGCGAGCTGGACCAGGTGGTGCGGCCAGCGGGGGTCCTGGCGCGGGTCGGCGGCGGTACCGCCGGACCGGTAGAGGACGGCGGCCAGCTCGTCGGGTCCCACCCGTCCGGCGAGCGCCGCCACACGGACGACCACCGTGCGGGTCATCTGTGCGAGGCGACCGCCGGACGGCTGCGACATCGTCAGCCCTTGAGCACGGACTGCGCGTACGCGATGTCCTCGGCCGACCCCTGCAGCGCGTCGATCTGCTGCTCGACCGCCTTCAGCGTCACCGCGAGGCTCTCCCGCACGGTGTGCAGGTCGGCCTCCGCGAGGCGCCGGGCCGGGTTCACGATGGGGGTGAGCCACGACGGGATCGTGTAGAAGGTCGTGTCGTCGGCGGGCAGGAAGACGCCGCCGCCGCCCCCGCCGGCACGGACCTGGGCGATCTGCGGCGACAGTGCCGCGATCTCGATGATCGGCGACGTCTCGGGGATCGTCGGCGGATTGGTCAGCTTGTCGTGCCACTGGAACTTCGGCACGCGCTGGACGTACAGGTCTTTCACGTAGAAACCCATGGCTCCCCCTCCAGAGATGCCCCCGCCGTGCGGCGTGAGGCCGAGCGACCCGGGCTGGGCCGTACGGACGGGAAGAGGGTGGGTCGGGACCTGGTGATACGGACATATCGGGTGTATCCGGCGTAACGTGCGTGTCCTCCTCGAGGGTGCGCCCATCAGGGGACGCCCCGATCCCACGGAGCACACCATGCGAACGACCTCTGTCCTGGCCACCGCCGCCCTCGTCGGCACGGCCGTCCTCGTCGCCACCCCCGCGAACGCCGCGCCGCTGGTCTGCGGCTCGACCGTGACCGTCAGCTCCTCGCTCACCACCGACCTGACCTGTACGGGTCCCGCGCCCGCGCTGACCCTCGGCGCGGGAGTCACGCTGAACCTCAAGGGCCACACGGTCAGCGGCCCGGGCACCGGGGTCGGGATCCTCGTGCCGCAGGACGGGGACGTCGTGATCCGCAACGGCACGCTCACGGGCTGGGGCGACGGCGTCGACACCGGCGGCCCGGTGGACGAGCCGCGCACGGGCACGGTGGCGGTGGACCGGGTCACGGTCACCGACAGCGGGACGGGCGTGGACGCGTCCGGCGAGCTGCCGTTCTCCGGCGGCAAGGCCACGACCGTGACGCGCAGCCACTTCGAGCGCGTCGGCACCGGCATCAACGCGTCGTGGTTCGCCGACGTGTGGGTCAGCGCCTCGACGTTCACGGACTCGACCCTCGGCCTGCGCGTGGACACCTCGGTCGCCGACGTGTCGGGCTCCCGGTTCGTCGGCAACGGGACGGCGATCGCGGCGACCGAGGGCGAGGTCCACGTCCACGGCTCGACGCTCGCCGACAACACGACCGGCATCCAGCTCTACTTCATGGGTGCGGCCACGGCCGACGCGAGCACGTTCCGCGGCAACGGCGTCGCCGTCAACGCGCTGGGCTTCGTGCCGCAGCTGGCGCTGACGGGCAACACGTTCACGGCGAACACCCAGGCCGTCGAGCTCGGCGACGTCGACGGCACGATCAGCTCGAACGTGTTCCGTCGCAACGGCTCGGGCGTGCACGGACAGTCGACGGCCACCAACGGCCTCGTCGTGCAGGACAACGTGCTGCGGGGCAACGGGGACGCGATCGTCTTCGACGCCGCCGACGCGAACACGTCGCTGGGCGGCAACACCGCGACCCGGAACAGCGGCTGGGGCATCTACGCGCCGGGCGTGACCGACCTGGGCGGGAACATGGCCAGCGGCAACGGGAACAGCCCGCAGTGTGTGGGGGTCTCCTGCTCCTGAGCGCTCAGCTCCGGGTGGGGCAGACCACCCCGGTGCACTGCGGTTCGAGGCCGTTGCCCTTGGCGACGTTGCCGCCGAGGTCCGTGGCGCCCGGCGCGTAGATGCCCCACCCGGAGTTCCGCACCGCCCGGTTGTCGCCGAGGGAGACCGCTGCGCCCTCCTCGGTGACGATGCCGTCGCCGTTGCGGGTGAGGGTGTTGCCGACGATCTGGGCCGGCCCGTCCCAGATGCCGCCGCTCGGTGCCGACGCCGTGATGCCGACCCCGTTGTCCCGGAACGTGTTGCCCACGACGTTGCCGGGGAGCGAGCCCAGGCTCACCGCGACGTCGTTGCCCACGAACGCGTTGTCCTGCGCCGTGACGAACGTCCATCCGGACGGCGAGACGACCTCCTCGGAGCCCGCGATGGTGTTCCGGACCAACGACAGGTTGGCGATACCCACGAACCCGGAGAGCCGTCGGTTGTCGACGAGCGTGCTGTCCGAGAACGCCGCGCTGCCACCGTCGGAGATCGACGAGATGACCACGTCGTTGCGGATCAGACGTGAGTGCGTGACCTTCACGTCCGAGAACCGCTCCAGCGCGAACACCGTCGAGTTGTCCACGACCTTCGAGGAGTCGATGACGAGCGGTCCGCCCCAGTCGTTCGCGTGCGCGACCGTGCCGTTCCCGTCGATCCGCAGGCCGGCCAGCGTCACGTTCCACGCGAACGCCCCCCACGCGTTCTCGACGACCGTCCCGAATCCGGTGATCCGCCCGTTGCGCACGTCGAACGGGAACACGTCCAGGTCGGTGGCCTGGAGCGCGAACGCGACGTCGCCACCGCGCAGGGTGTGCCCGCGCAGGTCGAGCGTCGCGGGCGGGACCACCGTGAACGCGACCCCGGGACACGTGAGGTTGCGGTCGAGGTGGTGGTCTCCGGTCAGGACGTCACCGCACCGCGCGGCCGTGCCCGGCGGCGACGCGTGGGCGGGCACGCCGAGCGCCAGCACCGCGGCGGCGAGCAGGGCGGTCAGGACAGGACGTGCGACGAGCCTCATGGCGACCCCCGGTGGACGCGCGACGCACGCCGCCCACGGCGTCGGCGCCGGTCTGATTCATCCATAGTTGCCCTGTTTGTCACGATCCAGCAAGGCTGGCTAGAAGGTGAACACCGCATCCCGAGGCAACCCGTCGCGGGGGGCTCCGGGTGGCCCGCAGGGTACGGAGGGCGTGCACCGGACGTCCTCCGGCGGACCGAAGCGCATCGGCGACGCGACGACGAGCACGCCGGCCAGGACGGCGAGCACCGTCCCGATCGTGCAGGCGCGGGTCAGGACCGTGGTGGTGCGCGCCCCGAACTTGCGCTGTGCGAGGGCGAACAGCCCGAGCCCGACCAGGCCTCCGGCGGTGTTGACGACGACGTCGGTGAGGTCGGAGCTCCCGACGGCGAGGACGTACTGGAGTACCTCCAGGCCCAGGCTCGCCGCCGCGAACGTGCCCGCGGCCTTCCACCACGGCCACGACGGTGCGAGGAGGCCGAGGTAGAGGCCGAAGGGGACGAACAGCGCGAGGTTGGCGACGACGTCGAAGCGCGTGCTGGCACCCGCATCGTCCGTGGCGACGAAGGGGACGAGCTTGACGATGCGCCACCCCGCGTCGCCGACCCACGGGAGCTCGAGCTTCCACAGCACGACCCACACGAGCAGCGCGAGGTAGACCGCGAAGAGCGCGACCAGGCGGGTCCGCGGGCGGGTCTGCGGGTCGGCGGTGGCCGGCTCGGCTGTCGTGATCACTGCTGCATCCTCGGGTCCTGCGTCGGGTCGGTGTACATCGCGGGGCAGCCGCCGTCGACGGCGTCGGGGCGCAGCTCGTAGTGCCACGACTCGTTGGCGTAGACCTGGCACAGCCCGTACGCGGCTCCGTGCTCCGACAGCCAGGAGATGGCCGCCCACGGTCCCACGTCGATCGCGGCACCCTGCACGTGAGGAGACGTGTCCGGAGTCGCGACCCACCGGGCGGCCTCCGCGGCCGAGCCGTACTCGGTGACCGCGTCGCGCAGCAGCTGGTCCTGGTACCCCGCCGACCGCCAGCCGCTGGTGACGACGAACGTGATGCCCTCGTCAGCGGCATCGGTCGCGGCCTGGCGGAGGGCGGCGAGCAGGTCGGCGTCGAGGTTCACGACCGCCGGGATGTCGTCGTCGAAGACCGTCACCCCGTCCGGGACGCTCCCGTCGGCGCCGGGACCGTCCTGGCGGGGAGGCAGGGCGGGCGCCTCGGACGTCGCGGAGAAGGAGGCCGCCGACTGCTGGTCGCCGAGGAACCCGACGACCGCGGCCACCATGACGGCGACGCCGACCACCAGGGAGATCACGGTGGCGGAGGAACGGCGCGCCGGTGGTCGCGCCTGGGTGCTGGAGAACATCGCTCCAGCCAACGCGACCGCGTGTTGCCGGTGCGTATGCACTTCCCGATATCTCGACGATAGGTGGCTGCTCGTAGAGTCGCAGGAGTGCGCGTGCTGATCGTCGAGGACGAGCCCTACCTGGCCGAGGCCATCCGTGACGGCCTGCGCCTGGAGGCCATCGCCGCCGACGTCGCCGGGGACGGGGACACGGCCCTGGAGCTGTTCGCCGTCCACTCCTACGACCTCGCCGTCCTCGACCGCGACATCCCCGGGCCGTCCGGTGACGACGTCGCCCAGCGCATCGTCGCCTCCGGCCGCGGGACGCCGATCCTCATGCTCACCGCGGCCGACCGGCTCGACGACCTGGCCTCCGGGTTCGGCCTCGGCGCCGACGACTACCTGACCAAGCCCTTCGAGATGCGCGAGCTGGTGCTCCGGCTCCGGGCGCTCGACCGCCGCCGCGCCCACCACCGGCCGCCCGTCCACGAGATCGCGGGCCTGCGGCTCGACCCGTTCCGCCGCGAGGTCTACCGCGACGGCCGCTACGTCCCGCTGACCCGCAAGCAGTTCGCCGTCCTGGAGGTCCTCGTCGCCGCACAGGGCGGGGTGGTGAGCGCGGAGGAGCTCCTCGAGCGGGCGTGGGACGAGAACGCGGACCCGTTCACCAACGCCGTGCGCATCACCGTCTCGGCGCTGCGCAAGCGGCTCGGTGAGCCGTGGCTCATCGCCACCGTCCCCGGCGCCGGGTACCGCATCGAGGACGAGCGTGGATAGGGAGCCGGGGCTGAGCGTCCGGCTCAAGCTGACCCTCAGCTACGCCGGGTTCCTCATGGTCGCCGGCTTCCTGCTCGTCGCCGTGGTGCTCGTGTTCCTCCTGCGGTACGTCCCCGACGAGGCGGTCACAGTCGCCGCGCCCGGCGGCCCCGGGCTCTTCATCCCCGGGCGGTCCGACCTCTGGCGGGCCTTCGCCCCGAAGGCGGCGCTGGCGCTGGCGTTCCTGCTGGTGCTCGGGCTGGCCGGCGGATGGGTCCTCGCCGGCCGGATGCTCGCGCCGCTCGAGCGCATCACCGACGCGACGCGGGCCGCGGGGGGCGGGTCGCTCTCGCACCGGATCGCCCTGCCGGGCCGCCGGGACGAGTTCCGGGACCTCGCCGACGCGTTCGACACGATGCTCGCCCGGCTCGAGGCGCACGTCGCCGAGCAGCGCCGGTTCGCCGCCAACGCCTCCCACGAGCTGCGCACCCCGCTGGCCACCACCCAGGCGCTCCTCGACGTCGCCCGGCAGGACCCCACGCACGACCCGGACGAGCTGGTCGAACGCCTCCACGCCGTCAACGCCCGCGCGATCGACCTCACCGAGGCGCTGCTGCTGCTCAGCCGGGCCGACCAGCGGTCCTTCACGCGCGAGCGCGTCGACCTGTCGCTCCTCGCCGAGGAGGCCGCCGAGACCCTGCTCCCGTTCGCGGAGAAGCGCGGCGTGAGCCTCGAGACGTCCGGCGACATCACGCCGACCGTCGGGTCACGCGCGCTGCTGCTGCAGATGACCACGAACCTCGTGCACAACGCGATCGTGCACAACCTCCCCTCCGGAGGGTCCGTGCGGGTGCGGACGGCGGCCCTGAAGGGGTCGGCGGTGCTCACCGTCGAGAACACCGGCGAGGCGCTCGACCCGCGGGTGGTCGCGACCCTCACCGAGCCGTTCCAGCGCGGTACCGCACGGGTACACGGCGACCAGGCGGGCGTCGGCCTCGGGCTGGCGATCGTCGAGAGCATCGTCCGCGCGCACGACGGCCACGTCGCCCTCATGCCCCGCGCCGGCGGCGGCCTCCGGGTCGTCGTCCGCCTGCCCGCCGCACCCCCGCGGACCGACCGGTGACGATCGAGGTCCCCGGGGCGATCTCAGCGACCCGCCTGCGCGTGGGCGTCTTCCTGATCCTGCTCTGGTGGATCCCGGTGTGGCTCGCTGCCCCGGTGATCGGCGAGGCCTTCGGGCTCGACGTGGTGGACGTCGCCGTCGCGCTCGCCGTCGTGCAGACGGTGGTCGGCGCGCTCGGCACCCTCGTCGCCGGCAAGCAGATCACCCGCATCCTGCGCGGCGTGCCGCGGAAGCAGATGCTGCCGACCGTCTGGCGGGTGTTCCGGCACGGATCTATCGAGAGCTGACGCCGTCCGTCAGAACGCCGACGTCACCGCGATGGACAGCGGCACGTTGATCCCCCGGGCGCTCGGCGCCCACGGCGGCTGCTCGTACCGCACGACCCCGGGCTTGTCGGGATCGACCAGGTACCCCGTCCACTGGGCGCCGTCCCAGTACCGCAGTCGCGCGGGCTGCTGCGGGTCGGGGTACCAGTCGGCCGGTGGGGTGGGCACCACTCGACGGTACTCCCCCACGACCCGGCGCTGCACGAGCCGGGACCCGCACACCACGGCGGCGCCCGACCCGCAGGTCGGGCGCCGCCCTGTCGCGTCAGTTGACGCGGGTGATCCGCGTCAGCGTCAGTTGACGCGGGTGATCCGCGTCAGCGGCGGCGGGCTGATGCCCGTCGGCTCCGCCGCCTGGAGGTAGGCCTCGAACGCCTGCAGGTCCTCCAGACCGCCGACGCGGTCGGTGCCGCTGCGCAGCACACCGAATCCGTCACCGCCGTCGGCCAGGAAGTTGTTCACCGTCACGCGGTAGCTCGCGGCGAGGTCGAGCGGGACGCCGTTGATCGTCACCGACGCGGGGTTGACCGCGCCGAGTGCCGGGTCCGTCGCGCAGGTGACGTTCGCCGCCGAGTTCGCGACGGCGAAGTCCCAGGTGTAGCTGAAGCCGGTGGACGGCAGCAGCACCTTGAAGAACCCCGGTGTGGGGCTCGCGAACGGCGAGTTGAGGCCGCAGAACTGCTGCTCGAGGAGCAGGTCGATCTGCGCTCCGGTCAGGGTGAGGGTCTGCAGGATGTTGCCGAACGGCTGCACGGTGAACGCCTCGCCGAACGTCACCACTCCGTCGCCCTCGCCCGCCGGGCCGGACGGGTAGGTCAGCCCCGCGCGCACGCCGCCCGGGTTCATGAACGCGACGACGGCCTGCCCCTCCGGTGCCGGCCCGTCGGTGGCAGCCAGCTGGGCGTCGGCGATCACGTCACCCATCAGCTGCTCGCCGTCGGGCTGGTTCGTGTTGGTCAGCTCGCCCGTGATGTGCCCGATCGGCCGGTTCGCGATCGGCGCCGCGAGGGTGTTGTACCGGTCGATGAGTGCCTTGATCGTCGGGTCCTCCGGGACGTCCCGGGTGACGACCCGGTTGTTGATCGTGAGGCTCGTGACGTCCTTGGTGGACCGGCTGACGCGCATGTCGATGTCCGTGACCAGGCGCCCGAAGCTGTAGGCGCTCGTCGTCGGGATGCCGTCGATCACGCAGTTGTACGGCTGGTGGGTGTGGCCGCTCACGACGAGGTCGACTGCCGGGTCGAACCGCGTGACGATGTCGACGATGGGGCCGGACACCCCGGCGCACCCGTTGATGTCGAGGGCCGTCGGTGACCCGCCCTCGTGCACCAGCACGACGATCGACTCGACGCCCTGCGCCTGCAGCTGCGGGACGAGCGCGTTCACGGTGTCGGCCTCGTCGCGGAAGTCGAGGCCCTGGATGCCGGCCGCGCTGACGATGTTGGGCGTGCCTTCGAGGGTCATGCCGATGAAGGCGACCTTGGCGCCGGTGAAGTTCTGGATGGAGTACGGCGCGAAGAGCGTCTCTCCGGTCGACTCCTGCACGACGTTCGCCGCCAGGAAGTCGAAGTCGGCGCCCGCGAAGGGCGTGCCGTCCTGGCAGCCGTCCGTCGGGTGACACCCACCGTTCGCCATGCGCAGGAGCTCCGTCGCCCCTTCGTCGAACTCGTGGTTGCCGACCGCGTTGAGGTCGAGGCCGATCGCGTTCATCGCCTCGATCGTGGGCTCGTCGTGGAACAGGGCCGACAGGAGGGGGCTCGCGCCGATGAGGTCGCCCGCGGAGACCACGATGGAGTTCCTGTTGGTCGCCTCGAGGTTCTTCACGTGGGTCGCGAGGTACGCGGACCCGCCCGCGTTGATGGTCCCGACGCGCCCTCCGCTGCCCGTCGGAGGCAGGAGGTTCCCGTGGAAGTCGTTGAGGGCCAGCACCTGGACCTCGACCTCGGACCTGTCCATGATCAGCGGGGGCTTGGGCTGGGACGCCTGTGCGGGTGCGGCGCCCAGCGCGACGGCGAGCAGGGTTGCTGCTCCGGCGGCGATGAACTGCGGTCGATGTGTCATTTTCGGACAGTACTGCCGCGTCCCGCCGGGGTAAATGCCCGTCCTGGGCGATTGTCCATGGCGCCGGCCGTCGGCTGCGCGGCGCTTCGCAGCGGCTGCCGGATCAGTACGTGATCCGCTGGTAGGCGTCGATCAGGGAGACGAACTCCGACCGCAGGCCGTAGGAGTCCTCGCCGAGCGCGGACTCGGCGCGGTCGCGTGCACGGGCGGGGTCGGCATCCTCGGCGAACTGCGAGCCCGTCACCGCGAGGGCGAACTCGGCGACGGCGGACGCGAACCGGAAGTCGCTCGTGGGGCGGGTCGTGTAGGCGTCGGCCGTGGCGGGGAACTCGACCTCGGTGCTGGTGCTCGCCCCCGGGTGCTTGTAGCGCACGTGCACCGTCAGGAAGTCGGTGGACCGCCCGGCGTCGACGTCCTGGTAGTCCAGGTCGTCGTCGACCGAGTCGCCGCGAGCCGGGACCAGCTCGTAGAACGCCGTGACCTCGTGCCCGGCTCCGACGTCGCCGGCGTCCTTGGTGTCGTCGTCGAACTCCTCGTCCTCCAGGCGACGGTTGTCATAGCCCAGCAGCCGGTACTCGGCGACGGTCGCGGGGTTGAACTCGACCTGGACCTTGAGATCCTGGGCGACGACGAACATCGTCGAGTCGAACTCGTCGACCAGGACCTTGCGCGCCTCGTGCAGGGTGTCGATGTAGGCGTAGTTGCCGTTCCCGTGGTCGGCGATCGCTTCCATCGTGCTGTCCTTGAGGTTGCCCATCCCGAAGCCCAGCACCGAGATGTAGACACCGGAGCGGGCGTGCTCCTCGATCAGCTCGGTGAGCTCCTCCGGGCTGGACGGGCCGACGTTGAAGTCCCCGTCGGTCGCCAGGACGACCCGGTTGTTGCCACCCTCGACGAAGTTCCTCGACGCCAGCTCGTAGGCGGTCTGCAGGCCCTGTGCGCCGCCCGTCGAACCGCCGGCCCGCAGGTCGCGCAGGACCCTCACCAGCTCGCCGTGCTGGTCGCCCGGCACGGAGTCGGCGAGCACCTGGTCACTGCCGGCGTAGGTCACGATCGAGACGGTGTCGTCCTCGTCGAGCTGCTCGACCAGCAGCTCGAACGAGTCGGCGAGCAGCGGCAGCTTGTTGGGCTCGTCCATCGAGCCGGACACGTCGAGCAGGAAGACGACGTTGTTGCCACGCTCGGTGGTCTTCGCGGCCGTGGCCTGGACGCCGATCATCGCGAGCTGGTGGTCGTCGGCCCACGGAGCGTCCGCGATCTGCGTCGTGACCGTGAACGGGTCCTCCGCGCTCGGCTCCGGCGTCGGGTAGTCGTAGTCGAAGTAGTTGACGAGCTCCTCGATCCGGACCCCCTCCGGCGCGACGCCCTGGTTCAGCTGGCGGCGCAGGTTGCTGTACGACGCCGTGTCGACGTCGGAGGCGAACGTCGACAACGGGCTCGTCGACACGTCCTGGAACGACTGCTCCGGGGAGTCGTCGTACTCCTCCTGGTCGTCGGGCGGGACGTCGCGCCACCCCTCGGACGGGAAGGAGTCGTCGTAGGCGACTCCCTGGTCGTAGGAGGCGTCGCTCGAGCCGCCGGCGCTGCAGGCACCGAGCACGCCCACGACGGCAACCACGGCCGCCGCGGCGACCACTCGGCTCGACGTCCTCGCGTGAGCACGCCGGCTCGCCGCAACCAGGTGGAATGACTGAGCGCGCATCGTTGCCTCCATTGTTCGAGGACTGAAGCGTCGCGGTCGACGAGGGCCGGGACCAGCACGGCAGGGTCACGCGACTGTCCCGTTCGAGTAACGAGGATCCCGTTCCGGTAACGATGCCGAATCGCAATCCGGGAACGGCACTCAGCGCGGCAGATACTGCTATGACCAGCGAATATGGACCTCCCGCGGCCTCCTCCGCGCGCGCGGAAGCCCGGCTTTTGTCGTGGCTCCGCCCCGACCTCAGCAGGCGACGAAGAACGTCACCAGAAATCCGCACGATCGGAATGAGGAATCCACTCCCGCCCCTTTTCGGACATTCGGGCGGGACGCCTCGCGGTCGCAGACGAGATCGAGCTGTGACCTGCAGAGGCCCCGGCCGTCCACCTGACAGACGATCCTTGACGGCAGGAGGCCTCGATGACGACGGCAGGACGCGTGAGACGGCAGACGGCACTCTGTGGCGCGCTGCTCGCCACGCTCGCCGGGTGCGCCACCGGGGCGGGTCCGGCCGGTGCGAGCTCGTCCGGCACCTACGACTGCATGGGGACGCCGATCTCCGCCGAGACGCTGACCGACCCGCGGCCGGCGACCGAGCTCGACGCCACCGGCCGGGCCGCCCTCGACGGGCTGGAGGTGCCCCCGATCGACCCGGCCGCGTGGACGATCGTGTCCACGGCTCCGCAGGAGGTCGTGCTGCTGCGTGCGCTGGCCGAGCCCGACGACCACGGCGCCGGCGACGTCCGCACCCACGAGCGCATGGTCATCACCCTCGTGGACGCGCCGAACATCCCGGGCTCACCGGCCTGGATGCTCTCGGCGCTCGGCTCGTGCGCGCTGACCGTGCCCGGTCCCGGCGGGGGCACGGCCACAGTGACCCTCGACCCGGCCGCACCCGTGAGCCCGGCCTCGACCGCAGTCGCTCTCCTGGTCACCGAGACGGCGTGCAACAGCGGTCAGGATGCCGCAGGTCGCGTCGAGGTGACCTCGCTGCAGGAGACCGGCTCCACCGTCGAGGTGGTGATCGCGGTCTCGCCCCGGCGCGGGGACCAGACCTGCCCGTCCAACCCACCGACCCCGTTCACGGTCGACCTCGACGAGCCCCTCGGCGACCGGCTGCTGCTGGACGCGTCGACGGTGCCGCCCCGGCCCATCACGGTGCCGACGCCCTGACGGGCCGTCACCGCTGCGCCGGCCCCGATCCGGCGTCGACGGGGTCGGCGGCCCACGAGGCGAGCAGCCGGAGCCGCTCCGCCGACGGGGAGCCTGGCTCGGCGGTGTAGATGAGGAGGGCCTGGCCCGGCTCGGCGGTGATGGCGAGCTCTTCGTACACGAGGGTGAGCTCGCCGACGAGGGGGTGGTGGAACCGCTTGGTCCCGGTGCCGTGGGTGCGCACGTTGTGGGCGCCCCACAGCCGCCGGAAGACGTCGCTGCGGGTCGAGAGCTCGCCGACCAGGTCCTGCAGCCCCTTGTCGTGAGGGTCGCGGCCGGCGTCGGCGCGCATGATCCCGACGCACATCTCGGCGAACAGGTCCCAGTCCGGGTAGAAGTCGTGCGCCGCGGGGTCCAGGAACTGGAAGCGGGCCAGGTTCGGCGTGCGTCCGCCGCCGGCTCCGATGACCGGTGAGTAGAAGGCGCGGCCGAGGGCGTTGGTCGCCAGGAGGTCCTGGTGCTGGTCGCGGACGAACGCGACGCCGTCGGTGATCGCGGACAGCGCCCACTGGAGGCTCGGGCGGGGCGCGCCGGTCGTGGTCGCGCGGCGGCGGGCGCGCCCCGAGAGCGGGATGCCGTCGGCCGCCCGCGCCAGGTCGAACAGGTGCGCACGCTCCGTGTCGTCCAGCTGCAGGGCGCGGGCGACGGCGTCCAGGACCGAGGCGGAGGCGCCCGCGATCGCGCCCCGCTCGAGCTTGGCGTAGTACTCCACGCTGACCCCGGCGAGGGCTGCCACCTCTCCGCGGCGCAGTCCCGCAACCCGCCGGTTGGCGCCTCCGATCATGCCTGCCGCCGCGGGGGTGACCTTGGCGCGTCGCGACATGAGGAACTCGCGCACGTCGGCTCGGTTGTCCATGACGTCGACGGTAGATCGCCCCCGGGTCGAGAGGGAGACCTGCGAGGGCACCCCTCGACGCGAGGGGTGCCCTGCCGGTACACCCCACGGCAGGGACTCCCGGGCGTCGGCGAGCGCAGGTTGTCTTGTCGGCATGACGTCCTCGTCCGAGCACCCCCCACCCGCCGTCGGGCGCCTGCTGCCACCTCTCCTGCTGTTGCTGACCGTCTTCGGGCCGATCTCGATGGACCTGTACCTGCCCGCCCTGCCCGCACTCACGGCGGAGCTGGGCGCCGCGACGTCGACCGCGCAGCTGACCGTGACCGCCTGCCTCGTGGGTCTCGCCCTGGGTCAGCTCGTGGCGGGGCCGCTGTCCGACCGGTTCGGCCGACGTCCGGTGCTCCTGGTCGGTGTCGTGGCGTACGTGCTCACGTCGCTGCTGTGCGCGACGAGCCCGACGGTGGAGTCGCTGGTCCTGGCCCGGCTGGTGCAGGGCCTGGCCGGCGGCGTCGGCATCGTGATCGCCCAGGCGGCCGGCCGCGACGTCTACGACGGTCCGGCGTTGCTGCGCTTCTACGGCCGGCTGACCGTGGCCGGAGGTCTGGCCGCGGTCGTCGGGCCCCTGCTCGGTGGGCAGCTGACCACGGTCACCGACTGGCGCGGCCTGTTCGTCGTCCTCGCTGCGGTCGGGGCGCTGCTGCTCGTGACAGCGCTCGCGCTCTTCCCCGAGACCCTCCCCGACCAGCGGCGGACGGTCGGCGGCTTCGCGCAGACCGGCCGCGCCTACCGGCTGCTGCTGTCCGACCGGGCGTACCTCGGGGCCGTGCTCAGCCAGGGCTTCACGTACGCGGCCCTGTTCGCCTACCTCGCCGGGGCCACCTACGTCCTGCAGGGCAGCTACGGGATGTCGCCGCAGGGGTACGCGCTCGCGTTCGGGCTCAACTCCGCGGGGTTCATGCTGTTCGGCCACCTCAGTGGCCGGTGCGCCGCGGCGTGGGGTGCGCACCGCACGCTGCTCGCCGGCACCGCGATCGCCGCCCTCGGGGCGGCGGGCTTGCTCGTCGCCGGACTGACACCCCTGCCGGTCGGTGTGGTCGTGGTGTCGCTGCTCGTCCTGGCCAGCGGGGTCGCGTTCAGCTCACCCCCGGCCACCACGCTCGCCCTGGCCGGCTACCCGCAGCTGGCCGGCACCGCCTCCTCGCTGCTGGGCATGGTCAGGTTCGGCCTCGGCGGGATCGCCGCGCCGCTGGTGGGCGTCGCCGGAGCCGCGAGCATCCTGCCGATGGGCGTCGTGACCCTCACCTGCCTCACCCTCGCCGCCGGGACGTACCTGGCGCTGACGCGCCGCGCCCGTCGGGGCCCGGCACACACCACCACCCCCGCCGTCGCGCTCGCTGAGCTCGTCGAGCAGCGGTAGGACCACCACCAGAAAGGGCACCCCTCATGCGTGCAGTCGTCATGTACGGCCCCGGCGACGTCCGGGTCGACCAGACCGAGCGGCCGACCCTCGTCGAGCCGACCGACGCGATCATCAAGCTCGCCGCGACCTGCATCTGCGGGTCCGACCTGTGGCCGTACCGCGGTGCCGACGAGGTCGACCACCAGCCGATGGGCCACGAGTACGTGGGCGTCGTCGCGGAGATCGGGTCCGAGGTCACGAGCCTCGCGGTCGGCGACTTCGTCGTCGGCTCGTTCTTCTCCTCCGACAACACCTGCGAGATCTGCCAGGCCGGCTACCAGACGCACTGCGTGCACCGTGGACCCGGTGCCGTCCCCGGCGCCCAGGCGGAGTACGCCCGGATCCCGCACGCCGACGGCACGCTCGTCGCGACCCCCGGCATGCCGGACGACGACCTGGTCCCGTCCCTGCTGGCCGCCTCCGACGTGCTCGGGACCGGCTGGTTCGCCGCCGTCGCGGCCGAGGTCGGCCCGGGCAAGACCGTGGCCGTGGTCGGCGACGGCGCGGTCGGCCTGCTCGGCGTGCTCGCGGCCAAGCAGCTCGGCGCCGAGCGGATCATCGCCATGTCCCGGCACGCCGACCGGCAGGCGCTCGCCCGCGACTTCGGTGCCACCGACATCGTCGAGGAGCGCGGCGACGAGGGCGTGGCCCGCATCAAGGAGCTCACCGGCGGCCTCGGCGCGCACTCCACGATCGAGGCCGTCGGCACCCAGGAGTCGATGATGCAGGCCATCCGCGCGACCCGCGCCGGTGGGCATGTCGGGTATGTCGGTGTCGCCCACGACGTGTCCCTCCCCGGCGACGAGCTGTTCTTCTCCGGTGTCCACCTGCACGGCGGACCGGCACCCGTGCGGCGCTTCCTGCCCGAGCTGATCACGCTCATCTGGGACCGCACGATCGACCCCGGCAAGGTCTTCGACCTCACCCTGCCGCTCGACCAGGCCGCCGCGGGCTACCGGGCCATGGACGAGCGTCGGGCGACCAAGGTTCTTCTCACTCTCTGATCCGGAGGCAGTCCTCATGACCGACTCTCACGTCTGGCTCATCACCGGCGCCGGCCGCGGCATGGGCGTCGACATCGCCCAGGCCGCGCTGGCCGCCGGCCACCAGGTCGTCGCGACCGCGCGCGACGCGGCCAAGGCGGCCGCAGCCGTCGGCGAGCACGCGAACCTGCTGACCGTGGCCCTCGACGTCACCGACCCCGACTCGGTCGACGCGGCCGTCCACGCCGCGACCGACCGGTTCGGCCGGATCGACGTCCTGGTCAACAACGCCGGCAACTTCCAGCCCGGCTTCTTCGAGGAGGTCTCCCCCGCGCAGTTCCGCGCTCAGATGGAGACCAACTTCTTCGGTCCCCTCGCCGTCACCCGGGCCGTGCTGCCCGTCATGCGCCGTCAGCGCTCCGGCCACGTCGTGACCATCACCTCGACCGCCGGCATCGTCAGTGGACCCTTCGGCAGTGCGTACGGCGCCTCCAAGTTCGCCCTCGAGGGCTGGACCGAGTCCCTGCGTGACGAGGTGGCGCGGTTCGGCATCCGCGTCACCGCAGTCGAACCCGGCTTCTTCCGCACCGAGCTTCTCGTGGAGGGCTCGTCGACCATCTGGCCCGAGCTCTCGATCGACGACTACGCCCAGGCCACCGAGCAGACGATCGCGGCGTGGAAGTCGATGAACGGGCAGCAGAGCGGCGATCCCGCCAGGCTCGCCGCGAACCTCGTCACGGTCGTCGCGCTCGACGAGGCCCCCGCCCGGTGGGTCGCAGGCGCGGACGCGGTCGACGGCATCCGGCGCAAGGGCGAGACCCTGATCGACCAGGCCGGTGCGCTGCTCGACCTGTCCACCGGGCTCGACCACGACGCCGAGGACCCGACTACTCCGGCCCCGTGACCGACCCGTCCAGAACCGACCCCCGCAGCTCCGGGTAGTCGGTCGCCACCGCGCAGTAGGCCGTCGTCGCGCCCGCCGACCAGTCGTCCGGGTGCGGGAAGCTCACGTCCGTCCAGACGACCCACTCGTCGAGCAGGCCGGGCGCGGCGCGCTCGATCCTCGCGGTGCACTCGGCGAACCCGCGGTCGTACTCCGCGTCCGTCGTGTCGTCCGAGGAGTCGACCGGACCCGACAGCGGCAGGACCGCCACGATCTCCAGGGCGTGCGCCTCGCGGCAGTCCACCGGGTCGGCGGTGCCGAGGTCCCACGAGCCCGGGTACTCGCGCAGGCAGTCGCCGACCACGAGATCCGAACGCAGCGTGTAGTCGGGAAGCTCGTCCTCGAACGCCAGGCCGCTGGCGACGCCGGGGTTCGTCGACGCCCAGATCGCGAGCCACACCCAGCCGATGCACACGAGCGTGCCCACCGCACCCACGACCACACCGGCGATCGCCATCCCGCGACCCTTCGTGCCGCGCCGCCGGATCCTGCGCAACGCACCGATCCCCAGGCCCAGACCGACGGGCCCCGGGAGCCCGCCGAGGACCAGCAGACCCGCGGCGCTGGTCACGAGCGAGGCGATCGCCAGCCCGTCGGTCGGAGGCGCGACGTAGGCGCCGTACCCGTAGGGCGCTCCCGAGGCATCGGCCGTGCCGTACGGCGGTGGCGCACCGTAGCCGACAGGGGCCCCGTAGGACGGTGGTGGCGCGTAGGTCTGCGACGCACGGTACGAAGCGGGCGGGGCGAAGGGCGACGCCTCCCCCGCGGTCGGTGGGGCGTACGGAGACGGCGCACCCGCAGGAGGCCGAGACTCCGGCACCACGGCGGCCGGCGCCGCGCGAAAGCCGCCCGGCGCGGCGAACGGCGTCCCGCCGGGCTCGTGCCCCGTCTGCTCACTCATCCGCCGCACCGTAGCGGAGGTCGCAGTCCGTGCGTCATGTCCCGACGAGGTTCACCCGCGCGAGCCGTACCGGACGATCCTGCTGGTCACGGCGCCGCGCCCTCACCCATGTGCCGAACTGTCGGATTGTGTGGTGACGGCTACCGCACCGTACGATCTCGCGATTGCTCTCCCGCGTGCGCGGCACCTGATCGATGCCGAGCCCGTGGCCCAGCCGAGAACCAGACGGTGCCCCACCCTGGCGCCGCGAGAGGTCCCCCGTGCGTCGTCCTCGTCTCGTCCTCGCGGCCGCAGCACTCGGTGCCGCGTCCGCCCTGCTTCTCACCGCCTGCGGCGGTGCCGGCTCAGGCTCGGCCGCCGTCGCGCTGCCGGACGACGGCAGCTCGCCCGGCTCGAGCAGCATCGTGAAGGTCGACAGCATCGCGGCCCTGGTGCCCCGCGAGATCGCCGACAGGGGCACGCTCGTCGTCGGGTCGGACACCTCGTACGCTCCGGCCGAGTACCTGGACGTCGATGGCGTGACGCCCGTCGGCTACGACGTCGACCTCGCGAAGGCCATCGCCGTCGTGCTCGGGCTGGAGGCCGACGTCCGGACGGCCGACTTCTCCAGCATCATCCCGGAGGTCGGGTCCACGTACGACGTCGGCATCTCGTCGTTCACCATCAATGCCGAGCGCATGACGCAGGTGAACATGGTCCAGTACCTCGAGGCCGGCGAGGCCTTCGCCGTCAGGAAGGGGAATCCCCAGGAGATCTCCCCCGACGACCTGTGCGGCGTGACCGTCGCGGTCCAGGCAGGCACGATCCAGGAGGAGGAGCTCGGCACGCTCACGGAGGAGTGCGAGAGCGCCGGCACGGAGTCGATCAGGACGCTCTCGTTCGACACGCAGACTGAGGCGACCGACGCTCTGCTCGATGGCCAGGCCGACGCGATCTACGCGGACTCTCCGATCGTCACCTACGCCGTCCAGATGTCGCGCCAGCTCGAGCTGCTCGGCGAGGCGTTCGCCACCGCCCCGCAGGGCATCGTCGTCTCGAAGGACGACCAGGCGCTGACTGACGCGATCCAGAAGGCCGTGCAGGAGCTCATCGACAGCGGCGCGTACGGCAGGATCCTCACCAGCTGGTTGGTGAGCGCCAGTCAGGTCACCACGGCCGAGCTCAACCCCTCGAGGCCCTGACGTCGCGAGCAGCCCCGCGACGGCGGTGTCGTCACCGCAGGACGCCGGCGGTGCTGTGTCACGGGGCTGAGGCGGTTGCGCAGGGACCTCGACGTGCATGGCACCGCGTCCCGTGCCGACTACAGTCGGCAGGCGGGAGGAGCGGGGAACGACACGGGAGCTGTCCCGAGAGTTCCACGGACCAAACCCGCATCCCCCGGGCCTCTAGCTCAATTGGCAGAGCAGCGGACTTTTAATCCGCGGGTTGTGGGTTCGATCCCCACGGGGCCCACCACCCAGGGGTTCACGCACCCACGGCTACCGGCGGCGGAGCTCCCGCACGTGGACCAGGCCGCGGAGGTTGAGGACCCGGCGGTCGGCGGAGCTCTCCAGGGCATCCACGACGACGGCGGCGCCCAGCCACCTGGCCTCCGCGTCGTCGACGAGCTGCTGGCACGCCAGCGCCTGTCCACCCGTCGCCGCCCACTCGTCGACGAAGAGGACCCGGTCACCGGGGCGCAGGACGGAGCGGCGGACGGCGAGGTCGAGGTGCCGGTCCCGGTAGTCGGGCGGCGTCCTGCGGACCAGCCACACCTCGTCGTGGGAGCCGCGTTCGGGTTCCTTGCGCACCGCTGCGAACCCGATCCCGAGGTGCAGAGCCACGAGCGGGCCGAGCAGGAAGCCGTGCGACTCCGTGCCGAGGATCACGGTGGGCTCGGCGTCGCGAAAGAGCGCGGCGAGCGCGGGACCGATCTCGGCCAGGACCGCGGGGTCGCGCCACCACGCGCTGTAGTCGGCGTAGTTCTTGCGGTGCTCGGGCCAGACCGGGGGGTCGGATCGCCAGGTGAACCCCGAGATCAGGCTCGTGCGCAGGTCGTTCACGGGGCCAGTGTGCAGGACAGCCTGGAGCGAGTGCCGGACCTTTTCGGCGCCGGGTATTCCGACCTCGGCTCTCGCCCCCTTCCAGGTGAGGCAGTTCACCGCAGAGCGAACACCCTGCGGGATGGTCTGCCGATGACCGATGGTTCGGATGAGCAGCACACGCGGAGCCCGCCCCGGCGAGCACCGCCCACCCCAGCGAGACGAGGTATCCGACATGACCGCACTCACGATCGACACCCTCGCCCCCGAGCTCACCCGGCAGGACCGTTGCGACCGCTGCGGCGCGCAGGCGTACGTCAAGGCGACCCTCCCCACGGCCGACGGCATGGAGCTGCTCTTCTGCGGTCACCACTTCCGCGCCCACGAGCTCAAGCTCGTCGCGGCCGGCGCGACGATCCAGGACGAGCGGCACAGGATCGACGAGCAGGCGACTGAGCGCGGCTGAGCGCGGCAGAGCGCGTCTGAGTCGTTCCGTAGCCTGGGGGGATGGCCATCGAGGTGCTCCCCGCCGTCGGGCGGTACGACGACTTCTTCGAGGTCGTCGGCGTGAAGAAGCCGGGCGGCGCGGGCTGCTGGTGCATGGCGTACCGGGACAGCCGCGTACCCAACGAGGAGCGCGCGCAGTACATGCGCGACGAGTGCGCCGCCGAGCCGGGCCCGGGCGTGCTGGCGTACGTGGACGGCGAGGTGGCGGGCTGGTGCTCCGTGGCCCCGCGCAGCACCTACCGCCGGCTGATGGGCTCGCGGACCATCCCGTTCGTCGACGACCGGGAGGCATGGAGCGTCGTCTGCTTCGTGGTCCGGCCCGCGTTCCGGCGCCAGGGACTGATGCACGAGCTCCTCGAGGGCGCGGTCGCGCACGCCGCAGGGCACGGTGCCGAGGTCGTCGAGGGGTACCCGGTCAGCATCGACGGCAGCGACCGGGTGGACGTCATCTCGGGGTACGTGGGCACCAGCCGCCTGTTCGAGGCGGCGGGGTTCACGCAGGCCGCCGAGACGACGGGGCACAGCGGCGGTCGGCCGCGGGTGGTCATGCGGCGGGAGGTGGGCACATGACGGATGCGGCACTGCGCGGCCGGCTCCTCGTCGCGACCCCCCGCCTGCGCGAGCCCACGTTCCACCGGACCGTCATCCTGGTGCTCGACCACGGCGAGGACGGCGCGATCGGCGTCGTGCTCAACCGCCCGTCGACGGTCGACGTCGGAGTGGTCCTGCCCGACTGGCAGGAGCACGTGAGCGACCCGCCGCGGCTGTTCCACGGCGGCCCCGTCGGCCTGGACGGGGCGATGGGCGTCGCGGCGCTCCCCCGCGGCGCCGGTTCGTCGCCGGAGGTCGACCGGGTGACGGGCCGGTTCGGCCTGGTGGACCTGGATGCGGAGCCGACATCGGTGGCACACCACGTGGGTGGCGTCCGGGTGTTCGCCGGGCACGCGGGGTGGGGCGCCGGGCAGCTGGAGGACGAGCTGGTCGAGCGCGCCTGGTTCGTGGTCGACGCGGTCCCCGACGACGTGCTGACGCCGGAGCCCGAGACGCTGTGGCGACGGGTGCTGCGACGCCAGGGCGGTGACCTCGCGATCGTGTCGACGTTCGCGGAGGACGCCAGCCTGAACTGAGACGCTCGCTGTGTCAGGATCACCCGAGCACCCGGCAGAACCGACGAGGGAGAACTGATGGCTGGCGGTCTGGCCGCGCTTCTGGACGACATCGCCGCCCTGGCCAAGCTGGCCGCGGCGTCGGTCGACGACGTGGGCGCGGCCGCCGGCCGGGCGAGCGCGAAGGCGGCGGGCGTCGTCATCGACGACACGGCCGTGACCCCGCGCTACGTCCACGGGTTCCAGCCGCAGCGCGAGCTGCCGATCGTCCGCAAGATCGCCGTCGGGTCGCTGCGCAACAAGCTGCTGTTCATCCTCCCGGCCGCCCTGCTGCTCAGCCAGTTCCTGCCGTGGCTGCTCACCCCGATCCTCATGGTCGGAGGGACGTACCTCGCGTACGAGGGTGCGGAGAAGATCTGGGAGCTGATCTCCGGGCACGCCAAGGAGCACACCACGACCCCGGTCGCGGTCCAGGGCGAGGACACCGAGAAGTCGATGGTGCGCGGCGCGATCCGCACCGACTTCATCCTGTCCGCCGAGATCATGGTGATCGCCCTCAACGAGGTCGCCGACGAGCCGTTCCTGTCCCGCACGATCATCCTGGCGGTCGTCGCGCTGGCCATCACGGTGCTGGTCTACGGCGTCGTCGGGCTCATCGTGAAGATGGACGACATCGGGCTGCACCTCGCGGAGCGTCGCAACGGTGCGGTCGCCGCGATCGGCCGCGGGCTGGTGCTCGCGATGCCGAAGGTGCTCTCGGTCCTGTCGACCGTCGGCATCGTCGCGATGCTGTGGGTCGGCGGGCACATCCTGCTCGCCGGCGTCGACGAGCTGGGCTGGCACGCGCCGTACGAGCTCCTGCACCACCTGGAGGAGGCCGTGGCGGTCGTGCCCGGCGTCGGCGGGTTGCTGGCCTGGCTGGTGGACACCCTCGGCTCGGCGCTGGTCGGGCTCGTGGTGGGTGCCGTGGTCGTCGGCATCATGCACCTCATCCCGAAGCGCAAGAAGGCCGAACCTGCGCACTGACCGTCCGGGCAGTTTCGGTAAACGTTGTAAACAACCCTTGCCGGACATTGCAGGCTCCCCCTATGGTCGTCGGACACCGGGATGTTAGCGCTCACATCGGGCGTGACGGTGTCCAGGACGAGGCGCACGACGACGTGCGCGCAGGGGAGGCAGCCATGCCCGTCGCACTGTCGCGACAGACCAGCAGGACCCGTCCGCACCGCCGTCGGCTCGGCCTTCGTGCCGCGCTCGCGGTGGCCCTCGTCGTGCCGCTGGGCGCGACCGTCGTGGCCCCGGCCAGCGCCGCTCCGCCTGTGCCCGACGGCGCGTGGACCGACGCGTTCGACGCAGCGACGCTCGACCCGCGCTGGACGGCAGTCAACGACGAGCCGACCGCCAGGTCCCTGACCACCACCCCCGGAGCGCTGACGCTGACCGCGCTGCCGGGCGACACGTGGCAGGGCAACAACTCGGCGCGCAACGTCATGACGCTCGACATCCCTGACGGCGACTTCTCGATCTCGGTGAGCGTGCAGGCACCGGTCGCGAAGACGTTCCAGGGCGCGGGCCTCATCGCGTACCAGGACCTCGACAACTACGTGCGCTCCGGCCTGACGTTCGTCGGAGGGCTCACGCCGTCCGGGGTCGCCATCGAGACCGACATCGAGACCGCGGCGATCTTCGCCGCCGACCACTTCGAGGACCGGCCCGGGTCGAGCGCCGAGACCCTGCGGCTGACCCGCACGGGCAGCACGGTCACCACCGCGCGCTGGGACGAGCCCACCTCCGCCTGGGTCGACGTGAGCTCCGTCGAGGTCACGTTCCCCATCGAGCACGTCGGCCTCTACGCGCTGGGGGCGCAGGACGGCACGACGTTCCCGGCGGTCTTCGACGACGTCGCGCTCGTGGCGTCGCCGGGCGAGGACGTGGTTCCCGACGGGCCGTTCACCCTGCGCGCGCCGGGGACCGCCCCGCACCTGACCACCGGTGCGGACGACGCCCTCGTCGTCGTCCAGCAGCGGCCGGGCGACGCGTTCGTGCTCGAGGCGACCGAGGTCGCCGACGGTCTGACGCTCACCGCCGGTGACCGCTCCGTCACCGTGCTGCCCGACGGCCGGCTCGCGCTGGGTGACGAGCCCACGGTGCTCCGCCTCACCGAGGCGGGCGGCGGCAAGCTGCACGTCACGTCGCAGGACGGCTCAAAGGCGGTGGGCATCGTCGACGGTGCGCTCGTCCTGGGCGACCCCGGGGCGGCCGCCGGGTTCGTGCTCGAGCCGTTCACGCTGGGCGAGGGTACGACCATCGAGATCGACGGCGACGGGACCGACGCCGAGATCTCCGACCGGCTGTACGGGATCTTCTACGAGGACATCAACTACGCCGCGGACGGCGGCCTCTACGCCGAGCTGGTGCGGAACCGCTCGTTCGAGTTCAACACCTCCGACAACGGCTCGTTCACCGGCCTGACCGGGTGGGACGTCCTGGACCGCAGCGGCGCGGGCACCACCGTCTCGGTCGTCGACGACGCGGGCCGGCTCAACGCCACCAACCGCAACCGGGCGGTCCTCGTGGCGGACGCGGCGGGCGACGGGCTGCGCAACGCGAGCTACAGCTCGGGTGTCGCGGTCAAGGACGGCGCGTCCTACGACGCGAGCGTCTGGGTGCGCACCACCACGCCGCAGACCCTGACCCTGGCCGTCGAGAACGGCACGGAGACTGTCGCGTCGGGTGCCGTCGACGTCGACGGATCGGACGTCTGGACGAGGTACGAGGTCACGCTGACCGCGAGCGCGACCACCGACTCCGGTCGGTTCGTCGTGCTCGCCGGTGCGGCGTCCACGCTCCACCTGGACCAGGTGTCGCTGTTCCCGCAGGACACGTGGGTCGGCCCGGTCAACGGGAAGTCCCCGCTGCGCAAGGACCTCGCCGAGAAGATCGCGGCGCTGGACCCGTCCTTCCTGCGCTTCCCCGGCGGCTGCGTGACCAACGTCGGCACGTTCCGCTCGTACGAGGAGTCCGGGTACACCGACCGGCGCCGCACGTACCAGTGGAAGGAGACCATCGGCCCGGTGGAGGAGCGCGCCACCAACTGGAACTTCTGGGGCTACAACCAGTCGTACGGCATCGGCTACCTGGAGTACATGGAGCTGGCCGAGGACCTCGGGTCCGTCCCGCTGCCCGTGCTGTCGGTCGGCGCCAACGGCTGCGGGAGCAGCATCCCCGAGCTGACCGACCCGGCGATGATCGACCGGTGGGTGCAGGACACGCTCGACCTCATCGAGTTCACGACGGGCGACGTGTCCACGACGTGGGGCGCGAAGCGTGCCGCGCTGGGTCACCCGGAGCCGTTCGAGCTGCCGTACATCGGGCTCGGCAACGAGGAGAACACCCCCACGTTCGAGGCCAACTTCCCGACGTTCCGCGACGCGATCGTGGCGAGGTACCCGGACATCAAGATCATCTCCAACTCTGGTCCGGACGACACCGGCGCACGGTTCGACGCCCTGTGGGAGTTCAACCGTGAGCAGGACGTGGACCTGGTCGACGAGCACTACTACAACGACCCGAGCTGGTTCCTGGCCAACACGGAGCGCTACGACACCTACGACCGCGAGGGTCCGCACGTCTTCCTCGGTGAGTACGCCTCGCGCGGCAACACGTGGTGGAACGGTCTGACCGAGGCCGCGTACATGACAGGCCTGGAGCGCAACGGCGACCTGGTCGAGCTCGCGTCGTACGCGCCCCTGCTGGCCAACGAGTCGTACGTGCAGTGGTCGCCGGACGCCATCTGGTTCGACAACGACGAGTCCTGGTCCAGCGCCAACTACTGGGTCCAGCACCTGTTCTCGAACAACGTCGGCGACCAGGTGGTGCCCAGCGTCCTGACCACCCCGTCGGTGGAGCCGCAGCCTCTGGACGGCGGCGTGTTCCTGTCCACGTGGGCCACCTCGGCCGCGTACGACAACGTCAGGGTGACCGGGAACGACGGCGGTGAGGTCCTGTTCGACGAGGACTTCGCCGACGCGTCCGCCTGGTCGCCGCAGACGGGCGACTGGTCCGTGGTGGACGGCGAGTACGTGCAGTCCAGCACCACCGTCACCGACGCCCGCAGCATCCCGACGGGCACCTACGAGCAGGACTGGAGCAACTACACGCTCGAGCTCGACGCCCGCAAGACGGCGGGGTCCGAGGGCTTCCTCGTGGGCTTCGCCGCGGGCGGGCCGAGCGACTTCTTCTGGTGGAACCTGGGTGGCTGGAACAACACCCGCCAGGCGCTGCAGAAGGCCGACGGCGGCGGTGCCGGTGAGGTGAAGGCGGTCGAGGGCCACAGCATCGCGACCGGCCAGACGTACCGGGTCAAGGTCGTCGTCACCGACCGGCACATCGACCTGTACCTCGACGGCGTGCTGCAGATGTCCTACGACGACCCGGCGCCCGCCGCGGACGTCTTCCAGGTGGTCACCCGCGACGAGGACAGCGGCGACATCGTCGCCAAGGTCGTCAACGTCTCCGCCGTCACGCAGCGCACCCAGGTGGAGGTCTCCGACGCGGAGATCGCTCCGACGGGCTCGGTCACCGAGATCGTCGCGCCGCCCGGCGCCACCAACACCAAGACCGCTCCGAGCACGGTCGAGCCGGTCACCCGCGAGCTCGGCGGCCTGTCGTCGTCGTTCACGTACGACCTCCCGCCCTACTCGGTGACGTTCCTGACGCTGCACACCGTGCCGAAGGACACGACGGCCCCGACGGTCGACTCCCTCCTGGTCACCCCCGACCCGGTCGGCGACTGGCGCAAGGCCCCGGCGACCGTCGTGGCCACGGCGTCCGACGACCGGGCGGGCGTCTCGCTCGAGATGTCGGTCGACGGCGGTTCGTGGACGCCGACCGCCTCCGTGCAGGTCGACGGCCACGGCGAGCACACCGTCGCAGTCCGCGCGACGGACGCCGCCGGGAACGTGTCGGACGTCCGGTCGGCCACGTTCCGGCTGGACGCGATCGCGCCGGCGACGTCCGCGAGCGTGGATGCCCAGCGGCGCGTGACGCTCACCGGGACCGACCAGGGTTCGGGGGTCGATCGGATCGAGTACCGGGTCGGCGCCGGGTCGTGGACGACCTACACCGCACCGGTGCAGCTCGGTGCCGCGGCCACCACGGTCGAGCACCGGGCGGTCGACGAGGTCGGCAACGTGGGCGCGACGACGAGCACCACCGTCCCCGCCGCGAACGCCGTCCGCTCGACGACGTCGGTGACGATCGAGCCGCACGTCGTCCGACGCACCACGCAGGCCACGGTCGTCGCCACGGTCAAGGCCCAGCAGGGTGCCGCACCCACCGGTGAGGTGACCACGACGGTCCGCCGGGCCCGGGTGCACGGCGACGGCCCGGTCGTCGCGCAGGTCACCGGCACCCTGACGCCCGGCCCGAAGAAGGACTCGGTCGCCCGGCTCCGGCTGCCTCGGCTGGCCACCGGGATCTACGTGGTCGAGACGACGTACGCGGGGTCGCCGACGGTCCAGGCGTCCGCCGACCGCAGGGTGCTGGTCGTCCTGCCCTGACGGGCGGGGGCGGCCGGACCCCTCACCGGCCGCCCCCGTCGCACGTCACCCTGCCGCCAGCCCCCACGTCCCGGTCCAGGTCTCCCCGGGGACGAGCGTGATCAGGTCCGCGCCGGACCGGAACGCATGGGGTGGGCAGGTCATCGGCTCGACGGCCAGGGACTGCCGTTGCCGCTCGGCCGGAAGGACTCCGTCGGCCGAGTAGACCATGAGGTACGGGAAGGCCTCGTCGACCCACAGCCGCACGCCCTGGGTGCTCGCCGGGTCGGTCAGGTGGACGACGGCGCGCCCGTCGGCACCCCGGGCGAGGTCGCCGAACACGGTGTCGAGCACCGTGGACCCCACGGCACGCGAGGAGCGGAAGTCGAGCGGTCCGCCGGTCACGTCGACCGGCACGGGTCGTTCGTCGCGGTCGGCCGGCACCGGGGAGTGGGTGCCGGCGGGCACCAGCAGGTCCAGGCCCTCGACGGGGGCCCCGAGGCCGAGGTACGGGTGGAACCCCATGCCGAACGGGGCGGGCTCGATGCCCGTGTTCGTCGCCGACGACGCGACCGTCAGCCCGTCGGCGGAGAGGTGGTACCCGACCTGCAGGGTCAGCTCCCAGGCGTACCCGGGCTGCGGGCGCAGCACGCACGCGAGCACGACGTCGCTCTCGGTGAAGGACACCTCGGCCCAGTCCAGCCAGCGGACCATTCCGTGGATGGCGTTGCCGCGCTCCGGCTCGTCCATCGCGACCTGGCACGTGCGGCCGCCGAAGGTGTACCGGCCGTCCGCGATCCGGTTCGGGAACGGCGCGAGCACCTGTCCCCGGCCGTCGGGCGCACGCTCGGACTCCGCGAAGCCGTCCAGCACGGGCCGCCCGCCGAGGGTGCACTCGCGCAGCCCGCCCCCCACCTGCGTGACGACCGCCTCGTGGTCGCCGGCCATGATGCGGTACTGCCGCCCGGACGGTGGCGTGCCGGTCATGTCATCTCCTCGTGTGCGCTGTTCCGGCCCCCTGACCAGACCACCCGCCAACGTAGCCGACGACGAACGGGAGCTCGCCACACCATGGCGGACTGGAGCTCGGGTTCACCGCCGGCATCCTGCTCGGCGTGCCGGGCCAGCTCCTGGGCCATGCGGTGCGCGTGCCGTCGACCGACGACGACGGCGTCCCCCGGGAAATCTCCGACCGATCGTGACCATCCCGAGATGTGGATGTTACTTACCGGTAAGACCCTCGTGATGCCTGACACATCTGTGTGCTACCCATAGCCCACTGAGAAACAGCCGACGGGTCCGTGTTGACGCGCGCCCGCGGCCCTGACAGAAGAGGTAGCGCATGTCCTCCCTCGCACCACACCGTCGCCGCGTCCTCGCGGCGACCGCCGGTCTCGCAGCGACCGCTCTCGTCCTGACCGCCTGCTCGGGCGGCAACGACGACGAGGGCGGCGACGGCGGCACCTCCGCCGGAGGCGCCCTGACCATCGGCACCACCGACAAGGTCACGACCCTCGACCCGGCCGGCTCGTACGACAACGGCTCGTTCGCTGTCATGAACCAGGTGTTCCCGTTCCTCATGAACACCCCGTACGGCAGCCCGGACGTCGAGCCGGACATCGCGGAGTCCGCGGAGTTCACGGCGCCGACCGAGTACACCGTCACGCTCAAGCCGGACCTGAAGTGGGCCAACGGCAACGACCTGACGTCCGCGGACGTGAAGTTCTCGTTCGACCGCCAGCTCGCGATCGCCGACGAGAACGGTCCGTCCTCGCTGCTCTACAACCTGGACAGCGTGGACGCGGTCGACGACACCACGGTGGTCTTCCACCTGAAGTCGGAGAACGACCAGATCTTCCCGCAGATCCTGTCCAGCCCGGCCGGCCCGATCGTCGACGACGAGGTCTTCTCCGCCGACGCGCTGACGCCGGACAACGAGATCGTCGACGGCAACGCGTTCGCCGGCCAGTACACGATCACGAGCTACGCGTTCAACGAGCTCATCTCGTACGAGGCCTACGCGGACTACGCGGGTGTCCTGCCCCCGGCCGAGACCGCCGAGGTCAACGTCAAGTACTACGCCGACTCGTCGAACCTCAAGCTGGACATCCAGGAGGGCAACATCGACGTGGCGTTCCGCAGCCTCTCGGCCACGGACATCGCGGACCTGGCGACGAACGACGCCGTCAAGGTCGTCGACGGTCCCGGCGGTGAGATCCGCTACATCACGTTCAACTTCGACACGCAGCCGTACGGCACCAAGGCCGACGGCGCCGACCCGGCGAAGGCCCTCGCGGTCCGCCAGGCGGTCGCCGACCTGATCGACCGCGCGCCGCTGTCGGAGCAGGTCTACAAGGGCACCTACACGCCCCTGTACTCCTACGTGCCGGACGGCCTGACCGGTGCCACCGAGTCGCTGAAGAGCCTGTACGGCGACGGCAACGGCGGCCCCGACGCCGACAAGGCCAAGGCCACGCTCGAGGCAGCCGGCGTCACCGTCCCGGTCGCGCTCAGCCTCCAGTACTCGAACGACCACTACGGTCCGTCGTCGGCCGACGAGTACGCGCTGATCAAGGACCAGCTGGAGAAGGACGGCCTGTTCGCGGTCGACCTGCAGACCACCGAGTGGGTGCAGTACTCCAAGGACCGCACCGCCGACGTCTACCCGTCGTACCAGCTCGGCTGGTTCCCGGACTACTCGGACGCCGACAACTACCTGACGCCGTTCTTCCTCAAGGAGAACTTCCTGTCGAACCACTACGACAACCCCGAGGTCAACGACCTCATCCTGGAGCAGGCGACGACGACGGACGCCGACGCCCGCACCGCGCTCATCGAGGAGATCCAGGACAAGGTGGCAGCGGACCTGTCCACCGTCCCGTACCTCCAGGGTGCTCAGGTGGCCGTCGTCGGCAAGGACGTGACGGGCACCGAGGACACCCTCGACGCCTCGTTCAAGTTCCGCTACGGCGCGCTCGCGAACGGCTGATCCTTCAGCAGGCCGACGGTCCCGTCCCCCGCCACACTCGGGGGGCGGGGCCGTCCGGCACGTCCGTACGGCACGTCTTCGACAAGGCAGGAACCCATGACCTCCACCACCACCGGAGCGCCCGTCGGCGTCGCGCCCCCGGGGCCCACCACGCCGGCGACCCCGGCCGCGAAGAGCAGGCGATCGGGGGGACACCTCGGCAGCTACCTGCTGGTGCGGTTCCTGCTGATCTTCCCGACGATCTTCATCCTGGTCACCACCGTCTTCGTCCTCATGCGCGCGACCGGCGACCCGATCACCGCCTCGCTGGGCGGGCGGCTGACGCACGACCAGCTGCAGGAGCGGATCCACGAGGCCGGCTACGACCGGCCGATCCTCGTGCAGTACGTCGAGTACCTGGGCAACGTCTTCCGCGGGGACTTCGGCACCACGATCTCCGACAACCGCCCGGTCACCGAGGTCGTCCTGACGTACGGGACCGCGACTCTGGAGCTCGCGTTCTACGCGCTGCTCGTCGCGCTCCTGGTCGGCATCCCGCTGGGCCGCATCGCCGCCGCCCGCCGCGACAAGGGCGTCGACGCATCGCTGCGCATCTCCGGGATCCTGGCCTACGCGACGCCCGTGTTCTTCGCCGGCATCCTGCTCAAGCTCATCTTCTCCGTCTGGCTGGGCTGGCTCCCGGTCGCGGGGCGCGCGTCCACCGACGCGCAGATCGAGATCCAGCGCAACGGGTCCGACACCGGCATCTTCCTCATCGACGCGATCAGCACCGGAGACCCGTCCGTGGTCCTCGACGTGCTCGAGCACGCGATCCTGCCCGCGCTCGCGCTCGGGCTCCTGACCGGCGGCATCTTCCTGCGCCTGGTCCGCACCAACGTCATCGGCACGCTGTCGACGGGGTACGTCGAGGCGGCCCGCTCGCGCGGCGTCAACGAGCGCCGGCTGCTGCGCCAGCACGCGTGGCGCCCCGCGCTCGTCCCGATCATCACCGTGATCGGCCTCCAGGTCGCGCTGCTGCTGTCCGGCGCCGTCCTGACCGAGAAGACCTTCGAGTGGAAGGGCCTCGGCTTCCAGCTGGTCCAGTACCTGCTGGCCCGCGACTTCGTCGCCGTGCAGGGCATCGTCGTCCTGCTCGCCGTGGTGGTGGCGCTGACGAACTTCATCGTCGACGTCATCGCCGCGCTCGTCGACCCGAGGATCAGGTACTGACATGACTGCACTGACCCCCCTCGACGGCCCCGACGTCGTCCACGCGGAACCTGCCGCGCCGGAGCACGTGGCGCTGTGGAAGCGCCTGCCGGTGGTGCGCCACGTCCGCACGAGCGTCGGCCTGCAGCGCACCATGCTGGTCATCGGCATCGTCCTGATGCTCATCTTCGTCATCACCGCGGCGTTCGCCCCGCTGCTCGCCCCCTACGGGTACGCGCAGCTGAGCTCGGGGGACGTGAACTTCGGCTCGCAGCAGCCGCCCTCGGCGGAGAACCTGCTGGGCACCACGGTCGGCGGCTACGACGTGCTGTCCCGCACGATCTGGGGCGCCCGTCCCGCGTTCCTCGTGATCGTCGTCGCCGTCGTGCTCTCGATCTTCGCGGGCGTCGCGCTCGGCCTGGTGTCGGGCTACTTCGGCGGCTGGGTGGACCGCGTGCTCGTCGTCATCGCCGACGCGCTCTTCGCCTTCCCGTCGCTGCTGCTCGCCATCGTCGTCGCCATCGTCATCAGCGGCGGCCAGTCGTCGATGTGGGGCGGGGTGATGGCCGCGGCCATCTCGCTGAGCGTGGTGATGATCCCCCAGTACTTCCGCGTGGTCCGTGCCGAGGTGGTGCGTGTCAAGGCGGAGGCGTTCGTCGAGTCCGCCCGCGTGATCGGCTCGGGGCACCTGCGGATCATGGGCCGCCACGTCCTGCGCAACTCCACGCGGACCCTCCCGCTGATCCTCACCCTGAACTGCTCCGAGGCGGTGCTCACCCTGGCGGGCCTCGGATTCCTCGGCTTCGGCATCGAGCCGACGGCCGCCGCCGACTGGGGCTACGACCTGTCGAAGTCGCTGTCCGACGTGACCAGCGGCATCTGGTGGACCGCGGTGCCCCCGGGCGTCGCGATCGTGCTCACCGTGCTCGGGCTGACGCTCGTCGGGGAGTCGCTCAACGACCTCGCGGACCCGCGTCTGCGCCGGCGCCGGGCCGCCAAGGCCGCCGCGCCGCTGAGCCCGGTCACCGCCGTCCCCGGCGGCGTCGCCACCGACCGCGTCCCGGGCGTCGAGAGCATCGACGACCTGGAAGGGCCCACTGACCTGTTCGACGGGCCGTTCGACGAGAGGAGTGACCGCTGATGACCAACGTCGTCGACATCACCGACCTGCACGTCTCGTTCGCCACCGACGCCGGCACCGTCCGGGCCGTCGAGGGCGTGACCCTCCAGGTCGCCGCCGGGGAGGTGCTCGCGATCGTCGGCGAGTCCGGCTCCGGCAAGACCGTCACCGCCCGCTCGATCCTCGGCCTGCTGCCGGAGACCGCCCTGAGCAGCGGCACCGTCCTGCTCACGCGCAAGGACGGGTCGGCCACGCACGACATCGTCACCCTGGGCGGCAACGACCTGCGCGACGTGCGCGGGCGGGATGCCGCGATGGTCTTCCAGGAGCCGTCCACCGCCCTGAACCCGGTGTTCCCGGTGGGCTGGCAGATCGCGGAGGGGCTGAGGGCCCACGGCCGCCTGTCCGACAAGGACGCCCGGACACGCGCGATCGAGGTGCTCCGCCTGGTCGGCATCCCCGACCCGGAGCACCGCGTCGACCACTACCCGCACCAGTTCTCGGGCGGGCAGAAGCAGCGCATCGTCATCGCCCAGGCGCTCGTCCTCGACCCGGGCCTGATCATCGCCGACGAGCCGACCACGGCCCTGGACGTCACCGTGCAGGCCGAGATCCTCGAGCTGCTGCGCCGGCTCCCCCAGGAGTTCGGCTCCGCGATCGTCCTGATCACGCACAACATGGGGGTCGTCGCGGACCTCGCCGACCGCGTCGCGGTGATGTACAACGGCGAGATCGTCGAGCAGGCCGACGTCCACACCCTGTTCGCGTCGCCGCAGCACCCCTACACGCAGCGGCTGCTCGACGCCGTGCCGCGAGTGGGCGGGCGGCGCCTCCGGGACCGCGTCCGTGTCGCCGACGAGCTCGAGGCGATGGTGGTCGACGAGTCGGCCACCCCGGTCGTCGAGGCGTCCGACCTGCGGATCGTCTACCCCGGCCGGCTGCGGCAGCCCTCGTTCACGGCCGTCGACGGCGTCAACCTCGTCATCCGGCCCGGCGAGGTGCTGGGCCTGGTCGGCGAGTCGGGCAGCGGCAAGACGACGATCGGCCGGGCCATCGCCGGGCTGACCCCCATCAGCGGCGGCTCCCTGAAGGTCCACGGCGTCGAGATGCTCGACGTCAAGGAGAAGGTCTTCCGCCCGGTCCGCAAGCGCATCGGGTTCGTCTTCCAGGACCCGGCGACCAGCTTCAACCCGCTGCTCACGATCGCCCAGTGCGTCGCCGAGCCGATGGTCGTGCACGGTCTGGCGCCGAACCCCGAGGAGGCCCGTCCGCGGGTCGACGAGCTGATGGAGGCCGTCCAGCTGCCCAAGGCGTTCGGCGACCGGTTCCCGCACGAGCTGTCGGGCGGGCAGCGGCAGCGCGCCAGCCTGGCCCGGGCGCTCATCCTGGGCCCGGAGCTGCTCATCGCCGACGAGCCGACCAGCGCCCTGGACGTCTCGGTGCAGGCCCGGGTGCTCGACCTGTTCGCCCGCCTGCAGGCCGAGCTGGGCTTCGCGTGCCTGTTCATCAGCCACGACCTGGCCGTCGTGGACCTGCTGGCCCACCGCATCGCGGTCCTGCACCGCGGCGTGCTGGTCGAGGAGGGCACGGGCGACGAGGTGCTCGGTGCACCGAAGCACCCGTACACGCAGCGCCTGCTGGCGTCGCTGCCGGTGCCGGACCCGGTCGAGCAGGCCGCTCGCCGCGAGACGTGGAGGAACCTGCGCGCGCACGGGTGAACCCCGGACCGGTTCACCCCCAGGTGGACCGGTCCGCTCCTAGCGTGGCGGGATGCCCACCGCTGACCAGCAGGTTCGCTCGCGCCTGGTGCGCGTGCTCGCGGTGCTGGCTGCCCTCGCGACGATCCCGCTGTGGGCCCCGCCGGACCACGTGACCACCTCCGACGGAGTCTTCATGGTTGCGGCGGCCGCTCCCCACGGGGTCGCTGTGGTGCGGCTCGCGGCACTGGTCCTCGTCGTGCTGCTCGCCGGCCTGACGCTGTGGCGCGGCCGGCGCGTCGTGGCGCTCTTCGCGGTGCCGGCCGTGGCGCTGAGCTGGGTGTGGTGGCGCACGGAGGGTGGCGGCAGCTACACCGTCGCGATGTTCGGCTCGGCGGGGCAGGATCCCCCGCACGCGTTCACGTCGCCCTGGTTCGCGGTCGCGGCGGCCCTGGTCCTGCTGGTGGTCCTCACGTGGACGCTCGCCGCGATCGGGATCGCCGCGCGCGTCAGACGCACGCCTCGCGGCGGGCCGAGTACCGGTCGTACAGGGTGACGACCAGGGCGACCACGTAGGCGAAGAGCAGCACGTCGCCGACCGCCACCTGCCCGCGTTGCCCGGTCGCGAACGCCGCGAAGACCAGCATGGTGACGACGCTGATGAGGGTGTTGACAACCACCTCGACGCCGAGCGACGCCCGCCCGCGCCACAGGGCCAGCGCCGCGTGGACCAGCACCGTCCCGGCCACCACGAGCACCACCACGGACAGCCGCCCCTCCGTCAGCGGGTACGACTCGAACAGGACGGCGGTGACCAGCCCCGCCAGCGCGACCTTCTCGGCGAGGTGACCGATGCCCCTCGGCGCGACCCCGACCGGACCCCGCGGCACCCAGCCCACCCGCGCGGCCACGACGTCCGCGTCCACCGTGAACGGCCAGTCCGCGGGCGGCAGGCGCCGGACCACGCGGCGGCCGACCACGACCAGCACGACCGCGAGCACCGCGAGCAGCCCCCAGACCCACGGGTACGCGTCCACCAGCTTCCCGAACTCGTCGGTGAAGTCCAGCTGCGCGACGTGGATCCACCACTCCTGCGGCAGCTTGACCACCACCCAGATGAGGCCCGCCGTCCAGAGGAACGCGGCCTTGCTGAGGCGCGCGGCGTCCCACCGCGTCCGGACCACCTCGATCGCGATCACGAAGTACTCGAACGTGTTCGGGAACACCATGAGCAGCCAGCGCAGGTCGGTCAGCTCGAACAGGAGCACCCCGACCAACCGGTAGTACCAGAGGAATGCCGCAACCCCGACCGCGAACGGGTTGCGCCAGTTCCGCAGCACCGACAGGTAGGCGATCGTCAGGTAGTAGATGTCGAGGGCCTTGTCGTACGACTGGTAGTTGTCGAGCGGCAGCCCGGTGAACGCCGTGAAGATCGACTTGTCGACGCCGTCGATCACCAGCGCGGCGAGGATCGCCGGCAGCGGGAACCGCGGGATGAACAGCGGCACCACCAGCCGCAGCCCCACGACCAGCACGAACACGGTCCAGTCGATCGTGCTCGCGTCCGTCATTCCCGGACTGTAGCCACGATGCCCGGCGTCGGTAGCGTGTTTCCGTGACAGAGCCGACCCGCACCCGCACCGACCGGCTCGCATACGTCCTGGCCCAGGTGGCGGCGGTGCTGGCGGTAGGGATCGGCTTCGCGATGCAGGTCCTGCTCGTCGGGCCCGTCGGGCTGTCCCCCGACCTCGGCTGGGCCGTCGGCCTCACCGCCGTCGTCGTCCTGTCGGCGGGCGTGGCGCTCGCGAGGGTGTCCCCTTCGCGGATCGCCCTCCTGCACGTCGTCCCGGCACTCCTGCTCACGCGGTGGTGGTTCTCCGGAGCGAGCCAGGCGGGCTGGTTCGCCTGGTCGACCGGGTCGGCAGGCGACCCCTCGCCGACGCTCGCGCTCGGTGCCGTCCGCGTCGCCGTCCCGGTCCTGCTCGGGCTCCTGTGGACCCTGACGGGGATCGGGATCGTGACGCAGGTGCGCAGGACCCCGGAGCCCGGCTAGCTCCGGGCGATCACGATCAGCAGCATCGTCACCAGGAAGCCGGTCACCAGGTTCAGCCAGAGGAACCGGCGCCAGCCGACGTTCGCGCGCTCGCAGTCCTCGTCGCGCACCGACCAGAACTGCGCGGCGCTGATCGCGTACGGGATCGGCAGCAGGGCGGCGAGCGTCCCGGGCCACGGCACGACGAGCAGCACCGCGGCCGCCAGCACGTAGAGCACGGTCGACGCGACGACCGTCGGGTGCGCGCCGAGCGCGGTCGCGACGGACGCGATCCCGCCCTCGCGGTCCGCCCGCACGTCCTGCACGGCCCCGAACGCGTGCGACGCCATCCCCCAGAGCACGAAGGCGACCAGCACGGGCCACGTCGTCGAGGCGCTCAGGTCGGCGCCGACCAGCACCAGCGCGTACAGCAGCGGGCCGACGAAGTGCATCGCCGACGTCAGCGAGTCCAGCACCGGGCGCTCCTTGAACCGGAGCACCGGCGCGGAGTACGCCACGACGAGGAACAGGACGAGCGCCAGGGTGAGGTTGGCGGCGAGGTCGCCGACCAGCAGGAGGTAGACGACGAACGGCACCGTCGTGACCAGGCACGCCCACAGGATCCGGCGGTGCACCTCCCGCGCGCGGGCGGGCTCCACGAGGCCGCCCTCGATCCCGCCCTTGCGCGGGTTGCGCAGGTCGGAGGCGTAGTCGAACACGTCGTTGATCCCGTACATCAGCAGGTTGTACGGACCGAGGAAGAACAGGGTGCCGACGACGAACGTCGCGTCGAGGCGCCCACCGGTGGCCAGCAGGTAGCCCGCCGCGAACGGGTACGCGGTGTTGATCCAGGAGAACGGCCGGGACGCGGCGAGGACCTCTCTCACGCGCGGTCCTGACGGGTCGTGCGCCGACCCAGCGCCACCCAGAGCACCGGCATGCCGATGGCGGCGGCGATCGCGTACGCGAAGTCCTCCAGGGGTGCGCCCCAGATGTAGAGGCCGAGGATCTTGTCGGGGTCGAACACGTAGAGGCCGACGTCGATCATGATCGTGTCGAAGACGGCGGTCAGCACGCACAGGTGCAGGACGGTCCACACCAGCGGCATCCCGCGCATCCCCCGCAGCACGCGCCAGGAGAGGGCCCCGAGCACGGCGAGCACGATCACGTTGAGCACGATGTTCGTCATCGCGGCTCTTCGTCGTCGGCGGCGCCGTCGAGGGCCCGGCGCCCCGCCTCGCGCTGCACGGCGCTCTGGTCGAACCACCGCCACGCCAGCAGCGCGGTGTAGCACAGGAGCGCCAGGAAGAACGCCTCCTCGACCGGCAGCTCGGGTGCCAGCAGCAGGCCCGTCATGTGCGGGGAGTCCCCGCGCGCGAAGATCCCGAGCAGGAGCCCGATCCCGTCCCAGAGCAGGAAGGCGACCACGCCGATCCCGACGGTCAGCGCGGCCCGGCGCGGGTCGAACCAGAACGCGAGGCGGAACCGCCGGTCCAGCAGGGCGAGGCCGCCCAGCGAGAGCAGCAGGGCGCCGAGGTACAGGAAACTCATCCGACCGACTCGCTCCACACCCCGCGGGGCCGGGACGAGGCCAGGAACCCGGGTCGCAGCGGGGCGGGCAGGGGTCGCGACGACGTCTCCCCGAGCATCCGCTTGACCACGAGCTCGGCGCTGATCAGGCACATCGGCAGTCCCACACCGGGGATCGTGCCACCTCCGACGTGCAGCACGTTCGGGACGCGCGCCGACGCGTCGCCCGGCCGGAACATCGCGCTCTGCCGCAGGGTGTGCTCCATCCCGAGGGCGGAGCCGCGCCAGGCGGAGAAGTCGCGGGCGAAGTCGGCGGGGGCGACCACCCGGCGGGTCACCACGCGGTCGCGCAGCCCGGGGATCCCTGCCCAGGTCCCGACCTGGTCGAGGTACCGGTCGGCGTGCCGCTCGACGGCGTCCCGGTCCCCCGCTCCCAGCGACGGGTCCGCGGGGAACGGGACGAGCACGAACAGGTTCTCGTGCCCTGGGGGCGCGGCCGTCGGGTCGCTCGCGGACGTCCGCGACACGTACATCGACGCCGCCTCGGGCACCCGCAGGCCGTCCGGCGGGGTCGAGCGACCCGCTCCGAGGATGTCCTCGAAGTTGCCGGGCCAGTCGCGCGTGAAGAACAGCGAGTGGTGCGCCAGCTCGGGGAGCTCCCCGCGCACCCCGGCCATGATCAGCAGCGCGGAGATCCCCGGACCCCGGTCCTCCCACCACGCGCCGGGCAGCTCGCGGTGCCGCCCCAGCAGCGCGGTCTCCGTGTGGTGACGGTCGGCCGCGGACACGACCACGTCGGCGCGGACGAAGCTCCCGTCGGCCAGCCGCACTCCGCGGGCCTCTCCTGACCTGCGCGGATGCCGCAGAGACGGGCGGGCGTCGTCGACCTCGATCGACGCCACGTCGGTCCCCGTGCGCACGTCCACGCCCTCCTTGCGGGCGATCCGCTCAAGCGCCTCGATGACCGTGTACATCCCGCCGCGAGGGAAACGTACGCCGTCGACGAGGTCCAGGTGGCTCATCAGCGAGTACAGCGCGGGCACCCGGTACGGCGAGGACCCGAGGAACACCGCGTGGTAGCCGAGCACCTGCCGGAGCACCGGGTCCGTCACCGTCGCGGCCACCTTGTCGGCGAGCGTGCCCGTCAGCAGGCCCGCCAGGGTCCCCGACTGCTTGGCGACGTCCAGGGACAGCAGCCGGTCCGGCCGCGCGAAGGTCGTGTAGAGGAACGAGTCGAGGGCCGTCCGGTACGCCTGCGTGGAGGCCTCCGTGTACCTGCGGATCGCGTCCCCCGCCCCCGGCTCGCGCGCCTCGAACGTCGCCCAGTTGGTCTCGGCGTCACCGACCACGTCGAACGGCTCCGACACCCCGCCGTCGGCCGGCTCGGGGAACAGTCGGTACGCGGGATCCAGCCGCTCGAGCTCGACGTGGTCCTCGATCCGCTCACCCAGCAGCGCGAACGCGTGCTCGAACACCTCGGGCATGAAGTACCAGGACGGCCCGGTGTCGAACCGGAACCCGTCGACCGACAGCGTCCCGGCCCGCCCGCCCAGCTGGTCGTGCCGTTCCAGCAGGGTCACCAGGGCGCCCCCGCGGGCCAGGAGGGCAGCGGTGGTCAACCCGGCGATGCCCCCACCGATGACGACGACGCGTCCGGCGGTCATGCGTCGACGGCCCGGCCCGCCCGCGCCTCCGCCAGCACGGACTCGCCGACGACCAGCAGCTTCACGGGCGTGGGCAGCCGCACCCGGCCCACCAGGAGGTCCTCCGGCGGCCGCGACGCGATCTCGTCGAGCAGCCGCTGGTACAGCGCGAGGGTGGCGCCCACCGCGTACCGCGCGCGCCGCGGCAGGCTCGGCACGGCCGCCCGTGCCGTCTCCACGTCGTCGGTGATCTCCCGCAGGATCGCGCTCAGCTGCGCGTCGTCCAGGTGTCCCGGGGTCGTGCCCGGGAAGTAGGTGCGGCCGAGCTCCTCGGTGTCGGCACCGAGGTCGCGCAGGAAGTTGATCTTCTGGAACGCCGCACCGAGCGCCCGCGCACCCGCCACCTGCTCCTGGTCGGGCTCCCGTACCGGCTCCCCGGGCTGCCGGTCCTCGTTGAGGAACGCCCGCACGCACATCAGGCCCACCACCTCGGCGGAGCCGTACACGTAGGCCTCGTAGCTGGGCCGGTCGTGCTCGCGCACGGTCAGGTCCGACCGCATGGACGCGAAGAACGGCACGGTCTCCGCGGCGCTGATCCCCACGCGCCGAGCGGTGCGGGCGAACGCGTGCACCACCAGGTTCGTCGAGTAGCCCGTCCGCAGCGCGCGAGCGGTCTGCTCCTCGAGCTCGTCCAGCTCGGCGCCCGCGTCGTCGCCGCGGTAGGTGTCGACCACCTCGTCGGCCAGCCGCACCAGGGCGTACACCGCGCGGATGTCCTCCTGCGCCCGCCGCCCGAGCAGGCGCGTGCCCAGGCCGAACGACGTGGAGTAGGCGGCCAGTACACCCGCGCTCGTCCGCGCGGCGGTGGCGTCGTACAGCCGCAGCGCCCGGTCACGGGCCGTTCGCAGGTCCGACATCGACTCTCCCAGCACCTCAGTGACCCCGTCCGACAAGATCGTCGACGACGCCCACAAGGTAGCCTCCCAACGGCTCGGGCACCCCGTCCACCGCCAGCTCCCGTGCGCGCTGCCCGGTCGCCCGGGTCAGCTCCCGCACCGCGTCCAGCGCCCCGCTCGACACCAGCACGTCCCGCACCGCGGCGGCCCCGGCCTCGTCCAGGTCGGCTCGCCCGACGTGTGCGTCGAGCACCGCGCACCCGGCCTCGTCGGCCATCGCGTACGCCCGGCGCAGCAGCTCGGTGCGCTTGCCCTCGCGCAGGTCGGACAGCACCGACTTGCCGGTCACCGCGGGGTCGCCGAACACCCCCAGGTCGTCGTCGGCGAGCTGGAACGCCACCCCGAGGGCGGACCCCACAGCGCCGAGCCGGGCCACCTGGGCGTCGTCGGCACCCGCCAGCACCGCGCCGACCACGAGCGGCAGGCTGCCGGAGTACGCCGCCGTCTTCAGCTCCGCGACCGCGAGCGCGTCGACGTCCCGGGGCGAGGACAGCGACGCGGTGACGTCCAGCAGCTCCCCGACCACGGTCGTCTCGATGCCCTCGGCGAGCAACCCGACCACCCGCACCAGCGCGGTGCGGTCCGCGGGAGCGCTGGCGACCAGGGCGAAGGCCGACGCGATGGCCAGGTCGCCGGCCAGCAGGCCGGCGGCGAGCACCTGGTCGGTGAGGGTCCTCTCCTTGAGCCCTCGACCGACCAGGCGGGCTCGGGTGGCACCCGCGACGTTGGGCCGCCCGCGGCGCACCTCGTCGTGGTCGAGCAGGTCGTCGTGCACGAGCATCGCGGTGTGCAGCACCTCGATCGCGGCGGCGACGGGGGCGATCGCTGCCGCGTCGTCGCTCCCGAGCCCCAGGTACGCGGCGACGGCGAGGCGTGGCCGCATGAGCTTGCCACCCACGCCGTCCGCCAGGTCGGCCCAGAGTCGCGCCGCGACGTCGGACCGCGCGGCGGCGGCGCGCACGCGCGCGTCGAGGAACTCCTGCAGCACCGACGACGTCACCGCCATGGTCCGTTCGACGGCCTCCGCCAGGTCCGCGCGCTCCGCGACCTCGGGGTGGGCGTCGGTCTGCAGAGTTCGCGACGTGCCCGACTGCGTCCGCAGCGCCGACTCGACGTGCATGCGCTCTCCCGTCCCTGCTGATGAAGGCTGCCGTCACCGGCCCGTCCGACCCGCCCGACCGCCGCCCGCGAGAAATACTCAGCCTACTGAGCATTCTCCGGACCGCCACCGCGCAGGACTGTTCTGCACCCTTCGCCCGCAGGGCCCTCGGCGGATGCACCCCGCGCCGACTTTCCTGCGCGACGGACACGTCGGCCGCCTGGCGCGGTCGTCGGTACGCTCGGCTCCATGACATGGCTGGTCACCGGGGGTGCCGGGTACATCGGGTCGCACGTGGTGCGGGCGTTCGGGCAGGTCGGGCTGGAGACGGTGGTCCTGGACGACCTGTCCAGCGGTCACCGGGACTTCGTCCCCGACGGGGTGCCGCTGGTGGAGGGATCGATCCTCGACACCGACCTCGTGGCGGACACGCTCGTGCAGCACGGCATCGTCGGCGTCGTGCACCTCGCCGGGTTCAAGTACGCGGGCGTCTCCGTGGACCGGCCCCTGCACACGTACGACCAGAACGTCACCGGCACGGCTCACCTGCTCGAGGCGATGGCCTCCCAGGGCGTCGACGCGATCGTGTTCTCGTCGTCGGCCGCCGTCTACGGCACCCCGGACGTCGACCTGGTGACCGAGACCACCGCGACGGCCCCGGAGTCCCCGTACGGCGAGTCCAAGCTCATCGGCGAGTGGCTGCTGCGGGACCAGGGCCGGGCCGTCGGGCTGCGGCACACGTCCCTGCGCTACTTCAACGTCGTCGGCTCCGCCACCCCCGACCTGTACGACACCAGCCCGCACAACCTCTTCCCCCTCGTGCTGGACGCGCTGGCCGGGGGTCGCACACCGCGGATCAACGGAACCGACTACGCGACGCCGGACGGCACCTGCGTCCGCGACTACATCCACGTGTCCGACCTGGCGGGCTCGCACGTCGCCGCGGCCCAGGCGCTCGCCGCGGGCCGGACCCTGGAGCCGGTCTACAACCTGGGCTCGGGGACGGGCGTCTCGGTGCGGGAGATCATGACCGCCATGGCCGAGGGCACGGGCATCCCGTTCGAGCCCGAGGTGGCCCCGCGCCGCCCGGGAGACCCGGCGCGCATCGTGGCATCCGGCGAGCTGGCGGCCCGGGACCTCGACTGGCAGATGCGCCACACCCTCCTGGACATGGTCACCAGCGCCTGGGAAGCCCGCCAGGCCCACTGACGCCTTCCCGGTCCGTCGTTCCGCCCACACGGCCTGGTCACGGGTGCGACGATGCGCGCGCACCTCTGCGCACCCGACCGAGGAACGGAACGACATGACCGAGACGCGCCAGTACGTGGACGACATCAGCAGCAGCCTGCGCACGGCCGGGTACGAGGTCGGGATGCACGCGATCGGCGGGATGCCGGCGTTGACCGGCTACCGGTCCGACTTCAAGCTGCAGTGGATGGCCAGCAGGCTGCACACCTTCGTCACCGTGCGCTCGGTCCCGGTGGTGACGGTCGGCGAGCTGGAGGCGTTCGCCCAGGCGTCCCTGGAGTACACCAAGGCCGCCAAGGGCGCGATGCGCGGGGTCCAGTCCGGCGTCGCGGCGATCGCGGTGCTGGTGGGCGAGCGCGTCGAGGAGGACGCGGCGCAGTACGCCCGCAAGCAGCTCGTGCGGAACTTCGCCGCCTTCGCCTGGCCCGTCACCGTCGACCTGAGCACGGGCGAACGAAGCAGCCACCGTGGCCGGCCCACGATCGGCGCGATCTTCACCGGCTGGATGCGCAAGCAGATCGCCACGGCACTCCCGGAGCTCTGAGCCGCTCGCTCAGAGCGCCTGCAGCCTCGGGAGCTGGTCCACCAGGCCCTCCAGCACGGACTCGTCACCGGCGTAGATGCCGTCGGCGCGCGGCCAGTGGACCACCACGTCGGTGAACCCCAGCGCCGCCGCACGCTCGATGCCCTCGGTGACCACGTCGAGGGAGGTCATCGAGAAGATCGGCGCGCCGTCCAGGCTCAGGTACCGGCGCAGCGGTGGTGCGCCCGCGGGCCGGTGCTCGGCCTCGATCGCATCGACCTGGTCGAGCATCGTCGCCAGGCCCGTCCACCACTGCTCCTGCGCGGCGCGGGGCTCGTCGGGCACGTCCTCCGTCGCGTACGCGGGTCCGTAGGTGGCCCACCCCTGCCCGTACCGCGCGGCCAGCGCCATCGTGCGCGGTCCGTTGGCGGCGACGACGAACGGGGTGCGCGGCTGCGCGATCGTGCCGGGGATCATCCGTGCCTCGTCGGCCCGGTAGAACGTGCCCTGGTGCGACGTCACGGGCTGGGTCAGCAGCTGGTCGAGCAGCCCCACGAACTCCTCGAACCGGCGCGTCCGCTCGCCACGGGTGGGCGGGTCGCCCAGGACCGAGGCGTCGAACCCCTCACCGCCGGCACCCACCCCGAGCAGGAACCGGCCGTTGCTGACGTCGTCGAGCCCCAGCACGTCCTTCGCGAACGGGACCGGGTGGCGGAAGTTGGGCGACGCCACCCACGTGCCGAGCCCGATCCGCTCGGTGACCGCGGCGGCGGCGGCGAGCAGCGGGACGGTCGCGAACCACGGCTGGTCGACGAGCGTGCGCCAGGCCAGGTGGTCGTACGTCCACGCGTGGTCGAACCCCCACTCCTCGACCTGGACCCACCGGCGACGAGCAGACACCCACCGCTCCTGCGGCAGCAACGCGATCCCCACAGCAACCATGCGCCGACCCTAGGCCCGCCGACCCACAGCGTCCGCACTCGTGCGGCTCGGAGCCCGCACGAGTGCGAACGTCGCGGCGGCGGGTCAGGCGTGGGCGTGGTGCTCCGTGCCGGTGGTGGACGGGGGTTCCAGCTGGAACGTGCAGTGGTCGACGTCGAAGTGGCCGGCCAGGCAGTGCCGAAGGTCGCCGAGCACGCGTCCGGCCTCACCCCGGGACAGGAGGTCGTCGGGCACCTCGACGTGCGCGGAGAGCACCGGGACGCCGGACGTGATGGTCCAGGCGTGCAGGTCGTGCACGCCGAGCACACCGGGGACGCCGCAGATGTGCGCGCGGATCGCGTCCAGGTCGACGCCGCGCGGGGTGGCCTCCAGGAGCACCGTCCCCACCTCGCGCAGCAGCGAGACCGCCCGCGGCACGATCATCAGGCCGATGAGCACCGACGCGATGCCGTCGGCCCGCAGGTACCCGGTAGCCAGCACGACCAGCGCGGCCGCGACGACCGCCGCGGACCCCAGCAGGTCCCCGAGCACCTCCAGGTAGGCACCCCGCACGGTCAGCGACTCCTCCTGACCGCGGCGCAGGAGCGCCAGACCGACCCCGTTGGCGACGAGCCCGACGACCGCGACGGCGAGCATCAGCCCCGCCTCCACCTCGCCGGGTGTGACGATCCGCCTGATCCCGCCCACGATCACGCCGACCCCGACAGCCCCGATGACCAGCCCGTTCACCAGCGCGGCGAGGATCTCCGCGCGCTGCCACCCGAACGTGCGGGCGGCGGTCGCGGGCCGTGCGGCGAGCGCGGTGGCGCCGAGCGCCAGGCCGACCCCGGCCGCGTCGGTGAGCATGTGCCCCGCGTCGGCGATCAGCGCGAACGACCCCGAGACCAGACCGCCGACCACCTCGACCACGAGCACGACGAGCGTGAGGACGAGGACCGCGAGGAGCCGGCCGCGATGCGCCTGGGCCGCGGTGGAGTGGGAGTGGTCGTGTCCCACGAGTCAGTCCCAGCCCAGCTCGTGCAGCCGCTCGTCGTCGATGCCGAAGTGGTGGGCGATCTCGTGCACGACCGTGACGGCGACCTCCTCGACGACCTCCTCGCGGCTGTCGCAGACGGCGAGCGTCGGCAGGCGGAAGATCGTGATCCGGTCGGGCAGCGACCCGGCGGCCCAGAACTCCCCGCGCTCCGTCAGCGGGGTGCCCTCGTAGAGCCCGAGCAGGTCGACCTCGCCCTCGGGCGGCGCGTCCTCGACGAGGACCACCACGTTGTCCATCATCGCCGCGAGCTCGTCGGGGATCTCGTCGAGCGCGTCACGGACCGCGTCCTCGAACTCGGCGGGAGACATGTCGACCATGAACCCATCCTGCCTGCTCAGCGACGTGAGCAGGCGGGTGACGACCGCCACTGTCGATCGACTTTGGAGTTCGGGCCGCTGACCCCGTATGCTCATCACCGGTCATCCGGCGCCTCGGCGTTGGGGGTTGGATGTTCGCGTTGGACACGCCCCCATCGTCTAGCGGCCTAGGACCCCGCCCTTTCACGGCGGTAGCACGGGTTCGAATCCCGTTGGGGGTACGAGCAGTTCAGAAGTTCAGCAGTACAGGCCTTGCAGCAGTTCAAGGCCCCGTAGCGCAGTTGGTTAGCGCGCCGCCCTGTCACGGCGGAGGTCGCGGGTTCAAGTCCCGTCGGGGTCGCTCGATCCGCCCGGTCATCCTGTTCACAGGAACCCGGGCGTCGTCGGTTACGGCCACTTAGCTCAGTTGGTAGAGCGTTCGACTGAAAATCGAAAGGTCGGCAGTTCGACCCTGCCAGTGGCCACAGCAGAAGCCCCGCCCGGACTCCGGAGCGGGGCTTCGTCGTCCTCCCCCCGACGCCGTGCGGCGCGTCTCCTCGGACCGGCCGGTCAGGTCCGCGACGATGACGAGGATCCACCGGGAGCTCGGGGAGGCGCTGTGGCCAGCCTGACGACGATCACCGCCGAGGACATCGACCGCATCCGGACGTCGGTCTTCATCGAGCCGCCGGTCACCAGCCGCTCGTCGACGCGGTTCTGGGTGCTCCTCGTGCTGGCGTCGGTCATCGCGTCGGCCGGCGTCGTCGCGGACTCCACGGCGACCGTCATCGGCGCCATGATCGTGGCCCCGCTGATGACGCCGATCCTCGGGATCGCGCTCGCCGTCGTGCTCGCCGACCGGCCCCACCTGCTCCGCAGCCTGGTGCACGTGATCCTCGGCGCTCTCGTGGTGATCGCCATCGGCTACCTCGTGGGGATGCTGGTCGACCCCGCCGACGACTACGTGGGCAACTCGCAGGTCGCCGGCCGGATCAGCCCCAAGCTCATCGACCTGCTCGCCGCCCTGGCGACCGGCACCGTCGGCGCGTTCGCGCTGGTGCGCTCGGACATCTCCGACGCGCTGCCGGGCGTCGCGATCGCCATCTCGCTCGTCCCTCCGCTCTCCGTCACCGGCCTGCTCCTGGAGGCCGGACGCACGGCCGACGCTGCGGAGTCGACGCTCCTGTTCCTGACCAACGTGGCGGCGATCATCGCGACCGGGACCCTGGTCCTCGGCCTCGCCGGGGTCCGGTCCGCCGCGCAGGCCGCCGGCGGACCGGTCGGGCGCACCAGCCGCCGGACGATCGCGCTCGTGGTCGGGCTGCTGGTCGTCGTCGCGGTCCCGTTGGCCGCAGGCTCCGTGCGGGTGGCGCGCGACCAGCACCTCGAGACGACCGCCCGGCCGGTCGCCGAGGAGTGGGCTCGCGACGCCGGCTGGGAGGTCACGAGGGTCACGGCGCTGAACGGCCTGGTGACCGTCGACGCGCTGGGCCCGCCGCCGTCGATCGACCCGGAGACGCTCCGCGACGCCTTCGACGACCAGACGCTCCAGGACGTCGACCTGCGGCTCCGCCTCGTCGTGGGCGGCACCCGCCTCTGCCCGGCCGACGCGGACGCGTGCTCGGCACCGGTCCCGGGCGGGTAGAGCGCGGCGGACCCCTGACCAGCGCTCTTCCTCCTACGCTGGGTGCACCGCCGTACGAGGAGGACCCATGGCCAGCACCCCCGGTGCCGATCGACCCCGCAGCTTCTTCGACCGGTTGACGGAGCCGTTCACGGACCGGGCGCGCGAGAAGTTCGAGCAGGCCGAGGACCACGTCCGCGAAGCCATCCAGCACGAGATCGACGCCGTGGCACGCAGTGTCCGGACGCGGGCCATCGAGGTGCGCCCGTCCGCCATCGGGTTCGGCGTCGCCGCGCTCCTCAGCTTCTTCGGTCTGGCCCTCCTGGTCACCGCCTCCGTGCTGGGCCTGTCCCACGCCGTCGAGCCCTGGCTCTCGGCGCTCATCATCGGCGTCGCCCTCCTGCTCATCGGCGCCGGCGTCGCCGCGTGGGCCAAGCGGCACCTGCCTCCCGGACCGTCGGTGTCGGTGGTCCGCATCCACGAGCCGGTCCACCCCGCCGAGGAGCAGGTGCACCCGTGGGCAGACTGACTCGCGGGCGGGTTCGCCGACCACCAGACTGATGCCCTACGGACAAGCAGACGAGAGGCCGTGCCCATGACCACGCAGTCGGGACTGCCGGGCGACGAGAAGTCGCTGGGCCAGCTGGTGTCCGAGCTCAGCGAGCAAGGAGCGCGGCTGGTCCGCGCCGAGATCGACCTGGCCAAGGCGGAGATCACCGGGCGGGCGCAGCAGCTGGGCGTCGGTGCCGGGCTCATCATCGCCGGCGCCGTGCTGGCGCTCTACCTGCTCGCCGCCGGGATCGCCACCACCATCATCGTGCTGGACCTGTGGCTCGACCTGTGGCTGGCCGCGCTGATCGTGTGCGCGTTCCTGCTGCTCGTGATCGTGATCCTGGTCCTGATCGGCATCAACCGCGTGAAGGCCGGGTCGCCACCGACGCCGGCGAAGGCGATCGAGAACGTGCAGCAGGACATCGAGGCAGTCAAGGCGGGGTTCAGCGCATGAGCGACGAGTCGGTCCAGAAGCCCGCGAGCACGCAGAAGCCCTTCAGCACACCCGAGATGGTGGCTCTGGAGGCCGAGCTCGCGGTGACCCGTGCCCAGCTGGCGTCGACGGTGGACGAGCTCGTGGCTCGCCTGGACCCGCGTGCGCAGGCCGGGCGGGCCGTCGCGTCGGGACGTCAGCTCTGGAGTGATGCGACGAGCAGCGGCGTGGCGCCGGACGCCCGCAAGAAGGCGCTGGCCGTGATCGGCGGGGTCGCGGCGGGGGCGGTGGCTCTGCTCGCGCTCGTCATCGCCGCGGGCCGCAAGAGCTGAGCGTCAGGTCCTGCTCGACGTCTCTCGGGACAGGAGAACTGCGAGGCTCGCGTCGTCGCGAGCCCCGCAGTTCTTCGTGTGCAGATCGGGAGGGCAGTCTGTGGAGCGGGGCGTACCGTGCGCTCGACCGTCGAGCGCCCGTCGATCCTGGTCGACGGGCTCGGCCGGGCGGGTGCGGTCGCTCAGCCGTCCGACGCGCGCTGCTGCGGAACACCGTTCAGCAGGTCGCGCACCTCGGACTCGCGGTAACGCCGGTGACCACCGAGGGTGCGGATCGAGGACAGCTTCCCGGCCTTGGCCCACCGGGTCACAGTCTTCGGATCAACCCGGAACAGAGTCGCGACCTCGGAGGGCGTGAGCAGTGCTTCGGTCTCTACGGGGTGTGCGTTCATCAGCTGCCTCCTGGCAAGCGTGCGGCCCGCGGTGCCGACAGTGCCGGCGCCCGGCCAGTTCAGGTGCGGGTGGTGCAGGGTCCAACCGTGTGAATCGTTCTTGCGATGCCGAGCCTACGTCGTCGATGCCCAAATCATGACATCGCCCCTCTAGCATGAACGAAAGCCGCAGACAGCGCATTCCGGGACACGTTCCCGTAACGAACCTCTACAGGACTCTCATAGAACTCTCATACCGCTGCACTCTGCGGCCACAGCACCACCCTAAACCCGACCAAACGGTCATACGCACCGACGCGCGCATCCGTCCACGCACGCTTGGACGGGTGACCTGGACCCGCGGTCGGCACGAACCGGTCGGAGGCGGGCACGTGACGCGGATCGCCCGCGGCGAGTGGTCGGAATAGCGAACGACCATGTACCGTTGCCCCTCGAAGAGACGATTCAGCACCCCGGGGCCGCACGTGTCAGCACGGAGCCGCCCCGCATCCACGTAAGAGGGGGTCGATGCCATGGGGCGCGGCCGTCAGAAGGCTAAGCAGACGAAGGTGGCCCGGGAGCTGAAGTACTTCAGCCCGGAGACCAACTACCGAGCTCTCGAGCAGGAGCTCACGTCGCACGGCCACAACGATGTCGTCACCGACAACCGCCCTCGCGCGGCTGTGGAGACGGACACTGACGACGACAGCGACGACTACCGGCGCTGGTCCGACGACGACCGCTGACGCGGTCGTCACTCATCTCGCGCCCGTCGCGGGATCGCCGAGCGAGACGGCGGCAGCCCAGCTGTCGCTCGTCTCGCACGTCGCTCTCTGGGCCCTTGCTGTCATGGTCGTGCTCTCCGCCGTCCTGCCGAGGTGGGGCTACCAGGTCACGCACTCCCCTGACGCCCGTCGGCGGTCTGCGCGCTGGGCTGGTGGCTCACGGCCGTAGCCGTGGTCCTCGCGTTGATCAGCACGACGCCCGCGCACTACGCACGGCAACCACGGCGCGGCTCGTCGGGCTACGCCCTGCTGTCACCGCGGTCGACGCCCGGTGGCACCCCGGCTACGCCCGGTAGGCACCCGTGAGCCGGACCGCTCCGCCGTGCACGCCCTTCGTCCCGGCCACGAAGCCCGGGGCGCCGACGACGTCGGTCGCGGGGTCGGCGTGCCGGACGGTGCCCAGCTCCCAGGCCGGCAGCCCGAGCTCGGCGGCGTGCGCGAGGACCCCGTCCACGGCGTCGGCGGCGACGATCGCGACCATGCCGACACCCAGGTTGAGCGTGCCCTCCAGGTCGGTCCACGGCACCTGCCCCAAGCGCTGCACCAGCGAGAAGATCGGCTGCAGCGTCCACCCCGAGCGGTCGATGTCCGCGACCAGACCCTGCGGCAGCACGCGGGCGACGTTCGACGCGAGCCCACCACCGGTGACGTGGCTGTACGCGTGCAGGCCGGCGACACCGGCGCGCTCCGCCAGCGCGAGGCAGTCGGACGCGTAGACGCGGGTGGGCTCCAGGAGCTCCTCCCCCAGCGTCCGGCCGAGCTCGTCGACGTGGCGGTCCAGCGACCAGCCGGCCACCGACACGACCTTGCGGACCAGCGAGTACCCGTTGGAGTGCAGACCGCTCGAGCCCAGGGCGAGCAGCACGTCTCCGGCGCGCACCCGCTCCGGGCCCAGCAGCTGGTCGGCCTCGACGACGCCCGTCGCGGCACCGGCCACGTCGTACTCGTCGGGACCCAGCAGCCCCGGGTGCTCGGCGGTCTCGCCACCGACGAGGGCCGTCCCGGCCACCGAGCAGGCCGCCGCGATGCCGCGCACGATGCCGGCGATGCGCTCGGGCACCACGCGGCCGCACGCGATGTAGTCCGTCATGAACAGCGGCTTGGCGCCGACCACGACGATGTCGTCGACGACCATGCCCACCAGGTCGAACCCGATGGTGTCGTGGATGTCGAGGGCCTGCGCGATGGCGACCTTGGTGCCGACCCCGTCGGTCGACGTGGCCAGCAGCGGCTTGCGGTAGGTCAGCAGCGCGCTGGCGTCGTAGAGCCCCGCGAAGCCGCCGACGCCACCGAGCACCTGCGGCCCGTGCGTCGCCTTGACGGCGTCCTTCATCAGCTCGACGGCCTTGTCCCCGGCCTCGGTGTCGACGCCCGCGGTCGCATAGGTGACCTGCGTGCCCGGCGCCCCGCTCACGGGTGGTCCAGGGCGCTCGCGCCACCGGCGCTGGGCACGATCGAGAGCAGACCGTCCTCGGGTGCACCCAGCGGGAGCTCGTTCTGCTCGAGCAGGAACTTGCCGAGCCGGTCGTCCGGGGGCAGCTCGATGGGGTACTGGCCCGTGAAGCAGGCGGCGCAGAGCTGCGACGCGGGCTGCTCGGTGGCGGCGATCATGCCCTCCGGGGAGATGTAGCCGAGCGAGTCGGCGCCCAGCGACGCGGCGATCTCGTCGACCCCCAGGCCGTTGGCGATGAGCTCGGCGCGGGACGCGAAGTCGATGCCGTAGAAGCACGGCCACTTCACCGGCGGGGAGCTGATGCGCACGTGCACCTCGGCGGCTCCGGCCTCACGCAGCATCCGGATCAGGGCGCGCTGGGTGTTGCCGCGGACGATCGAGTCGTCGACGACCACCAGGCGCTTGCCGCGGATCACGTCCTTGAGCGGGTTGAGCTTGAGCCGGATGCCGAGCTGGCGCAGGGTCTGCGACGGCTGGATGAACGTGCGCCCGACATAGGCGTTCTTGGTCAGTCCCTGGCCGAACGTGATGCCGGACTCGGCGGCGTAGCCGACGGCCGCGGGTGTCCCGGACTCGGGCACGGGGATGACCAGGTCGGCCTCGACCGGGTGCTCGACCGCGAGGCGCCGGCCCATCGCGACGCGCGCGGCGTGCACGGACCGACCGGCGATGGAGGTGTCGGGACGCGCGAGGTAGACGTACTCGAAGACGCATCCGGCACGGTCGATCGTCGCGAAGCGGCTGCTGCGCAGACCGTCGGCGTCGATCGCGATGAACTCCCCGGGCTCGATCTCGCGGACGAACGAGGCGCCGACGATGTCGAGGGCCGGGGTCTCGCTGGCCACGACCCAGCCGCGCTCCAGCCGGCCGAGGACCAGCGGCCGGACGCCCTGCGGGTCCCGCGCGGCGTACAGCGTGTGCTCGTCCATGAAGACCAGGCTGAACGCGCCGCGCAGGCGCGGGAGCACCTCGAGCGCGGTGGCCTCCAGGGTGTGGTCCGGGTCCCCCGCCAGCAGCGCCGTGATCAGCGCGGTGTCGGTGGTGTTGCCGCGCGCGAGCTCCCCGCGCCGCTGGCTGCCGTACCGCTCGGCGACGAGGTCGACCAGCTCCGCGGCGTTGGTGAGGTTGCCGTTGTGGCCCAGGGCGACGGTGCCGGCGGCCGTGGGGCCGAGCGTCGGCTGCGCGTTCTCCCAGGTGCTGCCACCGGTGGTCGAGTAGCGCGTGTGCCCGATGGCGATGTGCCCCTGCAGGGCGTTCAGCGCGGTCTCGTCGAAGACCTGGGAGACGAGACCCATGTCCTTGTAGACCAGCAGCTGCTGGCCGTTGGAGGTGGCGATGCCCGCCGACTCCTGACCACGGTGCTGCAGTGCGTAGAGACCGAAGTAGGTCAGCTTGGCGACTTCCTCGCCAGGTGCCCACACACCGAAGACGCCACAAGCGTCCTGGGGGCCTTTTTCGTTGGGGAGGAGGTCGTGGTTCAGACGTCCGTCTGCGCGGGGGGCCACGTGCCTATGGTCGCACAGTCCTCGTGGTGGGCGACCAGGGTGACCGCGCGTCAGACGGTGGGGCGGACGGCCTTGCGCACGCTGCGCCGGTCCGCGAGCACCGCGACGAGCCCGCCGAGGAACCCACCGAGGACGCCACCGGCGACGGCCATGACGGTGCGCACGGCACCCTCGCCGTCGAGGAACGAGATGAAGCCGGAGCCGTCGGCCACCCAGGGGACCTCGGGGCGGACGACCGCGACCAGCACCAGGGCCACGACGACGCCGACGAGGACGCCCGCGGTGATGAACGCGCCGTACTTGGGGGCGTGGCGCACGGTCGCCGGCTGCGCGACCAGGGCCAGCTCCTCCTCCGAGGGGATCGGCACGCCGCGCGCGTCCACGGGAACCGACGGACCGGGCGCTGGTTCCGGGGTCACGGGCTGGGGGTCGTCAGGCACCCCGTGATCCTAGGTCAGCGCCCCCGTCGGCGTGCTCAGCCGCGGTGGCGGGCGGCCTGCAGCGGGAGCCACTCGCGCAGGTCGGCGCGCTCGCCGGACGCCCGGATCCGGCCGTCGGCCACGGCGGAGTCCCAGGTCAGCGCGCCGGTCGCCAGTCCGAGCCAGGTCTGCGCGTCCGTCTCCACGACGTTCGGCGGGGTCCCACGGGTGTGACGAGGTCCCTCCACCGCCTGCACGGCGCCGTCCGGTGGGACCCGGACCTCGACCGCGTTGCCGGGCGCCACCTCGGCGAGCTCCTCGAGGGTGAACCGCACCGCGGTGCGCCGGGCGGACGTCGGGGCGCCGGACGGGTCAGCCCGCCAGACGGCAAGTGCGGCCCGCCCGTCGGCAGGATCGGTACGACGGCGCGGCGGCATGGTCCGATTCTCCCCGACGCCGAGGGGACTGCCGTGTGAGGTCGCCGCCCCACGCACGAGGGCCTGCGGGGACGAACCCCCGCAGGCCCTCGTGTCAGGCGGTCACCACGTGGCGTTGCGCGCCAGCTCCAGGGCGATCTCCTGGTACCACGCACCGGCGGACGGGCCGCCGTTGCAGGTGCCGTCGGACTCGCCGGGCAGCTTGACCCACAGGAGGGCCTCCAGGCCCGAGCCGTCGTTCACCAGGGTCGGCTTCTCGCCGAGCGCCCGGCCGCGCGGGTTGCACCACTCGCCGTTGGAGCCGTTGCCGTTGCGGGAGGTGTCGATGACGAACTTCTTGCCGCCCAGCTGCTGGGAGATCTGCTGGCCGTACGTCTTCGACGCCGAGGTGGTGTGGTAGTTCGACGTGTTCAGCGCGAAGCCGACCGCGTACTCGAAGCCGACCTGGTTGAGGCGGCTCACGACGGTGCTGACCGGCAGCCAGCCCGAGTTGCCGGCGTCGATGAAGACGCGTGCGCCCTTGAGCGTGAGTGCCTTCGCGGCGTACTTCAGGAAGCCGATGCGGTCGCCCTGGCCGTTGCAGTCGCCCAGCTGGGCGAGCGCGTCGGGCTCGAGGATCACGTACGGGCGGCCCTGGATGCCGGACGCGATCGTGTCGATCCACGCCGCGTAGGCGCTCTCGGCCACGCCGCCACCGGAGTACGAGCCGCAGTCACGGCCGGGGATGGCGTAGACGACGAGCGTCCCCGTCTTGCCGGCGGCGACGGCGCGACCGGTGTAGTCGGCGACCTCGGCCTTGGCGTGCGCCGCGTCGGCCCAGTTGCCCACCCAGTACGCGGCCGGCGTCAGGGCGATCTTCGCGAGCAGCGTCTTGTCGGAGCCGCCCGCCGCCTGCCACGCGCGGTACGCCTGCGTGGTGGGGTCGAGGTAGAAGTTGCTGCTGTTCGGCGGGTTGGTCACCGTCGGCGTGGGGGTCGGGGTCTGCGTCGCCGTGGGGGTCGGCGTCGGCGTCTGCGTCGCCGTGGGGGTCGGCGTCGGGGTCTGCGTCGCGGTGGGCGTCTGCGTCGGCGTCGTGCCGGTGCAGGTGGTGCCGTTCAGCGTGAAGGTCGACGGGACCGGGTTGGACCCGCTCCAGGAGCCGTTGAACCCGAAGTTCGTCTTCCCGTTCGTGCCCACCGAGCCGTTGTACGGAAGGCTCGCGACGGAGACCGACGAACCGCTCTGGGTCGCGCTGCCGTTCCAGAGCTGCGTGATCTTCTGCCCGGCCGTGAAGGTCCACCCGACCGTCCACGAGCTGACCGGGTCACCCAGGTTGGTGACCGTGACGTCGGCGCCGTAGCCACCGCCCCACTGGTTCGTGATCTTGTACTCGACCTTGCAGCCGGGCGCGGCCTGCGCTGCGGTCGCGGCGGCCGTGAGGCCTCCGACCGCGATGGTCGCGGCAGCGAGCAGCGCGGTGGCGGATCTGCGGGTGGGCATGGGTCTCCTCGGGACGTCTGTGTCTGGGCGGGGTGGGCCGCACGTCGGCGATGACGGCGGCGCACCCCGGTCCCGACGAGGAAACCCGACCGCCCTCAGGTCTGGCGAGCGCTCGGCCGGATACGAAACGTTTTGGTACTCGATCCGGGTCGTCGATGCGCTTCCGCGACCGTCTCAGGGACGCGGGCGGCCGGGTCCGCGCAGGCCCCGCTGGTACTCCTTGGTGACCTTCTTCCACCGGTCGCGCTCCTCGGCCCGCAGCCGCGCGTCCGACCGCCGCGCCTGGTAGGCCGCCTCGCGCGCCAGCCGGCGCCAGCTGTCGAACCGGCGCTCGGCGAGCTCACCGTTGTCGAGCGCCGCCTGGATCGCGCAGCCCGGCTCGCCCGCGTGGTGGCAGTCGGCGAACCGGCACGCGGCGGCCAGCTCCGCGACGTCCGCGAAGGTCGTGTCCAGCGCGTCCTCGTCGGCCACCACGCCGACCCCGCGGATGCCGGGCGTGTCGATGAGCATCGCGCCGCCGGCGAGCGGGACCAGCTCACGATGCGTGGTGGTGTGCCGGCCGCGCCCGTCGACCCGGCGCTCACCCGTCGCCATGACGTCCCGGCCGGCGAGCGCGTTGACCAGGGTGGACTTGCCCGCGCCCGACGGGCCGACGGCGACGAGTGTGGCGCCCGGGACGAGCAGTGCCCGCAGGGCGTCGATCCCCTGGCCGGTGGGGACGCTGACCGTGTGGACGTCGACCGCGAGCGCCACCGCCTCGACCTCCGCGGTCATCCCCTCGGGGTCCGGGACGAGGTCGGCCTTCGTCAGGACGACGACGGGCGTCGCCCCCGAGCGCCATGCGAGCGTGAGCATCCGCTCGACGCGGCCGAGGTCCGGGTCGGGCTCCAGGTGCTCGACCACGAGGACGACGTCGATGTTGGCGGCGAGCGCCTGCACCCGGGAGGTGGCGCCCGCGCTGTCGCGGACCAGGGCGGTGGTGCGGGGACGCAGGCTCGGCCCCGTGTCGTCGACGCGCAGCCAGTCGCCGACCGTCGGCGGCAGCCGTTCGCCGTCCTCCGTCGCGAGCAGGCCGTCCCGGTCGAGCTCCACCCGGTGCGGCTCGTGCTCGCCGTCCAGCCCGTCGGCGGGCAGCACGAGCACGGCGCCCTTGTCGGCGCGCACCACACGGAAGAGGTCGGTCACACCACGACGGTACGAGCGCGCGGCAGCGAGGAGCCACGGAAATAGGAAGGGCCGCGCACCGCGCGGCCCTTCCTCTTCCAGGACTCAGAGGTGGCCGACCCCCGCACCGGAGGTGACGATCGACTTCACCGTGCTCGCGGTGTCGAGCGTGTAGGAGTACGTCACCGACTTCACCGAGCCACCGGTCTGGCCGGCGGTGGAGTTGACGAAGTAGTTGTTCCTCGCCACGAGCGTGCCCGCCGGGGACGAGCCCTCACCGAGGTGGAAGGTGNGCGCGGCAGCGAGGAGCCACGGAAATAGGAAGGGCCGCGCACCGCGCGGCCCTTCCTCTTCCAGGACTCAGAGGTGGCCGACCCCCGCACCGGAGGTGACGATCGACTTCACCGTGCTCGCGGTGTCGAGCGTGTAGGAGTACGTCACCGACTTCACCGAGCCACCGGTCTGGCCGGCGGTGGAGCTGACGAAGTAGTTGTTCCTCGCCACGAGCGTGCCCGCCGGGGACGAGCCCTCACCGAGGTGGAAGGTGTCGTCGGTGTTCTCGAAGTAGTTGCCCTCGACCAGGACACCACCYTCCATCGTGGAGGCCACCCCGTACGACCCGACCGAGCTGTACAGGTTGTTGAACACGTGCACCGGGTTGCCGAACCGCACCCGCGGGTTGCGCTGGTTGGTGCCGTCGAACCAGTTGTGGTGGTACGTGACCCGCAGCTTGCCGCGGTCCTGGGACCCGTTGTCGTCCGAGTGCCCGACCAGGGAGTTCTTGTCCTGCCCGTCGAAGTGGTTCCAGGAGATCGTCACGTAGTCCGAGCCRCGCTTGGTGTCCACCGAGCCGTCGTAGCCGGTGAAGAACGTGTTGTGGTCGATCCAGACGTTGGTCGACGTCTCGATGTTGATCGCGTCGTCGTCCCAGTCGTCGAACGA